>NZ_WMID02000121.1 GCF_009711165.2 Flavobacterium sp. MC2016-06 | reverse complement strand
ACCGCAGCTACAGATGTAAGCTGTGGATAAACTGTTACCGGTGAAGCCGAAGCTGTACATCCGTTTTTATCTTTTACTGTGACGGTATATGTGCCTGCTGCAACTGTAAAGGTACCGCTTGACTGGAACGTAGTTCCATTGATACTGTACGTTAATGGCGCAAGTCCCGTTCCAACTGCTGTAAAGGTAAATCCTGAACCTGAAGCAGTACATTGGTTGTTTACTGTAACTGAAGTTACTGTAGGAAGTGCATCACCAACAAGAGTAATTGGGTTTTTAGTAATACAGCCGTTTGCATCTTTTACATAAACATCCCATG
>NZ_WMID02000120.1 GCF_009711165.2 Flavobacterium sp. MC2016-06 | reverse complement strand
CAGCAGTATTTACAACATTAGCTCCAGATACTTATGTATTCCAAGTAACAGATGCTAACGGATGTACGTACCAAGAATCATATACAGTTCAGCCGGTAACTAAAATCACTGTTGCAGGACAGGTTATAAAAGACGTTTCTTGTAATGGAGGTTTAGACGGAGCAGTTCAATTTACAGTGAACAACTTTGCAGGAACTTACAGTTATTCAATCAATGGAGCAGCAGCTGTTACAGCTCAAAGTGCTTCAGTTATAAATGTAACAGGATTGGCTATCGGAACTCAGACTATTGTGGTTACAGATGACATTACAGGATGTCAGGCTAC
>NZ_WMID02000119.1 GCF_009711165.2 Flavobacterium sp. MC2016-06 | reverse complement strand
TAAACGTTACAGCAGGAACAGGAACAACACCATACCAATACAGTTTCAACGGAAGCGGTTACAGTTCAAATAATGTTTTAACATTAAATGACAATGGATCAGATCAGGCTTATACGTACTCAGTTAGAGATGCAGGCGGATGTCCAGTTACAGGAAGCGGTACATTATTGAAATTGAATCCTCCAACGGATTTAACATTCTCTAATGCTGCAGTAACATGTACAGCTACATCAACTACTGTAACAGTAACAGCAGTAAACGGAGTTGGAACTCTTCAATATGAAACGATTGCTCCATCACCAATTATCAGAGCAAAACAAACAGGAACATCATTTGCAGGATTAACACCTGGAACTTAT
>NZ_WMID02000118.1 GCF_009711165.2 Flavobacterium sp. MC2016-06 | reverse complement strand
GAAGCTGTAGGTGCTGCTGGTGTAGTGTTTACGGTAACTGATACTGAAGTTCTAGTGCTCTCACATCCGCTTACCGTCTGGCTTGCATAATAAGTGCCTGTAACTAATGTTTCTGTTCCGGTATATAAAGTACCGCCTGTTAAAGCGCTGTACCATTTTACTGATGTGCCTGTTACTGCTAAATCACTTACTTTTTTAGCATCACCTGAACAAAAAGTCTGAGCCGAAGCTGTTGGTGCCGATGGTGTAGTATTTACTGTAACTGATACTGAAGTTCTAGTGCTCTCACATCCGCTTACCGTCTGGCTTGCATAATAAGTGCCTGTAACTAATGTCTCAGTTCCTGTGTATAAAGTACCGCCTG
>NZ_WMID02000117.1 GCF_009711165.2 Flavobacterium sp. MC2016-06 | reverse complement strand
GTTACCGTAAATACTACACCAGCAGCACCTACAGCTTCAGCACAGACTTTTTGTTCAGGCGATGCTAAAAAAGTAAGTGATTTAGCAGTAACAGGCACATCAGTAAAATGGTACAGCGCTTTAACAGGCGGTACTTTATATACCGGAACAGAAACATTAGTTACAGGCACTTATTATGCAAGCCAGACGGTAAGCGGATGTGAGAGCACTAGAACTTCAGTATCAGTTACCGTAAACACTACACCAGCAGCACCTACAGCTTCAGCTCAGACATTCTGTTCAGGTGATGCTAAAAAAGTAAGTGATTTAGCAGTAACAGGCACATCAGTAAAATGGTACAGCGCAGCAGCAGGCGGTACTTTATA
>NZ_WMID02000116.1 GCF_009711165.2 Flavobacterium sp. MC2016-06 | reverse complement strand
GCCAGATAACCTACAGCTTCTGTTAAAGTAATATCCATCATTTTTTAGATTTAATGAGATATAAAAATACGATATTGCTGGATATTTTTTTAATCTATTTTTTTAGATTTTCGAAATATCTGCTTTGATACTTTTTTCTAAATCAATGTAATACATTCTTAGGAACATAAAAGTACGGTTTAATATTGGGTCTCTTTATATTTTTTAATACGTTTTATCTGCCTAACTTTTCGGATATTTTTTTATCTTTGAAATTCAGACTTTTTAATACAAATGGCTTTATCTTTGAGCCTTCAGAAAATTGATATTCGTTATGGAACAGAAAATACATCAGGGAAGAAACGTAAAACGTTTCAGAGAAATGCTTGGAATCAAACAGGAAGCATTG
>NZ_WMID02000115.1 GCF_009711165.2 Flavobacterium sp. MC2016-06 | reverse complement strand
GCCAGATAACCTACAGCTTCTGTTAAAGTAATATCCATCATTTTTTAGATTTAATGAGATATAAAAATACGATATTGTTGGATATTTTTTTAATCTATTTTTTTAGATTTTCGAAATATCTGCTTTGCTTCTTTGTTTTAAATCAATGCAATACATTCTTAGAGACATAAAAAGTACGGTTTAATATTGGGTCTCTTTGTATTTTTTAATACGTTTTATCTGCCTAACTTTTCGGATATTTTTTTATCTTTGAAATTCAGACTTTTTAATAGAAATGGCTTTATCTTTGAGCCTTCAGAAAATTGATACTCATTATGGAACAGAAAATACATCAGGGAAGAAACGTAAAACGTTTCAGAGAAATGCTTGGAATCAAACAGGAAGCATTG
>NZ_WMID02000114.1 GCF_009711165.2 Flavobacterium sp. MC2016-06 | reverse complement strand
AAAGTTTCAGAAGTATTACCACAATCGTCTTTTACTGTCCAAGTATTAGTATACGTTCCAGAATTAGCACAGCCTTCAGAAGCTACAAATTGACCGCTTGTTTTTACAATATTCGAAACATCAGCATCACAATTATCATTTGCAGTTGGAAATTGCGCTTGCGCGGAAGCTAAAGCTTCAGTATTACTGCATTCTATAGTTTGATTTAAAGTTCCTTCTTGTGTTGTCCAAGCTGGCGCAGTAGTGTCTTGAATAGTTATCACCTGCGTGAAAATACCAGAGATATTACCGCAATTATCTTTTGCAGTCCAAGTATTAGTATATGTTCCAGAATTAGCACAGCCTTCAGAAGCCATAAACTGACCGCTTGTTTTTACAATATTCGAAACATCAGCATCACA
>NZ_WMID02000113.1 GCF_009711165.2 Flavobacterium sp. MC2016-06 | reverse complement strand
CAGCCTACAGCTCTAGCAGCTACAGCAGTGTTAACTCAAAGCTTGACTTGTGGAACAGGAAATGCTACACAGCCAGCCTTAGTTACAGTAAATGTTACGGCAGGTACAGGAACAGCGCCTTATCAGTATAGTTTTGATGCAGGAGTTAATTACACATCAACTAATACGTATTCAACTTACGCATCAGGTACGGTAACGGCTTATGTAAGAGATGCTAACGGCTGTTTCATTGCAGCTCCGGTATCAGTTAACATACCAGCTCTAAACAAACCGACTGATCTAAACTTTGCGGCTACATCAGTAACATGTAATGCACCAGCAAGTACAGTTACTTTAACAGCTACAAACGGAGTTGGAGCACTTCAATATGAGATACTATCTCCAATTGTTAGAGCAAAACAAAGTTCAGC
>NZ_WMID02000112.1 GCF_009711165.2 Flavobacterium sp. MC2016-06 | reverse complement strand
CTGCGTACTGCATCAGATGAAAAAATTAAAACCTATTATACCGATAAAGATGGTAAATATGCTTTTGATGTAGAACCTTTAAAAACATATAAAACAGTGTACAAAAAGCCGGGATATATTCAGGCAATAGTACATGTTCCTGCCTTAAAACCAGAAGAGAAAAGAGAAGTTTCTTTGAATTTATACAATGAAATGCAGATTAAAGTGGATGATAGACTTGTTACTATTAAAGAAGATGACGATTTAGCCAAAATTCTTAATCTGAAGCCGATTTACTTTGATTATAATGGATATAAAATCAGAGAATCTTCTAAAACAGAATTGGATAAAGTTGTTCAATTATTGAGTATTAGACCAAGTATTTCGATCCAGGTTAATTCTCATACAGACAGCAGAGGTAAAGATGATTTCAATATGAGATTGTCAGAAAA
>NZ_WMID02000111.1 GCF_009711165.2 Flavobacterium sp. MC2016-06 | reverse complement strand
CTGCGTACTGCATCAGATGAAAAAATTAAAACCTATTATACCGATAAAGATGGTAAATATGCTTTTGATGTAGAACCCTTAAAAATATATAAAACAGTGTACAAAAAGCCGGGATATATTCAGGCAATAGTGCATGTTCCAGCCTTAAAACCAGAAGAGAAAAGAGAAGTTTCATTGAATTTATACAATGAAATGCAGGTGATAGTAGATAATAAATTAGTTACGATAGACCCTGGAGTAGATTTAACAAAAATATTAAACCTGAAACCGATTTACTTCGATTATAATGGATACAAAATCAGAGAATCATCTAAAACAGAATTGGATAAAGTAGTTGAATTACTTAGAACACGCCCAAGTATTTCGATCCAGGTTAATTCTCATACAGACAGCAGAGGTAAAGATGATTTCAATATGAGATTGTCAGAAAA
>NZ_WMID02000110.1 GCF_009711165.2 Flavobacterium sp. MC2016-06 | reverse complement strand
TATCCTTTTGATTTGCTGGTAAGCCAATTGAATCTAAAACGCGATTCAAGCCGTTCTGCTTTATTTGATGTTTTGGTAGTGTTGCAAAATCAGTCACAATTAAAAAATATAAATACTGAAGAATTATCAGATATTAAAATAAACTCTTTTGATTTTAATGTTAAAACAGCTCAGGTTGATATTAGTTTCAGATTTGTAGAAACAGATTCGTTACATCTTACAATAGAATACAATACCGATATTTATGAAGGGTATCTGATCGAAAAAATGTTTTCTCATTTTGAAAATCTTTTGACCCAATTAGTAGAAAATCCTTTGTTGGCTATCGAGCAAATCGATTATTTGACCGAGACAGAAAAACAACAATTAGTATTTGATTTTAATGATACCGAAGTACTTTATCCAAAAGATAAAACTGTAGTTGATTTATTTGAAGAGCA
>NZ_WMID02000109.1 GCF_009711165.2 Flavobacterium sp. MC2016-06 | reverse complement strand
TATCCTTTTGATTTGCTGGTAAGCCAATTGAATCTAAAACGCGATTCAAGCCGTTCTGCTTTATTTGATGTTTTGGTGGTGTTGCAAAATCAGTCACAACTAAAAAATATAAATACTGAAGAATTATCAGATATCGAAATAAACTCTTTTGATTTTGATGTTAAAACAGCCCAAGTTGATATTAGTTTCAGATTTGTAGAAACAGATTCGTTACATCTTACAATAGAATACAATACAGATATTTATGAAGGATATCTGATCGAAAAAATGTTTTCTCATTTTGAAAATCTTTTGACCCAATTAGTAGAAAATCCTTTGACAGCTATCGAGCAAATCGATTATTTGACCGAGACAGAAAAACAGCAATTAGTATTTGATTTTAATGATACCGAAGTACTTTATCCAAAAGATAAAACTGTAGTTGATTTATTTGAAGAGCA
>NZ_WMID02000108.1 GCF_009711165.2 Flavobacterium sp. MC2016-06 | reverse complement strand
ATAAAAGTGAATTTATAATTGCAGAGTCATAGAAACCTACAAGGTTTTGAAAACCTTGCAGGATCATAGCATGAAATAAAAAGTGTTATTTTTTCTTTTTGCCACAGATTAAAGGATTATAAAAGATTTTTTAATCTGTGTGAATCTGTGAAATCTGCGGCAAAAAACAGGCACAGTTAATATAATTAAATATTTCAGTTTTTTTCCTGCAAGGTTTCCAAAACCTTGCAGGTATGATTAATCAAAGTATAAAAGTGAATTTATAATTGCAGAGTCATAGAAACCTACAAGGTTTTGAAAACCTTGCAGGATCATAGCATGAAATAAAAAGTGTTATTTTTTCTTTTTGCCACAGATTAAAGGATCATAAAAGATTTTCTAATCTGTGTGAATCTGTGAAATCTGTGGCAAAAAAAATAGGCGCAGTTAATATAATTAAAGAT
>NZ_WMID02000107.1 GCF_009711165.2 Flavobacterium sp. MC2016-06 | reverse complement strand
TAAACGATCCGCTTCTGGCAATACTGCTGAAAGTACAAGTGCCGTTTGTATTAGCATAAGCCTGACCGTCTGTATTAAATTTGGTTAACCCTGATGCATCTGCATCAGCTTGTGAAAGAGTAGACGTCAATACTCCTTCTGCCTGGCTGTAAGTCAAGCTTGAAGCTGTACCACCTGAAGCACAGTTATTTTTGGTAAAAGAACCGCTTCTGGCTGTACTTTTATACACAATAACAGTTGTCGAACTATTATCTCCGCAGTCGATCTGCTGTCCTTTATAATTATAACAATACTTTTGAACTACATTTAAATCTTTATCTTTTACAAATTTTAATCTGCCAAAAGAATCGTATTCATAATAGGTAGAAACTCCTTTAGGATCTGTCATACTGGTAACACCAACCAAAGGATTATAAGTATAGGTAGAAATAAAAACATCTGGAAATGA
>NZ_WMID02000106.1 GCF_009711165.2 Flavobacterium sp. MC2016-06 | reverse complement strand
CAATATCGTATTTTTATATCTCATTAAATCTAAAAAATGATGGATATTACTTTAACAGAAGCTGTAGGTTATCTGGCATCATTTGCATTGATGGTTTCATTCTTGATGAAAAATATTAATGCTTTACGAATAGTAAACTCAATTGGATGCTCTTTGTTTGTTATTTATGGTTTTATGCTCGCCACTTCATGGCCAATAATCATTACCAATCTCTTTATATTGGGAGTCAATATTTTTTATTTAAGCAAGTCTCGTAATAAATAATCTAAAACAATAGTAATATGATTGTACCAAAAATTCCCTTTTTTAGAAAGTACAGCATATTTTATAAAGCTGTTATTATTGGCGGTATCTTAGGATTGTTTTACGGAATGATTACCGATGTAGGAGCGAGTTATGAGCATTTAGGTTTTTTGCCCAGTATTGTTATCGGAATTTCTATTGGCTTTATTGTAATTGTTTTTGAGAAA
>NZ_WMID02000105.1 GCF_009711165.2 Flavobacterium sp. MC2016-06 | reverse complement strand
TATACATTAGATTATTCAATTTGTGATAAATTAAATCCAAGCAACTGCAGCACCGCTTCAGTTACCTTAACAGTAACACTACCGGCTGTAATCCCAGTAATCGATGCAGTCACAGAAACCACGACAGCGATCAACGGCAACATCGGAGGCACCACAACAGCGTTAACGGCTAATGATACCTTAAATGGAAACCCTGTAACAGTCGGCACAGGCGCAGGAGAAGTAAGCTTCACCTTAGTGAGCACCCTTCCGGCAGATTTAACCATGAATGCCGACCAGACTATCACGGTAGCTTCTGGAACCTTATCAGGAAGTTATGAAGTAGAATACACGATCTGTGATAACGACCACGCATCAAACTGTGATACTGTTAAGAGTTACATCACCGTAACAGGAGATACATTAACTGCCAATGCAGACACACCTTCATCGGTAACTGCATCAGCACAGGCGCAGAGTATTGTAAACGCTTTAAGCAATGACAC
>NZ_WMID02000104.1 GCF_009711165.2 Flavobacterium sp. MC2016-06 | reverse complement strand
GATTACCTGACCTACTATTAAACTGTGTCCGCCTAATTCAAAGAAATCATCATGTATTCCTATTTTTTCTATACCTAATACCTCTTGCCAGATCAAAACCAATTCTCTTTCGATTACATTTTGAGGTGCAACATATTCTTTGCGAACGATATCTTCTGATGATATTGACGGAAGTGCTTTTCTGTCGATCTTGCCACTAGAAGTCAAAGGGAAATGTGGTATTTCGATATAGAATCCAGGAACCATATAATCTGGTAATCTCCCCTGAAGAAAGCTTCGAAGTGCGGTTTTATCCACCGTTTTTTCAGAAACGATATAAGCTCCCAGAACTTTTTCTGACTTTAATTCCTGTGCCATTACCACCACTTGCTGAATAGCATCAAATTCTAAAATCGCAGTTTCAACCTCGCCCAATTCAATTCTGTTTCCTCTTATCTTAACCTGATTATCTATTCGGCCTAAGTATGCGATCGAACCATCAGACTG
>NZ_WMID02000103.1 GCF_009711165.2 Flavobacterium sp. MC2016-06 | reverse complement strand
ATTGTTACTTCTGATGCTGTTACCGCCTGTCCGTTTCTGGTATCATTGCTTAATATGCTGATAATATTCTGTGTCTGGTTAGATACAGATACTGCTGATGGACTGTCGTCTGTAGCAATTAATGTATCTCCGATTACTGCAATAGTACTGCTGACAGTATCACAGTTTCCTGAGTGGTCGTTGTCACAGATGGTATACTGCACCGTGTAGTTTCCTGACGGAGTGCCTGCTGCTACGGTAATAGTCTGATCCGCATTCATTGTTAAACCTGCCGGAAGGGTGCTCACTAAGGTGAAGCTTACCTCACCTGCGCCTGTACCAACTGTTACAGGGTTTCCATTTAAGGTATCATTAGCCGTTAACGATGCTGTTGTGCCTCCGATGTTTCCGTTGATCGCTGTAGTAGTTTCTGTTACCGCATCGATTATAGGAAGTACCGTTAAACTAACTATTGCTGTATCACAGTTTGATGCGTTGGTTTTATCACAAATTGAATA
>NZ_WMID02000102.1 GCF_009711165.2 Flavobacterium sp. MC2016-06 | reverse complement strand
CTGACGGAGGAACTACTTACACAGCTATGGCTGGTAATACTTACTCTACACCGACAGCAGCAACTTATAATTTTAGAATAACAGATGCAAATGGGTGTACTAAAGTTGCTACAGCTACAGTTGCTCCAATTACTAACCCTACAGTAACGTATACAGCAGTAATGCCAAAATGTTTTGGTGCTGCAAATGGTACTGTACAATTAACAGGAGCAGGAGGTTCAGGCGGATATACATTTAGTAAAGATGATGTTACTTATTCTGTAACTTCTTTATTTACTGGATTAACAGCTGGTTCTTACACTTTCTATGTTAAGGATAGTAAAGGTTGTAAAAATACGGTTGCTGTTACATTGACTCAGCCATCAACATTAGCAGCTACAGTTGCAGAGGTTGGCTTTACATGTAATACAACTAACGGAAAAGTAGCTGGAACAGTTACGATAAACGTTACAGCAGGAACAGGAACAACACCATACGAATACAGCTTCAACGGAAGCGGTTACAGTTCAAATAATGTT
>NZ_WMID02000101.1 GCF_009711165.2 Flavobacterium sp. MC2016-06 | reverse complement strand
TAAATAATTCACTAACACTTTAAAACTTATCAAAATGAAAAAATTTATAATGATAACATTAGCACTTGCTTTTTCTTCTTCTTATGCACAAAATAAAAAAGAAGATACCGCAGCAAAACAAAAAACAACCCTTAAAAACGAAACAAAAATGAAAAAGATTTTAATTATTGTATCCAATGCCAATACAATTGGACCAAACAACAGAAGAACAGGAACATTTCTTCCAGAAGTAGCACATCCTTATGCTGAATTTGATAAAGCAGGATATCAAATAGATTTTGCAAGTTTAACAGGAGATACTCCTTATTTAGATGCTCTTGCTTTAGCAAATGACCCAGCAAATCTTGCCTTTTTAACAGGTAAAGGATGGGAAGCGATGCAGAAAGCCGTTAAATTATCAACAGTAGATGTAAGTAAATATGATGCTGTTTTTGTACCAGGCGGATTAGCACCAATGGTAGATATGCCAGAGAATGAACTTCTTAAAAAAGTGATTAAAGAAACTTATGAAAGAAATGC
>NZ_WMID02000100.1 GCF_009711165.2 Flavobacterium sp. MC2016-06 | reverse complement strand
GCCGCTGGAATTGCTGTGCCGCCTGCTGCAGCATTGTACCAAACCACATTTGTTTCATTTGTCTGAATACTTGCAAAAGTTGGTGCATTTACTAAACAGAAATCCTGTATAGTATCTGTTGTAGTAGGTGTTGCCGGATCTGTTACTGAAATGGTAACGGCTAATCTAACAGCACTTTCACATCCTGTTACTGCATCTAATAAAGCTGCGTAATAAACTCCAGTTGTTAATACTGTTGCCGGAGCAATAGCTGTTCCGCCTGTTGCAGCTGCATACCAAACTACGTTTGTTTCGTTGGTCTGAATACCAGCAAATGTCGGAGCATTTACTAAACAGAAATCTTGTGTGGTATCTGTTGTTGTAGGTGTGCCTGGATCAGTTACTGAAATTGTAACGGCTAATCTAACTGAACTTTCGCATCCTGTTACTGCATCTAATAAAGCTGCGTAATAAACTCCTGTTGTTAGAGCTGTTGCTGGAGCAATTGCTGTTCCGCCTGTTGCAGCTGCATACCAAACTA
>NZ_WMID02000099.1 GCF_009711165.2 Flavobacterium sp. MC2016-06 | reverse complement strand
GATGCTAAAAAAGTAAGTGATTTAGCAGTAACAGGCACATCAGTAAAATGGTACAGCGCTTCAACAGGCGGTACTTTATACACCGGAACAGAAACATTGGTTACAGGCACTTATTATGCAAGCCAGACGGTAAACGGATGTGAGAGCACTAGAACTTCAGTATCAGTTACAGTAAATACTACATTGTCAGCGCCAATTGTTAGTACAATTCATCAGTTAACATGTTCAGTATCGACTGCTAGTGTTGACCTAAGCGGTCTTCCAACGGGAACTTGGACAATAAATCCAGGGAATATTACTGGAAATACTACGACAACAACAATTTCTGGATTGCTTCCAGGAAATACATATAATTATACAGTTATAAATTCTTTAGGTTGTGAATCTTTAGCTTCTTCAGATATTACAATTTCTGATTTTATTTGCGCTACAGACGACAGTCCATCAGCAGTATCTGTATCTAATCAGACACAGAATATTATCAGCATATTAAGCAATGATACCAGAAACGGACAGGCGGTAACAGCATCAGAAGTAACAAT
>NZ_WMID02000098.1 GCF_009711165.2 Flavobacterium sp. MC2016-06 | reverse complement strand
TCTTATAATATCAGACAATATAAAACCTTCTGTTCCTTTACAAAGCAAATGTATATGACTGCCCATTATACAATATGTATAAATCTAAACCTTTATTTCTCTGACATTATTGCAAAGCATTAATCAATTTTTTTTTTTGATTGAGTCTAGTAAAAACATCAATCCACCCTACGATGGTTATGGTAATAAAATAAGCTTCTTCTGTAGTTGTTGCTTTGTATTTGGTTGACATATTCCTTTTATTCCTACAAATATACTTATTCTTACAAAAATAAAAAAAGCACAGCTTTACACTGTACTTTTTGCATTGTTTAATATCGACATCTGCCTCACTTTGCGGGCACAGATTGCAAATCTGCGCTAACTTTGTGTAGATATATCTGTGCGATCGGGAAATACAACAACAAAAAGAATTAAAAATATCAATATGCTAAAACTGTAAATAAGCGCTTTTAAAAGCATCGCAATTACAAATGGATAATTGTTTAAGTTGATGAGCCGTTTCTCAAAAACAATTACAATAAAGCCAATAGAAATTCCGATAACAATACTGGGCAAAAAACCTAAATGCTCATAAC
>NZ_WMID02000097.1 GCF_009711165.2 Flavobacterium sp. MC2016-06 | reverse complement strand
AAGTCTTTTTCGTGTTAAGGAGAAAGTTAAAGTAAAAAGACTTTTCGGGCATTTAAAATGAATAACAGGTTTTGTTCAGAGGAGTCGAAATTCTAAATATTTTAAAATCAATACAATATTCAAAACATAGCCAGCGGTTTCAACCGCTGGAGCACAATATATTATCATTACGTAACCCACGGTTGAAACCGTGGGCTATGTTTGAAAAGCCATAGAATGTGATTGTAAGGAATGTTGAGTTTTTCCTTTTAAGACTTGAATTGTATTATTTCACAGGTTTTGGTTTGATTTTAAAAAAAAATCTTTTTCGTGTTAAGGAGTAAGTTAAAGTAAAAGACTTTTCGGGCATTTAAAATGAATAATAGGTTTTGTTCAGAGGAGTCGAAATTCTAAATATTTTAAAATCAATACAATATTCAAAACATAGCCAGCGGTTTCAACCGCTGGAGCACAATATATTATCATTACGTAACCCACGGTTGAAAACGTGGGCTATGTTTGAAAAGCGATAGGATTTGATGTGTAAGTAATCTTGAGTTTTTCCTTTTAAGACTTGAATTGTATTATTTCACAGGTTTTGGTTTGA
>NZ_WMID02000096.1 GCF_009711165.2 Flavobacterium sp. MC2016-06 | reverse complement strand
TCTCTCTAATGTCGAATCCTTGCTATTATTTCTCATCGTAACAAAATTTATTAAAGTTAAATTTTGTTACCGAAATATCTAACATTTACAATTTCGACGGAGGAGAAATCGCACTCGTAAATCGACAAAGATTGGCGACATTTAAGATGGAGTTTCTAGTGTGATTTCTCCTCCGTAGAAATGACAAGATTGTGGGTTACTTTGCGTAAACTTTGTCAAAGTTTTGAACTTTGACAAAGTTGAAAACTGCAGATTTCCTAATCTTTGCGGAGTTTCTTGCGAAGATTCTTCGTACCTCGGAATGACAAGATTGCGGGTTACTTTGCGTAAACTTTGTCAAAGTTTTGAACTTTGACAAAGTTGAAAACTACAGATTTTCTAATCTTTGCGGAGTTTCTTGCGAAGATTCTTCGTACCTCAGAATGACAAGATTGCGGGTTACTTTGCGTAAACTTTGTCAAAGTTCAAAACTTTGACAAAGTTAGAAACCTGAAACCTGAAACCTGAAACCTGAAACCTGAAACCTGAAACCTGAAACCTGAAACCCTGTCTCTTATAAACATATGACGCTGCCGACGACTAGTCGAGTGTAGATCTCGGTT
>NZ_WMID02000095.1 GCF_009711165.2 Flavobacterium sp. MC2016-06 | reverse complement strand
GGAACTTACACCAACACTTGGACCGCAAAAGATGTCTGTCTAAATACCAGCACAACTTTCACACAGGTAATTACTATCGAAGACACAACTGCGCCAGCTTGGACAACTCAAGCAGGAACGCTTAATGTAACGCTGCAGTGCAGTGACACAAGCGGATTGAGTGCTGCTCAAAATCAAGCGCCGACTGCCACTGATAACTGCGGAGGAACTGTAACGTATACTAAAACAAGTGGGGAATTTACCGCAGGAAGCTGTGCCAATTCTGGAACTTACACCAATACTTGGACCGCAAAAGATGTCTGTCTAAATACCAGCACAACTTTTACACAGGTAATTACTATCGAAGATACAACTGCGCCAGCTTGGACAACTCAAGCAGGGACGCTTAATGTAACGCTGCAGTGCAGTGACACAAGCGGATTAAGTGCTGCTCAAAATCAAGCGCCGACTGCTACTGATAACTGCGGAGGAACTGTAACATATACTAAAACAAGCGGGGAATTTACTGCAGGAAGCTGTGCCAATTCTGGAACTTACACTAATACTTGGACCGCAAAAGATGTCTGTCTAAATACCAGCACAACTTTTACACAGGTAATTACTATCGAAGATACAACTGCGCCAGC
>NZ_WMID02000094.1 GCF_009711165.2 Flavobacterium sp. MC2016-06 | reverse complement strand
AAACGATTGCTCCATCACCAATTATCAGAGCAAAACAAACAGGAACATCATTTGCAGGATTAACACCTGGAACTTATTCATTCAGAGTTACCGATGCCAATGGATGTTACTATACAGAATCATATACAATTGATGCCGTTACTCCAATAGCTATTGCAGGAAACAAAACCAGTGATGTATTATGTAAAGGAGGAGCAACAGGTTCAATTACATTTACAGTTTCAGGAGTTGCTACAGTGGGTAACTATACGTACAGCTTAACAGCAGGTACAGGCTCAATTGTAAAATCAGGAAACACACTTACCCTTGCCAATATTGCACAGGGAAGTTATACTGTTCAGGTTACAGATAATGCTACAGGCTGTATTAACAGTGCTACAGTAGTGATCAACGAACCAGCGGCGGCATTAACATTTACAAGCACAGCTACAAATGTTAACTGTAATAATGACAACGCTCAGATTACAGTAACAGCAGCAGGCGGAACAGTAAATTACAGTTATGCAGCAGTAATTGCCGGAGCAGCAGCACCTACAGTTTATGACAGCAGTAATATAATTACGGTTGATACAAACTCAGCAGCAAACCTAGCATGGGATGTTTATGTAAAAGATGCAAACGGCTGTATTACTAAAAACCCAATTACTCTTGTTGGTGATGCACTTCCT
>NZ_WMID02000093.1 GCF_009711165.2 Flavobacterium sp. MC2016-06 | reverse complement strand
GTTATAAATGTAACAGGATTGGCTATCGGAACTCAGACTATTGTGGTTACAGATGACATTACAGGATGTCAGGCTACGATTGCAGTTACGGTTGTACAGCCAGCAGTTTTAGATATTACATTAGTATCAAACATTAATGCAAATTGTAATTCTAAAGCAAAAGTTACAGTAACGACTACAGGTGGAGTTCCAGCATATCTATATGCATTTGTTCAAGATGGAGCAACTCCAATCGCTTCAGATTACACAACAAGTGCTACAGCAGAATTAGATCCTGCGGTAAATACACAATGGGATGTTTATGTAAAAGATGCAAATCTTATATGTTCAGATAAATTAGACGTAACAATTGCTACAGATGCACTGCCTATAATTGTAATGCCAGCTGCACAATGTTATGTAGGCACACCATTAACTATAGATCTATCTATTGGGCAGACAGTTGCAGTTGCACCAGCTAAATACACTGTAAACGGTGCTATTCAGCCAAGTTCAACATATACTATCACTGCACCAGGTATCTACAGATTAGGTATTATAGACGGTAATGGTTGTACTTCTAATTTTGTTGATTACACGGTTTACCCACAAGTACTTTTACAAGCAGATTTAGCACAAGATTTAACTTGTATTGCTAATGCTACAATAAATTTAACTCCAACAGGAGGAACAGGAACATATACTAAATATGAAGTTGATGGCGGATCAGGTTATACAGTTATAGCAG
>NZ_WMID02000092.1 GCF_009711165.2 Flavobacterium sp. MC2016-06 | reverse complement strand
GGTTCTACATCAAAAGCATATTTACCATCTTTATCGGTATAATAGGTTTTAATTTTTTCATCTGATGCAGTACGCAGTTCAATGGCTGCATCTGCAATAGGAGCACCTGACAAACTATCTTTTATTATCCCGTAAATCAGCGGTTTAGCAATGCCAAAATTAAGAAGTCTGGTTTCAGTAAATCCGTAGATATCATCATTGCCGGTACGGTTAGATGAAAAGAATCCTTTTCTGCTCTCGCTTTGAATGACATAACCAAAATCATCCGAAATTGTATTTACTTCATCTCCCGCGTTTACTACATGGTAAACACCATTTACGTCTTTTTGTGCTGCAAAAACATCTAATCCTCCAAATCCGGGATGTCCGTCTGATGAGAAATATAAAATACCTGACTCATCCACAAATGGGTATGTTTCTCTTCCTAATGTATTAATCTCGTCGCTTAATTTTTTAACGTCGTTCCCGATAACACCGCCTTTTTTAAGGCTTACAACATACAAATCTGAGTTTCCAAAATTGTTATTGCGGTCAGATACAAAATACAGTTCTGTTTCATCTGGACTCAAAGCCGGATGTGCAGAAGAATAACCATCACTGTTTATTGGGTAAGGAAGTTCCATAACTTCTTTCCACTCTCCTTTTACGTTTTTGGCCGCGTAAATTTTCAAATACGTTGTTCCTTCTTTGTCTGCTCCTAATTTACCTTCTATGTAGTTGCTTCTTGTAAAATACATCGTTTTACCGTCTTTTGTAATGGCCGGTGTGCTTTGATGGTATCTTGTATTTACATCTCCTTTTACAAG
>NZ_WMID02000091.1 GCF_009711165.2 Flavobacterium sp. MC2016-06 | reverse complement strand
ACCGCAAAAGATGTCTGTCTAAATACCAGCACAACTTTTACACAGGTAATTACTATCGAAGATACAACTGCGCCAGCGTGGACAACTCAAGCAGGAACGCTTAATGTAACTTTGCAGTGCAGTGACACCAGCGGATTGAGCGCTGCTCAAAATCAAGCACCGACTGCGACTGACAATTGTAACGGAACTGTAACGTATACCAAAACAAGCGGGGAATTTACCGTAGGAAGCTGTGCCAACTCTGGAACTTACACCAATACTTGGATCGCAAAAGATGTCTGTCTAAATACCAGCACAACTTTCACTCAGGTAATTACTATCGAAGACACAACTGCGCCAGCGTGGACAACTCAAGCAGGAACGCTTAATGTAACTTTGCAGTGCAGTGACACAAGTGGATTAAGTGCTGCTCAAAATCAAGCGCCGACTGCTACTGACAATTGTAACGGAACTGTAACATATACCAAAACAAGCGGTGAATTTACCGCAGGAAGCTGTGCTAACTCTGGAACTTACACCAATACTTGGACCGCTAAAGATGTCTGCCTAAATACCAGCACAACTTTCACACAGGTAATTACTATAGAAGATACAACTGCTCCAGCTTGGACTACTCAGGCAGGAACTCTGAATGTAACTTTACAGTGCAGTGACGAAAGCGGATTGAGCGCTGCTCAAAATCAAGCGCCAACTGCTACTGACAATTGTAACGGAACTGTAACGTATACTAAAACAAGCGGGGAATTTACCGCAGGAAGCTGTGCTAACTCTGGAACTTACACCAATACTTGGACCGCTAAAGATGTCTGCCTAAATACCAGCACAACTTTCACACAGGTAATTACTAT
>NZ_WMID02000090.1 GCF_009711165.2 Flavobacterium sp. MC2016-06 | reverse complement strand
TAACTCTTAACGGTATCGCAGTTTGATGCGTGGTCGTTATCACAGATCGTGTATTCTACTTCATAACTTCCTGATACAGTTCCAGAAGCTACCGTGATAGTCTGATCCGCATTCATTGTTAAACCTGCCGGAAGGGTGCTCACTAAGGTGAAGCTTACTTCGCCTGCGCCTGTACCGACTGTTACAGGGTTTGCATTTAACGTATCATTAGCTGTTAATGCTGTTGTCGTGCCTCCGATGTTGCCGTTGATCGCTGTAGTAGTTTCCGTTACTGCGTCGATTACTGGGATTACAGCCGGAGCCGTTACTGTTAAGGTAACTGAAGCGGTGCTGCAGTTGCTTGGATTTAATTTATCACAGATTGAATAATCAAGTGTATAAGTCCCTGCCGGTGTATTCGCGTTTAGCGTTACTTCACCTGTAGCCGTATTGATCACAAGCGGATTAGCCGGATCATAATTCACTGCTGAGATTGTAACATCTGATGCGTTTACAGCGCTTCCGTTTCTGGTGTCGTTTGTAAGTGCATTAACAATACTCTGCCCCTGTGCTGATGCAGTTACCGATGAAGGTGTGTCTGCATTGGCTGTTAATGTATCTCCTGTTACGGTGATATAACTCTTAACGGTATCACAGTTTGATGCGTGGTCGTTATCACAGATCGTGTATTCTACTTCATAACTTCCTGATACGGTTCCAGAAGCTACCGTGATAGTCTGGTCTGCATTCATGGTTAAACCTGCCGGAAGGGTGCTCACTAAGGTGAAGCTTACCTCGCCTGCGCTTGTGCCAACTGTTACAGGGTTTCCGTTTAGGGTATCATTAGCCGTTAACGCTGTTGTGGTGCCTCCGATGTTTCCGTTGATCGCTGTAGTAGTTTCAGTCACCGCGTCGATTACTGGGATTACAGC
>NZ_WMID02000089.1 GCF_009711165.2 Flavobacterium sp. MC2016-06 | reverse complement strand
AACATTATTTGAACTGTAACCGCTTCCGTTGAAACTGTATTGGTATGGTGTTGTTCCTGTTCCTGCTGTAACGTTTATCGTAACTGTTCCAGCTACTTTTCCGTTAGTTGTATTACATGTAAAGCCAACCTCTGCAACTGTAGCTGCCAATGTTATTGGCTGCGTAATTGTTACTGCTACTGAACCTGTACATCCTTTACTGTCTTTTACATAGAAAGTATAAGCACCTGCTGTTAATCCAGAGAAAACTGCATTAGTAGTAAATCCTGTTGAAGCATTGTTGCTGTAAGTATATCCTCCAGAACCTCCTGCTCCTGTAAGAGTAACTGAACCGTCTGCTGCTGCATTACAGCTTGCATTTACCTGAGCAGCTGTTACTGTCGGGTTAGCGATTGCAATAACTGCTGTTGAAGTAGTTGATGTACAACCGTTAGCATCTGTAATTACAAATTTATAAGTATCAGCATTAGCTAAAGTTACTGGAATTGTAAATGTTGGACCTGCAATAGCAGCACTTGCTGCACTTGGAGTACCAGATCCTTTTTGAACTGTATAAGTATATTGTGCTTTTCCACCAGAAATAGTAACTGTAATTACAGCATTTGGTGAAGCAGAACAATCTAATTCTTTAGTTACCGCAGCTACAGATGTAAGCTGTGGATAAACTGTTACCGGTGAAGCCGAAGCTGTACATCCGTTTTTATCTTTTACCGTAACGGTATAAGTTCCTGCTGCAACTGTAAAGGTACCGCTTGACTGGAAACTAGTTCCATTGATGCTGTATGTTAATGGTGCAAGTCCTGTACCTACTGCTGTAAAGGTAAATCCTGAACCTGTAGCAGTACATTGGTTGTTTACTGTAACTGAAGTTACTGAAGGAAGTGCATCACCAACAAGAGTAATTGGGTTTTTAGTAATACAGCCGTTTGCATCTTTTACATAAACATCCCATG
>NZ_WMID02000088.1 GCF_009711165.2 Flavobacterium sp. MC2016-06 | reverse complement strand
TATTTCGGTAACAAAATTTAACTTTAATAAATTTTGTTACGATGAGAAATAATAGCAAGGATTCGACATTAGAGAGAAATTATTTAGAGAAGTATCGTTTTCTCATAAAAGAATATGAACAAGTAAAAAATAAAACACATCCTTTACATAAAAAGGCAATGGATTTTTATAGTGCTAATGACACTTGCAGAAAGAGTTTTTTAAAGTACTATAATCGATTTAAGCAAAGTGGAGAATCTCTGGATTTGCTGCCACAGAAACGCGGTCCGAAGTATAAAACCAGAAGACCTCTGCCTTTTATAGAACAAAAAGTAATTGAACTAAGAGAAAAAGGAAACAACAAATATGAAATTGTTAGTATCTTAAAGCCCAAATTAGGAAAACATACACCATCATATTCTGGAGTTTATAATATTTTAAAGCGAAATAATATCAATCGATTAACTCCGAAGATTAAAAAGAATCATCAAAAAATAATCAAGGAAAGAATGGGACAACTTGGGCATATTGACTGTCATTACTTAAGTAAAAGCATTATAAAAGGAGAAAATAAAAAACTTTATTTAGTTTGTGTTATTGACGATTACAGCCGGATTGCCTGGGCAGAATTAATTCCAGATATCACTAGTTTGACTGTTATGTTTGCCACATTAAAATGCTTAAACATCTTAAGTGATCATTATGAGCTAAAATTTGAGGAAATATTGTCTGATAATGGAGCTGAATTTGGAATTAAAACAAGTAAGCAAAAATACCAGCATCCTTTTGAGAGAATGCTCATAGAATTAGGGATTACACATCGATATACAAGACCTTACAGACCACAGACAAACGGCAAGGTAGAACGTTTTTGGAGAACTGTTGAAGAGGATTTGTTAAGAGATACAGATTTTGATTCGCAGGAAGAATTAAAAGAAGAACTATTGCAATATTTATATTATTATAATCACGAAAGACCACATCAGGGTATTGATGGTAAAAAACCAATAGAAATGATAAATTCGTTACCGAAATAAGTAACCTTTACA
>NZ_WMID02000087.1 GCF_009711165.2 Flavobacterium sp. MC2016-06 | reverse complement strand
TTCGCGTTTAGCGTTACTTCACCTGTAGCCGTATTGATCACAAGCGGATTTGCCGGATCATAATTCACTGCTGAGATCGTAACATCTGATGCGTTTACTGAACTTGCGTTTCTGGTGTCATTGCTTAAAGCGTTTACAATACTCTGCGCCTGTGCTGATACAGTTACACCTGAAGGCGTGTCTGCATTGGCTGTTAATGTGTCTCCTGTTACGGTGATATAACTCTTAACTGTGTCGCAGTTTGATGCGTGGTCGTTATCACAGATCGTGTATTCTACTTCATAACTTCCTGATACAGTTCCAGAAGCTACCGTGATAGTCTGATCCGCATTCATTGTTAAACCTGCCGGAAGGGTGCTCACTAAGGTGAAGCTTACTTCGCCTGCGCCTGTACCAACTGTTACAGGGTTTCCATTTAAGGTATCATTAGCCGTTAACGCTGCTGTTGTGCCTCCGATGTTTCCGTTGATCGCTGTAGTAGTTTCTGTTACCGCGTCGATTATAGGAAGTACCGTTAAACTAACTATCGCTGTATCACAGTTTGATGCGTTGGTTTTATCACAAATTGAATACGCAAGACTGTAGGTCCCTGCTGGTGCATTCGCTCCCAGTGTTACCGCTCCTGTTGTACTGTTAAGGATTAAATATCCTGAAGCGTCTGCTGTGGTAGTGCTGATCGTTACTTCTGATGCTGTTACCGCCTGTCCATTTCTGGTATCATTGCTTAATATGCTGATAATGTTCTGTGTCTGGTTAGATACAGATACTGCCGAAGGGCTGTCGTCTGTAGCAATTAATGTGTCTCCGATTACGGCAATAGTACTGCTGACAGTATCACAGTTTGATGAATGGTCGTTGTCACAGATGGTATACTGCACCGTGTAGTTTCCTGACGGAGTACCTGCTGCTACAGTGATAGTCTGATCCGCATTCATTGTTAAACCTGCCGGAAGGGTGCTCACTAAGGTGAAGCTTACCTCGCCTGCGCCTGTACCAACTGTTACAGGGTTTCCATTTAACGTATCATTAGCCGTTAACGCTGTTGTTGTTCCTCCGATGTTTCCGTTGATCGCTGTAGTAGTTTCTGTTACCGCGTCGATTATAGGAAGTACCGTTAAACTAACTATCGCTGTATCACAGTTTGATGCGTTGGTTTTATCACA
>NZ_WMID02000086.1 GCF_009711165.2 Flavobacterium sp. MC2016-06 | reverse complement strand
GGTTTCAGGTTTCAGGTTTCAGGTTTCAGGTTTCAGGTTTCAGGTTTCAGGTTTCAGGTTTAATGTAGGGGCGCATAGCAGTGCATCTATGCAATGTAAAAATTCCTGCAAATACAAAATTAAAAACGTCCAATTGGCACGTAGAGGCGCACTGCAGTGCGTCTACACAACGTAACAAATCCCTGTAAATACAAAATTAAGAACGTCCAATTGGCACGTAGAGGCGCACTGCAGTACGTCTACGCAACGTAACAAATCCCTGTAAACACAAAATTAAAAACGTCCTATTGGCACGTTGATGCACACAGCAGTGCGCCTCTACAATAAACATTGCGCAGACAAACCTGAAACCTGAAACCTGAAACAAAAAAATTCCAATTGGAACGTAGACGCACTGCAGTGCGCCTCTACAATAAACATTGCGCAGACAAACCTGAAACTTGAAACCTTAAACCTTAAACTTGAAACAAAAAATTCATTATTTTTGTGACATGAAAATAGAAATTTGGTCGGACATCATGTGTCCGTTTTGTTATATCGGAAAAAGACAATTGGAATCAGCCTTGGAGGAGTTTCCTAATGAAGAATTTGAAATTGAATGGAAAAGTTTTCAACTTGATCCAACTATTACACCACAATCTGGCAAAGACGTTTATACCTTCCTTGCTGAACGAAAAGGTATTTCTGTTGAACAATCTATAGAAATGCACAAAGGTGTCGTAGAACGCGCAAAAAGCGTAGGCTTAGATTATCACTTTGACAAAGCTATTATATCAAATTCTCTTGAAGCCCATAGAATTATTCAATTTGCTAAAACTAAAAAATTAGGAAGCGAAATGGAAGAAATATTCTTTAAAGCTTATTTTACAGAAGGCAGAGATTTAAATGATGGTCCAACGTTGATAGAATTGGCTGTAAAAGCAGGTTTAGATCAGAATCAGGTTTTAGAAGTTCTAAAAGATGAAAACTTGTTTTTAAATGAAGTGCAAAACGATATTACCGAAGCACAGCAAATTGGTGTGCAAGGTGTTCCGTTTTTTGTATTTGATCGAAAATATGCCGTTTCTGGTGCGCAGCCTGTAGAATCTTTTGTACAGACTATTCGTGAAACACAGAAATAATTTTAGATTTTAGTCCCGATAGCTATCGGGATAGATTTTAGATTTTAGATTTTAGATTTTAGATTTTAGATTTTAGATTTTAGATTTTAGATTTTAGATTTTAGATTTTAGAT
>NZ_WMID02000085.1 GCF_009711165.2 Flavobacterium sp. MC2016-06 | reverse complement strand
CCCAATTCAATTCTGTTTCCTCTTATCTTAACCTGATTATCTATTCGGCCTAAGTATGCGATCGAACCATCAGACTGCCATTTTGCAACATCGCCTGTGCGATAGACATTATAATCCTCTCTAAATGGATCTGCAATAAAACGGTCTTTTGTAAGCTCAGGAAGATTCACATAACCTCTGGCAACTTGTATTCCTGATATTAATAATTCTCCCGGTACACCAAAAGGCTGTAACTCTAATGCATTATTAACGATATATATTTTGGTATTAGCGATTGGTTTTCCAATACTTACTCCATACTTAATTACATCAACTTCACTTAAATCTATAGCAGTTACATCAATTGCAGCTTCAGTTGGTCCGTACAAATTGTGTAATGATGCGTTATGGAATTTTTCTTTACAATCCTGTGCGGTAAGAACCGGCAGCTCTTCGCCGCTACACACAATATGAAGCAATGAACTGCCTGTTCCTTTTTTGCCATTTTCTAAAAAAGCACCTAACATTGACGGTACAAAATGAATAATTGTAACTTGTTCTCTGTCGATTATTTCTTCCAGATAAGCAACATCTTTATGTCCTTCTGGGTTTGCAACAACAAGTGCGCTTCCTGTAATAAAAGGCAGAATTAATTCCCATACCGAAACATCGAAAGTATAAGGTGTTTTTTGAAGGAAATTTTGCTTATCGTCTATCTTTAAATACGATTGCATCCACAACAATCTATTGTACAAACCGGCATGATCATTCAATACTCCTTTTGGTTTTCCGGTAGATCCCGAAGTATAAATGCAATAAGCCAAACTGTTTAAATTGCTTAACTGAATTGGTGTTTTTGCATAAGTATTTTGATTTGAGCTGAATTTTTCAAATTCGTTCTCATCAATACAAAGTTTTAGATTGCCATCTTTTGCGATATAATCAATTCTTTCCTGCGGATAACTAACATCAATTGGCACATAAGCTGCTCCGGATTTTAAAATTCCGAAAATAGAAACAATCATTCTCTCGCTTCTCTCTAATTTAATACCAACCAAATCATTCGATTCAATTGCATAATTTTCTATTAAATAAGCCGCTAATTGATTCGATTGTTCGTCTAATTCGCGATAAGTAAGTTTCGTTTCATTAAATATAACTGCAATATTATTTGGAGTTTTCGATACCTGCTCTTCAAATAAATCAACTACAGTTTTATCTTTTGGATAAAGTACTTCGGTATCATTAAAATCAAATACTAATTG
>NZ_WMID02000084.1 GCF_009711165.2 Flavobacterium sp. MC2016-06 | reverse complement strand
ACCAAAACATCAAATAAAGCAGAACGGCTTGAATCGCGTTTTAGATTCAATTGGCTTACCAGCAAATCAAAAGGATAATTCTGATGATCGTAAGCTTCTAATAAATTTTCTTTTTGATTTGTTATTAAATCTAAAAAAGTAACTTTTTCTTTTATCTGAGTGCGTATGGCAAGTGTATTTAAAAACAAGCCCAATTGATTCTCTAAATCCGGGTGTTCTCTTCCTGCTATTGGCGTTCCTACAACAATATCATCCTGACCGGTATATCTGTGCAGCAACGCATTTATTCCGGACATTAAAGTCATAAACAATGTCAGATCATGTTCCTGGCTAAAGCTTTTTAATTTTTCTGAAAATTCTTTGCCAAAAGTATGTTTAACTGCATCTCCGTTATACGTCTGAACTAACGGTCGTGTTTTAAAACTTGGCAGATCTAAAACTGGTATTTGTCCTGAAAACTGATTTAACCAATATGTTTCTGATGCTTTATATTTTTCGAGCTGCAACTCTTCATTGAACCATAAAGCATAATCTTTATATTGAATTTTTAATGCCGGTAACGCAGCTGCGTTATCTTTTTTCAACGCATTGTATGTTTTTACAATCTCGGCAATAATTAACTCAATTGTCCAGCCGTCTCCAATAATATGGTGCAGGGACAAGAAAAATACGTATTCTTCTTCTCTTATCTTAAGCAAAGAAGCACGTAAAAGCGGAGCGTTTTCTAAATCAAAAGTTTCTCTGTTTCTTTCGTATAAATGATTTCTAACGGCATCTTCCTGATTTTCTGCCAGACTGTAATCTTCCTGTACAATTTTAAATTTTAAATCATTTTCAGGTAATATGTATTGACGAACTTCTCCTTCGTTATTTATTTTAAAATAAGTTCTTAAAATTTCATGGCGATTAATGAGTCTTTTAAACGATTCTTCGAATTTATCGATATCAAGATTTCCTTTAAGTTTTACTGCAGCTGGCATATTATAAGCCAGAGAACCGCCTTCTAACTGACTCAATATCCATAATCTGTTTTGTGATGCCGTTAAAGGATAAGATAATGCCTGAGGTGATTTTTGAATTGGTAAATAATTATTGTCTTTTAATTGTGCTGTGATTTTTTCTACAGTAGCATTTGAAAAGAATGTTTTAAAAGAAACTGTTTTTCCCAGCTGCTGATTTATTCTGTTGATTACCTGACCTACTATTAAACTGTGTCCGCCTAATTCAAAGAAATCATCATGTATTCCTATTTTTTCTATACCTA
>NZ_WMID02000083.1 GCF_009711165.2 Flavobacterium sp. MC2016-06 | reverse complement strand
CCAAGTATTTCGATCCAGGTTAATTCTCATACAGACAGCAGAGGTAAAGATGATTTCAATATGAGATTGTCAGAAAACAGAGCCAGTGCTACTGTT
The DNA here is from genome assembly GCF_009711165.2 of Flavobacterium sp. MC2016-06. Taxonomy (GTDB): domain Bacteria; phylum Bacteroidota; class Bacteroidia; order Flavobacteriales; family Flavobacteriaceae; genus Flavobacterium. The sequence continues at coordinate 1,197 of NZ_WMID02000083.1, read as the reverse complement.
GATTATATTGTTAAGGCTGGTATTTCTGCAGATCGAATCAGCGGTAAAGGCTTTGGAGAGACAAGATTAATTAACCGATGTACAAACGGTGTACCTTGTTCAGAAGCAGAGCACCAGGAAAACAGACGTTCTGAGTTTATTGTCAGCATAAACCATAAAGAATAATGTATATAATAAAAAGGTTATATTAATACTGGGAGGAATCTGCTGTAAATCGATTCAACAGCGGTTTACAGCAGTCAGCCTGGAATATAAAATTATAATAACCATCATAAAAATAAAATCCCGGCTGTATCGAAACAGCTGGGATTTTTTATTTTAATAGTATAATTTACTAGGAGAGAGTAAGAGTGAGTGTTTTTATTTTTAAGTTATATGATTTTAATATAAAATAATGATATTATACTTTTGATATATATGTCTTATATTGATAGTTTTACATCTTATTGTAATAAGAATAAGACTACAAATACATACCTTTGCAAAGGTTTTTCATCTGTCTTAATCTTAAGGCAGTAAATTTTTTATAACAAGTTCTTTTTAAATGAGGAAGTTTCGGCTTCCTCATTTTTTTTTTAGTTATTATGATTTTACAGGATTAAAAAGATAAAATCGGCATAAAATCTTCTTGAAAATAAAAATAATTTAAAAATAAATAAAGTTTTTAAATTCTTGTTTTACTGATAGTTCAGCTCGTATTTTAAAATAATTAAGGTGTTTTGTTTTTTTATAAAAAACCAAAGAGATTATTACAGCGTAAATGAGCTTATAACTTAAAAAATAAAAAATTATGAAAACTAGAAAATTTTTAGCAGCAGCTGTTTTAGCTTTAGGATTTGCATTTACTTCAAATGCACAAAAAACGGTAATGGTTGGCGGAGCGGCAATGTATCCAAATAAAAATATCATCGAAAATGCTGTAAACTCAAAAGATCATACTACTTTGGTAGCGGCTGTAAAAGCAGCAGGTTTAGTAGAAACACTGCAGGGAAAAGGACCATTTACTGTTTTTGCTCCAACAAATGAAGCATTTGCAAAACTGCCTGCAGGAACAGTTGAAACATTATTGAAACCAGAAAACAAAAAAATGCTTCAAACTATTTTGACTTATCATGTTGTAGCAGGAAAAATGAATGCATCAGATATTGCAAAAGCAATTAAAATGGGTAAAGGCAAAGCTTCACTAAAAACAGTAAG
>NZ_WMID02000082.1 GCF_009711165.2 Flavobacterium sp. MC2016-06 | reverse complement strand
AAACGATTGCTCCATCACCAATTATCAGAGCAAAACAAACAGGAACATCATTTGCAGGATTAACACCTGGAACTTATACTTTCAGAGTTACTGATGCAAACGGATGTTATTATACGGAATCATATACAATTGATGCTGTTACTCCAATAGCTATTGCAGGAAACAAAACCAGCGATGTATTATGTAAAGGAGGAGCAACAGGTTCAATTACTTTTACAGTTTCAGGAGTTGCTACAGTGGGTAACTATACGTACAGCTTAACAGCAGGTACTGGATCTATTGTAAAATCAGGAAACACACTTACCCTTGCCAATATTGCACAGGGAAGTTATACTGTTCAGGTTACAGATAATGCTACAGGCTGTATTAACAGTGCTATAGTAGTGATCAATGAACCAGCAGCAGCATTAACATTTACAAGCACAGCTACAAATGTTAACTGTAATAATGACAATGCTCAGATTACAGCAACAGCAGCAGGGGGAACAGTAAATTACAGTTATGCAGCAGTAGTTGCCGGAGCAGCAGCTCCGACAGTTTATGCAAGCAGTAATGTAATTACAGTTGATACCAACTCAGCAGCAGATTTAACATGGGATGTTTATGTAAAAGATGCAAACGGCTGTATTACTAAAAACCCAATTACTCTTGTTGGCGATGCACTTCCTACAGTAACTTCAGTTACAGTAAACAACCAATGTACTGCTACAGGTTCAGGATTTACTTTTACAGCAGTTGGAACAGGACTTGCTCCATTAACGTACAGTATTAATGGAACTACCTTCCAGTCAAGCGGTACGTTTACAGTTGCAGCAGGAACTTATACCGTTACAGTAAAAGATAAAAACGGATGTACAGCTTCGGCTTCACCGGTAACAGTTTATCCACAGCTTACATCTGTAGCTGCGGTAACTAAAGAATTAGATTGTTCTGCTTCACCAAATGCTGTAATTACAATTACTGCAGCAGGTGGAAAAACTGCCTATACTTATGAAGTATCTACTGACGGAGGAACTACTTACACAGCTATGGCTGGTAATACTTACTCTACACCGACAGCAGCAACTTATAATTTTAGAGTAACAGATGCAAATGGGTGTACTAAAGTTGCTACAGCTACAGTTGCTCCAATTACTAATCCTACAGTAACGTATACAGCAGTAATGCCAAAATGCTTTGGTGCAGCAGACGGATCAGTAACTCTAACAGGTGCTGGAGGTTCAGGCGGATATACATTTAGTAAAGATGATGTTACTTATTCTGCAACAGCTTTATTTACTGGATTAACAGCTGGTTCTTATACTTTCTATGTTAAGGATAGTAAAGGTTGTAAAAATACGGTTGCTGTTACATTGACTCAGCCATCAACATTAGCAGCTACAGTTGCAGAGGTTGGCTTTACATGTAATACAACTAACGGAAAAGTAGCTGGAACAGTTACGATAAACGTTACAGCAGGAACAGGAACAACACCATACGAATACAGCTTCAACGGAAGCGGTTACAGTTCAAATAATGTT
>NZ_WMID02000081.1 GCF_009711165.2 Flavobacterium sp. MC2016-06 | reverse complement strand
TAATACAGACGGTCAGGCTTATGCTAATACAAACGGCACTTGTACTTTCAGCAGTATTGCCAGAAGCGGATCGTTTACCAAAAATAACTGCGCCTCAGGCGGAGCTGGTTCAAGTGTAAGTTACAGCCAGGGAGCGGGAGCTTCAATATCTACTGTTTCTCAGGCAGATGCAGATTCACTTGGATTAACGAAGTTTAATACAGATGGTCAGGCTTATGCTAATACAAATGGTACTTGTACATTCAGCAGTATTGCCAGAAGCGGTTCTTTTACCAAGAATAACTGCGCTTCAGGCGGAGCTGGTTCAAGTGTAACTTACAGCCAGGCAGCCGGAGTTTCAATCTCTACAGTTTCTCAGGCAGATGCAGATTCACTTGGATTAACGAAGTTTAACACAGATGGTCAGGCTTATGCTAATACAAATGGTACTTGTACATTCAGCAGTATTGCCAGAAGCGGTTCGTTTACCAAGAATAACTGTGCTTCAGGCGGAGCTGGTTCAAGTGTAAGTTACAGTCAGGCAGTGGGAGCTTCAATCTCTACAGTTTCCCAGGCTGATGCAGATGCATTGGGACTCACAAAGTTTAATACAGACGGTCAGGCTTATGCCAATGCAAACGGCACTTGTACTTTCAGCAGTATTGCCAGAAGCGGTTCGTTTATCAAAAATAACTGCGCCTCAGGCGGGACAGGTTCAAGTGTAAGTTACAGTCAGGCAGCAGGTGCTTCAACATCTACAGTTTCTCAGGCCGATGCAGATTCATTGGGACTCACAAAATTTAACACAGACGGTCAGGCTAATGCCAATACCAATGGAACTTGTACTTTCTATAGTACTGCCAGAAGCGGTTCGTTTACTAAGAATAACTGCGCTTCAGGCGGGACAGGTTCAAGTGTAACTTACAATCAGGCCGCTGGTGCTTCAATCTCTACAGTTTCACAGGCTGATGCAGATGCATTAGGACTCACAAAGTTTAACACAGATGGTCAGGCTTATGCCAATACTAATGGGACTTGTACATTTTATAGTATTGCAAGAAGCGGATCGTTTACCAGAAATAATTGTGCTGCAGGTTCAGTCGCTTCAAGTGTAACTTACAGCCAGGCTGCTGGAGCTTCAGTATCTACAATTTCACAGGCTGATGCAGATGCATTGGGATTAACAAAATTTAATACTGACGGACAAGCTTATGCCAATGTCAATGGAACTTGTACACAGATTCCAACTTACAGTTATTACTATACGGTTAATTCATCAGGAGGTATTGTTATATACTATTCTTGTTCAATAGCAAATCATCCTGCTGTCACTTTTAATTTTATAGTAACTTATACCAATAAAGGTAACAAGGTCGTATCCTTAAAAAAGACAGCTGTGTTAGCAGCTAATCAACTTTCTGGTTCTCTATCAGTTTCACTAGTATCTATTGATGGCAGTGAAAGTGTTGATCTTGATGGACCGGTTCAATAACCGCAGTAATTTAAAAATATAAAAAGAACTCGATGAAAAAATATATACTGATTATAATTTTATTGTTGTCAGCCAGTTCCGGCCTTACAGCCCAGACCTTCAGCGATGACAACTTTATTTACACCGT
>NZ_WMID02000080.1 GCF_009711165.2 Flavobacterium sp. MC2016-06 | reverse complement strand
TAATACAGACGGTCAGGCTTATGCTAATACAAACGGCACTTGTACTTTCAGCAGTATTGCCAGAAGCGGATCGTTTATCAAAAATAACTGCGCCTCAGGTGGGACAGGTTCAAGTGTAAGTTACAGCCAGGGCGCTGGTGCATCGACATCTACAGTTTCGCAGGCTGATGCAGATTCCAAAGGCCTTACTTTATTTAATACTAATGGACAAGCTAATGCCAATGCAAATGGCACCTGCACCTTCAGCAGTATTGCTAGAAGCGGTTCATTTACTAAGAGTAACTGCGCTTCAGGCGGAGCCGGTTCAAGTGTAACTTACAGCCAGGCAGCTGGAGTTTCAATCTCTACAGTTTCTCAGGCAGATGCAGATTCACTTGGATTAACGAAGTTTAATACAGATGGTCAGGCTTATGCTAATACAAATGGTACTTGTACATTCAGCAGTATTGCCAGAAGCGGTTCATTTACTAAAAATAACTGTGCTTCAGGCGGAGCTGGTTCAAATGTAAGTTACAGCCAGGCAGTCGGAGCTTCAATCTCTACAGTTTCTCAGGCTGATGCAGATGCATTAGGATTAACGAAATTTAATACAGACGGCCAGGCTTATGCCAATGCAAACGGTACTTGTACTTTCTATAGTACTGCCAGAAGCGGTTCGTTTACTAAGAATAACTGCGCTTCAGGCGGGACAGGTTCAAGTGTAAGTTACAGTCAGGCAGCAGGTGCTTCAACGTCAACAGTTTCTCAGGCCGATGCAGATTCATCGGGACTCACAAAATTTAACACAGACGGTCAGGCTAATGCCAATACCAATGGAACTTGTACATTCAGCAGCATCGCCAGAAGCGGTTCGTTTGCTAAGAATAACTGCGCTTCAGGCGGAACGGGATCAAGTGTAAGTTACAATCAGGCCGCTGGTGCTTCAATCTCTACAGTTTCACAGACTGATGCAGATGCATTAGGACTCACAAAGTTTAACACAGATGGTCAGGCTTATGCTAATACTAATGGGACTTGTACTTTTTATAGTATTGCAAGAAGCGGATCGTTTACCAGAAATAATTGTGCTGCAGGCTCAGTCGCTTCAAGTGTAACTTACAGCCAGGCTGCTGGAGCTTCAGTATCTACAGTTTCACAGGCAGATGCAGATGCATTGGGATTAACAAAATTTAATACAGACGGTCAAGCTTATGCCAATACGAATGGAACTTGTACACAGACTCCAGTTTACAGCTATTACTATACAGCTCCAGAATCGAATAGTATGACTATATACGTTTCTTGTTCAATAGCAAGCCATCCTGCTGTCACTTTTAATTTTACAGTCAATTATACCAATAAAGGGAACAAGGCTGCAACTTTAAAACAATCTATCGTGCTGCCAGCCAATCAACTTTCAGGTTCTCTAACATTTGCAATCGTTTCACTTGCCGGCAGTGAAGTTGCAGTAAGTCTTGACAGCCCGGTTCAATAACCGCAGTAATTTAAAAATATAAAAAGAACTCGATGAAAAAATATATACTGATTATAATTTTATTGTTGTCAGCCAGTTCCGGCCTTACAGCCCAGACCTTCAGCGATGACAACTTTATTTACACCGT
>NZ_WMID02000079.1 GCF_009711165.2 Flavobacterium sp. MC2016-06 | reverse complement strand
ATTATAATTTTATTGTTGTCAGCCAGTTCCGGCCTTACAGCCCAGACCTTCAGCGATGACAACTTTATTTACACCGTTTCGCCCAAAAAAGCGGTGCAGTCAGCTGCTTTAAGCACCTTGACCAAAGCAGAAATGAATCAAAGTGTCACTTATTTTGACGGTCTCGGGCGCGCTGTGCAGACTACAGCCGTGGGCCAGGGCGGAGACGGTTCTGATATTATCACTCCTGCTGAGTATGACGCTTTTGGCAGACAAGTAAAAGAATACCTGCCTTACAGCTTGGTTAACAGCACTACGGCATATCCTAGAACTACTATGACCTCTTCGCAGGCTTCTTTAAATACGCTGTATAATACATCAAAATATGATAATACGTCAAATCCTTTTTCAGAAAAACAGCTTGAATCTTCTCCTTTAAACCGAGTATTAAAACAGGCTGCTCCGGGAGCTCCATGGATTATGGGCGGGGGACATGAGATAAAACTCGATTACCAGACCAATACAGCTAGCGAAGTAAAATTATATCAAGCCGCAGCAGTCTGGAATGCAGGAACAGGTTTGTATGATAGTACACTTTCAACAGCTGGAAATTATCCGGCAGGTGAATTATATAAAAATATCACCTACGATGAAAATACGGCGGCCAGTCCGTTAGAGACTGCAGGTTCTACAGTTGAGTTTAAAGACAAAGAAGGACATGTAATCCTTAAAAAAACCTATGGAGTTTCAGTCGTAAACGGAGTCTCTTCCAATACAGCGCACGAAACCTATTATGTGTATGATCTTTATGGAAATTTAACCTATGTCCTGCCTCCAAAAGCAGACGGGACAATAACAGCTGCAGTGCTGAATGATTTCTGTTATCAATATAAATATGATTACCGCAATAGACTCGTTGAGAAAAAACTGCCGGGCAAAGAATGGGAATATATCGTATACGATAAACTGGACAGACCGGTGCTGACTCAGGATGCCAATTTAAAAGCTTTAAATAAATGGATGTTTACCAAATACGATGCTTACAGCAGACCAGTATACACGGGTGAATATGTAAATGCAGTCCAGACGGCAAGAACAGCCGTTCAGGCACTGGCAGATGCAGGTTCAGTCCTTTTTGAAAGCAGACAGACCACTGCCTTAACTATTAACGGCACAAGCGTTAATTATTCTAATAATGCTTTTCCAAATGCAGGAATTGATTTGTTTGCCATCAATTATTATGATGATTATCTGAATATCGATCTAGACGCAGGAGTAACAGCAGTATCCTACGGTACGACTCCTATTACAAATGCAAAAGGATTAAGCACCTGTTCTAAAGTTCGTATTTTAGGCACAGCACTTTGGACGACTAATGTTAATTATTACGATGCTAAAGGCAGACCGATTTATAATTACAGTAAAAACAATTATTTAACCGTTACCAGTACGGTAAAAACACAGCTTGATTTTACAGGAAAAACATTGGAGACTACCAGTACGCATAAAAAAGGAACTGATGCTTTGATTACATTAGTAGATGCTTATACGTATGACAATGGCGATCGTTTACTGACCCAAAAACAGATTATTAACAGCCAGGCACAGGAAGTTATTGCCAGCAATGCTTATGATAATTTAGGTATGCTGACCACCAAAGGAGTTGGAGGAAAAATAACACAGTCACGTCTTCAGAGTGTAGATTATGCTTATAATGTCAGAGGATGGCTTAAAAGTATCAACAATGTAAATACCATCGGTACAGATTTATTTGCTTTTCAGCTCAATTACAATACACCCGGTGCAGGAACAGCATTGTACAACGGCAATATCAGTCAGACACTGTGGAAAACAGCCAATACCGACAGCAGTTTAAAAACCTATACCTATGCTTATGATGCTTTAAACAGATTAACACAGGGAACAGATGCTTCTGCT
>NZ_WMID02000078.1 GCF_009711165.2 Flavobacterium sp. MC2016-06 | reverse complement strand
ATTGGATATTCCATATCTGCAAAACCTTGAAAAGCTGTCATTTTAGAAAACGGATACGGAACTCCCGGCCAATTGTTTGAAAACCAATCTAAAGCATATTGGTTGTTTTTAATTGAATTGACAAAATCAGTACCTTTTACATCATAAGCGGCTTGAACACTTGCACGACGATTTGTTTTTTTATCTACAACAACACTGCCGGCATCCCATAAATAATGATCGCTTAAACCAAAACAAATATCAGAGATATTCTGAGCTTCAAACTTCCAAATATTCCAATCATTTTGTTTTGTTACAAGACCGTTTTTCATTTCCTGTTCATTTGCAATATGCAGAATTTCGTCTGTAGTATACGACTTCTTTAATCGCGCTGCAAATTCTGGCTGTAAAACCTCATCAGGATTCAACAAATCTCCTGTTCCATACACCACATAATTTTTTGGCGCTTTTACGGTATACGTGTAATCATTAAAATCATTATAAAATTCTTGTCCAGAAGTATGCTGTAGTCTATCCCATTTGTTATAGTCATCAAAAACAGAAACACGAGGATAACTATAAGCCGCAAAAAATGTAGTTTCGTCTATTTGTCCTTCTCTCCCGCTCTTTTTTGATAGAGGATAATTCCAATCGATATAAATGGTCATTTTGGTATGTGGAGGGACCGGTTTTTTCATTTTAACATTCCCCACTGTTCCCCAGTCTTTTCCATCTTCTTTATAAATTTCATCCCCAATTTTAAAAGAAGTAATAGTCAATCCCTCACTCAAAAAACCAGCACTGACTAATCCTGCTCTTGGTGAATCTGGTTTATGAACATTATTTACAAACCGAATGACTAGATTTCTTAAAGTATCATTGCTGTTATTTTCATATAAAATTGTTTCGGTTCCGCTTACCTTTTTAGTTAATGGATCTACTGAAATTTCCATGGTGTATTTTCCATGATTCTGCCAATATTTTTTCCCGGGTTTTCCATCCATAGAACGAGTTCCATCTGCGTAAACCTCTTTTATATTTCGAGGCATATAAAGTTCTTGTGCAAAGCTGTTTTGAGCCACAAATAAAAAGGCCGCCAATAACAGCTGAAGTGTGATTTTTTTCATACGTTAAATGATTGATTGATGATTATAATTTGATTACTGAATTAGTGTTGTAATTCATTTTATTGTTACATTTTTTCAAAACAAAAACCAATTTAAATCAAAAAACCGCCAAATTCCTAAAGAATTTGGCGGTTTTTGCAATTAACATATAATCTTAAAGCTCTAAAAAATAATCTAGCATTATAAAATTTGATTCTTTGCCGTAAAGCAATTACTGTAAATCTTATCTCTAGACTGCTTGCACTTTTATTTAGCAGGCCAAGCATTATTTTCTGGAGTTGCATCCATAAAAATACCACCATCAAGGTTTATCTGCTTGATTTTTTTAGTTCCTTTTAAAACAATCTTTACTGCTATTTTGTTCTTTTCCCAAACTGCTGGAGTTTGATGTAATGTTTCTTTTGAATTATCTGCATAAATGATATTTACATCAAACGGAATTGCAAACCCTCCAACATTTTCTACCGAAATAGTTTTGTTATCCGGCGAAACTCCTTTTACAGCAATATCAATATAATTGTTGGTGAAAAACCAGTTGTCAAAAAACCAATTCAAGTTTTTACCTGTTGTGCTGTTAAACGAATTAAAATAATCCCACGGAATAGGATGTTTACCATTCCAAGTTTCCATATAAGTATGAAGCGCTTTTTTAAACAAATCATCACCAAGCATATCTTTTAAAGCGATATAAGACAGAGAAGCTTTTCCGTATGAATTATTTCCATATCCTGCACCAGAAACCTGAGTAGACATAGTTATAATAGGCTGATCTTCTTCTGCAGATCGATCGTTGATATAATCTTTTACTCTAAAATCTTTATAAAATTTATCGGCAGCTTCTTTACCATGCTCTGCAATTCCTATTAAATATTCAAAAGTAGTTGCCCAGCCTTCATCCATAAAAGCATAACGCGTTTCGTTGATTCCCATATAAAAAGG
>NZ_WMID02000077.1 GCF_009711165.2 Flavobacterium sp. MC2016-06 | reverse complement strand
GCTGTAATCCCAGTAATCGACGCGGTGACTGAAACTACTACAGCGATCAACGGAAACATCGGAGGCACCACAACAGCATTAACAGCTAATGATACCTTAAATGGAAACCCTGTAACAGTTGGTACAGGCGCAGGCGAGGTAAGCTTCACATTAGTAAGCACCCTTCCAGCAGGTTTAACAATGAATGCCGACCAGACTATCACGGTAGCTTCTGGAACCGTATCAGGAAGTTATGAAGTAGAATACACGATCTGTGATAACGACCACGCATCAAACTGTGATACCGTTAAGAGTTATATCACCGTAACAGGAGACACATTAACAGCCAATGCAGACACACCTTCATCGGTAACTGCATCAGCACAGGCGCAGAGTATTGTAAACGCTTTAAGCAATGACACCAGAAACGCAGGTGCAGTAACAGCATCAGATGTTACAATCTCAGCAGTGAATTATGATCCGGCTAACCCGCTTGTGATCAATACTGGAACAGGTGAAGTAATGCTAAACGCGAATACACCGGCAGGGACTTATACATTAGATTATTCAATTTGTGATAAATTAAATCCAAGCAACTGCAGCACCGCTTCAGTTACCTTAACAGTAACGGCTCCGGCTGTAATCCCAGTAATCGACGCGGTGACTGAAACCACTACAGCGATCAACGGAAACATCGGAGGCACAACAACAGCATTAACGGCTAATGATACGTTAAATGGAAACCCTGTAACAGTTGGTACAGGCGCAGGCGAGGTAAGCTTCACATTAGTAAGCACCCTTCCGGCAGGTTTAACAATGAATGCAGACCAGACTATTACCGTAGCTTCTGGAACTATATCAGGAAGTTATGAAGTAGAATACACGATCTGTGATAACGACCACGCATCAAACTGCGACACGGTTAAGAGTTACATCACCGTAACAGGAGATACATTAACAGCCAATGCAGACACACCTTCAGGTGTAATAGTATCAGCACAGGCGCAGAGTGTTGTAAATGCTTTAAGCAATGACACCAGAAATGGAAGCGCTGTAAACGCATCAGATGTTACAATCTCAGCAGTGAATTATGATCCGGCAAATCCGCTTGTTATTAATACCGCTACAGGTGAAGTAACGCTAAACGCGAATACACCGGCAGGGACTTATACATTAGATTATTCCATCTGTGATAAATTAAATCCAAGCAACTGCAGCACCGCTTCAGTTACTTTAACGGTAACAGTACCGGCTGTAATCCCAGTAATCGACGCAGTAACCGAAACCACTACAGCGATCAACGGAAACATCGGAGGCACCACAGCAGCATTAACAGCTAATGATAGCTTAAATGGAAACCCTGTAACAGTGGGCGCAGGCGCAGGCGAAGTAAGCTTCACATTAGTGAGCACCCTTCCGGCAGGTTTAACCATGAATGCAGACCAGACTATCACGGTAGCTTCTGGAACCGTATCAGGAAGTTATGAAGTAGAATACACGATCTGTGATAACGACCACGCATCAAACTGCGATACCGTTAAGAGTTATATCACCGTAACAGTACCGGCTATAATCCCAGTAATCGACGCGGTAACGGAAACTACTACAGCGATCAACGGCAACATCGGAGGCACTACAACAGCATTAACAGCTAATGATACCTTAAATGGAAACCCTGTAACAGTTGGGACAGGCGCAGGCGAGGTAAGCTTCACATTAGTAAGCACCCTTCCAGCAGGTTTAACAATGAATGCGGATCAGACTATCACGGTAGCTTCTGGAACCGTATCAGGAAGTTATGAAGTAGAATACACGATCTGTGATAACGACCACGCATCAAACTGCGATACCGTTAAGAGTTATATCACCGTAACAGGAGATACATTAACTGCCAATGCAGACACACCTTCATCGGTAACTGCATCAGCACAGGCGCAGAGTATTGTAAACGCTTTAAGCAATGACACCAGAAATGGAAGCGCTGTAAACGCATCAGAAGTTACAATCTCAGCAGTGAATTATGATCCGGCAAATCCGCTTGTGATCAATACGGCTACAGGTGAAGTAACGCTAAACGCGAA
>NZ_WMID02000076.1 GCF_009711165.2 Flavobacterium sp. MC2016-06 | reverse complement strand
ACTCATTAAAAATTCCTGTTGAAGCTTTTCAGAATTTTGACGAGGAACAAGCGGTGAATATCATTTCGAATACGTTTAATATTGAAAAAGATGCTTATATTGGGAACGCTAAACCTGTATTCAACATCAATCCATTGGACGAATTAAAAAAACTTCACGAAGAAAAGATTGCATTATATGAGCGTATGCTGAAAGAGAAAGATGAAATGATGGCAAGGCTTGAAAAATTAATAAAATAAGCTTCTTCTTTAGTTGTTGCTTTGTATTTTGTTGACATAATTTTTTTATTCCTAATAAATATACTTGTTCTTACAAAAACAAAAAGTACAGATTTGCACTGTACTTTTTGCATTGTTTAATATAGATATCTGCCTTACTTTGCAGTATAGATTGCAAATCATAAGTGTTCGAAACATGAAATTAGTAAAAATTTCGATTTGTTTTTTCTAAAATTGAACCTGTTGTTCAAAGAAAATCAAGTTATTTCAGTCTTTTTAATTGTTTTTTAAATTTTAAAAAAAAGGTTTCGAACACTTATGGGTTACAAATCTGCGCTAACGATTATAGAGACAGATCTGCACGATCGGGTTTTGAAGTCATTTCTTTCGATTTAAGACATTATAAACTAAAAAAAACAACCCGAAGGTTGTTTTTTTTAGTTTATAATGTCTTAAATACTTAATAATCTGTGAATGTTAGATGAAATAATTAGCCACCAACACATCTGATACATTACCCTTAATTTTTATGCTATATTAATATAAATATCTGATTTTCTGTAAATGTTAGAGGCATTAATTAACCACCAACACATCTGATACATTACCCAATGTCTACTAATGCTCGGACTAGCGGGGGAATCAACACCTAAAGTTTATTAATAAATTCTAACGATTTACGATTTAGTTGCATTAAATTTCCATTTAATGTTAAACCCGTTAAACTAACACATAAGGTATCTTTTGTATTGTCCGAGTAAAAAATAATAACTTTTTCCCTAACGTCAATATCATATTTTTTTTGAGAAGGTCTGATAGAATCAATAATATTCTTAACCTTATCCATAATATTTTTTTCTTTAAGCACATATGTTTTTAATTCCTTATAATCCTGAAAAGTTAAATCAAATATCTCACAATTAACCCTAGTGATTGTTGTAATCTCTAAATCCACTTTCTTCACCCTAATTTCAGTAATTTTTTTTTCTGGTATGCCACATCCTAAATTTAGAAAAACAGCAAATAGTACAATAATTTTTTTCATTATTTTTTTGGTTTTACTTCAACTGGAATTATAACTTCGTTTGCCGCAGTTGTAGATGTTGGGTCTATGGTTTCTATTAAATCTCCTCTATGATTTTTTCTTGTAACTTCGCCTTCTTTAATTTCGCCAAGAGCTTTAGCTGTTTCTTGCTCACTACCTTCAATAACCCTTTGTTCTTCTTTATTATCATAACCTTCTACTGGGGTAGCTAAATCCGATGAATATTGTTTTGAATTTTCTACACTTTGTAATGCGTGGTCACCCTCATGATTTAAAGCTGTGGTAGCTGATATTACCACACCTTCATTTGTTAACAACCCTTGAGTTGGGTCCCATTTTATTGTTTTTGAATTAGAAGAAAACGAATCATTTCCTTTAAAATCTTGTTCAATAGTAATAATTTCTTTTCTTGACTGCAATTTTGCAAAAATTCCATCTGCTTTATTTGCTTTTAAATGTTTAATAGCTGTTTTAAAAGCCTCCTTGAATTCTTTTGTTGCATTTTTAGCAAACACTATTTTTTTACCGTCGGGGTCAAAAGCATTTACAGGAGTATTAGCAACATAAACATATGGTGATATATTTACATATTTCGTAGCTAGTGGATCAATATTCATCCAACGTCCTAATGCAGGGTCATAATTCCTAGCTCCATAGTCATATAAATTCAGCTGAATCCCGCCAATACTCTCGTCTTGGAGCTCCTTTCCATTGTACTTATATTTATTATCAACACCATTTACTACACTGTTATATCCTTTCTGTGTCAGTCCAAAAGGATAATAGTTGGTCTCCTGAACAATTTCTGTATTGTTTAC
>NZ_WMID02000075.1 GCF_009711165.2 Flavobacterium sp. MC2016-06 | reverse complement strand
CCGACAGCAGTTTAAAAACCTATACCTATGCTTATGATGCTTTAAACAGATTAACACAGGGAACAGATGCTTCTGCTCTTAATCCTGGAAGATATAACGAAGGACTGAGTTATGATAAAAACGGGAACATCATGAGTCTTTTAAGAACAGGAAACACCAATGCCGCAGCCACAGCATTCGGTACTATGGATAATCTGGTTTACAGCTATGATACAGGCAACAAACTTGTGAAAGTTGAAGACAGCTCCGGCAGTACAGAAGGATTTAATAACGGAAGCAATACAGCAGTTGAATATACTTATGACAGCAACGGCAACATGAAAACCGATGCCAACAAAGGCATCACAGCGGTAACTTACAATTATCTGAACCTGCCTTTAAAAGTTACTTTAAGCACAGGTTTTATAGATTATGTATATGATGCTTCTGGAGTAAAACAGAGAAAAACCATCAGTACAGGAGGAAGCACTGATTACGCAGGAAGTTTTGTTTACGAGAATAATGCTCTAAAACAATTTGCACAGCCAGAAGGATATGTAGTTTATAATTCGGGAGTTTTTAATTATATTTACCAGTACAAAGATCATTTAGGGAATATCCGTTTAAGTTATCAAGACAAAGACAATAATGGTGTTGTAAACAATACAGAGATTGTTCAGGAGAGTAATTATTATCCTTTTGGACTGACTCAGAAAGGATACAACGGTGTAGTGAATGGTGTAGATAATAAGTATAAGTACAATGGAAAAGAGCTCCAAGACGAGCTGGGGCTTGGGATGTATGACTATGGATGGAGAAATTACGACTCTGCACTCGGACGTTGGATGAACATTGATAATTTGGCAGAAAAGTATGTTTCGGCCTCGCCTTATCATTATGCAGGAAATAACCCTGTACTTAATTTAGATGTTGATGGTAATGAATTTACTGAAAGCGCATGGCGATGGGTTAATAGATTGATAGCAGATATAAATTCTAGGCAAGAAAAAAACAATAGAAGTATTGCAGATTATCAATCTAAAATTTCAAATGGAGGTAGTGATAGGCAAATAGCTAGATGGAATAGAAATATTAATTCACTTACGACAAATAATGCTGAATTAGAAACAACTAGAGGAGAAACTGCAACATTAGCAGCATCTAGTCAGGTTTATAACGTAATAGAAGATTCTAATGGTACTCAATCAGATGCAATAGGAAATACATCAACAACTAATAGTACAAGTTTTAATTTTGCAAATGGGAATATAGATATTTCTGTGTCAAGTGGTACTTCTTTAGGATTATTTGCACATGAGCTTAAACATGCTTTTCAATTTGAAACTGGTATTTATAGTATAGGTCCTGCATTATCACGAGTGCCTTATACAAATTTATTTTACGATAAAAATGATGAAGTTGAAGCCTACCAGCGAGGTGCGCTTTTTGGTGATAGAAATAATTATAGTGCCAATAATTTACCTGCTGAATATTCTGAAATTCCTACTGGGCCATATAATTTTAACAATGTACAACCAACCAGTAGTAGAATTGGTTCGCCAAATCAACAACAAGATTTACAAAATATTGCAAATAGAATTGGACATGCCTTTAGAATTGATGGAAGAACTTATTATAAAAGAAGATAATGAAAAAAATACTTATATTTTTACTTTTAGGTTTATTTGTTTGTTGTAAATCAATAAAGACAAATACTTATTTAAGTACCTGTACACTCTATGGAAAATCTGAAGTTAGCTTAAGGCTAAATTTAGATAAAAGTTTTATTTATAATTTTAGATATTATGATAAAGAAATAAAAGGAAAGTGGAAAGTGAACTCTGATACTTTAATTTTAACTTCGGATTTTTTTAATGAATCTAAGGATAGTTTAAGCCCAAAAATTAAAAATTCTGATATGAATGGAGTAGATAAATATTTAATAAAAGGGAATAAGCTTTTTATTATAAATAAGGCTGGACGAAAAAAGGATTGCTATTTAAGAAGTAACTAGCCTAACTCTGTAAAGAGTTATAAGGAATGTATTCGGATGTCTATTCTCTGAAAATTTCGGGTAATGTATCAGTTGTGTTGGTAGTTAATTATTGTATCTAATCATTTACAGAAAATCAGATATTTATATTAATAGACCCGATCGCGCAGATCTGTCTACGCAACGTTAGCGATTTGTAATCTGTGCCCGCAAAGTAAGGCAGATGTCGATATTAAACAATGCAAAAAGCACAGTGTAATGCTGTGCTTTTTGTTTTTACAAGAATAAGTATATTTGTATGAATTAAAGGAGATTATATCAACAAAATAGAAAGTAACAACTACAGAAAAAGCTTATTTTATTACCATTACGATCGTAGGTTGGATTGATGTTTTACCATACTAAATCAAAAAAATGTTTTGATAAGTGCTTTACAATACTGCCAGAGAAATAAAGGTTTAGAGATTTATGCATATTGTATAATGGGCAGTCATATACATTTGCTTTGTAAAGGAACAGAAGGTTTTATATTGTCTGATATTATAAGA
>NZ_WMID02000074.1 GCF_009711165.2 Flavobacterium sp. MC2016-06 | reverse complement strand
GGAACTTACACCAATACTTGGACCGCTAAAGATGTCTGCCTAAATACCAGCACAACTTTCACACAGGTAATTACTATCGAAGACACAACTGCGCCAGCTTGGACAACTCAAGCAGAAACTCTTAATGTAACTTTGCAGTGCAGTGACGCAAGCGGATTAACTGCTGCTCAAAATCAAGCACCGACTGCGACTGACAATTGTAACGGAACCGTAACATACACCAAAACAAGCGGAGAATTTACCGCAGGTAGCTGTGCCAATTCTGGAACTTACACTAATACTTGGATAGCGAAAGATGTCTGTCTAAATACCAGCACAACTTTTACTCAGGTAATTACTATTGAAGATACAACTGCACCAGCTTGGACAACTCAAGCAGGAAAGCTTAATGTAACTTTGCAGTGCAGTGACACCAGCGGATTGAGCGCTGCGCAAAATCAAGCACCAACAGCATCTGATAACTGCGGAGGAACTGTAACGTATACCAAAACAAGCGGAGAATTTACTGCAGGAAGCTGTGCTAACTCTGGAACTTATACCAATACTTGGATAGCGAAAGATGTCTGTCTAAATACCAGCACTGCTTTCACTCAGGTAATTACTATTGAAGATACAACTGCGCCAGCGTGGACAACTCAATCAGGAACGCTTAATGTTACTTTACAATGCAATGACGCAAGCGGATTGAGTACTGCGCAAAATCAAGCACCAACTGCCACTGATAACTGCGGAGGAACTGTAACGTATACTAAAACAAGCGGGGAATTTACCGCAGGAAGCTGTGCCAATTCTGGAACTTATACTAATACTTGGATCGCAAAAGATGTCTGTCTAAATACCAGCACATCTTTCACGCAGGTAATTACTATCGAAGACACAACAGCGCCCGCTTGGACAACTCAAGCAGGAACGCTTAATGTAACTTTACAGTGCAGTGACGCAAGCAGATTAAACGCTGCTCAAAGTCAAGCACCAACAGCATCTGATAACTGCGGAGGAACCGTAACATACACCAAAACAAGCGGAGAATTTGCCGCAGGAAGCTGTGCCAATTCTGGAACTTACACCAATACTTGGACTGCGAAAGATGTCTGTCTAAACACCAGCACAACTTTTACTCAGGTAATTACTATCGAAGATACAACTGCGCCAGCTTGGACAACTCAAGCAGGAACGCTTAATGTAACTTTGCAGTGCAGTGACACCAGCGGATTGAGCGCTGCTCAAAATCAAGCACCGACTGCCACTGATAACTGCGGAGGAACTGTAACCTACACCAAAACAAGCGGGGAATTTACCGCAGGAAGCTGTGCCAATTCTGGAACTTACACCAACACTTGGACTGCGAAAGATGTCTGCCTAAACACCAGTTCAACTTTTACTCAGGTAATTACTATCGAAGACACAACTGCGCCCGCTTGGACAACTCAAGCAGGAACTCTGAATGTTACTTTACAGTGCAGTGACGCAAGCGGATTGAGCGCTGCTCAAAATCAAGCGCCGACTGCTACTGACAATTGTAATGGAACTGTAACGTATACTAAAACAAGCGGAGAATTTACCGCAGGAAGCTGTGCCAATTCTGGAACTTACACCAACACTTGGACCGCGAAAGATGTCTGTCTAAATACCAGCACTACTTTCACGCAGGTAATTACTATCGAAGACACAACGGCGCCAGCTTGGACAACTCAAGCAGGAACGCTTAATGTAAATTTACAGTGTAGTGACACCAGCGGATTAACTGCTGCTCAAGATCAAGCACCGACTGCAACTGATAACTGCGGAGGAACTGTAACCTACACTAAAACAAGCGGAGAATTTGCCGCAGGAAACTGTGCCAATTCTGGAACTTACACCAACACTTGGACCGCAAAAGATGTCTGTCTAAATACCAGCACTGCTTTCACTCAGGTAATTACTATCGAAGATACAACTGCGCCAGCGTGGACAACTCAAGCAGGAACGCTTAATGAAACTTTGCAGTGCAGTGACACCAGCGGATTAAACGCTGCTCAAAGTCAAGCACCGACTGCGACTGACAATTGTAACGGAACTGTAACATATACCAAAACAAGCGGGGAATTTACCGCAGGAAGCTGTGCCAATTCTGGAACTTACACCAACACTTGGACCGCAAAAGATGTCTGCCTAAATACCAGTTCAACTTTTACTCAGGTAATTACTATTGAAGATACAACTGCGCCAGCTTGGACAACTCAAGCAGGAACGCTTAATGTAACGCTGCAGTGCAGTGACACAAGCGGATTGAGTGCTGCTCAAAATCAAGCACCAACTGCATCAGATAACTGCGGAGGAACTGTAACGTATACCAAAACAAGCGGGGAATTGCAAAGAGGAAACTGCGGAAGTACTGGAACATATACCAATACTTGGACTGCTAAAGATATTTGTAACAATACCTCAACTCTTTTTACTCAAGTAATTACAGTACAAGATACTGCTGTTCCAACTTGGATTACACAAGCTGGAACTCTAAACATGACTTTACAATGCAGTGATACTGCAGGTTTAACCGCTGCTCAAAACCAAGCGCCTGCTGCAACTGCTAATTGCTCTTTTGTAACGTATACTAAAACAAGCGGTGCTTTTGTGCCTTCTCAAGGTTGTGCAAATTCGGGAACGTATACCAGCAGCTGGATTGCTAAAGACGACTGCGGTAATGTTACCGATGCTTTCATACAAGTAATTACTATAGAAGATACTACTGCGCCAACTTGGACAACACAAGCAGGAACATTGAACGCAACTATTCAATGCAGCGATACTGAGGCTTTGGCTTCAGCGCAAGCGCAATTTCCAACTGCAGCTGATAATTGTGACAGTGATGTTTCAAACATTGTAAAAACAAGCGGTCAGTTTATGGCTTTAGAAGGCTGTGCTAATTCTGGAACGTATACTAATACTTGGACTGTAAAAGACGATTGTGGTAATACTTCTGATACTTTCACACAAGTGATAACTATTCAAGATACTACTGCGCCAACTTGGACAACTCAAACAGGAGCATTGAACGTAACTATTCAATGCAGCGACACCGAGGCTTTAGCTTCCGCGCAAGCGCAATTTCCAACTGCGGCTGATAATTGTGATGCTGATGTTTCGAATATTGTAAAAACAAGCGGTCAGTTTATAGCTTTAGAAGGCTGTGCTAATTCTGGAACGTATACCAATACTTGGACTGTAAAAGACAATTGTGGTAATACTTCTGATGCTTTCACACAAGTGATAACTATTCAAGATACTACTGCGCCAGCTTGGACAACTCAAACAGGATTATTAAATGTAACTATTCAATGCAGCGATACTGAGGCTTTGGCTTCAGCGCAAGCGCAATTTCCAACTGCAGCTGATAATTGTGACAGTGATGTTTCCAATATCGTAAAAACAAACGGTCAGTTTATGGCTTCTGAAGGCTGTGCTAATTCTGGATCGTATACTAATACTTGGACTGTAAAAGATGAATGTGGTAACACTTCTGAAACTTTCACACAAGTGATAACTATTCAAGATACTACTGCGCCAGCTTGGACAACTCAAACAGGATCATTAAATACCACTATTCAATGCAGCGATACTGAGGCTTTAGCTTCCGCGCAAGCGCAATTTCCAACTGCTTCTGATAATTGTGACAGTGATGTTTCGAATATTGTAAAAACAAGCGGTCAGTTTATGGCTTTAGAAGGCTGTGCTAATTCTGGAACGTATACTAATACTTGGACAGTAAAAGACGATTGTGGTAATACTTCTGAAACTTT
>NZ_WMID02000073.1 GCF_009711165.2 Flavobacterium sp. MC2016-06 | reverse complement strand
TGCGTAATAAACTCCTGTTGTTAGAGCTGTTGCTGGAGCAATTGCTGTTCCGCCTGTTGCAGCTGCATACCAAACTACATTTGTTTCATTAGTCTGAATACTTGCAAATGTTGGAGCGTTTACTAAACAGAAATCTTGCGTTGTATCTGTTGTAGTCGGCGTTGCTGGATCAGTTACTGAAATGGTAACTTCTAATCTAACATTACTTTCACATCCTGTTACTGCATCTAAAAGTGAAGCATAATAAACTCCTGTTGTTAATGCTGTTGCCGCTGGAATTGCTGTGCCGCCTGCTGCAGCATTGTACCAAACCACATTTGTTTCATTTGTCTGAATACTTGCAAATGTCGGTGCATTTACTAAACAGAAGTCTTGTGTAGTATCTGTTGTTGTAGGTGTGCCTGGATCAGTTACAGAAATTGTAACTTCTAATCTAATTGAACTCTCACAACCTGTTACTGCATCTAATAAAGCTGCATAATAAACTCCTGTTGTTAATACTGTTGCCGGAGCAATAGCTGTTCCGCCTGTTACTGTGCTGTACCAAACTATATTTGTTTCATTTGTCTGGATACTTGCAAATGTCGGAGCATTTACTAAACAGAAATCTTGTGTAGTATCTGTTGTTGTAGGCGTTGCTGGATCAGTTACTGAAATTGTAACGGCTAATCTAATTGAACTCTCACAACCAGTTACTGCATCTAAAAGTGAAGCATAATAAACTCCTGTTGTTAGAGCTGTTGCCGCTGGAATTGCTGTTCCGCCTGTTGCAGCTGCATACCAAACTACATTTGTTTCGTTAGTTTGAATACTAGCAAATGTCGGAGCATTTACTAAACAGAAATCTTGTGTAGTATCTGTTGTAGTCGGCGTTGCTGGATCAGTTACTGAAATTGTAACAGCTAATCTAACACTGCTTTCACATCCCGTTACTGCATCTAGTAACGCTGCGTAATATACACCGCTTGTTAATACTGTTGCCGCTGAAATTACTGTTCCACCTGTTGCAGATGAATACCAAACTACATTGGTTTCATTAGTCTGGATACTTGCAAATGTCGGTGCATTTACTAAACAGAAGTCTTGTGTAATATCTGTTGTTGTAGGTGTGCCTGGATCAGTTACTGAAATTGTAACTTCTAATCTAATTGAACTCTCACAACCTGTTACTGCATCTAATAAAGCTGCATAATAAACTCCTGTTGTTAATGCTGTTGCCGGAGCAATAGCTGTTCCGCCTGTTACTGTGCTGTACCAAACTATATTTGTTTCGTTAGTCTGGATACTTGCAAAAGTTGGAGCATTTACTAAACAGAAATCCTGTGTGGTATCTGTTGTAGTCGGAGTTGCTGCATCGGTTACACTTATTGTAACGGCTAATCTAACACTGCTTTCACATCCTGTTACTGCATCTAAAAGAGAAGCGTAATAAACTCCAGTTGTTAGAGCTGTTGCCGCTGGAATTGGTGTTCCACCTGTTGCTGCTGAATACCAAACTACATTTGTTTCATTAGTCTGGATACTTGCAAAAGTTGGAGCGTTTACTAAACAGAAGTCTTGCGTTGTATCTGTTGTAGTCGGCGTTGCTGGATCAGTTACTGAAATTGTAACAGCTAATCTAACACTGCTTTCACATCCCGTTACTCCATCTAGTAACGCTGCGTAATATACACCGCTTGTTAATACTGTTGCTGCTGGAATTACTGTTCCGCCTGTTGCAGATGAATACCAAACTACATTGGTTTCATTAGTCTGGATACTTTCAAATGTCGGTGCATTTACTAAACAGAAGTCTTGTGTGGTATCTGTTGTAGTCGGCGTTGCTGGATCAGTTACACTTATTGTAACGGCTAATCTCACAGCACTTTCACAGCCTGTTACTGCATCTAATAAAGCTGCATAATAAACTCCTGTTGTTAATGCTGTTGCCGGAGCAATAGCTGTTCCGCCTGTTACTGTGCTGTACCAAACTATATTTGTTTCATTTGTCTGGATACTTGCAAATGTCGGAGCATTTACTAAACAGAAATCTTGTGTAGTATCTGTTGTAGTTGGCGTTCCTGGATCGGTTACACTTATTGTAACGGCTAATCGTATTGAACTCTCACAACCTGTTACTGCATCTAAAAGAGAAGCGTAATAAACTCCTGTTGTTAATGCTGTTGTGGCTGGAATTGCTGTTCCGCCTGTTGCAGCTGCATGCCAAACTACATTTGTTTCGTTGGTTTGAATACTAGCAAATGTCGGAGCATTTACTAAACAGAAATCTTGTGTAGTATCTGTTGTAGTCGGCGTTGCTGGATCAGTTACTGAAATTGTAACAGCTAATCTAACTGAACTCTCACAACCAGTTACTGCATCTAAAAGTGAAGCATAATAAACTCCTGTTGTTAATGCTGTTGTGGCTGGAATTGCTGTTCCGCCTGCTGCAGCATTGTACCAAACTAAGTTTGTTTCGTTGGTCTGTATACTTGCGAAGGTTGGAGCATTTACTAAACAGAAGTCTTGTGTAGTATCTGTTGTAGTCGGAGTTGCTGGATCGGTTACTGAAATCGTAACGGCTAATCTAATAGCACTTTCGCATCCTGTTACTGCATCTAATAAAGCTGCGTAATAAACTCCTGTTGTTAATACTGTTGCCGCTGGAATTGCTGTTCCGCCTGTTATTGTGCTATACCAAACTACATTGGTTTCGTTAGTCTGGATACTTGCAAAAGTTGGAGCATTTACTAAACAGAAATCCTGTGTGGTATCTGTTGTAGTCGGAGTTGCTGGATCGGTTACACTTATTGTAACGGCTAATCTAACACTGCTTTCACATCCTGTTACTGCATCTAATAAAGCTGCATAATAAACTCCAGTTGTTAGAGCTGTTGCCGCTGGAATTGCTGTTCCGCCTGCTGCTAAACTGTACCAAACCACGTTTGTTTCATTAGTCTGGATACTTGCAAAGGTTGGAGCATTTACTAGACAAAAATCTTGTGTGGTATCTGTTGTCGTCGGCGCTGCTGGATCAGTTACTGAAATTGTAACGGCTAATCTAACAGCACTTTCGCATCCTGTTACCGCATCTAATAAAGCTGCGTAATAAACTCCTGTTGTTAATACTGTTGCCGCTGGAATTGCTGTTCCACCTGTTGAAGCTGCATACCAAACTACATTTGTTTCATTAGTCTGGATACTTGCAAAAGTTGGAGCGTTTACTAAACAGAAATCTTGTGTCGTATCTGTTGTTGTAGGAGTTGCTGGATCTGTTACTGAAATCGTAACAGCTAATCTAATAGCACTTTCGCATCCTGTTACTGCATCTAATAAAGCTGCGTAATAAACTCCTGTTGTTAAAGCTGTTGTCGGAGCAATAGCTGTTCCGCCTGTTGCAACTGCATACCAAACTACATTTGTTTCGTTAGTCTGGATACTTGCAAATGTCGGAGCATTTACTAAACAGAAATCTTGTGTAGTATCTGTTGTAGTTGGCGTTCCTGGATCGGTTACACTTATTGTAACAGCTAATCGTATTGAACTTTCGCATCCTGTTACTGCATCTAATAAAGCTGCGTAATAAACTCCTGTTGTTAAAGCTGTTGTCGGAGCAATAGCTGTTCCGCCTGTTGCAGCTGCATACCAAACTACATTTGTTTCGTTAGTCTGGATACTTGCAAATGTCGGAGCATTTACTAAACAGAAATCTTGTGTAGTATCTGTTGTTGTAGGTGTACCTGGATCAGTTACTGAAATAGTAACGGCTAATCTAAGAGCACTTTCGCATCCTGTTACTGCATCTAATAAAGCTGCGTAATAAACTCCTGTTGTTAATGCTGTTGTCGCTGGAATCGCTGTGCCGCCTGTTGCAGCTGCATACCAAACTATGTT
>NZ_WMID02000072.1 GCF_009711165.2 Flavobacterium sp. MC2016-06 | reverse complement strand
TTGTTCCTGCTGTTGCCACTAAAGGTGCAGGCTGTGTAATAGTAAAGCTTTGTGTTGCAGTACATAAATTTGCATCTTTTACCGTTACGGTATAAATTCCAGCCGTAAGTCCTGTTGCAGTTGCAGCAGTTCCACCAGCTGGTACCCAAGAATAGGTATATGCACCAGTTCCTCCCGTTACGTTTACAGTAGCAGTACCGTTAGAGCCGCCATTACAAAAAACATTAGTTTTTGTTCCTGCTGTTGCTGCTAAAGCCACAGGTTGTGTAATAGTAAAGCTTTGTGTTGCCGTACAAAAATTAGCATCTGTTACGGTTACCGTATAAGTTCCAGCTGTAAGTCCTGTTGCAGTAGCAGCAGTTCCACCAGCAGGTGCCCAAAAATAAGTATATGAAGGAGTTCCTCCAGTTACACTTACCGTAGCAGAACCGTTAGATCCTGAATTACAAGATACATTAGTTTGAGATCCTGCAGAAGCTACAAGAATATTTGGTTCTGTAATAGTAAAACTTTGTGTTGCCGTACAAAAATTAGCATCTGTTACGGTTACGGTATAAGTTCCAGCTGTAAGTCCTGTTGCAGTTGCAGTAGTTCCTCCGGCAGGTGCCCATGAGTATGTGTAAGCACCAGTTCCTCCAGTTACACTTACAGTAGTAGTACCATTAGAGCCGCCATTACAAGATACATTTGTTTGAAGTCCTATTGAAGTAATAAGTGGAGCAGGCTGCGTAATAGTAAAGCTTTGTGTTGCAGTACAACCATTAGCATCTGTTACAGTAACGGTATAAGTTCCAGCCGTAAGTCCTGTTGCAGTAGCAGCAGTTCCTCCAGCAGGAGCCCAAGAATAGGTGTATGCAGCAGTTCCTCCAGTTACACTTACAGTAGCAGAACCGTTAGATCCTGAATTACAAGATACATTAGTTTGAGAACCTGCAGTAGCTACAAGAATATTTGGTTCTGTAATAGTAAAACTTTGTGTTGCCGTACAAAAATTAGCATCTGTTACGGTTACCGTGTAAGTTCCAGCTGTAAGTCCTGTTGCAGTTGCAGCAGTTCCACCAGAAGGCGCCCAAGAATAAGTGTATGCAGTAGTTCCTCCAGTTACACTTACAGTAGCAGAACCATTTGTTCCGCCATTACAAGATACATTAGTTTGAGAACCTGCAGTAGCAACAAGAAAAGTAGGCTCTGTAATCGTAAAGCTTTGTGTTGCAGTACAACCATTAGCATCTGTTACGGTTACCGTGTAAGTTCCGGCAGTAAGACCTGTTGCAGAAGCAGCAGTTCCACCAGTAGGAGCCCAAGAATAAGTATATGCACCTGTTCCTCCTGTTGCAGTAACAGTAGCAGAACCATTAGATCCTGTATTGCAAGATACATTGGTTTGAGAACCTACAGAAGCAACAAAAGCATTTGGCTGTGTAATAGTAAAGCTTTGTGTTGTACTGCATAAATTTGCATCTGTTACGGTTACCGTGTAAGTTCCTGCGGTTAAACCTGAGGCTGTAGCAGCAGTTCCACCAGAAGGTGCCCAAGAATAAGTATATGCACCAGCTCCTCCAGTTACACTTACAGTAGCAGAACCGTTAGATCCTGAATTACAAGATACATTGGTTTGAGAACCTGCAGAAGCTGCAAGAACACTTGGCTGTGTAATCGTAAACGTTTTAGTTGTAGAACAGCTGTTATTATCTGTAATAGTTACAGTATATGAACCAGCAGTAAGTCCTGTTGCAGTAGCAGCAGTTCCACCAGATGGTGACCATGAGTAGCTATAAGGAGCATTACCCCCTAATACATTTGTTACTGAAGCAGTACCATTAGCACCACCGTTACAACTAACATTAGTAGACGATGCTGTAGCAGTAATGTTTGTTACTTGAGTAATTGTAAAATTTTGAGTTAAAGTACATCCGTTGTCATCTGTTATTAATACAGAATAGTTACCAGCTGTAAGTCCTGTTGCAGTTGCAGCAGTTCCGCCAGATGGGCTCCATAAATAGGTATATGGAGATGTACCGCCAGAGACAGTTACATTAGCTTGCCCTGTAGGGCCGCATGTAGCATTTATTTGTCCTGCAAGTGCAGATAATACTGCTGCTGGCTGTGTAATAGTAAAACTTTGTGATGCATTACAACCATTAGCATCTGTTACTGTAGCAGTATAAGTTCCAGCCGTAAGTCCTGTTGCAGTTGCAGCAGTTCCACCAGCAGGTGCCCATGAGTAAGTATATGTACCAGTTCCTCCAGCTGCATTTACTGTAGCAGAACCATTCGATCCTCCTCTACAAGATACATTGCTTTGAGCACTTGCAGAAGCTATAAGTATATTAGGCTCTGTAATTGTAAAAGTTTGTGTTGTAGTACAAGAATTAGCATCTGTTACGGTTACCGTATAAGTTCCGGCGGTAAGACCTGTTGCAGAAGCAGCAGTTCCACCAGTAGGAGCCCAAGAATAAGTATATGCACCAGTTCCTCCTGTTGTAGTAACAGTAGCAGAACCATTAGATCCTGTATTGCAAGATACATTGGTTTGTGCACCTATCGAAGCAACAAGAGCATTAGGCTGTGTAATCGTAAAACTTTGAGTTGCTGTACAAGAGTTAGCATCTGTTACCGTTACGGTATAAGTACCTGCACTAAGTCCAGAAGCAGTAGCTGCAGTTCCGCCAGATGGTGCCCATGAATACGTATATCCAGGTACACCTCCAGTTACAGCTGCTGTTGCAGTACCATTTGATCCAAAATTACAAGATACATTGGTTTGCGAAGGTGTAATTGTAAGCACAATAGGCTGTGTAATTGTAAAATTTTGAGTTGCCGTACAAAAGTTAGCATCTGTTACTGTTACTGTATAAGTTCCAGCAGTTAAACCAGAAGCTGTAGCCGCGGTTCCACCAGAAGGTGACCATGAGTATGTATATGCGCCAATTCCACCAGTTGCACTTACTGTAGCAGAACCATTAGATCCTGTATTACAAGATACGTTGGTTTGAGAAACCGCTGATGCAACAAGAGCATTTGGCTGTGTAATCGTAAAAGTTTGTGTACCTGTACAACCATTAGCATCAGTTACAGTAGCAATATAAGTTCCTGCACTAAGTCCAGAAGCAGTAGCTGCATTTCCGCCAGAAGGTGACCATGAGTATGTATATCCAGGTGTACCTCCAGTTGCGCTTACTGTAGCAGAACCATTAGATCCTGTATTACAAGATACGTTAGTTTGAGAAACTGCTGATGCAATAACAGCACTTGCTGGCTGTGTAATTGTAAAAGATTGTGTTGCAGTACAAGAGTTAGCATCTGTTACAGTTACTGTATAAGTTCCCGCAGCCAATCCTGTTGCAGTTGCTGCAGTTCCACCAGATGGTGACCATGAATAGGTATATCCAGGTGTACCTCCAGTTGCGCTTACAGTAGCTGTACCATTAGTTCCTGTATTACAAGATACATTAGTTTGAGAAACTGCTGAGGCAATAAGAGCATTAGGCTCTGTAATAGTAAAAGTTTGTGTTGCATTACAAGAATTAGCATCTGTAACAGTTACCGTATAAGTTCCTGCCGTTAATCCAGAAGCTGTTGCAGCATTTCCGCCAGAAGGTGACCATGAATATGTATATCCAGGTGTGCCTCCAGTTACAGTTGCTGTTGCGCTTCCATTTGATCCAAAATTACAAGATACATTGGTTTGCGAAGGTGTAATTAGAAGAGCAGTTATTGGCTGTGTAATCGTAAAAGTTTGTGTTGCCGTACAAGAGTTAGCATCTGTTATAGTTACTATATAAGTACCAGCTGTTAAACCAGAAGCAGTAGCTGCAGTTCCGCCAGAGGGTGCCCATGAATAGGTATATCCAGGTGTACCTCCAGTTGCGCTTACTGTAGCAGAACCATTAGATCCTGTATTACAAGATACGTTAGTTTGAGA
>NZ_WMID02000071.1 GCF_009711165.2 Flavobacterium sp. MC2016-06 | reverse complement strand
AATATCTTAACATACTGAGATAAAGAAAGTGTTTTATTTTAGAAAGTTTCTTCCTCCCGATTGCTCGGGAGGAAAAGGGTGTACATAAGCTTACGGATTATTAGTACTACTCGACTATGACATTACTGCCTTTACATCTATAGCCTATCAACGTGGTCATCTTCCACGATCCTTAAAAGAAATCTCATCTTGTGGTGGGTTTCGCGCTTATATGCTTTCAGCGCTTATCCCTTCCAAACGTAGCTACTCTGCGGTGCCCCTGGCGGGACAACAGATACACTAGAGGTTTGTCCAATTCGGTCCTCTCGTACTAGAATCAGATCCACTCAAATTTCTAACGCCCACAGTAGATAGAGACCGAACTGTCTCACGACGTTCTGAACCCAGCTCGCGTGCCACTTTAATGGGCGAACAGCCCAACCCTTGGGACCTTCTCCAGCCCCAGGATGTGACGAGCCGACATCGAGGTGCCAAACCCCCCCGTCGATATGAGCTCTTGGGGGAGATCAGCCTGTTATCCCCGGCGTACCTTTTATCCTTTGAGCGATGGCCCTTCCATGCGGAACCACCGGATCACTATGCTCTACTTTCGTACCTGATCGACCTGTATGTCTCTCAGTCAAGCTCCCTTATGCCATTGCACTCTACGCACGGTTACCAAGCGTACTGAGGGAACCTTTAGAAGCCTCCGTTACTCTTTTGGAGGCGACCACCCCAGTCAAACTACCCACCAAGCAATGTCCCCCGCAAAACGGGGTTAGGCCTCAGATAAACAAAGGGTTGTATTTCAACAATGACTCCACAACGCCTGGCGACGCCGCTTCATAGTCTCCAACCTATCCTACACATCATTTATCCAAGGTCAATACTAAGCTATAGTAAAGGTGCACAGGGTCTTTTCGTCCCACTGCGGGTAAACGGCATCTTCACCGTTACTACAATTTCACCGAGCTCATGGCTGAGACAGTGTCCAGATCGTTACACCATTCGTGCAGGTCGGAACTTACCCGACAAGGAATTTCGCTACCTTAGGACCGTTATAGTTACGGCCGCCGTTTACTGGGGCTTCAATTCAATGCTTCTCCGAAGATAACATCTCCTCTTAACCTTCCAGCACCGGGCAGGTGTCAGGCCCTATACTTCATCTTACGATTTTGCAGAGCCCTGTGTTTTTGATAAACAGTCGCCTGGACCTCTTCACTGCGGCCAGCTTGCGCTGGCGACCTTTCTCCCGAAGTTACAGGTCTATTTTGCCTAATTCCTTAGCCATGAATCTCTCGAGCACCTTAGGATTCTCTCCTCAACTACCTGTGTCGGTTTACGGTACTGGTACTAATTACCTGAAGTTTAGAGGTTTTTCTTGGAAGCCCTTAGGCGCACTATCTCTTTGTCCGAAGACTCCGAGTACTATCGTATTTCCCCAAGATCTGTGGATTTGCCTGCAGATCTTATAGGTAGGTACTTCAACGAACTATTCCGTCAGTTCGCGGCGCTTTCATCACTCCGTCACCCCATCACAGTAATTAGTAGTACGGGAATATTAACCCGTTAGCCATCGACTGTCCCTTTCGGGTTCGCCTTAGGACCAGACTAACCCACAGCTGATTAGCATAGCTGTGGAAACCTTAGTTTTTCGGTGTGCGGGTTTCTCGCCCGCATTATCGTTACTTATGCCTACATTTTCTTTTCTAACCAGTCCAGCATACCTGACGATACACCTTCAACCCTGTTAGAATGCTCCCCTACCACTTACAATAAATTGTAAATCCATAGCTTCGGTAATATGTTTATGCCCGATTATTATCCATGCTCGTCCGCTCGACTAGTGAGCTGTTACGCACTCTTTAAATGAATGGCTGCTTCCAAGCCAACATCCTAGCTGTCTGGGCAGACAAACCTCGTTCTTTCAACTTAACATATATTTGGGGACCTTAGCTGATGGTCTGGGTTCTTTCCCTCTCGGACTTGGACCTTAGCACCCAAGCCCTCACTGCTGGGAAACATTATATAGCATTCGGAGTTTGTCAGGAATTGGTAGGCGGTGAAGCCCCCGCATCCAATCAGTAGCTCTACCTCTATATAACTTTATGCCCAGCGCTGCACCTAAATGCATTTCGGGGAGTACGAGCTATTTCCGAGTTTGATTGGCCTTTCACCCCTACCCACAGGTCATCCGAAGACTTTTCAACGTCAACCGGTTCGGACCTCCACACTGTGTTACCAGCGCTTCATCCTGCCCATGGGTAGATCACACGGTTTCGCGTCTAACACTACTGACTAAAGCGCCCTATTCAGACTCGCTTTCGCTACGGATCCGTGGCTTAACCACTTAACCTTGCCAGCAACGTTAACTCGTAGGCTCATTATGCAAAAGGCACGCCGTCACCCCACGAAAGGGCTCCGACCGCTTGTAAGCGTATGGTTTCAGGATCTATTTCACTCCGTTATTCACGGTTCTTTTCACCTTTCCCTCACGGTACTGGTTCACTATCGGTCTCTCAGGAGTATTTAGCCTTAGCGGATGGTCCCGCCAAATTCAGACAGGGTTTCACGTGCCCCGCCCTACTCAGGATACCACTATCTATTACACTTGTTACCTATACGAGGCTATCACTCTCTATGGCATGACTTTCCAGTCACTTCTAGTTCCTTGTGCATAAAATGTCGTGGTCCTACAACCCCAGCACTGCCGTAACAGCACTGGTTTGGGCTAATCCGCGTTCGCTCGCCACTACTTACGGAATCACTTTTGTTTTCTTCTCCTCCGCCTACTTAGATGTTTCAGTTCAGCGGGTTTGCCCACCTATCGGTGTACTATGTCTTCAACATAGTGGGTTGCCCCATTCAGGTATCTGCGGATCAATCGGTGTGTGCCCGTCCCCGCAGCTTTTCGCAGCTTATCACGCCTTTCATCGCCTCTGAGAGCCAAGGCATCCCCCATACGCCCTTATTTTGCTTATTGTACCAATCATAATATCAATTATGACCGTTTTTTTTTGCTTTTTACTATAAATAGTAAAAAACGCTTTCTACTTTTTATTATTTTCTTATCTCAATATGTCAATGAACTTTTTTCTAGTGATTAGTCCTTAGTAAACAGTCATTAGCTTTAAACTAATTACTTTTCACTCTTTACTATTCACTCGAATAGTGGAGAATAACGGAGTCGAACCGTTGACCTCCTGCGTGCAAGGCAGGCGCTCTAGCCAGCTGAGCTAATCCCCCATTTTAATTAAAAATTAAAAATCGTGAATTAAAAATTATGAACTTTTTGATTCTTAATGTTTCAACTTCTAAAATTTCCTTTTTTCTAAGCATCTCAGTCTTTTTAATTTTTAATTCTCAATTTTTAATTGAAAATCTTAAAAAGTAGTCCCGGGCAGACTCGAACTGCCGACCCCTACATTATCAGTGTAGTACTCTAACCAGCTGAGCTACGAGACTCTGTTTTACTTAAATTTATTATTTGAATTAACAGCAAGAGTAATATAACCTCTAAACCTTGAACTATAGAGAAGCATCTTTTTTCCTCAGCGTGCAGTTGCCTGCTAACACTTGAGGCTCTAGAAAGGAGGTGTTCCAGCCGCACCTTCCGGTACGGCTACCTTGTTACGACTTAGCCCTAGTTACCAGTTTTACCCTAGGCAGCTCCTTGCGGTCACCGACTTCAGGCACCCCCAGCTTCCATGGCTTGACGGGCGGTGTGTACAAGGCCCGGGAACGTATTCACCGGATCATGGCTGATATCCGATTACTAGCGATTCCAGCTTCACGGAGTCGAGTTGCAGACTCCGATCCGAACTGTGACCGGTTTTATAGATTCGCTCCTGGTCGCCCAGTGGCTGCTCTCTGTACCGGCCATTGTAGCACGTGTGTAGCCCAAGGCGTAAGGGCCGTGATGATTTGACGTCATCCCCACCTTCCTCACAGTTTGCACTGGCAGTCTTGTTAGAGTTCCCGACATGACTCGCTGGCAACTAACAACAGGGGTTGCGCTCGTTATAGGACTTAACCTGACACCTCACGGCACGAGCTGACGACAACCATGCAGCACCTTGTAAATTGTCTTGCGAAAGATCTGTTTCCAAACCGGTCAATCTACATTTAAGCCTTGGTAAGGTTCCTCGCGTATCATCGAATTAAACCACATGCTCCACCGCTTGTGCGGGCCCCCGTCAATTCCTTTGAGTTTCATTCTTGCGAACGTACTCCCCAGGTGGGATACTTATCACTTTCGCTTAGCCACTGAGATTGCTCCCAACAGCTAGTATCCATCGTTTACGGCGTGGACTACCAGGGTATCTAATCCTGTTCGCTACCCACGCTTTCGTCCATCAGCGTCAATCAATTAGTAGTAACCTGCCTTCGCAATTGGTATTCCATGTAATCTCTAAGCATTTCACCGCTACACTACATATTCTAGTTACTTCCTAATAATTCAAGTCTANCAGTATCAATGGCCGTTCCACCGTTGAGCGATGGGCTTTCACCACTGACTTATTAAACCGCCTACGGACCCTTTAAACCCAATGATTCCGGATAACGCTTGGATCCTCCGTATTACCGCGGCTGCTGGCACGGAGTTAGCCGATCCTTATTCTTACAGTACCGTCAAGCTCCGACACGTCGGAGTGTTTCTTCCTGTACAAAAGCAGTTTACAATCCATAGGACCGTCATCCTGCACGCGGCATGGCTGGATCAGGCTTGCGCCCATTGTCCAATATTCCTCACTGCTGCCTCCCGTAGGAGTCTGGTCCGTGTCTCAGTACCAGTGTGGGGGATCTCCCTCTCAGGACCCCTACCCATCGTAGCCTTGGTAAGCCGTTACCTTACCAACTAGCTAATGGGACGCATGCTCATCTTTTACCGTTGTGACTTTAATTATAAAATGATGCCATTTCATAATACTATGAGGTATTAATCCAAATTTCTCTGGGCTATCCCTCTGTAAAAGGTAGATTGCATACGCGTTACGCACCCGTGCGCCGGTCTCTTAGTCCGAAAACTAATACCCCTCGACTTGCATGTGTTAAGCCTGCCGCTAGCGTTCATCCTGAGCCAGGATCAAACTCTTCATCGTATATTTTAATATTATATATTCGATGCTTCTTTTCTATCGGTTCAATTACAATCTTTCGATTCTATTACTCTTATTCTTTGTTTTAACATCTCTGTTAAAACGGCTGTCAATTCAATATGTCTACGAACGTGTCTTACTATTTTGTTTCGCTTGTTTCTCAAAGCGG
>NZ_WMID02000070.1 GCF_009711165.2 Flavobacterium sp. MC2016-06 | reverse complement strand
TTTCAAAAGGTATGTTAACATTTAAAAAAGAATCAGACTTACAAAGTTTGGCAGAATGGTTATCATGCAGAACATATCTTTAGTAATAAGTTTATCAAACAAAAGATAGACTATATCCATAATAAACCTGTAAAAGACAAAATTGCAAGTTCAGCAGAAGATTATTATTTTAGTTCTGCAAGAAATTATTCTGGATTAGACAATGATTTAGAGGTAATCTTGTTAGATTTGTTTTGAGCATGCCAATCTTTGCGGACACGGTTTGCAAACCGTACTAACGACCCTGTTTGTGGGTAAATCTGCGCGATTGGGCTATTCTTTTAACCGTTTATAAAAAAATGAATAATCTAAAAGGATGTAAAACCCCAAAGTTAAAGTTTTCCAATGAATTAGAAGTTTTGATAATTAAAGATATCGTAGAGAAATGTGGAAGAAATCCAAATCAGGTTAATGATATTCTTAAACCAAAATAAGGTTTCGAACATTTACGATTGCAAATCTGCGTTAAAGGTCAAAAAAATCTAATATCAAATCTTTCTTAATCACTAAATCTTCCAATCTGCGACTGCCAAGACAATCTACAAAAATAAACATAAACAAAAAAGCTTCAAATTTCTCTGCATTTTTATGTAATGTTCTGAAACCAGTCCTATTTATTTTTTATATTTCAATTTATTACATAATTCTTAAGCTTTTTTGAAAAACGCAAAGTTTATTATTTAAAATGTGGAAACCCGTAATTTTTTTTCAGGCTAGTGATTTAGATTTGCTTGCAAAATCAAATTCTTTCAAACCTAAATCAAATATTGTTAATGAAAAACACTACTTAACATTTTTCTTCATTTTACCGCTTTTGACTTATCCTCAAGAAGTCCTTGGGTTATCAACTTCATTAAAAGAATATAACAATCGTACCTTTCTTATTAAAGGTTACACATAATTAGAAACTACTGCTAATGCCGAAACTTTTGCTGGTAAAGCATAAGGATTGATCGCAAAAGAAAAAGAGGAGATTAATGATTAATCGCTTTAAAATAGAGTGCAAGGTCAAAGAATTTTGAAATAAAACAGATGGAATCAGTTAAAGTAATTAAAACTGTTAATTAACTTTTAGAAGAAGGTGCAGCATCTACCAATAATTATATTTTTAAAGACCTATAAATAATATTAAAAACCAAATAATTTAAATTTATTAACCAATGAGATTAAAATAATTATATGAAAATAAAAAACATTTATAAAATAATTATACTACTGCTTTTGAGTCTAAGTAAGAGCTGGGGGCAAAATGAAGCAACAAGTTTATTACCAAATATAGTTCCTCCAGCGCCATCATCATATGCACTGGGGAATTATGGTAATGTACCTGTTGGTTTAGTTAATGGAACTGCAAATATTGAAATTCCATTGTTGTCTTTTACAACAAAAAATCTATCTATGCCTATAAAATTATTTTATGGCTCAAGTGGTATTAAAGTTGACGATATTTCATCAAGTGTTGGATTAGGATGGAATATGAATGGCGGAGGCATTATTACCAGAAGTGCAAATGATGTTGCAGATGAGAAAGATAGTTTTAATCCAAACGATATACCGGATGATGCAATTTTAGATGATGGGACATTTACATCTACTGATATTAATTATTTCTATGCTATTGGAAATAGTGAAAATGTAGATTCAGAAACAGATATTTTCTCCTTTAATTTTAATGGTATATCCGGGAAGTTTGTTTTGGATAAAAATAAGAACCCAGTTTTAATTGATAATCAAAATGTTAAAATTGAAAAAATTATTGATGGGGCAAAAATTTACTTCATAATCACAACAAATGAAGGAGTTAAATATTATTTTAATGATATCGAAACTACTATGTTTAGAGCGCAAAATGCCGGTTTTTCGCAGCCACAAATTTATGCAACCTCATGGTACTTAACTAATGTCAAACATCCTTTAGGAGACGAAATTTACCTTGAATATGAAAACAATGAATATAATTTTATTGCATCAGAATCACAATCATTAATTGTATCAAGTCCTTATACTCAGGAAACTTGTACAGAAAGCGGAGGTTCTTATCAATATGGTCCGGTTTTAACCAATATAACTTCACATAATATGTCTATCAGTGGTAAACATATTAAAAAAATATTTTCAAACAATGCGACCAATGGAGTATTGAATTTTTTATATAATCAGGATAATGATCCAGAAGTTTCTGTTGGCGGAAATAAAAAAATTAATGAGGTTCAACTACTTAATGATTCAAATGAAATCATTGAAAAAATTAATTTTAATTATATAATCTATGACAATAAACGTACTTTTTTAAGCAGTCTTATTTTTAAAGATATAGGCAAAAATTATAATTTCGAATATATAGAGCCCAATTCACTTCCATTAAGATTATCTAAAAGTCAGGACCATTGGGGATATTACAACGGAAAAAACAATACGACTCTAGTTCCTGAACTTTCAAATTTTCCTGATTTGCAATTTGCTAAAGCAAATAAAGAAGCTGATCCAGGTTTTGCAAAAATTGGGATGCTGAAAAAAATATGTTATCCAACAAAAGGCTGTTCAGAATTTGAATACGAAGCAAATACATTTCTAGGCGAAAAAACAATTACACCTTCTCCAATAGGAGTCTATTTAAATGTTTATATTGGATCTGTTACTACCGCACCAGATGCTGTTAAGGTTAGTGAAGAAACTATATTACTACCTTATAGCCAACTTGTGGGTATTGGAGCTTATGGTGAATTTAATCTTGATGCCTGCGATGCAAGTCTAAATACCGATCATTCACAAGCGAGCTTAATTGTAACATGTATCGAAACCAATACTCTGACCAATTTATTAGTTAGAACACAATCAGGAAATCTTGTTTCTTATGGGACTTCTGTTATATTAAAAGAAAATATTGCCTATTCTCAATTTTATATTGAAGGCCTGGCAAACATGCATTATAAAATTAGTTTAACAGCAAATGTAAGATGTACTGCCGGAGGAGCTAGTTTTACTTATTATAATTCACAACCTTATACTGTTTTAGATAATATAGTTACTGGTGGAATCAGGGTTAAATCAGTCAAAGATACAGATGAAAATAATCAAAAAAATTATAAGCGATTTTTTTATTCTGCTTTATCCAATTTAAATGTGTCCTCAGGAATTTCATCTGGAAATCCCTATTATAAATCAAATACAACAAAAAGAATTAGATGTTCTGGTACTGGTGGCGCTACTGTTAATTGTGACCATGTTGATGTTACTAATTTGATTTTTTCTTCAAGCAGTATTTTGTCACTCTATGATAAAGGAGCTAATGTCTTTTACAAAAATGTTACGATCAGCTATGGAGACGATGCCTTTTTGAATGGAGGAGAAAATCATCAATTTATCATAAATCCCGATCTGCCAGGTGAGGTTATATCAGGAACAGATTTTAATCATTCATCAAAAACAAACGCGGGTTGGGATAATGGATTAGAAAGTAAAGTAATTTATTTTAAAAAGGATAATAGTATAGTTAATAATTTTTTATATCTTAAAGAAAGTACAAATAATTATGTTCTTGATAATAGAATCAATAAAGAAATCTATAGTTATCCTGTAAGAAAAAACTTTGAGCTAGATTGCTTTTCTTATGGGGAGCTTAGCAGCATTGAGAATTTAGACATCATGCGAAATGTAATATCTTCTCATTGGAATTATCTCTCTTCAAATGAAACTAAAGATTATTTTTATGATGCTAATAATATTCTTACTGGTTCAGTAATAAATGAAAGTACATATTTTTATGACAATCCTAACCATGCACAATTAAGCCGAACACAAAGCATTAATAGTAAAAATGAAATTTTAGAAACTAAATATTTTTACCCTCCTGATTTATCAGGAGAAACATGGATGTCTGAATTAGTTTCAACAAATAGAATATCAGATCCAGTTGTTACAGAAATCAATAAAGGAGGTGTTTTGATTTCCAAAAACAAAAAAGTTTATGCCAAAGATGCTTCAACAAATAATTTATTACTTCCGAAAGAAATTTATGCTGCAAAATTTCCAAATGCATTGCCTTCTATTCTAAATATTGGAAATTTAGAGAAAAAAATAACTTTTGATCAGTATGATGATAAAGGGAATGTTATACAATATACGCAAGAGAAAGGAATTCCAGTTTCAATAATCTGGGGTTATAATAAAACCCAGCCGATAGCAAAAATTGAAAATTTAGCTTATTCATCTATTCCTGCAGCTACGATTACAAATCTGCAGACCTTATCAAATGCTGATACTGATAACTGCTTGACTGGTACTTGTACAGAACAACTTTTAAGAAATGCATTAAACGCCCTTAGAAGTTCATTTCCAGATGTTTTTATTTCTACCTATACTTATAATCCTTTGGTTGGTGTTACCAGTATGACAGATCCTAAAGG
>NZ_WMID02000069.1 GCF_009711165.2 Flavobacterium sp. MC2016-06 | reverse complement strand
TCTCTCTAATGTCGAATCCTTGCTATTATTTCTCATCGTAACAAAATTTATTAAAGTTAAATTTTGTTACCGAAATAAGTAACCTTTACAAGAATGACAAATCTTTGGGGTTATTTTGTGTTTATTAAAATATACACCTACCTAAATGAGAGTTTTTCAAAATCAATTCTCCACAAACTTGTCATTCTGACGAAGGAAGAATCTTCATGAGTAGCTCTACAGTCAAAATCAATTAAGCTTTGCAAAATTTCTTATAGAGATTTCTCTTTCTTCGAAATGACAAGATTATATAAAATTAAAATTTTCAGAAGCTATTTCCTGCTGTTCGCTATATCTTTTATGGCGAACCCCGCCACAAAAGGATGTCGCTCCCATCAGGGCTAGGGATTTAGGTTTCATAAGAAGATTCATTCTACTTCATCTTTAATTATTTATATTTACTGAAAACAAATTATAAATAATGCCACAATCCAAACCCAAACTTAAACTTTGGACACGAGATGAATTTATCGTTGCTTTTAATTTATATCTGACAATCGAATACAAAAAAATCAATGATCAAAATACAGATGTAATTAAGTTAGCTAATCTCATAAATAGAAGTCCTGGTTCAATATCAATAAGACTAGCTAACTTTGCCAGTGTAGATCCATATCATCAACAAAGAGGAGCTGGAGGTTTAAAAAATGGAGGGGCAAAAATTCAGTCTATTTGGAATGAATTCTCCAATAATAAAGAAGAACTAATATTTCAAAGCGAAAAAATCTTAGCTGAGAAAGAAAACATATCTATTGAAAACAAATATGAAAGTATTCTTTTTGATCTAAAAGATTTAAAAGGAGAAATGATTGTTCGTGAAATAAAAACAAGAGTAAATCAATATGTTTTTAGAAAAATGGTTTTAGCAAACTATTCTTCAAAATGTGCAATAACAGGAATTGACATTCCTGAATTATTATTTGCTAGTCATATTATTCCTTGGTCAAAGAATGAAAACGAAAGAATGAATGCAGAAAATGGAATTTGTTTATCTGCATTATATGATAAAGCCTTTGATAAAGGATTAATCAGCATAAATACAAATCATGAAGTAATTTTTTCTAGTTCGCTTAAAAACAAAAAAGACACTGAATTCTATAAAATCCATTTTGCCCCAATAGAAAATCAAAAAATAAATAGTGCACAAAAGTATCTTCCACGAAAAGATTTTCTAGAATATCATTTAGATACAATTTTCAAAAAGTAGATAATTTTCTAACTATAGAAATTATTTTCTAATTGCGGACAATTGTAAGCTGACAAATAATGATTACGGAAATATCTTTACAAAAAAAAATATTTTGAACTTAAAAGAAGAAAACAATTTTGATTATTGGAAATTCATTGAGAAATATTACCCCAAATATGATCATTGTGATGACGTTTTATTAAGCGATATTCTAAGTAGAAAGCTTGATGGCCAAGAAATTTGTGAGGATGATGAAAAAATGATTAAAGATTGGGATGTAAAAGCAGAATTACTAAAAATAGATCAAATGCTTTTATCAGAAGCTCTGGCAAACTATTTTGATATAATATTAAAAGAACTTTAACTATTG
Source organism: Flavobacterium sp. MC2016-06 (assembly GCF_009711165.2). Taxonomy (GTDB): domain Bacteria; phylum Bacteroidota; class Bacteroidia; order Flavobacteriales; family Flavobacteriaceae; genus Flavobacterium. Next base: position 3,647 of record NZ_WMID02000069.1, on the reverse strand, counting down.
AACTATTCCTGCGATTTGTCCTCAATCTAAATGATAAAATTGAACATAAAAATACCTAGTATTTTCATAATATTTCCTTAACTCCCTCGGTTATTAATTCATAAAACAATAGCTTTGAGAAACAAACTATTAAATATAACCCGATATGAAAGTACAAATCAACACCGACAAAAACATCGAAGGACACGCAAGATTAGAAGCTTATTACTCTGGCGAATTAGAGAAAAGTTTAGCACGTTTTGAAGACAAGATAACACGTATCGAAGTGCATTTTGGAGATGAAAATGGAGAAAAATTCAGCTTGCATGACAAAAAATGTGTTATTGAAGTTCGCCCTGTAAAACTACAGCCAATCACTGTTACAGAACATGCCGATACTCTTGAAAAAGCGTTTAGCGGTGCTTTGGCAAAAGTCAAAAAATCGTTGACTACAACTTTCGAAAAAATAAAAGAGTTTTAATATATCTTTTTGAGTTTCTACACTCGACTACATAAAAAAAGCGGTTTCAAGTTTGAAACCGCTTTTCGCTTTTTATATAATTACAATTTAAATTTTATGATTTTGGCAAGGGCGCTCCAACCGCAATATCACATCTGTGTCCGGGTTGTCCGTGAGCTGGATTCATTCCTTCGGCAACTTTGTTTCCTGCATCTGTACTCAAAAGAGCTGGAACAGCATTATTTGCTGGCGGAGGAGTTACGGTAAAAGTCTGAGAAGTACTTCCGCCTTGTTGTGCTGTATTTGATGCTGCAACAGGTTTTGCAACTGGCGAATTTAAAGGTGCTCCAACTGGAATATCACATCTGTGTCCAGGTTGTCCGTGTGACGGATTCATTCCTTTTCCAACTTTTACAGGCGCTGCGACAGTAGTCGTTACTACTCTTTGCTGTGTAGGATTTACTTGTACAGTCTGCGCTTGCTGTGCAGTTTGTTGTTGTTGTTGTTGTGCAATTGGCGAATTTAAAGGCGCGCCTACTGCAATATCACAACGATGCCCAGGTTGTCCGTGTGCTGGATTTAAACCTTTAGTATCACTTAAAACGGTATTTGGGTTTGCAGTAGAAACTGGTGTTTGAGTTGCGACAGGTTTTACTGTTGCAGTATCTTTTACCAAACCTAATTTTATTAATTCAGAAGTTGGTGTGCTTGCTTGAGGCTCTAATTCTTGTTTACAAGAAATAAATAATAGAGAGGTAATGACTAATGAACTTATAAGTATTTTTGGATTCATAACAGTGATATTTTATAGAACTCAAATATAATAGTTTTTGATTGATTACATATTTTGTGCTTGTTAAAATTAAAACCACACCAATAATGTACCTTCTTAGTCATAAAATTTTACGCTCTGCTCCCGATCCCTATCGAAATTGCGAAAACAAAAACATGACTTAAATTAACTTATATCACTTATAGGGTTTTAAAAACATTCTAGATTTACTATATTTCTTAACTTTAAAACAAACAATCTTAAATATGAAAAAATCAATCGTACTTCTATTATTCGTTACCGCTTTCGCGAATGCGCAAACTTCGGAAAAAGACAAAATCAACCAAACGCTCGACACTTGGCATAAAGCTGCCGCCGACATTAAATTTGATGTTTATTTTAACTTAATGGCCGATGATGCTATTTTTATTGGTACGGATGCAACTGAAAATTGGACGAAACCTGATTTTAAAGTTTGGGCCAAACCTTTTTTTGATAAAGGAACAACTTGGAATTTTACAGCACTAGAACGTCACATCTTTTTTGATAAATCTGGAAAAATTGCTTGGTTTGATGAATTATTAAATACTCAAATGAAAATCTGCCGCGGTTCGGGCGTTTTAATTAAAGTGGGAAAAGAATGGAAAATCCAGCATTATGTTTTGTCAATGACCATTCCGAATGATGAAGTTACTGCGGTAACAAAGATAAAAGCTCCTATTGAAGATGTTTTAATTGACAAACTGAAGAAAAAATAAACAATTTTGAGCTTTCTTATTATAATCCTAACTTTTCTAGCACTTTACAAGATGAAGTGTCAATTTAATTATAATACAATTGACAATATTATTCGTAATTTAGAAGTTCAAAATAAGATAGTCTCAAAAAAAGAGATCGAATTTTACAAAATTGACTAAAATAAAACCAACACCTCTAATTTAACAGCCCTCGAAATCAAAATATTTATTTTTTTTTAACTTTGACCCCAAAAAAAATAGGGTATCAATAAAGTATTTTAAAAATGAAAATAGAAAGACGCTGGATCATTTCTTTTATTATAATAAGTATCATTTGTATTATAGGGGCCTTTTGGCCAACGGTTACCGAAAACAGTTATGTTTTATCTGAATTTAACACGACAGATCATATTGTTCCTGCCGATGTTGCCTGGATGTTGACTTCTTGTTGTCTTGTCCTGATTATGACGCCTGGATTGTCCTTTTTTTATGGAGGAATGGTAGGCCGAAAAAATGTTATTTCGACAATGCTTCAAAGTTTTATCTGTTTGGGTGTTGTTACACTTTTATGGGTTGTTGTTGGTTTTAGTCTTGCTTTTGGCGATCCTGTAGGTTTTGGATCTGGAGATCATTTTTACAGCTTCTTCGGTAATCCAACTACTTTTGCTTTTATGGATTATGTGAATATTTTACCGCATAAAAAATTAGCCAGTACAATTCCGTTTATGCTTTTTGCTCTGTTTCAAATGAAATTTGCCATTATTGCTCCGGCAATCATAACAGGTTCATTTGCAGAACGTGTGCGTTTTATTTCGTATTTAATTTTCATTAGTTTATTTACTATTTTCATATATGCTCCTTTATGTCACGCCGTTTGGTATCCAACTGGTATTTTAGGCACTTACTTTGGTGTAAAAGATTTTGCAGGAGGAACAGTTGTACACATGAGTTCTGGTTTTGCTGCTTTAGCAGGAGTTATTGTTTTAGGAAAAAGAAAAAACAGCCAGCATATTCCAACTAATATCCCTTTTGTATTATTAGGAACTGGAATGTTATGGTTTGGCTGGTTTGGTTTTAACGCTGGTTCTGCTCTCGCGGCCAACGGAACTGCCGCGATGGCTTTTGCAACTACTACAACTTCATCTGCTGCTGCTATGCTGACTTGGATTTTCTTTGATAGACTTAACGGAAGAAAAGTATCGGCATTGGGCGCCTGCATTGGTGCTGTCGTAGGATTGGTTGCTATAACTCCAGCTGCAGGATTTGTCTCGGTTCCAGAAAGTATGTTTTTTGGATTTGTAACGGCTTTAGTTTCTAACTCTGCTGTAAACTGTCGTTTCTCTAAACGTTTTGATGATACTTTAGATGTTTTTGCTTGCCACGGAGTTGGCGGTATTATGGGAATGATTCTAACTGCAATATTTGCTCACGGTGAAAACGCGAGTTTACTGCATGGAGGATGGAACGTTTTTGGACATCACATGATGGCTTTGGTATTGGTTTCTATTTTTACTTTCTTCGGAGCATACTTATTATTCAAAGTAACCAACTTTATTATTCCGCTTCGTGTTTCAGAAGAATCGGAGCATATCGGATTGGATTTATCGCAGCACGATGAAACGCTTGATCCAAACTCAAAAGCAATTACTGAACCTCATTACGGTTAAATTATAAAGTTTGCCACGAATTGCACAAATTC
>NZ_WMID02000068.1 GCF_009711165.2 Flavobacterium sp. MC2016-06 | reverse complement strand
AAACGATTGCTCCATCACCAATTATTGTAGCAAAACAAACAGGAACATCATTTGCAGGATTAACACCTGGAACTTATACTTTCAGAGTTACTGATGCAAACGGATGTTATTATACAGAATCATATACAATTGCGAATGTTACTCCTATTACTGTTTTAGGAAGTAAATTGAGTGATGTATTATGTAACGGTGGAAACACAGGATCAGTTAGATACACTGTTTCAGGATTTGCAGGAACTTACAGTTACACTATTAATGGTGGATCTGCAGTTACGGCTCAATCTGCTGGAACAATTAACCTGCCAGCTCAAATAGCAGGAACTTATGCAATTGTTGTTACAGATGAAATTACGGGTTGTACTGCAAACGCTTCTGTTACAATTAACCAGCCAGCAGCAGCTTTAAATGCTACTTATACAGCTGTAAATGCTACTTGTAGTGTGTCTACATCAGCAATTACGGTCAATGTTACAGGTGGAACAGCATCTTACAGATATTCATTTGTTCGTGATGGATTCCCTGTAGGTACTTATACAAATTCAAACACAGCAAATTTAAACCCTACTGTTGATACAAATTGGGATGCTCATATTATAGATGCTAATGGATGTACCTTTGTATTAGACATTACTATTAGTAAAGATGCTGTTCCGACAGTTACAGCAGCAGCTGCAGGTCAATGTTTTGGAACAGCTCCATATGTTATAACTGCAACAGGTTCAGGTAAAGCTCCTTTGACTTATAGTATCGATAACGGTGCTTCTTACCAAGCAGGAAATACATTTACAATTAGTACTCCAGGAACTTATACTATTACAGTTAAAGATGGTAATGGATGTACAGCATTAAGCAATGCAGTTATAGTTTATCCAAAATTAACATTAACTGCTGTTTTAGATAAAGACAATACTTGTAGTACACCACAAAATGCTCAAATAACTTTGACAGCATCAAATGGTAATAGTGCAACTTATACTTACGAATCTTCTACTAATGGAGGTACAACGTATACTGCGATGGCTAGCAATGTATTCAATACAAGTGCAGCAGGTAGCTATACATTTAGAGTTACTGACGCAAATGGTTGTCAAGCGGTTACTACGACTGCGATTACAACTACAGCTACAGTTACTCCTGATATTACAGGTATCACACAAACACAAACAATTAATTGTAATGGTGACGAGACCGCTGCGATTTCAATTGTCAATAATACATCATTAGGATTAGCTCCTTTTGTATTTAATGTTTATAATACAACTACTTCTCACGATTATGGAACACAAACATCTGGATTAGCTGCTGGTACTTATACAATAACAGTAACTGATGCTAAAGGATGTACTGATACAGGTACAATTACAATTGCTCAACCTCTTCCGATTATTGTGACTAGTCATGCATTACCTATCACTTGTGGAGCTTTAGGAGTTTCTAAAGGTTCAGTTATTGTAGATAGCGTAACTGGTGGTACGGCTCCTTATGATTATTTTGTAACAGGTGTTAATGGTTATAATAATTCTGAACTAAATACAGCTGGGACTACTTCTGTTACTTTCAACGTAGTTGATTTTGGTTTATACCAAATTAATGTAGTAGATGCTAATGGTTGTTCTGTACTAATCCAAAATGTATTAGTTGCATCACCACCAGATGATTTAGATATTACAGTAACACCACCACCTGCAGATTGTTCTAGTCTTGGGTCTGCTGTTGTAGCAGTTGGAGGTACACTTTCTACAGTTACTGGTCCTGGTCCATATCATTTCGCAATCTATACAGGTCCAGGAATGACTTATACAGCTCCTACAACTTTACCATGGTATGATGAAGACGCTGTAGGAAGTAAAAAAGCGACAATACCTAATTTATTACCAGGTGTTTTATATACTTTCATTGTTCATGATAATGTTACAGGATGTTATTACTATGAAACATCACAAACTCCGATTCCAACAAATTCTACATTAACTACAAATGCAGTAGTTGCTCAAAATGTTACATGTAAAGGTTCGGCTGACGGAAAAGTTTCATTTAATATTAAAAGTATTTACCCTGTATCTACAGATGTTACGTATGAAATTTTTAATTCATTGTCTGCAGTTTCAACAGGTATTACGGGTTCTGGAACAATTCCAGCAAACGGTACTTTGGCAGTAAATAATTTAGGACCGCTTCCTTTTGGAAATTATTTTGTGTTAGTTAAAGAAGTTGGTGGTTCTATTCATGCAGGATGTAGTGTTGCAACAACAAGCTTTAACATTACAGAATCAGCAATCTTATTATCTGTTACAGCTTCTGTTTCTAAAAACGCAAATTGTAATAATAATTCAGGTGTAATTACAGCTGTTGCTAAAGATGGAACAGCTCCATATACTTACCAGCTTTTATTATCAAGTGCTACGGCTCCAACGGCAGTAAGTGCTGGTTGGGCTAGTGCAAACACATTTAACGCTAATGCAGGAAACTACATTGTTTATGCAAAAGATGCTTATGGATGTATTAAACAAGTTTCTGTTACTTTAAACAAAGATGCTGATCCAACTATTGCTGCGCCAGCTACAATTTGTTATGATGGTAATCCTTTCGTAATTACTATTGGTGGAGTAGTTTCAGTAACTCCAGCTACTTATAGCGTAAACGGAAGTGCTTTCCAAGCATCAAATAACTTTACATTCAATGCAGCAGGAATTTATAATTTGGTTATTAAAGATGGAAATGGCTGTACAGCTACTGCCACTTATGAAGTGAAACCACAATTACAAATTAATGCTCAGATTACAAAACAACTTGATTGTACAGGAACACCAAATGCAGAAATTACATTAACTGCAGCAGGAGGTTACAATACAGGCTATACTTATGAATATTCTTTAAATGGAGGTTCGTTCACAACTATGCCTACAAATGTACTTTCAACAAGTGCTATTGGAAATTATATCTTTAAAGTAAAAGACGCTAGGACACCATTGTCTTGTGAGGCTACTACAACTTTAACTTTAGATCCTATACCAGCAATTGTATTTAATACTACAACAACAAATGTTAGTTGTAATGGAGGTAATGATGGTTCGATTACAGTAAATGTTACTGGAGGAGTTGGTCCTTATCAATACAGTATGGATAACGGAGCTACTTTACAAGCATCAAATGTCTTTACAGGGTTAATTGCAGGAACAGCTTATCAAGTTACTGTTGTTGATGCTAAATCTTGTTCACTAACAAGTAGTGCGATAGTTATTACGCAGCCAAATCCATTAACGGCAACTTCAGTTATTACAACAGCCTTGACTTGTGGTACAGGAAATACTCCTTCTAAAGCAGTTATTACAGTTACCGCTGCAGATGGTACATCTCCATATACTTATAGTTTTGATAATGGAGTTACGTATACTTCAACAAATACATATGAATCTTATACAGGAACAACTTTTGATGTTTTAGTTAAAGATGCTAAAGGATGTTTATTTACTTTAAGTAATGGTGTTAATATACCAGTCTTAAATCCACCAACTGATTTAGCTTTTGTTTCTACACCAGTTACATGTGTTGCGTTAACAAGTACAGTTACCTTAACAGCTACAAATGGTGTTGCGGCACTTCAATATGAGATACTATCTCCAATTGTTAGAGCAAAACAAAGTTCAGCAGTATTTGCATTATTAGCTCCGGATACTTATGTATTCCAAGTAACAGATGCAAATGGATGTACGTACCAAGAATCATACACAGTTCAGCCGGTAACTAAAATCACAGTTGCAGGTCTGGTTACAAAAGATGTTTCTTGTAATGGAGGTTCAGACGGAGCAGTTCAATTTACAGTGAACAACTTTGCAGGAACTTACAGTTATTCAATTAATAGTGCGGCGACTGTTACAGCTCAAAGCGCTGCAGTTATAAACGTAACGGGATTACCAGCAGGAACACAAACAATTGTGGTTACAGATGACATTACAGGTTGTCAGGCTACTATTGCTGTTACGGTTGCACAGCCTGCAGTTTTAGATATTACATTAGTATCAAATATTAATGCAAATTGTAATTCTAAAGCAAAAGTTACGGTAACGACTACAGGTGGAGTTCCAGCATATTTATATGCATTTGTTCAAGATGGAGCAACTCCAATCGCTTCAGATTACACAACAAGCGCTACAGCAGAATTAGATCCTGCAGTAAATACACAATGGGATGTTTATGTAAAAGATGCAAATCTTATATGTTCAGATAAATTAGACGTAACAATTGCTACAGATGCACTGCCGATAATTGCAATGCCTGCTGCAGAATGTTATGTAGGTACACCATTAACTATAGATCTATCTATTGGGCAGACAGTTGCGGTTGCACCAGCTAAATACACTGTAAACGGTGCTATCCAGCCAAGTTCAACGTATACTATTACTGCACCAGGTATTTACAAGTTAGGTATTATAGACGGTAACGGATGTACTTCTAATTTTGTTGATTACACAGTTTATCCACAACTGCTTTTACAAGCAGATTTAACACAAGATTTAACTTGTATTGCTAACGCATCTATAACTTTAACTCCAACAGGAGGAACAGGAACATATACTAAATATGAAGTTGATGGCGGATCAGGTTATACAGTTATAGCAGGACCAGCCTATACAGCTTCTACAGCGGGAACTTATGTTTTCAGAGTTACAGACAGTCAAAATTGTACTGCAGTATCTTCAACAATAACAGTAACACCGACAACAAGTCCAACAGCTTCTGCGACACAAATCAACGTATCTTGTGTTGGAGGAAATGACGCAAGCATTACAATTACTGCTGCTAACGGTATTGCACCATATCAGTACAGTAATGATAATGGAGTTACCTTCCAGACATCAAATATCTTCACAGGTTTAATCGCTGGAACATATAATGTTGTTGTTAAGGATGCTAAATCATGTACATCAGTTGCTTTACCAGTTACAATTACACAGCCTACTGCTCTAGCAGCTACAGCAGTGTTGACTCAAGGATTGACTTGTGGAGCAGGAAATGCAACACAGTCAGCTTTAGTTACAGTAAATGTTACAGCAGGTACAGGAACATCACCTTATCAGTATAGTTTTGATGCAGGAGTTAATTACACATCAACAAATACGTATTCAACTAATGCATCGGGTACGGTAACGGCTTATGTAAAAGATGCTAACGGTTGTATAATTGCAGCTCCGGTATCAGTAAACATACCAGCTCTAAACAAACCTACAGATCTAAACTTTACAGCTACACCGGTTACATGTATTGCATTAACAAGTACAGTTACCTTAACAGCTACAAACGGAGTTGGAGCACTTCAATATGAGATCCTATCTCCAATTGTTAGAGCAAAACAAAGTTCAGC
>NZ_WMID02000067.1 GCF_009711165.2 Flavobacterium sp. MC2016-06 | reverse complement strand
AAAGACCACATCAGGGTATTGATGGTAAAAAACCAATAGAAATGATAAATTCGTTACCGAAATAAGTAACCTTTACAGAAATGACAAATAGAGCCTTTAAAATAAAAAAAGCAGAATAATATATTTCAATTTTGTTACTGAAATAAGTAATCTTTACAATTTTCCCACCGTCGAAATTGACAGGATTGCGAAAAATAGATTTGATATTCTTGTTACTAAAACGTCTAACTTTTAGAGAAATGACATAAATTACTACTATTTTTATTCAGTTGAAGAGCTGTACTCTACATAAAAAAAAGCTGCCTAAAGCAGGCAGCTTTTCAAAAAATATAACAATCTTATTTAAACTACAAGGCAGTAATAATAAATTCGCTTCGTCTGTTTTCTTGATGTTCGGCTTCTGTACAAGGTACGCCATCGGCACATTTGTTTACAAGTTGAGTTTCGCCATATCCTTTCCCTGTTAATCTATTTGGCGCAATACCGTTTTGAATTAACCAATCTATAGTCGATTTTGCTCTACGGTCAGACAACGCCTCATTGTATTTAAAGGTTGCACGGCTGTCTGTGTGCGAACGAATGTCAAGTTTCATTTTTGGATATTCATTCAATACAGCCAATATTTTTTCTAAATCGATAGCCGCTTCTGTACGAATGTTTGATTTGTCTAAGTCAAAGTAAATCATTTTTATACCAAAGCATTTTCCTAAATCATCGCCAACGGTTACTTTACAAGAAACTTTTTCAAGCGCAATTGGTAATTCAGTTTTGCCTGTTGTTTTTTCTATAGTAATAGTGACCTCTTTGGTTGCATAATCTTCTTTTTCTGCTCTTACATTATAGGTTTTACCGCAGTCAACAGGAAAAGTATATCGTCCGGAAGCATCAGCAATTGCTTCGTTTTTCTTTTCCATTTGATTACTGTATAATGTGACTTTTGCTTCTGGCAAAATTGCACCTGTTTCAGCATCTGTAATAACGCCTTCCAATTCTTGAATGCATCTTAATCTTTTAGTTTCTAAAAACTGATAGACATCATCAGAACCTAATCCTCCATCTTTATTCGAACTAAAATAGCCTTTTCGAGTTACGGGATCAATGATATAAGCAAAATCATCTTTTGGCGAGTTGATGTCTGCTCCAACATTTTGAATATCTTCTATTGTTCCATCGGGTGAAATAAGACCAGCAAAAACATCTAAGCCTCCTAATCCGGGATGACCGTCAGAAGAAAAGTATATTTCGTTTTCACTCGTAACATAAGGGAAAGTTTCTTTTCCTTCGGTATTAATAGCCTTGCCTAAGTTTTGCGGTGTTCCAAGACTTCCGTCATTATTGATACTCACTTTGTAAATATCAGACTGACCAATTGATCCCGGCATATCAGACGCAAAATATAAGGTTTTTTCATCTGGACTCAGTGCAGGATGTGCGGTGCTGTAATTGTTACTGTTTATAGAAAGCTCGCTTATATTTGTCCATTTATCATTTTCAAGAGTGGCTTTGTATATTTTTATTAAAGTAGTTTTGCTTTCACTTTTACCTTTTTTTCCATTATCATAATTATTTCTAGTAAAATAAACCGTTTTTCCGTCTTTTGTAAAAACAGGAGTTGCTTCGTGAAATTTAGTATTAATTGCCGATTTAAATTTGTTTACTTTAGAGGCACTGCCATTTTCGGCATTAATATCGGCATCATAAATATTGGTAAAATATTCTCCCGTCCATTTATGTTTGCGCTGCGAAAAATTACCTGTATCTCTTGCAGAAGCAAAGTATATTTTGTTGTTGTAAACAATAGAGCCGTAGTCTGAATATTTACTGTTTATTCCGGCATTTTCTATTTTATAACGTCCTGAATTGGCTTTAATTTGGTCGAGATAGTTTACATCTTCTTTGTAGAGTTTTCCTCGATTATCATTTTTAAATTTGGCATTAAATTCGTCTAAAATTTTATTAGCTTTCACTAAATCGCCTGTAGATTTTAGTGCTTGCGCATATCTATAATAATACTCAGGTTCTAAATTTGTATTCATGGCAAACAATTCTCCGTACCATTTTGCTGCACCTTGAAAATCTGAATTGAAGTAATAGGAGTTTCCTAATTTCTTAAACATATCTTCAGATTTGTATCCTTTATTGGCTACTTTTTCATAGGTTTTTATTGCATTAATGTAGGCGTACTGATCGTATTTTTTATCACCTGAATTTACTTTTGACTGCTGCGAATAACTTTTGAATGAAAAAGCGCTTACAAATATCAAGCAGAGTAGAATATAATTTTTCATAATAATTATTTTTAGAAGAAACGAGGAGTTGTCATTTTACCATTGTTTTTGAAGATTTCATAGCGCAGGAAAATTTCATGCGATCCTGAATTATAGTTCTTAAGATTGGTGGTTTCATTGTCATATCCATATCCGATGTACATACCATCTGTAACCTGAAAACCAACCATTGCACTAAAAGCAGCACTCCATCTATAAGCGGCACCAATAGTTAATTTATCAAAAAACATAAAGTTTGCAGATACATCTACTTGCAGTGGTGCACCTTGTACCATTTTGGTTAAAGCTGCGGGTTTGAATTTTATTTCTTGCGAAAGATCAAATACATATCCAGCCATTAAGTAATAGTTTATTTTGTCTTTGTAAATGGCTATATCATTATCGTTGTAACGATTGGTTTCGATGAAATTTGGAACTGATAACCCAATGTAAGCTCTGTCTGAATGCCAGTATACACCAGCTCCAATATTTGGAGAAAATTCGCTGCTGGAGTTTTGAAATTGTGGATCTCCTTGACTTGCTGGATTTAATTTATTGATATCAAGATTAAAAAGATCTGCTGTACCTTTTATCCCAAATGAAAGTTTCCAAAAGGCAGATGTTGGAATGGTATACGACAGATCTACAGAAATTTGATTTTCATTGGTTGGACCAATTTTATCATTTACTAAAGATACTCCAATACCAATATTGCTATTGTTTATGGGTGTGTTTATCGAAACAGTGTTCGTTTTTGGTGATCCATCAAGTCCTACCCATTGATCACGGTGCAAAGCAAAAATACTCAGGGCTCCACGAGAACCAGCGTAAGCAGGATTTATGTTTATTGTGTTGTACATATACTGCGTAAACTGTGCATCTTGTTGTGCATATCCCGCAATTGTAACAAACAGAATGACGAAGAAAAATAATTTTGTTCTCATAGTAGATTATTATTTTAATTAGTACTATTGATTCCTTAATAAAGAGAAATTCAAAAAGTCAGACACTTGCTTATTCAAAAAGTCAGATGTTGATTTGAGTTTTATTTAATGCACTGTAAATAAATTACAGTGCATTATTTTTTATTTTATCTCGATAGATAGATGTAGCCATCTAACTTATTGTTTTGAATAGCATTGTTTCCGTCTAATGACTTGTAATTGATAATGTAGAAATAAGTTCCAGTTGGCAGCCCATCAGATTGACTGATAGTTGTTCTGCCTCGAGAAGTTCCATCAAAGGCGTTGGTTGTATTATTATAATCAGTGGTTTCAAATACTAAAATTCCCCAGCGATTATATATTTCTACAGTATTTCCTGGATAACAGGTTAATTCATCAATATTATCAATTTTGAAAAAATCATTTATTCCGTCGCCATTCGGGCTGAAGGCATTGTGTACTATAACATTTCCGCAGGCTAATACTTTACAATCATCGTTTATTTGCATTGCTAATAAAACACTTCTCGGACAATTTCCTTCTGTTATTTTATATTCGAAGATGTAGCTGCCGATCAATAAACCAAAAGGATTAAGAATATTTCCCTGCAGTGCATTACTACCGTTTGTATCAATCCAAGTACCTGTAGACGGCGTACCTTCTGGCAATAAATTTGTCAAGTTTAGCAATGTTGAATCATCGTTACAAGCTTCGCTGGTTATGTTTGTTACACCAAGTGGAGCTACAATTATAGTAACCAAAGCTGTATCACAATTGTTAGCGCTTAGTTTATCGCATATTTGATAGCTGTAAGTATAAGTACCAGGAGGCGTTATACTTGATACCGTTACATTTCCAGAAGCACTAATTGTAATATTTGGATCTGTTTTGGTATTGGTGTTTTCAGTCAATAATGTAAAGTTTACCAATTCTAGCGTTGCAGGAATCTGACCTTTAAAGTCATTACTTAAAACATTGCCAGCCAATCCAAAAGAACTGCAGCCAATGTTGTAGGTGTCATCAGCAGCAATTATAGGTGCCGCTATTACTACCGTTACAATTGCAGTGTCACAGTTTCCGAAATCAGCATTTTCGCAAATTTGGTACGTTAAAGTATACGTTCCAGCTGGCGTATTTGCTTTAACATCAACAGAACCATCAGGATTTAATGTCAATACTCCGCTAGGATCAGGTGTTACTGTTGTAAGTGTAACATCACTTGGGTTTACTGCATTACCGTTTAAAGTATCATTAGTATATACATTTAATATATTTGGTATTGAAGCTGTGGCAGTAACTGGACCAGCATTATCATCATTTGCAACAATCGAAAACGTTGGTCTTGAGGTACAATACGGATCTGATGGCGGATAATTGATCGTTATTGTTGTACTTGGATTAACAGATAGTGTTAAGTTAACTGTTGGGCGTAAAGTTTCAAAACCATCAGCGCCTTGAATCCATTGATTATTTTGGAAGATCCATCCCGGCCAGTCAACACCTTTTCCATTACCATCAACCACAGCACCCGGCCACAAAACGCGTCCGCTAAGAGGCAGATCCGTCATTGTAGTTATAACAGTATTACTGCTGTTGGCCCACGCTATTGTTACACCATTTACAGGAGTAAAGTTTACAGGAGTTACAACATAATCTACGTATGGTACATCGTTTACACAAACTGCTGTTGCCGTAATAGTCATAACAGGAGCTTCAATAGTAAGGGTAACAGTTGCAGTATCGCAGTTGCCAACTTCATCGGCTTCACAAATTTGATAAACCATTGTCAGCGTTCCAACAGGTGCATTTGGCAGTACATCTACAGAACCATCAGGATTTAGTTGTAAAAATTCATTTGGTGTTACGGTAGTAATAATAACATCAGAAGGAGTTACAACCACGCCTTCAATAGTATCATTTGGCAGTACATTAAGCACATTTGTCGTAGTATGATTTACACCAGCTATTGGGCCTGCACTATCATCATTAGCAACAATATCTTTAACTTCTTTACAGCTTACACCAAAGTCAAGATCTAAATGCACGAAGTCTTCTGGAGTAACTGTTGCGATATAACTGCTGTTACTTGTAGTTTTACAAACCGTATGCATCTCAGTTTTATTAACTTTAGATGTAACTTTTTTTGCAGCACCCGATGGAATAACTTTTACCAAACCTGTAGCTCCTAGAGCAGCTGCAACAGTATCAAAATTAGCATCTCTAACCAATTTTACTGTATAATCTCCATATGGGTTTGGTTGGTCTGGTCTGTTTCTCCAGAATCCTTCAATACCTACAATCACTTCTGCATGATATCCGTTAGGACCATCAATTATAACATTTGCACTTGCTGCATTACCAAAACCGCCAGCATTCAATTCACCTACATTTTGAGGTCCAGTATAGCTTCCATCACCGTTAAGATCAATCCATTCCCATTTGGTAAAGTCAATTGCTCCATTACTGTCCGGAACGTTTTTAGTAACAACACCATCATTATTTGCATCGTACCATTCATCTTGAATTCCGTTGCTATTCGTGTCATACCAAACATAGTCGCCTAAAACAGGAAGTTTTGATGCTCCGTATTCAAAATTATGTACCTGGAAAGCGCACTCTTGAAGCGTTGTAAAGTACAAACTCGAATTTACGGGATACAATTGATAAGCACTATTTAGATTTGCATCTTGAACTTGAACGAGATAACTTCCAACAGGCATTCCGGAGAACGTATAAGAACCATCTGCACCAGTAATGTGCAATAAAATAGGACCAGTTGTTGTACCCTGCGGTACAAGTGTTACAGGAACATTAGCAATTGGTGTATTAGTATCGACATTCATAATTACACCAGATATTTTTACTTTATAATCTGGCTGTGTTATCACAACTGTTGTTGTTGCAGTACAAGTTTGATTTTCACCATTTACAGCAGCTGTTGCTGTAATAGTGTAGGTACCAGCAGGCAGATTAGTGCTGCTTACAACTTCATTATTTTGGTTTCTAATAATAACTGTTGCACCGGGACTGCTTGTTACTACAATCGAACCATCTGATGCGCCTAAACAAGTTGCATTAGATACTGTTGCAGTTACAGAAACTTTGTTCTCAACCGTAAAGGTTTGTACTAATTCTGTTTTATTGCCAGCACAGTCTGTCAATGTATAAGTTCTAGTTAAGATATAAGTACTTCCATCACATCCGTTTCCTCCATTATTAGAGTCACTTACGGTAATGTTTATATTTGAACTGCAATTATCTTTAGCATCTTTAATATCGCTAGAGCTTCCTGCAGGAATATCAGCTATGTTTTGTAAGTTGGCGACATCAGCAGGAGCAGTTCCTGTTGGAGGTGTTGTATCTCTTACTGTAATAATTTGAGTATAAGATGCTCTATTGCCAGAACAATCACTTGTAGTCCATTTACGAGTTAAAGTATAATTTGAAGCACATTCGTTTAGAATACCACTTTTAATTTCACTGAAAACAATTGGTAAATTGCCACTGCAATTATCAGAAGCCTCCATTTCTGCTGGTGCCGGAACTGCATCACAAGAAACAGTACTATCAGTAGGAAGAGTTCCTATAAAGAATGGTATTGTAGTATCTTGAATCGTTATCACCTGCGTGAAAATACCAGAGATATTACCGCAATTATCTTTTGCAGTCCAAGTATTAGTATATGTACCTGCATTTGAACATCCTTCAGAAGCAGCAAACTGACCATTTGTTTTTTCGATTGAAACATCGCTATCACATGCATCTGTAGCAATTGGAAATTGCGCTTGCGCTGAAGCTAAAGCCTCAGTATCGCTGCATTGAATAGTTGTGTTCAATGATCCTGTTTGAGTTGTCCAAGCTGGCGCAGTAGTATCTTGAATAGTTATCACTTGCGTGAAAGTATCAGAAGTATTACCACAATCGTCTTTTACAGTCCAAGTATTAGTATACGTTCCAGAATTAGCACAGCCTTCAGAAGCCATAAACTGACCGCTTGTTTTTACAATATTCGAAACATCAGCATCACA
>NZ_WMID02000066.1 GCF_009711165.2 Flavobacterium sp. MC2016-06 | reverse complement strand
GAAGCTCGTCAAGCCAAATTAGCTGCTGATGCAAAAGCGAAAGCAGACGCAGAAGCATTGAAAGCTAAATTAGCAGCAGATGCAAAAGCCAAAGCTGATGCAGAAATATTAGAAGCAAAACTAGCCGCTGATGCCAAAGCAAGAGCAACAGAAGAAGCTCGTCAAGCTAAGTTAGCAGCCGATGCAAAAGCGAAAGCCGATGCAGAAGCATTACAAGCTAAGCAGGCAGAAGAAGAAGCTCGCCAAGCAAAATTAGCCGCTGATGCCGCAGCCGCAGCCGCAGCAAAAATTGCTGCGACGCCAAAAGATGATACAGCACAAGAAATAGAAAACTTAGCAAAATCTATAGAGGATTCAGGTAAAACACAAGATGATTTATTAGCTCAGTTTAATACAACTGTAGCGAAAAAACAAAAAGATTTGGATGACTTAAAAGAGGAAAATGATTTAAGTGAAAAAGGAATTTATAGAGAGCCAAAACCATTTAAGAGTGTGGCCGCCGAAAACAGTCAGTTAGAAGCTTTAAAACTTCAGATTGCCGAAGCCAATAAAAACCAAAAAGATGAAATTATTAAGTTGACTAATTTATATAATGAAAGACTTAAAAAAGTTCCAAATAAAAATGATGCTTTAAACAAGGCATATCTTGAAAAGATAAACCAATTAAAAGCAGCACAAATAAAAATGGAACAAGACAGTGCCACTTTACTAGCGAATTTAGAGCGTATTAAAGCAGAAACTGAAATAGAGAAAAGACGTAGAATTAAACGTGCGGCTTACGAAAATGATCAAGGAAGATACGCACAGGATCTAGCAGCTTTAAAACGTATTAAGGAGACAACAAAACCAAGTAGTACGCCATTAACAGTAAGTGATTTTGATTTTGGTGAAGACCAGTCAAATATGCAGATTATAAAAAATATTAAAAATTCAGATAGTGGTTACTATATGATTATTGCAGTTCACAGCAGTATTGAAAAAAGAGATGAGTTCTTGACTAAAGCTGTAGCGGCAGGACGTTCAGATGTTAATTTCTTTTACAACGTAACCACAAGTAAGTATTACATCTATTATGAGAAATTTGAGGGTTTATCTGAAGCTACTAAAGCATTAGAAGAAAAAGGTAATAAACCGTATAACGAGAAGATGGCTATCGTTAAAGTAGAAAATTAATAGATTAAAAATATAAAGTCGGCCCTTCTTAAAAATTTGAGAAGGACATAACAATAAATGTTTCAGAGTGCTAAGATTTATTTTTTAATGCCCCTTAAGAAATAATGTTAAGGCCAAAAACAAAATGAAGACCATGAAAAAACCTACTATCTTTAAAAGCGTAAAAACTGTTATTACATTCGGTAAGAACTTAGTTTCTTATAGTAAATGTCAGTTGGACAATTTAAAGCTTTATTTTCCGGATGTTAATCTGGATAAATTAATGACTTTAAATACAAAAAAAGCAGCTCATTATATGATGCTTGTTTTGTTCTTGTTTTTAAGTTTTACTTCGGTAAATGCTCAAATCGGGACTGCTTTTACACCTAGACTTGCTGGTGGAAGTATAAAAGTAAAAGGTGATGTTATTTTAATTGGTAACACTGTTATCAATAAAGTAGATACTGCACCTAAGTATTCGCCTACTGCGGGACCTCAAACGGGAGTAACCTTTACAGGTACTGTTACCAATTTGGCTACCTTAACAGCAGAAGCAAATACTCCTTTTAACGCAGCAGGAGATAATAATGATTACAATGTTGAGTACATCAATGTTGTACCAGGAACAGGAGTTTTCAGTTCATCGTCTTCAGAATTAAAAATCAACAATACTTGTAAAAAAATTACTTTTGCCGGATTGTATTGGTCTGCAATTTATCCGTATGAAAGAAGTACTGATAATAGTAAAAAGTATACTGGATCTAAAAGAATCGAAGATTGGAATACAGTAAAATTTAAAGTTCCAACAGGAGCTTATCAAGATTTAACAGCAGATAAAGTTATTTTTGACGGGTATAACTATACAAATGTTCAAAACTCGTTTAAGGATTCTCCTTATGTATGTTATAAAGATGTAACATCAATTTTACAAGGTCTAGCAGATGCAGATGGAGTTTACACCGTTGCCAACGTTCGTGCCGCTTTAGGTAAACGTGATGGTGGTGGAGCAGGAGGATGGTCTTTAGTTGTGATTTATGAAAGTCCAACTTTGCCAAGTAAATTTATTTCTGTTTTTGATGGATATGTAGGAGTTAATCCAGATGCAGGAGGAATTAAAACAGTAGATTATACTGTAAGTGGTTTCCAGACTTTACCTTCGCCATTGCCTGTAAATGCAAAAATTGGTGTTGGAGCCCTTGAAGGTGATAACCTTAAAACAGGAGATGACTTACAATTTAAAGCTAATAAATCAAGTGCCTTTACCGTTATTTACGATGCAGTAAACCCAGTCGGTAATTTCTTTAATGCAACAATTTCTGCCAACGGCGCACATTATCTTTCAAGGACACCTAATAGTACCAATACTATGGGGTTTGATATTGATCAGGTAATTGTGCAAAACCCACCGTCGGCCTCGGGTGCATTAAACAGTGTTGTTCCTAATGATGAAACAGGAGCAACTTTAAGACTGACAACATCAAGTGATGGTTATGGGGCTTTTCTATCGACTTTTGCAGTCGAAATTATAGAACCAAAAATATTATTAACGAAACAAGTTTTTGATACTGCGGGTAACGATGCGAGTTTAAAAGATGTTACTTTAGGAGAACAGTTAAACTATGTAATCGGTTTTGAAAACCAAGGTAATGACGATTCTAAAGAATTTGTAGTTAAAGATGTTTTACCAAAAAACATTATTTTCAATTTCCCTGGAGATATTACTTCTTTGCCTGCAGGAATGACTATTGCAGACAATGTAACTTATGATGCTGCAACAAGAACAATTCTTTTCAAAATTCCAGATGCTTTAGTAAAAAAGAATTTGGTTCCTGGACCTCCTTTTGTTCGTAGTTTAATAAGATTGAGTGTTAAAGTAGTTCCAACTTGTAATGAGTTGAGTGATGCTTGTGACAATATTATCCAAAACTCTGCTTACGCTACTTATAAAGGAAGCATAAATCCATCGCAGATTACAGATGACCCAAGTTTATCATCTTATACTTCTTGTAATCTTGGTACACCTCAATCTACAAACTTCTTAGTTGGAGTTAAAGATTGTAAGTTTACACAAAACATAGTTTTATGTAGTGCAAGCCAAGTTGTTAAAGCTTCAGATGGATATGCAAGTTACAACTGGACTGGACCTGGATCATTTACTGCTACAGGACAATCTGTTACAGTAACAACACCTGGTGTTTATACAGTAACAGGAATTGGTAACAAACCATGTACAGATTATACAGAGCAAATTACAGTAGCTCCTTTTGGAGGTGTTGCAACAAATCCTGTTATTAAGTATGCAGACCAAGTTGTACAATGTACAAGTAATGGTAAAATGCTGCCTAATATTTTCTTGTGTGGTGCTAATTCTTATAGAGATATAGCAACAGGCATTGCTGACGGATCTGTTATTGTCTGGGAAAAGCTAGATGAAGGAAGCTGTACAGCCACGACTAGCCAAAATTGTGCGAATGAAGCAACTGCATGTACATGGACTAAAGTTGCAGATGGCCCTGATTACAGAGCAAATCAGTCTGGGCAATTTCGATTAACATTAAATTATACAGGCGGATGTTTTAACCGTTTCTACTTTAATGTATATCAAAACTTATTAAACCCAACTGAAACACATAAAGATATTATTTGTAGTTCAGATGGAAATATCACTATTGGTGGTGTTCCAGCGGGTTATCAATATGCTATTGCAGAACAAACGGCTACTCCGGTATTAAGTGCTTACCAAACAAGCCCTATTTTTGTTATAAAAGGAAGTACTTGGGCTGCTGGAGTTACTCAAAAAACATATACAGTTTACATTAAACAAATTGGTGTAACAACCAATCCTTGTATTTTTACTGTAAAAGACATTGTAATTAGAAAGAGAGCTTTTACTATGACGGTAACAGCTTCTCAACCAAAATGTTATGGTGATTTAGGTCAGGTTTTAATTGTGGCCAATGATGCAGCTCCACAATATACTTTTAATATATATAGAAGGTCTCCATCTTCTCTTTTAAATACTTCTGGTAAAATTTCATCTAACCAGTATCTATACGATCAATTAGCAGCTGGTTCTTATGACGTAGAGGTTGTTACTGATGATGGCTGTACAGATAAGCAGCGAATTACAATTACTAGTGCTACGCAGCTTAAAGTTACACCAGCACTTTCTCCAACACTAACAGCATGTTCTGATGGTGCAATTAAATTAACAATAACAGGAGGAAGTACTCCTTATTATTATGCGTATAATGGTTCAGATTATACTCTTTATACTTCTACATCAACAATTCCTGTAACTTTTGCAACATTACCTGCAGGAGGAGTATATAATATTACAGTTTCTGATGCAAATGGTTGTAAGGCTACAAACACTATCACAGTAACAGCAAATCCAAAACCAGTATATACAGTTTCTAAAACAGACATTAAATGTTATACAGATAAAGGAGAAATTAAAGTAAACGTTACGGCACAAAATGGTTATACAATTCAATATAGTATTGATAATGGTGCTACATGGAGTTCTAATTCAACATTCTCTAACTTAAACGCAGGAACTTATAATGTAGTTGTAAAATATACATTATCTGGAACAACTTGTACTGATCCGGCTCAAGCGGTATCAATTTCTTCACCGGCAGCAGCTATTTCTGCTTCTGGAGGAGTAGCAGAATTAGCAGGATGTACACTTAGTGGTCTTGGTGGTAAATTAAGATTTACAAACGTATCTGGTGGAACAGCTCCTTATCAATATAGTTTTGATGGCGGAGCTACTTGGCAGGCTTCTCCTGAAAAAGAAGTTTTACAAGGAACTTATACTTTAGTAGTTAAAGATAATGTAGGTTGTACGTATACAATTCCTTATACAGTTACACTAGATCCAAAACCTGCAGATCCTACAATTAAAATAGACGCTGTTGTTTATAATTGTGATGGTACAGGAAAAACTACTGCAACTGTTACCAATACAGGAGGTTCAAATTATACATATGAATATTATTTAGATGGTCAGCCAAATTCACCAATTACAAATAATGTATTTAATAATATCCCTACAGGAACACATACTATAGTTGTAAAATATAATTTAATTGCAGCAGCTACTTATAGTAACTTGTTGAAAGAAGACTTTGGTATTGGAGGAAATACGACTTCACCAGGTATTGCATCAGCTTATTGTTTCCATGATTTATCAATAACACCTTCAACATGTCCTGATTCAAGACTTACTTTAGAAGATAATCAGTATGAAGTTACGAGTGCAATTGTACCAAATAACGGAAGCTGGTTTAAATTTAAAGACCACACTTCATTAGGAACAAATGCAAATGGAAGATTTTTAGCAGTTAATGTTGGTTCAGCAGCTGGAGATTATGGTATATTATATAGTAAGCCAATTGCAGACGTAATTCCAAATCAACCGGTAAAAGTTGATTTATACGTAGCCAATTTATTAAATGTAGGAGTAAATGGAGCAGCACCTAAAGTAAGATTTGAATTAGTCGATCCTTCAGGAAAAGTTGTTGCAACTCAAGATACAGGAGAAATTGCTGCGGCAAATAATGATCCTAATAGAGCAAAATGGGTTTGGATACCAACTTTTACTTTAGATCCAGGAAATAATACGAACCTTACATTTGTAATTCGTTCAGGAAGTATATTATATGATGGAAATGATTTATTAATTGATGATATTTCAGTTTATCAATTACCTAAATCATGTTTATCTACAAGAGATTTCAATTTTGTTGTTGATAGTAGTAAATCATTTACAGCTTCAATTACAGGACATAAAGATGTTACTTGTAATGGAGCTAATAATGGTGAAGTTACACTTGCAGCACAAAATTTCAATTTACCTTATGGATTCGATTATTCAATGGATAATGGTGTTACATGGGTAAATTCTCAATCATCTCCAGTAACAGTTACAGGATTAACAAGTAAGACATACGATATTAAAATTCGTTTTGATAATACGGCTGCTACATGTAGTTTCCCATTCTCTCAATTAATTGCAACTCCAACAGCTTTAACTATTACAGCTTCAGTTACTAAACAAGCAACTTGTACAACTGGGGCTACAATCACTGCTGTTGCAGGTGGAGGAACACCAGCTTATCAGTATGAATTAAGAACTAGTACTGGAACAGTAATTACTGCATTCCAAAGTTCAGGGGTATTTGCAAATGTACCTACGGGATCATATAATATATATACTAAAGATTTAAATGCTTGTGCATCATCTGCTTCTGCAGTTGTAAACGTTGTAGCACCTACGCCTCCAACGGCTTCTTTAGATGCTAGTTCAGATCTTTGTTATGATACAGCCAATAAAGCTACACTAGTAGTAACAGCAACAGGCTCAGGAACATTAACATATAGTTTAGATGGTGCTTCAGCACAAACTTCAAATACATTCACAAACGTTGCAGTTGGAACGCATTCTATTGTTGTAACAGACAGTAATAATTGTCAAGTTACAGTTAGTGGAATTGTTGTTGCTCCAGAATTAACTGCTGTAGCGGCAACAACTAAAGCTTTAGATTGTACTGCTTCACCAAATGCTGTAATTACAATTACGCCAACAGGAGGAACTGCTGGATATACGTATGAAGTTTCTACTAATGCAGGAACTAGTTATACTGCAATGGCTTCTAATACTTATTCGACAGCAACTGCAGGTTCATACCAATTTAGAGTTACAGATTCTAAGGGTTGTTCTGCAATTACAACAGCATCGGTAAGTGCAATATCTAACCCAACAGTATCAGTAACTGCAGTAGTAAACCCAGCTTGTAACGGATCTGCAAATGGTTCTTTACAATTAGTTGGCGCTGGAGGTTCAGGAGGTTATACTTATAGCTTTAATAATAGTGCTTTTACAACAACAACAAATTATACAGGCTTAAGTGCTGGTACAGCTTATCCTTATCAAGTAAAGGATAGTAAAGGTTGTGTATCTGCTATTGGAACTATTACATTAACACAGCCATCAACATTGGCAGCTACAGTTGCAGCAGTTGGCTTTACATGTAATACTTCTAACGGAAAAGTAGCTGGAACAGTTACAGTAAACGTTACAGCAGGAACAGGAACAACACCATACGAATACAGCTTCAACGGAAGCGGTTACAGTTCAAATAATGTT
>NZ_WMID02000065.1 GCF_009711165.2 Flavobacterium sp. MC2016-06 | reverse complement strand
TTTCAAAAGGTATGTTAACATTTAAAAAAGAATCAGACTTACAAAGTTTGGCAGAATGGTTATCATGCAGAACATATTTACAGCAATAAGTTTATCAAACAAAAAATAGATTATATTCATAACAATCCTGTAAAAGACAAAATTGTAAGTTTAGCAGAAGACTATTATTTTAGTTCTGCAAGAAATTATTCTGGATTGGATAATGATTTAGAGGTAATCTTATTAGATTTGTTTTTGAGTATATAAGTCTTTGCGAGGATGCTTTGCAAAACCTCGTTAATAACCACGAGTGGTTCTGTATCAGCAACAGTTGCTCCACAATTAGAAGCTGCGGCAGCAGAATTGGGTGGTGTAGGGACAAAAACAGCTTCTGGAAACATTGTAGGATGTTGCGGAGAATTTCGAGCTGCAAATGAATTACTTTTGCAAAATCCTTCGGCAACTCCTAAGCAAGTAAATTTTACAGATGCAATTCGCCCGAGAACAGGAGAGGTTGTTCCTGCTTGTCAAAATTATCAAACAACATTTGGATTATAAAATTATTAAAATATGTTTACAGATATACAGCAACAGACATTAGATATTGATTGGTTTTTTATAAATGATAATAAAATTGGTTTTGTAGCATCTGGAGGAGGAAAATTGCCAAATTCAGTGACTAATTTAGACGAAAAAATAGGTGTTATTTCCTCTTATTTTAGAAATCTTCCCGATAAATCAAAAGTTATAATTAACAATAAACTTGAAGAAATTAAAGGTTCAACCATTACGGAAAACTATCTAAGTGATTTTGTTTACATGGCCAAACGAGGGTTATACGTTTTTGATAAATCGTCTCTAAACAATTTTTCAGATTTGAATTATCATTTAGTAGTAAAGCCCGAGAGTCCATTAGAATTAGAGAAATTACCATCAGATATTTTTCAGATGATAAATAAAACTATTTATACTGGAAATATTGAACAAATAGATTCAATAACAATAAATGATATCCAATAGATAGATTAGGTAGTGTTTCAAAGTTAGTGATATGAGATTTTAAAATTCTAACCTTTTGAAATTGAACAAATTTTAGAAAGAAATAATTTAAAGTAGCTGTCTCAAAACTGAGGTAGCTACTTATTTTTCGATAGTGTTACAGATTAGGTGCTTTTTATAATTTAAGCCCGATCACGCAGATATATCTACACAAAGTTAGCGCAGATTTGTAATCTGTGCCCGCAAAGTAAGGCAGATATATATATATATATATATATGTTAAACAATGTAAAAAGTACAGTGTAAAGCTGTGCTTTTTGTTTTTTGTAAGAATGAGTATATTTGTAGGAATAAAAGAAATTATGTCAACCAAATACAAAGCAACAACAACAGAAGAAGCTTATTTTATTACCATAACTATCGTAGGATGGATTGATGTTTTTACTAGACTCAATCAAAAAAACAATTTGATTAATGCTTTGCAATATTGTCAGAGAAATAAAGGTTTAGAGATTTATGCATATTGTATAATGGGCAGTCATATACATTTGCTTTGTAAAGGAACAGAAGGTTTTATATTGTCTGATATTATAAGAGATTTTAAAAAATTCACCCAAGTCGAATAAAAAATGAACTATGAAAAAACTATTTATCTTATTTGCGGTAACTTTATTATTAAGCTGCCATCATGAAGCTAAAAATTATAATACTATTTTAAAAGAATTCAATAAAAATTATACTCTTAGTAAGCAGATAAGTAAAAAAGATATACTGTTTTGCTGGAATGTTACTGAAGAAAAGTTTAAAAAAGACTCGCTGGATTATGAAAAAGCACATGCCTTGTTTTATAAACAAAATAAGGATTTTCTTTATTATTTATTGAGTTTTAAGGATGATACTTCTCATTACAACAATTGGATTGACTTTAAGGATCCTTGTTCTTCAAAAATTGATATGGCTTCTTTTATTAATAACTCTGATGGATCATTAATATTAATAGATAATTTTTTGGTTGGAGGAAAGAATCAAATTAAGTTTGAAAGAAATAGTTATCTGCAAAAAATAAAATATGATTATGTTGAGGAATTAATTTTATCAAAAGATAATTTAAAAGATATTAGAATTAGCTATTTAAAATATATTGATAGTATTAGGTAATGTGATTCAATCTATTTAGTCTTAAAAGTTAATAATAATATTAAACAGTACGATTGGAATTACTTAAAGATTAAAAATAACAGCAAAAATAACATGATTATAAAAAAGATTATAATTGCAGGAAAATCAGATGAAACCGTTCTGTCTATTACTCTAAAAGATATATTGTACTGTATAGATAATCCTTCATCTTATAAATGGAATTTACTGTGGATTGAAGGAATAGGAACATACGAGGATTCGATTTTGGACTTTGAAGCTAAGATTAATGAGTTAAATAATGGCATTCAATTTGAATTTGATGAATTGATTAAATTGTCTGATTCAATGCATCAAATTTTAGAATTGACTTTAATAGCAGACTTGAAAGTAGAAAAATTGATTAGATACGAGACAGATACTCAGATGTACAAAAATTGTAAATACGTAATAGAATTGATAGACTCTTGTTTTTGGGAATTCACAAGTTCAGACATCAATACTATAGAAATCATCAAACAAAAATTTGATGGTGTATTTGATGTTGAGAATGTAAATTTTTTAAGTTTATAACATGAAAAACAAAATTCCAGTAGTTTTTATTCCTTTACTATTCCTTATTCATTTTAATATTAGTGCACAGGAAAAAGATGAAAATAAAATCGTTTATGAAAGGATCGTATATACTGATGATCCTCTTCCTAATAATTTGGTGCCTGATAAAAAAACAGCGATTAAAATTGCTGAAGCGATTTGGTTACCAATTTATGGAAAAATGATTTATAATGAAAAACCATTTGTAGCTGAGCTTACTAGTACAGGGATATGGATCGTAAATGGAAGTTTGCAAAATCCTAGAGAGAAAGGAGGTACAGCACATATAGAAATACAAAAAAGTGATTGTAAAATATTGAAAGTTTATCATGGAAAATAGAGTAGTGCTTCTGGTCTGTTGATGGATAATGATTTTAGAGGTAATCTTATTAGATTTGTTTTGAGTATACCAATCTTTGCGGGCACGGTTTGCAAAACATAAGTGTTCGAAACATGAAATTAGTAAAAATTTCGATTTGTTTTTTCTAAAATTGAACCTGTTGTTCAAAGAAAATCAAGTTATTTCAGTCTTTTTAATTGTTTTTTAAATTTTAAAAAAAAGGTTTCGAACACTTATGATTGCTAATCTGCGCTAACGTTACGAAGACATATCTTCGCGATCGGATTATTTTTTAAATCTATTTTTTTTAGATTTTTGAAATAACTGCTTTGATTCTTTGTTTTATAAGTTTTTTTCGATTAGTTTTTTTTGAAGTTCTGATTTAAGTTTATCAGATACCTTTATCTTTTTTGAATCGAAATTATTTTTTTCAAGATGTTCCAAAAAGTCATCATCAATTTTATAATTAGGATATTTCTTTAGGTAATAAGCAAAATATGCTGGCCATACGAAGCTTCCATCTGTACAATAACAATTTGGTGCAATTAGTTCGTCATTGTCTAAACTCTTTAGTGTATTCATCCAAGCTAATACTACTGTTCCATTATTTAGATAAGCTGTAATTTTACTTACGATTTCTTTGTTATTTTGAGCATTATTCAAAAATTTTTTATACTCCTGTGCTTCCGTTATATTATTGTATTCCTTTATAAAACCTACAAATTTCATATCTAAAATTATAGTTAGTTATTAAACCCCGATCGCGCAGATTTACCCACAAACAGGTTCGTTAGCGCGGTTTTGCAAACATAAGTGTTCGAAACATTATTTTAAAATTTAAAAAGCAATTAAAAAGACTGAAATAACTTAATTTTCTTTGAAGAATAGCTTCAGTTTTAGAAAAAATGAATCGAAATTTTTTGCTGATTTCATGTTTCGAACATTTATGAATGTAAATCTGCGCTAACTTTGTGTAGATATATCTGCGCGATCAGGTTGCAGTCTAGAGAATATTTGCGCAGCGTTTCATGAGAACTCTTCGGAGAGCGGATTAAGTTTTTTATCAATTTATTTTGTAAAAATTTCTATTGTCTATTGAAATTTTTGTCGCTGATATAATTTTTATATCGGCTTCATCAATACTATTTGTAATGTCAAATTCAGTTATTTTAAAATCCTCTATAGCCCAAGAATCATTTTCAGACAAAGTATGATCTCTAAAATAAGTTCCTCCAACTTTTTCTTTACTTTTTCTTTACTTTTTTGAACTGTAAATTCGATTATGTTATTTGATAATTTATATATTCCTGATAAAGAAAAAAGTCTCTTTAAACCATCGTATTGATTCAACTCATATGAGAACTTGTTATCTGGATAAAAATAATAGCAATCTAATAATCGGTCGCTTAATTTATCACTATCGGCTTGCCATTTGCCAGTCAAGCTTTGGGCATTAACCATATTAAATGATAAAAGAATAGTAACTAGGATTGTAAATTTTGATAAGGGATTCATATTACGGAGTTTTGTTAGTGGTAGCATTAACTGAAGATAACATATTTGGAGCAAGAATATAATATCCTTTCTCTTTTTTCTTTGAGATAGCTGTATTTAAAGATACGAATCCCCCGTGGTGACAGATCTGCTATATCGGGTTATATTACCTAATATTTAACAAACATACTCTCATCATCTAATAAAATTATTCTTTTAAATTTTGATCTTTTAGTAGGATATACATAAGATACGAATGGACTTTGATACTTTTTAGGGATAACTAAAGACGTATCTAAAACACAAATACCACTTGAATCAATTTTAAAATTAAGTTTAACATTTTGTGAACTTATTTTAATATCTGATTTATAAAAAGAACACAATTTATTACTATCCATATTACCATTTGCTATTGTAGTAAATATCGTATTTTTGTTTTCTATAATACAAATTTTGTCGTTTTTATGGGCATATCCCATAATTTTTATATCCCGTTTATTTGAACAAGAGAAGAGAATAAAAAGAATAGGTATTATTAAGTTTAATTTGTAATTTTTCATTTATTGTTATTATTTAAATACCCCGATCGCGCAGATTTACCCAAAAACAGGATCGTTAACGCGGTTTTGCAATCATAAGTGTTCGAAGCCTTTTTTTAAAATTTAAAAAGCAATTAAAAAGACTGAAATAACTTAATTTTCTTTAAAGAATAGCTTCAGTTTTAGAAAAAATGAATCGAAATTTTTTGCTGATTTCATGTTTCGAACACTTATGATTACAAAACCGCGCTAACGTTGCGTAGATATATCTGCGCGATCGGGTGTTAGATGTAATAATTAACTCCAACACATCTGATATATTGCCCATTATTTTATAAAAACAGCTAGTCTGAAACATCATCTGTTAATCTGTTAGTTGCTCTAAAAGCATCAATTAATTCCTTTGAATCTGCAAAATTAATCGATATTCTTTTAGTTGCATCAATACCATTTCCTTTGTAAATTTTAAGTTCTTCATTAATTTTTATGTTATTGTATTCTATACAATTCCAAGTACTACCATATGAAGAATATGAATTCCAAAAATACCCACTGAAGAGAGGTTTTTTATTATCGCAAATAACAAACTGAATTCCATTTTGCATTGGTGCTTTTAATTTCTTTATTTTCTTTATTGCAGATTCTGAAAATTTTAAATTACTGCTCTGTACATTCAAATTAATAATTTCAGAATCATTAATTAGAGGATTTAACTCTATCTGGTTGGAATTCACTTCGAATCTACCAGCGTATATAAATTCTTTCTTTATAGTATCATAATTTGCTGTTTTGCCAATTGTTTTTAAGAAAACTGTGTCCACTATTTTATCAAAATTTTTAATCTTGTCAACAGGAATTCCTTCATTGCTTTTAATTCTTTCTTTTAATAAATAAATTTCTATTGAATGCTTAGGCTCAACACAAGAAGTTAAGCTTAATATTAATAATGCAATTAAAATTCTATCTAGCCCCATAGTTTAATAATTTTGGTGTTGGATTACTTGGATATATAGTTTTAAGCTCATCTTTAGTAAATATGCCTGGTTTTTCTATAGCTCCATTTTTGGAATAATAATATTCTGCCCCGATCGCGCAGATTTACCAAAAAATAGGATCGTTAACGCGGTTTTGCAAACATAAGTGTTCGAAACCTTATTTTTTAAAATTTAAAAAGTAATTAAAAAGACTGAAATAACTTGATTTTCTTTGAAGAACAGGTTCAGTTTAAAAAAAATCAAAATTTTTGCTGATTTACTGTTTCGAACACTTATGTTTGCAAAACCGCGCTAAAGCCCCTGTTTTTGGGTAAATCTGCGCGATCGGGTTTATTATTTTATTTCATTTTCCAATCTATCTAAAATATTCTTATATTCATCAAAATAACCATCTCGAATTAACTTTTCAATTAAGTTCTTTTTTTGAGAATGATTCAAAAAACATTCTTTATGAAATACCCTATCATAAAAAAAGTATAATGGGTCTTTCTCGTTTATAGTAAAACGTGGAAAAGCGATTAAGTCTTCTTTTGAGCTCATTGTCATACCGCATATCTTGCATTTACTTCGTCCCTCAATTATAATAGCCATAACTTAATATTTAGTTGTTGTTGCATCGGCTTCAGAACCTGTTCCTCTATAAATTGTTGTTCTTTGACCATCATGGTATATATATTGCTTTGATTGATTTAAAATATCCAAAGCATCTCTATCTGCAGGACTCGGAGTATTTAATTCGTCAGCTCTTACTGGTTGATGAGTATGTCCAAATAGTAAATCTGTTGTTTCTGGTAGAATTATTTCATTTTTACCTCAGAAACTAATTGCCTTGTTCCATCTTGCAATTGAATACCCGATCGTGCAGATATATCTACGCAAAGTTAGCGCAGATTTGCAATCTATACCGCAAAGTAAGGCAGATTTCTATATTAAACAATGCAAAAAGTACAGTGCAAAGCTGTACTTTTTGTTTTTATAAGAACAAGTATATTTATTAGGAATAAAAAAATTATGTCAACCAAATACAAAGCAACAACAACAGAAGAAGCTTATTTTATTAATTTTTCAAGCCTTGCCATCATTTCATCTTTCTCTTTCAGCATACGCTCGTATAATGCAATCTTTTCTTCGTGAAGTTTTAATAGTTGGTCAATTGGATGAAAGGTGCAATTATCATTTCTTTGGTAACCATACAATATTGAACCATTATCAAACGTATTCGAAATGATATTCACCGCTTGTTCCTCGTCAAAATTCTGAAAAGCTTCAACAGGAATTTTTAATGAGT
>NZ_WMID02000064.1 GCF_009711165.2 Flavobacterium sp. MC2016-06 | reverse complement strand
ACAGGACCTGCTGGAGCAACAGGAGCTACAGGGCCAAAATTAGCATTTGGAGATTTAAGTAATGATGATAAACTTGCCTTAAAAGGAGATACAGGAGCTACAGGACCTGCTGGAGCAACAGGAGCTACAGGGCCAAAATTAGCATTTGGAGATTTAAGTAATGATGATAAACTTGCTTTAAAAGGAGATACAGGAGCTACAGGACCTGCTGGAGCTACAGGGCCAAAATTAGCATTTGGAGATTTAAGTAATGATGATAAACTTGCCTTAAAAGGAGATACAGGAGCTACAGGACCTGCTGGAGCAACAGGAGCTACAGGACCAAAATTAGCATTTGGAGATTTAAGTAATGATGATAAACTTGCTTTAAAAGGAGATACTGGGGCTACAGGACCTGCAGGAGCAACAGGGCCTAAAGGAGATGCTGGTAATGCACTTGTTAAAGGGTCATTAATAACATCAACACCAATCTTAGCAATTGTAGATGGAGTGGGTAGATTAGTTGAAAAAGATGCTTCGATAAACATTACTCCAGGAAATGCAAATTATGTAATTGCTACAAATGCATCAAATGTAGTAGGATGGGTAGATCCTTCTACACTTCCTGGTGATAATTTAGGGACTCATATTGCGACACAAGATTTGAATATGAATTCTAGAAATATTGTAGCTGCTAATACAGTTACCACAATTAATGCCAACGTGACAACTAAAACAAGTACTCAGACAGCGGCAATTGCAAGAGGTACAGATGGTTCTACACCAGCAGCAGGTTTAGTTGCTATGGCGGCAGATGCAAATGGTAACATTATTTGGGGTAATACACCAGAGCCTTGGTTTAGTGCAGCAACAGATAAAGGGGCAACATTAAATACTGAGAATGTTTACACTAAAGGTTGGGTTGGAATTGGTTTTGATAGACCATCAGGTGCTCCAAACGAAAAGTTAAGAGTAAATGGTGCTATTACAACTGTCAATTCTTACTATGCAGATTACGTGTTTGAAGATTACTTTAAAGGATTCTCAGATATTAAAGCTGATTATAAATTTAAATCATTAGCAGCTATTGATGCATACATTAAAGCAAATAAACACTTACCTGGAATTACACCAATTAATGAATTGGAGAAAACTAAAGAAGGATATGCGTTTAATGTTTCTGAATTATCAATTCAGTTATTAGAAAAAACAGAAGAGCTTTACTTACACGTTATTGAGCAAGATAAAGAACTTGAAGCTAAAAATAATGAAATCCAGAAGCTTAGTGAGCGTCTTGATAAATTAGAAAAGTTAGTTCTTAAAAATCAATAAATGTATTAATCATGAAAGTATTGTTAGTGCTATTTCACTAACAATACTTTCTTTATAAATGATTATAGTATAAATCATAAAATGACACAAGCAGATTATAAAAAGTTTTAAGTGTAAGAAACAATGTTTTAAAACTTACTAAACAATAACTTGAAGTCTGTAGAATAAAATCGATACATAAGAAACAATTATAAGTGGTATCGATAGCGCATAAATTAAATAATTTAATTTTTTTTAAATGATACTAAATTTTAATAAATCTAAAAAAAGAAGATTTGCTTTTCTTCTTCTTTTTACTGCTTTGATTTGTTTGTCTGGAAAGATAAATGCTCAAGTAGGAGAAACACAATTTAAACATCAAGTAACACCAGGTGCTTATGCTTTAACTTCGACTAAGGGGACTTTTAATTATCTTACAGGTGGAACTGTTGCAAACAGTTTTGACATTAATGAAGAAGTAAGTTCTGAAATATCGATTGGATTTACTTTTAATGTGGGTTGTGATTCTTTTACAAAAGTATTTGCAGTAAATACGGGATATTTGGCTTTTGGAAGCTCAAGATCTTTTATTCCCAGTGTAATGAATAATCCTGGGAATATATCAGGAGAAAGAGATAAGGTGATTTTGGCTGCTTTGGCACCTAATAATATGTATGGTAATGGTGGGAGATTTTCTTACGCTACGTCAGGTACAGCTCCTAATCGAGTTTTTACGGCAGAATGGAAAAATTATAAATGGCCAGGAGTAGGTGTCATTAGTTTTCAGGTAAAGCTATATGAAACTTCTAATGATATAGAATATTGTTATAATCCTGAGACTGGTGCAGCTAGTGGAAGTTTAAAAGCTACCAGCATTGGTGTTTTTAGGAATCTTTCTCCTAATATTATAAATGATTACACTACAATAAATCCATACAACAAACAACAGCTTTGGTTAAAAGATGTGACTAACACTCCAGCTACCGATGATGCTAAGGTTTTTACTGCTATGACCACTAGACCAGAAAGTGGACAAATTTATCGTTTTACAGATAATGGAGTGAATTGTGGTTATTATGGGCGAACAGTATTAAATGAAGCTGGTGGGACGAATGCAACGGGAATGAAGATTACACTGACTGGTGCTGGAAATATCCAAATTTACAGAAAACTACAGAATCAGATTTACAATGTAAGTAATGATTTATTGACGGGAACTATAGATCCTTATTCAGTTCCTGGAACACAAAATGGATTAGTGCTCTCTATAGGTGATACATACTATACGGGAGGTACAATGACAACTAATAAAGGAACTTATGGGGGAAAATTATTGGTAATCAGTAGTACAGAGCAAAAATTTGTTGAAGTTTCTCCAGGTAAATTTGAAAATGTATTAAAATTAGCAGCTGTTAAAAAGGGATTAACTTATTATTTAACAGTAACTTATTCATATACAGCGCCTGAAAATAAACTTAAAATTAATTACAGTGTAACTATACCAGAAGGAAACGAATCTAAAGACCCAGTAAGGCTTGCGCATGCTTGGGATACTTATTTATCTGGAAATGATATGGGACCTGGTTTTGTAAAAGGTACGGCTCCAGATTTTATTATGGGGGTATTTAGATTACCAGCTTATGAAGCTTTTCAATATGTAGATGGTGTGCCATGGTCGGGTTATTTTTCAGGTTATTTTCAGATTATGAATCAACACCTAGGAAATGATTTAACCTTTGATAATACAATTGATAAAACCGCAACTGATAACGGAATAGGAATTTCAATGAATTTTGGTTCAGATTCAGGTACTTTTAGCAGTAGTAGTAATCTTTTATTTGCCTGTCCTGCTGGAGACGATGCTCCTCAGTTGAAAACTAATAAGGAGACCCTATGTAAAGGCACTAAATTTAATCTTAATGATTATTTAAATTCACCACTACCAGAAGGTTGTATTGCAGAATGGACTTTGAATTCAGCGGTTGTTACAGATCCCACTAATGTAACCGTTGGAGGTACTTATACAGTAACTTTTTCTTCTTCTCTTTTTGGATGCACAAGTCCTACTGCTTCTATAATAATTACTATAGATAATAGCTGTGAAGTTTGTTTTAAAACTGGAGTTACAGCAGGTACTGAAGCTGGTTTTACTACTATAATATCTACGCTGGACAGAACAAATGCAACACGTAATTGGGGAAATTCAATGAATGGTGTTTTAATTTTGGAATCAAAAGAAAAAGGTTTTGTATTAACTAGAATGGCTTCTCCAGCTGCAATTAAAAACCCTGTTGAAGGTATGATTGTTTTTGATACTACAGAGAATTGTTTAAAGCTTTATAACGGTACAAGTTGGAATAAACTGGTACAAGGTTGTGACAATTAATTTTAAACCTAGTTTAAATTTTAAAATTAAAATTTTTAGAAAATAGATTTTTAACAATCGAATATTATGAAAAAAAACATATTATTAATCTTTGCTGTAATGGCAGGATTAATGGCAAATGCTCAGTCTAGTATCGGAAAAACTACTCCTGATGGTTCAGGACTTCTTGATTTTAATTCAGGAGGGAAATCAGGTATTGTTTTACCTTGGGTAACCAAATTACCTACAGGAGCAGCTTTAACTGCAGGAGTACTACTTTATGATGCAAACCTAAAAAAGGTAGTGTATTATAACGGAACTACTTGGGTAGATTTATCCAATCATGCGGGTGCAGTAGATGTATCGTTACAAACGCCATTGACAGAAACGTTAAATGGTACCGTTATTGGAGACAGCGGTATTGAAGAATCAGCCAGCAGTGTACAAGGAGTACTTGTTTTAGAATCTTCAAAGAAGGCTTTAATACTTCCAAAAGTAGCTTCACCACAAAACAATATTGTAAAACCTATGGCAGGAACTATTTGCTATGATACAGTAAAAAAACTTGTTTGTGTTTATAATGGCACAGAGTGGACGTTTTGGAAATAATTTAAATAAAGATATATAAAAAGCAATCTTTTGTGTTTAGTTATACGCTTTCTAGACATAAAATATTATGGATATTTTTGAGTAACAAATCAATTTATTCATAAATCCCGATTGCGTGATGTAATCGGGTTTTTTTACTTCGAAGCGTGGACTTGCATTAAAAGTAGCACTTCAAAATATAATTTCATCCACTAATAGAAAAGTACTAAATAAGAAACAATAACAAATATTTTAATGTATTGGTTTGGTGTTTTTTAGGGTATTTTTCTGATGAAATTTCATTATTAATTTGACCTTGTTTTAATATTCAAAAGACTTTTACGGGCTAAAGTCTGTTTACGATGGATGTAATTTTGCATCGTAATAGAGCATAGAATTTCTATAATTATGAAAAAGAAAAACTTATATAAAATAATGGATAACTCAGAATCAATCCAGCCTTTGGGCAGAAGTTGTGCTGGTGTATTAGGTATCGTGCTTATTTCGCTGGCTTCACAAACGGGACATGCCCAGTTTGTCAATAAAGGAAATGTAAAAGTGAGTACAGGCACTATTTTGTCTGTGTATGAAAACTATAAAAATGAAGATTCGGGTAATTTTGTCAATGACGGGCAGGTTCATGTTTTTCAGGATTGGGAAAATAATGGTACGGTAACTTACAGCGGAGATTCCTCAAAAGGGAAAACTTTTTTTACCGGTGTATCAGAGCAGATCATTGAAGGAACTCAGGTATCAGATTTTCAAAATATTCTTTTTGAGAATTCGAAATCAGCAGTACCGTTTAACCTGGCAGGAACTATTTCAGTTGGTAATAAAGCAGAATTTAAAAAAGGAGTTGTTAATGCAGATCCTTACGGAGGAAAAGTAATTTTCAAAGAAAATGCCGTTCATTCGAATGTAAGTGATGCGAGTTTTGTTGATGGAAAAGTTGAAAAACAGGGAGATAAAGCCTTTCAATTTCCAGTAGGAGACGAGCTTCATTTCAGACCGTCGTATCATCAGGCAGGCACTTCTAAAGACAATGTGTATACGACGCAGTACTTCTATAAAAACTCAGACGATCAATACAGCCACAGCAGTAAAGAAGCAGATATTCTTTTTATCAATGATAAAGAATACTGGAGCGTAACCAAAGACAAAGGAGCAGAGAATATTGTTTTAAGTCTTACAATGGCTGGCAGTACAACACCGCCTGATTTTTTCAGCCCGAGTGCAGGTACCCAGGTGGCTATTGTACGCTGGGATGAAACTCAAAAAAAATGGATAAATGAAGGCGGAGCAGTAAGTGAGCCAGCTTCAGGCGAGCCTTATGCAAATCTGTTAACATCAAAAGTGAGCGGTTACGGTATTTTTACTATGGCTTTAGTTAAGACAGTTCTTCCGCCTGTACCTGATAGTGTAATTGTTTATAATGCATTATCACCAAACGGAGACGGTATCAATGATACATTCTTAATCAAAGGAATTGATCAGTATCCAGATAATGAAGTAGAGATTTACAACCGCTGGGGAGTAAAAGTATTCGGTACAAAATCATACAATGAAAATGATAATATGTTCAAAGGATACTCAGACGGTCGTGCTACGGTAAACAGAGGCGAAAAACTTCCTACTGGAACCTACTTCTATATATTGAAATACAATAATGGTACAAAAGGGATTGAAAAATCAGGTTATCTGTATATCAGTAATCAATAATAAATAAAGAAAAGAACTAATGAAAAGAATTTTAAATTTATTGATAGTATTAATGCTGGGCACCATTGGGGCCTCAGCACAGCAGGAGTCACAGTATACACAATATATGTACAATACAATGACTATAAATCCGGCTTACACCGGAACCCGAGGAGTGCCAAGCATCTTCGGTCTTTACAGAACCCAGTGGGTAGGACTTGACGGGGCACCAGAAACAGCAAATTTTTCTATAGAATCTCCAGTAACTAAAAACGGCCAGGGATTTGGACTCTCTGTTACCAACGACCGTATTGGTCCCTCAACAGATACAAATCTTGCCCTGAATTACTCTTACCCGATCCAGCTTTCGTCAGATGTGGTAATGTCTTTAGGACTAAGCGGTTCTGCGGATTTTATGCAGATCGATTACAGTAAATTAAATATTTACAATCCGGATGATCCTTATATGAGCGGTGTATTGTCAAAAACATCGCCAAACGTAGGAGCAGGGGTTTATTTCCACTCCAATGATAAATGGTACGCAGGATTATCGGTGCCTCAGATCTTAGAGACAAAATTTTATGATGATGTAAAAGAATCAGTAGCTTCCAAAAGAATGCACTTTTATTTAATGGGAGGATATGTTTTTAATTTAAATGAAAATCTTAAATTTAAGCCCGCTGCGATGGTTAAAGCAGTTCAAGGCGCACCATTGGCAGTAGATTTATCGGCAAACTTTCTTTTGAACGAAAAACTAACATTAGGAGCCGCTTACAGATGGGATGCGGCAGTGAGTTTCTTAGCAGGTTTTCAAGTTACTCCAGGTATGAATATAGGCTATGCTTATGATTATGACACTAATAATTTAGGGAGATATAATTCTGGATCACACGAGATCTTCCTTCGTTTTGATTTGTTTACAGCAACAAAATACAGATTAGTTACTCCACGATTCTTTTAACAACTATAAAAATTAGTGAAATGATTTTAAGAAAATTAAAAACAGCATTTGTTTTATTAATGGTTTGTTTAGTGTCAATAGGCAGTTTACAAGCACAGGATAAACAATTGGAAAAAGCAAACGAAGCCTATAAGCGATTTGCTTTTGTAGAGGCAGGAAAACTGTACAAAAAAAGTATAGAAAACGGAAATGCAACAGTAGAGGCTTACTCAAAGCTTGGAAACTGCTACTATTTTAATGCAGATTACACTCAGGCAGCGGCAGCATATGCAGAATTGATGAAATCAAAAGCAGCCGTTAATGAAGAATATTATTTTAGATATGCCCAATCCTTAAACAGCACCCAGCAGTACAATAAAGCAGCTGAAGTAATGAAGGAGTATTATAAAAAAGCAGGGAAAAAGGATTTGAGCGAGAATTGGACAGAAGCAAAATTAAAAGCAGATATCCAAAAACAATCAGGACGTTACAGTCTTAGAACAATTGATCTTAACACCCCTTTTTCTGATTTCGGAACTGGTTTTTATGGTAAAGACAAAGTAATTTATGCCTCAGCAAAAGATACCGGAGTTATTATAAAGCGTAAACACAGCTGGAACGAAAAATCGTTTTTAAAACTGTATACCGCAGATATTAATGTAGACGGGGGACTCTCTAATGCAGTTCTTGTAAAAGGAGATGTAAATACAAGATACCATCAAAGCACACCGGCCATTACAAAAGACGGTAAAACGATGTATTT
>NZ_WMID02000063.1 GCF_009711165.2 Flavobacterium sp. MC2016-06 | reverse complement strand
ATTTTCGTTTCACTTACATAATAAGCAACTAATACCGTTTGAGAATTAAATTCCTTTGCTTCTAAAACTGCTTGCTGTACTTTATCTGAAAATCCTAAAATAGCCGATTCGATTTCTCCCAGTTCAATTCTATAACCTCGAATTTTTACCTGATGATCTTTTCTTCCTATAAATTCTATGTTCCCATCTGATAACCAATATCCTAAATCGCCTGTATCGTACATTCTTTCTCCTTCGTTGAAAGAATTGGCAACAAACTTTTCCTGTGTTAGTTCTTCTTTGTTCAAATAACCTCTAGCTACTCCTGCTCCCGAAACAAATATTCTTCCTGTAACTCCAATAGGAACAAGTTGATTATTTTGATCCAGAATTAATACCTGTGTATTTGATATTGGCTGACCAATAGAAATCGTTCTGGCTTCTTTGTCTGCAATAAAATAATATGTACTATAAGTAGTATCCTCAGATGGACCGTACAGATTGCGAACTTCGATTTTATCCAAAGGAAGTTTAGCAATAATATCCGTAGGAAGGATTTCTCCTGCCATGTTGATTACTGTAATATTATCCAGCGAAACTTTATCTTCGATCAATTTTCGAACAACAGACGGAACCGTATTTAATAATATATTTTTGTCCTGCTCCAGATAGTAATCAATTTCCAGCGCGTTTTTTAAAATCCTTAATTTTTTACCTATCGAAAGCGTATAGAAAAACTCATACACAGACAAATCAAAACAATGAGAGGTAACAGCGTAAACAATATTAAATTTATCAGCATTGTATTCCTTAATCGACCAATGGATCAATTCAACGGCATTGTGATGCTCCACCATTACTCCTTTTGGACTTCCTGTGGTTCCTGACGTATAAATAATATAAGCCAGATGATTTGGTTTTGATATCTGATCT
This sequence comes from Flavobacterium sp. MC2016-06, assembly GCF_009711165.2. GTDB lineage: Bacteria > Bacteroidota > Bacteroidia > Flavobacteriales > Flavobacteriaceae > Flavobacterium. Next base: position 8,893 of record NZ_WMID02000063.1, on the reverse strand, counting down.
AAATTTGATGTACTGTAATTGTCCTGAACTTCAAGAAATTTCTCTACCAGATTTTGATCAATAACAACTTTGCTGTTACTGTCTTTTTCTATATAATCAATTCGCTGCTGCGGATAATTTGAGTCTATTGGCACATATGCTGCACCGGATTTTAGTACTCCCAATAAACTAACCAGCAAGAACTCATTTCGCTCTAATTTGACTGCGATTAAATCGTCTGGCTCAATAGTATGATTAGCTCTTAAATAAGCCGCCAACTGATTTGCCTTTTCATTTAACTTCTGATAGGTAAGTATTGTATCTTCAAAAATAACTGCTGTACTATTAGGTGTTTTAGCAGCCTGTTCCTCAAATAAATCTACCAGTGTTTTATTCTCTGAATGAATAACTTTTGTATCGTTAAAACCAAACAATAACTGTTGCTTTTCAGCCTCCGTTAAATAGTTTATGGTTGCTAATGCCTGCAAAGGATCACTTATAGATTCTATTACTAAATTCTCAAAATGTGCAAACATTCTTTCGATTGCGTCGCCATTGTAGATATCTGTATTGTAGTTGATTGAAAGTGATAAAACATCTGTTTCTACGAAAGTATAGGTAATATCAAATTTAGAATTTGAACCTTCAATCTCATACAGGCTCACTTCAAGATTTAGTAATGTACCATTGTTCAAATTATTTAATTGCCCCTGACTTTGTAAAACCATCAAGACATCAAACAAAGCCGAACGGCTCATATCACGTTTTAAATTTAATTTACCAACCAAAGAATCAAAAGAATAATTCTGATGTTCGTATGCTTCCAGCAACGTTTCTTTTTGAATGGCAAGTAAATCCTGAAAACTAATTTCTTCTTTTAATCGTGTACGAATCGCAAGTGTATTAAGATATAAACCTATCTGGTTCTCTAAATCAGGATGTTCTCTTCCTGCTATTGGAGTTCCAATTATAATATCATCCTGACCTGTATATCTGTATAATAATGCATTTATTCCTGACATTAAAGTCATAAATAAAGTAACATCCTGTTCTTTTGAAAAAGACTGAAGTTTGTTTGAAAATTCTTTTGAAAACCTGCGGGTAATATTTGCTCCGTTGTAAGTCTGAACCAAAGGGCGTACATTAGAACCCGGCAATTCTAAAACCGGTAAGGTTCCTGAGAATTGTTTAAGCCAATAGTTTTCTGTAGCTTCTTCGTTTTTTTGTTCCTTATTTCTCCATACTGCATAATCTTTATACTGAATTTCTAATTGTGGTAATTCAACTGCTTTATCTTCCAGTAAGGCATTGTAGATTTTTATAACCTCTGCGATTAAAATTTCCATAGACCATCCGTCGCCAATGATATGGTGCAGGGTAAGGAAAAATAAAGATTCTTTTTCTTTTAATTTTATAATGCTGGCTCTTAAAAGAGGTGCATGCTCCAGATCAAATGGTTCATTGTTGCTTTGCGCTAAATAATCAACAAGAAATTCTTCCTGATTGGTAATCAGACTAAGATCTTTTTCAATGATCTGAAAATTTACAGCCTGAGCCGGAATAATATATTGGCAAACTTCGCCTATTTGAGTCGTTTTAAAACTGGTTCTTAAAATTTCATGACGTTCTATCAACAACTCAAAAGAGGTTTGAAATTTAGCCACATCAACATCGCCTTTTAAACGAACCGCACCTGGCATATTATACGCCAGAGATCCGCCTTCGAGTTGGCTTAAAATCCAAAGTCTGCTTTGAGATCCTGTTAAAGGGTAAAATTCTGATTCCGGAGCTTTAGCAATTGATGCATAAATTCTGGTCTTCAATATTTTGCTTAATCCTGATATTGTAGCATTCGCAAAGAAATCTTTATAACTTACAGAGCTGCCCAATTGTTTTTGAACTCTGTTGATTACCTGCGAAACGATTAAACTATGACCTCCAAGAGCAAAGAAATTATCTGTAATTCCAATATTTTGCAATCCTAATACATCTTCCCATATTGCAGCCAGTTGTTTCTCGATTGCTGTAACTGGTGCAACATATTCTTCTTTGATTAAATCGCTGTCACTAACTTCCGGTAAGGCTCTTAAATCTGCTTTTCCATTTGATGTAAGCGGAATAAAATCTAATTGAACATAATAATCAGGCACCATATATTCTGGTAATACCTTGCTTAAATTGTCCTGTAAAACCTTTTTATCAATTGCACTATCTGATACATAATAAGCTACAAGAGTTTTATTGCCGTCGCTGCCTTTAGTAATCACAACAGCTTGTTTTAGGGCTGTAGAAGTTTGTAATAAAATTGTTTCGATCTCACCCAATTCTATCCTGAAACCGCGAATTTTTACCTGATGGTCTTTTCTTCCCAGAAATTCCATAGTACCATTGGCTAGCCAGCGTCCAAGATCGCCGGTATCATACATTTTTTCTCCTTGAGCAAATGGGTTTTGTACAAATTTTTCTGCTGTTAAATCAGGACGATTCAAATAACCTCTTGCAACTCCGGCTCCTCCTACATAAATTTTGCCTGTAACTCCTGTTGGAACAGGGTTTAAACCTGCATCTAAAATATATGCTGAACTGTTTGAAATAGGTTTTCCAAGCGGAATTGTGGTACAATCTGAATTATCAATTTGGTACGTTAATGAAAAAGTAGTGTTTTCTGTAGGACCATATCCGTTACTGATTTTGATACCTGGAAAAGTATTCAATACCTTTTTTACATGATGAGGAGAAACTACATCTCCGCCAACAATTAGCTGCTTAACATTTTTAAAAACATTGATATTACTATCCGTAACATAGCTAAACCATGAAGCGGTCATCCAAAAACTATCTACATTGTTTTTATTGATAATTTCTTCCAGCTTTTCCGTCTGCAATAAATTATCCTGAGAAGCAAGAATAAGTTTTGACCCATTTAATAAAGTTCCAAAATATTCTAAAATTGTTGCATCAAATGATATTGCGCCAGTGCTTAAAAGTGTGTTTTTTTGATCTAACGGAAAGTAAGAACCCGGTTTTACAAGTCGTACCACACTTTTATTTTCGACCATAACACCTTTAGGATTTCCTGTTGTGCCAGATGTGTAGATTACATAAGCTAAATCTGTCGGTGTATTAATTCTCTCCGGATTAGTGCTTTTATATTTTTGATTTTGCTGCGTAAATAATTCAAATTCAGCCTCGTCTAAGATTACTTTACTTTGCGTATCTTTTATTATAAATTCAATTCGATCTTGTGGATAATTCGGATCTACTGGCACATAAGCTCCTCCGGATTTTAATATTCCTAAAACCGCAACAATTAGATTTTCGCTTCTATCAAGCTTAATACCAATTAAATCATCAGCCTGAATGCTGTAATTTTCTCTTAAATAAAAAGCAAGCTGGTTCGACAGTTCGTTTAATTCCTGATACGTAAATGCTTTATCTTCAAAAACAACCGCTGTATTGTTAGGTATTTTTTCGACTTGTTCTTCAAATAATGCTACAATTGTTTTATCGTTTGGATAAGCAACTTCGGTAGCATTAAAATCAACCAGTAATTGCTGTCTTTCAGATGGAAGTAAATAGCTTACTTGATCTATTATTACTGAAGGATTGGCAATCGAATTGCTTACCAGATTCTCAAAATGCTTAAATATTCTTTCGATTAAAGAAGCATCATAAATGTCCGTGTTGTATTCTATCACAAGAGATAATCCGTCTGACTGTACAAATTGAAAACTAAGATCAAATTGAGCCGATTTCTTTTCAAAATTATATTCTTCAACATCCAATCCTTTTAGTGATTGGGTCTTGTTTAGTGATTTTACCTGATTCTGGTTCTGAAGTACAACCATTATATCAAACAAAGCAGAACGGCTTGTATCTCTTTTTAAATTTAATTTATCGACTAATATGTCAAAAGGATAATTTTGATACTGATAAGCTTCGAGTAAAGTTTGTTTTTGTACCGCCAGTAAATCTAAAAAGCTGTTTCCTCCTTTAAAATCAGTACGTATAGCAAGCGTATTAAGATATAATCCAATTTGATTTTCTAAATCCGGATGTTCTCTTCCTGCTAATGGCGTACCAATAATAATATCATTTTGCCCTGAATATTTATACAATAAAGCATTAATTCCTGCCATTAAAGTCATGAACAAAGTAACATTTTGCTCGTTAGAAAATTGCTGTAACTTATTTAGAAAATCTTCTGAATAGGTATGTTTTGCATGACTACCGTTATTGGTTTTTATTAACGGACGTGTTTTAAAAACCGGTAATTCTAACACCGGAATTTCTCCAGAAAATTGATTTAACCAATATTCTTCAGATGTTTTAATTGCTTCTAAATTAGAATCGTTTTGCAACCAAACTGCGTAATCTTTATATTGAATTTTTAATGCTGCTGAATTAATTTCTTTTTTATCCAGTAGATTATTATACGTCTCAATGATTTCAGAAGTCATGATTTGCGAAGACCATCCATCTCCAATAATATGGTGACGGGAGAAAAAGAAAACATGTTCTGTTGCTGAAATTTTTATTAAAATTGCTCTAACTAAAGGCGCTTGATCAAGATTAAAAGCGATGTTGTTTAATGCAGTTAAAAGTTTTTCTAAATCTTGTGGTTCTTTATCCTGATAATCCAAAAAGTCAATCTTAAAAATAACTTCGTTTTCCGGCAGAATAAATTGACGCAAACCTCCTGTTTCATTAATCTTGAAATAGGTGCGAAGAATTTCGTGTTTGTTTATTAAATATCGGAATGAATTTTGAAAAACCTCCAAATCAAAAACTCCGGTAAGTTTCATGGCAACAGGCATATTATACGCCAATGATCCTTCTTGAAACTGACTCAGTACCCACAATCTATTTTGAGAAGCAGTAACAACATAAGACTCTGATTTTGGCGCCAATGGTATAGCAGCATAATCTGAATCGAACATTTTTTTGCTTAATCCTGCGATAGTTGGGTTAGCGAAGAAATCCTTGAATGAAATACTTTTTCCTAATTCTTTAAAAGCCTTATTAATAACCTGAACAATAATTAAACTATGTCCGCCTAATTCAAAGAAATTATCTGTTGTCCCAACTTTTTCAACATTCAAAACTTCTTCCCAGATTTTAGTCAGTCCAATTTCTATTGCTGTTGTTGGCGCCACATATTCATGTCTGATAAGATCTTCACCTGAAATCTCCGGTAATCCTTTACGATCTATTTTTCCGTTTGGAGTCAATGGCATTTTATCCAACTCTAAATAGTAACCGGGAAGCATATAATCCGGTAATTTATTTTGCAAATAGGTGCGTAAATCTTTTTTGTCAACTTTGCTATCCGAAACATAATAAGCAACCAGAACTTTCTCTGATTTTTTCTCTCTTACTTCTACAACAATTTGATTTAAAGATGCTGAATATCCTAAAATAGCATTTTCGATTTCTCCCAATTCTATTCTGTGGCCTCTTATCTTTACCTGAAAATCTTTTCTTCCTTCAAATACAACAGAACCATCAGAAAGCCATTTTCCTAAATCTCCGGTTTTGTACATTTTTGTTCCTTCCTGAAAAGGATTAGCAATAAAAGCACTTTCTGTTTGTAACGCATTATTAAAATATCCTCTTGATAACCCTGCTCCCGAAATATAAATATCTCCAGTTATACCAACTGAAACAGGCAATAAAGCATCGTTTAATATATAAACCTGTGTATTTGAAATTGGTTTACCTATCGATATATTTGTATCAAGTATACGTCCTATTGTTGATGAAATAGTAGCCTCGGTAGGTCCGTATTTGTTGTACAGCTTATATTTTTCTACATATTTTTCTACTAATTCCGGTTTGAAATTTTCACCTGCAGAAATAATTCTTTTTAATGATAAAGCCGAACTTAGATTTAAGTTTATCAATAAACTTGGAACACTGTGTAAGTGCGTAATGGCGTTTTTTTCTATTATATTTTCCAGTTTTTCAGCATCTAATACATCTTCTTTTTTGATAATGCATAATGCCGAAGCACTCAATAAAGCGGTGAAAATTTGTTCTACAGAAGCATCAAAAGAAACAGTTGATAACAACGCAATTCGCTCATTTGACTCTACTTCTAAAAATTTTATCTGGTGTAACAGATAATTGACCAAACTGCTATTTTCGATCATTACCCCTTTTGGATTCCCTGTAGATCCTGACGTATAAATCACGTAAACTAAATCTCCTGAATTTGATGTTTTATCAGGATTTGTATTCCCGAATGAAGAACGAACAGAATCATACTTTTCAAATTCCTCCGAATCAATTACTTTTTTGCATTTACTGTCTTTTTCGATATAGTCTATTCTTTCCTGAGGATATGCAGGATCGATTGGCACATAAGCAGCTCCGGATTTTAATATTCCTAAAATTGATACTATTAGTTTTTCACTTCGCTCTAATTTAATTCCAATTAAATCATCAGCAACAGTAGCATAATTTGCTTTTAGATATCCTGCAAACTGGTTTGCTCTTTGATTTATTTCAGTATATGTAAACTCTTTATCTTCAAATAGTACTGCAATATTATTTGGTGTTTTTTCTACTTGTTCTTCAAATAAAGTTATTAGTGTTTTATCTTTTGGATAGTCTATCGTAGTATTGTTAAAATCATATAACAATTGTTGCTTTTCAGCAGAAGATAGATAATCAAATGAATCAATTGATTGCTCTGGTTGTGCAATAACCAATTGTAGTAATGTCTCGAAATGATTTAAAAGTCTTTCGATAAAATCAGGTGTATACAAATCAGTGTTGTACGTAACAATCAGATCCAATCCTTTCTCTAATTCTATAAATGAAAATTTTAAATCAAACTTGCTTACTGCATCTTCCTCAATATAATAATTTTGTACCTCTATTTCGCCCAAACGAAAAGCATTGCTATTTAGATTATCTGCGTTTTGAAGCGTAATCATAACATCAAACAACGGATTACGGCTTCTGTCGCGTTTTAGCGGCAATTGTTCTACTAAATCATCAAATGGATAAGACTGATGTTTGTAAGCGTTAAGAGTAGTTTCTTTTACATTAGTAAGAAAATCAGAGAAGCTGTCTTTAGCTTTAAACTGTGTTCTTAACGCCAATGTATTAACATAAAAGCCAATCTGATTTTGCAAATCAGCATGTTCTCTTCCTGCAATTGGGCTACCAATAATAATATCAGACTGGTTGGTATATTTATAAAACAATAATTTTACTGTTGCCAATAATCCCATAAAAAGTGTGCTTCCCTGAGATTGGCATAAAGCATTAAAGTCTTTTAAAATAGTATCGTTGTAAAGCCTTTTTTCTGACCTTCCATTATACGTTTTTATTGCCGGTCTAATTTGATAAGTTGGCAGGTTTAAGCTTGGTAATTCGCCTCCAAACTGATTTAACCAATACGTTTTATGATTATTCATATCAGTCTCTTTCAACTGATCTTGCTGCCATACAGCATAATCTTTATATTGAATTTCCAGAGGACTTAATGGGTTTTTAATCTCTTTTACAAAAGAATCATACAGTGTAAATAATTCGCTTATCATAACCTCACTCGACCATCCGTCACTTATAATGTGGTGCATTACACAGACAAAAGTAAAAGTGTCATTAGAGGTTTTAAGTAATGTAGCACGAAGCAAAGAGTCTTTAGATAGATCAAAAGAATATTCAATTTCTCGTTTAATAATTTCTTTTTCTATTTCAGATACATAGGTGCTTTTGCTTATATCTTCATATTCTAATTGAAATTTGATGTTTTCAATACCTACTATAATTTGCTTTACATCTCCTGATTTTTCTTCTTTAAATACGGTACGTAAAGATTCATGACGTTCAATTAGGGACTGAAATGCATTTTTTAAAGCCAAAACAGCTAAATTTCCTTTTAATTGAAAAACACTCGGCATATTGTAGGCAACATTTGCACCTTCAAATTGACTTAACAGCCATAATCTATGTTGAGAAGAAGATAAAACATAACCAAGTTGTACAGGAGCCTGTGGTATAAATTGATTATTTTCTTTTTTAGTTTTATAAGAAGAAATAAATTCTATCAAATCATTTTTATAGAATTTAATTTCATTCAATAAATCCTCAGTCATAACTCCTTTCGGTGCCTGAATATCTAATTTTTCATCAACTAAATCAATTTTTATATTAGAGCTCTTTAGTTTTTTGAGTAGTGCTTGCATTGCTTATTGAATTTATTAATTCTTTGTTTTTTGTTTCTCTTGTTTATTTGACTCTTTAAAAATCAAATAGAGAAAATTTCAGTTTCGATATTGTTTTTATTATCCTCCTCGTCAAAAACATACATCAGTGTAACATTCTCTATAAGAGCAGCCTGATCTTCTAATATTATATTTTTGAACAAGTCGTTTATGGCAATTTTTATTTCAAATTCGGTATTGATAAGACCTATTAACTTCATTGCTTTTAAGCTATGTCCTCCTAATTCAAAGAAACTATCCAGAACACCAATACTTTCAACTTCTAAGACTTTCTGCCATATTTGAACTAATTTCTCTTCGGTTTCATTTCTTGGCGCTATATATTCTTTCTTGATTATACTGTTCTCAGATATTGACGGAAGTGCCTTTCTGTCGATCTTGCCACTAGAAGTCAAAGGGAAATGTGGTATTTCGATATAGAATCCAGGAACCATATAATCCGGCAATCTCCCCTGAAGAAAGCTTCGAAGTGCAGATTTATCTACAGGCTTTTCAGAAACGATATAAGCTCCCAGAACTTTTTCTGACTTTAATTCCTGTGCCATTACCACCACTTGCTGAATAGTATCAAATTCCAAAATCGCAGTTTCAACCTCACCCAATTCAATTCTGTTTCCTCTTATCTTAACCTGATTATCTATTCGGCCTAAGTATGCGATCGAACCATCAGACTG
>NZ_WMID02000062.1 GCF_009711165.2 Flavobacterium sp. MC2016-06 | reverse complement strand
TCATCAGGTTTAAGTATTACAGTAAATCCTCTTCCGGATGCGGCAGGAACCATTACAGGAACTGGTACTGTGTGCCAAGGTCAGACAGGTGTAACTTATTCTGTTCCGACAATTGCAAATGCAACAGGTTATACTTGGACATTACCAACCGGAGCATCAATTACATCAGGAACAAATACACGTTCAATAACAGTAAGTTATTCAGCATCGGCTGCTTCAGGAACTATAACTGTTCAGGGAACAAATGGATGCGGTAACGGAACAGTGTCATCAGGTTTAAGTATTACAGTAAATCCTCTTCCGGCTGCTGCGGGAAGCATTACAGGAACTGGTACTGTGTGCCAAGGTCAGACAGGTGTAACTTATTCTGTTCCGACAATTGCAAATGCAACAGGTTATACTTGGACATTACCAACCGGAGCATCAATTACATCAGGAACAAATACACGTTCAATAACAGTAAGTTATTCAGCATCGGCTGCTTCAGGAACTGTAACAGTTCAGGGAACAAATGGATGCGGTAGCGGAACAGTATCATCAGGTTTAAGTATTACAGTAAATCCTCTTCCGGGTGCTGCAGGAACCATTACGGGAACTGGAACTGTGTGCCAAGGTCAGACAGGAGTAACGTATTCTGTACCAGCAATTACAAATGCAACGGGATATACATGGACTTTACCAACCGGAGCTTCAATTACATCAGGATCAAATACAAATTCAATAACAGTAAGTTATTCTGCATCAGCTGCTTCAGGAACTATAACAGTCCAGGGAACAAATGGATGCGGCAGCGGAACAGTATCATCAGGTTTAAGTATTACAGTAAATCCTCTTCCGGCTGCGGCAGGAACCATTACAGGAACTGGAACTGTGTGCCAAGGTCAGACAGGAGTAATCTATTCTGTTCCAGCAATAGCAAATGCAACAGGCTATACTTGGAGTCTGCCAACCGGAGCTTCAATTACATCAGGATCAAATACAAATTCAATAACAGTAAGTTATTCTGCATCGGCTGCTTCAGGAACTGTAACAGTTCAGGGAACAAATGGATGCGGCAGCGGAACAGTGTCTGGGAATTATAGTGTTATCGTAAATACATTACCAACAGCTCCAAGTGCATTACCAACAAAACAACCAACATGTGCTGATAATACTGGAACTATTGAATTTACTTCATTAGGTGCAGGATTTACTTATAGTGTAGACGGATCAACTTTTTCTAGTTCAACTACATTTGCTTCACTTGCAGCAGGAATATATTATATAAAAGTAAAAAATAGTTCTGGGTGCGAATCTGCAACTACGCCAATTACCATTAATGCATCTGCAACTAAAGTGTGGAACGGAAGTACAAACACAGATTGGAATACTGCTGCAAACTGGACACCATCTGGTGTTCCTACAGTAAGTGATTGTGTTGAAATAGCTGATGTAGCGAATAAGCCTATTATTTCACCTGCAAATGGTAGCTACTACGCACATACACTTACAGTAGATACAAATGGTTCTTTAATAGTAGGAGCGACTAATACATTGAATGTAACAAATGCAGTAACTGTTTCCGGAACTGGTTCTTTGATATTTGAAAATCAATCAAGTTTGTTACAAACGAATACATCGCCAACTATTAATACAGGAAATATTACCTACAAACGAGATATATCGGTACGTCGTTTAGATCTAACTTATTGGTCATCTCCAATTACTGCAACACCAGGTTTTACAATGCACGATTTATCTCCTAATACATTGTTAGATAAATATTATACATGGGTTCAAGCAACGGGATGGACAGTAAATCTTAATGGAACTCTTGTAATGACACAAGGTAAAGGCTACAGCATAAGAGCACCGCAGCCTTATGATACCGCCACGCCTGCTACTTATACTGGGGCATTTATTGGAGTTCCAAACAATGGAAATATTTCATACACGCCAGAAGCTGCAAGCTGGAATCTTGTCGGTAATCCATATCCTTCTGCTTTAAATGCAGCAAAGTTAATGAACGCAAATGCAAATCTAGGTTCTTTATATTTCTGGACACATAATTCTTCTCCAACAGCATTGCCTGGAGAAACATTATACAAGTATGCTAGTGCAGATTTTGCTGTTTACAATCTTACAGGTTCTACAGCAAGCTCAACAGGCGGATCAGTTCCATCAGGATTTATTGGAGCAGGACAGGCTTTCTTTGTTAAAGTAACTACAGGTGACCCAATTAACTTTACAAACACTATGCGTGAAGTAGGTAATAATCAGCAGTTTTATAAAACAACTGAAAGTAGTGATACAGATGTTAAAAGCCGTGTATGGTTAAATTTTACTAATGCAGAAGGAGCATACAAACAGGTGATAATTGGTTATTTAAACGGAGCTACTAACTACTGGGATATGAACTATGACGCTGCTACTATGAACGGTAACTCTTATGTAGATTTTTACAGTATTAATGATTCTAGAAAATTGACTATTCAAGGTCGTGCAATGCCGTTTGATAATACAGAAACGCTTCCATTAGGATATAAAACAACAGTTGCGGGAGATTTCACTGTGGCTATTGATCATGTTGATGGTCTTTTTACAGATCAAGCTGTTTATCTAGAGGATAAAGTGACTGGTAAAATAACCGATTTAAGTGCATCAAACTATACGTTTACTTCTGAGATTGGAACTTTTGCAGAACGTTTGGTTTTACGTTACACCAACAAAACACTTGGAACAGGTGATTTTGACGACTTAGAAAGTACTATTTTGGTTTCTGTAAAAGATAAAGCAATTAAAGTAACATCATCAAAAGAAACAATAAAAGAAGTGACTGTTTTTGATATTTCTGGAAAACTTCTTTATAATAAAAAGAAAGTAGAAGCAACTGAATTACAGTTGTCTAATTTACAATCGAGTAATCAGGTTTTATTAGTAAAAGTCACTTTAGATAATGACTTTACAACAACTAAGAAAATAATATTCCAATAAAATTCTGAAAGTATAGGCGTATAACGGTACGTTTTATTACAATAAAAAAATCCCATTTGTCATAATTTGACAAATGGGATTTTTTTATAATATCACTAAAAGCAGCTATTGTAAACTTTAGTTAATATATTTAATTTTGAGACAATTCTTACAAATTATAGTTAATTTTAAATATTTACATTTTGATAAAAAAGTTACTTTGCTCATTAGTTTTAATTCTTCTGCCTTTTAAAGCAATACTTCTTGCCCAACAAGGAAAAATTGATAAGACTTTTAATACTCTTGATAATGGATTAAATGGTGATGGTTTTAACAATACTGTTAGAACACTATCTTTACAAATAGACAATAATTTGATTGTTGGCGGCGATTATTTGAGTCTTAATGGCATTTCTGTATCTTATCTGACACGTCTAAAACCTGATGGTACGATTGATGAAAGTTTTGAAAAAGGAAATGGTTTTAATGGAAAAATATATGCTTCTCATGTTCAGTCTGACGGTAAGATAATTGTTGGAGGCAGTTTTACTATGTATAATGGAGTGAGTGCTGGAAGACTTACCAGATTAAATACTGATGGAACTTATGATACATCATTTAATACCTCTATAGGTGCTGCGACAGGTATTATCTACGACATTGCTATGCAGACAGATGGTAAAATAATAATAGTTGGCAGTTTTACAAAATACAATAATAACATTGTAAATAGAATTGCTCGCATTCTTCCAGATGGTTCTTTCGATAATTCTTTTTTAACAGGTTCAGGTTCTCCATTAAATATTACAAGTGTTCGAGTTTTACCTAATAATAAAATTTTGATTGCTGGAAATTTTGCAACATTTAATGGTATAGCTGTCAATAAAATTGCTAGGTTAAATACTGATGGTACCATAGATTCAAGTTTTAATATTGGTACAGGTTTCAATGATAATGTGAATGCAATAGAAGTACAATCTGATGGTAAAATTATACTTGGAGGAAATTTTACAACCTATAATGAGGTTACAGCTAATAGAATTATTCGGCTTAATGAAGACGGAACTCAGGATAATACTTTTCAATCTGGAACAGGTATAAATTCGGGTGCGGTTCAGACCATAAAAATAGATAGTTCAGGGAATATTATGGTTGGCGGTTCTTTTACGGGTAATTATAACAGTATAGATGTAAACAGGGTATTTTTTCTAAACTCAAACGGAATAATGAATACTGATTTTGATCTTGGTTCAGGACCAGCATCTGCTTCTGTTTTGGCTTTAGCAAATGATACTGAAGGCTCTTGGTATATAGGAGGTTCATTTTCTGTTTTTGATGGATTGAATCAAGGAAGGCTAGCAAAAGTTAATTCGACAGGAGAACACGATATTGCTTATTTGTCTGCCGGAGTTGGTTTTGATAATTCTGTTTTAGACATTTTACCATTACAAAATAAAAAAGCAATAGTAGTTGGAAACTTTAATAAATTCAATGGAAATCCTGCATCTAAAATTGTTCGGCTTTTAGAAGATGGATCATCAGATATTACTTTTAATACAGAAAAAGCAGGTGCAAATAATCTTGTAAAAACAGCGGTATTACAATTAGATGATAAGATAATTCTTGGAGGTAATTTTACGAAATATAATGATGTGTCTTGTAATCGAATAGTTAGGATTTTATCAGACGGATCAATAGACAATACCTTCAATATTGGTACAGGATTTAATAGTCAAGTCTATGCAATGGCAATGCAATCTGATGGAAAAATAATTGCAGCTGGAAATTTTATTAATTATAATGGTTCAGCTGCCGGAAGAATTGTTCGATTACTGCAAGATGGTTCAAAGGATATTAGTTTTAATGTTGGAGTGGGATTTGATGCTATTGTAGAAGCTGTTTTAATCCAGCCTGATGGGAAAATTTTACTAGGAGGGAGATTTAATACTTTTAATGGAAATGCATTTTCAAAATTAATTCGATTAAATTCTGATGGAAGTATAGATTCCAGCTTTAATATAGGACTTGGTTTTGATAAAAATATATATGCTATTGCTTTACAATCTGACCAAAAAATAATTTTAGGAGGTTCTTTTTCGACTTTTAAAGGTATCTCACAAAAACGAATTCTTCGTCTAAATCTAAACGGAAGTCTAGATACTACGTTTGATTCAGGCACAGGTTTTAGCAATGGAGATGTCCGCAGTATTTTGGTTCAGCCTGACGATAGAATTTTGGTAGGAGGAACTTTTTCTGGAACCTACAAGAGTAACCCATCATTGAGATTAATACGATTGCAAAAAACAGGAAATTATGATCCTTCTTTTTCAGCTCCGCTCAATAATAAACTTTTTAGCATGAGTTTTACGTCTGATTATCGATTACTAATTGGAGGGAATTTCAATTCTGTATCAGAAAGTTCTAAACACAGAATTGCTCGTTTAAAACTATGTTTAGAATCCACAACTTGGGATGGTATATCATGGTCAAATGGATTTCCGTCTGGAGGAAAAGAGGTAGTTTTTAGAGATAACTATACAGATTTACAAACATCAGATGTGTGCAGTTGTACTATAGAAGAAGGAAAAACAGTAACGCTCTTAAGTGATAATACATTAGGTATAGAATTCTCTTATTTAGGTTTAGGAACTTTGGTATTAGAAAATGGAGCAAGTTTATACCAATCAGACGATGATATGATAAACACTGGAACAATTTATCTTAAACGTAAAACAAACCCTCTTTTAAGATTAGATTTAACGTATTGGTCGTCTCCAGTTACACGAACTCCAGCATTTACGTTACATGATTTGTCACCAAAAACATTAATAGATAAATATTATAAATATGATTCATTGAAGGGCTGGGATGTAATTTTTAATGGAGAAGAAGAAATGAAAAAAGGTGTAGGTTATAGTATTAGAGCACCTCAATATTATGATACAGTTATTCCTGCTGTTTATGATGCGGTATTTATGGGAGTTCCCAATAATGGACCAGTATCAGTTTCTTTAGATACAGCTGAGAAATGGAGTTTAATAGGAAATCCATATCCCTCAGCTGTTCATGCAGATCGATTTATTATTGATAATCAAGCCAATTTGTATGGAACTTTATATTTTTGGACACATAACTCCTCACCAAGTGCTGCATCAGGAAGTACCGTATTTAGTTATAATAGCGATGATTTTGCTGTATATAATTTAACAGGCAGTGTAAATGTTAGCAGAGGAGCATTGTCATTAGGAAATAAAAATATGCCATTAGGTTACATTGCTGCTGGACAATCATTTTTAGTGAAATCTAAAACAGCATTAAATGCAGATTTTCGTAATTCTATGCGTGTTTCTGGTCATAACAGTCAGTTTTTTAAAATAATCAAAGATGAAAGCAGTAATATTGAAAAACATCGCGTATGGTTAAACCTGACTAATTCTCAAAATGTTTTCAAGCAAATATTAATTGGCTATGTAACAGGAGCAACAAATTCCTGGGATGATAATTTTGATGGAATATCTTTAGAAGGAAATAAAACTATCGATTTTTATAGCGTTATTGAGGGTAAAAAACTTACTGTTCAAGGACGTCAGCTTCCTTTTGATAATTCAGATATAGTTTCTCTCGGGTATAAATCTACAACGGCTGGAGATTTTAGTATTTCTATAGATTATGCAGATGGTGATTTGAGTACTCAAAATATTTATTTAGAAGATAAAACCACAAATACAATGCATGATTTAAGAATTAGCAATTATACTTTTACGACCGCAATAGGAACTTTTAATGATCGTTTTGTACTTCGATTTACAGATAAAACATTGGGAACTAAAGATTTTGAAACTCTCGATCAGAATGTTTTTGTTTCTGTAAAAGACAAAGTAATTAAGATAGCCTCAACAGAAGAAAATCTTAAAGAAGTTATTCTTTTTGATGTTTCTGGAAAAGAACTTTATAACAATAATAAAATCAGAACAACTAATTTAATACTATCAAATTTACAATCCAGTGATCAAGTTCTATTAGTAACAATTATTCTAGAAAACGGACATGTAATAAATAAGAAAATCATCTTCTTTTAGAAACATCATTTTTAGAGATAAAAAATCCATCTGCTGTTATTGTAGATGGATTTTTCATTTTAAGTAATGCTTAGTTTTAAAGAATATTTTGTTTAAATATACTTGTTTGATTATAAATCCATTACAACATTCGTTAACAGTATTTTCTTATAATTGCATAATTGGCTTGAATGAGTGTTAAAATTGAGCATTTTTAGTTAAAATTTTTAACGTAAAGTAAATAAAATCGTACCTTGTTATTGTATTTGATCGTCAAAGTGCGCTAAAAGACGGCAAAACACCTTTAAAAGCCTTTTTTTAAAAGATGTTTCTAGAACTTCTTCAGTAAAGCCAAACTAAATATTCGTTTCTTTTTCTACACGCCTAAAGACTAATTGTAAAATTTAAAAGCCAAATTAAATAAGCAAAAAAGTACTTTATGTTTTTCTGTATCTCTTTTGAGATTCAGAGTGCTTTTATATGCCCTAATTTTAATTGCTGGTATTTGAAAATTTTAAAAGATTACGACTTGAGTTTATCTGCTTTTTTTCAATTATTTAAAATGCCATAGAATGAAAAAAAAAATACTTTCACTGCCGATTTTACTGCAATATTTAATAAACTATTTGCAAAGGGATAATCTCAATCCCAGAAAGATTTTGTACAATAAGTTACAGCTTTCTTTATTATTATCTTTTTTTTATTCTTCTATAATAGCGCAAACATCACCACCACCACACATATTTCCTTCTAACGGTACTTTCGTAGTGCCTGCAGGAATTACAGGAGTAGATGTACAAGCTTGGGGAGGCGGCGGTGCTGGAGGTGGCGCAAGTGGCTCTGCTCTTGTTGAAGGAAGAAGCGCCGGCGGCGGCGGCGGGGGTGCCTATGCATTTAGAAATATTACTGTAGCCGCAAATAATTCCTTAAGTATAGTGGTTGCAGGTCAAAGTACAGGTACTGCTACTAATGGTACTGCCGGAGGTCATTCAACAATTACTGGATTTGAAAGCTTAATTTATGCAGCTGGAGGAGCAGGAGGTATTGCTAATACTTCTGGAGGCAATGTTTCAGGTGGAGCAGGTGGTTTAGCAGGAAGTTCTTTTGGTACGACAACTACTTCTGGAGCCAATGGAGATGGAGGATTCACTGTTTTGGCGGCAATCCTTCTTAGTTCCGGGAAAGGAGGAAATGCAGCAAGTCCAGGAGGAGGAACAGGGGGAGCCTCTGTCTCTAGCCTAGTTCTTGCCAGCGCTGTAGGAAATAATGGGAATTCACCTGGTGGAGGTGGTAGTGGAGGTATGAGTTCAGCTCTTGCAACTGCTAGAAATGGGGGAGCAGGTGCTAGTGGACAGATTACATTGACATATACTTGTCCAACCTATAGTATTAGCACAATTGTAGCTTCAAGTACTTGTCATGCAACTGGGAATTCTTTAATACAACTAACATCCACTGCAGCTGGATTACCTATTGGAACTTATACCGTTTACTATACTCGAAGTAATCCTGCAGGTTCTGCAACGGCCACGATGACAGTTACGACTGCGGGTAGTGGAAGTTTTACAGCAATGGGATTTACTAGTCCTGGTGTAAGGACTATCACGATAGATGCGCTAACATCAGGTAGTACAACAATAAGTGGAGTAACTACAAATGCTTGTTCAAATACTATATCAAGTAATAATGTTGCAAATGTTAA
The DNA here is from genome assembly GCF_009711165.2 of Flavobacterium sp. MC2016-06. Lineage (GTDB taxonomy): Bacteria > Bacteroidota > Bacteroidia > Flavobacteriales > Flavobacteriaceae > Flavobacterium. Next base: position 1,246 of record NZ_WMID02000062.1, on the reverse strand, counting down.
TGTCTTTAATAAGTCAACTGGAGGAACTGTTGGTGGTGGTACAACAATATGTTTTGGGGCAACAAGTGCAACTCTAGCATTGACAGGAAACACAGGCTCGATTACAGGTTGGGAGTTCTCTGTGAGTCCATTTTCTACTTGGACTCCTATTGCAAATACTACAACATCTTACACTTCAGGACCTCTTACTCAGACTACTCAATTTAGAGCAGTGATAAAAAACGGTGATTGTGATGCTGAGAATTCTGCTTCAACAACTGTTACAGTAAATCCTTTACCACAAGGAACCTTGACTGCTAATGGTCCATTTTGTGCAACAGGTTCGGGACTTTTAACCTTTACCGCTACTGCTGGAACAGGGCCTTATACTATTATTTATAAAGAAAACGGCGGAGCCGACAGGACTGCCACTGGAGTTGTAAGCGGCACTTCTTTTGCACCTTTTACAGCTACGGTTACAGGTTCAACAACTTATACCTTAGTTTCAGTTACGGGATCAAACACATGTTCTCGTACATCAAGTTTTACCGGAGGTTCAGCCGCAATAACAGTTAATCCCTTACCGCAGGGAAGTTTGACGGTCAATGGTCCATTTTGTGCAACAGGTTCAGGACTCTTGACTTTTACAGCCACAGCCGGAACAGGACCTTACACTATTGTTTATAAAGAAAATGGTGGAGCAGACCGCACAGCAAGCGGAGTTGTAAGCGGAACTTCTTTTACTCCTTTTACACCCACAGTTACAGGTTCAACAACATATACATTAGTTTCAGTAACGGGATCATTGGGTTGTGCTCGTACTACTACTTTTACCGGAGGTACAGCCACAATAACAGTAAATCCTTTACCTCAGGGAAGTCTTACTGCCAATGGCCCATTTTGCGCAACAGGTTCAGGACAATTGACTTTTACCGCCAGTGCAGGCACAGGGCCATATACGATTGTCTACAAAGAAAACGGCGGAGCAGACCGCACGGCAAGCGGAGTTGTAAGCGGTACTTCTTTTGCACCTTTTACATCCACGGTTACAGGTTCAACAACATATACTTTAGTTTCAGTTACGGGATCAGATACATGTTCCCGTACAACAGGTTTTACTGGAGGTTCAGCCACAATAATAGTAAATCCTTTACCGCAGGGAAGTCTGACTGCCAATGGCCCATTTTGTACAACAGGTTCAGGACTCTTGACTTTTACAGCAACAGCAGGAACGGGACCTTATACTATTGTTTATAAAGAAAACGGT
>NZ_WMID02000061.1 GCF_009711165.2 Flavobacterium sp. MC2016-06 | reverse complement strand
ATTTCTCCTTCGTCGAAATGACAAGATTCTGGAAAATGGGTGCGAAATATTCGTTACCGAAATAAGTAACCTTTACAAGATGACAAACTAAACGCAAACCAAGCTAACTTGAAACTTTTTTTCACCCTCAAAGTTCATACAACAGTAAGCTTTGTCAAAGTTTAAAACTTTGACAAAGCGACCAAAAAAGATAAAAAAAATCCCAAATTCCAATTAAAGCTTGGAATTTGGGATTTTAAAAATTTTGGAATTTTAAAAAATCAAAGATTTTTTTATCTGCCCCACTCAGCAATGCTGTCTTTATTCATTTTTACGTAATCTTGATTATTAGCTGTTTCAGCAGCAGTTAATGAAACTTTTGCAGTTTCGATTGCTCCTTTTTTATCGCCTTGTTTTGCTTGAATCAAAGATTTTAATCTTGTCATAAAATAAGGTTTATCAGTGCTCATTTCTAAAGCTTTATCTACATAAGTTTTAGCATCAACAATGTTTCCGTTTGATTGGAATAAATATTGAGCTGCAGCAAAATAATCATTAGAAGTTGCTCCAGCTAATGTTTTTTGGATACTTGCTGTTGCTGTTTTAGCAGTTGGAACTTCAAATTTTAAAGCTACATGAGAGTTTTCCCAAGCCATATCTAAAAAAGCAAAGTTTGGATCTAAACCATTAATTCCTATTGTAAAAGTCTCTATAGGAGTCGGTAAAGCTTCTTCTTTTACAGTAGTTCTTAAAGCAACATAAGCATCGCTCCAATTTTCTGGCAATCCCCAGTTGTCTGTAGAAAGGTAAAAAATCACTTCCCAGCTTTCAATTTTTGGGATTGTATAAATTGCATATTTTCCTTTTTTCAAAGTTTTACCATCAATTACAACATCATCGCTAAAATTAATGATCGTATTTTCGTTAGCACCAGTTCTCCATAATTTACCAAACGGAACTAAGTTTCCAAAAACCGCTCTGCCTCTTGCGCCCGGTCTAGAATAAGTAACTTCAACGTCTGTTAATCCAACAGTTTGTTTGATATATGCTTTAGGACTGGCCTGTGGTGTTTTTATTTGTGCTTCTGCAGCAAAGGGAGCCAAAACAATGGCCAATGCAATAAGTAATTTTTTCATTTTCTCAGTTTATTTGTTTTGTTCAAATTTACAAATTCAATTAGGTAACAAATGTTAAATTTTATATAATTCAAGCGCCTAACTGTGATATTTTTTGTGCGTTTAATTCGTTAAAATGATTGATAATCAAATCGGCATCTGCTAAATCTTGCATTTTAGAATGATGACTGTTGTAACCCACACAAAATATGCCGGCAGCTTTAGCCGCTTTTACTCCATTTGTACTGTCTTCAATTACAATACAATTTTCTTTTGGTGCTTTAGATAATGAAGCTGCGTGAAGAAAAATTGCTGGATTTGGTTTTGACTGCGGAAAATCTTCTCCACTTACAATATCTGTAAAATATTGATGCAGTTTAAATCTCTTAAAAACACGATCAATTGTAACTTTTGATGCAGATGATGCCAAAATTAATTGGATTCCGGCTGCATACAAATCTTTAATTAAATCTTCTACGCCTTCTAGTAAAAACAAATCTTCCTTGGTATCAAAAGCTTCATTAAAAATATTTCTTTTTCTCTGAATCAAATCTTCTACTTCCTGCTCTATTGTCGGGAAAAATCCCTTTAGCGTTTGAAAAGTATTACGAGTCGAAAATCCTGTAAACGAAGTGTACATTTCTTCGGGCACTTCAATATTTAATTCTGAAAATTGAAGGTAATACGCATAACGATGTACGGGTTCTGTGTCGACAATAACGCCGTCCATGTCAAAAATTACTGTTTTTATCATTGATTTGTGTGTTTTTGTTTCAAGTTTCAGGTTTCAGGTTTCAGGTTTCAAGTTTCAGGTTGAACTTGAAACTTGAAACTTGAAACCAAAATCTATTCTTTCTTAAGCAAATATCTAATTACTGTTTCTGCTGCATGAAGACCAAATAATCCTGGCATATAGCTGTTGGTTCCGTAGAATGATTTTTTGTAATTCTTTCCGTCGGTTAGTTTTAAACTTTTTTCATCTTGAATTTCAGAAGAAAAAACTACTTTCAATTTATTGATTTTTACTTCTTTTAAACGTTTACGAATCGTTTTTGAGAAATAGCAGTTTATAGTTTTAGAAATATCTGTAACTTTTACTTTAGAAGCCAGCATTTTTCCACCAGCGCCCATACTGCTCATAATTTTTACTCTTTTACGTTTTGCTGCAATAATTAAATTCAGTTTTGGCGTAATGCTGTCAATGCAGTCTAAAACATAATCAAACTCTGGAGTAACAATCTCAAAAGCACGCTCTGGAGATAAAAATTCCTGTACACGAGTTAGTTTTAATTCTGGATTAATATCCATCAAACGATCACCGACAATTTTAATTTTTGGTTCGCCAACAGTAGAATGCAAAGCGGGCAATTGTCTGTTGATATTGGTAATATCAACCACATCACCATCTACAATTGTCATATTTCCTACTCCAGCTCTTGCCAAAAATTCAGCGGCAAACGATCCTACTCCACCTAAACCTACTACCAAAACATTTGAGTTTTGCAGGTTTTTTAATCCTTCTTTTGTAAATAAAAGCTCAGCTCTTTCTGTCCACTCTGCCATATAATCTATGTTTTAATTTTTGTTCTTTTTGTTTTTTTTGTTTCAAGTTTCAGGTTCCAACAACTTGAAACCTGAAACCTAAAACTTGAAACTTTTTAATCAAACACTCTTTTATAATTACTTGAAATAATCTCTTGTAATTCTTTGTTGTTAATACTTTTATATTCTGATACTAAATTGTAAACTTCTTGAATTGTTTCTTCGATTGTGTCTGTTTCTAAGAAAAATCGATCGTTTGGAATGTTCTGAAAAACGGTTTTTAAATCTGGATTTTTAAGCAGGTATTTTCCAAACGAAATATAAAATCCTTCTTTTACAAGCTGCTCTGCAATTTGATTGTTTTTAGAAAAACCATGAACAATCATCGGAACTGAAATTTTTAATTTCTTTTTAATTGCTATTACTTCCTGAAAAGCAGCAACGCAATGAATTACGACTGGTTTTTTAAATTTTTCGGCCAAAGCCAATTGTTTTTCAAAAACGGTAACTTGCAGTTCTAAAGGGAGTTCTATACGTTTATCTAAACCACATTCTCCAATTGCCAGACAATTTTCGGTCTGTAATTTTTCTTCTATAATTTTCAATTCAAAGTCAATACTTTCTTCTTTTATATACCAAGGATGAATTCCCATAGAATAAAACGGTATCGAAGCATCAAACTCTTTTGGATACTGATTTACCAGTTCCAAAACATTCGTCTGATTGGTAAATTTATGGGTATGAAAATTAAAGAATTCCATTAATGAAATGTTTTAACTCCGGCTTTTATAGCTACTTTCAAATCATTTTCCATTGGCACAAGCGGACAAGAATATTTATGATTATAAGCGCAATAAGGGTTATATGCTTGATTAAAATCGATGACGATTGTATTTCCTTTCGGAATTTCTAAATCTATATATCTACCGCCAATATAACTTTCTTTTCCAGAGGTTAAATCTGAAAATGGCAGAAATAAATGGTTTTTATATTCGGCAGTTTTAGAAAGTTCGATGTTTCTATATACATTTAAATGATAATCTGTTCCGTTAATTTTAAAAGTAACCGTTCCGTATTTAATATATTTAGGAGTTCTTGTTCCGGTAGTTTTCATCTCAAAAACCTTTTCATTCGTTGCCTTTTCAAGTACAGCATTCACAAAAAAAGTTTCATTTATTGGAAAAAATTCTAAGCTTTTAAACGTTTTTAAATCTTCCTCCATTAACGGACTTGTCTTAGCATCAGCATATTCTGAGTTTATTTTCTTCTGAAATTTTTCGACATCACTTTGCTTAAATTTTTTTTGACTAAAGCCAAAATTAAAAGCCAGCAATAAAACAAGGGCAGTTACAGTTTTCATCTTAAAAATTTTCAGCAAAAATAGTTCAAAACTAACAAAATGACAACCGCATAAGCTTACAAAGTTTTCTAACTTTACATCAAAAAATATATTTCTAATGTTAAAAACTACTCTAGGTCGCTACATTAATAATTTTAAAGGATTCACGCACGAAGTTTGGATTCTTGCTTTAATTACTTTTATCAATAGGGCTGGAACTATGGTTCTGCCTTTTTTGTCTAAATATCTAAAAGAAGATTTGCATTTTTCTTATGGCGAAGTAGGATGGATTATGGTTTTCTTCGGTCTTGGGTCTATGTTAGGTTCATGGATTGGAGGCAAATTGAGTGATAAAATAGGATTTTATAAAATAATGATTTTCAGTCTTTTTACGAGCGGAATCCTGTTTATCTTACTGCAATATATTACTACCTTCTGGGGATTATGTATTGGAATGTTTGTTATTATGGCAATCTCCGACATGTTTCGCCCTGCAATGTTTGTTTCCTTAAGTGTTTACGCTAAACCCGAAAACCGAGTTCGTGCGTTATCTCTTGTTCGTCTGGCAGTAAATTTAGGATTCACCGCCGGACCGGCATTGGGTGGATTAATAATCATCGGAATGGGGTATCAAGGTTTATTTTGGGTTGACGGAATTACGTGCATGATTGCCATATCAATATTTGCATTTTGTATAAAAGAAAAAAAGAAAGAACCAGTAGATCCTGAAAATATTATAGCAGCCGATTTACCAAAATCAATCTACAAAGACAAACCATTTTGGCTACTGCTTTTTATCAGCTTCATTACTTTTATGGTTTTCCTACAAATATTTTCAACTTTACCTTTATATCACAATGAAAAATTTGGGCTGAGTGAATTTCAAACCGGAATGCTGCTTTCTATAAACGGTTTATTGGTTTTTCTTTTAGAGATGCCTATTGTTAGTATGCTGGAACGTAAAGGAGTTAATAAAATAAAAAACATTGCTTTAGGATCATTTTTTATTGCTGCAGGATATTATATTTTACTATTAGATTCCTGGGTGGGAATTCTTGTAATCAGCATTGTATTACTCACTTTCGGAGAAATCTTTTCTTTCCCTTTTGTCAATGCAGTTGCCCTAAGTCGTGCACCAAAAGGCCAAGAAGGACAATATATGGGGTTGTACACGATGAGTTTCAGCCTTGCTCATATAGTAAGTTCTAAAACAGGACTTGAAATCATTGACCATTACAACTATCAAGTCAATTGGATTATTATGGGAACTTTAGCCGCATTTTCATTGATTTGCTGTTTTTGGCTCAATAAAATGATTCACACCGTACAAAAATAATTTCAATCCCTATTAGGGCGTGCCAGCATCCTGATAAAAGGGCTTATTCTCTTTATGAATATTCGCCCTTTTATCAGGATGCTGTCGTGCTATACGCGCTACTTTGGTAGCTTGCTCCTATCACTCACGCAAAAAAAAAAGAAAACAAACTCTAAAAGCCCAATAAAATCATTTCAAAACTAAAAATTTAGTTAACAAACTGCTTTTATAGTTGTGTAACTAAAAAAATAGTTGTAGGTTTGAATTAAAATTAGAAAACATGCAAAAGCTAACGAACAAAGAAGAGGAAATCATGCATATTTTATGGAAGCTAAAAAAAGCTTTTGTAAAAGAAGTTCAGGCAGAAATTACAGAAGATCAACCGCATTATAATACACTTTCTACAATTGTGCGCAATCTTGAAGAAAAAGGATATGTAAATCATAATGCTTTTGGTAACACACATCAATATTACCCGATTATAAGCATCGAAGATTATAGAAAAGGATTTATGAGTACTGCTATTGATAATTATTTTAATAGTTCTTATAAAAGTATGGTTTCGTTTTTTGCCAAAGAAGAAAAAATCTCTGCCGCAGAATTACGCGAAATCCTGGCTATGATCGAAAATCCAAAAGAAGATAAATAATTGGCTATGGAAACACTTTTCATTTATATCGCAAAATCAAGTGGCTTATTAATCGTGTTTTATTTTGCTTATTATTTTTTATTACGCAAAGAAACGTTCTTTACCAGCAACAGATGGTTTTTACTAGCTGGTTTAGGAACTTCTTTGGCATTACCTTTCTGGGTTTATACCAAAACAATCTGGGTTGATTCTGAGGCATCGCTAAATATAAATTTACAGCAGACTTATATTCCCCAGCCCATTGCAAAAGAATCTTTTGAAATCAATTGGTTTTATCTAACTCTGGCTGTTTACAGTATTGTTTTGTTAGGATTATTAATAAAATTCGCAATGGATTTTTATAAGCTAAATTCGGTTTTAAAAGGACAGAAAATCAAACAGCAGGCCGATTTTAAATTTGTAGATGTTAATGAAAACATTGCTCCTTTCTCCTATTTTGATTATATAGTGTACAACTCATCACTTTACACAGCAGATGAATTAGAGAATATTATTGAGCACGAAAAAGTACACAGCGACCAAAATCATACGGTAGATGTATTGATTTCTAGAATATTCTGCATGTTGTTTTGGTTCAATCCGGTTGTGTGGCTTTATAAAAAAGCAATTTCCCAAAACTTAGAATTTATTGCAGACCGCGAAGCTGCTAAAAAGTTATCCGATAAAAAAGCCTATCAATACACGCTTTTAAAAATAACAACACATGAAAATTGTGTTGCCATTACCAATCATTTTTATCAATCATTAATCAAAAAACGAATCATTATGTTAAACAAAAATCAATCAAAAAAGAGAAATTCCTGGAAGTATTATACAGTAATTCCTGCACTTATTGCATTTGTACTTTTATTTCAAGTAGAAGTTATTGCACACGAAAAAAAGGTAGCTGAAAAAGGAGTTACCTCAGAAAAAATGAAGTCAATGGATGTTTTTAAAATTCTAAAATCTACTACAGATCAAGAATTAAAACAAATCGCCGAAACTTTAAAATTAAATCACAATGTAGATTTGGTTGTTTCTGATGTAAAAAGAAATTCTGAAAACGAATTGACTGCTATTAAACTTGATATCAAAAATGGTACAACTCAGTCTAAAGCAATGCAGGTAGAAGGTTCTACAGCTATTAAAGGCTGCAGTATTCTTGTTTCTACAGAGGAAGATGGAACTAAAAAAATCAGCTTAGTTACAGATGATAATAGCGAGAACACAGAAGAAAAAATCGTAAAAATTAGAAAAATTCAAAAAACTACTACCGATGCTAAAATTAATGATACTAACAATACAAGTACTACTACAAACACTGCAACAAATACTACTGTAAATGGTACTTCTAACACTACTGTAAAAAGTAATGTAAATACTAATATAAGTATAAATACAAATGTAAATGGTGATGAAGTTACTACTGTAATAGCTAATAATGAAGCGAAACCAAAAGTTATAATTAGATCTAACAAAAAAAATACTGGGAAACAGTTGATTATCGTTGATGGTGTGGTTTTACCAAATTATACTACAACTGATGATCTTGAATCACTAGATATTGAAAGCATGAATGTATTAAAAGGTGCTAATGCAATTGCAAAATATGGTGATGAAGGTAAGAATGGTGTAATTGAAATTATAACTAGAAAATAAGCTTTAGAAATTAAATCTCTTTAATCATGCAAAAGCTAACCAACAAAGAAGAAGAAATCATGCACATTTTATGGAAGCTTAAAAAAGCTTTTGTAAAAGAAATTCAGGCAGAGATTACAGAAGATCAGCCTCATTATAACACGCTTTCTACTATTGTGCGTAATCTTGAGGAGAAAGAATATGTGAGTCATAACGCTTTTGGAAACACGCATCAATATTACCCGATTGTGAGTATTGAAGAGTATAGAAATGGCTTTATGAATACTGCAATTGACAACTATTTTAATAGTTCTTATAAAAGTATGGTTTCGTTTTTTGCTAAAGAAGAAAAAATCTCTGCAGCCGAATTACGCGAAATATTAGCTATGATCGAAAATCCAAAAGAAGTAATAAAATAATCGTTTATGGAAGCACTTTTCATTTTTATCGCAAAATCAAGCGGCTTAATCGTTTTGTTCTACTTTGCTTATTTTTTATTATTGCGCAAAGAAACCTTTTTTAACAGCAACAGATGGTTTTTATTACTAGGCTTAGTAACCTCGGTTCTACTGCCTTTATTAGTATACACTAAAATTGTCTGGGTTGATCCTGCTCCAATTCAAAATATTAGTTATTCATCGGCTTACCTACCAAATACTATTGCGTTAGAAGAAACATTTGAAATCAATTGGAATTTAGTTTTAATCGCTGTTTATATTATTGGCTTTAGTGCATTTCTAATAAAATTTGCTCTTGATTTTTATAGTTTAAGTTCCGTTTTAAAAGGACAGAAAGTACAACAGCAAGCTGATTTTAAATTTATTGATATTAACGAAAATATCGCTCCATTCTCTTATTTTGATTATATCGTGTACAACTCATCAATGTACAGTGCCACAGAATTAGAGAATATTATTGAACATGAAAAAGTACACAGTGATCAGAATCATACGATAGATGTATTGATTTCCAGATTATTTTGTATTCTATTTTGGTTCAATCCTATAATCTGGTTTTACAAAAAAGCCATTATTCAAAACCTGGAATTTATTGCCGACTGCGAAGCTGCCAAAAAACTTTCAGACAAAAAAGCGTATCAATACACGCTTTTAAAAATTACAACGCATGAAAGCTGTGTTTCAATCACCAATCATTTTTATCAATCATTAATCAAAAAACGAATCGTCATGTTAAACAAAAATCAATCAAAAAAGAGAAACTATTGGAAGTATTATGCTATAGTTCCAGCACTTGTAGTCTTTGTGGTTTTATTTCAAATTAAAACCATAGCACAAGAGAAAAAGCAAAGTCAGAAGGAAATCGCTAAAAAAGACATTAAACTTAAAGAAATTTATAAAATTCATAAAAACAGCTCAGACCAAGACCTTGCTGCTATTGTAGAAAAATTAAAAGCAGATCATAATATCGATGCTGTAATTTCTGATGTAAAAAGAAACGCTGCTAATGAATTAATCAGCATTAAAGTAGCTATTAAAAAAGACGATAACGAAGCTCAAACTATTCAAGTTGAAGGTAATGAAGCTATTAAAGACTGTGGTATTGTAATTACAACAGAGGACGATGGATCTAAAAATATCAATTTAACTACAGATGGAGGACCTAGAGAACCTAAAGAGCCAATGGTTATGGAAAATCATCGAATAATTGTTAGAGATGTTCAAGCGGAAGATCAGGAAGATCCTACAGCATCTCCAGTACCGCCAACACCACCAACGCCGCCAGCATTTCCGTCAGGAGCTTTACCAGCACCGCCTGCAATGAATAGGTCTAAAATGCCAAAACCTCCTGTTGTACCTGCAAACCCAAAGGACAAAACGGCCATGAAAAATTTTGAAAAAGAAATGTCTGAATTTGAGAAAAAAATGAAGGCTTACGAACCGGATATGACTGCATACGAAAAACAAGTGGATGAAATCATGTCTCAGCGTGAAATCGTTTATGGTGAAGAAATGAAAAAGTACGAATTGGCAATGGATAAATACAGTGCTGATATGGAAAAATACAGTCAAGATACTTATCAAAAATCTGGTGATACTCGAGAATATGAAAAAAACATGAGACGATACCAGATTGATATGAAGCTTCGTGAAAAAGAAATGAAACAATATGAGAAAGAAATGAAGCAGCACGAAAAAGAGATGAAACAGCATCAAAAAGAAATAATACTGTATCAAAAAGAGACCAGAAGGAGCTAATAAACTAAATACGATCTATTTAACACGATAAAAGACTTTGCCAAACTGCAAAGTCTTTTTTTATATCTTTGAAAAAAATTAACCTACTATGTATAAAATTTTAGCCAAAATAAACAAAGTCCTTTTACCCAGTTTTACTAAACAAGGTTTGGATATTACTAAAGCAAAAAAATGGCAGATGGCGCTTATTGGCTACCGCTATTTTGTAACTAAACGTGCTTTAGATTAATTTTCTATACTATTCTTTTCTAAAAAAATAATAAAAATTATATAAGTGTGAAAACTTGAGGGGTTTTAAAAACATTCTTCTTACGTCTGTACTGTCACAGTTTCAGTAGTATTAACTTTAACTTCTAAATGATAATTTTCTAACACTATTTAAAACTTAAAAAGTCCTGTAATAATACAGGACTTTTTATACTATAGTAAATTCGGTTTATTTTTTTGGTAATAAAACAGTATCAACTACATGTATAACTCCATTAGACTGGTTTACATCTGCAATTGTAACTTTAGAGCTGTTACCGTTTTCATCAGTAAGGTATAAATCTTTTCCTTTCATCCAAGCTGTCAGCGTACCGCCACTTACTGTTTTTAGTGAAGCTTTGCCTTTACCCATTTTAATTGCTTTTGCAATATCTGATGCATTCATTTTTCCTGC
>NZ_WMID02000060.1 GCF_009711165.2 Flavobacterium sp. MC2016-06 | reverse complement strand
TCTCTCTAATGTCGAATCCTTGCTATTATTTCTCATCGTAACAAAATTTATTAAAGTTAAATTTTGTTACCGAAATATCTAACATTTACAGAAATGACAAGATTAAGTGACAATTGGAACGGAATTCCTTACGAAGATTCTTCGTTCCTCAGCATGACAAAAAATACGGATAAACTATGAATGTTTACCTTCAATTTATTCCAGATAATAACGTTTCTGCTAAAATCTGTTTAATTCGTAAAATCTGTAAACTATTTACAATATTACTTACCTTTGCACAAAAAAAGTTTTGATCACAGCCAACGATATCTTTACCATTTCGAGTCAAAAACAATTTGAGAAAATCGCACTAAAAGTGTTTCGTTTTCAGCACGAGAATAACAAAGTATATCGTGATTTCTGCGATTTTTTAAATGTAAATCCGCAACAGGTTAAGTCACTGCAGCAGATTCCTTTTTTACCTATTCAGTTTTTCAAAAGCCATGAGGTTGTTTCTAATACAGATCCTGCCGAAGTAACTTTTACCAGCAGCGGAACAACAGGAATGATTACGAGCCGACATTTAGTAACCGATGTTACACTTTATGAAGAAAGTTATCGCAAAGGATTTTCTCAGTTTTACGGCAATATCGAAGATTACGTTGTTTTAGCTCTTTTGCCGTCTTATTTAGAACGCGAAGGCTCTTCGTTAATTTACATGGTTGAAGACTTGATAAAACTATCCAATCAGCCTGAAAGTGGGTTTTATTTACACAACCACGGAGAACTTACCCAGAAACTTTTAGAATTAGACGAAGCGGGACAAAATACAATCTTGATTGGTGTAACGTATGCTTTATTAGATTTAATCGAAAAACAATCTTTCAATCTTCAAAACACCATTATTATGGAAACTGGAGGAATGAAAGGAAAACGCAAAGAAATGATTCGCGAAGAATTACACGAACAGCTTTGCAAAGGATTTGGAGTTTCGTCTATTCACTCAGAATACGGAATGACGGAACTTTTAGGACAAGCATATTCTCTTGGTGAAGGTATTTTTGAATGTCCTAACTGGATGAATATTTTAATTCGCGATCCAGAAGATGCTTTAACGTATGTAAACGATGGAAAAACCGGCGGCATAAATGTAATTGATTTGGCAAATATCAATTCGTGCTCTTTTATTGCCACGCAAGATTTGGGCAAAAAATATCCCAACAACTCTTTCGAGGTATTGGGACGTTTTGATAATTCTGATATTCGTGGTTGTAATTTAATGGTACTTTAATTTTCTTCCATTAAACCAATATTTTCAATCTCGTCTTTTTCTTCCAATTCTTTTTCTTTTTGTCCTTTATGCTCCAAAAACTTATATGTTCCGTAGCAACCCAAAACTGCAAAAACAGTAAAAAGTAAATCATATTCTCTACCTTCATAATCATTACTTTCTAACGCATCAAAGCCATTAAGTATCCCCATGATAAAGACAAAAATTATAGCGCTAAAAAATAGAACAAATAAATAAGATCCTATTCCAAAAAAGAAATATTTCCATTTGTTTTTTTTATACGTAATAGCCAAATTACTAAAAGCCTTCCAAATCCAGTAAATAAATAAAAATCCGAACATTTAAATTTGTTTTTTTTGAGTTCCAAACTTACTGAAAATTTCATTTCCAAAAAAAAATCCCAATACCTTTTTCAAGACATTGGGACTTTTGATAATTCTGATATTCGTGGTTGTAATTTGATGGTTTTATAACCAAATTACTTAATCCTTTTCTACATTTATCACGAAGTATTTTTTCTTTTTACCAAACTGAACTAAAATATACTTATCAAAAAATACATCTTTTAAAGTTAGTAAAGTTTCAACCTGAACTTTTTCTTTGTTTATAGAAACCGCATTACTTGAAAGTGCTTTTCTAGCTTCTCCTCTAGATGGAAAAACGTTAGTTAAATCAGATAATCCTAATACAATATCTAAACCATTTTCTAAATCTGCTTTTTTAATCACCGGCTGGTCGAATTCAGAAAAAATATCCAAAAAGAAATCTTCTCCTTCTTCTTTTAGACTTTCGATTGTAAAATTAGAAAAAACAAATTCAGATTTCTTAATTGCATCTTCCAACGCATCTTTTCCATGAACAAAAATTGTAATTTGTTCTGCTAATTTCCTTTGTAAAACTCTCAAATGAGGAGCTGTTTTGTGCTCATCAATTAAAGCATCAATAATTTCTCTATCCAAGAAAGTAAAGATTTTAATGTATTTTTCAGCATCTACATCTGTTGTGTTTACCCAAAATTGGTAAAATTTATACACAGAAGTTTTATCAGCATCCAGCCAAACATTTCCACCTTCAGATTTTCCGAATTTAGATCCATCAGCTTTGGTAATTAAAGGCGTAGTTAATGCAAAAGCTTTTGAATTTTCGCCGCCCATTCTGCGTACTAATTCTGTTCCAGTAGTAATATTTCCCCACTGATCTGAACCACCCATTTGCAGAATACAATTGTTGTTTTTATATAAATGATAAAAATCGTAACCTTGAATTAATTGGTATGTAAACTCTGTAAAAGACATTCCTTCGCCTTCTCCGCTTAATCTCTTTTTTACAGAATCTTTAGCCATCATATAATTTACCGTGATACGTTTTCCAACTTCACGCGCAAAATCAATAAAAGAGAATTCCTTCATCCAATCATAGTTATTCACCATAACCGGAGCATTTGCATCTGTAGAATTAAAGTCTAAGAAACGAGACAAAACACTTTTTATGCCCGCCACGTTTTTAGCCAAAGTTTCTTCGTTAAGTAAATTTCTTTCGTCAGATTTCCCAGAAGGATCACCAATCATTCCTGTCGCACCACCAACTAAAGCAATTGGCTGATGTCCAAAATTCTTTAAATGAACCAATAAAATAATCTGAACCATACTTCCAATATGCAGCGAATCCGCCGTAGGATCGAAACCAATATACGCTGTAGTAACTTCTTTCAGCAATTGTTCTTCCGTTCCAGGCATACTATCATGATATAGCCCGCGCCATTTTAATTCTTCAACTAGATTCTTCATTTTTCCTAAATAATTTGCGCAAATGTAATCAATGTCAATGGCAATATCAAATTCAATGGCAATGACAAATATCAAATTCAATATCAATTGCAATTGCAAATATCAATTTGAAAAAAAATCAATACAAGTAAAAACTTTGTGCCTTTGTGTCTTAGTAGCAAAATAATTTCAATGTTAATTCAAAAAAAATAAAAATTTCAATACAATTAAAAAACTTTGCGCCTTTGTGCCTTTGCGGCAAAAACCAAAAAAGTTATCTTTACAAAATGGTATTAGTAACTGGAGGAACAGGTTTAGTAGGTGCGCATTTATTACTTCATTTAATTGAAAATGGAGAAAACGTTCGGGCAATTTACCGCAGCAAAAACAATATTGAGAAAACAAAAACTGTTTTCGAATTATACAAAAAAGCAGATTTGTTTGAGAAAATCAACTGGATTGAAGCTGACATATTAGATGTTCCCTCGCTAGAAAATGTTTTTATTGATATCGAATACGTTTACCATTGCGCTGCTTTAATCTCATTTGACCGTAAAGACGAAGAAAAACTTCGAAAAACAAACATTGAAGGAACGGCAAATATGGTCAATTTTTCTATTGCCAAAGGAGTTAAGAAATTTTGTTTTGTGAGCTCAATTGCTGCTTTGGGAGATATTGCGCCGCACGAAACTTATATTACCGAAGAGACCGATTGGAATCCAGAAAAACCACACAGCGATTATGCCATTTCTAAATATGGCGCCGAAATGGAAGTCTGGCGAGGTCTTCAAGAAGGTTTAGATGTTATCATTATTAACCCTGGTGTTATTTTAGGCCCAATTCCGAAAACGAAGAAATGTGATCAAGGAAGTGCTGAGTTTTATACAAAAGTCGCCAATGGACTTTCGTTTTACACACTTGGAAGTACTGGATTTGTTACTGTAAATGATGTTGTAAAAATTGCTCTTGAATTAATGAAAAGCGAGATCAAAAACGAACGCTTTACTTTAATTGCAGACAATATTGTTTTTAAAGATATTTTAAACACAATTGCAGATACTTTAAAAGTAAAACGACCAAGCATTCATGCTAAGCCATTATTAATGAATTTCCTTTGGATTGCCGACGGTATTTTCTCGACTTTATTTTTTCAAAAAAGAAGTATTACAAAAGCTGCAGCAAAAGCATCTTATTCTAATAATTTGTATGCTAACCAAAAAATAAAAACCGCTCTAGGAACGGTTTTTACAGATGTACATGAGTACATAAAAGAGGTTTCAAAATTATAAGTTATTTATCTAACTTCATTTGTCTTCTTATCGAATCTACATTGATTCCTTTTACTGTTTTTTTAACTATTGAGTCTTTTGAAGCTGTTTTTAATTTGTTTTTAGCTCCTTTCGCTGCCTTTTTTGTTTCAATCTTTTCAATAGAATCTGCTGCCCTTTGATTCTTAGCTAAACGTTTGCCTATTTCATCAAACATGTCTTTATAAGTATCATAATCAGTTGCATAATATTTGTTATTCTGTGCAAACTGAAGACTGTCTATTTTATATTTTTTCAAAACAAACTTTGTCGGATCACTTTCAATAGAATCTAACGAAAGCGGGGTTTGGTATTTCATCGCTTCCAAGAGCGACAAATCATACATAATATCAATCATTTTTCCTTTCTCTATAAGTTTTGCGGGCTGTTTTACCAGCTCTTTTTTACAACTTACAGAAAGAAACAAAACTAATATTATTACTATAAAATTCTTCATCGCAGTTTTTTATCTATCAAACAATAATCTTTTTCCAGCACGGGAATCCTTAACTTTAAAATTATTATAAATCAATTCTCCGTTTACAAAAGTATGCGTTATTCTTGATCTAAAAGCATAACCTTCAAATGGCGACCAACCGCATTTTGCTAGAATATTATCTGCATTGACACTCCAAGGAAGACTTGGATTTACAATAACCAAATCGGCATAATATCCTTCTCTAATAAATCCTCTTTTTTCAATTTTGAAAATTTTAGCAGGATTGTGGCACATTTTCTCCACGATTTTCTCCACACTAATTTTCCCTTGATGATGTGCTTCAAACATTGCTACAACAGCATGCTGCACCAAAGGCCCGCCAGAAGGAGCATTTAAGTACGACTTCATCTTCTCTTCTTTTGTATGAGGAGCATGATCTGTCGCAATTACATCAATACGCCCGTCATTTAAAGCTTCCCAAAGTACTTTTCTATCATTAGCCGTTTTCACAGCAGGATTCCATTTAATAAAATTCCCTTTTGTTTTATAATCTTCATCGGTAAACCAAAGATGATGCACACAAACCTCAGCCGTGATTTTTTTATCTTCTAATGGAATTTTATTAGTAAACAATTCCATTTCTTTTGCAGTTGAAAGATGAAAAATATGCAAACGTGCTCCTGTTTTCTTTGCCAAAGCCACAGCTTTTGAAGAAGAAATATAACAAGCCTCAGCACTTCTGATTAAATGATGTGCCGTTACTGGAACATCATCACCATATTGTTCTTTAAACTTTTTAAGATTTTCTTGAATTGTAGTTTCATCTTCACAGTGAACTGCAATTAACATTGGTGTACTAGAAAAAATCTTTTCTAAAGTAGCTTCGTTATCTACCAGCATATTTCCTGTTGATGAACCTAGAAAAATCTTGATTCCAGCAACATTTTTGGGATTGGTTTTTAAAACTTCTTCCAAATTATCATTGGTTGCACCCATCATAAACGAATAATTCGCAAATGATTTTACAGCGGCAATTTGATATTTATCTTCTAATATTTCTTGAGTAACCGCATTAGGCACCGTATTCGGCTGTTCGATAAAAGAAGTGATTCCGCCGGCAACAGCCGCTCTAGATTCAGATTCGATATCTCCTTTATGCGTTAATCCTGGCTCTCTAAAATGCACTTGATCATCGATCGCGCCCGGCATTAAATAATTTCCTTCGGCATCTATTACGATACAATCTGAAGTTTTTAAGCTGATGCTGTCTGCAATTTCAACAATTAAGTCGTTTTCGATCAAGACATCGCCTTCAAAAATAGATCCTTCGTTTACAATTTTGGCGTTTTTTATTAAAATCCTATTCATTGTGGTGAGTTTATAATGAATTGACTAATTTTTTTAATCTAAGGGAAATTACTCCAAGAATGGCTTCTTTTATAATGGCGTTACTCATTTTAGAAACTCCTTTAGTTCTATCCGTAAAAATAATTGGAACTTCTTTGATTTCAAAATTTGCACAGTAAGTTCTATATTTCATTTCAATTTGAAACGCATATCCAACAAATTTAATCTTATTTAAATTTATTTTCTCTAAAACTTCTCTTTTATAACAAACAAAACCTGCAGTTGCATCATGAATTTTCATTCCGGTAATAAACTTTACATATACCGAAGCAAAATAAGACATCAAAACTCGGCTTAAAGGCCAGTTTACAACATTTACTCCTGTTACATAACGTGATCCTATTGCTAAATCTGCTCCTCCGAAATGACAAGCGTCATATAATTTTTCTAAATCGTTTGGATTGTGTGAAAAATCGGCATCCATTTCAAAAATAAAATCATATTTTCGTTCCAAAGCCCATTTAAAGCCATGAACATAAGCAGTTCCTAATCCTGATTTTTTAGCTCTCTGTTCTAAAAACAGTCTTTCAGAAAATTCTTCCTGCAGTGCAATTACTTTATTTGCAGTAAAATCGGGAGAATTATCATCTATAATTAAAAGATCAAAAGATTTATGCTGCGAAAGAACAGCTCTAACTATACTTTCTATATTCTCAATTTCGTTATAAGTTGGAATTATGACAATACTATCATTCATTTTTCTGGGTAATTTCACCGCAAAAGTAAACTTTTTATAGCATTTGATTCATAATAAATTTATAATAAAACTATTGACACAAAAAATTACTAATTTTGCAATGTTATGATTGAACAACTTCATCCTCGAATTCTTGAAAACAAAGACTGGGCAACATTTTTGTTTGTGATAGCCTTTGCTTTGGTTGCTATGACCAAATCTGCTTACGAAACTAGATTTAGTGAATTTAGCAAGCTTATTTTTTCAGACAAATACGCAAAAATCTATCGTGATAACAGCCACATGAAAAGCAGTTTTACGGTTGGTTTGTTTTTTGTACAAATTATATCGTACGCTTTTTTTATTCAGCTGACGATGGGTATTTTTGGATACGGATCGGATATAAAAGGATATAGTGCAAAAACCGATTGGATTTTATTTATTCAAATCGCTACATTTTTACTTTATTTTATTTTAGGTAAATATTTAGTAGAAAAAATTGTCGCTGCTTCATTTAATATAGATGAATTTGTAGAGCTTTTTAACTTACAAAAAGTAACTTACAGGACTTATATCGGCATTTTGATCCTTCCAGTCAATGCAATTTTGTTTTATTATGACAATATTCCGAAAACGATTCCGCTGACAATCATAGGTATTTCGCTATGTATAAGCATCTACTCTTATTTTATTTCAATTAAAACATATCAAAATGCAATAATCGGCAAGTTATTTTATTTTATTTTATATCTTTGCGCTCTTGAAATAGCCCCCTATTATTTCATGTATTATTGGATTACAAAAGGGAGTGCTTAGAAAAAGTTTATAATATGAAAGTGAAAACAATTTTGGTGTCACAGCCTGAACCTAAAGTGGAGAATTCTCCTTACTTTGAGCTCCAACAAAAACACAAAATAAAAATTGATTTCAGACCATTTATTCATGTGGAAGGGGTTAACGCAAAAGAGATTCGATTACAAAAAATCGACCTTAATCACTATACTGCGATTATTTTGACAAGCAGAAATGCAGTAGATCATTTTTTCAGAGTAGCAGATGAAATGCGCTATAAAGTTCCTGAAGGATTAAAATATTTCTGTCAATCAGAAGCAGTTGCGTTTTACTTACAGAAATATGTTGTGTACAGAAAACGTAAAATTTATGTGGGAGCAAAAGACTTTGCAGATTTATCTCCATTGATCAAAAAATACAAAGACGAAAAATTTCTTCTTCCTGCATCTGATCAATTAAATGCTGACGCACCTGTAACTTTAAATGGACTAAAAGTAGATTGGACTCAAGCTGTTTTTTATAAAACGGTAATGAGCGACTTATCTGATTTAGCAGATGTTTATTATGATGTTTTGGCTTTTTTCAGTCCAACTGGAATAAAATCTTTGTTTAAAAACTTCCCAGATTTTAAACAAAATGAAACAAGAATCGCTGTTTTTGGAAGCACTACTCAAAAAGAAGCTTTAGATTATGGTTTAAGAATCGATATTCTTGCTCCAACTCCTGAAACTCCTTCTATGACAATGGCTTTAGAAAAATACATTGCAGAAGCTAATAAAGGAAAATAAACCTAAAGAATAAAAAATATTTAAATTCCAAATTCCAACTTTACTGCTGGGATTTGGAATTTTCTTTTTTATCCCATCCCCAATCCCCATGGTTAAAACCATGGGCTATGTTTAATTGGAATTTGAAATTTATTAAGGAACTTCGGTATTGGAATTTTATTTTTCACAATTTTCCATGTTTAAAACCATGAGCTATGATCAATTGGAATTTGGAATTTATCCAAAGGCATCTGAATTGGAATTTTATTTTTCACAGCATTTTGACTACATTTGATTTCTATTGAAAACCCAAATCACAAAAATAGTTTCAAATTATAAGTTATGAAAATCAACTCCCTGTTAATTGAAATTGACGGAATCGACAAAGAAATTCTTCGTTACCTAATGGATGATGCCCGAAAACCTATTTTACAAATCGCTAACAAAATTGGTATTTCTGGAGCAGCAATTCACCAGCGTTTAAAAAAATTAGAACAATCTGGCGTAATTTCAGGTTCAAAATTTACTGTAAATCCAAAAGTTTTAGGTTACAACACTATGGCGTTTATTGGCGTTTATCTGGACAAAGCATCTAGAAACTCTGAGGCCGTAAAAGATTTAAAGAAAATCCCAGAAGTTTTAGAATGTCACTACACAACCGGAAACTGGTCTGTTTTAATCAAAATCATCTGTCGCGACAACGAACATTTAATGCAGCTTTTAAACACTAAAATTCAAGCCATTGAAGGTGTTTCTAGAACCGAAACGTTTATCTCGCTGGATCAGCAAATTGATAGACAGATTCAACTTTAGAATTTGTCAATTAGGAAATTTGATAATTAGATAATTTTAAAACTTGATGTTAAACATTAGACCTGAACTTAAAACAGTAATCTTCTTTATTGTTTATTTTATAATAGCCGCCATATCCGAAAAAGTAAGTCCAAGTGGAGTATGCACCCCTGGCCCTGGAGCTGCTTTATTGATTCTATCAGTTCCCGTAAGTATAATTTACGCCTTGATACTTTTATTTAGATATTATAAATCTCAGAACAAACAATACTTAAACTCCATTTATATCATAGCAGGAATGTGGATTTTATTTTTCCTTATTTTAAGTTTTTAATCAAATTCCAATTTAAAAACAAAAAATTCCAAACTCCAACAAAATTGGAATTTGGAATTTATTTATTGGAATTTAATTTAGTTTTAGTCTCTCCTATTACTTCCCGAATAAATTGAGATATAGTATAACAACGTTGCGATCGACCCAATAGCGGCTACTAAATAAGTTCTGGCAGCCCATTTTAAAGCATCTTTTGCTCCCGCCTGTTCTTCTTGTGTCAGCATGTGTTTATTTTCTAACCAAGCCAGCGCACGATTACTAGCATCGTATTCTACAGGCAGCGTAATTACTGAAAACAAAGTTGTAACTGCAAATAAAATAATCCCGATTAATAATAATGGCGGAAAAACTTGAATCATCAAAATACCAGCCAGCAAAATCCATTGCATAAAATTAGATGCTACACTTACAATCGGCACTAATTTAGAACGCATCGCCAGCCACTCGTAACCAATAGAATGCTGTACGGCGTGACCGCATTCGTGGGCTGCAACTGCCGCAGCTGCTGCATTACGATGATTGTATACTGCTTCACTTAAATTTACGGTTTTATCTGAAGGATTATAATGATCTGTTAATTGTCCCGGAGTCGAAATAACACGAACATCAGTGATTCCGTTATCGGCAAGCATTTTTTCGGCAATTTCTCGCCCGCTCATTCCGTTTCTTAATTGAAGTTTTGAATACAACTCGAATTTACTCTTTAATTTAGAACTTACCAACCAGCTAAACAACATAATAGCTCCGGCAAGAATTATATATGGACCTCCCATTTTTTCTATTTTTTTAGTTGATGATTAAATTTACAAAAGAATCTGCAAATTACGAACCACTTTAACAAAATGCCAAAATGACACAACCATAAGTTTAAATCCCAATTTTTAAATTCCAAAATCCAATTAGAAAATAAATAAGGAAACCCGACAGGTTTTTAAGGATAAAGTTTTTCGCCGCGAATTACACGAATTACCACGAATTGATTTGTGAAAATTCGTGTAATTCGTGGCAAAAAAACAAACTTATTGCCACAGATTTCACAGATTCAAATGATTAA
>NZ_WMID02000059.1 GCF_009711165.2 Flavobacterium sp. MC2016-06 | reverse complement strand
TTGCGGTCTGGACGGGACTCGAACCCGCGACCCCATGCGTGACAGGCATGTATTCTAACCAACTGAACTACCAAACCTCTGCGTTATTGCGGTTGCAAAGATAGTACAGAATTTCATATCTGCAAGTGTTTTTGTAAAAAAAATAAAATAAATATTTTAATCACTATCCAAAGTTTTGTTTTTCAACCAAATATGTAGTCAATATTTTTTCAAAATTATCGCCCACATTTACCGGAACGTACTTAATTTGGTTCTTTGCGCAGGTTAGGGCTAAATTTTTAAAATAAGCTTCTGCCCTTTTTTCATACTCCACTTTAACATTATCAGCAAAAATAGAAACTTCTTCACCTGTTTCTAAGTCGATAAATTTACGCGGCGTATTATCAAAATCAAATTTTAGTTCGGTTTGATTATCAACAACATGAAATAAAACTACTTTATGTTTGTTGTGTTTTAAATGCTGTAAAGCATTAAATAACTTTTCATCATCGGCAGATTGAAACATATCTGTAAACAGAATAATCATCGAACGGCGATGCATTTTCTCTGCAATTTGATGCAGGTAAGTAATGGTATCGGTGCTTTTTTTAACTTTTGGTGCTTCTAATAATTGTTCTAATTTATTGAGCAGCATTCTATGATGGCGGTCGCTTCCTTTTTCTGGAGCGTAATATTCGTAATTATCAGAGAAAACACTCAAACCAACGGCATCACGTTGTTTCTTTAAAATATTCATTAAAACTGCCGAAGCCAAAACTGCAAAGCCAATCTTTTTTTCGTAGAAAGGCTGATTTGATTTTAGTTCTGGATAATGCATTGACGACGAATTATCTACAATAATATGACAGCGCATGTTGGTTTCTTCCTCAAAACGTTTGGTGTACAAACGATCTGTTTTGGCAAACAATTTCCAATCGATGTGTTTCGTGCTCTCGCCTGCGTTATAGACTTTATGTTCGGCAAATTCGGCCGAAAATCCATGAAACGGGCTTTTGTGCATTCCAGAGATAAAACCTTCTACAACCTGATTGGCCAGCATTTCGAGATGCTGAAAACTTGAAACTTTCTCTATTTCTGATTCGATTTTCATTCGGTTTCTTTTTTAATATTTTGTGCGCGGTATAAACCGTCTGCTGCCTGCAATAATTTTCTTTTTAAAATTGGACTAAAACTTGGATTCTCTTTTAAAAATCGCTGTACTTCATCAAAAGCATATTTAGACGAATATTTTCCAATTGTATTATTCAGCCAGTCTTTTGGAAAGAAAATATCTCCTGTACGCTGAATTTCATCCACCAAATCTAATGAAAATCTAATATACTTCTGCGCGCTTTCCTGACGTAACGGATGATGTATGTTTGCCAATCCAACAGAAACCCAAGATTCTTTCTCTCTGTTTTTATCGTCTTTTAAAGATTCCATAAAAGCATTTCGAACCGATTCGTCTTTAGATAATGATGGCAAAAGGAACTCAAAACGTTTTTGTTTGTCTGGATTGGTGATTGTTGTTCGGGTTGTATTTAAAATCTCGTCTGCTTTTTGATGTTTAAATATAGCCAAATTCATAGCGATATTGGTATAATCGTCTTCGTTTAATTTTAAACCTGCAATAACGGTTTCTTTACTCCAAATCTTATACAGCTTCTCTTTTCCCGAGTCTGAATAAGCAATTGAGCTGAATAAATTGAATAACGTCTTTTTAATATTACTTGGTAAATTAGCCTGCAGACGATCGTAAACAACATCTTCTAATTGTTTCTGAACTGTATTCTGTTGTTTTTCTGTCAAGAATTTCCAAAAAACAGAACTAGTTTGATTCGTAATTGTTTTCAAAACCAATTCGTTTTGCTCTGTTTGAATACCTTTTACAAAACAATCAAAAGCTTTAATTGGAGAAACGGTTCCTGTTAAGGTATTTTCGTAAATATTAATATAAGTAGAAGCTCTTGCAACCTCATCTTTTAAAGTCAAAACAGATTCTATAGTATTTCCGTCAAGCGGAAAAACACCGTAACCAAAACCATTATAATTGTAAACTATATTCATTGGTTTCGGAAGCCCTATTAATTCTTTCAGAAGAATGCTTTTGTCTTTTAAATTCACACTTACAACTTTTACATTATCGGCATACACTAAACCAATTTCAAAGATTTGAGGCCACACATTGGCAGACTTATCTTCTGCCTTTTGTAAAATTTCAAACTTCTTGATTCGATTTTGAGCATCGTATTCTATTTTATCACTCAAAATTGGTCTTCCTGATTTATTTACCCAAACTTCGCTCCATTTTTTCATATCTAGCGGTGTTTCGGCATCTAATAATTCAACTAGATTATTCCAATCTGCATTATCGTAAGCATATTTTTTAATGTACTTTTCTATTCCTTTTTGAAAAGCTGCTGCTCCCATCGAAGCTTCTAATTGGCGCATCATTATTGGAGCTTTATTATAAATAATCGCTCCGTAAAGTGATCCCGCATCTTTTAGATTGGCCAAATGCTGTTTTATTGGATGTGTTCCCAATGAACGATCTTCGGAGTAAGCACCTGGATAATGTGCCGTTAAAAACTGTAAGTTATGATTGACTTTTGGAAAAATCGGATTCATGATTTTATCAGCCATAAAATTGGCAAAAACCTCTTTCATCCAAACATCATCAAACCATTTCATGGTTACTAAATCACCAAACCACATGTGCGAAGTTTCGTGTGCAATCAGTTTTGCTCGGTCTAGTTTTTCACTGTCGGTTGCGCTGTTATCCAAAAACAAAGTCGATTCTCTGTACTGAATGGCGCCGACATGCTCCATTCCGCCATATTGAAATACAGGAATTGCTGCATAATCTAACTTCTGAAATGGAAACGGATAATTAGTATATTTTTCTAAGAAATCTAACGATTGCTGATGTAGTTTAAAAATAGTATCGGTACTCGTTTGTATTTTCTCAGGATTATTTTCGCGATACAAAAGCGTCATTTCTCTATTTCCAGGCTTTTGTGTCACGCTTTTAAATTTTCCTGCTACGAATGAAAATAAATACGTGCTCATTTTATCCGATTCATCAAAAGTATAGTGTATAAAATCACCTTGCTCTTGCTTTTCCTTTACAGATCCGCCTGCTAAAACAGACCAATCTTTAGGAACAGTAAGACTCAATTTGTAAGCTGCTTTTATATCGGGCTGATCAAAACAAGGAAATAATGTACTCGCACGATCTGGAACTAATAAGGTATACAGAAAATCGTCGTTCCTATTTAAAGATAAATCGCCTGCAGTAAAAGAAATTGTAACGGTATTTTGTCCTTGTAGTAAACTTTCGACAGGAATTACAATGTGTCCTTTTTCGTGAACAATTGAAACATTTTTTCCGTTAGCCGAAACTGACTTTATGTTTTGTGTTTTCTCTTTAAAATCTAAATATAAAAGTTCGCTCAAGTCAGACAAAACAAGATCTAAAGTAAGATTAGAACTGATTGGCTGTTGTTTTTCATTCGGAATTTCAAAAGACAATCCATAAGTAACTTTTGAGATCTGCTGTTTTCTAAAAAGAGCCAATTGCTCAGAAACTCCATCTTCTAAAACAAGATTTTCTTTCTTTTTTAATTGAGAAAAACCAATCGTAATCATCATAAAAAAAGCAAGAAGGCTGTAGAAAATTTTCATTTTTAGGGAAATTAAGATTTGTTAAAAATAAAAAAAAGGATTGGTTATAATAGTTGTCTGCCGCGAATTTCACCAATTTTCACGAATCACTTTGTGTTTTATAATTCAATTTTACGAATTTTTCTTGTTTTATCCTTAACAAAAGACCTAATAGCTTTTAAAAACAGGTTAGGTCTAAACAGAAAAGATCTGACTTTCGCCAGATCTTTTCCAAACTTACTAATTCAAACTTTCCAAAAATTAAAATTATTCTGTCTGCTGAAATTTAAAACTAACATCTCCAGCATAATAAGTCTTTGGAAAAGTAGTTGGGAAAATTGGATTTCCCTCTGTTGTAACAACAAACCCATATCCAGTTATTGTGATATTTCCTGCTGTAACAGGATAAGTCGCATTTGTTCCGTCTGTTTTTGTTCTGTTAATCCAGTCGTTGCTGTTTACCGTCAGGTAATACTCTTTATCTTTTGTAAGTGCGATAGACGTAATGGTTTTTTCTACTGTAACATTGGCAGTAGGCACAACCACAATTTCTGATTTTATGATTGTTTTTGCTGCAGCGTCCCATAAAGTTACTTTTAGAGAAGTGCTTACATCTGGAATTTTTACAATCAAAGCGTTAATTTTTCCTGTTACTGTTGGTTTAAAGCTAAAACCATATTCATAAAAAGAAGAGTTTTTGATATCTGATGCTTTTTGGCTGAATCCTGTTGCTGCCAAATAAGCGTCTAACGGATTTTCTTCTGAATATTTAATTGAATCTGAGTCGTTGTCGCTGCTGCATGAAATTGAAAAAATTGCAGCTGCGAAAAGGGTTAAAAATATTTTTAAAGTTTTCATACTAATTTTGGTTTAAATTGTTCTTTTTAAATCTGTTTTCTTCGAAAAAACTACGGTTGAATATTAAAATGTGCACAAACTTCTTCGTAACTCATTTTAGAATAATCCACCTTCGCGGCTTTTCCTGCTGCTGCTGCAACACCTCCTGGAATCAAAATATAGCGCCAAGCAAGAGATGTTGGGAGACCTGGAAGACCTACTCCTGAATGTCTAAATCTGAATAATTTGATTTTTTGGACAGTAGATATAGCAGTAATAGTATTGATGGTTCCGCCAGCTAATGATGTATAAGGAAGTTCAAAAGTGCCTAATCCAAAAGACACATAAACCAATATCGTTCCTTTTGCAAGAATGTCTTCAGACAATTCTGGTGCATTAATCGTAGTAGATACCCCAGCAGTATTATCAATTGTTTCTGAAACTGCTGCCGGAGCCGTTAACCATGCACTATAAATAACATTTGCGGTTCCTTTCTCTCCGTCGATTCCATCAGTTCCATCATCACCGCTGCATGAAGATGTAGCAATTGCAACTACTAAAATGGCTAAAATGGTTTTAAAAAATTTCATAATAATTTGGTTTTAAATTTTTATTAAATGATTCTTATTTAATTCAATAGCTTATTTTTGTAAAAGTCAATCAGGGAAAAATGACTATTTGTTTTGTCTTATGAATTAATTCTGAGACAAATTTGCGTGATTAAAATCGGCGTAAAAACAGCTAATAGACAAACAACATTTTAAATAGACAGACGACATATTTTAATCCGTTTTATTGTTTTTACATGCAGCAAATTCCGTTTTATGATTAAAAAATATTCTTGCATTATTGTTGATGATGACGAAATAGACAGACTTACGGAGCTTTCTTACGCTAAAAAATTTCCTGTTCTGGATATTTTGGGTGTTTTTGAATCGGCCGAAAAAGCGCTTCCATTTATAGAAAAAGAAAAAGTAGACATCTTATTTTTAGACATCGATATGCCAGGTTTAAGCGGTATTGAGTTTAGAAAACAAGCCTTAGAAATTCCGGTTTGTATTTTTATCACAGCGCATCCCGAACATGCTGTAGAAAGTTTTCAGATCGAAACTTTAGATTTTATCGTAAAACCTCTAAAACTAGATCGCTTTACCCAAACCATAAGCCGTATTGAAGAGTTTATGGAGATCAAACTTAAAGCTTCACTTTTTGAAGCCAGTATTGGCGGTGATACTATTTATATTAAAGAAGGCCATGAACAGACTAAAGTTAAACTTCATGAGATTCTGTATCTCGAAGCTTTAAAAGATTATACGCTCGTGATTACCGATAAAAAAAGACATTGTGTTTTGTCGAGTATCGGAAATTTATTGAAAGAAGATCATTTTCAATCTTTTATTAGAATTCACAGAAGTTATGCTGTACAGAAGCAATTTATTCAGAAAATAAACTCCAGCGAGATTATTTTAAACAACAACATCGCAATTCCTGTTGGAAGAAGTTACAAAGAAAACCTAAACCTGTTCTCATGAAAAAAATAGGTTTTTTGTTTCTGTATTTTATCAGCTTGACTGTTTTTGCTCAGCAAAAACCAAATTTGGCACAATATAAAACTACAGACGAAAAACTTTTGGCTTGGGTTAATTACTGCAACAAGATTAAAGAATTAGAAGATTATCCAAAACTTTTAATAGAATCCGAAAAAGGAATCAAACTTTCTAAAAACCATTTTGCTTTTTTAGGTAAATTCTATTTCTTCAGAGGCTTTGCATTTGAATTCAGCAACAATCAATATCAAAATGCTTTAGTTAATTATGAACTTTCATTAGAAAATGCAAAAAAAGTTAAACATCTAAAAATTGAGACTAATACTTTAATGCGTCTCAATTATATTTATTATGCTCTTAATCAAACTTCAAAAAGAGAACAGCTTATAAGTTACATTAAGCAAGTACTCGATACTACAAAAAACACGTATACGCAAGCGGTTCTTAACGGAAGTCTTGGTGAATATTATCTTGATAAATATGAATATGAAACTTTTATTAGTTATCAATTAAAAGCTATAAACTATAAAAAGCAAATTGAGAAAAGCGCTACCAATTATGAAAACATTGGTGTTTCATACAGTCAGATTGCCAGTGCTTACATTAAAATGAAACAGTACAATAAAGCGATTGAGTATCTCAATTATGCGGCTCCATATATTAAAACATCGCCTTACGTCAGCGCCTTTTCCTGTAATTATTATATGCAGTGTTATGTACCGCTAAAGAAGCTCGACAGCGTTCAAAAATATTACCATTTAACCTATACTTATCCTACCGTAAAAGATTCTTTGTTTCTTAATTTGAGTTTCGCCAACCGAAGCATGTCTGAATATTATATAGCAGAACACCAAACGAATACGGCTTATAATTATGCTAAAAAAGCGGTTTTATTTGGGCAAAAATCGAATGACGAAGATATTATTATGGAAGCTAATATGATTATGGGACTCGTGCTGTATGAAAAAGGCGATTATAAAAAAGCAATTGAAACATTGACTTTGGCTTCAAAAGATGCACTCAATTACGACAAGGAATCCTTTGTAATCATTAATAAAAAATTATCTCAAAGTTATGCCGCCTTAGGGCTTTGGAAAAAAGCTTATGATTACAATGAAATCTACAGCAAATACAATAACGAAATCCTGCTGGAATCTGCCAAGCAGAATATTGCAAATGCCGAAGCACGTTATCAAAACAAAACTAAGGGACAAGAAATAAAAAATCTCTCGATTCAGAATACCATAAAAAACATAGCGATTAAAGAGGCTAAAAAACAGCTTTTATTTTTAATCTTCGGACTTGGATTGGTTGCCATTATTGGAGTCTTATTATTCAATCAAAGCCGAAATCGTAAAAAGACAAATGAAAAATTACAGCTTTTAAATAAAGAATTGGATGAGGCGAATAAAATAAAAGCACGCTTTTTTGGTATTTTAAATCATGATTTAAGAAGTCCTGTTGCTAATTTAATTCACTTTTTACATCTTCAAAAAGAAAGTCCAGAACTTATCGATGAAGAAACTGCTTTACGCATGCAGGCCAAGGTTATTACAGGCGCCGAAAATTTATTATCGTCTATGGAAGATATTCTGCTTTGGAGCAAAGGTCAAATGGAGAATTTTAAACTTCATACTCAAAAATTTCCTGTCAGCGATGTATTCAATGACATAAAAAACCACTTTTTAAGTGTAGAAAACGTACAATTTGTATTTGAAAACCCAGAAAACATTATACTGGAAACAGATGAAAATTATCTAAAAACCATTATCAGGAATCTAACTGGAAATGCCATAAAAGCGCTTGATAAAAACAACAGCAGTATACTCTGGAAGGCTTGGGAAGAAAACAACCAAATCTTACTTTCTATTACCGATAACGGATCTGGCGGCACGCAGGAACAGTTTAGAGCACTTTATGATGATGCCGAAGTTATAGGAATTAAATCGGGTTTAGGTCTGCATTTAATCCGAGATTTGGCCTTGGTGATAAACTGCAAAGTCGAAGTTACATCGGCACCCAATATTGGAACTACTTTTACCATTATATTTCAATAAAAAAGGCTTGACTTTCGTCAAACCTTTTTTATATAGATTATAATCTTACGATTACAACAAAGCGTCTAAACTATCTGCGTAAGTTTGTTTCGGAGCAACTCCTACTTGTTTACCTACAACTTCACCTTTGTGAAAAACTAAAACAGTTGGTATGTTACGCACACCATATTTAGCAGCGAATTCTTGGTTTGCATCTACATCTACTTTACCAACAACTACTTTACCGTCGTACTCCTCGCTTAATTGGTCAATGATTGGACCAACCATTCTACAAGGACCACACCATGCTGCCCAAAAATCTACCATTACTGGTTTATCTGATTTCAAAACTACTTCGTCAAAAGTAGCATCTGTTATTGCTAATGCCATAATATCTTATATTTAAATTATGTCTGAATAATTAATTGTTCAAACTAGAGTACAAATTTAAAAATTAAAAACAAATCAAACACCATAACCAAATTAGTTTTCATTATAAATGTATTGTCAATAATTATATTAATGTTTTCCTTAAAATACGTAGGTTTTAACTTATGAATAATTCAACTTTTTAGTATTTTTGATTAACCAATTCATTTTTGCACTACCTTTAATGATTAAGAAAATTCGGTCTTATGGAAGAAATTTCACTCAAAATAAAAAATTATTTAAAATCTGCTCCTTTTAAAAAACATTTGAAACGTTTAGGCATTTCTATTGCCATACTTATAGGACTGCTTCTTCTTGCATGCGGCGCTTTGTCTGTGTATTTTAATCAAAATAAAACCGAAATTATTGCCAAGATCAATACTAAAATCAATGAGAACATTAACGGAAAATTTCATGTTGGCGATTTTCATTATAAATTTTTAACTGGTTTCCCTAATTTCACTTTGGCCTTAAAAGATGTCGAAGTAAAAGACAATCAATGGCAGACTCATCACCATACTTTATTAAAAGCGCAAGAAATTGAAGCGAGATTAAATGTTTGGAGTTTATTACAGCATGAAATCAACATTCATAAAATTGTAATTAACGAAGCCGATATTTACATCTACAAAGCTCCTGATGGTTACTCTAATGCTAATATTTTTAAACCAAAAAAGAAAAAAACGCCCAATAGCAAAGAAAAACCAGAAACTACAATAGGCGAAATCAACCTCAGCCAAGTTCATCTTATTATAGACAATCAGGTTGGGCATAAATTATTTGATTTTGATGTTTCGAATTTAGAATCGAAAGTAGATTATGATGATGATAACTGGCAGACTAATTTATATTTGAAAACCAAAATCAATAGTTTGGCTTTTAGTACTGTGCACGGAAGTTTTGCCAAACAAAAAGTACTTGAAGGAAATTTTGACATTTCGTATTCTGATGAAAATGAAAAAATAAATGTCGAAACCAAGAAACTAAAAATTGGTTCTGACACTTTTGATATCGCTGCCTTTTTTAATATTGGCAAAGCCAATGCTCTTTTCGGCATCAACATTGGAACAACTATTTTATGGAAAAATGCGTCCAATTTATTATCAGGAAACATAAGTTCTAAATTAAATATGTTTAATCTCACCAAACCTATTGATGTAAATTGCGACATTAAAGGTGATTTTAATGCCGAAGGCGATCCAAAGATTGTAGTTCAGGCTGTTATTAAAAAAAATGAACTCACTATTCCTGACGGAACTTTTAGCGATTGCGCTTTCAAAGGTATTTTTACAAATAATTTCAAAACAAAAAATGGTTACAACGATGCCAATTCGGCAATTATTCTAACCCATTTTTCAGGAAATTACCAAAACATTCCCGTTTTGATCCCGCAGGCTATTATTAATAATTTAGAAAAACCTATAGCTACAGGAAAAATAAATTCTGATTTTGACATTAAGAAAATCAATGAAATGTGCAGTGAAAAATGGATTCAGTTCACGAGCGGACACGCTACTGCAAACTTAAATTTTCAGTTTAATATTGTCGATTTGTACATTGCCAAACCACGTTTTACAGGCGATGTAAACGTAAGCAATGCCTCTTTTGATTATATTCCGAAAAACGTTCATGCCGAAGATACCAACATTCAATTGTCTTTTACAGAAGAAGCACTTCTTATCAAGAAAATCACCTACAAACACCAGAAAAACAGTATTGTAATAGACGGGAAAATCGATAATTTCTTAAATCTATATTACGATGCACCCGAAAAAATGGTAGTTAACTGGAATGTCTACTGCCCTAATGTTGATGTGAAACAATTCTTAGGCATTTTAAAAACCTCACAATCTAAAAAAACAGTTCAAAAACCAGCTAAAAGTGTCAACTTTTCAAATCAGATGCGATCTGTAATCGAAAAATGCAGTATGGTTTTAAACTTAAAAGCAGATAAAATTAATTATGGAAAATTGGCTGCAACCAATTCAATTGCAACAATCCAGCTCGTTAATTCGAGATTATATATTAAAAATGGCTCACTTCAGACCTCTGGTGGCAGTATTGCCTACAGCGGTTCTATTGAGCCTAACGGAAACAATTTTACTTTTCGCTCTATGGCGCAAGTTAACCGCGTAGACATTGCAAGCTTTTTACGATCTTTTAATAATTTCGGAATCCAATCTTTTACCCCAAAAAATATAAAAGGTAAACTTAGCTTAAAAACCAATCTCACGGGATTAATGAGCAATAAAGGGGAAATGATTACCAACTCTATGACGGGAAATTTAAGTTTTAATGTCAATCAAGGTGCTTTATTAGATTTTGAACCTATTGTTAGGATTGGCAAATTTGCGTTTCCATTTCGCGATGTCAAAAACATTACATTCAGTGATTTGTCAGGAAATGTAAATCTTCGTGGCCAGATGATCGATGTCAACAATTTAACCATTAGTTCGAGTGTCTTAAACTTCGATATCGAAGGCATTTATTCCTTTGGTCGAGGCACTAATTTAGCCCTCACCATCCCTCTCCGAAATTCCAAAAACGACGTCAAAATAACCAGCAAAGCCGAACGTGACGCTGTTAGAGAACGTGGTATTGTTCTGCACTTAATTGCTATGGATGATGAAGGGAAAATGAAAATTAAGTGGGGGAAGAAGGAGAAGTAGGATTTGTTTTTTGAATGAATTCATATTTTCGTTTTGATAAAGGAGAAATTTATGCTTCGTATTTTCAAAACTTTGTCGAGTTACTTGCGAAGATTCTTCCTTCGTCAGAATTGTAAAGGTTACTTATTTCGGTAACGAATTTATCATTTCTATTGGTTTTTTACCATCAATACCCTGATGTGGTCTTT
>NZ_WMID02000058.1 GCF_009711165.2 Flavobacterium sp. MC2016-06 | reverse complement strand
GATTACCTGACCTACTATTAAACTGTGTCCGCCTAATTCAAAGAAATCATCATGTATTCCTATTTTTTCTATACCTAGCACATCTTGCCAGATTTCTGCAAGAGCTTTTTCTGCTTTATTAGTCGGAGCAACATATTGCTTTCTGATAATGTCACTGCCGGATAACTCAGGTAAAGATTTCTTATCAATTTTTCCGTTTGGAGTTAATGGCAGTTTTTCTAACGGCACATAAAAGCCCGGAACCATATAATCCGGTAATCTGCTTTGTAAAAAACTACGCAAATCTGATTTGTCAATAATAGTAGCAGCGACTAAATAAGCAACCAAAACTTTCTCCTTATTGTGTTCTTTTACTTCTGCAACTACCTGTTTTAGGTCTTTAGAATATTGCAAAATTGTGTTCTCAATTTCACCAAGCTCGATTCTAAATCCGCGCAATTTTACCTGTTGGTCTTTTCTTCCTAAAAACTCAATAGTTGCGTCCGGCAACCAGCAGCCAAGATCTCCTGTATCATACATTTGCTCACCATCTGTAAATGGATTTGCAACAAATTTTTCGATTGTAAGCTCTGGTTTGTTATGATAACCTCTTGCCAAACCAGTTCCTGCAACATAAATTTTTCCGGAAACTCCTATTGGTAATACTTGCAGTTGTTCGTCTAAAATATAAACTTTAGTATTTGAAATTGGTCTTCCAATAGGGATTATTGATTTATTAAAATCGTCTTTGGTTACTTTATGTATAGAAACACAAACCGTACATTCTGTAGGTCCGTAAGCATTATAATAATCTATTCCGAGTTGCGTAACCATTATCGCTTTCTCCAGATTCGCAGATTCGCCAGCGGTAATAATACATCTCAATCCTGAAATATCATCGTCTGACAATAATCCTAAATAACTTGGCGGAAAAGTAACAACCGTTGATTGAGTCTCTTTTAAAAAGACAACAAATTGATCTCTGTTTTTAATTTCATCTTCAGTTGGAACACATAATGCGGCACCACTATTTAAAGTCATTAAAATCTCTGATATAGAGGCATCAAAAGACACAGAAGCAAACCATATTATTTTGTCTTTTTCTGTAATTTCAAAAGTTCGAATTTGATCCAGAAACATATTAATTGTACTCTGATGTTCGACCAATACTCCTTTTGGCTGTCCTGTAGAACCTGATGTATAAATTATATACGCCAGATCTTTAGGTAAAATTGCTGTATTAATATTACTTGATTCATATCCCTCTAGTTCTATTGAAGATATAGATATTATATCGCAATTATTAATATTCAGGGCGTTTGTTCCATCATTAATAAGCAGTTTTAAGCCGCTATCTTGGATTAAATAAGTGATTCTTTCAAGTGGATAATTAGTGTCAATTGGTAAATAAACTGCTCCTAATTTTAATATTGCCAATAGTGAAATTATTCCAAGATCGGACTTTGGTAAAAACACTCCTATAACATCGCCTTTGTTTACTTTGTATTGAGAAGAAATATAATTTGCAAACTGATTTACTTTTTCATTTAATTCTGAATAGTTGATTTGTTTTCCCTTAAAGATAATGGCTGTATTTTTTGGGTTTGCTAAAACCTGATCTTCAAATAAATCAACGATGGTTTTATTCTTTGCAAATACATGTTCTGTAAGGTTAAAATCTACTAAAATTTCATGTTTTTCTCTCTCAGACAACAATTGATATTCTGATAAAACAGCATTAATATTAGCTTCAAGATTGATTATGAAAGACTTTAAATGTCTAACTAAATATGCTGCAACATTACTTTTTGCAAAACCTTCTAAATAAATCAGATTTAACTGAAAATTTCCAGATTCATCTGAGCTTACATTCAATAGAATACCATTTGATTTTAACGCTTTATCTGAATTAAAATTTATAGCATAATTAGATAGTTTACTCAAATCCTGATTGTCTGTCGTCTCATAATCTGAATGCTCCAGAGTTTCCAGTATTTCACTTTTTACAACTTGAAGATAAGCTTTAAATGATATTCTTAAATCTGTCGAAAATGATAAGAACAAAGGATTTCTTTCCTCATAATCAGAAACAACATTACCATCAAAATCATAAAAGAATCTCTTTAGTAAAAAAGAATAAATAGTGCTCATAACGGTGTATTGAGCTACTGTATTTTGATTGGTAATTCTATTAAAATAATTAATGTCTTTTACATCAATAAAAACAGTTTCAGAATTTACCTGAACCTGACTTAATCCATTAAATTCTTTTTGATTTAATGTTTTTCTTTTCCAATATTTAGCTGTAAGCTTATTTTTATCCGACATCTTATTACTTTCCATAAAACCTGAAATTTTTATTTTTGATCACGACCAAGTTTTGTTTTTCTCCATTTTATACTGAAAAACCAATATTCTTCAATACAATTTTTCTCTGGTGATTTTAGGCTAAATTAGAAACAGTCATCATCTAAAAATTACGGACTTTTCAGATAAAAATTACGGAAGTCTATTTACTTTAGCAATAACCTGACAGGGCACATAAAAAAATCATTTTAGTAACCATTATTTAAAGAAATTTTTAAATACGCCATGATAATTTAACAATGAAACAAACTCATTTACAAGCTTATATAATTTAAACTAAAACGACACATCAAGTAAATTATCCGATTGCTGCAGTATGAAGAAAAAGCGCAAAATTTAAGGCATAAAAAAAACGATATTGAAATATTTATCAATATCGTTTTATAGATTATTTATTTACTTAAATTGCTATCTAAATTTTAAAAATGACTTCAATTTTTGTGCCTGCTCCTATTTGAGATTCAATACGAAAACTTCCTTTTAAAAACTCAACTCTCTCTTTCATATTATTTAAACCAATACCATTTTTTTTATCATTCGCATCAAAACCACCGCCATCATCAACAATAGTCATTTTTAAAATACGATCTCCTTCTATCTCAAATTTAATCTCGCAATTCTTTGCATTTGCATATTTATTAATATTCAAAATGGCTTCCTGAATAATACGATATAAATTTATCTTATAGATATTTTGTATTGATGTCCAGTTCAAATCTTCATTGTCTAAATATTTAAACTGGGTATTACTAATATCTTTTTGATTTTCTACTAAACTTAATAATAAGGTATTAAAATCATTTCCGTCCAGAAAATTAGTATCGCTTAACTCGTGAGATATTGTTCTGATTTCATTCTCTATGTTTTGCAATTCAAAAATGTACGTTCTCCTTTTTTGAATAATTTCTTCATCACATTTAGAATTAAAAAAGCCTAAATTCATTCGAACACCATAAATTTTATTCATTATTCCGTCATGGAGTTCTTTTGCAATTTTAGATTTCTCATTTTCTTTTGCATTATTTACTTTTTCATGTTGTTCCATCAACAGTAAATAGATCTCTTCGTTTGCAGATTTTTGTTTCTTTAAAAACTGTAATTCCTTATTTTTATATTTCGAATATCTCAATATAACAATTATTAGCAATAGAAAAACTAATGCAAATGAAATGATTAAAATATAAAAATTCTTCTTAGTCAAAACTTTATTTTCATCTTCAATTCTTGAAGTTTCATATTCGATTCTTGCATATTTATTATGTGCGTTTTTTTGAACAACATTAATACTGTCACTTAAATTAATATATTCATTTGCATAATAAAAACTCTTATTTTTATCCAAAGTGTAAAGCAGTTTTAATGAAGTCAAAATTTCATTGCTGTTTTTAATTCGAGTTGCAAGGATGTTTGCCTCTTTAAGAATTTCAATCGCTCTAAAAGTGTCTTTTTGAGTTAAAAAATATTCGCCAATATGAATTTTTTTATATAAAATATCAGATTCATCACCATTCTTTTTTAAGATTTCCAACGATTTTGAAAACATTCCATAGACATTGTCGTACTCTTTATTTTTCATCTTAGAATAAGCCAGATTACTAAGGACATTAGCATATAATCTAGGCCATTTTTCTTCTAAATCCTTAGAGAGCAAACCTTGCAGTTTTGTAATAGATTTTGAATATTCTCCTTTTAAATCATAAAGATTACAAATATTAATACTCGATGCGATGTAGTAATTATTTTCTTCATCTTTATCAATACCTGACAGCTTCATTTTTTCTAAATTATTCAAAGCCTGTTGATGATACCATAAAGCTTTGTCATAATTATCTAATTTCTCCAAACAGGTACCCATCAAAGTATTGCAGGAATAAATTAGCCGTTGGTCCTTAGATTCTTTTAAGTAATGCAAAGCTTTAGAAATTTCAACTTCGCATTCTGTATAGTTCCCGTCATAGAATAAAACATATGCTTTATTAAATAACATCCGTGCCATATTATCAAAATCAGATAACTTAAAATATAATTTTTCTGCTTGTAAATAATTAAAATAGGCACTGTCCTTTTTTACACTTCCGTAACTATCACCTATATAATAAAATGCCTTCGCCATTCCCTCCTTATCATTGACCTCTTTTGATAATTTGAGCACCAATAAACTAACACGTAAAGATTTTTTTAGATTATTGTTATAATAATATTCAGTACATAACTTAAAATAAAAATTTCTAACGACAGAATCGTTTTCTTCGACCTGTAATACATTGAATATTGAATCTAAATACTTTTCCTTTTTTTTGTTTTCCAGATGGTTAGTCTTAAATGAAAGAGTGGTTCCGATTTTTGAATTATTAAATTCTCTTTTCTTGCATGAAAAAAGCATCAGTAGCAGAATTAAACAAATTATTTTAAGAGGTGTTGCCAAGAGTTTAGGTGTTATTTTACGATTCCAAATATAGCGTTTTGAAATAAAAAGACTATAAAATTTTAAGAGTAAATCACGAGGCACTCTTTAGAAAATAATAAATATAAAATTAGTCTTTTCTTGGTGGTTTTGGGATAATAGGATCACCTTCTGTAGCGGGGTCTTCTGTTAGAATAGTATTTGTAATAGTAGAGTCTTGCACTTGTGCATTTATTTTTTCATTCATGTTTTTCAACTTGTCTTTTGTTATTGTTTTTAACTGACCGTTGTTATCTGCTGGAAGTTCATAATCATCATTTGTGCATGAAAAAGTTAGCAGTGAAACAAAAACTAATAATCCTGAAATAAATAATCTGTTTTTCATAAGAATAATTTTAATTTATTATTACAGCAAAAAAACAGCTAACCTGAAATTAAAATGTACGGTAAATCCGTAATCTTTCATTTATTCTACAAAAAAAATCGAGTTTAACTAATTATTAATCAACCATTAATCTAACTTGTAAAACAATCAAAACCTCATTACGGAAAGTCCGTAATATTTCTTACATTTGTCAAATACAATTAAAAATTATGAATCTTAATATTTTGATCGTCGATGACCACCCGATGACTGTAGATAGTTATGTAAATCTTTTATCCGATGGTGAATTTCAAGAAAATGTACCAACCTTTATAAAAAGTCATAATTGCGAAGACGCCTACACCAAAATCATTTTGCATCATAAGCAAAATGTTAATATTGATTTTGCTTTACTTGATATTAATATGCCTCCCTACAAAAATTTGAATATTAATAATGGGATTGATTTGGCATATATAATCAGAGAAAAAATTCCTACTTGTAAAATAGTACTGCTAACAATGCACAGCGAACCTTTGACGGTTGATAAAATAATAAAAGGGATACAACCTGAAGGCTTTATATCGAAGAGTGACATCAATTTTGAATTGTTTCCGGTAATTTGTAAAAATATTATAAATGGAAAAATATTCAGAAGTAATACTATAATAGAATCACAAAGAGAGTTATTTAAGAAAAATATAAATTGGGATAATCATGACAATCAAATTTTGATCTTGATTTCTCAAGGTGTTAAAACCGTAAATCTTCCGGATTATATTCCTCTTTCAATGAGTGCTATAGAAAAAAGAAAAGCGAATATAAAAGACCAGCTTTTAAAAGGAAAAGGAAGTGACAAAGATTTAATTGAAAAAGTTAAAAATCTAGGGTTGTTGTAAAAGTTTATTTTATGATAAAAAAAACTTTTTTTTAATCTCACTTTTACACATGTTTTAATGCTAGCCCTGATACTTTTTTAGCCACAAAAGTTAATATA
Source organism: Flavobacterium sp. MC2016-06 (assembly GCF_009711165.2). Classification (GTDB taxonomy): domain Bacteria; phylum Bacteroidota; class Bacteroidia; order Flavobacteriales; family Flavobacteriaceae; genus Flavobacterium. The sequence continues at coordinate 7,516 of NZ_WMID02000058.1, read as the reverse complement.
CCAATTTTTTAATTTTAAAAGTAGTTTCAAAAAGTCCTAATTTTCATTGGGTCTTTTTTTATGCATCAAATTAAAGTCAAAAATACTGTACCTTTAAATTTGAATGAGAAAATAAAACTCCTGAACTGCACACAAAAATAATTGCCCCCTACAGAATTAATACAAAAACTCTATCTGTACAATTCTAATGAGCGCTTCTTAATAAAAGGCCAAAATATACCTTATGGACTTAAAAAGACTAGAAATAAAGAAAAACATACAAAAAGCAGAAGATAAAAATCTATCATTTCGTGTATTTGAACTCAACAGTAATACTATTCAAGAATATCTGCAGCCTCACAAGAAAGATCATTTCTGCATATTAATTATTGAAACTGGAAAAATACAGTTGCATATTGAAGAAAAAATACATTTTCTCAAAGAAGGAAAAATATCTATTATATTTCCAGATCAGGTTAATTTCTTATCGAATCCCAGCACTGATCTTTCTGGAAAAATTGTTTTATTTGAGGAAGTACTTTTCTGCTCTGATATTCTTAAAAATGAATTAAGTTCATACAATGTTAATCTCTCAGAAAACCTTAACTGTTTATTGCTTGCTCAAAACGAGTTTGATCATGGCATTCATACCATTTCAGAAATTCAAACTATTTATAACAATCCTACATTAATCAAAAAAGAACAAGCTCGCTTTTTTATTAAAGTGTTTCTACTTGGACTTATAGAATCTGTTCATGGACAGCATCCTGTTTTTAATCCCGAAACAGAATCAGACAAACAAGTTTATTTCCAGTTTAAAAAACTTCTCAATCAGCACTTTAAAACCCAGCGTACTGTACAATACTATGCAGGCAAACTGGTCGTTACTCCTAAAAAACTAAATATATTAACAAAAAAATACTGTGGCGAAACGGCAATTAATGCCGTACATAACAGAATCCTTACTGAAATTAAAAGACAACTGCTCTTTTCTGATCTTTCTCATAAAGAGATAGCATTTGATTTGGGATTCAGCTCTCCATCAGCCTTAAATAAATTCGTTAGAGCTAAACTTAAAGAAACTCCAACCGAACTTCAGAACGAACTGGCTCAAATTTATACCGCATAGTCCTGTTTGTATAACATCCTGCCTTTAGAGCTCCTCTATCTTTGCCTTAAGAATTAAGACAAAGAAAAATGAGTAAATTATTTATAGTCTCAGATGTATTTGACGGAGTTGAAGAAGATTCTTCAGCTGCAACAAGTTTTAAAGGTGTAGCAGCAATGCGTGAATTTCAACCAGACTGGATTATTGGTTTAGGAAGATGTTCAGCTATTGACACAGGCAAAATAATGTGGATTTTTTACGAACATCCAGATACTGATTTCGATTCATTAATCAAACCATTTAGTGTACCTGCTCTTAGGAATAAAGCTAAATTTATTACAATCCCTTCTACAAGCGAGATAAGAACTGAAACTGTAAGTCTTGCCATAATTACTGACCGTAAAAAAACGGTAAACTACCCTATCCTATCTTACGAATTAACTTCTGGCATCTCAATTATTGATGGAAAAATCAGTACATCAATACCCACGCATGTTACTTCAAACACAGCACTTGATACCTTAATTGATCTTAGTACGGGTTTCAATGCACGCATTCCTACATTAGAATATCTAAAAGAAATTTATAACGCATTTTATCAAGGCATCGTTTACTCAGAAAGTGTAGTTCTAAACTAAACTTTTTCTTCACTATTAAACACTCATTCCCTACTCAGCTATTTTCTGTAAAAAAACTTCTGTAAAGTTATGAGGGAATAATACTGCTTTAAAAATATTTGAATAGAAATAAAAACAAGGCAAATAAAGCTTAAAAATAAATAGAAAACCAGATGGATAATACACCAATAATAAGTAAAAATCTGAATTTAATTTTAGAAGAAAATCTAAAAGCAGCACATCAGATCAACCCCAATCAGATTAATACATTAATACAGGAAATACAAAAAGCTGACCGCATTTTTGTAATGGGAACAGGCCGAAGCGGGCTCGCTTTAAAAATGGGCGCTATGAGACTCATGCATTTAGGATATACGGTTTATGTGGTAGGGGAAATTGTTACTCCTGCTATACTTGAAGGTGATCTTCTTATTGTGGCATCGGGTTCAGGCACTACATCAACTGTAGTAAGTGCAGTTGAAAAAGCCAACAAACTCAATGCATCGGTTGTAGTTCTAACTGCTGATCCGTTAAGCATAATAGCAAAATTGGCTAATCATATTGTGCAGATTCCTGCGGCAGTCAAAACCGATTTTGGAGAATCAGTTTCTGCTCAGTATGCAGGAAGCCTTTTTGAACAGTTTACATTAATGGTACTCGAGACCATTTTTATGACGCTGTGGCAAGAATCTGGTTTAACTAAACAGGATATATGGCCCAGACACGCAAATTTAGAATAACATTTTTTTTAATAATCAATTTTTTAAACCTTACAATCATGGTAAAATTACAAGTAGCAATCGATTTGCTAACAACAGAAGCAGCATTAGAATTAGCAGGTAAAGTAGCGCCTTATGTAGATATTATCGAATTAGGAACACCGCTTATTAAAGCAGAAGGGCTTAAAGTAGTTACTGCAATGAAAGAAGCTTTCCCTGACAAATTGGTTTTTGCTGACATGAAAACAGCCGATACTGGATCTTTAGAAGCAGAAATGGCATTCAAAGCAGGAGCTGATATCGTAACCGTAATGGGAGCTGTAGACGATGCAACTATAAAAGGAGCTGTTGAGGCTGCTGCAAAATACGGTAAAAAAGTAGTAGTAGATACTATTGGTGTTCAAGACAGAGTAAAAAGAGCACAGGAAGTAACTGCTTTCGGTGTTTATTTTGTAGAGCTTCATGCTGGACTTGACGAGCAGGCACTTCCTGGATATTCAGTTCAGACTTTAATCTCTGAAGGAAAACTAGCTAAAGTACCTTTTTCAATAGCTGGAGGCGTAAACATTGACACTATAAAAGATGTCGTAGCTGCTGGAGCTCAAGTAGCTGTAGCTGGCGGAGCCATATATGGAGCTAAAGATCCTGCTGCTGCTGCCAAAGCTCTAAAAGAAGCTATTATTGCTGCTGAAGTTTAACAAGCAATTTTTTTTAAAGGCTGGAGTTTATTTATAATACTCCAGCCTTTTTTACTGATACAGCAGTATAAAAAAAGCGATGAACCGTTAAATTAAAATGTTACGATAATTAATTAGTTAGATGTTTATTTTTTTATTTTCTTTATACTCAAAAAATCCTCAGAAATCACTACATTAACCTATTATCAACTACACAGCATTACTAATTTAGTTAATTTGAAAATTATGAATACATTTGATTTTGGCATTGTCGGACTTGGTGTAATGGGCCGCAATCTTCTTTTAAATATAGCAGACCAAAATTTTGCCGCAGCCGGTTTAGATTTAGACCTAGAAAAGGTTCAATCCCTCAAAAATGAAGCCGATACAAAACATACCATCGAGGCAACAACAGATGCACAGGAATTTGTACAACACTTGCAGCGTCCAAGAGCAATTATGCTGCTTGTACCAGCTGGAAAACCTGTCGACAGCGCAATTCAAAGCCTTCTGCCCTATCTTGAGCAGGGTGATATTTTGATTGATGGAGGTAATACTTACTTCACTGACACAGACCGAAGATTTCTTGAATTGTCGGCTAAAGGAATTCATTTCTTTGGAATGGGAATTTCAGGCGGTGAAAAAGGGGCAAGATTCGGACCAAGCATGATGCCTGGAGGTGATAAAAAAGCGTATGAAAGACTTCGTCCTATTTTTGAAGCCATAGCAGCAAAAGTTCAGGGAGAACCTTGTGTGGAATATTTAGGAAACGGTTCTGCCGGCAACTATGTCAAAATGGTTCATAATGGTATTGAATATGGAATCATGCAGCTTATCTCGGAAATTTATGACCTGATGAAACGCGGTTATAATCTCGATGAAGATACTATCGAAAAAACTTTCTTGAATTGGAATCAGACTGAACTTAAATCGTACCTGATTGAAATAACTGGACATATTCTTAAAGAAAAAGATCACGATGGACTAAGACTGATCAATAAAATATCCGATTGGGCAAAATCTAAGGGTACTGGAAAATGGACTTCACAGAATGCTATGGATCTGCATACACCTCTTCCTACCATTGATGCAGCTGTGACCATGCGTGATATGTCTAAATACAAACCTGAAAGAATTCTGGCTGCATCTAAATTAATCTGGAATAGTAAAGATACAGCAGTAAATAACGCTGAGGCAATTTCATCACTCAAAGATGCGCTCTACTTTTCTATATTAATTACCTATGCACAAGGACTTTCGATGCTAAAAACAGCTTCTAAAGAATACAACTACGAACTAGACCTTCAAACCATTACTAAAATCTGGCGTGGAGGATGTATTATACGTGCAGATGCTCTTGAAGATTTCAGAAAAGCATTTGCAGCAGATCCTAATCTTCCTAATATTCTTTTAGATTCAGATATTGCATCTAAAGTCAATGAAAGACAGACCGGTATCAGGGATATTATCCAATTTGCAGTACAGAAAGGACTTCCGTCAGCAGCACTTATGAATTCTTTAGCTTATTTTGATGCTTATCGATCTGAAAATCTCCCAACAAATTTAATTCAGGCTCAGCGTGATTATTTTGGAGCACATACTTACGAGCGTATCGATACTTCAGGAATTTTTCATACACAGTGGAATGATCAAAAAATTTAAGTGAAACAAAATGAGTAACGTTAAAAATACAAATCCAACAGTAATTGTTATTTTTGGAGCAACAGGCGACTTAGCAAAAAGAAAACTTTTTCCTGCTTTTCATAACCTTTATCTGGACAACCGTATGTCTGATAAGTTTCAGATCATCGCCTTAGGAAGAGCAGAAAATAATGATGTAGACTTTCGCAGTTATGTAATAGAAAATTTAAAAGAATTTTCCAGAAATGGAAACACTTCAAATGAAAACTTACTTGAATTTGCTTCCAATATTACATATCTCAAACATAATATTGATAGTGAAGCATCTTATGAGGAACTAAACTCAAAATTAAATAGTCTTGACCAGAGTTATGATGTTCGTGCTGATCGTCTTTTTTATCTTTCTATAGGACCATCATTCATCTCTACTATTTCAGATAATATTAATAAATTTGGACTTGCAGCCGATGCAAAAAAGGACCGCATCATTATAGAGAAACCATTTGGCTACGATAAAACATCGGCCATAGAACTCAATGAGATGCTTTCAAAGACTTTTAAAGAAGAACAAATTTATCGTATTGACCATTATTTGGGAAAAGAAACTGTGCAGAACATTCTTGCCTTTCGTTTTGGAAATGCCATGTTTGAACCTTTATGGAATCGCAATTTTATTGATTTTATACAGATTACTGTAGCTGAAGAAGTAGGTGTTGAAGATCGAGGCGGGTTTTATGAAGGTGTCGGCGCTTTAAAAGATATGATTCAAAACCACCTGCTGCAGATTTTATGCATGACGGCAATGGAAGCCCCAGCTTCATTATCTGCAGATGATATCCGTAATAGAAAAGCGGATGTTTTAAAATCGATTCGACGCATAAAACCAGATGAAGTAGATCATTATACAGTAAGAGGACAATATCATGATGGTATTATAAAAGAAAAACTTGTCCCGGGATATCGTCACGAAAAAGGAGTTGCACATGATTCTACTACAGAAACATATGTGGCAATGAAATTTTATCTTGACAACTGGAGATGGCAAGGAGTTCCTTTTTATCTGCGCACTGGAAAAAGAATGCATGAAAAACAATCCTCAATTATAATCCAGTTTAAATCAGTTCCACATTCACAGTTTTCTTATGGAAGTGAAGGAATGACTCCCAACAGGTTGATTATAAATATTCAACCTACCATGGATATCAAACTGCAATTTATGACTAAAAAACCAGGATTGTCTCTATCATTGAAACCGGCAGAAATGATTTTTGATTATAATTCATGTTCAACGATGTCTCCTGAAGCCTATGAAACCCTACTTTCTGATGCCTTAGCAGGAGATCCAACTCTATTTATGCGTTATGATCAGGTCGAAGAAGCCTGGGACGTAATAGATGTTATTCAGGAAGTCTGGAAAAATAGGGCTGATGCCGATTTTCCTAATTATAGAGCCGGAAGCTGGGGCCCCAAAGCCGCAGATGAACTCCTTGCTCGTCAAGGACATGCTTGGGTTTCAAATACGCTGAACACTGTAAAAGAACAAATATAAATATGATACAGATATTTAATACCATAGAAGATATAAATGAGCAAGCTGCTGCAGTTTTTACTGCAGCAGCCCAAAAAGCTATATCTGAAAAAGGAAGTTTCACAGTCGTACTTACGGGAGGGTCATCTCCTGCCGGTATGTACAGACTTCTTGCCTCTAATGCCTATAAGCCAAAAATAGACTGGAAAAATATTTATATTTTCTGGGGTGATGAACGATGGGTTCCTCTTGATGATGACCGCAGTAATGCAAAAATGTCTTTTGAGACCCTGCTGAGTCATGTTCCTATACCCGAAAAAAATATATTTCCAATGTATAAAAAAGGTATTACTGCTGAAGATTATGCCTTGGAATATGAACAGTCTATTAGAAACATTCTGGGAACCAATGGAAAGTTTGATCTTATTCTTCTAGGACTTGGCGATGACGGCCATACAGCCTCACTTTTTCCAGGAGAAGTCGTTCTTAAAGAACAAAAGAAGTGGGTGGACGCCTATTTTCTTACAGCTCAAAATATGCACCGTATTACCCTGACTGCACCCATTATTAACAATGCAGAGAAAATTATTGTGCTGGCCTTCGGTCAAAAAAAAGCACACGCCCTTAACGAAGTCTTGCATGGAGATTATAATCCTAATATGTACCCTATGCAGTTAATCAAACCTCATTCTGGAGAATTAATATTTCTTGTTGATAAAAATGCCGCTTCCTCAGAACTGTAAAATTTACTGGGAAGATTAAGATAACCGCCTATGCTCATGCATAGGCTTTTTTTGTGTTCTGTCGCATCTGTAGTACAAAAAAACAAATCAAATATAAAAAGTTACGATGCCAATTTACAAAATGATCTGAACATACTTATCCTTAGATTAATCATCGGATTCTTCCTCAACATAGGCACAACTTCAATTCTTCTCAACGTTCTTTTGGCTGATTCCGTACTAATGCTTCTGCAGAATCTTTTAATGCAAAAATAAAAGCATTTAGATCGCAATTTAGAGGAGTTAGAAATATAGATTTTAAACTTATCTATGAAAACAAAATTTAATAATAGGTTTTTTCTTTTTCAGATTTTGGTTTTTATCGAATAAATTTGCAAATTTTATAAACAAAAAAAATCCTCATCAAATAAATGATGAGGATTCAAAGAAAGGCGACGACATACTCTCCCACAAAACTGCAGTACCATCTGCGCAGGCGGGCTTAACTACTCTGTTCGGGATGGG
>NZ_WMID02000057.1 GCF_009711165.2 Flavobacterium sp. MC2016-06 | reverse complement strand
AAAGACCACATCAGGGTATTGATGGTAAAAAACCAATAGAAATGATAAATTCGTTACCGAAATAAGTAACCTTTACAATTTCGAGGAACGAGAAATCACACTAGAAAGACCGCAAAGATTGATTTAGCAAATATGATTGCTTTGTTCTTCAATGTCAATATTGTGGATGTTGTAAACGAAGATCCTTCCTTCGTCAGGATGACAAAAATGGTGGCAATTTTTGTGTTACGTTCTTGATTATCCCCATTTTTGTCATCCTGACGAAGGAAGGATCTCCGCAAGCTGCTCTACAAAGATCTTGAACGAGTGCGATTTCTCGACTTCACTCGAAATGACAAACTTTGCGCAAAAACTATAAGCATTTTACCTTTGTCAAAGTTTAAGATTTATATAATCCTAAAAGCTCTTACTTATTTCTTTAATAGTAAAAATCTACAACGCATCACCATTGCTATTTACACATTAACAAGAATAAATTTTAAAAAATAAATTTTTAAGTCAAAAACCAAACCCTATCTTTGTAAATCATTAAAAATTTATATCATGATAGTCTGGATTTCTTTTTTGTTAGCTGTAGTTTTTATTCTTGCGTTAGATCTTGGAGTTTTTAACAAAACACCCCACATTATAAGCACTAAAGAAGCCAGCAAATGGACTCTTATCTGGGTGACACTATCTTTTCTTTTTTCGGGTGTAATCTACTGGCTTTATACAACAGATTATATTGCCAATCCCGATAATCTAAAACCGGCTGTAGCTTCTATGAAGTTTATTACAGGTTATTTAATCGAATTATCTCTAAGTGTCGATAATATTTTTGTGATCGCGATAATTTTTGCTTCATTCAAAATACCTCAAAAATACCAGCATAGAGTTTTGTTCTGGGGAATTTTGGGCGCTGTTATCTTCCGTGGATTAATGATTTTCTTTGGTGTAATGCTGATCAATAAATTTACATGGACAACTTATGTCTTTGGACTTTTCTTGCTTTTTACTGCAGTAAAAATGTTATTCTCTGGTGAAGATGATGATTTTCAGCCAAAGGATTCATTTGTATATAAAACATTAGGAAAAATTATCCCGATTACATCTCACATGGAGCATGAGAAGTTTTTTACTTTAACCGAAAAAGGAAAAAAAGCGGCAACGCCATTATTTGTTGCTTTAATTGTAATTGAGGTTATGGATGTACTTTTTGCTGTAGACAGTGTTCCTGCAATTCTTGCTATAACATCAGATCCTTTTTTAGTATTCAGCTCTAATATTTTTGCAATTTTAGGATTACGTTCTATGTATTTTTTCTTGGCAAATATGTTAGAAAAATTCAGTTATTTAGAATACAGTTTAGTTGCTATTTTAGCTTTTGTGGGATTAAAAATGTTATTACATGATTTTATCCACATTCCAGAATGGGCTTCGTTAGGATTTATTGCACTTTCTCTTTTAGTTGGTATTTTGGTTTCGCTAAAATTTGGAACAGAAAAAGAACTTACCGATACTGATATGGGGCAGGAATAATTTTTCTAACCAATATTATCATAAAAAAAAGGAAATCGTAATGATTTCCTTTTTTTTACTTCAGACACCGCAACGATTAAGTTAAATATCTAAATATGTAAAAAAATATCTTGTTTAAAAATAATAAAAAACAAGATATTACATACATAATACTTATTTTTATCTCATATAAATTTAAAAACAACATCATGAGAAAAAATTACTTCTGTCTCGTTTTCCTGCTCTTATTAAACACTTTTATGTTTGGGCAAAAAGTAACTCTTACACCAACAGGTATCAACAACACTAATATTAATAGCGGACCTCTAAATTTAGGCTCTACACCAACATCAACTGTCTCTTTAGGAGTTCAAGTGGATATGCCCGCAATTCCTGGAAATGGCGGCACTATCAAAATCATTTCAGTTAACGGAATGAGTATAGGTACTGTTACAGGAGGAGACGGTGGAGCTCTATATTTTGGTGAAGGAAAAACAGCTGTACGAAGTTTTACCATTCAATTAAACTGGGGAGATTTTGACACAACTGGAGATTATATATACGCAGAATACAAAACAAGTACATCTGTAGTCTATAAGAGTTCTAGCATTGCTATTATAAAAAACGCAACAATAAACGGAGGAAGTCCAACACCTCCTGCAGATGCTCCTAATCCATCAAAAATTGTAAATACTTTATGTTGCAATCAAACCATTCGACTAGGTGATAAACCAGCTCCAATAACAGGCTCTCAATATCAAAACCCTTACTCAGGCTACTCTTACGGAATTAATGCTAGATGGACTTCTGCAAATGCAACAGTCCTAGAATTAGATAATATATCTAAAACATTATATTTAGATTACACAACAGAACTTAAAAACATAACAGTCACGAGAGGATTAGGATACACTTACAAAAATGATTTTGCGAATAAAAGTAATACTGCCACTATTACAGTTGTTCCTTCTCCTATAACCACAAATGAAATTTTCGTAAATTCAGCGATAGACATTTATGGATCTGCTGAAATCAGTGATACTAATCCAAAAGAAATATCTGGTGATAGGTCATTTGTAAACTTAAACATTTTACAAGATCCTTTTTACGTTCTAAAAAGAGGGGAAACAACTAGTACCACCGTTGATAGATATGAATGGGAATATCGAACAACAAATCGAACTTTTCAACAAAATTCAATCTGGAATACAATCCCAAATCAATTTTCAGTTTCATTAAATTCATCATATATACCAAAACCTAATAATTCTGAGGATAACTTTTACTTAATAAGAAGAATTGCAGTTTATGGAAATATAAAAAGAACTAGTAATGTACTAAAAATTTCACTTCATACTATTCGCGAGAATAATACAATTTGTTGTGATCAAACTCTACAGGTATCATCTTCAAATGAAATTGAAAAGCCTTCAATAATAACCGGCACAACAACAATTTCAGATAAAAACACATATTTATCCTATCAATGGCAAAGTCAGGCTGTAACTAGCAGAGGAACAACATTGAGCAATTGGACAAATATATCAAAAGCGATATCTAAAGATTATTTACCTCCAGTTCTTGAATTAATTCCTGGTAACGGAAGAAATCCAGCCGAAATTCCAACTTATAATTATAGACGTATAGCAACAGACAATATTTATGATGGAGAAACATATTACAGTAATGAAATAAGCTTAACTCCTTCTACTAACATTAGCACATCAACACCGCCATTTAAACTATATCCAAATCCAGCTTCTTCAATTATAAATATTGAAAATGCAGATGGTAATTATGATTTAGCAAATGCTAAAATAAGTATTGCAAATACAATGGGAAGTATAGTAAATTCTAATAATTTTTCAGTTACAAGCCCAAATTTAATAAGTATAAATGTTTCAAATTTAGTAATTGGAACTTATTTTGTAAACATTGAAACAGCCAGGAGAAATTTTCAAATGACTTTTATAAAAACTAACTAAACTAATAAAAAAAGGAAATCTTACGATTTCCTTTTTTTATTTTTAAAATTAACTCTTAGTTTAATTTTTTAACATTGCTATCATCAATTTTATATTTTTTAATTACAGCATTATAATCTGAATAATCTTCTTTATTAACTGATTTTCCTGTACCTGAAAAAGCTCCTGGAACAATTACAATCCTAAATGTTTGATTGTCTAAAAATTCTGGAGTAGTTTCTAAATCATAATTTGCTCTCGCGTAAATTGTAAAATCTTCTTTACTAAAATCATAATCATAATCAAGTTCACGGCTATTTGGTAAATATAAAGTTCTTGGTATCAATTGCCAAATAGGAGTATTTGAATCAATTGTTCCTGCCAATCTATAAATCAAAATATTATCAGAGTCAAAAATTGTCGGATTTAATTTTTGATAAATATTATAACCATCAGTATTATTAAAATCAAAACTTATATTTTGAAGTTCAAAAACTTCACTTATAGTATCGTTATCTACATCATCATTAGAACAACTAGAAAATACAGCTAATCCAACAACCGCAAAAAGGGTAAGTATCTTTTTCATAAATTTGTTTTTTAAGGGTTTATAGTGGTATTATATATTTTGTATTCCAAAAACCAAACCAAAAATATATTTTAGGTTAATTTTTGTTAATTTTCTTTTTATTTTTTTGCAACTACCTGATTTTTAAGCAATATTTTGTTAAAAAATAACACATGATATGGCAGTGAATTTTCCCAATAATCCCAAGTATGTGCACCTGGACGTTCGGTGTAATCGTGATCTACTTTATTATACACCAATCTTCGGTGTAATTCTCTGTTAGGTTCTATAAGAAAATCATCAACGCCACAATCTATTATTAATGGTAGTTTGTTTGCTTTAAGTTTATCGAGCATTCCAATTACTGCATACTGCTCGTACATTTCAGAACTGCCGCTTTTATCTCCAAAAACGGGCTGCATTAATTTTACAACCTGCGAAGACGAATCTCTATTGAGCATTACACTCATATCTACTGCTCCGCTCATGCTTCCGGCGGCACAAAATAAATCTGGATGTTTGGCAGAAAGATACAACGCTCCGTGACCTCCCATAGAAAGTCCTGTTATTACTCTGCCGCTTCTATTGCTTATGGTTCTGTACGTTTTGTCTACTTTCTGAATTACTTCTTGCGTGATAAAAGTTTCAAACTGACTTTCTTTATTTACCGGACTGTCTAAGTAAAAACTAAAGGTTTCGCCTTCTGGCATCACAATAATAATATTATATTGATCTGATAAACTCTGAACTAATTTTTTGTTTGGAGTGTTTTTTAACCAATCACTAAAATGCCCATAAGCTCCGTGTAATAAGTACATCACTGGAAATGCCGATTTACTTTTGGCATACGAATTGGGTAAAACAACCGCAGCTTTGTAGGTTTTGTTCATAGCTGTACTTGCAACTTGTAAAGTATCTACTTTTGCTGCGTAAGTCATTGACGATACGCATAGAAAGACAGTAAATACTAAAATCTTAAAGTTTTTCATATTTATTATTTTCGATTAAGGTTTGTAAATATACCCTTTTCAAAATAAATTATCTGAAAAATCCGACTAGCTTTTTTATAATGCTTTTGTAAATTTTATTTAATATTTCTTTTGCTGTAGCTTTTTAATGTTTTTAGAATCATCTATTGAGAGAGACTTTTTGCCACGAATTACGCAAATTTTCACTAATGAATTTCGGATAAGTCGTAGAACAAGTGATAAAAAACAGGCCTGTTATTTAAATTTTATTGCAAAAAAAAACATTCGCAATAGCGAATGTCTTTTGTCTGAAAACTATTTTTTTTTACCAAATCACTACACGTAAACTATCTGACTGATACATTTTGTTGTTTGGTTTTACATTAAATGCTTTGTAAAATTCAGGAATATTAGCCAATGGTCCGTTTATTCTAAATTGCTCCGGCGAATGCACATCTGTTGTAATTTGTGTAATCTTAGATTCGTCTCTTCTGTTAATCATCCAAGAATATGCATATGCCAAAAAGTAACGCTGATCTGGAGTTAATCCACTAATTTTTTCGTTGTTTTTATATTGTTTTGTTTTCTTAAATGCTTCATAACCTACAACAACACCTCCTAAATCTGCAATATTCTCGCCTTGAGTTGCATCTCCATTGACATGTTTTCCTAAAACTTCAAATTTATTGTACTGTGCAACAATCAGTTTAGTTTTTTCTTTAAATTTCTTCAAATCTTCTGCAGTCCACCAATTGTTTAAATTTCCTTTTTCATCGTATTGACTTCCTTGATCATCAAAACCATGCGTAATTTCATGTCCAAAAAACGAACCTCCAATAATACCATACAATACAGCATCATCTGGCATACGCCCTTCGTATCCAGGCACAATAATATTACAAGCCGGAATTACAATTTCGTTATTACTCGGGTTATAATAAGCATTATAAGTTTGTGGCTGCATGCCCCATTCTGTTCTATCAACTGGTTTACCAAATTTATTGATCATGTATTTATATTCCCAAATATTGGCATTCATTACGTTGGCACAATATGACTTACGATCGATAGAAAGCTGGCTCATATCTTTCCATTTATCAGGATATCCCAATTTCATTACAATTTTGCTCAGTTTATTGAGCGCTTTTTCCTTTGTAGGAGCACTCATCCAATCTAACTTTTTAATATGTTCGGCAAATACATCACGAACATTATTTCCAATTTCTTCTAATTTCTCCTTGACACCTTTTGGCATATATTCTGCAACATAAACCTGACCAATTAATTCTCCCAAAGAACTATCAGTTTGATTTACCACTCTTTTCCAACGTGGTTTTTGTGTGGTAACGCCATTCATTACTGTAGAGAAAAATTTAAAATCTGATTTCTCGATATCTTTATTTAAGAACGAAGCGTAAGAATTTACCAAATTCCATTTTAGATACGTTTTCCAATCTTCGGTTGAATACGTTTTTAATAAAGTATTTAAGGCTGTAAAAAACTCCGGCTGACCAACAATAACGGTATCGGCTTTGGCAATACCTAATATAGGAAGTACTTTTTTCCAATCTATATTAGAGGTTTGTTTATTAAACTGATCTACTGTAAGCTTGTTGTAATTTTTGATAGGATCACGAAGAGCTTCTAATTTTCTAGAAGCCTTTGCAAGATCTGTTTCAAGTTTTAGAATAACCGCTGCACTTTTAGCTGCTGCTGCATCATCTTGTCCCATCGATTTCATAATGGTTTTTAGATGAACAGCATATTCATTTCTAATGGTGACATTTCTTTTATCTGTTTCCAAATAAAAATCTCTCTGTCCCATTCCTAAACCACCTTGCAAAAAGAACAAAGCATATTTTGTGCTGATTTTATCATCTTGACTTACATAAAATGAAAATGCAGGATTGGCTCCAATTGTTTGTAAATGCGCAATCGAACTTACAAGGCTTGGGACATCTGTAATAGCGTCAATATTTTTTAATTCAGCATTAAGCGGTAAAAGTTTTGCTTTTTCGATCGCAATCGTGTCCATACCTGAAGCATAGAAATCGCCAATTTTTTGTTTGTTACTTCCTTTTGAAGCATCTTCATCTAAAGCAGATTTTTCGCAGATATTTTTTATCTGATTATTAATAGTATCGGTAATAATTCTCATTATACCATTACTGCTATCGGTGTTTAAAATTGGATTTTTCTTAAACCAGCCATTGTTTGCATAATTAAAAAAATCTTCGGCTGGATTTACTGTAGTATCTCGATTGGTTACTAAGGGATCTGAGAATGTGGTCTCTTTTTTATTACAACTTGAGAAAGCTGCGATAGAAAGTATTAGAATTGAAGTTCTTATTAAATTCATATGTTTTGTTAGGTTTTGTTATTTCTGGATTAAAAATAATCAATAAAACCAAACAAAACCTAATAAATTTAGAAGTTAAAAGCTACTTTATAATAATCTTGTGTTCGTGGCGGTACTGCGAAGCGCTTTTACCTGTGTATTGTTTAAACGACTTACTAAAGTGGCTGAAATTATTAAAACCACTTTCGTAACATACTTCATTAATACTAATTGGTTTTTCGGCCAAAAGTTTTGAAGCATGTACCAAACGATATTCATTTACAAATTCTGTAAACGTTTTGTTTGAGATTTTCTTAAAATAACGACAGAAAGACGGCGTTGTCATACTCACTAAATTTGAAACTTCGTCTAAAGCGATTGATTCCTGAAAATGGTCTTTTACGTAATTAAAAATCACATTTATTCTATCGTTGTCCTGTGTTTGCAATTCTAAAGAAAAACCATCAGCATTTAGAACCGTGTAATCATCAGACGATTCTAATTCATCTAAAATACTCAAAAGAGTCAGCAAACGTTCAAACGGAAGCTGGTGTTCCATCATCTCAATTTTCTTTCCAATTTGTTTTTTAGTCTCACCTCCAAAAGCAATTCCTGCTTTTGACTGGCTGATAATATTTTGAACCTTTCTCATTTCGGGAGCGATAAAAAAATCATTCCCTAAAAATTCAGGTTTAATATGAATAACGGTTTCGTTCTTGTTTCCCGTTTCTTCATTTGTAAAGCCGCAATGCGGCAAATTAGCACCTATTAGTAATAAACTACCATTGGTATAATAAGAAACATGGCTTCCTATTTGTCTTTTGCCCGCCCCGCCGTTTATATAAACCAACTCGATTTCTGGATGATAATGCCATAAATGAGCTTTGCTATTGGTCTTTTCGGCGTGTTTAGTGTAGGTAAAAGAACTTCCGTATGAGTTAGTTATCACTTCAAGAGCTGGGGCAATTGTCTTCATGATAAAATCTTTAAATAATAATAGCAAATTTAACAAAAACACTTAAAATAATCTACATTTTAACCTATAACGGTTTCGTAAATGCGAATATTGCATAGAAATCAAAAAAATATTTCTACAGAATTATGACTAAAACAGTAGTTTTTTATAGGTCTTATTTTTTTATTACATATTTTTTCTCAATATCGTATTTAAATCTACTTTTTTATATAGATATATCATTTATGTAAGAAATATAGACTTTTTAACAAAATGCCATTTTTAATAATTCATTGAAAAATAATAACCGAATTAACAAAAATACCTTAAATAATTCAAATTTTAACCTATAACGGTTTCGTAAATGAGAATATAGCATATAAATTGGCAAATTGAGTTGTGAAAAAAAAGCTATAACTGAAGTAATTTAGCATCAGAGAAATGAACTAAAAATTTAAACATAGAGAATTATGAAAAAGATTATAAAATTAAGTTTAGTATGTGCAGTACTTTTTACAGGAATGAGTACTTATGCAATTGATGGAAATGATGACTTTAACCTTCATGTATTAAAAGGTAATGGCAGACTAATAACATTTGCTTTAAACCAGACTCAAAAAGCTAATTTAAGCATTTACGATAAAAATGGAGATTTACTTTATTCTGAAAATGCTTCAGGTAAAGACGGAATCTTAAGAACTTTCAGCTTAGAAGAATTTCCAGAAGGAACTTACTTCTTAGAAGTTGAAGACAACGCAAAAAAAGTAAGATACGAAATCACTGTTGATGAGAATACTTCAGTATTATCAAAAAAAGCAGTTTCATCTGTTTATAAATCAGGTGATAAAAATACAAGCGTAGCAGTACGCTAAAAAAGTTATACTCGTAATACAGTATAAAAGTGAGGTTAGATAGTTAGTAAGTTTAAAAACTTTTAAAGTTTTAAAAACAGCTCTTTGTGGTTATTGAGCTGTTTTTTTTTGCTTTTTTTTTACCGCAAAGATGCACTAAAGGTTACGCAGAGATTCATAAAGCTTTTTTAAACTTTATGAATCTCTGCGTTTTTTCTTTGCGAATCTCTGTGGTAAAACCAACTTCTATTTGTAAATAAATCCTTAAGCCAGTGTAAATTCAAAACCAAGCAAATCATTAAACAATAATAACCGAATTAACAAAAACGATGAAAATAATTCAAACTTTAACCTATATCGGTTTCGTAAATGAGAATATAGCATCGAAATGGGAAAATTCAGTTGTGAGAAAACAGTTAATAGATAAGTAATTTAGCATCAGAGAATTAGAACTATTAATTTAAAAACTAAGTACCATGAAAAAGTTTGTAAGATTGAGTTTAGTATGTGCTGTACTTTTCACTGGAATGAGTATGTATGCAATTGATGGAAATGAAGATGTAAATCTTCACGTAATTAAAATAGAAGGTAAAGCAATCACTTTTGCACTAAACAAATTGCAAAAAGCTACCTTATCTATTTACGACAAAGACGGATCTCTAATTTATTCTGAAAGAGCTTCGGGTAAAGATGGAATTTTGAGAACATTTAGCTTAGAAGAATTTCCAGAAGGAACTTACTTCTTAGAAATTGAAGATAATATTAAAACAGTGAAACACGAAATTACAGTTACTAATGAAACTTCTATTTTATTAAAAAAAGCAGTTTCATCAGTTTACAAAGCTGGTTTCTCTAAAGATTCAAACGTAGCAGTACGTTAAAAAGTTATACTTGTAATACAGTATAAAAATGAGGTTAGATAGTTAGTAAGTTTAAAAACTTTTTACAGTTTTAAAAACAGCTCTTTGTGGTTATTGAGCTGTTTTTTTTTGCTTTTTTTCTAGCACAAAGATGCACTAAAGGTTACGCAGAGATTCACAAAGCTTTTTTAAACTTTGTGAATCTCTGCGTTTTTTCTTTGCGAATCTCTGTGGTAAAACCAATTTCTATTTGTAAACAAATTCCTAAGCCAATGTAAATTAAAAACAAAGCAAATCATTAAACAATAATAACCTAATTAACAAAAACGCTGAAAATAATTCAAACTTTAACCTATATCGGTTTCGTAAATGAGAATATAGCATCGAAATTGGAAAATGCAGAGGTGTTATAACATCAACACACTAAGTAATTTAGCATCAGAGAATTAGAACTATTAATTTAAAAAACGAATACCATGAAAAAAAGTGTAAAATTGAGTTTAGTATGTGCTGTACTTTTCACAGGAATGAGTACTTATGCAATTAATGGGAACGGAGATTTTAACGTTCAAGTATTAAAAGAAGGAAACGGAAAAATGATCACGTTTGCTCTTAATCAGGTTAAAAAAGCAAAACTTGCTATTTACGACAAAGATGGTACTCTTATTTATTCTGAAAGCGCTACAGGTAAAGATGGTATTTTAAGAACTTTCAGCCTAGAAGAATTTCCAGAAGGAACTTACTTCTTAGAAGTTGAAGATGATGTAAAAAAAGTAAGACACGAAATTACGGTTACCAATAATGCTTCGGTTTTATCAAGAAAAGCAGTTTCATCTGTTTACAAAGCAGGTTTTTCTGCACAAAATTCAAACGTAGCAGTACGTTAAAAAAATTATTATCTCATAAAACTTAAAATGAGATTAAACTAATTAATTAAGTCTAAAATGATTGTTTAAGAACAGCTCTTTGAGGTTATCGAGCTGTTTTTTTATACACTAAGTTCATCAAAAAATCATTGGCTATTTTATTTGACAAAATTATTCTTAATAAATTCAATTAACTGATTTTTATAACATTAAAAATTATCAAAGAAAAAAATCCAACAAGCCAGTAATTGCGTACATAGTTCAGATAAAACATAGAAATAGTTTTAATTCAGCAACTTATGTATTTAAAAAAGCTTTTTTTTTGCAGAAAATTAAATTTCTATTTGTAGTTTTACCGCGTTCCACTTTTAATAAATAACACTTAAAAACAATTTAAAAAACATGACAAAATTTACAAGATTGGGCTTAGTAGCGGCCGTATTTTTAACGACAATTTTTACTTATGCAATTGATGGAAAAGGGGATTATATTTTGAATATAAAAACTGGAAACGGAAAAGTAATGAGTTTTACTTTAGACACGTTTCAAAAATCAAATTTTTCTATTTACGATGAAAACAACAATTTGCTTTACACAGGAGAATCTGCAGTAAACAATTTAGAGATTTCAAAAACTATAAGTTTAGAAGGTTTTCCAGCTGGAACTTATATACTAGAAGTAAAAGAAAATAGTAAAGTTGTAAAACATGAAATTACAAATTTTGCTAAGAAAACAAAAACGATTAAACTAGACGAATCTGTAAACGAAAACCCAGGATTCCGTCGTTAAGCCTTTTTTGCCCCACAAAAAAAAGAAAAAGACAGCAAGTTCCACTGCTGTCTTTTTTTTGTTTTAGAGTTTCGTTTTCCTTTTGTCTTTTAAGTTTTGTAGGTGTTTAATTGGATCAAAATTTTCAACACGTTTACTATCAATCCCTTTTTGAATTTCATTTTTCAAAATAAGTAAATCATCTTCTAAATAATTGCTTTCAATTAATTCTTCAGAATGTTTTTTTAGCGATATTAAAACTTTCTTTTTCATAAATATTAAAATTATAAAACTATCTGCAAAGAATTTTCAAGTCTAAAAATTCAATAATAAATATCCAAAACAATATTTTTATCAGAAGCATCTATTAACTTTTCGATTCGCTTATAATATTTTTCACTTACCATTGGACAGCCGTAACTCAAGCAAATTGGATTGTCTTGCTCTTCATACGGAACTTTGCTGTATTTGTGCAATACAATACTCCGTAAAAAAGCATTATCGTTTGTTTTGTCTAATCCGTAAAGTTTGTATGCTTTTCCGAAATCTCCATTGTAGCTGTAGCCAATATAATATTTTCCCAATGCTGTACAAAGCGAATTATTGACATTGCTGAATTTTAATTCTCCTTCAAATTCTGTTTCAGATCCAGAACCGTGTGCGACCAAACCTCGATCCATTATTTTATCTTTTTTTAGATCGTAAACAAAAAATCTGTTCTTTCCCGAACTAATTCTCATGTCTATAAAAAATGCAATTTTGTTATCGTATTTAGAATCACTGCCAATTAGTTTCTTTACTTCGATAACTCTTTTGGAGAGTTTTTGCGCTGCTTTTTTATCAAAAATTGAAGTAGAAATTCTAATAGTTTTTACTTTCTCTTTAGAAGTATGTAAAAGTATTTTTAGGCCAAATAATACTAAAATCAAGAATAGTAAATAGAGAAGTATTTTGCGCATTAATTTCTTTTCTTAAGTTTTAAAGATTTCTAAAGTTTCGAGTAAAGTTATTTAAAAACATAAAAGACAGCTTTTCTGGAGCTGTCTTTTTATAAATAAATCTCTTTTGAAGAATATTATTTTCCTTTTAATAATTTTTCTAAATATTCGATTTTGTCTTTTTCTGCTTGAAGCAAACGCTCGTAAAGCTTTTCGTTTTTATCTACTGTTTCCATTAATTTGTCTAATGGATTGAAAGTACAGGCATTATAATCACCAAAAGTATTATTACCTGAATCATTAAAAGTATTGAAATAATTAATCATGCCTTCTTCAGAAAAATTCTTAATAGCTTCAACCGTTACACCAAGTGCTTTTGCAACTTCAACAAGCCTTTCTTCTTCTATGGTTTCGCTATTTTCTATAGCAGATATCGTTTGCTGGCTTATTCCCAAAGCCTGCGCCAAAGCTTCCTGTTTCATATCACGAAGTTCACGAATACGGCTTATTTTTCGCCCTATATGATTTGGTTTTGTTAGTGTGCTCATAATTCAAAGATAATAATTAAGTGTGAAAAACTTCAACTGGTAAAAAACTTATTTAAAAAGTAGAATACCAACCAAAACGGTTTGGTACGATACAATCTATTTCTTTCTTCGCTGAGTTAAACAAAAGTACGATTTTTCTTAAAATAAAATTATAGAAGTCAAACAGTAAAACGCTTAACTCAATACAAATTAAAAAATATATGCCTTATGGAAACACATGAAACTAAAAAATTAGAGTATCTTAAAGAATTAACCGCTCAATATTTTACAACGCTAAAACCAACCAACGAACCAAATTCTTATACGGTTCAAATTAAGGTTTTTAATTATTTTGAATTAGCCTGCACAATTACCGATATGCTCAAATTATGCATTCTAGCTCTAGAAAATGACGCGCATAACTTTTCGAAGCCAGATAAAAGTGCTTCTATCAATGTCAGTTTAATTTTAGAAACAGTTCTCAATATGTTTCCTATGAATGAATTTGAGTTTTTGGGTTCTGTTGGGGAGATTCTTGGTGAATAATCTTTTGTAAAAGGAATTAACTCGTCTAAAATTATCCACAATATTGTCATCCTATGTTTGCAGAAATAGATACGTAAGAAGTTTTAGTATTACGAGAAGCTTTGTCAAAGTTTTAAACTTTGACAAAGCTAAAGACACATAGTTTATCTGTAAAGCTTGTCAATTTCGACAAAGGAGAAATCGCACTAGAAATTTTGCAAAAAATATCGTCAATCTTTGTCGATTTACGCGTGCGATTTCTCCTCCGTCGAAATGACAAAACTGGATGGAATTTTATTATTTAGCTTATATTGTTTTTCAAAATCCTAGTGCTCGATCGCTGTGCGAAGTCTCCCGACTTCGCACCCACTCCAATAATTCGTAAAGAG
The DNA here is from genome assembly GCF_009711165.2 of Flavobacterium sp. MC2016-06. Lineage (GTDB taxonomy): Bacteria > Bacteroidota > Bacteroidia > Flavobacteriales > Flavobacteriaceae > Flavobacterium. The sequence goes on along the minus strand of NZ_WMID02000057.1, from coordinate 342 downwards.
AATCAAAAAAAATAAATTTAGAACAGAATATAGCAACGGGTACGAAGTCGGGAGACTTCGCACAGCAATTGCGAACACTTCGTGGAGCGGGCGAGATTGTTAGTGAATAATCTTTTGACAAAGGAATTAACTCTCCTAAAATTATCCACAATATTGTCATTTCGACGTAAGGAGAAATCGCACTAGAAACTCCGCAAAAAATATCGTCAATCTTTGTCGATTTACGCGTGCGATTTCTCCTTACGTCGAAATTGTAAAGGTTACTTATTTCGGTAACAAAATTTAACTTTAATAAATTTTGTTACGATGAGAAATAATAGCAAGGATTCGACATTAGAGAGA
>NZ_WMID02000056.1 GCF_009711165.2 Flavobacterium sp. MC2016-06 | reverse complement strand
ACCTGATGATCCTTTCTTCCTAAAAATTCTATATTTCCATCAGGAAGCCATCTTCCTAAATCGCCCGTATCATACATGCGAAGCCCTTTTTCAAAAGGATTATTCATAAACTTTTCAGATGTAAGATCATCGCGGTTTAAATATCCACGCGCAAGTCCGTCTCCAGATACATAAATCTTTCCTGTAACTCCCGTAGGTACAAGATGCAATGCTTCATCTAAAATATAAACGGTACTATTTGAAATTGGTTTACCTAACGGAATTGTTGTATAATCTGAATTACTAATAGGATAAGTTAGAGAAAAAGTAGTGTTTTCTGTCGGCCCGTATCCATTTGTAATTTTTATATCCGGAAAAGAATTATATAGTTTTTTTACATGGTGTGGAGAAACAACATCCCCGCCTACAATTATCTGATTTACATTCCTGAATACTTCTATATCACTATCTACTACAAAACTAAACCATGAAGCTGTCATCCAAAAACTATCGACTTCATTGGTATTAATAATTTGTTTCAGCTTATCTATTTGTAATAAATTATCCTGAGATGCAAGAACTAATTTAGCCCCATTTAATAGTGTTCCAAAATACTCTAAAATAGTAGCATCAAAAGATATTGCTCCGGTACTTAAAAGTGTGTTTTCAGTACTTAAAGTAAAATAAGAACAAGGCTTAACAAGTCTCACTACACTTTTATTTTCTACCATAACCCCTTTAGGATTACCGGTTGTTCCAGAGGTATAGATTACATAAGCAAGGTCTGTTGGAGTATTGATGTTTTTAAGATTCTCATCACTATATTCTGTACTTTGAAGATTAAATTTTGAAAATTCTTCATCATCAAAAACTACTTTATTTTGAGTATCTTTTTTAATAAAATCAATTCTGTCCTGCGGATAATTTGGATCAATAGGCACGTAAGCGGCACCTGATTTTAATATTCCCAGAATTGCCACAATTAATTTTTCACTTCTCTCTAATTTAATTCCAATTAGATCATCAACCTTTATATTATATTCCGCTCTTAGATAAGTCCCAAACTGATTTGATAACTTATTTAGTTCCTGATAGCTATATTTTTTATCTTCAAATACCAAAGCAATATTATCAGGTGTCTTTTGAACTTGTTCTTCAAATAATTGAATGATTGTTTTATCTTTTGGATAATCAATTTTGGTATCATTAAAAGCTAATAACCTTTCAAGCTCATTTTCAGAAAGATATTCTATGTTATCAATACTCATTTCTGAGTTATTGATTAACACTGTCAATAATAATTTAAAATTTATTACTAGATCTTTTATGGTATCATTATCATATATATCAGTATTGTAATTGATTTGAAGCATTAAATCTTCATCAACTTCTTTAAATATTATTTCCAGATCAAATTTTGATACTACTTCTGCAAATTCTTCGATAGTTTCACTTTCATATTTTGGTGTAGACTCTTCAGATTTATCTCCTGTATTCTGTAAAATCAACATAATATCAAATACTGGATTTCTACTAGTATTTTTTGCTATATCCAGATCCTCAACCAATCTGTCAAAAGGATATATTTGATTTTCAAGGGCTTTTAAAGTATTTTCCTTAATCTTGTTGTATAGTGTCTGGAAACTTTCGCCCGCATCTATTTTATTTCTTAAAACAAGAGTATTTACAAAAAAACCAATCTGATTTTCTAAATCAACGTGATCTCTTCCCGCAACTGGACTTCCTATTATAATGTCGTTTTCAAGCGTATATTTATACAATAAAACATTCCAGATTCCTAACAAGCTTATAAATAGAGTTCCGTCTTGTTCTCTGGTAAATTTTTTCAAATTACCAACCTGATCTTTTGCTAAAAAAGTTTTTAACGTTCTACCGCTATATGTTTTAATATTTGGTCTTCTTTTTTGTGTTGGCAATTCGATTGTTGGTAAATCTCCTGAGAGTTTATTTAACCAATATTCTTTTGCTTTTATAAAAGATTCATCACTAAATTGCTGCAATTGCCACGCAGCATAATCTTTGTATTGAATTCGTAATTCAGGCAAAGAAATTTCTTTACCATGCGCATAAAACTGATAGTAATCTAAAATATCTCTTTTAATGATATTCATAGACCAACCATCACTTATGATGTGGTGCATGTTATAATAAAAAATGTACTTATTTGAATCCGTTTTAATAATACTTGTTCTTAATAACGGCCCATTTTCTAAATTAAATGGTGTAAGTCTGTCGTTTTTGATGTAAGCGCTAACTGAATCCTTCGCATTATTATCTACACTAAAGTCTTCTTCGTTTATCGAAAAATTGATTTCATTTAATGAAACTATTTTCTGATTGACTAAGTCGTTTTCATTCAGACAAAAAACGGTTCTTAAAATCTCATGTCTTTCTACAGTTGCGTAAATCGCTTTTTTGAAACTTTCCAGATCCTGAATTTCGTCAAGTTCCATTACAGATGACATATTATAAGCTAATGAAGCATCTCCAAATTGGCTTAAAATCCATAACCTTCTTTGTGCATCAGAAATGGCGTAAGAAACATTCTCATCGATTTTAGTGATTTCAACGAAACTATTTTTTAGCGACGATTGTATAAATAAAGCCTGTTGTTCCAGAGTTGGATTAGCAAAAATTTGCTTTAACTCTAAACGCACATTAAATTCTTTATGAATGGCACTTATAAGACGTGTAGCTTTTAAACTATGTCCGCCTAAATCAAAAAAGTTATGTTTGATTCCAAATTCATTCGTATTTAGTAAAGCTTTCCAAATTTCGAATAAATCAGTTTCAACTTGATTAGAAGGAGCTACTACTTCCAGTCCGTTGTTTGCTAAATTATCTAATGGCGACGGCAATTTAGTTTTGTCCAATTTACCATTTGCATTAATAGGCAATTCATCCATCTGAATAATAAATGCTGGAATCATATATTCCGGAAGTTTAGTAGACAAATGCAGTTTTAAATCATTTATAGTCGAATTGTCTTTAAAAGCAACATAAGAGGCAATACTTTTATCTCCGTCTGGCATTAAAACCAAAGTAATAGCACTTTGCGCAACGCTTTGAAATGAATCTATTTGCTTTTTAATTTCATCTAATTCTATTCTGTAACCACGTACTTTAACCTGATCATCAATTCGTCCCAGATATTCTAATTCTCCAGATGGCATAAATCGGGCTAAGTCTCCAGTTCTGTACATCTTTTCATTTTCATCAAAAGGGCATGGAATAAATCGTTCAGCATTTATTTCCGGACGGTTCAAATAACCTCTGGCAACACCTTGTCCGGATACATATAATTCTCCTGGTCTTCCATAAGGCAATAATGCTTGTTGCTGATCCAGTACATAACAATTGGCAAAAGCAAGTGGTTTACCAATGTTGCTCACTGGAGATGATAAACTTTCGTCCGTTAGCAATTTATAAGTAACGTGTACAGTCGTTTCAGTGATTCCGTACATGTTAATAAGCTTAACATCTGGATTGCTTTCTCTCCATAGTTTTAGTTTAGCAGGATTTAGCGCCTCACCTCCAAAAACTACATAACGTAAAGAAGGTACTTTATAATCTAAAGCAATAAAATTGTAAAATGCTGATGGCGTCTGGCTAAATACAGTCACATTATGATCTGCCATTAATTGGGCAGCCAGTTCCTGATTACGAACTTCTTCGTTGCTTAAAACCAAAACATTACCTCCGGTTAGCAAGGCTCCAAAAATTTCCCAAATAGAAAAATCAAAGCAATAAGAATGGAAAAATGACCATGTATCTTCTTCAGAAAATTCAAACTCTAAAAAGCACGAATTCAATAAGCTTATCACATTTCCGTGTTCGATCATTACTCCTTTTGGTCTTCCTGTAGTACCAGAAGTATAAATGATATACGCCAAATTATCTCCGGTAATGGCAACTTCAGGTAATGATTTTGCTAATTTTCCTCTCAATTCTAAAAAAGATTCTACAAACTCAGCATCAACAATTAGCTTACAATCTGCATCTTCAATCATAAAAGATTTACGATCTTCAGGATAACTTGGATCGATAGGCACATAAGCCGCACCTGCTTTAAGTACACCTAGAATTGATACAATTAAACTATCGTTTTTAGGCAATATAATTGCTATTTTATCTTCTGTTTTAATACCGAAACTATCAATTAGATAATTCGCAAACTGATTTGATTTTACATCTAAATCTTCATAATTCATTTTCCCTGAAGACCATGTAACTCCGGTTCTTTGGGTATGTTTTTTTACTTGTTCAGAAAATAATTGTACGATCGAAACAGAAGAATCATTGGTAAAATACTGATTTTTAACCAGCTTATGATATTCTTTTTCAGAAACTAGTGAAATGTCTTTTAGCTGAGAAGTTTCATTTTCGATGGTTGATAAAACAATTCTTTTTACTAAATCTAAAAGCGAATAAACCGTATCCTGATTAAAATATAAGTCGTTGTAAGTCAAAACTAAATCAAACTTATCTGCTTGTTCTGTTACCAGTAAATTAAAATCATATTTACCCCATCCCTGATTGCTTATTACTGAATCTTCTACTTTATTTGTGTATTCTGCCTTCGATTCAAAAACATATAAAATATCAAACAATGCCGTTCTGCTCATATCCTTTTTAGGATTAAGTTCTAACACCAGTTTATCAAAAGGCATTGCCTTAAAATTTTCTGCTTCCTGCCATTCCTGATCAACCACTGCGCATAATTCTAGTAAGCTTTTTTGCTGATCTAAAAACGAGCGTAAGACAACCAAATTTTCTACAGGACCTACTACATTTTGCAGCTCCTCGCCACGAAGATCCATCCAGGTACCCATAACAATGTCTGACAATCCCGTAAGACGGGCAAAAGCCATTTTGTAAGCAGCCAGAAATAAACTTCTTGAACTGATCTTTTTTGTTGAGCAAAATGATCTTACTTTATCAGCGTCGATCGCTGTACTAATTTCATTGGCTTTATAAATATGAACCTGCTCACGCTCATTGTCTGTAGAGAAATATAAAATCTGAAGGTCTTTTAATTTTGATTTCCAATGAAATAATAAAGGTTCTAAGTCTTCATCGCTTAATTCATTTTGCCAATTAGAGAAATTATAAAATTGTATTCCTTTTTCGTCAGTCGATTCTAAATTATTAAGTAATGCAAAAAATTGATCCTCAATCAGTTTTATACTTTGTCTGTCGATTATGGCATGATGAATTACAAAATATACAATTGTATGATCTTGTTTGTTTTCATAGTAACATTTAATCAAGTAATCTGTATCAAAATCAAACGGAATCTGGCGCAATTCTTCTGCATTTTCTATTAGATTTTCTTTTTCTATTACTAATGCATCTATATTTAAAAGGCTTGTTTCTGAAATTTCCTGAAAAATTTCTCCACCATCTTTACATAATCTTGTTCTTAAAACAGCGTTGTTTTCTACTAATTTTAGAAAAGCATTTTTTAAAAGATCTCTGTTCAGGTTTTTATCAATTTCTAAAAAGAAAGGTATGTTATGATAAACAGGTCCTCCAACATATAAATCATTCTTTTCGAAATAATCTATAAACCATAGTCTTTGCTGATGATATGAATTAAGTACTCTCATTAATTTTTATTTTTAAAATGAAATCAAAAAAGATTTATTTGAATTATTATTAAGTTGTTTGGTTTCTCTTCTTGTTTTAAACTATTTTAGACTGAATGACGGTATGGTTTTTTTATCGACCAGACTAATTTTGTCTATTGTTTTATGCTGATCTTCAAGGAATTGTTCCAAACACAGTAAAAAACGTTCTCCTAATTTTGAGATCTCTAAATCGCTGAATACATTCTTTTGATATTCAATCACATAAGAGATTCCGTCCTGATGATTATTGATGTAAAAACAAATAGGAAATTTGCTTCTTTTTACCGTTTTATCTTGCCGAATAAATGTTATGTTGTCTAAATCATTACTTTCATCCTTGTCTTCGTGATTGATAAAATTGACATACAAATCAATTCTCTCCATAAGATTAAAATTGTTTTTGAGATCAAAATCTTCGATGATAGAATCGAATGGATAAAATGAATTGTCAAAAATTTTAATTTGATTTTTAATGGTTTCGTGAATGATTTCTTTTACCTCATGCTGCCCATTAATTTTTACTCTAAAAGGAGACATATTCAGATATAATCCAACCTGATCTATTAAATTCGGATGGCTTCTAAGGTTTATTGGTGCTCCGATTATTACATCATTCTGACCGCTTATCTTATGAATTAAAACACTTAAAGCAGCTGTCATAATTCCCATTAGATTATAATTATTATCAGCACAATATTTTTTAATTTCTCCGGTAAATTTGGCAGAAAGTACTTTTGAATAATGAGCTCCGTCATAATTCTCAGTATTTGAGTTTTTGTACCATTTAGGTTGTTGTTTGATGTTTTCTAAATAGTTTTCCCAAAAGTCTTTCTCAGAAGAAAATTCATTATTTGCCAATCTGTTTTTAATCCAATAAGCATAATCTTTATATTGAACATTTATTGGATTTAGCTCAATTGAACTTCCTTTTTCATAAGCATTATATAATTTCATTACCTCACTAATAATTACCTGATCAGAGGTGTAATCTCCAATTATATGATGCATTAATGTGGATAGAATAAATTTATTCTCTGAAATTTTAATCAAAAGAAACTGTAGCAATGGTGCTTTTTTCAAATCGAATACGGTATTGCTAAAGCTTTTTAAATGCTCTTTTACATCATTTTCACCAAAGCTTTGACCAACGATTTTATAGTCAAAAATGGAATCAATCTCAACTTCATCAACAATTTTTTGAACTACTTCTCCAGCTTCATTTACGTCAAATCCTGTTCTTAAAATTTCGTATCGATTAACAATTTTCTGTAGTGCTTTTTTGTAAAGCTCAACTTTAAAATCTCCATTAACATTATACGTATAAGACATATTATTTGCTCTTGAATGATCTTCAAATTGAGACGCAAGCCAAATTCTTAATTGCTCATTAGAAATACCATAACCATCTTCATTTTTAGAAATCGGTACTATTTCATTTTTCACCACTATCGATTCTAATACCGGAAGTGATAAAATATGTGCCGCCTGAGAACATACTGTTGGACATAAAAACAGATCTTCGATTGTTAGATTAACATTGAAAGCTATTCTTATTTTTGATCTCAATAAGATTTGCTTGATGCTATTACCTCCTAGTGACAAAAAATGATCTTCGGTTCCGATATTCTGTACATTCAGAATTTCCTGCCATAAGGTTATCAGTTTTTCCTCTACAGCATTAACCGGCTGTTCTTTTTGAATTGATTTTTCAGCTGAAAGTCTGTTTTGAATACTATTTTGAAGGCTTACAGTATCTACTTTTCCATTTGCATTTATTGGAAATTCTGTAAGTCGAAAAATAATAGAAGGCATTTCATATACAGACAAATATTTAGAACAATGCGTTCTTAAATCATTCTCAGATATGGTATTCGACTCGTAAAAACATACCAAACTGCTACTTATAGAATCACTATTGTAGATCATACATTTTACTGTATGAATATCATTTAGTTTTAAAATCACGGTTTCGATAGAATTCATATCAATTCGAACACCATTGAGTTTAACCATTCCGTCTTCTCTCCCTATTACAATTACATTTCTATCCTGATCATATTTTCCATAATCTCCGGTTTTATATACAATATCTTTTTCCTGGCTTAATGGATTTTGAACAAATTTTTCTGCTGTAAGTCCTGCATCCTTATAATAACCTTTGGACAAAAATGGCGTTTTGATATAGATGTCTCCTTTTTCATTAATTCGGCATAACTCGTTTACTTCATTTACAACCAAAATTCTAGTGTTAGAAATAGGTTGTCCAACAGGCAAAACCTCTTCCGAATTTCTATTAAGATTATTTTCTATTCGGTAAAATGATTTAACCAGCGTAGATTCGGTAGCGCCATAAAGGTTTATAATCGTGGTATTATTACCATATAATTTTCTCCAGTTTGTAATATCCTTTGCATACAATTTTTCTCCTGCAAGCAGTATATACTCTAATTCCGGAAACTCATTTGCAACGGCAATTTCTAATGCATTTTGTATTGGCGAAAGCAATCGCAACATTGTAGGAATGGTATGCAGCAATGTTATTTTTTCATTTTTTAACCATTCTAACAATAAAACCGAATCTTCTTTTATTTCTTTTGATGGAAAACAAATCGTTCCTCCATTAATCAAAGCCACAAAAATATCCCTTAAAGAAGCATCAAAAGAAAGCGATGTTAGCTGTCCTACAATAACTTTTTCAGTAACATTAAGCTCTTTTGATTCCCAATGAATAAAATGGCTTAAACTCTGATGACTACCCAAAACCGCTTTTGGTTTTCCGGTTGATCCTGAGGTAAAAAAGATATAATTAGAGTCCTCACCTTCTACGGCTATATCATTGTTATAAATTGATAATTCTGTATCAATTTCTTTCTCAATATAGGTTCCATCAATTTTTTTATATTCCGAAAAAACCAATTGATTATTATTGATATCAACAGCAATAATTGTTGGAATGCTATATTCGAAAAGAGCATCATATTCTAAAAAGGAATTAAAATTGCTTTTTGAAATCAGTAAAGCTTTAGGCTTGATTTTCGTATAAAGTTCTTCCCAATAATTTTGACTGTATTTTTGATCCAGCGGTAAATAAACCGATCCGGATTTAAAAATACCAAGTATAGCAATTAACTGAACTAATCTGTTATCCAGAAAAACCGTCGTGATATCATCTTTCTTTATAAAAAAATGAGTCAAAAGATGTGCTAAACGATTAGCCTGAATATTTAATTCGCTGTAAGATACCGACTCTGTTTCGGTACGAACTGCAATATTAGCAGCTTTTTCTTCTGCAATATTTTCAAACAAATAATGTAAAACTTTTTTATTCATTATAGTGCTATTTCTATTTTTTTAAGATTCATTATATCGACAACTTCATCTACCAAAACATCTATGACATCCAGAAACTGAATATCGACATTGGCATTTTTAATCCCTATCTGAACTTCTGTACAACCGCCAATAATAAGCTGAACATCTTTATCCATAAGACTTTCTAATGCTTCATTAAATAAATCATAGGCATAATCAGAAATATCAGAAGATTTAAATCCTCCCTCCATGTAAACTGATTTCATAAACTTTTCTTCCTGATCGTATTTATTTAGCGTGATCAATTCAAAAGGTAAACTCTGGAATTTATCATGAAATAGTTTAGAATTTATAGTGCCTGTTGTTGCCAGTAATCCTATTTTTTGAATGTGGCTGTATTCTTTTAATAATCGGTTTGCGATTAAGTCAATAGGGTTTAATAATTTACTCTTGTCCGGAGCGTCAAATTGATTTAAAAAATAGTAAGACGTTACACAAGTAGAAATAATATAATCGACCTCACATTTTTCAAGAATATCTAATGATCTCTTAAGTTCATATTCGGGTGATTCTTCATTGTATACTATTGCAAGGGTTCTGTCTGGAACCTTACTATTGTTGTGAACTATAAACTCCGGGAAATCCTGATCGCATTTTGCATCAGTTTTATCAATAAGCTTGTTTAAAAAAAGCAGCCCGGCTCTGGTACCCATACCAGAAATAATACCTAATTTATTTCTCATAAATACATTATTTGATATCATTTTTATTTAAAAACTATCATCAATAGCTGCGTTAATGTCATCAAAAAAGCTAGCTTGTTCTTGTGTTTCATTTGTATTTGCGGTCGCGATGTAATCGTCAATTGTTAACGAATCGTTTGACAAAGCAGACTCTGTAAGCATTAAAAAATCGGTGAACATTTTTTCTATTACATCAGCTTCAAATAAATCTGTGTTGTAAATAATATTGCAGGAAACTTTATTTCCATAAGCCTTAAAATAAAAAGTCAGGTCAAGTTTACTTTTAAAAGATTCTATTAGTTTCGAATATCCTTGTTCGTTTGTTGGATTCTGATCTTGACTTACTGCATTTTGAATCATTGCTACAGACACATCAAACAAAGGACTTCTAGATAAATCTCTTTGAAGTTCAAGCGCATCAATTACAGATTCTACAGGAAAAGACTGGTGCTCTAAACCTTCTAAAACAGTATTTTTAACTCTTGCTAAAAGGGAATTATAGTTCTCTTTACTTTGCAATAAAACTCTAAATGGTACGGTATTTACAAAACATCCAATCTGATTTTTTAGATTCTGATGATCTCTGCCGTCTACAGGACTACCAATTATCAGATCTTTTTGATATGAATATTTATATAATAAAATATAAACAAGACTTAAAAGATTCATATACAATGTAGTCTCTGTATTTTGAGCCGTTTGTACCAGTTTCGTATAATTAATTCCTGTAATATCACCAGAGAAAATGTTTCCGTTATAGGTTTTAATTTTAGGACGTTCTTTTGATACGATTAAATCAAGTTGCGGAACTCCATTTTCAAATTTATTCAACCAATATTCCTGTTCTTTGCCTGCATTATTTTGCGCTATCCAAGCAACATAATCTTTGTGCTGAATTTTTAAATCTTCTAGTTCAACTTTACTTCCATTTTCATACGCTTTATAAAAAGTCAAAACATCATTTGTTAAAACCTCCATTGACCACCCATCGCCTATTATGTGATGTATATTATAATAAAACACATAATTGGTATCGCTTACTTGAAGCATAGCGGCACGTAATAATGGTCCGTTTTCAAGATCAAAACGCTTTTCATTGTCAGTATCAATAAAGTCTTTTATGGCTTTTTCAATGTCTTCACTATTGCGATAATCTTTATAATCAACCTCAAACCTTAATTTTTCAAGAGGCAAAATCCATTGTTTTATTTCGCCGTCAATAGTTTCTTTAAAAACAGTTCTTAATATTTCATGGCGTTCTATTGTAGCAAGTATCGCTTTTCTGAAATTTTCTGGATTAATCGTTAATTCCATACAAAAAGGCATATGATATGCTTTTGAACCATTTTCGAATTGGCTCGCTATCCAAATTCTCTTTTGTATTGCTGAAACTTCAAAACTTTCAGCTTCTGGTATTTTAGCTATTTCTTCCTGATCGATTTTGTCGCTTAACTCCAGCAACCTAATATGGGACTCAATAGTTGTTGACTTGAATATATCATTCACTTTAATTTTTACATTAAAGGCTTTTCGGTATTCATTTATCAATAAACCGGCTTTTAAACTATGTCCTCCAAGTTCAAAGAAGTTATCAGTAACCCCAATTTTCTCTAAGCCTAAAACATTTTGCCATATCGCCACTACTTCTTTCTCGATTGCTGTTACCGGAGCAACATATTCCTTACGAACGATATCATCTGATGATATTGAAGGAAGGGCTTTTCGATCAATTTTACCGTTTGAGGTTAAAGGGAAATGAGATAACTGGACAAAAAATCCCGGAACCATATAATCTGGTAATGTGTCCTGAAGAAAATTACGAAGTACTCTTTTATCTACAGTATTTTCTGAGACGATATACGCCACCAAAACTTTTTCTGAGTTTAGCTCTTTAGCCTCTACTATAACTTGTTTTAAAGGTGTTGAAAATTTTAAAATCGTGTTTTCGATTTCTCCAAGTTCAATTCTGTAACCTCTTATTTTAACCTGATGGTCTTTTCTGCCTAAAAATTCAACATTTCCATCTGTAAGCCAACGTCCTAAATCGCCTGTATCATACATCCTTTGTCCGCTGACAAAAGGATTTACAATAAATTTATCTGACGTAAGTTGTTCATTATTAAGATAACCACGTGCTACACTCGCTCCAGAAACGTAAATCTTACCACTCACTCCTATTGGTAAAACCTGTAACTGATCTCCCAAAATATAAACCTGAGTATTACAAACTGGTTTACCTATTGGAATAATTCCGTTATAATCCGGATTTACTTTATAAAACGTGCTCACTACAGTATTTTCTGTAGGCCCGTAATTATTATAAATATCTAATTGTGAACCTTTATCTATTTTTAACGCTTCTCCTCCAACCAAAAACTTCACTTTATCGATGACGATTCCGGAGCTGGTTAAATCACTGCAAATAGCTGATGGCAAATAACTATGTGATATCTCGTTAGTATTATAAAAATCAGCCAGCTTTCGCAGATTTAATCGTATCTCCTCTTCTCCAATAGGGTACAAAGATGCTCCACTAATTAGATAAGGAAAAATCTCCCAAACAGATGCATCAAATCCAACTCCTGAAAATAATGCTCCACGGCTATCTTCACCAACTTTAAACGTTGTGCAATGCCAATAACATAAATTAATTAAATTATGATGTTCGACCATTACTCCTTTTGGGTGACCTGTGGTTCCAGAAGTATAAATTACATATGCTAAATCAGTAGCAGAATTGATTTTCTCAATATTCAATTTCGAATAATCCTTCTGAACTCTGCTGAATTTTTCTAACAGTAGTTCATCAATAATAACTTTACTATTACTATCTTTCTCTATGTAATCTATTCGATCCTGTGGATAATTTGGGTCAATTGGCACGTAAGCAGCTCCGGATTTTAATATTCCTAAAATCGAAAGAATCAGGTTTTCACTTCTCTCTACTTTAATACCAATTAAATCATCAGCCTGAATACTATAGTTTTCTCTTAAATAATAGGCAAGCTGGTTCGAAAGCTCATTTAATTCCTGATACTTAAATGCCTTGTTTTCAAAAACAACCGCTGTATTATGAGGTGTTTTTTTAACCTGTTCTTCAAATAATGCAACAATTGTTTTATCTTTTGGATAAGCAGCTTCAGTCGCATTAAAATCAAATAGTAATTGCTGTTTTTCAGATGGAAGTAAATAGCTCGTCTGGTCAATTATTTCTGATGGATTTGCAATCGAATTGCTTACCAGATTCTCAAAATGACTAAAGATTCTTTCTATTAAAAAAGCGTCATAAATATCAGTATTGTATTGAATTGTAAGAGATAAACCTTCTTCTTTTTCAATAAAAATAAAACTCATGTCTAGTTGCGCTGTTTTGTTTTCAAAAACATAGTTTTCTACCTGTAAACCTGTTAATTCTTCGTCATTTGTTATTTGTAATTGTGCCTGATTTTGCAGCACGACAATAACATCAAATAAGGCAGAACGACTTGTGTTTCTTGTTAGATTTAATTTACCAATCAAATCATCAAAAGGATAGTTCTGATATTGATAAGCTTCTAATAATGCTTGTTTTTCTTTATCTAATACTTGCAAAATAGTAGCGTTTTCTTCTATCTGAGTTCTTATTGCAAGTGTATTAAGATATAATCCAACCTGATTTTCAAGATCTGGATGTTCTCTTCCTGCTATAGGCGTTCCTATAATAATATCTCGCTGATTGGTATATTTATACAATAAACTTTTTGTCCCGGCCAATAAACTCATAAACAAAGTAGCATCATTATCTTTTGAGAATGTTTTTATTTGATCTAAAAACTCTTTCGAAAATTGATGACTGATACTGTTTCCGTTAAACGTTTTAACTAACGGACGCTTATTAAAACTTGGTAATTCTAATGTTGGCAGTTCTCCTGAAAATTGATTTATCCAATATTGCTCTGATGCGTTATATTTTTGTTTTTGAATATCATTGTTTAACCAAACTGCATAATCTTTGTATTGAATTTTTAATTCCGGTAAATTGATTTCTGTATCATTAACTAAAGAATTATATACACTTACAATTTCTTTAATCAATAATTCCATTGACCATCCATCACTAATAATATGATGCATTGACATCAAGAAAACATGTTCTTTTTCGTGAATTTTTAGTAAAGATGCCCTAACCAAATCACCTTTTTCTAAATCAAACGCAATAGCATTTTCGTTAGCCAAATAGTTAGAAACTGCTTCTTTGTTTTCATTATTCAAACTAAAATCAACATAATTGATCTTGAAGTTTACATGCTCTTTTGGCGTGATCAACTGACGTACTTGTTCGCCATCTGTTGACACAAAAGCTGTTCTTAAAATTTCATGTCTAAAGATTAATAATTTAAAAGCTTCCTCAAATTTTAAAACATCCAGATCTCCGGTAAATTTTACGGCAACGGGCATGTTATAAGCTAAAGATGCTCCTTCGAACTGGTTTAAGATCCAAAATCTATTTTGTGAAGATGTTAGCGGATAACTTGAAGATTCCAAAGCTTGTGGAATTGCCAAATAATTCGATTTTACTAACTTTTTGCTTAAACCTTGTATTGTTGGATTATTAAAAAAGTCCTTAAACGAAATGCTTTTGCCCAATTCTTTAAAAGTCTTGTTGATAACCTGAACAACCACTAAACTATGTCCGCCTAATTCAAAGAAATTATCTGTTGTTCCAACTTTTTCAACATTTAAAACTTCTTCCCAGATCTTAGCCAGTCCAATTTCTATTGCTGTTGTTGGCGCTGCATATTCACGTCTGATCAAATCTTCGCCTGAGATACCCGGTAAGGCTTTACGATCTGTTTTTCCGTTTGGAGTCAAT
>NZ_WMID02000055.1 GCF_009711165.2 Flavobacterium sp. MC2016-06 | reverse complement strand
CCCAAGTATCCCAGAATTGAGCTTGTGTTGGTTTTAAACTAGTTTTGAACCAGTTTTTGATTGTGTCTAATGTTTGTATAGCCATATTTTTTAAAAATTATCTAGTTAAATTGTATATTTTGATAAATTCATAATGCAAATAGTTTTCATAGTTGGAATCAAAGTGAATATTAAATATTTCTTTTTTCATAGTTGATTTAATTATGTTTTAAAATTACTCATGTCTGATGTTTTATGTATTTCTCCTAAATCTTTGGGTGTAGATTCCATTATTAGTTTATTGTTTAATTATTAATTATGATTGTTAGAGTTATTTATATAGTTGAGGTGTCCACTTTCAGGAATATTTTGAAAGCAGGAGTTTTTTGCGCCTTTAAGGCAAACCAATTGTTGGAATTAGAGTATGTAAAAATAGGGAAGAAGTACCTAAAAAACGAAAAATAAGAAGCTTGTTTTCAGTAGTATCAGTAAAATTTGGTTTGAAGATAAAGGACTAGAAAAATAGTATTAAGTGCTTTTTTTAATAAAAAAAGGAGTCTTGTTTTTAGTAATTAAGCGATAGAATATTCCAAAAGTTTATCACCAAAACACCCAAGACTAATAAAGAAGTTATTTCTCTAATAATCAGGGATGCTATTTTAAAATATGCCTAATTTAGGGTACTATTTGATTAATTATGATTCTATCAATGAAAATCTCACTTTCTTTAAAAAGAATTCGATTTAGAAGA
Organism: Flavobacterium sp. MC2016-06; assembly: GCF_009711165.2. Taxonomy (GTDB): domain Bacteria; phylum Bacteroidota; class Bacteroidia; order Flavobacteriales; family Flavobacteriaceae; genus Flavobacterium. The sequence goes on along the minus strand of NZ_WMID02000055.1, from coordinate 15,276 downwards.
AATGAAGTTATTAAGCGAGCTAAAAAATTTTTATTCAAAATCAGATTTTTTTATTTAATTTGTTACAATACTAATAGCATATTGTATCCAATTAGTTAGTGTTTTTTCATAAGTTAAAGCTCCTTCGGCTATATTAAGGCATTGCACTTTAAAACCAGTTCCTACTCCGCTATAAGTAGCATCTAAATATGAATTACTCAATGCAGTTGTAGTATTGTTTTGAGCCACCGTAGAAATTATCCCTTCATTGTTAGCATAATTTCCATCAATTGATACTGTGAAAACTTTTGTAAAACCATCAGGATTTGGATAGAGATATCTTGACACTTTATTAGTACTGTATTTATATAAAGTGAATCCTTCTGGAGAATAATCAGTTTTATAATCTTCAAATTTTAATGAGATTTCTCCAGTACCATAAACACTACTGCGATCATTTCCATCAGAAAAAAATCTAAGCTGACCATTAAATAAATTTCCATTTGCCCCATCAAAGGAGTTAGTTAAAACTATATTTGGATTTTGTATTGTAGAACCATTATTAAGAACACTTTGTAAATCTTGTGAAACTTCATCACTTCTAGATATAGTGATATTACCATTTGCATCTGCATAAGTTCCATTTACTGAAAGAGGTAAGGTTCTACCATCCGAATCTATAGGTATTGGCATAGCTATAAATTTCTCAACCTCATTTGAAGAGAAGATAATACCAGTGGCGGTATGAATGGAGAATACCTTGGCTTCATCATTTCTAATTGTCAAAAAGCTAGGAGTTATCTGTGTGCTATTATTTCTATCAGCATTAAAGGTATATGTTCCGCCAGAAGAAAATTGAGAACCTCCTCCACTTTCAGAATTTAAGTTAATAAAGTTATTTGTAGCTGTGTTTCCATTACTTAACACGCTTTGTAAATCCTGGGATTCTCCATCACTTTCGGAAATTGTGATGTTACCTTCTGAATCTGCAAAATTTCCATTTACAGAAACAGGCAATATATAATTACCATTATTAGGATCAGGAAAATTATAAGTACTTAATCTCCCATGTTGTGTACTAGGGCTACCTTTTAATAAAACATGTTGTTCATATTCACCAGGTATTCCAGTATTGCTAAAAAATCTTACGCCCTCTGCCGTATAATGGGTATAAAAATCACTATCTCTTACCACTTGTCCATTAAACAATAAAACAGATTGTGTATTTGAATCGCTTGGATGATTTAATTCTATAAAATGACCTAAAGAATCAGTACTTCCATTAGCTAAAATTTGCTCTAAATTCAAAGAACTTGAAGTTATATCATCCAGAGTAGCTAAGGTGTAATTACCATTAGGTTTATTTATAGGTAAACTATAGGTAGTTTGAGTAATTGAATTAGCAGGAATTGTAAATCCCAAAATAGACCCTGTACCTCCACTACTGTTGTCATTTACTACCAAACTAATTCCATTATCACTAGACGTAATTCCTCCACTCATTCTATTGCTTCCCGTATGTCTTAATCCTGCGTAGCCATTTCCAAGAGAAAGACTTGAAATATCGTTTCCATTACTGATTTGAATTTCCGCTTCTCGATTATCTTCACTTCCACTAAAAAGGTTTAATTTAGAATGATTAGAATCGAACGAAGCTATATTTCCATTATCTAAAATTTGTTGTAAATCCCCTGAACCTCCACCATCAATACTGATATCTCCAGAGCCTAATATTGATTCACCATTGATTGTTTTAAAATTAGATTCATCTGTTTTGGAATTAAGTAATTCTTCAATGCCTTCAATATCTTCTACAGCAATTTTTTCATTTTTATGTCTAAAAGAATCCCAAGTGTCCCAGAATTGAGCTTGTGTAGGTTTTAAACTAGTTTTAAACCAGTTTTTTATGGTGTTTAATGTTTGTATAGCCATATTTTATATTTTTTAATGATGTAATATAAATTGTAGTTTTGATACACTCAAATGTTTTTTTTAATGTTCATTTTGTATTGAGTGCATAAGAAATTTAAGGTGTAAAAGTAGTCTCGAAGAATTCAAAAAAGGAAAAAAGAAGCCTTTGTTTTCGTTAGTTTCAGTAGAAAAAAATAGAATAAATGCTTCTAATAAATATTGTATTTCTGTTATTTAGGTGTGAAATCTAAGCTTTGTGTTTAAATGATTATATAGATTTATTCTTCGATTGTTATGATCCAAAAAGACACTCCAAGATTAGCATAAAATATTCCTCATCTAATCTTGGATGTGTTAGTTTAAAATAGAAGTAAAACTTTATTTTTCATTTGTAGTAAAACTTTTTTAAGTTCCTAACTTATGAAAATTTTCTAGTCTATTTTATTTGAAAACAAAGTTGAAATACTTGGCAGGACGGAAGATAAAGCTAATCCAATTAATTTGATTCTATTAATTGTTACCAATGTTAATCCAGCATCTTGTAGGAGATCGAATTTTGTATCAATAAAGCCTGTTAAGACAATAATTATACTAATTAATACAGCAATTTTTTTTTGATTCATAATGATTTATTTAAATGTTATTATTTAAGGCACAATAACAGTTACAGGATACATAATCCAGCCTGTTTCAGTTTTTTCATAAATTACGGGTCCTCCAGCCATTAAATTACAATGTATTCTAAACCCGTTTGGTTTATTTTGAAAATCTGAAGATAAATCGACGGCTGATTGAGGATACGTTGCAGGGATATCGTATGCAAAATCTGTTTTAAGAGCTAATTGTCCGTTCTCATCAGGCATTGTAACAAAAGATTGACTAGAAATCGTTTGATTTGTCGACATAGATAATTGCATGCATTTACCTCCAACAGAAAAAGACAAAGCATTATTTCTTAAATAAACTTTTCCTGAAGATGAATTTGAAGCTATTTCTCTATTATTTATTGTTGATGAATTAAAATGATCGTTAGCTTCCATTCTAAACAATTGGTTACCTGTGACGATCCCATCAGTATTTAGCAGATTTTCTAATGTTACAGATTCACCACCAGAAGAAAATTCGCTGCGAGGAATATATTTAATAACCTCGTTGCTTCCTCTAACTAAAATACTATCGGTTTTTGAACCAAGTTCAACAGTTTGCAACCTTAAAGGTTTTTTAATAGTGTATTCTTGCGGAATTATTTGTGAAAACCCAGTGAAGGGTATGATAAATAGTAATAGTAAAATGATTTTTTTCATATTTTTTTAAATTGATTGACATTTAAATTTTAGTTTTCAAACGAATATTTTTGCTGGAATTTTTTTCTACAATGCAATTACAGCTGATTTATTTTAGTTGACAGGAGATAAATAAGAGCTGGTTCTGCTTGGGGTAATTTGTTTTTTAGGGATTTTTTTCTTTATAGGGTCTCTGCAGATGCTGTTTGCGTTATGACATCAAAGTTTTTCAGTAAAGTTGTATCACCTCCTAAATAAATTGCATTAATAAACATATCTTCTACAATTCCTATAACAAAATCTCCTGATTCTACAATTGAATTATTTTTATTGAAACACTGTTTAAAAACTATAAATTGTTGAGGTGCTACAATTTTAGTTTCTACAAGAAGTTCATCAATCCCTTCAACATCACACACAGGAATTTTTTCGTTTTTATGTCTAAAAGAATCCCAAGTATCCCAAAACTGACTTTGTGTGGGTTTTTAAACTGGTCCTAAACCAGTTTTTGATGGTATTTAATGTTTGTATAGCCATATTCTATCGTTTTAAATTATATAATTAATGATTGATTTAAGAAATTTTTGAAGCCATTCTTGTCGGGAATTTTAGATTTTTTTTTCATGCTTTTTAAAGATGTTTAATAGGATTAGAGTAGTAAATTTTTAAGTTTCGGATACTTATAACAACACGTTATTATTTGATATTTGAAGGGTGTAAAAGTAGAGTGGAAAAGCGCAAAAAATATAAAAAAAAGCGTAGTGTTTTCAGTAGTTTCAGTAGAAAGAGAACTTGCTGAAACTACTGAATACAAGTGTCTTAAAGTTTTAAAATCACAGATTAAGAGACTACTTTTACACCCAGAAAAACACCTAGCGATGAGTAAAAATGCAATTCACAATTTCAATCTTTCAATAAAAAATAGTACTGATATAGAAAGCTCAGAACATTTAGCTAACACCATCATAAAAGAGTTAGCTAAAGTTTCAAAAGAAATGAGCGAACAAAAAGATATAGTACAATTATGGCAGGAACAAAAAGATCAAAATACTGCTGTTTTAAATAATTCTAATTCCTCAACCGAAGGAGGCGCGACCGATAATACAGCTGAGAAAACATCAGTATCGGGAAGCAATACTCCTTCGGTTTCTGGAGGAACTGTAGAAAGTACAATCAGTGTGCCAGCCTTATTGGGTGTTACTTCTTCAGGAACAACATCAACTTTAAGCACTCCAAACGGAGGAGGCGCTGCTGATACTGCAGGTAAAACAACAATGAGTTCTACTACATCAGCGAGCAATACTCCTCCGACATTCGGAGTAGAGAATAGTACTTCAGACTTAAGTAATAGCTTAACAATTCAGACTTACTCGAGTGTTGAAGCGCAGCAAATGCTGACAGTGCCGCAACAACTTCAAGCAAATAACGGCGAACCAACTATTGAAGCTGTTAAAATAGCAATTAAAAAGAAATTAGATTTGGCTGTCATTTTAAAAGATATAACTGCGATAGAATATTGGACAAAAATTTCTAAAGCTTTTGATGAAGGAGCGACTGCTCAAGATTTTGATGATAAACCAAATGATGCATTATTTACAGAAATGTATGCTACATTAAAACAGTCAAATTCTGGAGTTGTAGCAATCCAAAACTTTAATTGGGAAACAGTTCGTAAAAAAATGATTGCAGCAATTGATGCTAATATATTTAACGGAAAAATTTCTGAAATAAGTAGAGACCATTGGAAACTGATCAAAGATCAATTGAATAATGATAAAACCAATATTGCCAATCTTTTTGAGCAATACAATGAACTGTTTTTATTATTAAAAGAAGTCGAAGGACTAGATGATTTACCAAAAAGTATTACAATAACAACCAAAACAAAAATATATCCTAATTTAAGTGCAGACAACTTATACGCTTCTATCGGAAAAGAAAATGTTTATGTATTCTTGAGAGAAGTAAGTAATGAAGATACCCAAGGCAGCGCAGTAAAAAAGAATGCAGTAAAAATTAAAAATACAAATGCAACTTCATTTATTGTTGGAGAAAGTCTCGAGTTTTTCCTTGATGAAACCCTTATAGTTCAAAATGGATATAAAAAGGAAAATATTAATTGGATAGTTTATAAAAAGAAAAAAGGTAAAAAAGACGAAGAAACTATTTTTAAAAATGAAGGAACTTCGTTTAGTTACAATTTTGATACAGAAGGAACTTATATAATTGAAGCGTATGGAGATAGTCATGGAGCAAATGGTAAAAAAGATCTTAATAAATATGCCTTTGTATCTGTAAATATTGTTACCCAATCAGTTGTAGTTACATTTCCTAAAGCTATTAAAGGAGGATTGGCAAGACCTTCTGCTAAAGAGTTTTTATTAAAAACAAGTTTGAAATATCCGAATGTAAAATCATTAAATCCATTAAAGCTTTATTATCAAATAGAAGCTAAAAATGAGAATAAAGGAACCATAATTTCAGAAGAAAAAGAATTAGATGCAACAGGTAATATTAAATTAACCATGCCTGATTTAGGGACTTACACAATTAAAATAACGAGTAAAGGTCAATATGTATTTACACAGGAAACTGAAATTTCAGCAATTAAAAATGAGGTTACTAGTATTGGTGAAGTAAAAGAAACATCAAATAATGGTTTGTTTTTATTGGGTAACCCTAAAAAGACTTTCGTTTTAGAAGCCAAAACCTTTAAAATACCTCCTACAGATGAAGAAAAAGAAGATGTAAAATGGATGATTTATGATTCTAATAATAAATTATACATACCTCCAGGAGAAACAATAATCTATAAAAATAAGGATCATCAAAAACCATATCTTAATCAGTGGAGTTCTTTTACTATGTCTATTCCTCAAAAAGAGGGACATTATATAGTAGAAGCTTACAGTGATAAAGCAAAAGGTTCTGCAGGGCAAGCTATTTTTAAAATTGAAGTACAACGCCCGCAAGTAACCAAAGCTTATTGGGCATATGCTGACGGAAGCAAAAAGAAGACATCTGGTTTTACAGGAGAAGCTAACTATGTAAAAGCTAATATTCCAGGATATGATAATGAAAAAGTAAGAATTAATTTTTATTTAAATGGCAGTAAAGTTCCTTATTATTACAATGACACTAAAACAAACGAAAATGGAGAAATAAATAAGAGAATCGAATTTGATGACACTTTTCAGAAGCGTATTGGAACTCTGGATGGAAAAACAGCCAAAATCAGTTTCAAATTAATGGGAATAGAAAATGAAAGATTATACCCATTTAAGAAAAATGCCAATGTTAATGCAGACTCAATTTTAAAGGTTTCAGCTGGTGCAAAAATAACAGATGTTTATTTCCAATATGATGGTAAAAGAGTAACAGCACAAGATGAAATTCCTCTTAGCTTTAGCGGTGAATATGTTACCATTGTAGCTAAAACACAAAATATGATAGGAAAAGAAATTGTACTAACGGCTCATAAAGTGGGAGAAGACCCAATCTTTAGAAGCAAGGTAAAAATAGATTCAGAAGGTAAAGCATCTGGAACTTTTAAAATAACGCGCCGTAAAGGAACAAAAATAGGTGAAAAGACGAGCTATTATGTAGGTATTGAAGGATATTCTACAAAGTATTTAGGTTATAAAGGGTTGAATATGGTTGTAAGTAATAATGGAAAACAGGTGAATCTAACTTGGGGATCTAAGGTTAGTCCAGAATTTAGAGAAAAAGTAATAGAAATTTGTACTGAGATCTGGCCTAATAATACAATAGAAATGGCCAATGGACTTATGGCGGTAATGTATAGAGAAACGCGTACTACATTTGCAGCAAATCAATTAGAAGGATATAAAGTACTTATTTCAAGAGACAAAATGACAAAAAGCTTCTTTGAGAAAACAGATTCTAAAGGGAAAAAGACTTCAAGAGCTGTAGGTTTAATCCAATTTACACAAAATTCTCTTGTACAAATGGGAGAATTTAAAAATGGATCAGGTTTTGATAAACTACATGAATTAAAGTTAAAATATGCAATGATGACAGAATTGCAGCAATTAGAAAAAGTGAAAAAATATATGCTTTCTGTAGCGGTATTACCAAAAAGACCCGAAGATATTTATGTCGCTGTTTTTGCACCGGCTTTTGTAAAAGAAGATATGAATACAATTTTGTATGCCAAAGAAACGGAAGATTATTATGCAAATCCAGGATTAGATATAAATGATAATGGAATAGAAAAGAAAGAACTTTTAAGTGAATATTATAAAAGTTTGGCAAAAGGCAATAAAAGTGATAATATTGCAAGTGTAGATATAAAAATTAAAAACAAGAAAAAATCTAAATGGCGTAATCCGCTTGACATAATGGAGTTAAGAGGATGGTATACTGAAACACAATGGACTCCTGAAAAAAGTGATTGGCATGGTAGAACTGGTGGAAAACATGATGGATTAGACTTATATGCACCAGTCAATACTAAGGCATATGCTTGTATTGATGGTACAATAAGAACTCCATACTTGTCAAGAACATATGGAAATACAGTTACAATTGAAGGAGTTTATAATGGTAAAACTTATTTTTTCTTTTATGCTCATCTTGATGAGGCTGTGACGTTTATAGACGGAGATTTGATAAAAGCTGGAGATTCTATTGGAAGAACTGGAAAAACTGGAGCAACTTTTTTGAAAGTTAATCAAACTCATTTACATTTTGAAGTTAAAAGTGCAAATACAAGAACAGGAAATAAAATAGATCCAAACATCATAACTGAATTAACTTTTAATAAAACCCCAGATAAAGACTCACAAAAATGAAAATAGTAATATATTTATTCCTTTGTTTATTCATGTTTTCTTGTAAAGACCAAGGAAATGAAAAAAAAGAAGCCATTTCTTATTTAGTAAAAGCTAAAGAAATACCTATAAATAAAGAAATAAGAGCTTTAATTCCAAATGAATATGACAAAGTAATTACTGAAACGATTGATTTTGATAATGACTCAAAAAAGGATTATATATGTACAGTATATGATTCTAAAAAGCAGGCTAATATAGAATATTGGATAACTTCGGATTATAAATTATTGTTTCAAAATGAATTTTCTGAAAGCATGAATTATAAATTTTTTATAAATCTTGACAATGATAATTTGATGGAATTATTTAGATGTTCTGGTGAAGAAGATGGAATTGATTATGCTTTTTACGATATTAAAAATAACAAACTAGAACCTCTTTTATATTTTACTCCAATTTTGATAGATGATAGTAAACCAAATAATTATTATTATGGTTATGCATGGGATATTTCAGAAATAGTTATCTCAGATAATAAATTACTTTCGGCTATTACTATTAATGATAGTATTGAAAGAGATGGAAATATTCAGATGCCTAAAAATCAAAGATTTCTTCCTATTATTTTTTTTAAAGGTAAAACTACTCAACCAGAAATTAAGTATAATAAAACGTTCAAAAAGAATTATTATTCTTTAGAAAAAATCAGAAACAGTGTTAAAGTAAAGGATAATCAGCATTTAAAAACCATAACATCATTAAAATCAGAATTAGCCAATTATAAGATAAAAAAAGAAGTAAAATGTGATTTAAATAAAGATAAAAAAGAAGATTTGATATTGTTTTTTGAACCAAAAGAAATCAAAAATCTAGGTGAGTATGATTCCTATTTATTAAATTCTCCTGTTTATGTATTGATAAATGCTGGTCAAGATAAATTTGTTGTTTCAAAAAATGATAAGATTATTTATACTTTGAGTTTCAATTGTCCAGATGACGGACTTAAAAAAGTAGTGGTAAGAGATAATTCTTTTTTAATAGAACAAAATACATGTGACGAATTCGGTAATTTTCAAAATGACAATATTACTTTTGAATATAATTTAGAAACAAAATCAATCACTTTAGAAAAATTTAAAAGAGATTATTTTGAAAGAAAAGATCATTCAGAAATGTTACCGCTTAGTACTATGGTTTCTTCAAAAAATTTCGGAAAAGTTTTTTTTGAAGATTATGATTCAAGAAAACAATATGATAAAATAAAATAGAAATAAATTTATAATATCAAAAACAAAAGCTGCCCTAACTGGTAGCTTTTGTTTTATGTATAAAACTTAAAAACAATCAAAAGTGTAATTGATTCACTTTCTATTCAAATAAACACTCCATTTTTCAATAACAATATTGAAATGGAGTGTTCTTTGTGTTAAAATAGTTTTATTATATATAAATCAAAACTACAAGAAATTTCTTATATTTTTTTAAGTTCATGGAATAAAAATTAGATTAGGTTGATTGAAAAAAATAGTTAATTTAGTTAAATAGAAAATAGTATCAACACATATATTTATTGTCAAAAAAAATGAAAAAATCAAAATTACTTTGTCTATTGTTATTACAAATTATTGTAATGAGTTGTAAAAAATCAATCAATGAGAATGTAATAATTAAAACTAATAAACAAGTTTCTACAGAAAAGAAGATTTCGGATAATCATAAGTTAAAAGACACATTAGTTATCTTGGATAATAATATTATTGTTTTTTTTTGAACCAAATGATACCGAAATTGAAGCATTAAAAAAGAAACATGGTAAGGATAATTTTTATATAATTGCCGATGACGTTTCCGGGTATTTAGCAAATATAACAGAACAACTTGATCTAAAAAAAATAAAATACATAACTACTGATTCAAAAGTAGTAAATTTCAAAAACACTTAGATTTGTTTGTCAATAAAGATGAATTAGAAAGTAAGTGGTCTATTCTTTATCTTGATAAAAATAAAACAATTCAAAAAGTTTCTCCAATAGATTTTAAGATAAACAATGTTGTCATAAAATGATAATTAATGAATAATATTAGAAATTTAATAACATCGTATAAGCATTGTTTATTTATTATTTTATGCTATTTAATCTTTATTTCGTGTCAAGACAAAAAGAAAAATGTAGATAAGATAGATAATAAAGAACTTAATAAAAATCAAATTTCTAATAATTCAGGTGAGGATTTTAAATTAGCTCCTATTGATTTTTTGGAAGAAAAATATAAAATTAATAGGTATCGTCTCCCTGGTTATTCTCCGGCATTTCCAAATTACTCTTTTTTGGATAAAAAAAACAGGAGTATTCAGCGTTAATTATATTAAATAACCCCAATTTATCCTTAATATTAAAAAATGCAAAAATCAAAATTAGTCGTTCTGCTATTATTACAAATTATAGTCTTGAGTTGTAAAAAATCAGAAAATGTAATTAAAACAGCGTCAACTCAATCTACTAATAAAAATTCCGATCAAAACTATATAAAAAAAGCGATCGAATTAAATCAGGCAGATTTTGTTCATTATATAGATACAACTAAAAACATAAATGTTTTTTATAAATTTGATGGATCCAATTCCTATACAATATTAGGATATTGCTGCAAATTTGACAGATATGATTTTGTAAAAAGGCTTATTTCAAGAAAAGCCGATATAAAATTGGGTGAAGTGGATGAATATTATCAATATGATGCACTTTATGTTGCAATAGAGAATCAAAATGAAAAAATAGTTGATTTACTTTTAGAAAATAAAGCAAATGTAAATAGTATATATACAGAGGATGGCCTTACACCACTTTCCTTTGCCTGTCAATTTTCTAATTTTCGTATTGTTGAAGCACTAATTAATCATAATGCTGACATAAAAGGGAAGTATAATCCACAAACTGACATGGCTTCTATTCCTGTAATAGAAGCTGTAAAGAGTAAAAACAAAGAAGCAGTTAAACTATTAGTAGAAAAAGGTGCAGATGCAAATCAAGTCGATTTAGAAGAGACTTCAGCTTTAAGTTATGCTAAAGCTAATAATCAGGAAATTTATAATTTATTGAATCTGCTATTAAAAGATAAAGTAAAATTTAGCACACCAATCGCTGAAAAATTTCTAGGCCAATTTGAAGTAAGCACAGAAGGCGAATTAACTAACGAAGGAACAGGACATACCACTTATTATTTTACGATTACAACAAACGGAACTGTACTAAAGTCAAAAGCTTTTATGGGAGATTTTTTGTGTGAAGGAAATTATAAAACAGCAGAAAAAGATAATATTTTAGAATTGTATTACAATGAGAATGATGACCGTTGTAAAAAATTAGCTCCTACTTATTTAATAAAATTGGAAGGAGATAAATACTTCATCAAAGGAGTAGGAGGTGAAGGGACGATCAATGAATGGATAAAACTAGATAAAAAATAAAACCAATTATATAAAAAACAAAATTTGCCCTAATTGGTAGCTTTTGTTTTTATATGAAAAACCAAAAGTAACTAAACCTATAAATCCCCTTTATCAGCAAAAGAATAATAACTCTCAGATGTAATAGTTAAATGATCTATTATGTCGATATTTAAAATAGCGCCGCCTTTTTTGGTGATTAGTTTGTCGGCGGGAGAAGGCAGTGTTTTGCCCGAAGGATGATTGTGAATCATAATAAGAGCCTGAGCGCAACGGCAAATAATAATCTAAGATCTATAGAAGCTCCAGAGATTCCTTCAGAAGCCACTTCGTAAACTCCCAATACTTTGTTGGATTGATTGAGAAGCAGAATTTTAAACTGCTCAAAAAAATCTATTTTATTCAGATTCCAAATTTCCATTGCCAGTTTGTAAACAACACTAGAAGATGTAATATGAGGTCGTTCAGATGCTTTTATTTTACTTTTATAAATCAGTTCAATTTCCGATGCAATTTTCCAATCCTGCTTATCTTTTATAGTTTTCATGAACTATTATTTCTAGTTTTAATCGTTATAATAAAGGAAGTTAAATTTTGTTACCGAAATATCTAAACTTTACAATTTAGACGAAGGAGAAATCTTCGCAAGTAACTCCACAATCAAAATAAAAAAAGTACTTTTTTACAATTTCAAAAATGTAAAATTTGACAAAAAAATATCCTTGCTATAATTGGTTTGTATAAATAAAACATTAAACAAAAACTACCCTAGCTGGTAGTTTTTTGTTTTAAAAGAATATTCTATTTTAGCATAAAAATAAAAAATAATGAGAATTTTTATATTAATTATTGCTTTTGCTTTTATTTCTTGTAATCAAAAGCAAGAAGTTATTGTAACTAAAAAAACAGTAAAAACTACAGTAGAAAAAGGAGAATATTTTAGTCATTATACCAAAAAGGAAAGTTCTGTTTTAAAAACTAAAACCGATACTTTAAATCTGTTTTATGATGGGAATCAGCTAAACAGGGTAGAAATTAAATTTTACAGTGAAAGCTTTGGTGGGGATACACCATCTGGATACGAAAGGAAAGGTTATCATATTAATAATCAAAATTTTTTGGATGCTACTGTTTATATTACAGATACCTTAAAAGTTAATAATGTTTCGGATTATCCTAGAGAATATGAGGAACGCTATGAGTTTTATAGACCTAATTATACTTTTAGTTATATTTCTTCGAATAAAAAAAAGTTTGATAATTATTATAAAAGCAGAGAAAAACCATCTGAAGGATATATTTATGACCTTTCGGCGGTTGATATTGCTTTAAGTAAAATAGATTTCCCTATTCAAAAATTCCCTAAATCATTGTATGATATTAAAAGCAATAAATATGAATTATATGCAAGCCAAGATTCTGTAAAAGTGTATGAAATTAATAATACAAATAGTTATAAAATAATTAATTCAAGTATTCCCTTTTACTATTTAAGAGATATAAAAGTAAAAAAAGAAGTTACAGGACTTAAATATTTTGCTAAGATTTCACTTAAAGAGGAAGGATATAAATATATAGATCTCAAAGAAATTGAAGGAATACAAGTTGTAAATCCTCATCTTGACGAAGAAAGATTTGTTACTGCACCAAATGGATTAGAAATATATGATAATAGATATCGTAGTGATTATTTTGGAAATAAAGAATATCTGATTACAAAAATACCTAAAGGAGAACGAGTTGAAATGACAATTGATTCAGACGATGGCGATTATCTTTATATTGATGGAAGAAAAGGGCGTTTGGTAAATGTTAGATATACAGATAGAGATGGTGAATCTGTAGAAGGTGTTGTATTTAGTGGATATCTGTCCATAAATAAGCTGTAAGATTTATCATGAAAAAATAAAGTTTAACAAAAGCTATCCTAACCGGTAGCTTTTGTTTTATATTCAAAGCTAAAAATAGTAGCTATATCAAATGAAGTTATAAATACAAGAAATAAAATAGATTCAAATATTATAACTGAACTAACAGATAATAAAAAACCAGATAAAAATTCACAAAAATGAAAATAGTACTTTATATATTCCTTTGTTTAGTTATGGTTTCCTGTAAAGATCAAAAAAAAGAAAGAGTTTCTTATTTAGTAAAAGCCAAAGAAATAGCTGTAAATAGCAAAATTAGAGCCCTAATACCAAAAGAATCTGAAAATATTGTTACCGAAACTATTGATTTTGACAATGATTCAAAAAAAGATTATATATGTACGTTATACGATCCCAAAAAACAAATTAATGTAGAATATTGGATAACTTCTGACTATAAAATATTGCTTCAAAATGAATTTCTTGCTACTATAAATGATAAGTTTTTTATAAATCTAGATAATGATAATTTAATGGAATTATTTAGAAGTTCTGGTGAAGAAGACGGAGTTGATTGTGCTTTTTACGATATTAAAAATAACAAATTAGAACCTATTTTATATTTTACGCCAATTTTGATAGATGATAGTAAACCAAACAATTATTTTTATGGTTATGCATGGGATATTTCAGATATAGTGATGTCGGGCAACAAATTACTTTCGGCTATTAATGATACTATTGTCGAAAGAGATGGAAATTTTACGATACCTAAAAATCAAAAAAATCTTCCAGTTATTTTTTTTAAAGGTAAAACAACTCAGCCAGAAATTAAATATCCTAAAACGTTTAAAAAAAATTATTATTCTCTAGAAAAAATAAGGAGTAGTGTTGAAGTAAAAGAAGATCGACATGCAAAAAACAAAGATTTTAAAATTGGCCAGTTATATAATGATTCTGATTTAAACATAGGAAGTATTTATGTTAATTATAACAGTGGTAAATATAAATTTGATGAAAACTACCATGATTTTTTGGTTGATTCGACTGTAACAGAAGATGAAAGTTATCAAAGTATAGGAAATTTAGAGAATGAGAATATAAGTGCAAAGGATAAAAATGTAATTAGAATAAGAGATTTTGGTGTAGCAGACAGTAATGATCGAGGAAATTTTTCATTGATATTTTGTAAAAAAATAAAAGATGAAAAATGGAAAGTCATAGATATAGTAAATATTGGTAAAGCAATAGATATGAGTGAGCACCAATATAAAATGGAGGGAAATAAATATTTATCTTTTAGTTGTTATAATAATAAAGGATATCAATATTATGGACTTGTGATCAATAAAATAGACTCATCAGGAAAATATGAAAAAGTACTCAAAGCATATAAGTACGATTTTGTAAATGAAAAAATTGTTGAGGTTGATTTAAAGAAAGAAAAAGTTGAGTGTTTTCCAGAAATAGGAGATGAATAAAAAACAAAAGCTACCCTAATCGGCAGCTTTTGTTTTATATAAAAAATTAAAAATAATCTGGTATAGCAAATTCACTTATAAATTCCCATTATCAGCAAAAGAATAATAACTTTCTGAGGAAATAATTAAATGATCTATTAAAGTAATATCTAAAAAAGTACCAGCTTTTTTAGCATTTTTGGTGATTAATTCGTCTGAAGGAGAAGGGAGTATTTTACCCGATGGATGATTATGAATCATAATAAGACCTGAAGCATTTGCTTTGAGCGCCGCTGCGAATAATAATCTAAGATCTACTGAAGTTCCTGAGATACCTCCAGATGATATTTCGTAAACTCCCAATACTTTATTAGATCGGTTGAGCAGGAGAATTTTAAACTGTTCAAAAAAATCTATTTTATTCATATTCCAGATTTCCATAGCCAGCTTGTAAACAACACTAGAAGATGTAATATGAGGTCGTTCAGATGCTTTTATTTTACTTTTATAAATCAGTTCAATTTCCGATGC
>NZ_WMID02000054.1 GCF_009711165.2 Flavobacterium sp. MC2016-06 | reverse complement strand
AAAGACCACATCAGGGTATTGATGGTAAAAAACCAATAGAAATGATAAATTCGTTACCGAAATAAGTAACCTTTACAGAAATGACAAATAAAGTGTTTAATAAAAGAAACGTCTTCAAAAACTTTAATGTTTGAAGGCGTTTTTTAAATCTTTTCTAATTAGCAATTACTTTTCTGCTTTCGGGTCTAAAATACCAAGACACTATTGTTAAGACAATTAGCAATGTTGGTCCAAAAAGTTCTTTAGCGCCATCTCCAGAAGCCAAATGCGAAAATACAGCTCCAGACATTGCAAAAAAGAAACCTGCGTAAGCCCATTCTTTTAGTAAACCAAATTTAGGAATAAGTACAGCAATAACACCCAAGATTTTCCAAACACCCAAAAGCGTTAAAAAGTAGAGCGGATACCCTAAATGCTGCATCATTACGGTTTCTTCTTTCATTTGTATCAATTGTACAATTCCTGTAGATGTCATTCCCAAAGCCAGCCAAAGCGTAGCAATCCAGTAAATAATTTTGTTTCGTTTAGTCATGATATTTTATTTTAGTTTGTTTACAATTTCTTCTAGTCTGTTGTGCGCCATATTTAAACCTTGCGCAAATGGCAGTTTTAATTGTGTGGCTCTATGCTCAACAGATTTATAAATAATCTGCATGGTTAGTTTGCTAGTTTCATCCGTTAAGCTTTCAAACTCTAAAAACTCTAATTGAGGTGCAAAATTTGCATTTTCCATTTCAAAAGTTCGCGTTATTTTCTCATTCAGAATAAAATCGTGTATAACACCATTTGCTTTAAAAACAACATTTCCATTGGCATCAGAAGTTTCAAACTCCCAGCTGCCGTGTTTTTTGTTTTCTAGTTTCAATACTTTTGTTCCCATCCATTGTGCAACAATTTCGGGTTCTACGTAAGCTTTAAAAAGCAATTCTACCGGCAACTCAAATACTCTTGTGATCACTAAATCTTGTCTGCCGTCTTCTGCGTTAATTTTGGTCTTTAAATCCATAATTATTCTATTTTTTTTGAATTATAGTTTTTCATAATACTTTCTAGTTTATTAAATCGTTCGTCCCACATTTGGCGGAATGGCTCTATAAATTGATCAATCTCTCTTATCTTTTCAGGATTTAAGTGATAGTAAATTTCTCTTCCAGATTGCGTTTGGTGCAATAATTCGCATTCGCTTAATATCTGAATATGCTTGGATATGGTTTGCCTAGACGAATTAAAATTTTCGGCAATTGCGCCAGGCGTAAGCGCTTGCAATGCTACTAAACTTAATATTGCCCTGCGGGTCGGGTCGGCTATGGCCTGAAATACATCTCTACGTGTTTCCATTATGCAGTTATTTGACTGCAAATATAATGCAGTTAAATGACTGCGCAAATAATTTTGTTTCTTTTTTTAATTTATTTAACAAACAAAAGCTATTCTAAAAACAAAAAATAGATAACAAACTATTAAATATCAGTACCTTAAACATGATCGAAAAGATCTAAAAACACTTCAATAAAAATAGTTCAAGCAAACTTAACTCAAAGTCATACTCAACTATTCTACAGAAAAAAGCTATAAATTGATAAAAATAAAACTATATTAGCTCCCAATTTAGAGCTTAATTTTAAAAGCAAATGCTTCATTTTATTAGATTATGAAGTGATTTCAAATATTGTAAACGTTATTTTTTTAATCAAAAAACAATTAATTTAAATTTAATTATGGGATTTTTAAACAAACTTTTCGGTAAGAAAAAAGAGGTAGAAGCTACACCTAAATCTTTGGACACTCCAATGGCTGACATACAAAAGGAACAAGAAGGTTATGTAAACTTTGGACAGAATATTTATCCAATTATAAAAAATGAAGACGATCCTAAAATTAAACTCACACTTAATACTAATCCGATTTTAACGGACAAATTAGCAGATGGCATAGTAGTTTGTTATGTATTAGATATGGGCGAAAATTTTATAATGCTTGCAGAATCTCATTTAAGAGATTTCGGGCTTACTATTGACGAAATTAGAGAAGTAGCACTAAGAAATTTGGCTGTTAAAGTCAATGAAAATTGTCAAATTGGAGTTATGGATTTTTCAGAAAACTTTGAAGGTTCTAAACCTTTTTATAGAATTGCAATGGATGGAAATTTTGATCCGTCTATTATGTTATTAGATGAATTTTGGGAAAATCACCCGAAAGATATTACAGAATCTGGTATAATTGCAGTTTCGATACCCGCAAAAAATATACTTTTATTTTCGGATTTGAAACTTATGGAAAGTTTTAGGACTATGAGACCAATTGCAAATCAATTTTACGAGTCTTCAGTTTCAGATGGTATTGCACTAACAAAAAATACTTATATTAGAAAAGATGGAAAGTGGGTTTTGTTTCTTGATACAGCGGAACAAATGGCTGAATTTTACGATTGATTCTGATTTTTTAGCCTTTGATAAAATAAAAGCCTGCATGATTTCTTAAGATATTATGCAGGCTTTTAAACAATATTCCTTTCAAAAATTAAAGACTATAAAATTTAATTTTTATGAATGGACTGCTGAAATTCTACAGGCGTAGCATTCGTTTTTTTCTTGAATAATTTATTAAACGACTGCGGATGTTCAAATCCCAATTTATAAGCAATTTCTGCTATCGAAAAAGTGCCTTTCGCAATATATTCTTTTGCTTTTTCGATCAATTTATCATGAATAAACTGCTGTGTATTCTGTCCGCAGAGATTCCGAAGTAAATCACTCAAATATCTTGGTGAAAGTTTTAGTTCTTCTGCAACAAAAGTTACGGTTGGTAAGCCGTTTAGCAATGCTTTTTCATCATTAAAATAAGCATTCAAGAGCGTTTCTAATTGAGCCAAAACATCATTATTAACGGCCTTTCGGGTAATAAACTGACGATTGTAAAATCTATTACTGTAATTAAGTAAAAGTTCTATCTGTGAAATAATTACATCTTGGCTGAAATTGTCAATTCGTTCACGTAGTTCATCTTGAATGTTTGTATAAACGCCTAAAATGGTTTCTTTTTCTTTATCAGACAAATACAAACCTTCTGATGCCGTATAACTAAAAAAGCCATATTGCTTGATATTGGTATTTAAAGAATAAGGACGTATAAAATCTGGGTGAATGTGTAATGACATACCGCTGTAATCAGCTTCTTCTTCCTGCATTTTTAAAAGCTGTCCAGGCGAGACAAAAGACATGCCTCCTTCTTCAAAATCATAAAAACCGTGTCCGTATTTAATTTTTCCGTTGAAACTCGTTTTAAACGAAATCTTATAAAAATCCAGCACAATACCTTGTTCAAAATCCTGAGCCTCAAATACAGCTTCGCCATAATTTATAATACTTACGAGCGGATGCATTGGCACAGGCAGTCCCATGGCTTTGTGGAGCTCAGAAAGCGAATGGAATGTTTTAGGATGCTTTTTCATTACTACAAGTATAAGAATTCGTTTTTACAAATTTACAAAATGTTCTATTGGCGCAATATTCCAGCTTACCGTACTTTGATCAATCATGTCGTGTACAACAGAATCGCTGAGTTCGTCCATAAGTAAATGCATTGCTGCAGTTCCTTCTTCGGTACTGTCCCAAACTAAAAGATCGTAAACAACGTCTTTTTTCAGGGCTAAGATAGTTCTGGAACGAAAACCCTTTTGACGTTTTAAAAAAGCGTCAATTTCGGCATTAGCATCAATAAATTCTTTAATTGTGAATCCTTTTAATTTAAAGGTAGTCAACTCTATGGCTTGATTTTTCATTTTTCTTAAAATTTAAAATGTAAACATTGCTTTAATACTTTTTACCTGATTCTCTGTTCCCAGCGTAGTTCTTTCGTTGTAGAGCGCCACAGCATCATTTCCGGCAACATATCGCATTTGGTTTTTACCGTCTGTCGCTGCTTCGTATACAATTTGAGCCACATCTTGCACTTTGGTATAATTGGCCAATTTCTCTGGGCTGTAACCTTTACTCACTTCAGCATTTAATTGTGCGTAGGCGTCGTGCTGCCCAACCTCCATAGATCGAGTAGCAAAATCGGTCTGCATACCACCCGGCGCAATAACTTTTACTTGTATGCCAAATTGAGCCAATTCGTACGCCAGACTTTCAGAAAAACCATCAACAGCAAATTTTGTTGCACAGTAAATAGAACAAGTCGGAAATCCTATTAATCCAAAAGTAGACGTAATGTTTAAAAACATACCACTTTTTCTTTCACGAAAATGTGCTGTAAAAGCTTTTGTAACTCTTATTACGCCAAATAAATTGGTCTCGATCTGACGCTGTATTTGTTCGTCGCTTAAAGCTTCCAAAGCACCAATTAAACCATAACCAGCATTGTTCATTACCACATCTACAGCATATTTTTTAGTAACACTTTCTACAATTAAATCAATTTGTTCAGCATTTGTTACGTCTAGCGGTACTATAATTACGTTTTCTAATGTCGTTAATTCTGTTTCTTTTTCTGGGCTGCGCATTGCTGCGATTACGCGCCAGCCTTTGCTTTGAAATAAAAGTGCTGTACTTTTTCCTAATCCTGATGATGCGCCTGTGATAAAAATTGTCTTTTGCATTTTTTTATTGTTTTAAAATTATAATGCAAAGTTGTACCGAAATAGAAGGAGGGAAGTAGCCGATTTGACAATTGTATTAGCCAAAATGACGATATCATATATTTTTAATTTAATTCAAATATTTTCTAAATTTTCTTACATTAGCTAAAATAAAATCTTAATAAAACAATTAATTTTTACCCACCAACAACATTTTAAATTATGGGAATGACAGGAAATTTACTTCGAGTAAAAGAAACACAACTCGAAGCGTATCTACAAGACAGTTCAATATTAGAACAAAATCTTTCCAGCGAAGAAACGCCTAAAGAAATTGAATGGCTTTATATTGACAAAGCTTGGGACGGAATTATTTTTTTACTTACCGGAAAAAATATGCCAGATGCTTATGATTATGATCTTGCTCAAGTTTTGTTTAGCGACCAAATTGTAGATACAGATCAGGATTTAGGTTATGGCCCAGCTTACTATTTGAGACCTGAACAAGTTGTAGATATAAACAATCAAATTTCTGAAATTTCAATTGAAGATTTAAAAGAAAAATACGATCCAAAAAAAATGGCAGAAATAGAAGTTTATCCTGCAATCTGGAGTGATGAAACGGAAAGCTTTGAATATCTAAGTCATTACTTTATAAAAATTCAGAAAATTTATTCTGATGCTGTCAAAAATGGAGAAGCAATTGTAACGTTTTTGAGTTAATTATCCTGAAACTATAATCTTTGTACAAAGCCACAAAACAGTATCGTTTTACCTTTACAACTATTAACCAACCAAAACTAAAACATTCCATGAAACTTCCAGAAAATCTAGAAAAATTACTGCCTTTAGGCTACTTATTTCTTGTGGTATTGGGAATATTTAAAGAAACTATTTTCTATTATCCATTTAATATAAATATTCTTAAGTATTCCTCGATTATGGATATTTTGATAAGTCCTATTGCAACTATTACGGAAAGTCCTATTGTGTTGGGTGCTGTAATTGTTTTAATTTTAATTTCATTTGCCTTTTTTAAATTTTTATCTACACAAAATCAAAAAAAATGGGTTCAAAAAATGTCTGGAATACAAAACAGAGATCAAATGGACCAGGAAGCATTAACAAATCATTTTTTAAGTTTTATTACTGTTTTTTTAACAGTCTCCTTATTCTCGTTCTTTATTGGAACTGGATTTGGGCAACGTAAAAAATTGCAGCAAAGAATAAGTCAAAATAAACTTAAGTTTGAGTCTAAACTAAACTACAACAGTGGCGAATCTGAACAGGTTTATTTAATAAGCTCCAATAGTCTTTATTATTTTTATATCAAAAAAGGAGAGGAATTTATAAAAATCGCACCAATTGGAGCAATAAAAAATATACAATTAAAAAGTAATTAATTAAAAAAAATATGAAAACCAAGAAATTAACTGAAATGACTAATGAAGAATTACTTCAATATCACAAAATGTCAAAGGTTGTAACGTATACGCTGGCTGGTGCTGTATTTATTCTTTTTGTCGTAACCATTTATGTAGCAATGATAAAAGGTTTTGGAGCCTTGAATGTTGTTCCAATTGCATTACTTCCTATGATTTTCATTAATCTTAATACTATAAAAGGGATTAAAAAAGAATTGAACACGAGAAATTTGCTTTAATTCTTTTTTTGTAAAATACTAAACTACAATAACATAGGAATATTTGACGTCTTTAAAAAAGAAAGCAATTCCTAAAAAAGAAACTAAATTGATTAATACCTTAATAAACCATCATTTTTGCATTAAAGGCTCCGCAGCCAAAGAGATTTTATCTGTTTTAAATACTTCATTTTCTGAAGAATTTTTATTTGACAGCACATTCGCTTCCGGTTTTTTATTTGAAGAAACTCAAAAGCGTTTTTTATTGTTTGATAAAATAAACGAATGGAATTATTTAATATGGAATGTCTGGGATTTTGAAGAAACAAAAAAACAAGCTCTCTTTATTTCAGAAAAACTAAATACGCAGGTTTATTATTTTTTTATTGATCCTTATATATGTACGCTTCGCTGGGTTTTGGCAGATAAAGGAAAACTTATTAGATCTTATTACGAAAGCCACAATAATGTTTTGGACGATGAAGGATCTTTTGAAATAGAAGATCAAATTAGAACGGAATTAAAAAAACAAGATGGAAAAGAATTTTGGGAAGATAAATTCTGGCTTCTATACGAAAAAATGTGTCCGCCAATTGAAGTAATGAACTCTTATGAAAGCATTGCTGCAATAAAAGGAGAACTAATATAAAAAATGGCGTCTTTTCAAATCTACCTTGTGGACACAAATATAAAATAACACGAATTTCAGGAATTTGCACAAATTTTAATGTGATAACGAACGTTTGTGAAATTAATTCCACAAACCATTAGTGGCAATTCGTGAAATCCGTGTTAAATTTAAGGTTTACAATATAGGTTTTAAAGATGAAGTTTTTTATAACCCAACATTACATTCCTTCTGGCAGTCTGTCTGCTTCATTCTTTTTACGGTTAAAGCGGTAAATAACGTTAAGATTTATATATCGTCCTTGAGATTTAAATTCAGAATCTAAATAATAATCATCTGTTGTTGTTTTTTCTCTGGTAATCTGCGAGTTAAAAAGGTTGTTTACATTTAGAGTCACTGACATTTTATCTGCAAAAAAATCTTTACTCACACCAATATTCGCGCTGTATTGAGGCTCTGTAAGCGTTTGAATTCCCTGTTTTTTGCCTCGGTATTTGAAACTAAAATCTCCCGAAATAATTTTAGGAAACTTAACTACCGATCTAAAGTTTGACAACCAAGTCTCATCTTCGGCATTATAAACCACACCTTCGTAAGTGCCATTTTGTTTGAATTTGTAATAATTAAAATCTAAAGACAATCTAAGCCAATTTACCGGATTATACGTTGTAGAAACTTCTGCGCCATAACGATTTTCTGTATCTAGATTTACTGGAGTTCTCACAAAATAGTTTGCAGCTGTACGTTCTACGATATATTCAAAAAAATCTGTTGTATGTTTATAATAAATCGATGGATTGATGCTGAATTTTCCTGGTTTGGCTAAAATTGTCAATTCAAACGAATTGGTAAACATTGGGTTTAAATCTGGATTACCAACCGTTAGATTTCGTAAATCTGAAAGTCCCGAAAACGGATTCAACTGCCAGAATTTTGGTCTGTTGATGCGTTTGCTGTAACTCAACTGCAAATCTGTTTTTGGGGTTAAATTGTACACAAAATGCAGTGTTGGAAACAAATTGATGTAGTTTTTAGATTTGTTAAAAGTGCCTTTTGTATCGGCAATTTGTATATCTGATAATTCAGATCTTAAACCAATTAAATAATTAAACTTTTTAATCTTGCTGCCAAACTGAAAATAGGCACTGTATAGATTTTCATCGTATTTTAGTTTATTAGTATATTGGTCTTGTAAAACTTCATCAAGCAAAGTATAATAATCACTTCTAAGCGCTCTTAAATCACTTCTAATTCCCATTTCTATTTTAGAATTTTCACTAATCGGATTTACAAAATCAGATTTCAAAAAAATATCATTACTGCTTTCTTTGTCTCTAGTATATAAATTAGAAACCGAAGCTTCATAAGGTAATGTTTTCTGTTGGTCTATGTATTGATTTTCATCATCATGCCAAAAATCATATTGCAGACTAGTAGTCCATTTTTTTTCTTTTTTGTCAAATGTTTTTACATAATTTAATTCTAAAGCATTATAATACTGCGGTTCTTTATAATTTTCAAATCTCTTAATAATGCTGTCTGTAACGTTAGACGCATTGGCATAATTATAATTGTATTTAGTGGTATAATCGTTATTGGTTTTATCTCTGTAATAACTTCCTGTAAGCGTGTTTTTAGCATTTATATAATAATCACCGCCCATGTACATATTGTAAACATTATTGTTTCGGCTAATGTCATTGTATTGATTTAAATAAGTGGTTACGCCATTATTTATATTTTTCTGATAATCTTTATCAGACGCAAAAACATTAAAATTGCGGTATCCTAAATTTCCAAAAAGATTTATTTTTTCTGTTTTATAACTCACATTAGCATTCAGATTATGATTCGCAGGATTACCAATTCCAGCCTGAAGAGAACCGTTAAAACCCTTCATGCTGTTTTTCTTCAAAATAATATTAATAATTCCCGCGCCGCCTTGCGCTTCATACGCAGCAGATGGGTTTGTAATAACTTCAATTTTTTCAATATTGGCCGCCGAAATTTGAGACAAACCATTATTTGCCGTCAGCATTGAAGGTTTTCCGTTAATCAAAACCGTAACCGCATTATTGCCTCTAAGGCTTACAACGCCGGCAATATCTACATTTACAGAAGGAACATTATTTAAAATATCATTTGCAGAACCGCCATTTGAGAGAATATCTTTCCCCACATTAAATACTTTTTTGTCTATTTTTAATTCTACTGATGATTTTTCTGAAACGATTTTTACTTCGTCTAATTGATTCCTATTTTCTTCGAGCAAAACAGCTTCCATAACAATATCTTTATCCAGTTGAAAATTGTCTTTTACAAAGGTTTTATAAGACATAAATTCAATTTTTAGTTGGTATTTTCCTGCTGTACTTTTAAGAACGTAAGTTCCATCTGCATCAGAAGAAACTGTTTTTATATCCTGCCCAGAAGATAATAAAGTAACTGCAGCATAAGGTAAAGGCAGTTTGGTTTTAGCATCTAATACTTTTCCTGTAAGTTTATATAGTGCGCGCTGCTGTGCCATTGTAGTAAAACCTATAAATAAAACAAGTAATAAGGTGATTTTTTTCATTTTGATTGCGTTTATAATTTTGAGCAAAACTCAAGATTATTCCCCCTCAAAATTTGAAGGCATGACATACGAGTCATAAAAAAGCATAAACAATAAAATTGGAGCGATAAACCCTGTTTAGGGCTGTTTTTAAAGTGTTCGTACCTTTTTTTTATCTATTTGTCGACTGCTTAATTGTCTTTATAATTAAATAGTAACTTTGACCTATATGTCAACATTCGAAAAAATAATCAACTACACAACGGCCCACAGAGTGGCCACACATGTCTTTTTCTGGACGTGTGTCTTTATTATGTTTACCAACAAGAATACTTTTTCTGATGATCCTGAAGCAATGAAAAGCAGTATGCTGGAAATAGCCTTAGACGAGATTTTTTCTATCTTTTTAGCTTATTTTGTGGCGTACCGAATCTTGCCCCGCTTAATGGCGGTTAAAAAATATACTCGAATATTTATCGAATTCATGATAGGCTGCTATATTCTTTGTGCTCTAGAAAGAACTCTAGTTGTTTATGTTTTAGAACCTATTATTCGCAGACCGCCTTTTGACCAGGAACCTATTTTGGAGATTCTAACAGATGTTCCGAAATTATTTCGATCTTATTTTCTGCATACTTTTTCTTTATCTGTATTTTTTATTTTTATAAAATTGATAAAGGATCAATATGTCATTCAGAAAAAAGCGTTGTCGCTGGAAAAACAAAAAGCCGAAACGGAATTGAAAATTTTGAAAGCGCAGTTAAACCCGCATTTCTTGTTTAATACACTCAATAATATTTATTCCCTTTCTATTATAAATTCTCCAATTACCTCTAAGTCTATTGCTGTTTTATCAGATATATTAGATTGTATTTTATACCGATGCAGCAGTACTTATGTACCCATTTCGCAGGAAATAACGTTGCTGGATAACTATATTTCGCTCGAAAAACTGCGTTATGACGAACGTCTTAGTGTCATTTTTAATCATTCGATAGATCAAAATAAATCTATTGCGCCGCTTATTTTACTTTCGTTAGTAGAAAATGCTTTTAAACATGGAGCAGGAGAAGATGTAGGCAGTTCGCCAATTATAGATATTGATTTAAAACTAGAGAATAACCGTTTCCAGTTTACTATTAAAAATTCTATCAGCCAAAGCGAAATTGAATCTGACAGCAAAATCGGGTTGAATAATATTATACAGCAGCTCGACAAAATTTATCCAGAAAATTATACTTTTAACGTTACAAAAAGTGACACTCACTTTGTTGCGCATTTAGAAATAAATCTTACAACAGAATATAACTTAGCCTAAACAAATGAAAATAAAGTGTTTATTAGTCGATGATGAGCCTTTGGCGATAAGTTTACTCCAAAACCACATTAGTAAATTAGATTATTTTGAGGTTGTAGGAACTTGTTCTAACGCCTTAAAAGCGGCCGATGTATTGCGTACAACTCAAGTCGACCTTTTGTTTTTAGATATTAAAATGCCTCAGATCACTGGAATTGATTTTTTGAAGACTTTAAAAAATCCGCCAGCCGTTATTTTTACTACCGCTTACCGCGAATATGCATTAGAAAGCTATGAACTTGATATTATTGATTATCTTTTAAAACCCATTACTTTCGATCGTTTTTTTAAAGCTGCTGACCGCTATTTAAGAATAAGCGGACCTTCTAATAATAAGATAATTACGCCTTTACAGGAAAATTTTATTTACATCAAAAATGGACCCAAATTCAATAAATTAGAAATCGATTCGATTTTATATATCGAAAGTGTCAAAGATTATATTGTTGTGCATCAAAAAGGAGGCGTTAAACTTAGTGCTAAATATAAAATCAGTGATATTGAAATCGAATTACAAGACAAGAGCTTTCTGAGGATACACCGTTCTTTTATTATCAATTTAAAAAATATTACAGCCTTTACGGCTTATGATGTTGAAATTGGCGCAATAGAAATCCCGATAGGAGCAAGCTATAAAGAATATGTTTTTAAGATGCTGAAAAACTCCTAACCATAATTTCAAAAAAGTTTCACGCAGATTTTAGCAGAATAGCAATAAAAAAAAATCTGCAGAATCTGCCGAATCTGCGTGAAAGAATGTAGACAGCTATAAAGTCTCACGCAGATCTCGCAGATTTTAGCGGAAAAGAATAAAAAAATCTGCAGAATCTGCGTGAAAGAATATAGATAGCTATAAGGTCTCACGCAGATTTCGCAGATTTTAACGGAAAAGAATAAAAAAATCTGCAGAATCTGCCGAATCTGCGTGAAAGAATATAGACAGCTATAAAGTCTCACGCAGATTTTAGCGGAAAAGAATAAAAAAAATCTGCTAAATCTGCTAAATCTGCGTGAAAGAATAATACCCAACAAATTCAAATACCCATTAAAGCAAAATCGTCTTTTCTATATTAATCTGTTCCAAGAAATAACTATCGTGCGAAACCACAATTAAAGTTCCTTTATATTCATTAATCGCAGCCGTTAATATTTCAATATTTTGAATGTCTAAATTGTTTGTAGGTTCATCCAAAATAATAATATCCGGCGATTCGCTGTCAATTGTTAGACAGCAAAGCATTAAGCGCATTTTTTCACCGCCGCTCAAAGTATCACAAGGTTTATCCCAATAATTTTGAGAAAACAAAAAGCGATTCAGTCTCATTTTTATATCGTGTTCTTCTAAACCAGAATGATTAAAAAGCTGTGCTTGATCGTAAACCTTTAACTGGCTGTTTACTAACGAATAATCTTGATCGATATAAATCGATTTATGTTCTGAGGCATAAACACTTCCTAATTTAGGTTTTATTTTTCCTAGAATAATTTTAATCAAAGTCGTTTTTCCAGAACCATTCAAGCCTTTTAAAGCAATTCTATCACCACTGAGCATCTCAAAATCCAGATTGTCTTTCCAAAGAAACTGATTTTCAAAACCAAAATTAATATTTTCGGCTTTAAAGAGAATTTTACCTTTATGCAGCGCTGCAGTATTAAAACCAAATTTCATTTGATCAATATCGGGCAAAGAGGAGCGGAGTTCCCGCAATTCTGATGAAATGCCATCGATTTTTTCGGCATGAACGCCTTTGAGTTTCGAACTGCTGTTTTCGGCATTATTACGCAGCGTATTCATCATAATACGTGCAACTCCAGATTTCTCTTGTTTCTTTTTACCACGAGCATCTAGTTTTTGCTGGCGTTCCATGGTTTCGCGTTCTTTTTCTTTGGCTTTGCGCAATGCTTTTTCTTTACTCTGTAAATCTTGATCTAAAGCATTCTTTTCAATTTCTTTTTGTGCGGCATAAAAATCATAATTACCTCCGTAAACTGTAACGCCGTTTTTACTCAATTCGTAAACCGATTTTAAAAGATTCAGCAAATTTCTATCGTGGCTTACAATAAGAAGCGTACTTTGAGTAGATTCAATAAATTGATACAGCAATTGCCTTCCTGCATTGTCCAAATGATTGCTGGGTTCATCAAGTAAAATAAGTTCTGGCTGATAAATAGAAATTCCCGCAAGAAAAACTTTTGTTTTCTGGCCGCCACTCAATGTTTCTAGTTTTTGGTTTAAATCTAAACCTTGCAGCTGCCAATATTCCAGCGCATCATTACATCGTTCCTCAATCGTCCAGTCGTCATTTAAGATATTTAGATTTTCTTCGTTTACAGTACCTTCAAGAATCTCTTTTAAGGCATTTATTTTAGCTGCAGCACGCAAAGCTTCTCCAACAGTAAGATGATTGTACTGACCAAATATTTGAGGGACATAATAAGGCTCAGAAATTGTAGTAACCTTTCCGTTTGAAGGTTCTAGTTCGCCGGCAGTAATTTTAAGCAAAGTCGATTTTCCTACGCCGTTATTACCAATTAAAGCTATTTTTTCGTGATGGTTTACTGTAAAGCTGATGTTCTCAAACAACAGACTTTTATTCGTATGTTTATAAGATATATTTTGTAGAATAAGCATAATTTCTTTCTTTAAGAATGAATAAATAGAGCATCCACAAATTGCAGATTACCCTCTAAATTGCCTAAAAGAAATTATTTTTCACATAAACGATACACTTCGATTTTATAATTGCAAAGGTATAATTTTTAGTTTTATTTCAAATTCAAAAATAAAAAAAACCATTCTTTACAGTTGTAGAGAATGGTTAGATAATATTGTGTGGTTATGAAAGCTCAATAAAATGAACTTCGTAAGTTTTATATTTTATTCAATGTTAACTTCATTTCTTTAAGATCCAATATCAGTTTGTCATCTGTTATTGTACTTTCGCTAGGATAAGGCGTTCCTACTTCGTCTTTAATAACTAAACTTTTTCCGCCTTGGCTCAAAACATAAGTACCACCATTTATTTCATGAAGTAAATATCCTGTTACATGTCCATCTTCTGTAAACGTCAACGTACCGTTTGCGAGAATTGCACTTTTGGCAGAATCAGAAAGCGGCATTTTGGCTTCAACTGCAGTTATTTTCCACGAATTAACAAGTTTATTTCTACCCTTATGACATGAAATCATTACTATTGTCAGTAAGATAACTCCGAAAATAAAAAATTTAGATTTTTTCATAATTATTAGATTAAAGTTTTATACTAGAAAATTACAAAAAATAAATCAAAGTAAAACACTTAAATTCAAATATTTAATAAAATAATCCTACAATAAAAAAAATGCAATTCTTACAAAATGAAATTTTAAAATTTTACACTAAAACACTGCTAGTTTAAAGTTAAAGCTCCCAAAATCTCTTCGTACATAAAAGGACCGCCGGGATATTTGGCTGTATAGTCAAGATTCATCCATACTTGGCCGCGTTCATCAATATGATAATGCAATTTTTTACCGTAGCTTTCTTTTGGAAAAAGAACATTTTTAATCAAATAATTGACCTTTTCTAAGTCAAGAGTAGAACCTATTAATATTTCGGGATAAATATGTCCTTTAGTATGAATAAGTCTTGGTGTACCGCCAATAGATCGAATTGCGGCGGCCATTAAAATAGAATGATCGTCACAATCGCCAGAAAAATATTCCAGCGATTCGCTGGCTGTTGCAATGTAATCGCCTTCTTTAGGATCGTTTACATAATTCCAACGGCTGTTAATCTCTTTAAATACAGCAAAACACTGTATTGTGGTTCTATAATCAGAATATCCTTTTATTCCTTTAAAATACTTGCTTGTTGCCATAATAGCAAAATTCCTAACCTTTGGATTCTGATATTCTATAGCACTTATAATTTGCGATTTATTTGGAAACGGAAGCAGTTTTGCCACAATAATATCTTGTGGAAACGGATTATCTGACATCGTATAAATCATCGAATTGTAATCTTCGGAAATTTCGCTGAAACCATAATTTCCAATCACACTTCCGTAAAATAAAACCAATATATAAACTGCAATGCACAAAATAATTATCGTGCGCAGCAACATTAAGAGAAAGAAAACAGCAGCAAAAACAAAAATGAAGATAAAAACGCGGTCTAAATTAAAAGCCCACTCTAAATCGATCAGATTTTGATGCAGAATGATGAAAATCGGAATAGTAATTAAAAGACTCAACAGCATAATAATAATCCTGTCCCAAGGCGATTTTACCTGTAGTTTGGATTTTAATTGCGGAAAGTCAATTTTAGGGAATTTCATCATAAGAATCAAAAAGCAGTTTTTACAGCGCTTTTACCGTTTCTACAAAAGTACTTTTTTTATCTATAATTCCCAGATCAAATAATTGATTTTGAAGTTTTACAAATGCTTTTTCTGTAAGGTTTTTCTGTGACCATTGTGTAAGCTTTAACCAATCGCGAATATCTTCGGTTTTTTGGTTAAATAATTCAGCCAAAGTTTTATCAATATCTGGAATTTGAGCAAAGTCATGGGTAGTTCCGTTAATAATTTCTAATATTTTTTCCATTACTTTTGGGTTCTTTTTCAAGAATTCATCGCGTACAGCAATTACAAAAGAAGGCCAAGGAGTAGGGCAGTCGCCAACACGTCTAAAAATACCTTGATCTACAAGTGGTTTTGTCATAAAACGCTCCCACATAAAGTAATCTGCAGTACCTTTTGTCAATGCTTCAACAGCGCCGTCAATTGTATTAATGATTTCAAATTCTAAATCGTCAGTTTCCCAGCCTTGTTCGCTCGCGTTTACGTAAGCCATTAACTGCGATCCAGAACCTAATCTAGAAATAGCCACTTTTTTATTTTTAAGATCTTTTACGGTATGAAAATCAGATTTTTCGGCAACGTGAATTCCCCAAATCAAAGGCGACTGAACATATATCTGTACAATTTTACTAGGATTTCCAGCGACAATATCTTTTACAATTCCTTCGGTTAAAATAACAGCAATATCAGCTTCTCCGTCACGCAGCATCTGACACATTTTGCCGGTGCCTTCGGGAATATTTTTCCATTGTAAATCAATATTTTCTGCTTCAAATTCACCATTTTCGATGCACAGATGCCATGGCAAATTGAAGTGTTCAGGAACACCTACAATTTTTACAGTTTTCATTATAAATTGAGTTTAAGTTAAGTTTGGTATGCGTAATCTAAAAATAGTATAGTTTAAGTTAATTATAGTTCCTAATTTTTTGAACACATGGAAACGTAGATTTTTATTAAAAAAAAAGAACGCAAAAAGAAATACATTTCTTTAACATAGAGCACTATCTGTCTTTTAAACAAGTGAAACGCCTTGTTTCGAACTTACAAAATCGATAATTCTATGTGTTCAAAAAAATTATCCTAAAAAGGAAATCTAATTTTTTAATAAATCTGTTCTATGTTTGTCTGAAAGACATGGTTCTGCAAATTCTATAGTTTCAAGCTCTTCATACTCACTCAAAAGACCTTTTACAATAGAATAATCAATATCTCTTACGATTTCTACAGACAGAAAAGTATCGTTTAGAGCTTCAGATAAACAATTAATTGCTTTTAATTTTTCAATGATAATTTCTTTATCAAATTCTTTGTCTAAAATTACAATCTGTACAATAGAATTCCCAGAGCTCTGCAATGTTTTTTTAAAGACCAAACGCTTTTCCGTTTCATCATATTCTGCTAAAAAAAGATCATCAGTTGCGATTAAAGGTCCAAAAAAAGGGATATTATCCAATCTAAAATGTCCTTTTTCTAAGTCTATAATTTCAGCCCACATCGTTTCTGAAACATTGTCTTCTAAATAATCGCTGTAGTATTTAAATAAGATTTTGGTATGCGTATTTTCCATTATTCAATTTCGTTTATTTCTGCTTTCAATGGCGATATTACAATTCTATAACCATCGGGATCCTGAACCATTTTTCCGTTTTCATTCCAATAAGGATTACTTGCAGTTATAGTTGAGATATTGTTTCGTAAAATAGTATTTATTAATTCATTATAATCCAAGATACTTTTTGGATAAAGCACAATAACATCGTCTTCGTCAAAAATATGTTTTGCTTTTATATCCGATTTTGTAAATTCAAAATGCCAGTCTAAACCAGATTTTCCAATAAAAAGACCATCATAATTATGGTGGTTTTCAAAACCTCCTAAACGTTCAAAACCGAGAATATTGACATAAAAATTTTCAATTTTCTCTAAATCATCAGTATGTCGTGCAACTCTTAAAAACATAATCTAAAGATTATAATTATCTAATTTTCTAATTGACAAATTCTCTAATTATTTAGACGCTAATTTATTCAAAGTATAAGCAATCAACTCATCAACAGCCTTGTACGGATCTTCACTAAAAGTTCCAGATGCACGATTGGCAATAATAGCATTCAAAGACAATGCATTATGACCTAAAAGTGCAGAAAGTCCGTAAATAGCAGCCGTTTCCATTTCTAAATTAGTGATTTTAGTATCATTAAAACTAAAATTATCCATTTTACTATTTAATGCTTCATCCTGAATATTCAAGCGTAAAACACGTCCTTGCGGGCCATAAAAACCACCAGCAGTAGCCGTAATCCCTTTAAATATTTTATCCGATTCTATTAATTTTTCTAATGTTTCAGAACAGGCAATCGCATAAGGTTTTCCTTTTCTAATGTCCCAATTCGTATGCGCAGTAAAAGCATCTTCAATTGCAGCATTAGAAACTTCATCGATCAAGTAGGAGCGGAGCATATTGTCTAATCCTAAACCAAATTTAGACATTACAAAACTATCTACCGGAATATCTTCCTGCAAAGATCCCGAAGTTCCAATTCTTATAATATTCAAAGAAGTCAGGTTTTCTTTTGGCTCGCGCGTTTTTAAGTCAATATTCACCAAAGCATCCAATTCGTTTATTACAATGTCAATATTGTCAGGACCAATTCCTGTAGACATTACAGACATTCTTTTGCCTTTGTAGATTCCGGTTTGCGTTTTAAACTCTCTTTTTTGAGTTGAAAATTCAATTGAATCAAAAAACTGAGTGATTTTCTCCACACGATTTTGGTCTCCAACAAAAATAATATCGTGCGCTATATGTTCTGGTTTAAGATTTAAATGATAAACACTTCTGTCTGGATTTAGTATTAATTCTGATGCTTGTATCATATGTTTTTGGTTTAATGGGGAGGGGTAAGTTTTTTTTGTTTCAGGTTTCAGGTTTCAGGTTTCATGCCGCTCAGAACTTGAAACTTGAAACTTGAAACATTTTCAACCCTCTAATTCATTGGAATTTGGAATTTAAAAAATTGGAATTTAACCTCCTACACGTTTGGTTTTAAATCCTTTTTCTTTTAAAATTGCCATTATTTTGTCACGATAATCTCCTTGAATGATAATAGAATCATCCTTAAAAGTACCGCCAACGCTTAATTTTGTTTTAATTTCTTTGGCTAGAATTTTAAAATCTTCATCAGATCCTTCGTAACCTTCGATAATTGTGGTTGCTTTTCCTTTTCGTTTTTCAAATTTGCAGATCATGGGCTCTTTTTGAACATAAAGCACATGATCTTGCTCCTGAATTTCTTCTGGTTCATTTGATTCTACGTGATCTGGAAATAAATTTTTTAATTGATCTTTAAAGTCCATACATTTTTTATTCTAAAAAATAAATTCCAACTTTTTTGCTTTTAAAAATTAAATTCCAAATTCCAATAAGAAGTTTGGAATTTGGAATTTTAATATGTTGGAATTTAAAAAGTTTACTTTTTAATTAACCCTAAATCTACTAAGCGTTCGTATAAATAATCTCCCGCTGTAATATCTTCAAATTTCTTAGGATTTTCTGCGTCAATACAGTTTTCTAAACAATCTAGGCGCATATCGCTTACTGGATGCATAAAAAACGGAATTGAGTAACGTGAAGTTCCCCATAATTCTCTTGGTGGGTTTACCACTTGGTGAATCGTTGATTTTAGTTTGTTATTAGTATGTCTAGACAACATATCGCCGACATTAATAACCAATTGATCGTCTTCTGCAATAGCATCAATCCATTCGCCATCGTGATTCTGAACTTGTAATCCTTTACCTTGAGCTCCCATTAAAAGCGTAATCAAGTTGATGTCGCCATGAGCTGCAGCGCGAATTGCGTTTTCTGGCTCAGAAGTAATTGGTGGGTAATGAATTGGTCTTAAAATTGAGTTTCCATCTTTTGCATATTGATCAAAATAAAACTCATCTAAACCTAAATGTAAAGCTAAAGCTCTCAATACATAAACACCTGTTTTTTCAAGCATTTGGTATGCTTCTTTACCTACAACGTTAAAACGAGGTAATTCTTTAACGTCTACATTGTCTGGGTATTCTGAAGCATATTTTGAATCTTTGTCAACATATTGACCAAAATGCCAAAATTCTTTCAAATCTCCTTCTTTGCGTCCTTTAGCATGTTCTTTTCCAAAAGAAACATAGCCTCTTTGTCCGCCAATACCAGGAATTTCATAATTATGCTTAGTTTCTACTGGCAAAGCGAAAAATTTTCTTATTTCGCCATAAAGTTCGTCTACCAATTGATCATCTAAGAAATGACCTTTTAAGGCTACGAAGCCAATGTTTTCAAATGCACTGCCGATTTCATTTACAAATTTTTGTTTACGTTTCGGGTCGTCCGAAAGGAAATCACGTAAGTCTACACTAGGAATGTTTTGCATACTTTACATTTTTTATTTAAAGAAGAAAGGTGTCATAAAAACCTTTCGATAACAAAGGTAGAGAATATTTTATATTTGAATTTTAAAAATAAATATAAAATTAATATTACTTACAATCATTTAACCTACAATCAGCCCATTTTATTTAAGTCTCAAGTTTATTTTCAAATTGAAGCATGTAAGAAATTTTTTATTTTAATATATTTTTAAATTTATATTCTTAAAAAATAAGAATTGTCTTATATATTTGTCGAAACTTTAAAATTAAATGATTCGGACTTAATAATTTTTTTCTATTTTTATTCAACCT
>NZ_WMID02000053.1 GCF_009711165.2 Flavobacterium sp. MC2016-06 | reverse complement strand
CGTCTCGTCCGCTCGGACATGTGTATAATAGACAGGGTTTCAGGTTTCAGGTTTCAGGTTTCAGGTTTCAGGTTTCAGGTTTCAGGTTTCAGGTTTCAGGTTTCAAGTTTCAGGTTTCAAGTTTCAGGTTTCAAGTTTCACATTTTTGCCGATATACCTAGTTCAATGTTATTAAATTAAGGTTTTTTTTCAGGCATATTTTTTCATTCTTTTTCTGCTAAAATCTGCAAAATCTGCGTGAAAAAACCCTTTAACTTCATCACATTATCGCAGAACTAGCTACGTTTATATAATTTTTTGTTTTTAACTATTTCGTGTCTCAAAAATCGTACTTTTGTTTAGTATCAATAAGCAACAGATCGCTACAATGCAGATCAATTTTGATGTATCGTACAGGACAAAATTTGTTTTTTATATATTGCTTGTTATTACCCTTAATATTATCTTTGAATTATGAGCACATCAACAAAACCAAGCCACATAGGGCGAAAAATTAGCCGAATTCGTGAACTTAGAGATATGAAGCAGGAAGCTTTGGCGCAAGCTTTAGGAACGAGTCAACAAACAATTTCGGCTTATGAAAATAGCGAAGAAATTGATGATGCAAAGCTTAAAGAAATTGCAAAAGCTTTGGGAGTAAGTGTAGAAGCGCTTAAAAACTTTTCAGACGAAGCCGCAATTAACTATTTTAATAATTTCTACGATAACAGCGGAAAAGGGCAAATATTAAATAATTCTTGTAGTCATCTTACTTTTAATCCTTTAGAGAAGTTAGTTGAGTCTTATGAAGAAAACAAGAAACTTTACGAACGTTTACTTCAAGCTGAAAAAGACAAAGTAGAATTTTTAGAGAAAATACTAAAAGATAAATAATTCTTTTAGACTACCAATTTACCAAAACGGTAAAGAAATCCTGAGTCAAGACGCAAAGCCAAATAAAAAAATCCTACTTAGGATATTGTACCAATGCGTAAACTTATCACGCAAACTATCGATATGCATTTGGTTAAATTAATTATATTTAACACGTTGATTGTAATTATTTTAACACATAGAAATATAGCTTTTTAAGCTATAAGCAGACGTTTCACTTTTTTGAAACACATAGCTGTATATGTGAAAGAAATGTATTTCTTTTTTCTACTCTTTATAAAATCAGAACCTATGTTTCTATGTGTTAAAATAATTACACACAATGGGTTATATTAAATGTTCCACGTAGAACACCGTTTAATAATTAAATAAAACGATATGAAATCAAAAATCATATATCTAGCGTTGATCCTTTTTTCGGCACAATTTGTACCTGCTCAAGAATTAAAAAAAGAATATCAAAAGGGAATTATCTATTTTATCGATTGCGTAAAAAACGATAAAAAAGAAGCCATTGCCAATTTAGTTCGTTTTCCATTAAGCAGAGAAACCCCAATTCCAGCGGTAAAAAACAAAGCTGATTTTATAAAACGATACGATCAAATTTTTGATGCTGATTTAAAAAGCAAAATTATAAATTCTAATCCTGCAAAAGACTGGCAGCAAGTTGGCTGGCGCGGGATTATGTTATACAACGGCGATCTCTGGATTGACGAGGATGGACGCATTATTGCGATCAATTATCAATCTAAATTTGAGAGTGATCAAAAAGCAAAATTGATTAAAGCCGAACAAAATTCTGTTCATCCTTCTTTAACTAATTTTAAAGCACCTGTTTATGTTTTAGTTACTTCAAAATTTAAGATTAGAATCGATGATTTAGGCAGCGAAAACTATAGATACGCATCTTGGTCACCCAATCAAAGCACTAGTGAAAAGCCTGATTTAGTAATTCTCAACGGTAAATGGTTTGCAGATGGAAGCGGAGGAAACCAGCATTTCGATTTTAAAAAAGGTAACTTTCTGTACAGATGTTATATTACCGTTTTGGGCAAAAAAAATTCGGCGCCTGCGGCGTTAACTGTTTATCAAAATGGCAAAGAAATTTTGTCGCAAGATGCAAAAATAAGCAGCAGGTAAAAATACGGGTTTTTACTATTTGATACCGTTAAATAAATTTTTAAATATCTAATAATCAAATGATTGTTTTAATTTTATGAGGTTTTAAAATTACTACACAATACTTTTTTCTGGCAGTAATTTTAATCGTTAAAAAGATTGAACTTATTTTTTTTAACCCATAAAAACTGATTATTATGACAAACAATCCATTTTTGGCTGCGCCAAAGTATGCCATTACGCATTTTGATTCTGCACAGACAGACAATTTCCCCAATGAAGTTCCTAGAGATATTAAAACAGTAACTTCGGTTTTACCGCTTGTCACGCCTTTACCACAAGTTGCCGGAGGCCCGATAAACATCATGACACTGGCTTCTACAGATCCAGATTACATGTGGGGTGTTTCCCTTACAGATGTTTCTTATATCAGAGTTTCGAGCAATAATTTTACGCCCTTGTATAGATTACCGCTTCCGGGTGCTCCAACCATTGTAACATCACTTTTGGCTTCTGTATTAAATCAGCCCTTTGCATCGATAACTGCAATTCAAACCGCTTTGAGCGCGCTTGGACTTGGTGGCGGAAGTGGTTTTGGTC
The DNA here is from genome assembly GCF_009711165.2 of Flavobacterium sp. MC2016-06. Lineage (GTDB taxonomy): Bacteria > Bacteroidota > Bacteroidia > Flavobacteriales > Flavobacteriaceae > Flavobacterium. The sequence goes on along the minus strand of NZ_WMID02000053.1, from coordinate 19,772 downwards.
TTTTTGGAGGCGTTTACAGTGTTGTAGATAATAACAATGATTTGTATGTCAATTATTTGGGAGCTATAAACGCCATAAATTTAAAATCCTCTCTTCTATTTCCGGGAATCGAAGTGAAACGTAGCATACAAACGGCTACCGTTTTGCCGTCTGGCGAATCCGTTGCGGGTCTTTCTATGACTTTTGACGGACGATTGATAGTTGTTGGCGGAAAGTCTATAACAATATTAAATCGAAGCCTTACAGCGCCTTTTTTAGCGCAGCATATTTTTAGTCCAACTGAAAGCATTTCCAATTCGGTTTCTGTAGATGAAGATGGCGGTATTTATGTGGTTACCGATAAAAAAATGTACAAATTGGTTTGGACAGGTACAGCAATTTCTCCTAATCCTGCAGACGGTGCTTGGGAATCTGTTTATCCAACGGGCGACACATTTCCAACTATTTTTGGATCTGGTTCTGGTGCGACTCCAACATTAATGGGTTTTGGTACTGATACGGATAAATTAGTGGTAATTACAGATGGCCTTAAAAGAATGAGCTTAATCGCCTTTTGGCGTGATGCAATTCCTTCTGGATTTACCAGTAGAATTGCGGGTCAGATTCAAACGACTTGTGGTTTGCCGTTAACAACAGAATTTATTCAAACAGATCAATCTGTGGCAGTGAGCGGTTACGGTGCTTTTGTTGTAAACAATGTCAGCTTAACAGACGATCAGCTTACAGGAGCAGTTCTTGTTGATGCTATCGCAAGAGGTCCAGTTTTGGATGCTCCTTTTGGCGTAGAAAGATTTGAGTGGAATCCTGCAACGCATGCTTGGAGTTCTGTTTGGTCTCGCGGTGATGTTTCTGATGTGAGCATGGTTCCAGGAATAAGTACTGGATCTAATATTGTTTTTGTAAACGGATATTACAAAACAGCTGGAACTGGCTGGGAAATTACAGGTTTAGACTGGCTTACAGGCGAAACCGTGCATAAAAGAATTTTTGGCAATAATATTTTCGGGAACGGCTTTTATGCCTTGATCCAGTACATTGGGAACGGCGATTTAATCATGAATAGTATTATTGGGCACGGGCGTGTGCAAGAGAATGGAGTTGTATATTTAACCTAATTATTTTCAGTTATTTATAAAAAAAATCCTATTCTGTTGAGAGTAGGATTTTTAAGTTTACAATTTTTTTTAAAGCAGGTATTATTTAGCTTTTAATGCTTTGTCAAGATCTTTTTCTTGCTGAGTTAATTTAGACTGCAGTTTTAAAGTTTCAAGTTCTTCTTGTTTTGCCTTAATCTGAGCCTTTTGAAGTTTTTCTTCAGAAAGTTTATTTTTAGTTATTTCTTTTTTTAACTTCTCACTTTTTTCCTGTTTCTTAGCGATTTCTTTCTTAGTTTTTTCGACGTTTTTTTGAGCCTTATCGATTTTTTCTTTTCGGTTATCTACGTCTTTTTGAGCTTTCTTTAAATCCTTTTGCTCTTTTTCTAACCTTTTATTGGTTTCTTTTAAATCTTTTTGTTCTTTTTCCAATTTTTGCTGCTCATTTATAACCTTCTCTTTTTTAAGGATAATGTCCTTATTGTCATTGTACAGAGCTGCTTGTTGTGCGTAAAAGGTCTGTGATGAAATTAAAAGACCAGTAAATAAAATTAATTTTTGTGTGATTTTCATTCTTATTATATTTTTTTAATGTTTTACACACAAACAAATAGCATTCCAAAAATAATAATAATCCTACAAAATATTTATTTGTTTTTGGTTTAAATAAAAAAAGACCATTTTACGATTTGTAAAATGATCTTGTTCTAAATTGAAAAAAACGGATAACTAGATAGTTATATTATAAAGCTTCGATTAAAATCCAAGCATCAGGATTTTCACCCTTTTGTATTTCTTTTTGTGCTTTTTCAGCTTCTGCCATAGTTGCGTAACTTCCGTAAACAACAGGAAATAATCCGTGTTTATTTTCACCAAGCATTCTAGCTTCATAGCCATCTTTAATCAATTGATCGTATGCTTTTTTGGCATTTTGCTCACTTCTAAAAGCACCAGCCATAATGTGATACGGCATTGTTTTTACTGCAGCAGTTTCTACTTTAGAAGAATCTACAGAAAGAGTTACAGCAGGAAGCGGATTCTGAATCATAAATGTTGCTTCTTGTATTTTGTTTTGTACTTTTTTCTGTACAGCACTTTCTACAACAAGTGTTTTAGAATCTATCTGGTTTTGGTATAAAGGGTAACCAATACTTCCAGTAATTCCTAGGCCTAAAACAAGAATTGCGGCATATCTTAAGAATGAACCAGATGATTTTATTTCTTCATCATTTTCGTATAAATCAACAGGTTGTCTTTCTAAAATTTTCTCGATTTTTTTCTCGAAGATTTCTTTTTTAACCAACGGAGAAACAAAAGGACTTAAACCGAAAGAAGAAGACAAGAAATTGGTCTGATCGTTTGGTGTAAAAATGATATTTCTTTCAGAATTAAAACGAAGCTCTCCAATGTTTTTTAGAGTGATCGTGCCATTTTCTTCTAACGTTTGTTTCCAGCTCAAAACTTCATGTGAAATTGAGCTTACGGCAAAACCATAAGAAGTATTTTCTGCCTGTGCAATATGATTAGCTAACAATCCATCATTGTTTTTTAGATGGCTGTTGAATGAAATCGTTTTTTTAGGAGGAAAAAACGAATTCGTACTTTCATTCAGCTGTGCTGAGTGAATTTCGGTTAAAAATGCTCCGAACCCTGGCACCGTTACACACTGATAACGATACAATAACTGCGAGATGTAAGTTTCGATTTTCATAGCAACAAAGTTACGGAACCAATATAGTTATCAAAATTTTATTCACAATTTTTATTAACAATTCACAAAATTTTATAGAATATTAAAAACCAAATAGTTAATTGTTTTAACAAGACTTATTAAAACGCTTAACAACTATAATTCTTTAATTTTATTAAGAAATTACATTAATTTAATGATATTTGCGCTCTTAAAAGTTGATTTTTACTTTTTCTATTTTACATAATATTTTATCAGAATGACAGATCAGGATTTATTTTATTTATTAGCCTTGCTAAAAGTAGACGGGGTGGGAGATATTATGGCAAAAAAGCTATTAACACATTTTGGAAATGCTGAAGCTGTTTTTAGCGCAAAATCCAATCAAATTGCAATAATTGATGGAGTTGGTGCCGTTCTTTTGAAAAATTTAAAAGATCCATCTGTTTTTGAAAAAGCAAATCTTGAACTTGAATTTATTAAATCTAATGCTGTAAACGTGTCATTTTTTCAAGATGAGAATTATCCTGAACGTCTTAAACATTGTATAGATGCTCCAGTATTGATTTTTTCTGCGGGTAATATTAATTTAAAAAACAAGAAATTAATAAGCATTGTAGGAACACGTCAGATTACATCGTACGGAACTGAATTTTGTAAAAAATTAATTGAAGACTTAGCGCCTTTAGATCCAGTAATAGTAAGTGGTTTTGCATATGGAGTTGATATAGTTGCGCACCAGACAGCAATGGATAATAACTTGCAGACTATTGGTGTTTTAGCACATGGTTTAAACCAGATTTATCCCAAAACACACAAAAAATATGTTGCAAAAATGGAAGAAAACCGAGGTTTTATTACCGAGTTTTGGAGTTCTTCTAATCCAGATAAAGAAAATTTTGTACGTAGAAACCGGATAGTTGCCGGCATGACAGAAGCTACGATTGTTATAGAATCTGCAGATTCTGGTGGCTCACTTATTACTGCCAATTTAGCAAACGATTATTGCCGTGATGTTTTTGCCGTTCCTGGAAGATCAACAGACAAGTACAGTCAAGGCTGTAATATGCTAATTAAGACACAAAAAGCAAATTTACTTACAGATGCTTCAGATTTAATTTATATGCTTAATTGGGATATAAAAAAGAGCCCTAAACAAATACAGAAGCAATTGTTTGTAGAACTAGAACCTGAGGAGCAAAAAATTTACGATTTTTTATTAAAAAATGGGAAAGAAGTTCTCGATACTGTTGCGCTTGAATGCGATTTTCCAATTTATAAAATGTCAAGTATGCTTTTAAATATGGAACTCAAAGGCATAATTAGACCTTTGCCGGGGAAATTGTTTGAAGCTATTTAACCTGCAAGGTTTCCAAAACCTTGTAGGTTTGGATTTTGAGTTGTTATTTTAAGATACCTACAAGGCGTTGTAAACCTTGAAGGAATTGTAGATTTAGGTTTTATTAAATACTAGTTTTGGCTAACTTTTTGTTTTGAAATAAATTAGGTAAAAATAAATAAAACGATACTTTTGTTTTAACACTAAAGCTTTATTAATGAATATTATTGAGTTATTTGAAAATGCAGGAATTTATAGTGCAGACTTGAAAGAGTTTAATTTTGAAGATATTGAAAAAATTAAGCGACAATTTGAAAATGAGAAGTTTAATCATCAAAATTTAGAACGAAATTATGCCGAAGATTTAATTTTAGCAATTAATAAGTTTCCAAATGAACTTTTATTTATTGTTAACAATCGGGTCTTATATAATTTTTTTGCCAAGAAAGATTATTCTAGAAATAGATTCAGTTCTAACAATGCTCTTTCCGTTAGTTTAGAGAACGTTAAAGAATTTATAGACAGATTACTATCGGAAGAAATCAATACATTTATTAATCAAAAAATGGCTGATAATAGTTTTGAAAATATAGAATATCTTTTGATTGCGAAAGAATATCTACCTCAAAAATCTTTAGATATATTAAGTCAAAAAGTTACCGAAAAATTAGATTTCGTTTCCGAGAGAATAAAAGACAACTTGTTAATAGTAGACAATGATATTGTGTCCATTTATTTTATAAAATTCAGCCCTTTTTATACACTTCTTTCACAATTTAGATCTGCCGAAATTGATGCTAAAATCAAATTGTTCAATCAAAAAATATCTAGTCCGCATTTGAGACCAGAAATGAAATCTGTTTTTGCCAGCTCCATAATAATTGCAATGGGAAATTATGATGCTATTGATCCAGAATTGAATAATACACTAAAATCAAACAGAGAAGAAGTTGCTAATGTGATGATTGAAAAAGAACCATCTAGAAGTGATTCTGGTATGTCTTTGTGGGCAATAATAGGAATATTTCTTGTTGTTTTTAGATTGATTTTTTTACTGGTAAGATGTTCGAGATAAATTTTAAAATAAAAACCCGAAAAGCTTCAAAACTTTTCGGATCTGTTTATTAGTTAAATCCTAGTTTTTCTCTAACTTTCTGTAAAACAGGATTTGCGACACTAGCCGCTTTTTCAGCTCCTTTTTTTAGTAAAGCATCAACCTCTTCAAGATTGTTTATATAGTAATTGTATTTCTCTCTCTCGGTTTTAAATTTCTCTGCAATCAATTCAAAAAGAGCTTGTTTAGCGTGACCGTAACCGTAATTTCCGCCTAAATAATTCGCTCTCATTTCGGTAATTTGGGTCTGATCAGCTAACAAAGAATAAATAGCAAAAGCATTACAAGTATCAGGGTTTTTAGGTTCTTCAAGCGGTGTGCTGTCCGTTTCAATACTCATCACTTGCTTGCGAAGTGTTTTATCATCCAAGAAAATATTGATAATATTATTGGCAGATTTACTCATTTTTCCGCCGTTTGTTCCAGGAATTAACTTACCATCTTCTTGAATTTTAGCTTGTGGAAGTACAAAAGTTTCTCCCATTTGATTGTTAAAACGTGCTGCTACAGCACGAGTAATTTCTAAATGCTGCTCCTGATCTTTTCCAACAGGAACAAATTCAGCATCATACAATAAAATATCTGCAGCCATAAGCATAGGGTAAGTAAATAGTCCAGTATTTACGTCGTCTAAACGATCTGCTTTATCTTTAAAAGAATGCGCCAAAGTCAAACGTTGAAACGGAAAAAAGCAACTCAAGTACCAAGTTAATTCTGTTGTTTGCGTTACATCAGACTGTCTGTAAAAAGTAACCTTATCAGGATTTAGACCGCAGGCAAGCCAAGCCGCTGCAGTGCTGTATGTGTTTTCTCTTAATGTTTTACCATCTTTAATTTGTGTAATCGAATGTAAATCAGCAATAAACAAAAATGATTCGTTTGCCGGATTATTAGATAATTCGATTGCGGGAATAATTGCTCCCAATAAGTTGCCCAAGTGTGGCGTTCCAGTACTCTGAACACCAGTAAGTATTTTTGCCATTCTAGTTTTTTCTTAAATGCAAAGTTCGTGAAGTTTATTTTTTTAACCGCAAAGTTCTCAAACTTATTTTTATTTTAACGACAAAGGCTGCAAAGTTCAGACGATGATACTTCTAATTTTTATGATTTGTACACAAAGTCTAAAAAATCTAACGAACTATAATTCTAAATTCATTTCTGTTTTATTACATTTGAAACTATGAAAGGAATTAAAATTGTTTTTTGGGTGATTTGGCGCATTTGGTTTTACATCTTAATGGCCATTCCGATACTGATTATGCTGCCGTTTTTGTTAATTTCGATTATATCCGAAAGCGGTTATCCCTATTTTTTTAGAATGGCTCGAATCTGGGCTAAATTTATTCTTTTTGGAATGGGGTTTTATTATAAAATCGAGCGCCAGGAAAAGCTAGTCAAGAACAAAAGTTACATGATTGTGGCCAATCATACTTCAATGACAGACATTATGTTAATGCTGGCTGTGATTAAAAATCCGTTTGTTTTTGTTGGAAAACAAGAACTTGTAAAAATTCCACTTTTTGGATTTTTCTATAAAAGAACCTGCATTTTGGTTGATAGAAATTCGTCAAAAAGCAAAAATGAAGTTTTCGCAAGAGCGCAAAAACGTCTTAGTCAAGGCTTAAGTATTTGTATTTTTCCAGAAGGAGGAGTTCCAGATGACGAAAGTGTTTTGCTTGACGAGTTTAAAGACGGTGCTTTTAGATTAGCGATAGAACATCAAATTCCGATTGTTCCAGTTGTTTTTGCCGACAATAAAGAACGATTTTCGTATACTTTTTTAAGCGGAAGTCCTGGAAAAATGCGAGGTAAAATATTGCCATTTATAGAAACAAACGGTTTAACGAGCGATAAGCGAAAGGACCTTAGAGATCAAGTCAGACAATTGATTTATAAAGTATTACTCGAATTTAAAAAAGAAGATTTAAAAGATTAAATACAAAAAATAAAGCCCGGCAGAATTGAACTGCCGGGCTTTTTCTTTGAATTAAAATCCCCTCATTTTTATTCAAAAGTTTATCTATGTATTATCTTCTCCGAAATAAAACGCAATACTTTTTTAAATTTTAATTTGGTTTTTCTTCGGTTTTTATTGTACAACACTTCTATTTTCTCTTTCATGATTTAAAATATTAATGGTTGATAATAAAGAGCTTACATTTTAAACTCAAGTTAACGTCACATTATATAAGAGAGCTGAAAATGAAAAAGGTTGCGTAAGAGGTTGAATTTTTTTTTTTGAGAAAATGATAAAAAATCCGCCATTGTCTGTAAACTAGCGGATTTTTATCAAATCAACCAACCAAATTTATTCTAAAAAAAGCCAAAAATGGTATTCATGGCAAATACCAAACAAGTCGTTTTCTATTTAGTAGATGTATTTTTTGTAAAATGGTTGCGTCATTTTTAAAAAAAAATAAACCCGTCAGGTTTTTAAAACTTGACGGGTTCAAAAAAAAACCTGCAACTTGCAGGTTTTTAATATATTAAGCGTTTGCTAATTCTTTGATATGTGCTTTGATTTTTGCTTCTAATTCTTCAGCTAATTCAGGATTATCTTTAATTAAAGACTTAACAGCATCACGACCTTGTCCTAATTTTGTTTCACCATAACTAAACCAAGATCCCGCTTTTTTAACGATTTCAAATTCAACTGCTAAATCTAAAATTTCACCAGTTTTAGAAACTCCTTCTCCATACATAATGTCGAATTCGGCAGTTTTAAATGGCGGTGCAACTTTGTTTTTAACGATTTTTACTTTCGTTCTGTTTCCGATAACATTCTCACCATCTTTAATTTGAGAAGAACGACGAATATCGATACGTACAGAAGCGTAAAACTTTAAGGCGTTACCACCCGTTGTAGTTTCAGGATTTCCGAACATTACACCAATTTTTTCACGCAGCTGGTTGATAAAGAAAACAGTACAATTTGTTTTACTAATAGTTCCTGTTAATTTTCTTAAAGCTTGTGACATCAAACGTGCGTGAAGACCCATTTTAGAATCTCCCATTTCACCTTCAATCTCGCTTTTTGGAGTCAAAGCAGCAACCGAGTCAATAACCACAATGTCAATTGCACCAGAACGAATCAAGTTTTCTGCAATCTCCAAAGCCTGTTCACCATTGTCTGGCTGAGAAATAATTAGGTTTTCGATATCTACACCTAATTTTTCAGCATAATTTCTATCAAAAGCATGTTCAGCATCTATAAAAGCAGCAATTCCGCCCGCTTTTTGAGCTTCAGCAATAGCATGTAGTGTTAAAGTAGTCTTACCAGATGATTCTGGACCGTATATTTCAATGATTCTTCCTCTAGGGTATCCATTTACTCCAAGTGCTAAATCAACACCAAGAGAGCCCGAAGAAATTGTTTCAACTTCTACGATGGCTTTGTCTCCCATTTTCATTACGGTTCCTTTTCCGTAAGTTTTATCAAGTTTGTCAAGCGTAAGCTGTAACGCTTTTAATTTGGCATCTTTTTCTGAACTCATCTTTTCCTTGTCTTTTTCTTTGTCTTTTTCTTTCATCTAAAATTTTATCATTTTTTCTATTCAAAAGCAAATCAGTAAATTAAATAACTTTCTGATCTAGATTTCGATGGGCTTGTAATTTTGTAAAAATACTTCTTTTTTTGAAGTTTGATTGTTCCAAATTGTATCAAAATTGTACTATAAAAATAAAGCCTTTAATTCTGTAGCATCAGAAGGTTTTATTTTCCCAGCCAGCAGTAAACTCAATTGTTTACGGCGCAAAGCTGCATCAAAACGTTGTATTTCAAGTTCTGTTTCTGGTACAATCGCAGGCACTTCTACAGGTCTTCCAGTATCATCTACAGCCACAAAAGTATAAATAGCTTCGTTGGCTTTAGTTCTGTTTCCAGATTCGCGGTCTTCTACCCAGACGTCTATAAATACTTCCATAGAACTTTTAAAAGATCTCGACACTTTTGCTTCGACAGTTACAACACTTCCAAGTGAAATAGCTCTGTTAAAAGCGACGTGATTTACAGATGCTGTAACTACAATTCGTCGTGAATGTCTTCGGGCAGCAATACTTGCAGCACGATCCATTCGGGCTAATAATTCGCCGCCAAATAAATTGTTTAAAGGATTTGTTTCGCTCGGTAAAACTAAATCGGTTAAAATAGTTAGTGATTCTGCAGGATGTTTTGGATTCATTTCTTTAATATAAAATTTATTTTTTGTCACTCCCGATAGTTATCGGATTCAAAGATTTCAAGGATTTTTCCCAATTTTTAATCTGTGAGAATCTGTGAAATCTGTGGGTTATTTTTCCGTTTAGGGATTATATAAAATTAATTTTGGATGTTTTTTAATTCAACCAATAAACAGCCATAACAGCTGGTACAAAATAAATAACAATGGTTCTCGCACCATCGTAATCTTTTGCCAAACGTTGTCCGAAAAGCATCATTAACAGACCAATACATGAAAATATTGCGCCGTAAAAACCAAATTCGCGGCCACTATTTAATAGTAATTGAATAATTCCGACAGCACATAAAATTCCAGAAATTAATTCTATAATCAATAAATGGAGCAAGGCAAGCGGTACTTGGTTTTTTAATCTGGTTTTAGAAAAATGTTCTTTAAGCCAAGTCACATTATCATTCCAATAAAAAATTTTTTCGTAGCCAGATTGTAAAAAAGTCAAGGCTAAAAAAGCTAACAGTAAAATTGAGGCAACATTATTCATTTGAAAACTATTTTTTATGAATTAAACGAGTAAGTTTTATAGATAAATCGGTTAAAATTATTTTTGCATTTCCGTTTCTTTCAATGTGATACATCGCATCAGAAAGTTCTTTGAAAATATCGTGTATGTTGTTTCCGTTTACAAATGGAGCAAAATTTTCGAGTTTAAACTTGTCAACTTTTGGTTCGATATAAACTAAACTTGGCGCCTGATAATTTAGTAAAAGCGCCTGCCTGAACATTTCGATGCAATATTGAATGAATTTTTTCTGGCTTTCTCTTCCAAGACCAGCAATCTCTTCACTCCAAGAAATTAAATCCTGAATAGCCGCTGCGTTTCCTTTAGCTCTAAAAGCTGCTCTTACCCAATTAACAAACCATTGTTCAAAAGGATATTCAGAGTCATCTTCTTTAAGCAGATGCAAAGCTTTATTAAAATTTCCCTGCGCCTGATGTGCTATTTTTTTTGCTAAATTCGGTTCGATGTTTTCACGTGAAACCAGTGCTTCTGCAATTACTTTTTCTGGTAAGCCATTAAAGTGAATTACTTGACAGCGAGAACGTATGGTTTGTATTATGTCTTCTTCGTTTTCAGAAATCAGAATAAAAATAGTTTTGTCAGATGGTTCTTCTAAAAGTTTTAATAATTTGTTTGAAGCAGCGATATTCATTTTATCGGCCATCCAAATAATCATAATTTTATAACCGCCTTCGTATGATTTTAATGCAAGAGATTTTAAAACTTCTTGTGCATCTTCAACCCTGATTTCTCCCTGTTTGTTTTGCACCCCAAGAATTTTATACCAGTCAAATAAACCGCCATAAGGCATTTCTTGAATAAACGAACGCCAATCCTGAATAAAGTCTAAGCTCTTTGGTTTGGTTTTTACATCTTCGGTAGTAACAGTTGGATAAATAAAATGCAGATCGGGATGCGAAATATTTTCGAACTTGAGATTGCAGGAATCATTTCCGTTTGAGTTTTCACTGCCAGTATTGCTGCATAAAATATATTGCGCATAAGCGATAGCTGCTGATAATGTGCCGCTTCCCTCTGGCCCAATAAATAATTGTGCGTGCGGAATTCTTCCAGAAGCTGCACTTTTTATCAAGTGGCTTTTGATGTAATCTTGACCTAAAATTTGAGAAAATTGCATGAAGCAAAGATAGAAGAAAATGATGTAGTCAAAAATTTTCGGTAAAAAGATTCTTAAACAGTTTTAATTTCTGTTTTTAAAAATGTTTTGAACCAATTTTTTTTATGTTTTTGAACCAACTTTTGTTAATAAAGGGCTTCAAGTGAGTAGATATCAGACGTTTTTTGTTGATATTTTTTTCTAAAAAACGATAAACGGATGTTTTTTTTGGCTATATCTTATAAAAATTACCGGTTTTTTATAATCAATATCTTACGGATTTCACTTTAACAAATTTAACAAAAAGCCCGTCAAAACGCATATTTTCTCGACATAAGACTCGATTTTAAGATTTTTTTAAGATTTTTTTTTGAAAAAAAAATCCAATACAGTTGTAGATTAAGTTAAATTATATATTTTTGTTTTTATCAACAACCAATTATAATTCAGAATCTATGAAAGGGAAAATTATTCTATTTAGTGCATTTTTCATAATGACTACTGCAGCAGTAACAGCTCAGGCTAAGAACGCCCCAAGAAGTATTATTAGTACAACTGCTCTTATTCGTAAATACCATGATCAAAAAGAATTGAGTGGTATGCAAAAGGGAGAGCTTTTGGAATTATACATTGAGCGTATTAAAGTTTTAGTAAAAACTCTTCCTTACATCGCTTTGGTTACAAAACCAGGTGTTACTATGGCAGATTTAGGTATCCCAGACGATAGTGAGCACAAAAAAGTATTAGATGCTCAGGCAGTTGGTACTACAGCTTTCTTGGATACAACTGTAGAGTTTCAAAGAAAAATGATGCCATACTCAGATAAAGGTAACTTGATCGCGGCAATTTTATTTTACGAAAGTACATTGAAATCATTACACGAGTTCAACGAATTGAACGAAATGTAATAAATAAAATTATTTTTTAAAACCTTTTTCAAAGTGTTTACGTAGATGGATTAGATTTCTCTGCGGACATTTTAAAAAACGATAAAAAACAACTCGTTCTCGATGTCTTCTGATTAATTTCAGAAAACTCGAGATGAGTTTTTATAATATTACGCATACCCAAATTTATTATTAACCTAGTAACACCCTTTATCATGAAAAAATTTACTCAAATGATCTGCGTTCTTTTGACAGTCACTAGTATGAGTGCTCAACAAGAAAAAGGAATTATGGGCTACAACAATTGGTTAAACAATTGGACTGAATTTAAGCCTAACAAAGTAGAGTATGGAGAAGCAAACCAAATTTTAGCAGGAAACATTTCTGTTAATACTAAATTGCTAAAAAGAAACATTTATGTTTTACAGGGTAATGTTTACGTTACAAACAACGCTGTTTTAACAATCGAGCCAGGAACTTTAATTATCGGTGATTTCGAAACAAAAGGAACATTGGTAGTTACAAAAGGTGCACAACTTGTTGCAGATGGTTTAGAAACTGATCCAATTGTATTTACTTCAAACCGCAGCCAGAAAAAAGCTGGTGACTGGGGTGGAGTTGTTATTCTTGGTGATGCTCCAATCAACAAATTTGGAAATGTAGGTTCTTATAACCTAGATCTTGATCCAACTCTTACTACTTACGGTGGAGACAATGTTGCTGGAAACTCAGGTGTATTGAGATTCGTAAGAATCGAATTTGCAGGAAAAAAAGTTAAAGGTGTAGACAATTTTAATGGTTTAACTGTAGCTGGTGTTGGAAACAAAACGATTTTTGACAACGTTATGGTAAGCTATTCTGGTGGTGATTCATTTGCCTTTTTTGGAGGTGATATCAATGCATCTAAATTAGTTTCTTACAAATCGATCAACGACGATTTTAAATTTACACAAGGTGTACAATGTCGTTTATTCAACTCTTTAGCAGTTAGATCTTCTTACTTATCTAGTAACAAAGATGGATCTCGTTGTATAGAGGTGAAAACTTACGAAAAGAAAAGTGAAACTGACTTCACTAAAAAACAAACTCTTGTAGCTGCTACAAATATTACAATGCTTAACGACAGTGAAAATATTAAAGCTGATATTCAATCAGGTTTAGTAAAAGAAGCTGTATATGTAGCAGAAACTGCTTCTCTTGAGATGAAAAGAAGTGTGATCTCTGGATTTAATCCTGCTGTTTTATTAGATAGTAAAACTGAGATTAATGATGCAAATCTTAAAAAAATCAAATTTGAAGAAATGTACTTCAACTTATGTAATGGAAACATCTTTACAGAGTACAATTCTAACAATGAAGATTTAGAAAGCTGGTATGGAAATAGTGTGTTTTTCAACGTTTACTCTCAAAGTAGTAACTTAGAAACATTCATAGATATTTCTAACCCTAAAAAACCAGATTATAGATTGCAATTAGGAAAAATCACAGCTTCTAGTGGCAAATAAATAGATTTCGATTTTTATTTCATAGCGTAAATTTTATTAATAAAGTCCCCAGACACAATTTATGTATCGTCTCTACTGGACCAAATAAAGATCAAGACATAATGGCTATATCTACGAGAAAGTATTTTATATATACAATATTTTTGGTTTCGCCTATTTCGTTAAGTCTATATGCACAAAGTGCAGCAGAAAAGCCTACAGTTACTGCTGATAATACTACTTGCATAGAACTAACTGCGACTACTATTAACCAAAACGAATCTGCTGTTAAGAGTAACAGCAAATCAGATAATTATAATAATCAGTTTGTAGTAAAGTTGTCCAACCCCAAGGACAGCTTTGCTATTGCAGCTGAAAAAAATAATGTGTCTTCAGATTGCGAAGAAAATGTATTAATTAGTTCCACTTCAATTCTTGCAAAAGATATTATTGAGAACTACAAATATGATTTTTCTGAAACATTCATCGATATCTTGTTTTTTGAACGTATAGATTTAGCAAGAACACGCACTATATGATTCAAAAAACTACTCTATCTGCTTACCGTTTTATCCTTTTTTTTAGTATTGTTTTCTTTACTAAAACGAGTACACATGCCCAAACAATAGTGCCGCAGCAACTTAATTTCGAAAGAATTTGTGCTGGGTTAATTATTGATGGAGCACCATTTAATGAATATACGGTAACTTTTAGTTATGTAGATTTCCCGGCAGGAACAACTTTTGCCGTTGAACTTTCTAATGATGCAGGAAGCTTTACAACGCCTACTGCAACAACAACAATTGGTACTCCTGTAGATGATCCTGTTTTAAAACAACAGACTATAAAATTTGCAGTTCCCACTAATTTGAAAGGATCAAACGTTTACAGTTTACGCGTTAAGAGTAATACTACTCCAGCAGTAAATAGTCTAAGTTTTAAAAACCTTTCAAACAGTACTTCTTTTGCAGCTTATTATAGTACCTATGTAAGCTCATTTTTTATCAATGATAAAATGCCAACAGCTACAATTTGTGCTGGTGGAAGTGTTTCTCTTTCTGTTTATAATCCAACACCTAATGATCAGGCTTCATCGCCGGCAAACTACTCAAATTTGAAGTACAAATGGTTCAAAGATGATGTTTTGATTACAGGACAAAGTGGTACAACGTTAGTGGCTAATGCAACAGGTACTTACTATGCACAATTAGATTACGGATTGTGTTCAGAAGACAACTTAAGCTCTAATCGTGTAAGTGTTACTTCATCTTCATCTGGTTCTGCTGTTACTGTAACTTCAAGTTTAGGAAACCCTTTTTGCGCCAGCGGTGCAGGTACAATTTTAACGGCTACTTCGGGTAACAGTTATGTTTGGAGAAAAGATGGTGTGCTTATTTCTGGAGCCACTAGCCGAAGCTATTCTGCTAATGAATCTGGACTTTACACAGTTGAAGTTAATTTTGGAGGATGTACAGGAACTGGAACAATTGATTTAAAAAGTAATAGTTTTTCTGCAAGCATTGATGCTCCAGACGAATATGAACTTAAAGATGGTGAAACATTAAGCGTTTCAATAACGACAGACGCAACTACTCCAACTTACGAGTGGTATTTAAATAATAATCTTATTTCTGGTGCTACTACAGGTAATTATTTAGTTGCAGTTAGAGGTAATTATAAAGTGATAATTTCTCAGTCTTCTGGTTGTATTTCTACTAAGGAATTTTCTTTTAAAGTTACATCTCAATCAGATTCTAATGCGACCGTTATTCCAAACATTATTAAGTTAAGTGGTCTAAATCCTTATTGGAACATTCCAGATGTATATAAAAATGACACCACTAAAGTACTTATTATTAGCTCAAATGGTGATAAGGTTTTGGACGTTGTTAATTACCAAGGTGATTGGCCCCAAAGCTCAATAGAATTTAAAAATGTAAATCCAGTATATTACTATGTCATTCAAGGCGACGCAGGTGAAAAAAAAGGATCAATAACTGTGATAAAATAATATGAAGAAAATTTTACTATTCATCACTTTATTTTACGGTTATTTAAACTCACTCTATTCTCAAGAAACATCTGGGAATGGAGTTGTTTCGTTTTCATTACCTATTAGAAATTCTTTGAAGTTTAATAGATATTTAATTAACCCAGCATTCAGTTTTGTTCGTGAACAAAATGCTTATATCAGTTTTTATAATAAAAGACAATGGATACAGTTTGATGATTCTCCTAATACCTATTTATTTGGTTATTCTGGACGTTTCAAAGAAAATGAAGCTTTTGCTTTTGGGTTGTTTCAACAAAATTATGGTCTAATGACTGTCTTTGGAGGTGTAGCAAACTTTGCTCATAACATTGTTTTACAAGAAGACAGCAATTTGACTTTTGGATTAAACGTTGGTGCTTATCAAAGTGGTTTAAATAAAGGAAAAATCATATCTGACGATATAGATGTTTTAAATGGAGATTATCCATCAAACACTTTGCTAGCCATTAATCCGGGTATTAATTATGGAACAGCATTTCTTGATTTTGGATTATCGATTAACAATTTAGTTCTTTATAATTTCGGATCTGGAATCGTAAAAGATGATCCAGAAAGAGCAGTTGAATTACATGCAATGTACACTGGATATATTGACAGTTATGGTTTTTTTGACAGAAGTAAATTTTCAGGAATTATAAAAACAGAAGTTAAAAAAGACAAAACAGTAATTTCTGGACTTGCTATGATTGCAATTCCAAAAGGAGTTTGGGCACAGGCAGGTTATAATACCTTATATGGTGTTTCTGCTGGTTTAGGTTTTAACATTACACCTAACATTGCTATCGAATACAATTACGAAAGAGGAATGGGAAATTTCACAAATCTTGGTGGTTCTCATGAATTTGCAATTGCATATAAATTTAAAAATAAAAATTACTATTACGGTGATGACGAAGAAGGATCACTAATTGATCCAGCTAAGCCAAAACCTGTAATGGCTAAAAAGAATACAGAAACTGTTACAAGAGTTGATGGAGCTGAAAAAGCAAAATTAGCTGCTGATGCTAAGGCTAAAGCCGATGCAGAAGCACAAAAAGCAAGATTAGCCGCAGCAGAAAAAGCTAAGGCTGATGCAGAAGCTGCTGCAAAAGTAAGACTTGAGGCAAGTACGAAAGCTAAAGCCGATGCAGAAGCACAAAAAGCAAGATTAGCCGCAGATGCAAAAGCGAAAGCCGATGCAACAGCTGCAGCAAGAACTAAAGCTGTTGCTGCAAAAACAGAAACACAAAAAACACAAGCTCAGCTTGCTGCAGATAAATCTAAAGCAGATGCCGAAGCACGTCAATTAAAATTAGCTGCAGATGCAAAAGCGAAAGCAGATGCTGAAGCTGCTGCAAAAGCAAAAGCTATTGCTGTAAGAACAGAAACACAAAAAACACAAACGCAGTTAGCGGCAGATAAATCTAAAGCAGATGCCGAAGCACGTCAATTAAAACTAGCGGCAGATTCTAAGGCGAAAGCTGATGCGACAAGTGATGCAAGAGCTAAAGCAGTAGCTGGAAAAACAGCTGAACAAAAAGCACAAGCACAGCTTGTTGCAGATAAAATTAAAGCAGACGCAGAGGCACGTCAGGCAAAACTAGCCGCAAATGCTAAAGCGAAAGCCGATGCAGAAGCTGCTGCAAAAGCAAGAACAACAGCTGCAAGACCTGGAGTACAAAAAACACCAGCACAGTTAGCAGCAGATCAAGCTAAAGCAGATGCAGAAGCACGCCAATTAAAATTAGCTGCAGATGCTCAAGCAAAAGTGGATGCTGAAGCAAAAGCTAAAACAACAACGCCGGCTCAAGTTGCAGCGCCTCAGAAAACGCCAGCACAGTTAGCTGCTGATAAAGCAAAAGCAGATGCAGAAGCATTAAAAATAAAATTAGCTGCAGATGCAAAAACGAAAGCCGATGCTGCCGAAGCGAAACGTAAAGCCGATGCAAAAGCGAAAGCCGAAGCTGCAGATTTACAATCAATTTTAGCGGCAGATGCAAAAGCAAAAGCAGATTCTGATGCACTTCAAGCAAGATTAGCTGCAGAAGCTAAAACAAAAACGGCTGCAACTACTAAAACGAAAGGTTCTATAGATGCTGCTAACAAAGCAAAAGCTGCAGCTGCTGCTAAAGAAAAAGCTGCTCAAGAAGCGGCCTTAAAAGAAAAATTAGCTGCCGATGCAAAAGCAAAAGCCGATGCAGAAGCTAGACAAGCAAGAATAGCTGCAGAAGCAAAAGCAAAAGCAGATGCAGAAGCTTTAAAAATAAAACAAGCTGCTGATGCAAAAGCAAAAGTAGAAGCGGATGCACAACAAGCGAGATTAGCTGCAGAAGCAAAAGCGAAAGCTGATGCCGAAGCGCTTCAAGCTAAATTAGTAGCCGATGCCAAAGCAAAAGCAGATGCAGAAGCCTTAAAAGCTAAACAAGCTGCTGATGCCAAAGCAAAAGCAGAATCAGACGCTCAGCAAGCTAAATTAGCAGCCGATGCGAAAGCAAAAGCTGATATGGAAGCTTTACAAGCTAAACTAATTGCTGATGCAAGAGTTAAAGCCGATGCAGAAGCAACTGCCAAAGCAAAAGCGGATGCAGAAGCCAAAAAATTACAAGATACTGAAGATGCTCGTCAAGCCAAATTAGCAGCAGACGCTAAAGCGAAAGCCGATGCAGAAGCACAACAAGCTAAATTGGCAGCAGATGTGAAAGCAAAAGCAGATGCAGAAGCATTAAAAGCAAAACAAGCTGCTGATGCAAAAGTAAAAGCAGCAGAAGATGCTCGTCAAGCCAAATTAGCAGCAGACGCTAAAGCGAAAGCCGATGCAGAAGCACAACAAGCTAAATTGGCAGCAGATGTGAAAGCAAAAGCAGATGCAGAAGCATTAAAAGTAAAACAAGCTAATGAAGAAAAAGCTAAAGCAGTAGAAGAAGCTCGTCAAGCAAAATTAGCTGCCGATGCTAAATCGAAAGCAGATGCAGAAGCATTACAAGCGAAGTTAGCTGCAGATGCAAAAGCCAAAGCCGATGCAGAAGCTCTAAAAGTAAAACAAGCAGCAGACGCTAAAGCGAAAGCTGATGAAGAAATACGTCAAACAAAATTAGCTGCCGATGCAAAAGCTAAAGCCGATGCAGAAGCACAGCAAGCAAAATTAGCTGCTGATGCAAAAGCGAAAGCTGATATGCAAGCTTTACAAGCTCAATTATTAGCTGATGCAAAAGTTAAGGCAGATGCAGAAGCAACTGCAAAAGCGAAAGCAGATGCTGAAGCTAAAAAATTACAAGAAGCTGAAGATGCACGTCAGGCAAAATTAGCTGCTGATGCAAAAGCGAAAGCGGACGCAGAAGCATTGCAAGCGAAGTTAGCTGCAGATGTAAAAGCCAAAGCCGATGCAGAAGCATTAAAAGTAAAACAAGCTAATGAAGAAAAAGCTAAAGCAGCAGAAGAAGCTCGTCAAGCCAAATTAGCTGCTGATGCAAAAGCGAAAGCGGACGCAGAAGCATTGCAAGCAAAGTTAGCTGCAGATGTAAAAGCCAAAGCCGATGCAGAAGCATTAAAAGTAAAACAAGCTAATGAAGAAAAAGCTAAAGCGGCAGAAGAAGCTCGTCAAGCCAAATTAGCAGCAGACGCAAAAGCGAAAGCAGACGCAGAAGCATTACAAGCGAAGTTAGCTGCAGATGCAAAAGCCAAAGCTGATGCAGAAGCTTTACAAGCAAAACAAGCTAATGAAGAAAAAGCTAAAGCAGCAGAAGAAGCTCGTCAAGCCAAATTAGCAGCAGATGCAAAAGCGAAAGCGGATGCAGAAGCATTACAAGTGAAGTTAGCTGCCGATGCTAAAGCCAAAGCTGATGCAGAAGCTTTACAAGCAAAACAAGCTAATGAAGAAAAAGCTAAAGCAGCAGAAGAAGCTCGTCAAGCCAAATTAGCAGCAGATGCAAAAGCGAAAACAGACGCAGAAGCATTGAAAGCTAAATTAGCAGCCGATGCAAAAGCGAAAGCCGATGCAGAAGCATTGCAAGCTAAACAAGCAGCTGATGCAAAAGTAAAAGCGGATGAAGAAGCTCGTCAAGCCAAATTAGCTGCTGATGCAAAAGCGAAAGCAGACGCAGAAGCATTGAAAGCTAAATTAGCAGCCGATGCAAAAGCGAAAGCCGATGCAGAAGCATTGCAAGCTAAACAAGCAGCTGATACAAAAGTAAAAGCGGATGAAGAAGCTCGTCAAGCCAAATTAGCTGCTGATGCAAAAGCGAAAGCAGACGCAGAAGCATTGAAAGCTAAATTAGCAGC
>NZ_WMID02000052.1 GCF_009711165.2 Flavobacterium sp. MC2016-06 | reverse complement strand
ATTTGTGACTTGTGCAGGGGTCAGGTTTCAGGTTTCAGGTTTCAGGTTTCAGGTTGTTCAGGTTTCAGGTTTCAGGTTTCAGGTTTCAGGTTTCAGGTTTCAGGTTTCAACTGTTAAACCTGACCGGTTTTAAAAACCGGTCAGGTTTGGTAAATATTATAAATAATAAAGGCTCAACTTGTGTTGAGCCTTTATTTGAATTAATAACCTATATTATTTTTTTTTGTTTTTATAATATTTATGATAACTTGGATATGTAATCGCTCCAATTACAGAAATTGCTCCTAAAGAATAATAAACCCAGCTTAATGAATGTGCTTCACCGCTTGCGTAAGAATGAAGACCTACTAAGTGGAAGTTTACTCCATAATACGTAAATAAAATGGAGATAAAAGCGTACATACTCATTAAGTTAAAGAACCATTTTCCGCGCAAAGCCGGCACAAAACGTGCGTGTATTACAAATGCATAAATCATAATTGAGATTAAAGCCCAAGTTTCTTTTGGATCCCATCCCCAATAACGACCCCAGCTTTCGTTGGCCCATTGTCCTCCAAGAAAGTTTCCTATCGTTAACATTATCAAACCAATAGTCAATGACATTTCGTTGATATAAGTGATTTCTTTGATATTTAAGCTCATTTTTTCTTTGTTCTTTTCGTTGGTAAAGAAAATCAAGATCAACGAAACAAAACCTAAAATCATTCCTAAAGCAGTTGGACCATAACTTGCTACAATTACCGCTACGTGAATCATTAACCAATACGAGTTAAGAACAGGCTGTAAATTGGCAATTTCTGGATCTAACCAATTGGCATAAGCAGCCATAAATATCATAGAAGTTACAAACGCTGCTGAAGCAACAGTAAGTTTCGATTTTCTGTCAAAAGCCAAACCAAAGAACATGGTTGACCAAGCTACATAAACAATAGCTTCATATGCATTACTCCAAGGTGCGTGACCAGAAATATACCAGCGTGCAATTAATGCTATTGTATGAAGTGCAAAAATTATACCTATTAATATATGAAAACCATTAACCGTAATACGAAGCCATTTTTTATCAAAGAAAATGCTGAACAATGTAAAAATCAGCATCAAAATTCCTGAAAGTGCATACCAAAAAAACATTTTTGGCAAGACATCATATTTATTATAGGCAATTTCAAGATCAATTTTTCTCTCGCTAGGACGTACTTTACTTCCAAATTTCTTTTGAAAACCATTGATACTTTCTACTAAATTATCGGCTGTACTAAAATCTTTAGAAATAGAACCATTATTTAAAGCACTAAAATATAAAGGCAAAATCTGTTTTACGTAAGTAGAATCCATTCCTTTAAATCCAGCATTTTCACGCTCTAAAAACGAAACCCATTTGTTGTTTGGATCATTAGGAATTGGGAATATTTTTAAAATACTGCCACTTAAAGCTGATTCCATTAAGTTTACTTTTTTATCGGTTTCGATAAAATCTTTCTCAAACTGATTTGGATTTCCCGCAGCATAAGATGCATCTAGATATTTTGAAAGTTTGTAATTCCCGTTTTCATCAAAAAACTTAACAAAAGGAGCCGCTTTAGCTTCTTTTTCTACTCCAATAATTTTTCGAATGCTGTCATTTCCTTCTCTTAAATAAATAATCGGAATCTGAATCCAAACCTGAGCGTATTGAGTCATTGACAAAAATACTTGATCGGAATTCATTCCATTATAAGTATTACTATGACTTACTTTTCTAAGTAATTCTGAAGAGAAAGTATTAATAGGTTTCATTCTTCCGCCAGCATCCTGAATAATCAAACGTCCAAATTTTGCAGCGTGTGATTCTGGTGCTTTATAAATGGTCAATAACGAATCTAATTGCTTTTGACTTGGCGGTGCAGTAACGTGATTAGCGTGATCGTTTGGATCATTATTTTGAGTATGTTCGTGCGTATGACCCGGTGTATGCACATGTGGTGCAGGCGCAGTTTGTGCAAAAGAATTTAAACTTAGCATTAAAACCAAAATGGTAATCAGCTTTTCTTTTTTCTTTTTCACAACTTCTAATTTGCGTTTTAAATCTCCAAAACGAGAATGTTTGGTAAACATAATTGCCATTAAACCAAAGAATAACATAAAATATCCTAAATAAGTTATAGAAGTTCCCCAAAAATCATGGTTTACAGATAGTACCGTTCCTTTTTCGTCTGGATCAAAAGAAGATTGAAAGAAACGAAATCCCTTGTAATCTAAAACGTGATTCATATAAATAGCTGCATCAAATGTTTCTGAAGAATCCTGAACGGTTACTTTACTTTCAAAAGCTGAATAACTTTTTTCTGTTCCTGGATACTTGGTAGCAATAAAATCGTTTAATTTTACTTTAAATGGCAAAACATAAGCTTTACTTCCGTAGAATAAAGAATATTCGATATTACCAATTTTAACTGTTTTTGCTTCTCCAACAGTTCCTTTAGAACCCAAAAGTGTAATTTCTTTTTCTTGTCCTTCTGCTTTCACTTTAACAATTAAAGCATCGTGATGAGATTTTGCTTTAAAATCATTATTAGATTCATAAGCAATACTTCCTTTCATAGCAGGATCTGGAAAAACGATTCTAATATCTCCTATACTATATAAAGAACGCATCATAAGAGGCTGTACATTTTCTTTAGTTACAGCACCTTGAAGTTTATCTGCCATTCTCATAAAAGTTCCTTCAAAAGGAGTTTGAATGGTATATTTCTCGCCAGTTGTATTAATATTAATAGCGCCGGCAGTTTGTTTATTCAAAGCAAATAAAACATTGTGAATGTTCTGAACTTCACCTTCTTTTAAGAAGTGTTCTTCACGTCCGCCAGAACCTGCTTCAACCAATTTTAGATATAAAGTTCCATTCATGTCTGGTTTTACAACCTCCTTTGCTCCCATTATATAATTTACATAAGTAACTTCAAAAGGAGTTTGGTCGAATTTTCCAGAAACACTAAAATTATTATTGGTAACTGGCGACAATAGAAGATTTTTTTCAAAAACTCTTCTTCTCGGCTCACCTTTATATTCACCATCTGCAAAAATGGTTAAAAAAGTTTTATCAGAATAAATTTGGTTTTCTGCCGCGCCTTCGCGAATTGGCATCATACCTTCGTAACTAATATAACGTGTAACAAAAGCTCCTAAAAGAATAAAAACAAAGGCAATATGCAGTAACAAAGTTGCCCATTTTTCTTTTTTTAATAATTGG
This sequence comes from Flavobacterium sp. MC2016-06, assembly GCF_009711165.2. Lineage (GTDB taxonomy): Bacteria > Bacteroidota > Bacteroidia > Flavobacteriales > Flavobacteriaceae > Flavobacterium. Next base: position 19,425 of record NZ_WMID02000052.1, on the reverse strand, counting down.
TAACGTTTGATGTTACCGAAGAAATTAAGCATAAAAACAGCCATAATTGCTTCAAACCACCATGTATTGTAAATTAGAATTCTGGCAGTATCGGTATTGTATTTACTTTCGATAAAAGTTCCAACACCCATTGCTATTGCGAATGTCAAAAAAAGAACGGCCATTAATCGTGTAGAAAACAAAAAAGAGAATATTTTTTTATCCATTTTTAAGGAATTACATTGTATAAAAGTGGCACAAAAATACTTAAAAATGTTGATTTCCGTTCTGTGTTATTTGTTAATAAAAACCAAATAAAGGGCCGTTAAAAAATACAATATTTGATTTGAGTAAGTTAAAATCTACAATTATCAAATAATAAACTTCCAATTTTCATTCAATAAAACAGGAAGTTTACTAAAGTACTAGATTATCTTACAGATAATTTCTCTTTAAGATTTGCTATTTCTTGATTTTGATTTTGATTTTCCTGCATTAAAACTTCAATGTTTTTATTTTGATTGATCATGTAAAGAGTCAGTTCTTCAATTTTTTGTAACAACTTGGCATTCATTTCTCCTAAATTAATTCCGTTTTTCAAAACTTCTTCTTCACTCGGAATGTTTTCTAAGTGTCCTTTTTCGGTAATTTGTTTTTCAACTTCTTTTAGTGTTGGTAAATTATATTCTTTTTTAAAAACATGATCTGGCCATCCATTCATATCTACTTTTACTTCTTTTGAATGAATTGTTCCATTTACATCTAGTTTGTTTTGAGGACTCATTGTTCCTATTCCTACCATTCCATTATATAAAAAAAGTTCATCCTTATAACCACTACAATAAGAACTTAACACTAATCCCATATTAGAATTTACACCAGAAGCAAAAGTTAGATAACTTCTTATTTTTGGTCCATACAAATCATCACCATAAGCTGTAAACATCATATTGCTGCCTTTTCCAGTAATGTTTTCATAATTTCTTAAAATCAAGTTTCCGCTAATATCTAATTTGGCTAATGGATTTATATTACCAATACCTACACTGCCATTGATAAATTGATTTCCTTCAAAGCTATTGTTCCCCCTTGTTGCAAGTTCAATCCAAGTAGGGTTTTTAGAAGACAAACTTAAATTTGCTATTTTTCTAAAAAATAATCTGTCATTTTCAGTAAATGCTGAAGATATCTGCAATTCATGATTATTTTCTAAATTATAATGTCTCGTTACAAATAAATGCTGCCAGGGATTGCTGTTATCTGGAGTTGCTCCTATCGGATTTGAACCGTTATATATACCTGACTTTAAAGGAACTGTAAAATCATTTATTAAAAGCGCTGAACCATCACTTATTTGTTGTGAAAATCCGATGGCAGTTATAAATAATACAACTAGTGTAATTGTTTTTTTCATTATTTAATTTTATTATTAAGTTCTATTATTAATTTTTCCAATTCCGATTGTTTATTTTTCATTTGAGTATTCTCTTTTTTTATTTCAATCATATACAGAGTTAATTCCTCTATTTTCTGTAATAATTTAGCATTCATTTCCCCTAAACTAATTCCGTTTTTTAAAGCTTCTTCTTCACTTGGAATATTTACTAAATGGCCATTTTCATTGATATGATTTTCAACTTCCTCTAGAGTTGGTAGATTATATTCCTTTTTAAATACAAAATCAGGCCAGCCATTAATATCTACTTTTACTTCTTTTGAATGGATTGTTCCATTAACGTCTAATTTGTTTTGAGGGTTTAATGTTCCTATACCTACATTTCCATTCATATCAATTCTCATTTGTTCTTTATTACTATCAGTATTAAAAGATATTCCTCCTCCACTTGTGCTGCCACCTCTATAAAAATTAATAGAACTGTTTGTGATATTATAAAAACTGTGCTCAATTGAAAAAGATTTACCATTAATAATTGAAGTACTATATCCTCTTACTCCTAAAAAAGTTCCATCACCAACATAATCACCTTCTGGCAACCTAGCGAATACCGTAGTTAATACACCATTTTGAGCATTTTTTGCTACATCTAACACAGCTCTTGGAGCAGTAGTTCCAAGACCTACATTTCCGTTATAATTCCACGTCATAACGTGCTGGTCTGGGATAGAATTGGTATTTGAATTGCCATTTATATATAAATCAAGCTTGCTCCCATAAACACTGCTACCGCCATGACCAAGTCTAAATTCCGCATTTTCATGATAACTAAAATTAGTAGTTCCGTTTCTAGAAAATTTTAAAATTGATTTAGTTGGAGCAATTTGCCCTGCTGGTACACTAGTATTAATATTCTCTCTTATTTCTAGATTACTAGTTGGATTTAAAGTTCCTATTCCAACATTGCTCCCATCAGTAGGAAAAATACTTTGAGCAAAATTTGTTTGAGATAATACTAAGGTAAGTAAGAATATCTTTTTCATTATTTGATTTTATTATTAAGTTCTTTTATTGTTTTTTCTAATTCTAATTGTTTATTTTTCATTTCTATCATATAAAGTGTCAACTCTTCAATTTTCTGTAAAAGTTTTGCATCCATTTCTCCCAAATTAATTCCATTTTTCAAAACCTCTTCTTCACTTGGAATGTTCTCTAAATGCCCTTTTTCATTGATATGTTTTTCGACTTCCTCTAGAGTTGGTAAATCATATTCCTTTTTAAATACAAAATCTGACCATCCATTCATATCAACTTTTACTTCTTTTGAATGTATTGTACCGTTAACAGCTAATTTAGTATCAGGATTTGAAATACCTATTCCAACATTACCTCCATAAAACACAAGTGATTTATAATCTACATCATTATATCTTTGTATAAATTCATAATTTATACCGCTTGTATTCCAAATAGTTTGCAGTTTAAGAGTATATCCAGGATTTGCAGAATTCCATTTTTGGGTTTCATAAATTCCTTGACTATCTATTGGCGTTAAAACCTCAAGATAAGCAGATGGTAATGATATGCCAATACCAACTTTTCCATTAACAATTTGATTACCATAGAAAGTGTTACTTCCTTTTGTAGCTATTTCAACCCAAACAGGATTAGATGTTCCTCCAGTCGCAATTTTTCTAAAAAACAATCTATCGTCAGGTAAAAAAGCAGATGATATCTGTAGTTGGTAATTATTAACAGAAGTACTATTTCTAATTACAAATAAATGCTTCCAGCCTAAGTTTGGAATCCCTCCAATTGGATTTTCGCCATTATACAAACCTGATTTCAATGGGAGTGTAAAATCATTTATAACTGGCGCAAATCCATCCCCTATTTGTTGAGAAAATACTATAGTGTTGACTAGCAACGTAATGAATACTGTAATTTTTTTCATTTTTATTTTTAATAATTATTGGGTAAATATATAAAATTAAACAAAAAATTAACAAGTAATCACTTCTTTTGATTATCGTTTTTGTTATGTAGACTTGTTACTATTGTTATAAATTAAAAGAAACTTTTTAAAAAAAATAATGCTAATTTTGCGATATGATTCGGATAACGTTAATTGGTTCTGGAAATGTCGCACAGCATTTGATAAAAGCTTTCGCTAAAAGTGAGCTTATCGAAATTATACAGGTGTTTTCTAGAAAAAAAGAAAATCTAACACACCTACTCGATTCTAAACAAATTGTTACAGAATATTCAGAGCTGCAAATTTCAGATTTATGCATTATTGCTGTTTCAGATAATGCAATTACTGAGGTTTCTAAGCAATTGCCTTTTAAAAATCAACTTGTAGTACATACTTCTGGCGCAGCGCCGCTACAAACTTTAGATGCTAAAAATCGAAGGGGCGTTTTTTATCCGCTTCAGACTTTTTCTAAAAATAAAGAGGTTGATTTTTCAATAATTCCGATCTGTTTAGAAGCTGAAAATCAAGATGATTTTAAGGTTTTAGAAACGGTTGCTAAGAGTATCTCTAATGCCGTTTTTGCCATTAGTTCAGAGCAGCGAAAAGCATTGCATGTTGCAGCAGTTTTTGTGAATAATTTCACCAATCATTTGTATCAAATTGGTCAGGAAATCTGTGAAGAACATCAAGTTCCTTTTGAAATTTTGAAACCGCTGATTCAAGAAACGTCTGATAAAATTAATACTTTAAACCCAATCGGCGCTCAGACCGGCCCGGCAAAACGCCATGACTCTAGTACAATTGAAGCACATTTGGCGTATTTAAACCTTGATAATCAAAAAAATATTTATAAAATACTAACACAATCTATACAAAATAATGGCAAAAAGTTATAAAGAAATAATGAACGATATCACAACTTTTGTTTTTGATGTTGATGGCGTACTTACAGACAGCTCTGTTTTTGTAACCAACGAAGGAGAAATGCTTCGTACCATGAATATTCGTGATGGTTACGCGATGAAAGCAGCTGTAGAAAGCGGCTATAATGTATGCATTATTTCTGGCGGTAGTAACGAAGGTGTTAGAATTCGTTTGCGTAATTTAGGCATTAAAGATATTCACTTAGGAACTCCAGACAAGGTTAAAACTTTTAACGAATACACTGATCTTTATAATATTAAACCCGAAAACGTGTTGTATATGGGTGACGATATTCCAGATTTTCATGTAATGCAATTGGTAGGTTTACCAACCTGTCCGCAAGATGCAAGCCCAGAAATTAAAAATATCTGCCGTTACATTTCGCACGTAAAAGGCGGAAGAGGCGCTGCCAGAGACGTTATCGAACAAGTAATGAAAGTGCAGGGAAAATGGATGGAATACTTTAACGGAAAACACGACTAATTTGTTAAAAGTTATTCGTTAAATGTAAGATGTTAAAATAACTAATTTCTTGTTTTATCATTTGCATTTTACATTTTAAAATATAAAAATTAGAACCTAAAAAACTTAGCCACTCAGAACCTAAAAAGAAATGAAATTCCTCAAACTCATTCGCTACAAAAACTTACTTATGCTTGCTTTTATGCAGCTATTATTTCGTTATGCTTTTTTAAAACAGCAAAATATTCCATTGGCTTTGACCGACTGGCAATACGGATTATTAGTTTTGAGCACCGTTTTACTGGCCGCCGCTGGATATGTAATTAATAACATATTTGATGTAGCCACAGATACGATCAATAAACCGCAAGATGTTGTAATTGGTAAAGGAATTTCTGAAACAGCAGCTTATAATATTTATATTGGTTTGAATATCGTAGGAGTTGCTATTGGTTTTTTATTATCAAATATTATTCAAAAGCCAAGTTTTGCTTCTCTTTTTATTTTAATTGCTTCTGTACTTTATTTTTATGCTACAACTTTAAAACAAATCATGATTTTAGGCAATTTTGTTGTAGCGGCATTACTTTCTATAAGCGTTCTTATTGTTGGAATTTTTGATATTTTCCCTGTAACGAATGCCGAAAATCAAGCGCAGATGGCGAGTCTTTTTTCTATTTTAACAGATTATGCTTTGTTTGCTTTTATGATTAATTTTATTAGAGAAATCGTTAAAGATATTGAAGATGTAAACGGCGATTATAATCAAGGAATGAATACGCTGCCTGTTGCAATTGGAATTAGCCGTACGGCAAAAATAGTTTTAGGAATTGCTATTATTCCTTTTATAGTATCCTTACTTTATATAAACACTTATTTTGTTCAAAACAATCTTTATATCGTAACGCTTTATGCTTTTGCATTTGTTTTAGCGCCGTTATTATACTTTATTGTAAAAATATTTGGTGCAAAAACACAAAAAGATTTTCATCATTTAAGTACGGTTTTAAAACTGATTTTGTTCTTCGGGATTTTATCTATTCTAGTTATCACATTAAACATCAAATACAATGCTTAAAGAAAAACTCAAAAAATATACTTTAATCTTAGCTTCGGGATCACCTCGCAGACAACAGTTTTTTAAGGATTTAGATCTTGATTTTGAAATTAGACTAAAAGATATTGAAGAAATATATCCGCCAGAATTAAAAGCTGTCGAAATAACTGATTTTCTAGCGCAGTTAAAAGCAGCTGCTTTTGAAGGCGAACTAAAAGAAAACGAAATTTTAGTAACCAGCGATACTATTGTCTGGCATCAAGATAAAGCTCTAGGAAAACCAAAAAATGCAACAGAAGCTTTTGATATGATTAAGTCTATGTCTAACACAACTCATGAGGTTTTTACTTCCGTTTGTTTTAAAACCAATACTTCTTCTACTCTTATAAATGATGTTACTAAAGTTACCTTCAAAGATTTATCAGACGAAGCTATTTTGTATTATATAGAAAACTATAAACCGTATGATAAAGCAGGTGCTTACGGCATTCAGGAATGGTTTGGTTTTATGGCTGTAGAAAAAGTTGAGGGTTCTTACACCAATGTTATGGGGCTTCCAACTGCAAAGGTTTACGAATATTTAAGTACATTAGTGTAAAAAATTATTTATGTTTTCTTTTAAAGAATATAGCCAGGAAATATTAGCCACCATAATTCTACTTTTTGTTTTAGTATCATTAAGAGTAATTACAGCAAAATTAATTCGTCGTTTTGCCAAATCAAGTCATTTATTAGAACATCGTACCAATTTGGTAATCAAATGCATTCATATATTAATGAATATTTTGGTAACCATAAGTTTAATTGTTATTTGGGGCGTTGATACTAAAGATATTTTCATAACTGTTTCCTCAATTGCAACTGTAATTGGCGTGGCAATGTTTGCGCAATGGTCTATTTTGAGCAATGTAACGTCGGGGGTTATCTTGTTTTTTTCGTTTCCATTTCGAATTGGTGACACCATAAAAATTCACGATAAAGATTTTCCTATCGAAGCAGAAATCGAAGACATTAGTGCTTTTCATGTTAATTTGAAAACAAAAGAGGGCGAAAAAATTATTTATCCAAACAATTTACTGCTTCAAAAAGGTATTTCGATCATGCCGACTCCTCATGAAGAAAGAGAGTTTTTTGACTAAAACTATAATGGGAATTTTATAACGTATTGAAGAAAAGCTAAAACAGAATAATTCAAATAAAATATAATATTTGTTTTATAAAATCAGCTTAAATCTTCAAAAAATGATTCGATCTATACAATTACCATTTTACGCAAAACTTTGCTTTATTCTAGTAAGCTTAATTTGTTTTGGATATATTTTTTGTGCTGGAAAAGATATCATTACACCCGTATTAATGGCTTTTTTGTTTTCTGTTTTATTACTTCCAATATTTACTTTTTTACACCATAAATTGAAGTTTCCAAGGCATATTGCTGCGGCTTGCTGTATTTTGCTTTTTGCCGCTTGTATTGTTGGTATTCTGGTTTTTATATCTTATCAAGTAAGTTATATTGCTAATGATTTTGATACTATAAAGAAAAACGCAAATACCTTTATAATTGAGATTCATAAATTTATAAAAGATAGTTTTCATGTAAGTATTGGAGAACAAAAAAAATACCTGAGTAATGTAACCATAGACACTGTTAAAAACGGAAACGCGTCTGCGTCTATAGGTTCTGTTATAATTTCTATATCAGATCTGCTTTTAGACTGTACTATTATTCCCATTTATACCTTTTTATTTTTACTTTATAAAGATCATTTTATTCTTTTTCTAGCCAAATTAATAGCCAAAAAGAATCATTTGATCCTGAAAAATATTTTATCACAGATTAGAGCATCCATAAAGAATTACATTATGGGTTTAATTTTAGAAATGATCGTTGTCTCTATTTTAACAGGATTAGGATTATTTATCATTGGTGTTAAATATTTTATCCTTTTAGGGCTTATAACCGGGATTTTGAATATGATTCCGTACATCGGAATTTTGATTGCAGGAATTATAACGCTTCTAGCTTCTCTTAGCGGTACACCTGAAATTTCTGCAGTTTTAGGAATTTTGATTGTAAATCTAATTGTGCAATTGATAGACAATAATCTAATTGTACCTCTAATTATTAATTCTAAAGTAGAAATTAATGCTTTTGTTTCTATAATCGGAATTATTGTCGGCGGTGCGGCAGCAGGAATTTACGGAATGTTTTTAGCTATTCCGCTTCTGGCCATTATAAAAATTATTTTTGACAGAATAGAATCTTTAGAAGCTTGGGGATATCTGATGGGCAATCACATGCCTCGGAAATTTATCTGGAGAGTTAAAAGAGTTAAAACTGAAAACTAATAAATGTCTTGCTTTGAAATAGCAGTATTAATTCCTTATATTGATTGAAAAACTTTAAGCTGTAAAAAATAGTTAATGTCTTTAAACCCAAAAATATTCGTTTTTATTCTGTTGTGCTTTTGCTTGCAAAGCGGCTTTGCACAGAGCGATAAAACCAAAAAAGACTCAAAGACTAAAAAAGACAGCACCGAGGTATATACTAAAATTAGAAGTTATTCTAAAAAAAATAATTTTACAAAAGCACTGCACAAACTTCTTTTTAAATCAGGGAAACCTAAAAAAAAGCAAGATCTTATTGTACCGTCTGATACTACTAATTATGATGGAAAAATTATTAGAAAAATAAATATCGTAACGCTTGATCCTTTTGGACAGTCGATTACAGATACTACAATGACACCCCGAAATTGGGGAGAAAGAACAGGAAACAGGCTGCATCTTAAAACCAAAAAGATTGCAATTTATAATTTATTACTGTTTAGAAGAAATTCGACCTATGATACTTATAAAGTTCAGGAATCGGAACGTTTAATTCGATCTCAGAAATACGTAACGGCGGTTAGAATTTCAAATCAATTAGCAGCTCCAGCATCAGATTCTGTAGATGTTACGATTCGGGTTTTAGATTCTTGGAGTACAATTCCAAAATTTTCGATATCCAGTAATCAGGTTTCAGTCGGATTAAAAGAAAAAGATTTCTTTGGATCGGGACAACAGTTCGAATATCGTTTTACAAATCGTTTTGATGACGGACAAAATGCTAATGAAGTTACGTATACGGTACCAAACATCAAAAATACTTACATCAGTACGGTTTTAAATTACAAAATGGATTTAGACAATAACTATACAAAAAGTATAGATGTTGAACGGGATTTTTATTCGCCGTTGACTAAATGGGCAGGCGGTGTTTATGTTGGACAGATTTTTAGAAAAGATACGCTTCAAGCCCCTGATTTAACCTATGCTTATCAGCCTTTTAAACATACTTTTGAAGATTTTTGGGGTGGACATGCTACAAAAGTGTTTGAAGATGAAAATATTGGTATTACCAATTTAATTGTAGCAGCACGTTTCTTAAACACGAATTACAGCGAAATGCCAACGGAACTTTACGATCCGACTCATTTTTATTCTGATGAAAAATTAATTTTAAGTGGTATTGGACTTAATACTCGTAAATTTATCAAGGACACTTATGTTTTTAGAAATGGACAGACGGAAGATGTTCCTATTGGTAGAATTTATGGCATTACAATGGGGTATCAATATAAAAACACTTTTTGGAGGCCGTATGTAGGGGCACAATTTTCTTTTGGAAATTATTACCGTTTGGGGTTTTTAAGTTTTAATTTTGAAGCTGGAACATTCTTTCATCAATCTAAAACCTATCAGACTTCCTTTTTATTAGAGTCTAATTATTTTACAAAACTATTTACTATTGGCAAATGGAAATTGAGACAATTTGTTAATCCTAAAATAGTTATTGGAGTAAACCGAGAAGATATTATTGGCGATCAGCTAAATATAAATGAGCAGAATGGTTTAGCAGGATTCAACAGTGCAATATACGGAACAAGTAAAGCCGTTTTATCACTTCAGACTCAAACCTACTCGCCTCATTCGCTTTTAGGATTTCGTTTAAATCCATATTTTAATTATTCAGTTGCAGTATTGGGCAACCCAAATGATGCAATGGCTCAAAATAAAGCGTATTCTAAAATAACTTTGGGCCTACTGATTAGCAATGACTATTTAGTTTTTAGTTCCTTTCAGTTATCTATTTCTTATTATCCAAGCATTCCGCTGCAAGGAGACAATGTTTTTAAAACAAATACTTTTGAAACCTCAGATTACGGCTTGCAGAGTTTTGAGCTGGCAAAACCAAGAATTGTCAATTATAAATAAAAAAACTTTTCTTTTCTTAATCAAAACTTAAGAATTCATAAACCTATTAAAAATCAAAACTTTAGAATATAAACATGCAAAAATAGTCGTTAAAACAAGTGATTTATTCGACCAAATACATTGTTAAATGTTTTTTTGGCACAGTATATGAATATCACTAAACAAGATTAACATTAAAAATTAAAAAAAGATGAAAACAATAAAAATAGCAATCGTAGGATTATTTCTAATCGTTGCAAATGCCACACAAGCTCAAGTATCAATTAACGTTAATATTGGGACACCACCAGCTTGGGGACCATCAGGATATGCTGAAATGGAGTATTATTACCTGCCAGACATTGAAGCTTATTATGATGTAAGAGCTTCTCAGTTTATTTATTTTGGAGGAGGAAGATGGGTTAGAACAACTTACTTACCAAGACAATATAGAAATTATGATTTGTATGGAGGTTATAAAGTAGTTTTGAATGATTACCACGGTAGAACTCCTTATGTATATTTTGACCGCCATAGAGCAACTTATTACAAAGGATATCATGGTGCACCTCAAAGACCTTACAGACCAAGACCGGTTTACGGATACAATGAGCGTCGTGATGATAATAGAAACTATAAAAATTACGACAAACACGATAGACATGATGATCGCCACGATCACGATGATCACCATGGTCATGACAACCATGGAAATCATGGAAACGGAAGAAGATAATTTGCATTGGGGGCAAAATTATCAACAAGAGAGAGTATCATTTATATGATACTCTTTTTTTTTAACTCTTTTTTTTCATAACTTTTGTTAAAACAGTATATAATTCACATAAATGCGCTAACGGAATCATTTTAAGCTATTTATCAAAAAAAATGTCTTGTTTTATTATAATTATAACATACATTTGCAGCGAATTTAAAAAATCCAAAAACAGAATTATGAAAAAGAATGTCTATTTATTTTCATTTTTAATGCTTTCTCTTTTAATATCTTGTGATAATAGTGACGACAAGATAAACGACAGCCAATCGGTAGATAAAATTACAATTATTTCAGATCAAGCAACTTTAAATTTAAGGCTTGATTACACTAATTCTGGAGTAATTTCAGTCGAAAATGGTTCTTTAACAGGAAAAACGACCGAAAACACAGTTACAACTTTTCCTTTAGTTCAGATTGCTGAAATAAAACCACCCGTAGACGCTAATGGAAAAACATTACAGGCAAGTCATGTTACAGTCAACGGAAATTACGCTTACGTTTCTTACATTACAAGAGGAGATGTTTATTCTGGAGCAATTGATGTTATAGATGTTTCAGATCCTTATAAACCAAAATTAGCTGCCTCTGCTTTAATTCCTAATACAGATATTACTTCACTTGTCTACGCTAACGGAAATCTAATTATAGGTGCTGCAAAAGATGTAGATAAAGATCCTTTGCTTGCTAATAATCCTGCAGTAGTTTTTAATATGACATTAAGTTCAGGATTACTTACAGATAAATTAACTACTAATTACTTAGAAAGCAGAGTTACAACAGATGTTGCTGCAAATTCTTCTAATTATTTTGCTGTAACAGGAGATAATGGAAGTTTATTTAAAATAAACAGTTCAACAAAAGCAATTGAAGGAAAAGCAGCTTTAGCAGATTTACGTTCGATAGTACTAACAAGTGATAAGGTTGTGACTTTAAGCGGTACTAAAGGAGTTAATATTTACAATCAGTCAACACTTGCTTTGCAAAAAAGCTTTACAACAGCTGCAGATGTAAGCGGTGCAAAAAGAACTATGGATATTGACGGTACAAAACTTTTAGTTTCTGAAGGCGCTAATGGTCTGGGTATATATGACATTAACAGCGGATCAAAATTGCAGACTATTGGAATTGCAACTGCTGGAGAAGATAATGTTACCAATGCCGTTTCTATAAACGATGGTTATGCCTTTCTTGCTAATGGTGCTTTAGGACTTAATGTTTACCAAACAGGAACGCAGTTAAGTGCATTGGGTTCTGTAGGGATTGCTGGTTCATCAAATTATGTAAAATCTAGCGGTAACTATATTTATGTTGCCAGCGGAACAGGCGGTTTGAAAATCATTAAGATGGAAAAACCAAATACTACATTTGCAAGCTGTTCATCTTATGGCACATACAATCAAGGAAAAGATTTAATTTTAAACTCAAACGAAGTTAAATCTTACCAAGGATCAACTTCTATAAATTCAGCTATTGTAAATTCTAACGCAGTATTAACACATTGCGGTGCAATCTCTATTGCAAATAACTTAACATTAAATAGCAACGGAACTTTTAATATGAGAGGAAGTTTATCTCAAGGTAAATATCAGCAGTCTAACCCAACAGAGCTAATCATCAACAGTAATGCAGTATTACAAATTGAAGGTTCGGTTGTGATTTGGGGAGATTTGAGATTAAACAGCGGTGCTAAAATTAATTTTATAGGAAATGACTCGTCTATAACTATTTATGGAAAAGTAACTAAAAACAGTAATGTAACGATTACTGGAACTTATAAAGACACCGAAAACAAATTAAAATAAAAAATAGTGTAAGAGCCAAATTGCTTTTAACAACATAAATAGTAAAAAGCTGTCAGATTTATTTTGACAGCTTTTTTGCTTTTATTCTTAAAAATAAGGTACAATTATTGTGCATTAACATTTCATTTAAATAATCTTCCGTAAAATAATTAGTATTTTTGAGGCACTTTCTAAAAACCCATAACAACGCTATGCGAAAAATTCAGTTACAAATTCTCCTTATTTTTTTTACAGGCATTTTTATCTCTCATGCACAGCAGCCTCTTAAACCGAGTTCTGTAGAAATTTATAATCAGATTAAGAAACTAAACTTTTTAGGTTCTGTTTTGTATGTTGCCGCACACCCAGATGACGAAAACACTCGTTTGATTGCTTATTTGGCAAACGATATGAATGCTAGAACGGGTTATTTATCATTAACTCGAGGTGATGGCGGACAAAACTTAATTGGCCCGCAGCTGCGCGAATTGTTAGGCGTTATTAGAACTCAAGAATTAATAGAAGCTCGAAAAGTAGATGGCGGCGAACAGTTTTTTTCTCGTGCCAACGATTTTGGTTTCTCCAAAACTCCAGACGAAACCTTACAAATCTGGGATAAAGATAAAGTTCTTGCCGATGTGGTTTGGACGATTAGAAAATTTCAGCCAGATGTAATTATCAATCGATTTGATCATCGTTCTCCAGGTACTACACACGGACATCACACATCGTCTGCAATGTTGAGCGTAGAAAGTTTTGACTTGACGAATAATCCTAAAATATATCCCGAACAATTAAAATATGTTACGCCTTGGCAGGTAAAACGCCAATTTTTTAATCCGTCTTGGTGGTTTTACGGAAGTCAGGAAAAATTTGATGCTGCCAATAAATCAAAATTTACAAAGCTAGAAACGGGAGTTTATTATACTGGACTTGGAAAATCAAATCAGGAAATTGCTGCTTTGAGCCGAAGCCGTCACCAATCTCAAGGTTTTGGAAGCACGGGCGTACGCGGTTTAGAAACTGAATATTTAGAATTGATTAATGGAGATACTCCTGCTGACCGCGATAATTTATTTGATGGTATTGATACTACTTGGAACCGTGTTAAAAACGGAAAACCTATTGGAGAATTAATTTCTAAAATTGTAGAAAAATACGATTTCAGCAACCCATCTGCAAGTCTTCCTGATTTAGTAAAAGTGTATGCAATGATTGAAGCGCTGGAAGACGGTCATTGGAAAAGTCTAAAAGCCGAAGCTGTAAAAAATATCATTGCCTCTTGCTCTGGTTTATATATAGAAGCTGTAGCAAGTGAACAAGAAGCAACTCCGGGAAGCACTATAAAATTGAGCCTTGAAGCCATTAACAGATCTTCGGTTACGATGGAACTTACCAGTGTAACAACTTTGCCAGACAATAAAAATACGCCTCAAAATGTTATTTTAAAAAACAATGACGATCAAAAGATAAATTTAGAAATGCAGCTTCCTGCAAACATTGAATATACACAGCCGTATTGGTTGAAAGAAAAAGCAACTGTTGGCATGTACACTGTTTCTAACCAAGAAATCATCGGGATTCCTGATATTATTAGAGAAGTAAAAGTTGTTTTTAATGTAAAAATTAACAATGTAGCAATTCCGCTAGAGCGTACTGTAGTTTATAAATACAACGACGGTGTAAAAGGCGAAATGTATAATTTCTTAGACATTGTGCCCGAAGTTACAACTTCTATTTTAGAAAAAGTTTTAATTTTTAGAGATACTAAAAGTAAAATGGTTCCTGTAAAAGTACGCGCAGGAAAAGACGCTGTTGCTGGAAATCTTCAATTAGAATTGCCTAAAAACTGGTTAGTTTCACCAAAACAAATTCCGTTTACTTTAGATAAAAAAGGAAACGATCAAACCTTTTATTTTGAAGTTACGCCACCAGTAAATCCTGAAGAAACAGTTTTAAAAGCTGTTGCTGTAGTTGACAATAAGCGTTTTGATAAAGACGAAACTATTATAGATTTCAGTCATATTACCAAACAAATGGTCTTAAAACTAGCAGAATCAAAAGCCATTAGAATTGATCTAAAAACATCTGGAGATGCTATTGCCTACATTATGGGTGCAGGCGACGAAGTTCCAGAAAGTTTAACTCAAATGGGATACAAAGTAACGATTATAAAACCTGAGGAAATTACACCAGAAAGATTAGATTCTTTTAATGTTGTAATTACTGGAATTCGCGCATACAATACCGTAAATGCATTAGCAAACAAACAAAATATCCTTTTTAATTTTGTAAAAAGCGGTAAAAATATGATTGTGCAATACAATACATATGGCAAAACCGTAACCAATCAGCTTGCTCCATATCCGTTAAAAATTTCTAATGATCGTGTGACCGAAGAAAATGCAAAAATTACATTTTTATCACCCAATCATCCTGTTTTAAATACCCCAAATAAAATCAGTACAAAAGATTTTGAAGGATGGACACAAGAACAAGGCTTATATTATCCTAACGAATACGACGCAGCCTTTACTCCTATTATAGCATCGCATGACAAAGGAGAATCGGCTAAGAATGGCGCTTTATTAGTAGCTCCATACGGAAAAGGATATTACATTTATACGGGTCTTAGCTTTTTTAGAGAACTGCCGGAAGGCGTTGTTGGAGCTTATCGATTATTATCGAACATGATTTCGTTAAAACAACCAATTGAAGCTCCTAAACAAGACATAAAGCAATAAAAATGGAAGAAAAAAAAGAAAAAAAATGGAAAAAAAGCTACACCTATGTTTTGGTAGCCAACGCAATTTATATTGTGATTTTTTTCTTAATCATGCAATTATATTCTTAACCTATGCAGCTATTTGATTGGATCGTACTGATTGTTACACTTCTATTTATTGTTGGATATGGATCATGGAAAACAAAAGGAAGTAAAAACGTCGAAGATTTTATTTTAGGAAACAACGAAACGCCTTGGTACACCGTTGGACTTTCGGTAATGGCAACGCAAGCCAGTGCTATTACGTTTCTTTCTACTCCTGGGCAGGCATATCACGACGGAATGGGTTTTATACAATTCTATTTCGGACTGCCAATTGCAATGATTGTTATTTGCGTGACTTTTATTCCATTATACCATAAAAACAAAGTATTTACTGCTTATGAATTTCTAGAAAAGCGTTTTGATGTAAAAACGCGTTCGCTTGCAGCTATATTGTTTTTGGTGCAGCGAGGTTTAGGAACTGGACTTACTATTTATGCGCCAGCCATTATCCTGTCGGCTCTTTTAGGATGGAATCTTACGATCATGAATGTTATGATTGGTCTTTTGGTAATTATCTACACTTTTTCTGGTGGAACAAAAGCGGTAAACGTAACGCAAAAACAACAGATGTTTGTCATTATGTCTGGAATGTTTATCACGTTTTTCCTTATTTTACACTATCTGCCAAACGATATGACTTTTACAAGCGCACTGCATATTGCTGGTGCAAATGATAAAATGAATATTGTAGATTTCTCTTTTAATCCAGAAGAAAAATATACGTTTTGGAGCGGAATTACGGGTGGTTTCTTTTTGGCACTCGCTTATTTTGGAACAGATCAATCTCAGGTTGGACGTTATTTATCTGGGAAATCAGTTCGTGAGAGTCAAATGGGATTAATTATGAATGGACTTTTAAAAGTGCCGATGCAGTTCTTTATTTTGCTGACTGGAGTTATGGTTTTTGTTTTTTTTCAGTTCAATCCAGTTCCGTTAAATTTTAATCCGAACAATAAAATTGTCATCGAAAAATCTGCTTTTAAAGAAGAATATCATGCTTTAGAAAAGAAACTAAGCGTCCTTTCAGAAGATAAAAAAGTAATCAACTTATTGTACATTGATCAGTTAAATCAAGATTACGATAATCCTATTTTGCGTAAAGAATTGGTAGCATTGTCAAATAAAGAAAAAGATTTGCGCGATCGTGCTAAAGAAATTATTTCTAAAGCCGACAGTAATAGCGAAACGAATGATAAAGATTATGTCTTTTTTCACTTTATTCTGCACTATTTACCAAAAGGTCTTATCGGATTATTGTTGGCTGTTATTCTTTCGGCAGCAATGTCATCAACCGCTTCGGGATTAACTGCATTGGCCTCTACAACAGCAATTGATATTTATAAACGAAATCTGAAAACCGAGAAATCTGAAAAGCATTATCTAAATGCTACTAAATTTTTCACTCTTTTTTGGGGAATTGTAGCGATACTTTTTGCTTGTGTGGGTACTTTGTTTGAGAATTTAATTCAACTGGTAAATATCATTGGTTCTATTTTCTATGGAACTGTTTTAGGAATCTTTTTGGTTGGTTTTTATATACGTCGAGTACAAGCAAAACCAATGTTTTACAGCGCAATAATCAGTCAGTTGACAATTTTTGTAATCTATTATTTCATGATTGCTATTTACCCAAGCGGACAGGAAAAACTGGGTTATTTATGGCTTAATTTTATTGGTGCAATGTTGACAATTGTTTTGGCTTTCTTGATGCAGGTTTTATTTTTTAGGAGAAATGAGCTTGAAGTGAATGAATTGTAGTTCATTATTGTTTCACGCAGGTTTTGGAGATTAAGCTGATTTTTTTTAAAATGATTTTTAAAAATGACAAAACAAGAATTTTTATTTCATTTAGATGGAGCAAGTATAGTTGCTCTTAAATTTGCAGAGCAATATGTCAAAAATAAATTAGTAACCGATTTTAAGTACAATATACTTCTTACTGACGCACCAACAAACTCAAATTTAGATCAATTTGACACTTATCCTGAAGAAGATGGAATTACAAAATTTGGATTGACTAATAATGAAGTTGTTGATTTACTTTACAGGAAAAATAAAATTCCAATTTGGATCGATATTAGCGTTCTGGAATCAACTAAAGAATTCACTACGTTTCAATTAGCATCTTCTGGAAAGTATTCTGATGATAAAAATCAATATTATTATAACCAGAATGGTTCTGGCCCCTTTGGAATTAAGAGTCCAACCATCCCTATTGGTTATGTTGAAGGTAAAAAGTTTTGGCTTAAAAAAAACAATACTATTTTAGATTTAATTTCAAAAATAAAAATCAAAAGATTATGGTCAAAAAGCTAATTTTAATCATACTATTGGGTGCTTGTTTCCATGTAAAAGCTCAAACTCCCACAGCTACTATAGAAGTTGAAGATCATTCAATAGCAGCACAATTATATACCAAGTGCTTTCCAAATCTGAATCAAGGCGCAGCTTTTTTTGAAAAATACCCAAATTTTGAAAGAAAGACTTTCTGCTCTTTATTAAGCTGTTCCTATTTATTATCATATAAAGAAACAGAAATACAACAAGCTGCTGAAGATTTATTAAGAGGAATTACAATACAACTCTATCGTGAAGGAAACCCCGTTTATATGATTAGCGGAATGGAAAGTGGTACCAGAGAAAACAAAGAAAATGAAAACTTAGAAGATGATAATCATCTCGTTTACATTAGTTTTGGAGAATGTGTAAATCCACCTTTTTTACATAAAGCTGCTAAAATCATAAATCAAGAAACACATAGATTAATAAATCAAAGTAAATTATGATGGTATTTTCGGCTTACTTTTTAGTGCCATTTTTTATGACATTTTTATTTAGACAATTTAATATAAAGTCAAAAGGACTTACTTATTTGATAACTGGATTACTCATTTTAATTTACCCATTTGTATTATTCTGGGTTCGTGATTTAATTAACCC
The DNA here is from genome assembly GCF_009711165.2 of Flavobacterium sp. MC2016-06. GTDB lineage: Bacteria > Bacteroidota > Bacteroidia > Flavobacteriales > Flavobacteriaceae > Flavobacterium. Next base: position 1,067 of record NZ_WMID02000052.1, on the reverse strand, counting down.
AACAATATCTTCGCCAAGATGTGCCAATCCTGAAGTAGCTTTTATTTTTGGAAACACAATCTTTTTTTTACCAATTACACTATTTATACAATATCTCTTTAATCGTTCTTATCTATAATATACTACACTAAATTCTTTTGTATCTGATTTAAAAACATTTATATTTGAGAAACTAACTAAGTATCAAAATATCAATATGAAAGATTTAAATAAATACAGTAATAAAACTAAAGCTGCTTTCATATTACTAATTGTAATGGTTATTATTATTTTAACCAATTTCAATACACTTAGAAACTCCAAAAACGTTAACGAAAATATTAATGCGATTTATAAAGACCGATTGGTTGTGGCGCATTATATTTTTCAATACTCAAAAGAACTTTATTTTATAAAAACGGAAGCTGAAAAACTAGATTTAAGCGATAACATCAAAAAGGATAAAATAATTAGTACTTTAAATATAGTTCATACTATTGACGATTTATACTCTAAAACGGTTTTAACGAATACTGAAAAAGAATATTTTGATGCTTTTTTAGCTTCTTGTAAAGAAATTAATAACCAAGTTGAAAATAAAAATTGGACTAAAATTGTTCAATCGAGTTCAGAAGCATTGAAAACACTTGAATCTTTATCTCAAATTCAGATTCAGGAAGGGAAATCAAAATTGGCAAGTGCAAACGCCATGTACAGCAGAAACAACAGCCTTGGACAGCTTCAGATTGCTTTACTTATTATTCTTGGAGGAATTACTTTTTATTTACTAATTATAAAGAAAAAGAAAACGATCAAGATTCCTGAACCGCCAAGTTTGAATTGAAATTACATTTGCAATCTTGTGATTGAGGAAGGAATCAACCACACTAGCAATAAAATACAAAGTTTGTCATTTCTGTAAAGGTTACTTATTTCGGTAAGAAAATTGAAATATATTATTATGCTATTTTTATTTTAAAGGCTCTATTTGTCATTTCTGTAAAGGTTACTTATTTCGGTAACAAAATTTAACTTTAATAAATTTTGTTACGATGAGAAATAATAGCAAGGATTCGACATTAGAGAGA
>NZ_WMID02000051.1 GCF_009711165.2 Flavobacterium sp. MC2016-06 | reverse complement strand
AGATTTTAGATTTTAGATTTTAGATTTTAGATTTTAGATTTTAGATTTTAGATTTTAGATTTTAGATTTTAGATTTTTAGAAATTCAAGAATTTCTAAAAATCTAAAATCTTTTTTTTTGTCTAAACGCAACTATACTTGGTTGTTTCGAAAATAAAAAAAAACACTCACAATAAATTATGAGTGTTTTTTAATTTAAAACCTAAATTTTGAATTAATTGAGCTTGATTAACGGCCTCAATTAATGTTCTTCAAAATCATCATACTCTTCTGCGTTTAGAACAGAGATTGCAATAAACACAAAAGAAATAAAATAAAAACAAAGTAAAAACTTTAATATTTCCATTGGTTAAGTATTTGGGGGTTAGACAAACATACGACATCAAGTGGTTAAAAAAAACTATTTCTGTAAAAAAAATACTCACAAATATTTATGAGTTTCTTAAAATTGAATATAATTCTATTAAATTTTAGCACTTAGAAGCCCGAATCTTTATCTATACTTAGGATTCGAAGTAATTTTCTTATTTTTTAAAATTTTTCGAATCAGCAAAATTTTTTAATAAAAAAATCCAAACGACGATATATCGTTGCCAATCAAAATTGAGCATTTTTAAATTAACTGCATTTTTAATCAATATCTTCGTATGCCAGTTTAATTAACAGAAGATGTTTCCAAAACAATCCAAGATTTTTTTATTTCTTTTTCTTTTGCTTGCAATTGGAAAATTAAACGCCCTAAATCCATTTGTGAATTTAAAACAAGTCGGAATAGTCGAAAAAAAACTGTCCTATCAGGACAATAATCCCGTAAAAGTAAAAACAGTTTTAAATTTAAGTAATTGGTATTATGCCCATTATAACGATTCTAAAGCAGATGCACAAAAATCATTGTTTTATGCTTATCAAGCACTTGATCTAAGTAAAAAAATAAAATTTAATGAAGGAAACGCAGAAAGCTGTCTCAAACTTGCTGTCATTTTACAACAGGCAAAAGACTATTTAAGAGCAAAAATTTATGCGAAAAAAGCAGTAAATGGGTACCAAAACCTAAATCTGCAAGATCAACTCGGAGAATCTTGGGTTATGTATTGGTCGGCAAGTTTTCTTGCTGGAATGCCTTATGAGCAAAGAATTCCGCTGTTACAAAATGCTGCTAATGCTTTTCATAAAGCAGGAAATAAAGAAAGAGAGGCTGACTGCTATAAAGAGATTGGTGATATTTATCAGGTAATAGGAAATGGCCCTGATTCTATAAGTTCATTAAAAAGAGCATTAGCATTGTACGACAAAAACACGCGCGAAAAATTGTATGGCGTTTACGATCTTATGTGCAGTGTTTATTCTTATATGGGAGATCATAAAACGGCCATTGCATGTGGGCTAAAAGCAGCGTCAATAGCCGAAAAAATAGATGATAAAAGTATTTTTCTTTGTACTATTTATAACAGAATTGGTGTAGCTTATTATGAGTTTCAAGACGATAAGAATGCACAAAAATATTATCTGAGATCTCTAAATATTGCCATAAGATACCACGATCTTCCTTCTATTAGAGAATTGACCCATAATTATTCTGATGTTTTATTAAAACTGCACAAATCAGAAGCGGCATTAAAATTTCTAAATTTAATGAAAGCTAAGTATCATGACCTTTTTAGTCCGCAGTCTACAGCATTAGAATGCCAGTACATAAAAACATATATGAAGCTTCATCAATATTCAAAAGCACAAGCTTATCTAAAACCTGTCAAGCAAAAAATTAAAAACCTTAATGATTTCCATGATAGAATGTCGACCTATTTTATGATTATAAAGCTGTCTGTCAAGTTAAAGAATTACAAAGAAGCTAATGTTTATTCAATATCGTATGACAGCTTGACAAAAAAATTAAAGACAAATCGCTTTTTTGCAACCTCTAGCTATTTAAAATATTCTATAGATTCGGCACAAGGAAACTGCAATGCCGCAATGAATAATTATCGAAACTACGTTAAATATTCTAAAGATCTTTTTGATGAAAATAAAACCAAACAGATCAATCAAATGACGATTCTGTATGAAACTGAAAAAAAGGATAAAAATATTATTCAGCTTAAAAATAATTCAATCATACAAAACAATAAACTTCGTCATGCCAGTATCATGAACAATTTAATGTTGATTAGTATTATTTCTTTGCTTATAATTGCAACCTTATTGTATCGAGTTTACAGATTAAAAAAGCAAACCAACAAAATACTGAGCGAACAACAGGATGAAATCAATAAAAAAAATATTACCCTCCAAAATCTTGTAACTGAAAAGGAATGGCTGCTCAAAGAAATTCATCACAGAGTAAAAAATAATCTTCACATGGTAGTGGGTTTATTGGCAAGTCAAGTTGAGTTTTTAAAAACCGAAGAAGCTGTTCAAGCCATAAATGACAGTCAGAATAGAATTCAGGCAATGTCTTTAATTCATCAAAAATTATATCAGTCTGAAAATTTATCGATGATTAGTATGCCTTCTTATATTTTTGAATTAACAGAATACCTAAAAGATTCTTTTGATATAGGAAAATCAATTCGATTTGTACTTGATATTGATAATTTTGATTTACCATTATCGCATTCCATTCCGATAGGTCTAATTTTCAACGAAGCGGTAACCAATTCTATAAAATATGCTTTTCCAGGTAATGCTGAAGGAAAAATAAATATTTCGCTTAAAGCAGAAAACGATCATAAATATATTCTAACTATACATGATAACGGCATTGGATTAGCGCCAGATTTTGATTCATTTAATAATCCTTCTTTAGGAATAAGGTTGATGAACGGTCTTTCTGAAGATATTAAAGGGAAATTTGAAATAACAAATGATAATGGTACAAAAGTCAGCTTATTCTTTACTCTTAATGAAACAACAATTAGTTAATAAAATAAACATATAATTATGGGAAAGTCTCTAAAAATTCTCATTGTTGAAGATCAATTTATAGAAGCCAATCACTTACGATTGATGCTAAAAAAAGCTGGACATTCTATTACCGGAATGGCGAGATCAGTAACAGATGCTAAATATTATATTGCGCAGGAAAGACCAGAATTAGTCTTATTAGACATTTTCCTTTCGGGGAAAGAAACAGGTATTGACCTTGCTGAAATTCTCAAGGAAGACAACATTCCTTTTATTTATCTTTCTGCTAACTCAAATGAAGAAGTACTCAACAAAGCCAAATCTACACATCCGTATGGATTTTTAGTTAAGCCGTTTCGAGAAAAAGATTTACTGATAACAATTGAAATTGCAGAATACCATCAGCAGCACGGACTTGAATCATCTATTAGAAAAGAACAATTGTTTCAGAAACAACTAAAAGTAATGGTTGAAAAAAACGGAACATGGGATGATCGTGTGTTGAATATTACTACTGCATTGCAATCTCTTATTTCTTTTGATTTGGTGATGGGCGTTTTTGCAACAAATGAAAATGTACCATACAAAGCAATAGGTTACTCAAGAACAGGTCTGCATGAGTATCAGAAAATTGGAATGGAAGAATTACAAAATATAACAGCATTAAAAGAATCTGAGATCAAAGAATTGCAACGCAAAAGTAAAATCGAATCTGAAAACAAATTTGTATTTTATAATGATCAGGATTTTATTAAAGTCTGTGAAAAATTTCCCATAAAAAAATTAATTGCTAACTGCATGAATATGAAATCAAATCTCATATTACCAGTTCCTTTGAAGATTAATGATAATGGCGGTTTTTATTTATCCTTTTTTAGCAGGCAGTCTAATATTTACAACAAAAGCGATCTGAGCTTATGCGAAAGACTTCAAGAACCTTTGATTTATGCAATTGAGAATATTTTAAGTCGTGAGAAAAAATCAAATCAAAAAGAAGTAATTTTTAAAAACATTACAACAGAAAAAAATACACAGAAATTTGGTTTTGAAGGAATTGTTGGAAAAAGCCCTACATTGTTAAAACTCTTCGATCATATCATTCAGGTCGCGCCAGCAGACACAACGGTATTAATTACGGGAGAAAGCGGTACTGGAAAAGAAAGTATTGCGACTAGCATTCAACAGCTTTCACCAAGAAATAAGCACCCTTTTGTCAAAATTAACTGTTCTGCCCTTCCCCCTAGTTTGATTGAATCTGAATTATTTGGGCACGAAAAAGGATCTTTTACCGGCGCTACAGAAAGACGAATAGGTAAATTTGAACAAGCCAATAACGGAACTTTATTTCTAGACGAAATTGGCGATATGCCTCTTGAAATGCAGGCCAAACTGCTTCGCGCTATTCAGGAAAAAGAAATTGAACGCGTTGGAGGAAATATTCCCATAAAAGTAAATGTAAGGATAATTGCTGCGACAAATTGTACTTTGGAGAAAGAAGTTGCTGAAGGCCGTTTCCGTCTTGATTTATATTACAGATTAAATGTATTTCCGATACAATTACCGCCTTTACGAGAACGAAAAGAAGATATTGGTCTTCTTGCGCGACATTTTATTGCTATTTACAGTGATAAAATTGGTAAAAATGTAAGTGAGATATCAGAAAGTGCCTTAAAAAGTCTTTTATCTTATCAATGGCCTGGGAATATTCGAGAACTCGAAAATCTTATAGAAAGAAGTATTCTTTTGGCAAAAACCGATACTATTGAACATATTCCACTGCCTGCTTTTGATGAAATCAAAATAAACAATACGTCTACAGAATGGTATTTTAAAACCATTCAAGAAAACGAAAGAGAACATATTATTAATGTTCTCGAAAAATGCAATGGAAGAATTAGAGGTGCCGGCGGAGCGTCTGAAATTTTAGGGCTTCCTCCTACTACACTTGCTTCAAGAATGCAGAAACTTGGAATAAAGAGAAGCCACTTTTAGAATTAAATTCCAATTTTTTAAATTCCAAATTCCAAAACTGATAAGTTAAAAATACTTAACTGAGATATGGCTTGTTTGTCATTAATTTTTGCAGAAGGAAATATCTAGGAAGTTTTAGCAGTACGAGAAACTTTGTCAAAGTTTTAAACTTTGACAAAGTTAAACACCCGAAGTTTATACGTAAAGCTTGTCATTCTGAGCGAAGTCGAAGAATCTTCACAAGTAATTCCACAAAGTTTTAGCACGCAGATTTAACGGATTAAGCAGATTTTTTCGCAGTATTGTCATTCTGAGGAACGAAGAATCTTCGCAAGTAACTCTACAAAGTTTTAGCACGCAGATTTAGCGGATAAAGCAGATTTTCGCAGTATTGTCATTCTGATGAACGAAGAATCTTCACAAGTAACTCTACAAAGTTTTAGCACGCAGATTTAGCGAATTAAGCAGATTTTCGCAGATTTTTTTCACAGTATTGTCATTCTGAGGTACGAAGAATCTTCGCAAGTAACTCCGCAATCTTTGTCGATTTTGCATCGAAGATTCTTCGTACCTCAGAATGACAAGATTGAGTATAATGAGTAAAGAAAAAAACACAGTTCGTACCCATAGCTCACAACTCAAAACTCATAATTCATAACTCATAACTCAAAAAAAAACGATATTCAGTCTCTTCAATTTCGTTTATCGACGAAATATAGTTGTTCAAAAACTGGCACAACTTATTCAAAATACTAATAATCAATAACTTAACAAAAAGGTCTGGTTTTAGTAAATAGTTTGGCATAACAATAAAACGTTTATTATGCTAACTGAAAACCCGACTACCATTCTTTTTATTACAGGTGCATTTGTAAGCAATAATTGCTGGAACGAATGGAAAACCTTTTTCGAAAACAAAGGATTTAAAACACTTGCTCCCGCATGGCCTTATAAAGATGCTCCGGCAGAAGTTCTTCGCCAGCGCCATCCTGATCCACAGGTAGCCAGCATGCGATTAGCAGAGTTAATTGCATATTTTGAAGATATCGCAAAAAAACTTCCTCACAAACCTATAATTATTGGCCATTCTATTGGGGGTTTAATAGCGCAAATTCTTTTACAGCGCAATCTAGCTGCATCTGCAATTGCTGTACATTCTGTTCCTCCGCAAGGCATTATGACTTTTAAATTCTCTTTCTTAAAAGCTGGCTGGGGACCGCTTGGATTTTTTACTTCGACTAAAAAAACATTCTTAATGAGTTTTAGTCAATGGCAATATGCTTTTACCAACGGAATGCCAGAAGAATGGCAGGACAAAGCATACTGCGAATCTGCAATTCCAGAATCTAAATTAATTGTTCGCGACACCATAACTTCAGTAGCAAAAGTAGATTTTAAACTTCCTCACAAACCTTTATTACTCATTGCAGGTTCAACAGATCATACTATTCCCGAATCTCTGAATTATTCGAACTACAAAAAATACTCAGACAAAAATTCTATTACCGATTTCAAGGTTTTTCCAGAACGAAATCATTTTGTTTTAAATCAGCCCGGCTGGCAGGAAATTGCAGTTTACATACAAGACTGGATTTCCAAATTACCAACACAAAGTTTACAATAACCAATTATAGTATTAAATCAATTAATTAAATTTTTACATTATGAAAACCCTTTTATTTTATCCCGCACTTTTAAATTTCAAAAACAAAGTATATTGTTTTTTAGCTTTTGGACTTTTATTATTGACTTTAGTTTCATGCAATAAAAAAGCAGACGAAACTACTCCTGCAGCAGAAACTAAACCTGCAGAAACTGAAGCTGCATCGGTCGCTCCAGCAAACCCACCAGCAAATTTTAAACATGCAACTGCAACCGTAAACGGAATCAAAATTCACTACGTTATTGGCGGAAAAGGAGATCCGTTAGTATTAGTACACGGTTTTGGACAAAACTGGTACATGTGGAACAGACTTTTACCAGAACTTTCTAAACATTTTACCATAATCGCTCCCGATTTAAGAGGTGTTGGCGAGTCTGACAAACCAGAAGGCGGTTATGACAAAAAAACAATGGCATCAGATATTCACGAGCTTGTAAATCAGCTTGGGTATAAAAAAATCAATTTGGCTGGGCATGATATCGGACTTATGGTCGCTTATGCATACGCCGCACAATACGGTGAAGGTGTAACCAAAATTGCATTAATGGATGCTCTTTTACCTGGAATTGAACCAGTTTGGTCTAATGTAAAAGGATCTGCATGGTGGTTTGGTTTCTTTGCTTGGCCAGCTTCTGGTGATATTGTGAAAGGAAAAGAAAAAGAATTCTTAACTAATTTCTGGCCAGTTGTTGGGCACGTAAAAGATCCATTTACTGCTGAAGAAACAACAGAATTTATTAGAGCTTATGCTGTTGAAGGCGGTACAACTTCTGCTTTTAAATGGTTTGGTGCATTTGATCAGGATGGAAAAGACAATTTAATTTTGATGAAGAAAAAATTAAAAATGCCATTATTAGCAATGGGCGGCGAATATTTTGCAGCAGCATTCCTTAAAGATCACTCAAAACTAGTTGCCGAAAACGTAACAGAATCTAAAATTGCAGGATCAGGACACTGGCTTGTTCAAGAGAATACTGCGCAGGTACAAAAAGATTTACTTGCATTCTTTCTATCTAAATAAATAACAGTCATGAAAACTTCTAAAACATGGTTTATTACCGGTGCCTCTCAAGGCATCGGTTTAGAATTGGTAAAACAATTACTCCAAAACGAAAATAATGTAATTGCTGTTACAAGAAACAGCGAGAAACTTAAAAAGGCTTTGAATATCGATTCGGCACATCTTCTTGCGCTTGATATGGATATTACCAATGAAGAAAGTGTAAATAAAGCAGTAAACGAAGGCATTAACCATTTTGGCAAAATAGATTTTCTAATCAATAATGCAGGTTATGGTATAGTTGGAGGTATTGAAGAATCGTCGGCAAGTGAAGTTCAGGCAAATTTTGATATTAATGTTTTCGGATTATTACATGTTACTCGAGCGGTTTTACCTTTTATGAGAAAAGAAAAATCGGGAACAATTATTAATCTTTCTTCTGTTTTTGGATTAATCGCCGGCGCTGGCTGGGGAATTTACTGCGCTACCAAATTTGCAGTCGAAGCATTATCTGAGGCTTTAGATCAGGAAGTAAAGCCTTTTGGATTAAAAGTAATTGTAATTGAGCCAGGATATATTCGCACTGGATTTTTAAGTGTCGAATCTGTTATCAGCCCAAAAAATACAATTGATGCTTATACAGAACTTACAGAAATAAGACGCAAACATCAACACGATATTCCAGGAAATCAAATTGGAGATCCAATTAAAGTAGCATCTACTATTATAAAAACAGCTTTATTGGCAGAACCACCGTTACGTTTATTATTAGGTTCAGATGCACTTCAATATGCCAATTATAAAGTTGAAATGTTAAGTTCAGGAATTGAACAAAACAAAGAAATCACATTATCAACCGATTACACTACCTAAGAAAATTCAAATTTAATACCATGAAAAAAGTATTCATACTATCATTCTTCTTTGTCCTTTTTTTAGCAAAGGCACAGCAAAAAGCAGATTTGATTATTTATAATGGCAAAATTGCTACCATGCAGAAACAAAACGAATTTGTTGAAGCAATTGCCATGAAAAACGGAATTGTTCTGGAAACAGGAAGCGACAAAAACATTCTCGCTGCTTTTAAATCTCCCGAAACTAAATTAGTAGATGCCAAAGGAAAAACAGTAATTCCAGGACTTAATGACAGTCACATGCATGTTATTCGCGAAGGCTTAAATTATAATTCTGAATTGCGCTGGGACGGTGTAAAAACCTTAAAACGCGCTATGGAAATGCTAAAAGAACAAGCTGCTAGAACTCCAGACGGCGTTTGGATTAAAGTAATTGGCGGCTGGAACGAATTTCAGTTTGAAGAAAAAAGACAGCCAACAATCGAAGAAATCAATGCTGCAGTTCCAGATAAACCTGTATTTATAACGTATTTGTATGGGAAAGCTTTCCTTAATAAAAAAGGAATCGAAGTTTTGGGTTATACCAAAGATACTAAATACGAAGGAAGTCTTTTGGAGCAGGATACTAACGGAAATTTGACTGGTTTAATGTATGCCAAAGAAACTCCAAAAGCGATTTATATGACGATGGGATTAACAACAAAACTTACTCCCGAAGAAAGAATCAACAGTACAATACAGTACAATCATGAACTAAATCGTTTCGGGCTTACTAGTATTATTGACGCTGCCGGCGGAAGTCAAAATTATCCTGCTGATTATGTTACTTCATTAGATTTGGCAAAGCAGAATAAATTGAGTCTTCGTATTTCGTATTATTTATTCGCACAGCAAAAAGGAAAAGAATTAGCCGATTATGAGAAATGGGTTGCAGAAACTCAAGTCAATAAAAATGATAATCTTATTATTCCAAACGGTTATGTCGAAGAAGGTGCTGGAGAAAATATAGTAGCTTCGGCTGCAGATTTTGAAAATTTCTTAGAACCAAGAATTGTTTTATCTGATGAAATGGAATCTGATTTAGAACCAATTATCAGATTATTAGTCAAAAACAGATGGCCTTTTCGTCTTCACGCTACTTACGGCGAATCGATTGACAGAATGCTTAATGTTTTTGAAAAAGTAAACAAAGAAACTCCGTTTAATGGTTTACGCTGGTTTTTTGACCATGCCGAAACCATTACCAATCCAGAACTAGAACGTGTAAAAAAACTTGGAGGCGGAATTGCAGTACAATTTAGAATGTATTATCAAGGCGAATTGTACACCAAACTATACGGAACTCCAAAAACACAGTTACCTCCTATCAAAAAAATGCTTTCTATGGGGATTCCTGTTGGTGCTGGAACAGATGCAACACGTATTTCAACTTTCAATCCTTGGATGTCACTGCATTGGCTGCTTACCGGAAAAACAATTGGTGGTATGCAGTTCTGGCCAGAAGATCAGACTTTAAATAAATTTACAGCACTGCAATTGTACACTTCTGGAAGCGCATGGTTTTCTGGCGAAGAAAAAGTAAAAGGAAAACTTGCAAAAGGAATGTATGCCGATATGGCAATTTTATCTGATGATTATTTTTCTATTAAAACAGATGACGTTCGAAACATCGAATCGGTTATGACAATTGTAAATGGTAAAATTGTTTACGCTTCCGCGGAATACAAACAGTTGAGTCCAGAAATCCCAGCTGTAATTCCAGATTGGTCTCCAGTGAAATATTTTGGAGGATATCAGAAATAAAAAACTAAAAAAGATTGCACACGGATGACGCGGATTGAGCGGATAAAAACGGATTTTTTGTTCTTACGAAACGTTCAATCCTTGTCAAAAAATTAAAAGTTTTCACGCAGATTTAGCAGATTAGGCAGATAAAAAAATATAAGCTTTTAAAAAATCCGCTTAATCTGTTTAATCTGCGTGAAAAAATCATAAAAAAATAATCATGAAAAATCATAAAAATATTCTAGTCGCTTTGCTGTTTATAATTGCCTTTTTTTCGGCACAGCAAATGCACGCTCAATTTCCGTTACCGCCCGAAGTTCCTATTTGGGATGCTAATAAAGTAACACTTCAATTGCATAAAATTTCGGCTAATGTTTACGCGGTTTCACCTTCAACAACCGAAACAGAAACTGCAAAAGGAATTCCACAGGCAACATCAGCAGGATTCATTGTAGGCGATAAAGGCGTTTTATTAATCGAAACCATGCTGAATAAAAGATTGTATGATCAATTATTAAAATTAATTCGTTCAGTAACGCCAAAACCTATTATTTATGCTGTAAACACAAGCGATCACGGTGATCACTGTTTCGGAAATTATTTACTTCCGAAAGAAACAGTTTTAATTCAAAATGAATTCTGCAAAGAAAATCTCTCTAAAAATTACGAGAATATCAAACAGTTTATGATTATGCTTTTTGGAAAGGATCGCGGGATCGAGCAAAGTGTTTATCGTCCCGCAGATCTTACAATTGCTTTAAACCAAAGTATAAAACTAGATTTGGGTGGTGGTAAAATTGTAGAAATCATCAATACAGGAACAGCGCAGTCTCCAGCAGATTTGTTTGTTTATCTTAAAGATAGTGACAAAAATGTATTGTGGGCAGGAAATCCTTTTATTGCCGAAAGTCCAGCAATTCCGTGGTTATTTGACGGTTATTTTCTAGAACCCGTTAAAAACCTTCAAAAAATTTATGATATGATTGGCGACAATGATGTTGTAGTTCCTGGTCATGGCCGAATTACCAATAAAGCAGGCATAAAATTCACCATTGATTATGTAAATGCTTTAAAGCAAAATGTAGAAGATGCTGTTAAAAAAGGAGAAACTTTAGAACAGGCAAAAGCGACGATTACAATGAAAGAATTTGATAAAGGTTATGTTCTTTTTAACTGGCTTCATTACAATTTCAATCTTCCAAATGCTTACAACGATATCAAGAAAAACAGTTTAGGCAAATAGCCATGAAAAAAATTATTTTATTATTTATCATCTCTTTTGGCCTTCATGCGCAATCCTACCCAGATTTTAAATCGATGCGTTTTGACGAAAATTATTCAGTTTTACAAAAAGATACAACAAAAAACAACTGGTATAAAACCCTAAAATACATGCCGCTCTCCTCCTCGGGGAAAACATACTTAAGTTTTGGAGGAGAGATTCGGTATCAATATTTTTATGCAAAAAACGAAAAATGGGGAGACGATCCTGTTGATAATGACGGTTACATCTTAAACCGTTTGTTACTTCACGCCGATTTTCACGCGAGCAAATACTTTCGGGCTTTTTTACAATTACAAAGCAGTAATGCCAGCGGAAGAATTGATCCAAGTCCCGTAGAAAGCGACCCGCTTGAAGTACATCAGGGTTTTATTGACATTAATGTTTTATCAGACAAAAACAGTCAGCTGACTTTTAGAGCTGGAAGACAAGAACTGAATTACGGTTCTCAGCGTTTGGTTGCCGTACGTGATGGGCCAAATAATCGCCAGTCTTTTGATGCCGTAAAAGCATTAATGAATTTTGGAAATTATCATGCTGATGCTTTTTACAGTCATTACGTAGTGGCGCAAGATGGCATTTTTGATGATTATTCGAATCAAAAAAGACAATTTTGGGGAAGTTATTTCGTAATTAATAAAGTTCCTTTTCTACGAAATATCGATCTATATTATCTAGGTTATAAAAGAGCAAACGCCAATTTTGATGATGCAAAAGGATTAGAGCAACGACATTCTGTAGGCACAAGAATTTGGGGAAAATTTGGAAACTGGCGATACGATGGCGAAGCTTTATATCAATTTGGTAATGTTGCTTCTAAAGATATCAAGGCTTGGACTGCTTCTATCAATGCCGGTTACAGATTTACATCGGTTTTTTTACATCCTGAACTTGGTTTTAAATTCGAACTTATCAGCGGTGATAAAACAAAAGGCGATACTACTTTAGGAACATTTAATCCATTGTTTCCGCGAGGTGCTTATTTTGGTTTAGCTTCGGTAATTGGTCCGTCCAATCTTGTTGACTTTCATCCTTCATTAAATTTTGAATTAGCCAAAAATCTCGAATGGGTAATTGATTATGATATGTTTTGGAGATACAGCAGCCAAGATGGAATATATGCGCCAAATACGGCTCTAATTTATCCTGGAGATACTACAGACGAAAAAGAAATTGGTAAACAGCTGGAAAGTGAAATTATCTATCAGCCAAATCAATATCTTTATTTTCGTGTAGAAGCAACTTGGTTTCAGGCAGGCGATTTTCTTAAAGCTTCTGGAGCGGGAAAAAATATGTTTTTTACAGGTGTAACGATGCAGGTTAAATTTTAAAACAAATTATTAATTCTTAAATTATCCATTATGAAAAAGATATTTATTTTGGGACTATTGTTGATTTTCAATTTAATAAGTGCCCAAACTGCTCAGACACCAGAAGATATAAAGAACCAGACTAGAAAAACAGTAGAGACTTTCTTTAAATATTTTGATGAAAAAGACCCTGAAAGAATAGCAAGCGTTGTAGCAGAAAATGTGGACTGGTATATTTTCGAATCAAAAAAATTCCCATGGACAGGAAAGCGCACTAAAAGATCTGAAATTCCAGCCGTTTTTAAAACATTATTTTCTTATTTTAATGAAGGAAAAGATGTCGTAAAACCCGAAAGTTTTATGGTTGATGGAAATGAAGCTGCTGTTTTTTTAGTTCTAGGAAGGGAGTTCAAATCTAGCGGTAAAAGTTTTTCAATGTTAGTTGCAATACACTTTAAAGTAGAAAATGGCCTTATAACCAAATTCTGCCTCTACGAACAAACTCCAATTCTAGAGAAGGCTTTTGAGAAATAGCCAAAGGTCTACCTGAAAGAACTGTGTAAAGATTTCAGGTAAGAGCTAGATTTTCATTTGTATAAATTTAAAAAAATTAATTATGAAAACAATTAAAAAAGTACTGGTTAGCATGCTCTTTTTATCCTTATTAACAGCCTGTACTAATTCAAAAGAAAAAGAGACAAGTTCGGAAGCCAAAAATACAGCTTCAAAAAGCCATTGGCCAAATGGAGCACAACTTGTTATTTCGGTATCAATGCAATTTGAATCGGGAGCACAGCCAGCGGGAGCAGATAGTCCTTTTCCAAAAATAACTTTGCCCGAAGGTCAGCCAGATCCTGTAGTAGATAGCTGGTATCGATATGGAGCCAAAGAAGGTATTTACCGTATGCTGGATTTATGGAAAAAATATGACATCAAAGTAACTTCTCATGTTGTTGGTGCGGCGGCCGAAAAATATCCTGAAGTTGCGAGAGCTATTGCAGCTGGCGGACACGAGATTGCAGCTCATGGAATGGTTTGGGACGATCAATACAAGATGAATTACGATCAGGAACTTCAGTTTGTAAAAGCGGGAACTGATGCTGTGGAAAAAATTACAGGGCAAAAATCAGTGGGTTATAATGCCAATTGGCTGCGCAGAAGTCCAAATACTTTAAAAGTTTTACAGCAATTGGGTTACGTTTATCATATTGATGATTTGAGCCGCGATGAACCTTTTATTACAAAAGTAAATGGAAAGAATTTTGTTGTAATGCCTTATACACTTCGTAACAACGATATTTTAAACATCGAAGGAAGACATTGGAGTCCTGACCAGTTTTTAACGCAATTAAAAATGGAATTTGATCAATTGTATGAAGAAGGTGCAACAAAACGCCGCATGATGTCTATTAGTCTGCACGACAGAATTGGAGGAACGCCAGCGATAACTAGAGCAATGGAAGAATTTATAAAATATGCAAAAGAAAAACAAGGCGTAGTATTTATGCGCAAAATTGATATTGCAAAAATGATAATGCACGATCCAAATACTCCAATAGATAATTCAGAGGAAAAAATTAATAATTAAAAAGTTTTAGGTTAAGTTTTAATTCAATTTAAAAAAGGAGAAAAAATCTTGTGGTTTTTTCTCCTTTTTGTTTTAAGTGACAGCAATAATTTATTGTAACACATAGAAACATAAATTTTGTAAACTCAAAAAAAGGCGTTTCACTTATTAAAAAAATACATAGCCAGCTAGCTATGTGAAAGAAATGTATTTCTTTTTTACACTCTATTTAATAAAAAAAAATCTATGTTTCTATGTGTTAAAAAAAATACACCAATGGCTGGACTTTTAATTATCATCATTCTATTTTCTTATTTCTTCAGTTTTTCTTGTTGCAGATTATGAAATGAAACCTATTTGCTTTAAAAAAATAAGATTAAATAATAAAGGTGGTTTAATTTTAAACTGTCATTATTTTCAGACTTTTTATTCTTGAATCATGACAAGTTTGAAACGATAAATTATTCAAAGAACTTATAAATGCACCGCTATGAATAAAATAACTTTACTTATACTCCTTTTATGGAACACGGGGATTTTTGCTCAAGAAGAGAAAACGGAAGAAAGCGAAAAAGGAACGCATCGTATTTCCTTAGCTTTAAGTCATGTTAATGTTTCACAAGGCGTTAAAGATTCTGGCTCAAAATGGCTTTCTATACCCGCATGGTCGCTTGATTATGATTATTGGCTGTCTAATAAATGGGCAATTGGTCTGCATACCGATATAATTGTTGAAGATTTTGTGGTTAAAGCAGATTTAACAGAAGAAGATGAAACTTTAGAAAGAAGTTCACCAATAGCGCCTGCAGCAGTTGGTATTTATAAAGCTACCAAACACAGTAGTTTCCTTTTTGGTGTAGGTGCTGAGTTTGCTAAAGAAGAAAATCTTTTCTTAAATCGTGTTGGTTACGAATGGGGAACCGAAATAACAGAAAACTGGGAACTTGGACTTTCTGCGTGTTATGATTTTAGATGGAATGCTTATGATAGTTTTTTAATTGGAATAGGAATCAGCCGAAAATTCAAACCTAAACATAAAGAATAAAAAAAAGGAATTTTCAGTTTCTTAAACCGAAAATTCCTTTTTTGATAAAATTCTAAACTATAGTGCTTTGTTATAAGTATCGATTAAGAATACTTTCAAAAAGTTCTTGTTTACCACTTTGTAATTCTATTTCATCATTCTCTTTTGCAATAGCATACAAATCATTAAAATTTAATTTGCCCTCTTCAAATTCTTTTCCACTTCCAGTATCAAAAGAACTGTAACGCTGCTGTCTTAAAGATTCGTAAGGTGAAGATGTAATAATTTTTTCTGCTGCTAACAAAGCTCTTGCAAAAGTATCTGCACCGCCAATATGAGCAATAAAAATATCTTCCATATCTGTGGAGCTTCTTCTTATTTTGGCATCAAAATTTACACCACCGCCTTGAAGTCCGCCAGATTTAAGAAAAATAAGCATCGCTTCTGTAATTTCTTGCACATTATTTGGAAACTGAGAAGTGTCCCAGCCATTTTGATAATCTCCTCTATTGGCATCAATGCTTCCTAACATTCCAGATTGCGCTGCAACTTCAAGTTCATGCTGAAAAGTGTGCTGTGCCAATGTAGCATGGTTCACTTCAATGTTTATTTTAAAATCTTTCTCTAAACCGTATTCGCGTAAAAAACCAATAGCAGTTGCACAATCAAAATCGTATTGGTGTTTTAAAGGTTCCATAGGTTTTGGTTCAATTAAAAAGTTTCCTTTAAAACCTTGTGATCTGCCATAATCTCTCGCCTGAATTAGAAATTGTCCCATATGATCGAGTTCTCGTTTCATATCGGTATTAAGCAAAGTCATATATCCTTCTCTCCCGCCCCAAAAAACATAATTTTCTACTTTTAAAGCAATAGTTGCGTCTAAGGCCAACTTTACTTGTCCTGCTGCTCTGGCTACTACTTTAAAATCTGGATTTGTAGCTGCTCCATTCATGTAGCGTGGATTTGAAACACAGTTTGAAGATCCCCAAAGCACTTTGATTCCCGAATTTGATATTTTTTTGTTTATATACTCTGTCATAGTAACTAAACGTAATTCTGATTGTCCAAAATTTTTTCCTTCTTGAACCAAATCATAATCGTGAAAACAAAAATAATCAAAACCCATTTTACTAATAAATTCAAATGCTGCATCTGCTCTAGCCTTTGCTGCTAAAATAGGTTCTCTCATTTCGTTCCAAGCAAAATGCTGCGTAGCATCACCAAAAAGATCCGAACCATTTCCTCCAAAGCTGTACCAGTACGAAATAGCAAATTTAAAATGTTCTCGCATTGTTTTACCGGCAACAATCTGATCTGGGTTATAGTATCTAAACGCTAACGGATTATCAGATTCCTTTCCTTCATACTCAATCTTACCAATTCCTTTGTAGTATTCTACATCTCCTAAAACAATCATCTTCCTTTCTATGTATTAATCTTTTTCCATTATTAAAAAAGGGCAAAGATATAGTTTGAATGACCATAAGAAAAGTTAAAATTGACATTAAAAATAAACTTTAAAAGTCAATTTGTTACAATATACTTTTAATATGACATTCAAATATAAGAAAAATAATACAGTTATGATAACAGATTTTAAACTATAATAAGTTGATCAATATCGGTAGAATTTACATCTCTAGAAATCAAACTAATGTATTCTGTAGGGGTGTATGAGGTTATTTCTTTAAAATATCTATTAAATGACGACTTAGAATTAAATCCAGATTCATAAGCTAACTCCAAAATGTTGATACTGCTGTTTTTTTCTGAAGAATACTTTATTTTATCTTTTACATATTGTATTCTGTATTCATTTACAAAAGTGTAAAAAGGTTTGTTTACAAAATGATTTAAGGTTTCGCTGATATGATATTTATTTAAACTGGTAAGATTTGAAAGTTTATCAAGCGTTAATTCACTGTCTCTATAATAACGTTCTATTTTCATTGCCTCCTCAAGTTTCAGTACTATTTTAAACATTTGGCTGTCGCTTAAAAGTTCTTTACGTTTTTGAGGTTTTAAAATCGGATCTTCAGAGGCTGTTATTGTGTTTTCTTCTTGAAGTGTATCTAATAAAAGATTACTTTTTATTTCCGTCTTTGGTTCATCATTAACTATAACTTCACTGCTGTAATTTCCATCAAATACTAACATTTCTGTGTTAGAACTTTGACTTAGAGGATCTGTAAAAACAGCATACTTATAGGTAATGACTCTTATTACAACTACTACCAGAAATGCGTAACTAATGCTTCGGTTTAAATAATTAAAAGAAAAAATAAACGAGTTAATCGTTAAAAACAAAATACTCAATAAACTTAAAAACAAAAAGATAGATGCAACCTGAATAATTAGTTTTCTTTCATGGATCTTTTCTGGCAGTTTTTTCAGCGCAAGCGAAATAATTACAAAGCAGTAAATGATATCAAACGGTATCATCGAAAAATAACAAATTGTATTGTACCAATATAAAACCGAATATCCTTTTGATGAAGCAATCGCTAAAACACAGCCTGTAGTAAAATATCCTATTGCACTTATGAAAAACGGGATAAAAATATACCATTTTGAAGCAGGCACAAATTTTGGATAAATTGTTTTTAAGGCATACAGATATAATAAAGGTATATAACAGAAACCTACGCAGGTAATCATGTTTTTAAGTACTTCGCGATCCTGCACAAATGTAAAAATGAAAAACTTTATACTAAGATGCACTCCTATACAAATTACCAATGAAATAAGTAAGTCATCTGCATTGGTTCTGTACTTGTTTCTTAAAAGTAATGCTGCGGCCAGAAGTGCCTGAAATATTCCAATAACAATTATGTATTTCATCTTAAATCTTTGTGCTAATGTACCGTACAACTGTTAATTTAATGTTTACTAATTGCGAAAAAAATGATTCATAACAATTTAATAACAACCTAAATTTCATTGATTATCAATACTTTAATACAAAACAAAAAGATTGACACGCTGCCGAAGTAGTTCTAGTTTAACAAAGTCGTTTTGATGCTTGATTCGTAACAATCTTTGCAAAAAAACTATAAAGAAATGTTATTAAAAATTACTTCAAAATCTTGGTTTAAACAAGAACAGGTATTTAAAAAAATACTTTTAGTTGTTCTATTTTCGGCAGGATCTTTTACAACTGTAAAGGCTCAAACCATTAAAGGAATTGTTACAAGTGATGCTGGCACCTTACCAACAGCCAACATTGCCGGCAAAACATTTTCAAATTCAACTATTTCAGATTTAGAAGGTGCTTTTACCTTAACAGCTCCAGAAATTGGTGAAGTTACTATTGAAATCAGCTATTTAGGCTTTGAGACCAAATCCATTACTTTAACTCTTGTAAAAGGTATAAATGATATTGGTTTAATTCACATGGGGCCAGACGAGACCAGTGCGCTGAAAGAAATTGTAGTAAAAGGTACAATGGCACCATCGCAGGCAAAAGCATACAGCATTAAGAAAAACTCACTTGCTATTATGGATGTTATGGCGGCAGATGCTATTGGTAAATTACCCGACCGTAATGCTGCCGAAGCGGTACAGCGCATGCAAGGTGTGGCTGTAGCACGTTATCATGGTGAAGCAGATCAGGCTACGGTAAGAGGAACGCCTTTTGCATGGACTTCTACTCTATTTAATGGAAATCGTTTACCGAGTTCAAATGTTATGGGGAATCGTTCTTCTGTTCTAGATGCAGTACCTTCAGAAATGATTCAATATGTACAAGTAGCCAAAGCCATTACACCAGACATGGAAGGTGATGCAATTGGCGGCTCTATTAATTTTATTACTCGTACTGCGCCAACAAAACGTACGCTGAATATGAGTGCAGCTGGAGGTTACAATACTTTTAGTGAAAACGGAACTTATAATGCTTCTCTAGTATACGGCGATCGATTTTTTAACAACAAACTTGGTATTATTGTTTCAGGAGCTGTGTGGAGCAGACAATGGGGTTCTGATGCTTTTGAAGCAACTTACAATACGGGTGCAACTGTTGTAGAGCAAAAAAAATCACTTAATACAGTACTTTTTAAACGTTATATGGGTGAACGTGAAACTAAAGGATTAAATGTTGGTGCAGAATATAAAATTACGCCTTCTGATAAAATATTCTTTAGAGGAATGGTAAATAAATTTGATGACGTTCGTCCTGTTTATGAATCATATATTGATTATACCAACACTCGTTTTCAATACAATTACAGGTATTCTCATTACCAAACAGCTTTAAATGGCTTTGAAGTTGGCGGAGAACATCAATTAAACCAAAAATTTAAACTAGACTGGAGTTACAGCAATCATAAATCTGAATATTATTTAGATACTCCTCCAACTTCTGGTAACAAAGGACTTCCTATTGCTACTTTCCGTCAAAAAATTACAGGCGGTTTTAATGATCTTTCAAGCGATGGAAAACGTTATTGGAGTTTTGATTCTCCAAATGGAGTTGGCGGCACTGTAGATCATTTTGAAACTGGACTTACAAATTCAAGTGAAGTAATGGATCCTAGTAAGCTATTATTAAGCCAATTGGTTATTGCGCAATTAGACAATAGTGAAAGAGATCAAATTGGACAGCTTAATCTTAAAGTTGAAGCCAGCTCTAAGGTAAATTTTAAATTTGGTGCAAAATACCGTCACAAAGACAGAACAAGTACTTATGGATCTAATTTTGTGTACTTGCCTGGTGCAGCTGTTGGAGTGCCAAACTCTCCTGCTCTAGTTCCGTTATCTGCTTTACAGACTACGAATTTCCCAAATGGATCTAAGTTTTTTGGAAACATGAATGGTGATTTCAGTCAATTTATTGTAAATCCGTTGACAAAAGATCAATTGTTTACGATGTTCGGTCAGTCTTTTCAAACGGCAAACGGAATTATGGATTTTACTTCAAAAACCAATGCAACGGCTCTTTACACGGGTGATGAAAGTGTAATTGCGGGTTATGCAATGGCAGAAATAGATGCCACAGATAATTTAAAAATTACTGGAGGATTACGTAATGAGTATACCAATATGTCCTTAAATGGTACTAAAGCTACAACTTCTGGAACACCAGCTGTAATAACATTAAGTCCTTCTCTAGTAGAGAATAATTACAATTCATTTCTACCAATGCTTCATGTAAAATACAAGTTGAGCGACAAGTCAAATCTTCGCGCTGCATATACACGCACATTTGTACGTCCGAATTTTGGCGACATGACACCGGGAAGTTCTACCAATACAACTTCTTCGCCAATGACTATTACACAAGGTAATCCTGACTTAAAACCAACCTTTAGTAATAACTACGATCTTATGGGAGAATATTTCTTTGATAATGTTGGATTATTGTCTGGCGGTGCTTTTTATAAAAACATTACTGATGTGGTATTTACCGATGTAAATATGCAGAATATCGATGGAAGTGATTATCTAGTTACTCAGGCTAAAAACTTAAACAAAGCTTCTTTATACGGTTTTGAAGCAGGAATCAACAAAAGATTCGATTTTCTTAATGGTTTCTGGAGTGGTTTTGGAGTAGAATTCAATTATACATTTATTGATTCAAAAACGGAAGTTCCTCGTATCAGCGGTACTACTGTTGTTAATGATAAAACAGGTTTACCTAATCAATCTAAAAACTTATTTAATGCTATTCTTTTCTACGAAAGAAATGGTGTAATGGTTCGTTTAGCTGGTAATTACCGCGGCAATTCTGTAGAAACTATTAACCAGCAATTAGGTCCTGATTATTATATCTGGACAGATTCTAACTTTACTATAGATGCTTCTGCAACAGTAAGTGTGAGTAAAAGACTTAAAGTTTTTATTGAATTAAATAATTTAAGCGACTCGCCTGTAAAAATGTACATGGGGAATGATAAACGCCGTGTTACTTCGCAAGAATGGTATGGAAGCCGCGGACAAGCTGGTTTACGTTACGATATTTTCTAAAAAAAACTAACCTATTAATTTAATAAATAAAAATGAAAAAAATAATTATTACAATGGCAATATTAGGATCAATGGTTTCATACGGCCAGCTTACAGACAGCATAAAAAGATTAGTACCTGTAAAAGGAGCTTTAAACTTTAGAGATGTCGGCGGTTATAAAACCAATGACGGAAAACAAGTACTTTGGGATAAAGTATACAGAAGTGCCGCAATCAATAAACTTACAGATGAAGATGTTGCTTTATTAGACAAAAAAGGAATTCATACAATAGTAGATTTTAGAGGTGTTGCCGAAGCTGCTGCAGCGCCAGATCGCCTTCCTAAAAATTCAGATTATACACTTAGCCCAGCAGGAAGTGATAGCTTGCCGAATCCTGCACAAATGGTTAAATTTTTGAAAGAAGGAAATTTCCTTGAAAAGTTTTATGGTGTAGATGCCGTAAAATACAGTGGCGACAGATTTCGTCCGTTATTTATAAAATTGCTGACATTAGACAAAAAAGAAGCTATAATGTACCATTGTACAGGTGGTAGAGATCGTACAGGAATGGCAACAGCACTATTTTTATATATTTTGAATGTGCCGCAAGAAACGATTGAAGCAGATTATGTAGCTTCTAATATTTATCTGCGTAAAATGAATAAAGGAATGATGGCGCCTCTTGCCAAAATGAGCGGTTTAACCGAAGAACAAGTAGAAAAAGAAATGGCGTTAAGACCAGAACTTATTCGTTCTTTTTTTGATGGTCTTAAAAAACAATACGGAAGCATTGAAAACTTTTTACAGCAGGAAATAGGAATTGGTCCAAAAGAAATTGCTATTCTAAGAAAAAAATACACCGCATAAAACTTATTTTTTATTACAATTCATTTTTGTGTTAAAGCGATTAAAGAACTAAAATTCTTTAGTCGCTTTTTAATTTTAAGCAAGTATATTATTCTAATTTTACATTCTTATTTAATAACCTTTAATAAAAAGACAATTGGTTACTATCCAAAAATGTGAACTAAACGACCTTGATTTATTACATCAAATTGCAATACAATCTTATAACGATACATATCAATATTTATGGCACGATAAAGGAACATGGTATTTAAACCAATTCTATAAAAAAGAAACTTTTGAGAAAGAACTTTCTAACTCTGGTGTTTTTTATTTTTTAATTTATGATGACAACAAGGCTGTAGGATATTTCAAAATGATAGAAGATGTAATCGAGCCTTATCCTGCATCTGAATGTTTGGAACTAGATAAGCTCTATCTTTTGAAAGAAGGAATTGGAAAAGGAATTGGTAAAATTGTTATGGACTTTGTAATTTCTTTTGCTAAGGAAAAAAAACGTTCGATTCTTTGGTTAAAGGTTATGGAATGTAGTCCTGCAAAATTTCTTTATGAAAAATCAGGTTTCATTCAAACGGATATATACAATCTTGATTATCCTGAAATTGTTGAAGAATTTGCACCAATAACTACAATGGTTCTTGAGTTATGAGTTATGAGTTATGAGTTATGAGTTATGAGTTATGAGTTATGAGTTATGAGTTATGAGTTATGAGTTAT
>NZ_WMID02000050.1 GCF_009711165.2 Flavobacterium sp. MC2016-06 | reverse complement strand
TCTCTCTAATGTCGAATCCTTGCTATTATTTCTCATCGTAACAAAATTTATTAAAGTTAAATTTTGTTACCGAAATAAGTAACCTTTACAGAAATGACAAGATTGTGGAAAATGGGTGTGAAATATTCGTTACCGAAATAAGTAACCTTTACAGAAATGACAAGATTGTGAAAAATGGGTGCGAAATATTCGTTACCGAAATAAGTAACCTTTACAGAAATGACAAACTTTGTGTAAACAATAAACGATGCAAAACTGCATCGTTTATTGTTTCGTAAAACTTACTTGGATTTCTTTTTTGAATCTGCTTTAGATTTCTTCTTTTTAGGCTTTTTATTTTTAAGAAGATCTATTTTGCTTTTAATTCTCTTCTCAACCTCACTAATTCCAGAATCATAATCATGCTGAATAGAACAAAGTTTTGCCGATTTAATTTCCTTTAAAGCTTCCTTAAATTTTTGCTGTACTTCTAAAAGTATCGCTTTTTTGACATAAATTTCAGCTTTATTAATTCCTTTAATCGTTAAAGCAAAATCAATAAGTTTTTGAGCTTCTTCAAAATCTTCATTCAAAATCAATGTCTGCAAATAATGCGGATAAACTTCAAGTGCATGAATATTAATTCCCAAAGCCTCTTGAAAATAAGACTTTGCTCCTTCATAATTCCATAATTGTTCCGCCTGAATTCTTCCATACAAACACAAAACCATTGTATTTTTTGCGTCATAAGAAAAAGCATAATCCAAAGATTCAATCGTTTCTTCAAGCGAATACGGATAACTATCCAAAGCTTGAAAAAGGTATTTATCAATTGTTTTCATTTCGTAAATCGTTTTTTAATTTCTGACGAATTCCTTTGTAACTTTTCTCAACTTTATTCTTTTTAAAGTCAGATCCAGTAAAAACTCTAACGGGATTTCCACGCTCAATATTCAGTTGATTTTTCCATTGTTTTCCAACATGATTTTTAAGTTGCTGGAGTGTTTCGTCTTCTAATTTTTTTAATAATCTTTCTGTTGCCAGTTTTTTGTTTTGATGCTGCGAACGGCTGTCCATAGAAACTACAGCAATTCCGGTAGGAATATGAATTGCTCTAACAGCAGAACTTACTTTATTTACATGCTGTCCGCCTGCGCCAGAACTTCGCATCGCTTGATATTGAATATCATTGTCAGAAACAGAAAAACCTTTTTGCGGTTCTATTTCAAAAATACCGATAAACCAATTTTTACGTTTGTGCATTTTCCTATACTGACTCTGCCCAATCCACTGAATTGTTCCTACCCAAGAATTAACAAATGCCACAGCATTTTTTCCTTTTACAGCCACAGAAGTTGTTTCAATAGTTCCATTTTCTTCTCCAGCTTCTCTTTGCAGTAAAACAGTTTCTAGTTCTTGTTCGCGTGCTTCATCCAAAACTTTTTTAAGCACTTGGGCGACAACCCAAGTGCATTCTGCAGGTCCGCGACCCGCTGTTATCTGAATTATTTTTTCCATTTTTAAATTTCTTTTTCATTAATGTCCGATAAAATTTTTCTAAGAATATTCTAACTGCCATTTTCACTAGGTTTTGGAATGATTCTAAAAAAATCCGTTTTTATCAGTGTCTTTACGAAGTAAATCTGTTTTATCCGTGTAACAGTTAAAATGCTGCATATAGTAAGTACACAAATGAAACTGATTCACTATCGCGAAAACGCAGATTTACGCTAGTTTTTATTTTAATCGGACAATAATGTTTCATTTTAGCGATCCATTCTAACGATCTTTGGCGTGAATGTCCCAAGAATATCAACTAGTTCCGTTTGGTTTGCCATTACTTTTGTAATGTCTTTGTACGCCATTGGAGCTTCGTCAATGTTGCCGCCAATTAATGTTACATCATTTTTTGCCAATACTTTTTTAATTCCACTTTGTGTAAAAGTACTTTTGCATTTAGCTCTAGAAAACAAACGTCCAGCACCATGCGATGCTGAATTTAAACTCGCTGCATTTCCTTTTCCTTTTACAATGTAACCCGGCGCAGTCATAGAACCTGGAATGATTCCCAATTGACCTTCAGCAGCAGGAGTTGCTCCTTTTCTGTGTACAATACATTCTTGACCGTTAACCAATTCTTTCCAAGCAAAATTGTGGTGATTTTCAATCGTAACCACTACTCTTTTCCCAATCGCCTTTGCTATTCTTCTGTGAATATCATCATGGCAGGCTTTTGCGTATTCACCAGCTAAATTCATTGCCAGCCAATATTCTTGACCGTCATGTGTATTTAAATCTAGCCAAGCTAAATGCTGCACATTTTTAGGTAGCGGACATTGTTTAGTCGCTAAATACGTGTAATGTTTCGCAATATTAGCACCTAAACCTCGAGAGCCACTATGCGAAAGAACTGCAAAATATTCGCCTTTTGGTAGCTTCCACTCATTCAACGGATCGTCAATTTTTGCGACTCCAAATTCTACAAAATGATTTCCCCCGCCAGAACTTCCCAACTGTTTATAAGCTTTAGGCAAAAGATTTTTCAACAACGGAATGTCTTGAAATTCACTTCGATAAAAAACATCATGATCTGCTTTAAATGCATGTGTTTCATTCATCCCAAATTTGGTATTGTCTTTTAAAATAGCCTGCAATTGATGTTCTTTTCCTTTGAAAAATGATGCTGGTAAATCAAAAATTGATAAACTCATTCTACATCCAATATCAACACCAACTCCATAAGGAATAACTGCATTATCTGTCGCTAAAACACCGCCAATTGGCAATCCATAACCTGAATGCGCATCTGGCATTAAAGCTCCTGCAACCGAAATTGGTAATTTTAAAGAGTCGTACAATTGATATTTTGCTTGTTCATCAATTTCATTTTCTCCAAAAATGCTAAAAGGAGCTCGAGTCGTTTTAAGCTGATGCATTCGTACTTGAACAGGTTTTATCAACCCTTCGGCAACTTTTCCCCAAGTTCCATGTCCTTCAAATTTTTCAGGATACAGTAAAACTTCTTTTGCTTCTGTTAGAATGGAATCCTTTTTTTCTCTTTTTCTATATCTATTTATTTGCCCAAGGGCTATGTTTATTGAATTGTTTTTTGGAAAACCCAATTTAATGAGGTCTTTTCCAGATAATTTATTTCCCATAAATTTTATTTGTTCTTGTTGCTTTCCGTGCAAACGCTTTACCCAAACTAAATAGCTTGAATTTAAACATAAGCATACGGCATCTTCTACCCGTTTGGGTAAATAATTGATCTGTTATTCGGGAAAATTTGAAGTGTCTAGAATAAAAAAAGCCCGAAACTAAATGTCTTCGGGCTTTTTTATATATCTAAAAAGAATTTCTAAGATTGAAATAAGCCACGAAGAAGCGCTGCACCAAATCCGTTTGGTGTGAAGCTTTGAGATGTAAATGATACTACAAACATTTTTCTTCGTTATTAAAGGGTTATTAATTTTTTCGTCAGCAAAGATTCGTAATAGTTTTTTAATTTTCCAAATTATTTTAACGAAAATTGGAATAAAAATAATTCAAACATTCAAAAAATACAGCTAACTACTTAAAAAACAACAAATAAGTCATAAAAAAATAAACATGAAAAAAGCCCTGATTTCTCAGAGCTTATATCTTTTTGGTGAATTATTATTCAGTTACTTTGCTTTTTACAACTAATCTGAAACCTTCGCCGTGAATATTTAAAATTTCTACATCTTCGTCAGATTTTAAATATTTTCTAAGTTTAGCGATGTAAACATCCATACTTCTTGAAGTAAAATAGTTATCATCTCTCCAGATTTTAGTCAATGCTAATTCTCTTGGCATTAAGTCATTTTCATGAAGGATTAACATTTTAAGCAATTCGTTTTCTTTTGGAGACAATTTTATTGGCTCATCGCTTTCAAAAGTTAAGAATCTTAATTTTGAATTTAAGTGAAATTTACCAATATTAAATTCAAATTGTACTTGCTCTGCTTTTGTATCAGCAGATTTTCTTTGAATAATTGCTTTAATTTTCATCAATAAAACTTCTGAATCAAAAGGCTTATTCAAATAATCATCAGCACCTGCTTTATATCCTTTTAAAACATCTTCTTTCATCGATTTTGCCGTCAAGAAGATAATAGGCACTTCACTGTTCTTTTCTCTAATTTCTTTGGCTAAAGTATAACCATCTTTATAAGGCATCATTACATCTAGAATGCATAAGTCATACACATCTTTTTTGAACTTTTCGAAACCTTCCATACCGTTTTTAGCTAAAGTAACTTCAAAGTCATTTAACATTAGATAATCTTTAAGAACTGCCCCAAAATTTAGGTCATCTTCTACTAAAAGTATTCTTTTGTTATTATTTTCCATATTTTAATTTATTAATGGTATTTTTATTATAAAGGTGCTACCTTTTCCTTTTTCGCTTTCAACATATACTTGACCATTGTGATCCTCTACTATTCTTTTTACATAAGCCAGACCTAAACCATGTCCTTTTACATTATGTAAATCTCCAGTATGTTCTCTGTAAAATTTCTCAAAAACTCGTTTTTGAGCTATCTTACTCATACCTAATCCATTATCCTTTACTTTTATCAGAATCATGTCTTTTACATTTTCTGTAAAAATCTCAATCTCTGGAGTATCTGGAGAATATTTTATTGCATTTTCTAAAATATTAACCAAAACATTTGTAAAGTGTACTTCGTTTATTAAAGAAGTTGTTCTTGCTGCATTGTAATGTTTTACAATTTTCCCGCCTCTATCTTCTAAAATTAAATTTACGTGCTCTATTGCATCATCAATAATATCATGAACTGCTGTAGGCTCTTTGGTAATATCAAGTTCTCTTTTTTCTAATTTAGAAATACGAAGAACGTTTTCAACCTGAGCGTGCATTCTTTTATTTTCGTCTCTAATCATTTGAAGATAACGATAAACCTTTTCTTTATCTTCAATAATCTTAGGATTTCTTATGGCGTCTAATGCTAAATTTATAGTTGCAATTGGAGTTTTAAACTCATGCGTCATATTATTTATAAAATCTGTCTTGATTTCAGATATATGT
Organism: Flavobacterium sp. MC2016-06; assembly: GCF_009711165.2. Lineage (GTDB taxonomy): Bacteria > Bacteroidota > Bacteroidia > Flavobacteriales > Flavobacteriaceae > Flavobacterium. The sequence continues at coordinate 20,710 of NZ_WMID02000050.1, read as the reverse complement.
TTTTGACGTATTAATTGGTTTAACGCACTTGTATAGGCAACTATTATAATTAATGTAAAAATTATTGATAATATAGTAATACTTAATAATTCAGATAATAAGAACTTCTTTTTATGAGGGAATGTTACAAACAATTCGTATTTACTATTCCCTTCATTATCAGTATATATTGGCACATGATAACTTGCGTCTTTGTCATAATGAAAACCATCTGATTTTATTTTAGTACCAAGTCCTCTGCTATAAATTCCAAATTCAAATTTAGTTTTTACTCCATATTCTTGAAGTTCTTTTTTAAGAAGACTCTGTAATTTTTCTTTAGAAATTCTTTCATCGATAGGCAGTGCATCTGCAGCATCTTTAATCGAAATTTCCATCTGAACTTTATTCAAAATATCTAAATTTCCAGATTTTTCAATCTTCAAATCAGGAATTAAACTTTGTCCTAAAGCATTATTATCTATACTGTTATTATTGTAAACTTCTGTAACTCGCTTAGAACTGAAATTTTTAAATCTTTCGCTGCTGAATTTTTTATTAAAAACAGAACCGCTTACATCATAGTCTTCAGAACTTAATGTGTTGGAGTAAACAATAGTTTTATTTGTTTTTGTGTTTCTTTGAACAAAAAGGACTTCAAGTAAATCTTCCTTTTTAGGCAGTTTACCTGTACTGTCTTTTAATCGATTGTATTTATCGTAAAGACTATATTCTTCTTGGTGTTCTAGTTTATCAGCAACATTTCCAATTACCTGTGTAACGTGATATTTAAATTGTTCGTCATTGTTTTTGAACGAAGAATTGAACCAATATACCTGAACCAGAATTATCCCTATCAAGGATAAACTCATAAGTAAAACAAGTATTCTAAAAAATAATTTATTCATCGAAACAAAATTAATATTTTAACAATATACTAAATAATACATTAACCAAATATTAACATTTAAGACTGATTTTGTTTTATATCTAAAATTTTAAGAATTTTAACAACTTCTTCTTCAGCAATTTTAAGATTATCGTTATTAATTACAAAATTGCTATTAGAAATTCGTTTTTCGTCATTCCACTGCATTTTAATCCTGCTTAAAACCTGTTCTTTGGTAGTTTTATCACGTTTTAAAACTCTTTCAATTCTTACTTCTTCTGGAGCCGTAACGTTTATAATTACATCACAGTCTTTATATCGTCCGCTTTCAAACAAAATTGCAGCTTCATACATTACATAATCATATTCTTTTTTTTCTAAAAGCCATGATTCGAAATCTTTTTTTACAGCCGGATGAACAATCGCATTTAGGGCCGCTAATTTTTCAGAATCATTAAATACAATTGCTGCAAGTTTTGCTCTATTCAAAATATTGTTTTCAAAAAGAGATTCACCAAAAGCTGTTTTTATTTCTCTTATAATACTTTCTGACTGCATTACTTTTTTTGCAGCATCATCGGCAATATAAACGGGAACGCCCATTTTATTAAAATAGTTTGCGATAGTAGTTTTACCACTGCCGATACCGCCTGTTAAGCCAATAACTTTTGTCATACTAAACTTTAAAAAACATACGAGGAAAAGCCTCTTGTGGTTTTCTCTTTAGTAGAATAATTTTTACAAATGATTCTAAAAACCCCGTTCCATAACCATAAAATTGTTTCCAAACTGCAATTACAGAAAGGTATCCAATTTTAATGCTTCTATTCTGAACACTCGCTGTAAGAAAAATTATAACGAAATATACAAAATATAATTGTAATAAAATATCAATATTAAAAATTAATAGTAAAAAAGCTAATAATAATCCTAGCATAAAAACAGTTGGAAAGAAAAAAGTAAGCTTATTATGCTCTGGATACCAGCTATTTAATATTGGTCTGGCCTTTCCAAATTTGTTTACTTGTATGGAAAATTTTTCCCAATCAATCCTACGCTTGTGATATACATACGCTTCTGTAAACAATCTGGTTTCAAAACCTAAATTCCATAAACGAATTGATAAATCTGGATCTTCTCCTGGATGAATATTTCCAAATCCTTTTGATGCTTCAAAAGCTTTTTTAGAGATTCCCATATTAAAACTACGCGGCTGAAATTTATTAATTTTTTCAGATCCGCCACGAATACCGCCTGTGGTAAGAAAAGAAGTCATGGCAAAGTTTATAGCTTTCTGAATATCAGAAAAGCTGTCTAAGGCTTTATCTGGCCCGCCAAAACAATCTACATAATTTTCATTTAACGCCTTTCTAACTTCTGTAAGATAGTTAGGTGGAATAATACAATCTGAATCAAAAATGATAAAATAATCGCCTCTCGCCTTTTGCATTCCAAAGTTTCTTGAATCTCCTGGACCTGAGTTTTCTTTAAAATAATAAGATATATTTAGCTTTCCATCATAGTTCATAACTACATCTCTGCAGGGAATTGAAGACCCATCTTCAACAAGAACAATTTCAAAAGCTTCATTAAAATCAGATTTTGTGAGACTTTCTAAAAGTTCATCAACTTCATCTGGGCGATTATACACGGGTATAATTAAAGAAAAAATCATAACGGGATTTGCGTATTAAAGTGGCAATTTTTTAAACTTCAAAATTTTAACAAAGATATGTTATATTCACAAAAAAACCATCAACTTTTGATTGATGGTTTTTGTTTTCATTCTAATAAACTGCTATTTATTTGATACTTTCAATTTGAACAAGTTCATTTGCTTCTGCATCATAATCAACTCCTTCAAATCCGAAACCGAATAAGTTTAAGAAATCGCTTTTATATCCTGCCAAATCTCCAAGTTCTGGCAATGTTTCTGTTGTAGCTTCTAACCAAAGTTTAGCCACTTTTGCCTGAACATCATCACGCATTTCCCAATCATCGATTCTAATTCTACCTTTTTCATCTGTAGGAACATCAGATCCACTGTATAATCTATCTTTAAACAAACGTTGAATCTGCTCGATACAACCTTCATGAATTCCTTCTTCTTTCATTATTTTATATAGAAGAGAAATGTATAACGGAATTACCGGAATTGCAGAACTTGCTTGTGTAACTAATGCTTTGTTTACAGAAACATAAGCTTTTCCTCCAATAGATTTTAAACTATCTGTAATTGTAAATGCTGTCGCTTCTAAATCGTCTTTTGCACGACCAATTGTACCTTTACGGTAAACTGCTTCTGTCAATGATGGCCCGATATAAGAATAAGCAACTGTAGAAGCGCCTTCTGCTAATAAATTTTCATTTTTCAATGCTTCAATCCACATTGCCCAGTCTTCCCCGCCCATTACAGCGATTGTGTTAGCAATATCTTCGTCTGTACATGGCTCAATAGAAACCTCAGAAACTTTTCCTGTATGAAAATCTACTGTTTTATTGGTAAAAGTCTGCCCGATAGGTTTCAAAACAGAACGGTGTGTTACACCAGTAACTGGATGCACACGAACTGGTGAAGCTAAACTATATATTACAAGATCTACCTGACCTAAATCGGCTTTGATTAAATCTAATGTTTCTCTTTTTATTTCATTTGAAAAAGCATCTCCGTTGATACTTTTTGCATATAAACCTGCTTTGTGAGCTTCAGTTTCAAAAGCTGCAGAGTTGTACCAGCCTGGAGAAGCTGTTTTTCCTTCTACTGGTGGTTTTTCAAAAAACACTCCAATAGTAGCAGCATCAGATCCAAATGCACTTGTTATTCTTGAAGCCAATCCAAAACCTGTTGAAGCTCCAATAACTAAAACTTTTTTTGCTCCAGCAATTGCACCTTTTGATTTTATATATTCAATTTGATTCTTAACATTTTGCTCGCTTCCCTTTGGGTGGGCAGTCAAACAAATAAATCCTCTCATTCTAGGTTCTATAATCATAATCTTAAAAATGTTTTTTATTTTTTTTAATGTAAAAATTGCAATTAAAATTTGGTTTTAAATCACAAAAATGCTTCAATTAATAGACAAATATAGAGCATTTTTTTAGTTCAACAAGGCTTTGGCGTGATTTAAAGCCGAATCAGAAACGACTGCTCCAGATAACATTTGAGCGATTTCTATAACTCTTTCTTCCTGAGATAACAGCTTTAATTCTGATTGTGTGTCATCGTCTGTTGTAGATTTAAAGACTTTAAAATGAGAATCTCCTTTTGCTGCAATCTGTGGTAAATGTGTTATGGCAAAAATTTGCATCGTTGTGCTCATTTCTTTCATAATCTCTCCCATTCTAATGGCAATTTCTCCGGAAACTCCCGTATCAATTTCATCAAAAATTAAGGTTGGCAATTTTGAATATTTTGCTAGGATTGCTTTTACAGCCAGCATAATACGTGACATTTCTCCTCCTGAAGCTACTTTTTTAAGCAAGCCAAAATCAGTTCCTTTATTCGCAGAAAAAAGGAATTGCAATTCGTCTTTTCCGTTTTGAAAATATGTTTCTGAAGGTAAAAGTTCCATTTTAAAACGAACATTAGGCATTCCTAATGTTTCTAAAATAGCTATTAATTGGTTAGATAAAACCGGAATGGCTTTTATTCTATTTTGATTTATAGTCTCTGAATAACGATCTAATTCTGCTGTTTTTTCTTCAATAGCTTTAGATAATACTGCGATTTCTTCATCCATATTATCCAATTCAAGTAATGTATTTTCTAAATTAGCTTGAATTTGAAGCAGTTCATCAACAGAAGTTACTTGATGTTTTTTCTGCAAATTAAAAATTAACTGTAGTTTCTGACTTACAATTTCTAATTGTGCTGGATCGTTTAATAATTTCTCTGAACAGTTTTGTAATTCTTTAGAAACATCATCAAACTCTATTGCAACACTTGTTATTCTATCAAAAATGGTTTGATATTCAGGCGAAAAAAGTGCTATTTTCTGTAAAGAAGCTTTGATTTCATTTAGATTATGAAAAACACCAAACTGTTCTTCATTAGCAATTACTAAAGATTTATCTATAGATTCTTTGATAATTTCAACATTATTCAGTTTTTCAAAATCAGCTTCTAATTCTTCTTGTTCGCCTGATTTTAATTTAGCCGAAATCAACTCATTCACTAAAAATGTATTGTATTCCTGCTCTTTTCCTGAATCGCTTTGTTTCTTTAGCAAAGCGTTTAATTTTGATTTATCTGATTTATACGCTTTTAACACTTTTTGATATACCGCAATTGTTTCAAAATTAGCTGCAATTGCATCAATAATTTTAAATTGAACGTTTTCATCTGATAATTCCTGTGTTTGCTGCTGCGAATGAATGTCGATCAAAAACAAACTCAAATCTTGCAATTCTTGAAGATTTACTGGACTGTCATTTATAAAAGCACGAGATTTACCCGAAGGCAAAATTTCACGTCTAATAATGGTTTCATCTTCGTAATCAAGATCATTTGCTGTGAAAAATTCTTTTAAATTGTATTTAGAAATTTCAAAATGAGCTTCAATTACGCATTTTTCTTCTTTATTTTTTAAAGATGTCAGGTCTGCTCTTTTTCCTAAAACAAGGCCAATTGCGCCTAATATAATAGATTTACCCGCACCTGTTTCACCTGTTATTATTGAAAAACCTTTAGAAAAATCTATTGTAAGTTTTTCTATTAAAGCATAATTTTTAATCGACAGTGAAGTAATCATGAGGAAAATATAAGTATAGAAAGTTAGTAAAGAATGATAGAACTGGGAAAACTAAAATTTAATCTGCGACCATTTGGTGGTATTCAATGGCGAAACTTTATTTAAAACCTCTGTCAAATCATTAATAGGAATGTTTGGTCCGCCTGAGAATATAGAAACTATTTCATCTGATTTGGCATCAAAAAATACTCTGGTTAAAAAAGCGTTTGGTTTTACCGAAGCTAATTTCCCTATGTTTAACAAAGAAGCTTTTACTTTTTCTTTTGAAGTTTTTAAATCTGCACTCATTCCGTCTAGAGCAGTATGATAAGCAAACATTGTCTGGCGCAAATCAATGTACATAGGCGAAACCATGTCGTTTATTAAATAATAACGATTTTGAAGTCCATCAGCCTGGTTCCAGCCTTTAAAGCCACCTTGCTGTGCAACATTTGCAATATTTTGAGCTGTTTCTAGATATTGAGTTCCTCCCCCTGATTGAAAGGTATCTGCATCCATTCCTAAAATTAAATAGCTGTAAAAAGAAACTACAGATACTAAATTAGACTCATATACAGTTGGGTTAAACAACAAAGGTTCGTACTCTGTGTATCTAAAATTAAAATCTTTGTCGTTAAAATTTAAAATTGGAGATGAATAGGTTGAATTATAAATTAATCTAGACGCTTGTACCTGAATAGTTCCTGTAAACTGATCTGAACTATTAGAAGACAATGTAATATACATTGAACAATTGATACGTTCGTTTTGTTTTAAAACAGAACCCGTCCAATCTGTTTTGTTTACAAATTCAGACAAAGAAGTTTGAAGCGTTTTAAAAACCTGCTGATTTGGATTTGGCAGTCTTTCAGTATTAATCGTTACTGTACAGTTTAACTGTTGTGCCTGCGCAAAACCAAAAATAAAGAATATAAAAAGAGTAACTATTTTATTCATATCAAATATCATATTTCATTTTCTAACACAAATAGGTCAATTTATTTATGCTTTAACCTGTCTTTTGAAACATTATGATTTTGAAAAATGCAAAATCACTTTGCTCAAAATATCAACAGCTACAGATTCTTTCGATTTCAATTCCATTGGTTCAATTTTAAAATCTTTATCAATAAAGGTTACTTTATTGGTTGCTTTCTTAAAACCTGCCCCTTCATCTTGTAAGGAATTTAAAACAATCAAATCTAAGTTTTTTTTCTGGATTTTCAACTTAGCATTTTCAATTTCATTCTCGGTCTCTAAAGCAAATCCTATTAGAAACTGATTTTTTTTAATTGCTCCCAATGAAGATAAAATGTCTTTTGTCTTTTCGAGTTCAATCGAAAATTCATCTGGAGCTTTTTTTATCTTTTGTAAAGCTACTACTTTAGACTTATAATCCGCAACTGCTGCCGCTGCAATTGCAACATCAACATTATTAAAATGTAAATGACAAGCATTATACATTTCTTCTGCAGAAACTACATTTATAAGCTCTATCGAATCATTTTTAACCTTAAAGTGTGTAGGTCCAGAAACTAAAACTACTTCTGCTCCCAAACTTGCTGCTTCATTTGCAATATCAAAACCCATCTTTCCAGAAGAATGATTTCCTATAAAACGTACGGGATCTATTGCTTCGTATGTCGGACCAGCAGTAATTAGTATTTTTTTTCCTTTTAGGGGTAATTTACTTTCTAAATCGGCTTCAAGAAAAGCGATAATATTCTCAGGTTCAGCCATTCTGCCTTCACCAGATAAACCACTGGCTAATTCACCATTTTCGGCAGGAATCATAACATTTCCAAATTGTTTTAAAGCTGTAAAGCTGGCAATTGTAGAAGGGTGTTTGTACATATCCAAATCCATTGCGGGAGCAAAGTAAACAGGACATTTGGCCGATAAATAGGTAGCGATTAGAAGATTATCACAGTTTCCTGTAGTCATTTTAGACAATGTATTAGCTGTTGCTGGAGCAATTATCATTAAATCAGCCCAAAGTGCCAATTCAACATGATTGTTCCAAACAGCATCTTCATCATCTTGATTAAAGAAACTAGAATGCACAGGATTTTTAGATAACGTAGATAACGTAAGTGGGGTTACAAAATCCTTAGAAGCAGGTGTCATTATCACTTGGACATGTGCACCTGCTTTTATAAAAAGTCGTACTAATGTGGCTGTTTTATAGGCTGCAATTCCACCAGAAACTCCTAGTAAAACTTTTTTACCGTTTAAAACTGACATTGTACTATTATTTGTTTGAACTTCTGTGGTAAGTTTTACCATCTAACCATTCTTGAACAGCTAGAGCGTGTGGTTTTGGTAATTTTTCGTAAAATTTAGAAACTTCAATTTGTTCTTTATTTTCAAAAACTTCTTCAAGACTGTCATTATAAGTAGCAAACTCTTCTAATTTCTCAGTTAATTCTTTTTTAATTTCAGAATTAATTTGGTTTGCTCTTTTAGCCATAATGGTAATTGCCTCATACACATTTCCTGTTGGCTCTTCAATAACTGTTTTATTGTAAGTTATTGTATTTACAGGAGCATTCGTCTTTTTTAAATCCATGACTTTATTTTATTTTAGTAAATTTTTGTAAATCAGTTTCAACTACAGCATTCATATCGTCTGCTTGTTTTTTATATTTCGTGTCGGCTTTAAACTTTAATAAGTTATTGTAAGCTACTTTTGCAACGTTTAAACGTTCTTCCATTTTTGATGGAATACTGTTTATTGCTAATTTATACGCTGAATCGTATTTGTAAAACAACGCATCTTCTTTAAAAGGTGTTCCAGGGAAATCAGCGATAAAATTATCAAAAGCAATTAATGCTGATTTATAATCTGAAATTGTATTGTATCCTTTAGCATTTTCATATGCTTTTTTCTCTAATTTACCGTTTAAAACTTTTACTGTTTCATTGGCTTGAGCGATATATTCTGAGTTTGGATAGTTATCAATAAAAGCTTGTAATTTCTCTAGAGCTTTTACCGTATCTGCTTGATCTAAACTATAAACTGGAGCTAATTTAGAATAGCTGTATGCTCCTAAAAACGCTGCTTCCTGTACTTTTTCACTACGAGGATAACCCGAAACAAAGCTTTCGAATTGGTAACCTGCTAAATAATACTGTTTTGTTTTGTAATAAGACTGTGAAAACATATAAAAAAGCTTTTCAGCTTGAGGTTTCCCTCTGTATGACGTCGCTAATTGCTCAAAAAGACGAATTGCTTTATTGTATTTTCCAGCATCATACATTTTAGTTGCCATTTCAAACTTCGCCGCAACGTCTTCATTTTTTAATACCTTTTGGTATTCACTACAAGAACAAAAAAGGACAACAACAATTAATAGAGATACTATTTTTTTCATTTTCTTACTTTTATTATGATTTCTTAGACAATTATGCCAAAGCAAAATCACACCGAAGTTCCGGTGGCAAATTTAGTTATTAATTTAGCTACTACAAAATATTTTTTGGTATATTAAAATACCGTCAATCTTACTCTTATTTAATGCTGTTTTTTACAAACTCATTCAATCTTTCTGCCAATGAATCGTCTACTGTTACTAGAGGTAAACGCACTGTGTTATCAGCAATACCAAGGGCTTGAAAGACTTGTTTGATTCCAGCAGGATTTCCTTGCTCAAAAATCATATCGATACAATCTGATAAAAAGTACTGTGTTTTAAATGCTTCATTTACTTTTCTATTCAATCCTAAACGAATCATTTCTGAAAATTCCTTCGGAAAACCTTGTCCAATTACCGAAATTACACCTGCTCCACCTGCTAAAACTATTGGTAAAGCGATCATATCGTCTCCAGAAATAACTAAGAAATCTTTTGGTGCATTTTTTATCAGCTGAAAAGCTTGTACTACGTCTCCTGCCGCTTCTTTTATTGCGACTACATTTTTAAAATCATTTGCCAGACGTATTACTGTTGATGGCAGCATATTACTTGATGTTCTTCCTGGTACATTGTATAAAATTACTGGTATTGGAGAAGCTTCTGCAACGGCTTTAAAATGCTGATAAATTCCTTCTTGAGTTGGTTTATTATAATATGGAGAAACAGATAGTATAGCTTCAAAAGCAGAAAAGTCTCTGGTTTTTAATTCTTCTACAACCTGCATTGTGTTATTACCACCAACGCCAAGTACTAGAGGAAGTCTACCTTTATTAACATCAATAACAGTGTTTATAACCAATTCTTTTTCAGCTTGAGTTAAAGTAGCATTTTCTGCTGTTGTACCCATAACTACTAGATATTCTACTCCGCCGTCTATCGAAAAATTAACGATTCGGTGCAAAGCTTCGATATCTATTGAAAAGTCTTTTTTAAATGGAGTTACAAGAGCAACACCAGTTCCTATTAATGATTGCATATTCTAATTTATAATTTATTTAATGTTTTTCAAATACTTAAACAATTCTACAACAAAAAGTTTATAGTTTTCTAGATCAGTATCAATCATCCAACGATTTAAATTTTGATCTACTGACGAAAATCCTATTTTAAACTTCGCTTTTGATTTTTGGGTTATCATCATTAAAACTGCCTTCTCGACATTATAATAACTTATCAAAAGATCAAACTCGGTGTCGATAAATTCTTCTAGAAAAGTTTCTGTTATTTTCCCCTTCCAATTGATATGTTTTTTACCAAAAGTAGGTCTCGAATAAACTTTTTCTTTCTTTAATTTACCTCTATACGCAGCAATTTTTATATTTTCGGCAGTGATTCCCTGCTTTACTAATTCTTCTATCAGCTTTCTTGAATGCTGAAATTTACTTTCATCTATCAATAAACCAACAGTTTGTATATTGCTTGTAAAGACTTCGTTTTTTACATTATGCAAGTTATTTTTTAATGATTTTTTTACAAAAAATTCCTTTATATAATTCAAAAACATAGTACTTTTACTAGATTACAAAATTAATTATTTAAGTGGCATTAAAGATGGTAAAACTAAAAAAGTATAACGGATTTTTAAAACTTTTTGTTATATTCTTAACACTTTTTTTTATTCTTTCCTGTAGTCAGAAAAATTATAATCTGACTAAGATAGAAGGAAAACAACTTCCGATAACTGAAAAAGGTACGGAAACTCCCGAAATTGAGAAATTTATTAAGCCTTATCGCGATCATATTAATAAAGATTTGGATAGTGTTTTGGCATATTGTCCTGAAACTCTAGACAAAAGTACTGGAAAATGGCAGACTAGTATTGGTGATTTAATGTCTGATGTCTGTATAGAAAGAGGAAATATTGTTTTTAGAGCGCGTGAGAAAAAAGATATTGACATTTGTTTTTTAAATCATGGCGGGATTAGAGCTATTTTGCCTAAAGGAAATGTGACTACTAGAACGGCGTATGAAATTATGCCTTTTGAAAACAATCTAGTTGTCTTGGTTTTAAAAGGAGAACAAATTGCAGAAATGGTGGCTTATATTATTAAGGACAAAAAACCTCATCCTTTGTCTGGAATGACTTTTACAATTGCCAAAGATAATACTGCAAAGAATGTCCTTATACAAGGAAAACCTCTTGATCTTAATAAAACCTATTATGTTGCTACTAATGATTATTTAGCGAATGGTGGTGATAACATGAATTTTTTCTTAAAAACTACTCAGAAATTTGATTTGAATTATAAACTTCGAAATGTGCTGATTGATTACTTTAAGGAAGTTGACACGATTCCGGTAACGAAAGATGTTAGAATTACCGAAGAATAATACCTCTCAAACAAAATATTAAATAGAAGCGTTTCCGCAAAAAACATACAAAATGAAAAGAAGAGAATTTATCGAAAAAACAGCTGCAAGTACTGCCTTATTAAGTTTAGGTTTGTCGTTAAGCAGTTTTGAAACCAGCGATATTAAACACTTAACGATTCTTCATACTAATGATGTTCACAGTCATATTGATCCTTTTCCGGCTGATGATCCTCGTAACGCAAATAAAGGCGGTGTTTCGCGCCGTGCAGCACTTATTGAAACAATTAGAAAAGAAAATCCAAATGTACTTTTATTAGATGCTGGAGATATTTTTCAAGGTACTCCTTACTTTAATTATTATGGTGGTGAGCTTGAATTTAAGTTGATGAGTATGATGAAGTATGATGCTTCGACTATTGGGAATCATGACTTTGATAATGGTCTTGATGGTTTATACGCTCAATTACCTCATGCTGATTTTGATTTTATCTGTTCTAACTATGATTTTAAAAACACAGTGATGAATGGTCATGTTAAACCGTATAAAATTTTTAATAAAAACGGTATTAAGGTTGGTGTTTTTGGTGTTGGAATTGAACTTGCTGGTTTGGTTGATAAACAAATGTATAAGGAGACGGTTTATAACGATCCTGTAGAAATTGCTCAGGATATGACTCAATTACTTAAAAAACAGGAAAAATGTGACTTGGTAATTTGTCTTTCGCATTTGGGTTATAAATATAACGATGATGCTTCGAAAATCTCCGATTTGAAATTTGCTGCCTTAACTCAAGATATTGATTTAATTATTGGCGGTCACACGCATACTTTTTTAGATAAACCTACTGTTGTAAAAAACAAAGCAGGTCAAGAAGTTTTAGTAAATCAAGTAGGATGTTACGGTATTAACTTAGGACGTATTGATTTTTATTTTGATAATGATAAAGCACACACCAATCAAGGACGCTCTATTGTTGTGTAGCTTTTTGCATTGTCTTTTTTTGAATTTTTGCCTTTTCTAGAAAGTATTCTACCATATAATAGTAGCCAAGAATTTGTGTAACGTCACGAATTAAAACTAAAACTACTGAATAAGAAAAGTATTCATTGAATATGTAGAATATGTCTGAAAAGATATAACTAATGGCCATTAAAGACATTAATAATGCAATATGCGTTCCTTTTGTGATGTAGCTTACAAATGAAAAATAACTCATAATACACAATACGATTCCATAAAAAGTATAAATAATATTAAACTTTTTCATGTTATCGAACTGAAGGCTTAATACTGAAACCAAGAGATAGGCCAAAAACACAACTATTATTGATATTGGTAAAATATCTTTTTTTGTTAATTTTAGTTTTTCGTGTTCCCTCATAAAAATCTTTACGATTAAAAGATATACTACTAAAAAACTTAATACACCGCCAATTTCTGAAATTTCAATAGCCATAAGATCGAAGACTTGGCCTACAAAGCAGAATAAAAAAATTAAACCTTCTGTTTTACCCATTTTGAACTCGCTGCTTGTCAAAAAATAAATAAATATTGCAGGAAGTACAATTGCTTTGGCATAAATTGCCAAGAAATCTTGTTGCGCCCAATCAAAAATGATTGTAAACAGCAAGGCTGAAAAAAACAAAATTAAAGACGGTTTATTCGCTTTCATTTAATTTGGTTATAAAATCTTCCTCAGACAATATCGGGATATTTAGTTTATTGGCTTTTTCTAATTTGGCTGGTCCCATATTATCTCCTGCAACTACAAAATCTGTTTTTGCAGAAATAGAACTTCCTACTTTTCCTCCGTTGTCTTCAATTGTTTTCTTTAAATCATCTCTCGAAAATTGGCTGAAAACACCTGAAACTACAAATGTTTTTCCAATGAATTTTTCGGTAGCATTTGGGTTAATCTTTTCTATAATTTCAAATTGAACGCCATAACTTTTTAGACGTTCTATAATTTTTTTATTTTCTTCATTTTCAAAAAACTCAATAACGCTTTTTGCAATTCTTTCTCCAATTTCATCAACTAAAATTAAATCCATTAAAGTAGCTTGGCTTAAGGCTTCAATATTTTTGTAATGTTTGGCTAGTTTTTTTGCAACGGTTTCACCCACAAAACGAATTCCTAATGCAAACAATACGCTCTCAAATGGGATTTCTTTTGAATTTTGAACGCCATTTACTAAATTCTCTGCAGATTTTTGAGCCATTCTTTCTAAATGCAAAATATCATCTACTTTAAGTTCGTATAAATCGGCATAATTATGCACTAGATTATTTTTGAAAAGTAAAGCGACAGTTTCGCCGCCAAGACCTTCTATATCCATTGCTTTTCTTGAAATATAATGCTGAATTCTTCCTATGATCTGCGGCGGACATCCATAAAAATTAGGACAATAATGATTGGCTTCGCCTTCGTTTCTAACCAATTCGGTTTGACATTCTGGACAATGCGTTATATATTGTGTTATTTCTGAATTTTCTGGGCGCTGCTCTAAATCTACTGCGATGATTTTAGGGATGATTTCTCCTCCTTTTTCAACAAATACAGTATCATTTATTCTAATATCTAATTTTTCTATCTGATCTGCATTGTGCAATGAAGCTCTTTTTACAATGGTTCCTGCCAACTGCACGGGCGCTAAATTGGCTACAGGTGTAATTGCTCCTGTACGCCCAACTTGGTATGAAATAGATTTTAATTGTGTTGATACTTGTTCTGATTTGAATTTGTAGGCAATTGCCCAGCGTGGTGATTTTGCTGTATATCCTAATTCTTCTTGATGCTGAATGCTGTTTACTTTTATAACGACTCCATCTGTTTCATAAGGCAGATTATGGCGGTGTACGTCCCAGTAATCTATAAAATCAAAAACTTCTTGTAGATTATTAACTAATTTGGCTTCACTTGGTACCTTAAATCCCCATTTTCTAGCAGATTCTAATCCTTCAAATTGTGATGAAAAAGGTAAATTATTTCCGGTTACAAAATACAATAAACATTCTAACGGGCGTTTTGCAACCTCAGCGCTATCTTGTAGTTTTAAACTTCCCGAAGCTGTATTTCTTGGGTTTGAGTATGGTGTTTCTCCAATTTCGATTAATTCCTGATTCATTTTTTCGAATCCAGCGAAAGGCAGAATAATTTCGCCTCGAATATCAAATTTATCTGGGTAATTTCCTTTTAACTTTAATGGAATTGATTTTATGGTTTTGATGTTGTTGGTAACTTCATCTCCCTGAAAACCATCTCCACGCGTTAAGGCTTGAGATAATTTTCCGTTTTCGTATGTAATACTTATAGATGCTCCATCATATTTTAATTCGCAGGTATATTGCAAATCAACATTACCAAGTACTTTTTGTATTCTGGTTTCCCAATCTTCTAAATCTTCTTTTGAATAAGAATTGTCAAGAGAATACATTCTGTATTGATGTGCAATTGTTTTAAAATTCTTGGTAACTGTACCTCCTACTCGCTGTGTTGGCGAATTTTCATCAAAAAACTCTGGGTTCTTGTTTTCTAAATCTTGAAGTTCTTTTAGTTTAATATCAAACTCATAATCAGAAATTGTGGCGTTGTCTAACACATAATAATTATAATTGTGTTGATTAAGTTCGTCTCTTAAGGCTTGAATGGTTTCTTGAATACTCATAAAATATTAAAATGATGCAGATTGTAATGTAGAATAATTGAATATCAAAATTAGGATTATTTTTGTTCAAAAACATTAAAAAATGAAAGTTTTAGAAAATCAAAAATCAAGCTGCAAATTAATACAGCTTGATTTTCTTCTTGTCCATCATTCTTAAAAAAGAATGAAAAAAAACCAACTTCCAATGGTTTCTTCGTTTTATACTTTAATACTGATAATCAAATTATTAGCATGCAAATATAAAACTATTTTTGGATAATAATAAAGTCGGAGCGTCTGTTTAATAAATATTCTTCTTCCGTACATTTTACACCATTTTTACATTTATTAATCAATCGAGTTTCACCATAGCCAATAGCACTTTCGATTCGAGAAGCATCAATACCTTGTGAGATAATATAATCTTGTGTTGATTTGGCTCTGTTATCAGAAAGTTTTAGGTTATATGAATCTTTTCCTCGTGAATCTGTATGTGATTCTATTTTTATTTTGATGTTAGGAAATTTTTGCATGATGAAAACAACTTTTGTTAGTTCTTCTACTGCCAAAGGTGTAATATCGTACTTATCATAATCAAAATAAATTGGGTTTACATCTACTTTTTCAACTCCTTTTTTCTTAACTACTAAGTCATCGTAGTTACTAAGTTCAAAATTGACATCTTTAACTTCTCCTCCATTTTCATTTGTAGTTTCAACCGTTTTTTCATCACTGCTGTAGTTTGGCTTTGCGGCAATCATTTTAACCTGTTTTCCACACGGTAATTCTAGTGCATATTTGCCTTCATAGTTTGTTTTTGTTTCGCTAAGAACTTCACTATAAGAATTGTATGCCATAACCACAACATCTGTAAGAGGTAATTTGGTTTTTCGATCTACTGCTGTCCCAGAAATACTCTGATTACAGATTGGTTTTCCTTTTACAAAAGAATAGATATCATCATCTCCTTTTCCACCTTCTCTATTTGAAGAAACATAACCGTACTCGCCAGCTTTATCAATTACAAAAGAAAAATCGTCTTTGTTACTGTTTATTGGTGCTCCCAAATTTCGAGGTGTTGAAAAAGTTCCATCAGACAGCATTTTACTTTCGTAAACATCTAAATCTCCCCAGCCGTAATGTCCATCGGATGAAAAGTAAAGCATTCCGTTTCTGAAAAAAGGAAAGACTTCATTACCAATTGTATTAACTTTTGGTCCTAGATTTACTGGAGAACTCATGGTGCCGTCGTCTGCAATTTTTACATAATACAAATCTGTTTCACCAACACCACCAGGCATATCTGAGGCGAAGAAAAGCCATTTTCCATCTTCACTTAAACAAGGATGTCCAACAGAATATTCGTCACTGTCAAAAAATACAGTCTGTGGGTTTTCTAATTTATTATCTACTATTTCACCTTTAATGATTTGAAAGTTGTTGATTTTATTTTCATCAACAACCAGCTTTTTTTTCTTCACAATGTTAGTAGAATAGTAAATTGTTTTCCCACTGCTGTCAAAAGATGCCGTTGCTTCGTGATATTTGGTCATTACATTTGCTAAAAATAATGTTTCGTTGAACAAACTTCCATCGGCAGGATTTCTTTCGGCCAAATACAGATTAAGAAAAGGCTGATTATTCCAAGTATACAGCTTATCACTAAATTTTGTTGTATCTCTAGCAGATGTGAATACTACTTTATCTTGAAAATAAGTTACTCCAAAATCAGATTTACTGGTATTAATATCTAAATTTTTAATACTATAAAGAGGTTTTGTTTTAGCCAGACTATCCATTTGGGTTTTCTGAGTAACATAACGATTTACCTCTTTTTGATCTCCTTTTTTAGTTAGATACTCTTTTGTAACTCTATCTGCTTCATCATAATCCATTACTGCTTTCATGGATTGGATATAACGTAAATAGTAAATATCAGTTAAATTATTGCCTTGTACTTCATACAGCTTTCTATACCATTTAAGAGCATTTCTAGAATCTGAAATAAAATAGTACGAGTCGGCGGCATTCTTTAACGTTTGTGCCGAAGGGCTTTTGATGTTTTGTAAACATTCTTCATAGGCTTTTGAAGCGTCTAAATAAGAGTAGTTTTTAAACAATGCATCCGCTTTCTTTAAATTAGTCTGAGCAAAACTAAACGTAAAACTCATGACTAAACTTAGGATATATAATTTTCTCATAGGTTTTATTTTTAGAAGAATCGAGGAGATTTAATTTTACTTTCGCCTTTATTAAACTGATAACGCAAGATGATTTCATGTGAACCATCATTGTACTTGTTCAATTCGCTTACAGTGTAATCAAAAGCATATCCGATATAGAAACTTTTTGATATTTGAAAACCTGCTAACAAACTCACAGAATCATCTGTTCTGTAGGAACCTCCAATTACAAATTTTTCTGCAATCATAAAATTCGCCGATACATCAGCAGTAAGTGGCGCACCACTTACTGCTTTTACTAAAAATGCTGGTTTAAATTTTAAACTCGGACTTAAATCAAAAACATAACCTCCCATCAAATAATAATGTAAACGATCGAAATCTATAGATTCCTGCACATCGCTGTAATAATTGTTTTGAATGAAGCTTGGAATTGAGAATCCTAAATACCACTTATCTGTATAATAGTATACTCCTGCTCCAACTGCTAATTTCATTTGATTATCAATGTTTTGATTTAACAAAGCATCATTATTATTATAATATCTCCCTTTAGACCAATCTACGTTTAACATTCTCATACCTGCTTTTAGACCAAATGCTAATCTTTTTTCATAACCCAGAGGTATTGAGTAAGCAAAGTTTCCGTCAAGATAGAGTTCATTGGAAGGACCAATTTTGTCGTTAACGACACTTAATCCTAAACCAACATTCTCATTTCGAAGCGGTGAGTGAATAGAAAACGATTGTGTCTCTGGCGCGCCAGAGATTCCAACCCATTGAGAACGGTGTAAAAGTGTTGCTTCTAAGGTACCGGTAGACCCAGCATACGCTGGATTTACCGCCATAGTATTGTACATATATTGTGTGTACTCCGGATCTTGTTGTGCACTGGCACAAAACGTGATAAAAGAACATATTAGAATGAAATACGTTTCTAATGATTTTATATATAGTTTCATAACGATACTTATTTAGTTAATTAATTAGATGATTAATAGAAGCTTATCTCATAATAGATAACCAGCCTTTTTTAACCGTTCCATCTCCAATGGTTATCACATAAAAATAAGTACCTGTTGGCAGCATATCTCCTCTATTAACAACTCCGGAAACATTTGCTGTTCCGTCCCAATCGTTTTCATAATGTACTTTACTGTACACTAATGCACCGTATCTATTGTAAACTTTTAACTCGTTGTTTGGATGCGTTTCGATACAATCAATTCTGAAAAGATCATTTGCTCCGTCATTATTTGGAGTAAATTCATTGTAAACTGTCAAACATATCGGTTCAACTAAGGCTGAAGCCGAATTATTTGATGGATCAGCATCTAAAGGTGTCGAGATTTCTACGGTTGCAACATTTAGATAATTACCGCTTGCTAATACTTCGGCCACAATTGTTAACGTAACACTTTGTCCAGCATTTAAAGTTGGAATTGTCCAAAGTTGTGTTGCGTTATCGTATGTACCTAAAGTTGTAGAGGCGCTTACTAAATCATAACCACTAGGTAATAAATCACTAACTATCGTATTTATAAAACTACCTTCTCCAACATTATTTACTGTTACTGTAAAGGTTACATGATCACCAAAATTTGGTGTTGGATTATCTACAGTATTGGTAATTGTTAGATCAGAACAAGTAGCAACGGTTACATTTAATGTTTTAGTCGTTGTCTCATCACAAGTATTAGTATAAGTGACTGTAACTTTACCTGGTCCGATATCAGACCATGAAACTGTTACAGATCCGTCTGCATTTCCGCCTCCAGAAGTAATAGTTCCGTTAGTAATTGACCAAACATAATTTGATTTTCCATTTGCTATTGAATAAGTTACTCCTTTGAAAACACATGGTGTGTCATCTGTTGAAGCAAGTTGTACTAAAGCATCGTTTTCAAAAGCAATTGTTATTGCTAATCTTGTAGCACTGTCACAACCATTTACAGTGTTGTTTAGGGCTCCTGCATAATAGGTTCCTGCTACAAGAGGTGTATTTGCTGCTAAAGCTGTTCCACCAGTTGCTGAAGTATACCAAACCACATTAGCCTCATTTACCAATATATTTGCTATAGTTGGTATTTTTGACAAGCAGAATGTTTGCGCTATTTTTGGTGTTGTAATTACTCCTGGAGTATTTACATTAACAGCAACTACTAATCGTACTAGGTTTTCGCATCCTATACTGCTTGAAACTGCTCCATAATAAGAACCTGTTACTAAAGCTGTCGCTGATGGAAGTGCAGTACCGCCTGTTGGAGAAGTATACCAAACTACATTAGCTTCATTTACTTGAATATTAGCTACTATTGGAGCATTTAATGAACAGAAATTTTGTATCGCTGCAGTTGTCGTTGGTGTTGCACTTGGAGTTACAACGGTAACATTAACTTGCAAACGAGTTGAGCTTTCACAGTTTGTAAGAGGATCTATAATGTTTCCATAATAAATACCAGTTGTTAAAGCTGTTGTAGCAGGAATTGCTGTTCCGCCTGTTGCGGCTGCAAACCAAGTTACATTACTTTCATTCACTTGAATACTCGCAATGGTTGGAGCATTTACTGAACAGAAAGATTGAGCTGTACTAGTTGTAGTAGGATTAATTGTTTTTCCAACTGTAATGGTAACTACTAATCTTACACTGCTTTCACAACCTGTTACTGGATCTTTTATAGCTCCATAATAAATACCTGTTGTTAAAGCTGTTACTGATGGAATCGATGTTCCGCCTGTTGCTGCTGAATACCAAACTACATTAGATTCGTTTACTTGAATACTTGCTACTGTTGGCGCATTTCCTGAACAGAAAACTTGAGTTGAAGCAGTAGTAGTTGGTGTAAGTGGATTTGTTACAGAAATTGTAACTGCTAATCTAACTGCACTTTCACAGCCTGTTGTCGCATCTAGTAAAGCTGCATAATAAACGCCGCTTGTTAATACTGTTGTTGATGGAATCGCTGTTCCTCCTGTTAAAGCTGTATACCAAACTACATTTGATTGTGTTGTCTGAATACTTGCGAAAGTTGGTGCATTAACTACACAGAAATTTTGTGTTCCTGCTGTTACCAATGTTGGCGATCCTGGATCAGTTACTGAAATTGTAATGGCTAATCTAACATTGCTTTCACAACCTGTTACTGCATCTAGTAAAGCTGCATAATAAATACCGCTTGTTAATACTGTTGCTGGAGCAATTGCTGTTCCGCCAGTCGCAGCTGCATACCAAACTACATTTGTTTCGTTTGTTTGGATACTTGCAAAAATCGGAGCATTTACTAAACAGAAATCTTGAGTTGTATCTGCTGTTGTAGGTGTTCCTGGATCAGTTACAGAAATTGTAACGGCTAATCTTATTGAACTCTCACAACCAGTTGCCGCATCTAATAAAGCTGCGTAATAAACTCCTGTTGTTAATGCTGTTGCCGCTGGAATTGCTGTTCCGCCTGTTGCAGCTGCATACCAAACTACATTTGTTTCATTAGTCTGAATACTTGCAAAAGTTGGTGCATTTACTAAACAGAAATCTTGTGTAGTATCTGTTGTAGTCGG
>NZ_WMID02000049.1 GCF_009711165.2 Flavobacterium sp. MC2016-06 | reverse complement strand
GGATTAGCACCAATGGTAGATATGCCAGAGAATGAACTTCTTAAAAAAGTGATTAAAGAAACTTATGAAAGAAATGCAGTTGTAGGAGCAGTTTGTCACGGCCCAGTATCGTTATTAAATGTAAAATTAAGCAACGGAACTTACCTAGTAAACGGTAAAAACATTACTTCGTTTACAGATGAAGAAGAAAGAGGATATGCGATAGCTGATGTTCCTTTTCTTTTAGAAACAGCCTTAACCAAACAAGGAGCAAAATTTCATGCAGCAGCAGTATGGTCTGATCACAGTATTGCAGATGGTAACCTTGTAACAGGTCAAAACCCAGCATCTGCAAAAGGAGTTGCAGAAAAAATGATTGTCATTTTAGAATCTTCTAAAAAATAATGAAAGATACTATTAGCCTCCTGTAAAAACCAGTTGGAGGCTAATATCATTTTATTAAAATAGTTGAACAAGAATAATTGAAACTTAGAAATTAATTTAAAAATATAAAAAATGGAAAATCAAAATCCAGTTCATGTATTTGCTACATGGAAAGTTAAAGAAGGCCAAATCGAAAATGTGCTGCATCTTCTAAAAATAGTTAAAGAGGAAAGTATAAAAGAAGAAGGTAATCTGTTTTATAAAATTCACCAAGTCAATTCAGATTTGAACACGGTAATATTATATGAGGGATATACAAGTGAATCAGCAATTGCAGAACACCGTAATTCAAGTTATTTTCAAGAGATACTTGTAGCAAAAATTGTCCCATTATTAGATCAGAGAGAGATTACTTTAACAACACTCCTTGATTAATACTATTAAACTGATTCGGGCTCGAAAGTAAAAGATGTTTGAACAAATTGTTTTTAACGGTTTTAACTATTAGAGAATAAATTCAATAACAAAATAAGAATATGGAACAAATGACTTTCAGTACACCGGCAATACTATTTTCAACCGTATCATTGCTGTTTATTGCTTTTACAAACAGGTATATATCTATTACAGTGCTCGTGAGGCAATTGCACACAATGTTTGCCAGAGACAAAACTAGCAGCATTATTTCACAGATAACAAATCTGCAGATGAGATTAAGATTGATAAAAATAATGCAGAGCTTTTCAATTGCAAGCTTGCTTTTTAGTTCTTCTTCAATGTTTTTTATTTTTTTAAATTATCAAAATACGGCCAAAATTCTGTTTGGTTTTGGAATAGTAATTCAGTTTGCAGCGCTATGTATTTGTGCTATGGAAATCTCGCTAAGTACTAAAGCACTGGATATCGAACTGAGTGATATAGAATTGAATGATAATTCACTGAATTCAATTCCTTCCTTTGGAAAAAAACCAGAAGGGGTATTGAATTAATAAATAAAAAGATATGAACGTTACATTAATTCAGGCTGAAAAAATTTTAAAAGCAGCAAAGGAAAAAGCCAAACAAATAGGAGTTCCTATGAACATCGCGATTTTGGACGAAGGAGCCAATCTTAAAGCATTTTGCAGAATGGATGGTGCATTATTAGGTTGTGCAGATATCGCAATCAAGAAAGCAAAAACAGCTCGTTTTTTTGATATAGATTCTGGAGAAATAGGCAAGTTGTCACAGCCGGGAGGAGCTTTATATAATATTGAACATTCTAATGGCGGGTTAATTTCATTCGCTGGCGGGGTGGTATTAAGAAAAAACAGCAATAAAATAATTGGAGCTATAGGCGTTTCAGGCGGAACTGTTGAACAGGATTATGAGGTTGCAATAGCTGGAGCATCTATATTATAAAAGATACAGTTTAAAACGCTCTTCTATATAGAGTTAGAATCCAAAAAATAAGTCATAAATTTTTAAAAGTAAAAAAAATGGAAAATAATATTAAAAATAAAGTAATTGTAATAACCGGAGCAAGCAGCGGACTAGGTGAAGAAACAGCTAAGTATCTTGCTGAAAAAGGTGCAATAGTTGTTCTTGGAGCAAGACGCAGTGATAAATTAGAGAAAATTGTAAATGATATTACTGCAAAAGGAGGTTCTGCTATTTATCAACAAACTGATGTAACGAATAAGGTACAAGTACAGGCATTAGTTAATATGGCTGTAAATACTTATGGGAGGCTTGATGTTATAATCAATAATGCAGGTATAATGCCAATTGCTCCAATGTCTGAAGTAAGGACTGATGAATGGGACAATATGATCGATATTAATATTAAAGGCGTTCTTTATGGAATTGCAGCTGCTTTACCTGTTTTTCAAAAACAGGAATCGGGACACTTTATCAATTTAGGTTCTGTTGCAGGAATTAAAGTTTTTAGTCCTGGAGGCACTGTATATAGCGGTACTAAATATGCCGTTCGTGCGATAAGTGATGGATTAAGACATGAAGTTGGTCGTAATATACGTACAACAACTATAGAACCCGGAGCAGTAGATTCTGAGTTAAAACACAGTACTAATCACGAAGAAAGCTCAAAAAATGTCAATGAATTTTACAAATTAGCTATTCCGGCAGCAGCAGTTGCCAGAGCTATAGCTTTTGCAATCGAACAACCTGTTGATGTTGATATTAACGAGATTGTAATCAGACCAACAGTTCAGGAGTTTTAATTATAAATCAATAACTATTAATAATACTTTAAAAACTTAAAATCATAAATTATGAAAACTATTCAATTATATACCATTTTGCTTTTAATCATTTTGGTTGGAGCAGGTGCTCAGGCACAAAAAAATAACATAGAAAAACCAACCATAGTTTTTGTTCATGGAGTTTGGGCAGATGGAACCAGTTTTTCAAATCAAATTACAGCCCTACAAGGTAAAGGTTACAAAGTGGTGTCTGTGCAAAATCCAGTTACTTCACTTGCCGAAGATGTAGCTGCAACTAAAAGAGCTATCGAACTAATTACTGGAAAGGTTATTCTTGTTGGTCACTCTTGGGGAGGTTTTGTAATTAGCCAGTTTAGTAATGAACCTAAAGTTGCAGGTTTAGTTTATTTGGCTGGATTTGCACCAGAAGAAGGAGAGACTATTGTGAGTTTAAATAAAAATGCGTCAGAAACAGAATTATCTAAATATTTAGTCCCATCAAATGGATATGTCTTTTTATCAGAGCAAGGTGTAAAAACTGTATTTGCAGGCGATTTAAATACGAAACAACAGGAATTAATTTATGCAACACAAATTCCTGCCTCTCACACAATTTTTGCAGACAAAAGTGAAGAACCCGCTTGGAAAAATAAGCCATCATGGTATGTGGTAGCAAAGAATGATAAAACTATTAATCCAGATTTAGAACGTTTTATGGCTGTAAGAATGAAGGCCAAAACCGTAGAATTAGAATCCAGTCATGTCGTTATGAACTCAAAGCCAAATGAAGTATTAAAAGTAATTGAAGAGGCAGTAAATTTTAAATATTAATTATTTAAGATACAAGGGGCTGAAAAAATGAATTGATTTAGAATATCAGATACTTTTTTTGACCCCGCCTTTTTATTTAAACCATCTGAGAATTCAAAAGTATCTGTTAAAGAAATACAAGGCCGTAATAAAAATAATTGTTAATGTAACTAATGATACATTATTTTTTAAGTGATAAAATTTTAAAAATACAAACAATAAAAGATGGAAAACCAGTAAGCTTACAATATTCAAAGTTAAATTTAATTACAAAAGTTAAGTTTTGCTCTATATAATTTATAATATAATTTGAAGATAATTCAAATCAAAATTTGGTGATGATTTTAGAAATTGAAATTTATTTTTTTTCAGATGTAATGGCAGAATGCTTTGGGTCTCGTCACTTAAGTTTTTGTAGCAAAAAGGTATCACCGCCATTGAACTTTTTGATTTGTTATTGAAATAGTGTTTCACACTTGGATTACATGTAATTTTAATAATTGTATCTATATTTTACTAAATTTGTTTGACTAACAAATGCAGTAATTAAGAATTTAAGTCATCTGAAATGAAACCGGAACTATCCCCTTTAAAAAAGTTTAAAGAAATATTGGCTTTTATGAATTTGCCTGTTTTTACTTATATTGACAGCGATGATTTTGCAATCATAAGGCTTCAGGATTTAGGTTTGGAAATGCCTTATTTAACACCAACATTTCGTCCCGATTATTATACTTTTACTACTGTAAGACAAGGAATCGCTAATTTTGTTATTGGTGATGAGGTTTTTAAACTTCAGCCTAATAATATTCACGTGACCAAGCCTGATATATATTTTTCCAGCGGTTGGATTGAATCACCTGTTGGATATCACATTTGTTTTAACCGAAACTTCTTTGCTAAATACTTGTCTGCGGCACTTGATGATTTTCCGATAACGGAGGATCGCAATGGATTACTTTATTGTTTTAATCAAACAGATCTTAATCGTTATGAGGAAATTTGTGAATCTATTTATAATGAAGCCGTTTCTAATTCAAAATATAAATATGAAATGATTTCAAACCTTATAACTAATCTGTTATTACTATTGCAGGAAGACAGAAGTAAAGTTGTAATGGAAAATCAGGATGAAAAACATACTTTTATAATTAAAACCTTTCACAGAAATATAGATGAGAATTTCAACTTGCTGTTGACTGGAGAAACTTCTTCAGTCTTTCGAACGAAAGAACATGCAGAGATGTTAAACCTTAATGAAACTTATCTTTCCAAACTAATAAGTAAAACTACAGGTAAAACTATTAATCAATGGATTAATACAAAATTGATCGAGGAAATAACCTATTTGTTAAAAAACACAGATAAACCTATGAGCGAAATTGCACTCATGTTAGGTTTTAATGACATGAAGTATTTTTATAGCTTTTTTAAAAGACATGCAAAAAATAGTGCAGCTTCAGTAAGAAATAATTTTAATGAGTCAGATTCTGATCGTACTCATGTTTATCGCGGGGACGTTGTAAACATAAGACCAACCTGGTAATTTCAGAAGCTTTAGAATATCATTTTTAATCCAGATTTTTTTTGCGGTAATTAATTGGGGATAGACCAGTGTGTTTTTTGAAAAAAATGCTAAAATAAGACAAATAGGAGAATCCAAGCATATATGCAATTTCTTTTAATGATAATCGAGGGTCTGCAATAAGAATTTTTGCTGCGCTCAGAGTTTTTTCTGCTATAAGTTGTCCGCCTGTTTTCCCTGTTTTTTTCTTTAAAATACTAGAGAGATAATTTTCATGAAGTTGCTGCATTTCAGCATAATCTTTTATGTAGAGTGTTCTTTGTACTTTGCCTTCTAATAATTGGTCATAATGGTATTCAAGATTTTGAAAAAAATCGGTTACTATATCCCGATTTTTCGTTTCTGGATTATGAATCATGTAACCTTCCCAATATTCTTGCTTTATTTTCAGCAAAAACCGGGTCAATAGATTTGCGCAAATTTGATTTTTCAAAGGTGAATCATTTATAAGCTCATCAACAATTAGCAAAACAATTTTTTTTAGTTCTTGCTGAAATACTTCGGAGGTTTTTAATGGAATTTGTCTTTCAAAAAGCAAAAACGGAAATGTTTTATAAATAGATATACCGGCATATTTCGAGATAAAATTTTCAGTAAAAAGTATGCCGTAAGACTCATTCATAACATCCCAAGTTAACTGCTGAAGTTCGCCGGGTTTGTTGACAAACAGCATTCCTGGTTTAATATTGAAAGGCAGCTTATCAACTATAATTTTTCCGTACGCATCCAGAACAAAGCCTATCGAAAAAAATGTGGTAAAAAATGGAGGTGTTACAAAGGGAAGCTGATCATCTGGATGAAGCACTTTGGAATTAACAAAGGAGAATTCAGCATCTCCTAAATGTCCATGAGACATATCCACGCGGTCTAAATCTACGTATGACAAATCCTGCCCCATTATTTTAACGGTATCAAAGAAATCTGTGAATTTAATATTTTTACTGTTTTCCATTTTCCAAAGATTTACTTGTACAATTTCCTTTTATTATTTACTGAATGCCTGATGTTTTGTAAATTGAGGATTATTGAGAACAGTCTGATTTTTTTCAGTGTTGTTAAAATCTTTCCTCAAAGCGCTAGGGGCATTTAAAGTTTGCGATTTAAAATAGCTGCAAAAATAATTTAGATCATTAAAAGCGAATAATTCAGCAATCTCTTTCATTGATTTATCTGAATGTTTCAGTAGGTATTTAATTTCATCAATAAGTTTCTCATTAATCCATTCATTTATTGTCTTTCCTGTACAATTGCTTATTACTTTTGAAAGATAATTTTCGTTGATATTTAATAATTTGGAATGTTCTTTCGTTCGCATTAACGAAGTGTCCTGCCCCCGAATAAGTTGGGTAAAGTTATTTTCCATATTTTGACGAAATGCGCTAACTATAGTGGTGTGTTTTTCGTTTTCTAATTTCAATTTTGAATCGCTTTTCTGATGTAATTGTATTGAAAACAAAAGATTAAGAATAAGGTTTGCAATAAGTTCATCTTTATATGCCATTGTTGAAATCGCTAAATCGTAGATCTCAAGGCAAGTCTGTTCAAAAGATTTCATTCTTTGCTCAGTCAGATCGCAGGAAAATCCATTTTCGCCACCTAACTCCAGAACAGTTTCAATACTCGCAGGAAAATATTGTAAGAGAAAAGATTTCCGAAAACTGATATTGTACACATTTTGAATTTTTGTCCAATAACCAGATGAAAATGATTCAGGTCGTGAAATTATGATTTGGTTAGAACTAAATTCAAATTCTTTACTCCCAATAAAATGAGTACCACATCCGTCAATTATGATGAATAAGTTATAAAAGTCAGGCCTAAAGGTTGGAGATTGGAAAGGTAATTTTATCCCAATTTCATGTAATTTTATAAAACTAAAATCTTCACTATTATAAGTGAAAATTGGTAGATTCATAAAAGCCAGACAATCAGTAATTTTACTTAAATTGGTTAATACTGGTTTCATCTTAAATTACTTATATTTAGTAATGTGGCTTATGTGTGTGTAGATTTGATTTTTCAAAATTGCATAAAAAAGCAATTATATAAGTTATAAATCCGGACTAAAAATTATAATATTTAAAGATTTTAACTTTTATGTCGCTTTTTCCTTGTCACAAAAATTTATGTACTTTATTTTGTGGCTAATATTAATTGATTTGTGTACAATCCTAGTGTATTTGATTTGTTACAAAGACTGCCTTTTTTTTAGCAATATTGTGTTTGAAAGAAGAAAAATTTACTTTTTCATTATTACTTTATTTTTAGAAACTAAAAAATAAATGATAAAAGTCTTCACAATGACTTTTACCATTTATATAGTTCTAGATTCAGGTTATCCGTATCATTTTTTTGTAAAAATAAGTTCATTAGCTAAATCTATTTCTTCCTGACTTATAGTATGTCCTATGTTTTGATAGATCTTTTTGGTAACATTTGCGCCTAATTTTTTAAGAATTGCACGTCTTCTTTCAGATTGCCTCTCTCATCAAAGTAGTACTAAACAAAGGAGATGGAGTGAGAAGAATTTTCTATCTAATGAATTGACTCTTCCATTTTAGACCTTACATAGGAATGCTTAAAGGGTTTTGTCAAACTGCAGTTTAATGTCTTAATACTTATGTAATTGTTTGTTATTGTGAAAGATACGGTAGGTTCGGATTAAGTGATGTTTTAATAAATCTATAATAATACCCTAAATCTTTAATATTTATAATTTTTGATAACTTTTCTATAGAAACTCCAGTTGTGTTTAGAATTAGTTTTGCTCTAACGAAAACCAATTCTATTGATTATGATTTTTACATCAATTTTAAAATTATAAAACATAGAATTATAAAACTTAAGAAAATGACAAATTACGATACACTAACAGAGGCGATAACTGTAAAACAAGCAGAGGGATATACTTTTGATTTTAATCTTAGTAACTCAACATTAGACTGTAAAAAGTTAAATAGAACATTTGATTCTACCGAATTCAATGTGGATGCATTTTATCGTTTTGAAGGTGATTCTAATCCGGATGATTCGTCAATACTATACGCAATAAGTACTGAATATGGTATAAAAGGATTATTGGTAGATGCTTATGGAGCTTACAGTGATAATTTGAATGCAGCAATGATTCAAAGGCTGAAGATGAGATAAATAGAATATCTAAGTGAAATAATAAAAAGTGAATTTAAAAAATAAAAATTTATAAATATGGATACAACAATAAAAAGATTGCATTCCGAAAATAAAATCAAGAGATATTTTCGAAGTATCGCTTTAAACAATAACACAGAAACAGGAGTTTTATCAAATCCTATTATAACAAACCATACTGTTTTTAGAAAAGTTATTGAAAATTACGACTATAAGTTACACATCACAGCAGAGGGTAAATATGTTATACGACTGGATCGCGAAATTGAGGATTCATCAGGCATAGAAAACGACTTTTTTTCTGGAGGCACATTTTTAATAGGAGAAACAGTTAGAGAAGTACAGAAAATTAAAAGAAGAAAAACTCAAGTCAGCTCTTCGTTTTTGATTTATAAAACTTTAAAATCATACGCCATGCCATTTTTAAATTGGAAGCGTTTTATAATTGACTCAAGTATATTAGATATATAATATTCTTATTGATAACATTTTAAAAATAAAAAAAATGAACGATTTAAATGCCATAGGATTAAATACTGTAAAAAGTAAAGAGTTAGCATATCAATTGAATGACCTGCTTTCTAATTATTCGATATTTTATCAAAATGCAAGAGGATATCATTGGAATATTAAAGGTGATGATTTCTTCGTATTGCATCAAAAATTTGAAGACTTATATAATAATCTCTTTTTAAAAATTGATGAGGTTGCGGAAAGAATACTAACGTTAGGATTCAAACCAAACCACAATTTTAGTGAATATTTTAAAACGGCATCAATTTTAGAAACAAATGAGGTAATTAATGGACAGCATTCTGTTACTAAAGTTGTAGAGTCACTGGCAATACTTTTAGCCAAGCAAAGAGTAATTCTGGACTTATCTGATGCAATAGATGATACCGGTACCAATAGTTTGATGAGTGATTACATTCGGGAGCAGGAAAAAATGGTGTGGATGTATTCCGCATTCATAAATAGTTAACCTTCTGTCATCAAGACAATTTATTGCATGTCAAGAAACAGATTGAAACATCAGTTAATCTAAATAAAATACAGATTGTTGATTTCTTTGACAAAATAGATGAAGTCGCTATTGTTTAGTACAGTATAGATTATAAAAATGATAGCCCTGAAAGGTTAAAGCGATATTCGGAAAATTATAAATAAATAATAATAAATGGACATTCTTAACTGGAGAAACTGATGTCGTTTTTAAACTTTCTAAAGATTATAAAGTACTGGCATTTGATGACGGTAATGTTAATCAAAGAAACATAATCCATGATGGCACATTTGTATTAGTTGATGGTAAAAGGAGAATTAGAGGATATTATGATGGTTTAAGTGTAAAAGATACCAAACGACTGATTCTGGATATTAATAAGCTTATAAAAGAGGTCGAATAAAAATAATTTTTAAACAGATGAAAAAATATTACCTAATTTTTATAGTTGTATTTACTTCAGCTGTTTATTCACAACAAATAAATGAATTCAGATTTTTAAGGTATAATGATGTTATTTCAATTGATAGTACAAATCAAAATTTTTATTACAAAATCAAACAAATATCTATAGCTGAAAAGCCTAAGATATTTCTTTTTTTTGGAGCTGAAAACAGGATTCAATACCAGTATTTTAAAAATGAAAATTGGGACGAAGCGAATAGAGATGATGATGGTTTTATACTTAACAGGGCACTTTTTTATGGTGATTTAAAAATAGGGCGTTCATTTCGTTTATTTAGTCAATTACAAAGCAGTACTTCGATCAGCCGATTAGATCCTAATCCTCTAGAGGAAAATCCTTTAGAGCTGCATCAGTTATTTTTTGACTTAAGAGTAAGGAATTTAAATTTTAGGATTGGAAGACAAGAATTATATTATGGATCGCAAAGATTGATTTCAGTTCGGGAAGGACCAAACAGCAGGCAGGCATTTGATGCTGCAAAAATTATGTATCAAAGAAACAATTTAGCAGTAGATGCTTTTTATGGCTATCATGTTAAAAACAGGTTTGGAAGTTTTAATGATAAGATTGACTCAAACGACAAACTTTTTGGACTGTATACAAGCATAAAAGGAATCAAATATTTAAACAATATAGAAGCCTATTTTATTAACCTCCAGAAATCAGTGAGCACATACAATACCTTTTCAGGACAAGAAAATAGAAATACAGTAGGTTCAAGAATTTGGGGAGCTTATTCTAATTGGAATTATGATATAGAAGGGGCATATCAATTTGGAAAATTTGATACAAAAAGCATTAAAGCCTGGACATTTTCAATCAATAATTCTTTTAATTATTTGATCAATAAAAGAATTCAGAAAATAGGTTTTAAAACAGAATATATTTCAGGTGATAAAATTCAAAATGATGGTTCTATAGAAACATTTAATCCTCTTTTTCCACGAGGGGCATACTTTGGTTTAGCTGCTTTAATTGGACCTTCAAACTTGATTGACATGCATCCTTTTCTGGAATTTCAGTTAACACAAAAATTGAACTTTTATTTGGATTATGATATTTTTTGGAGAGCTTCTAAGAATGATGCCATATATCAACCAAATGGGGCAGTATTATTTGAAAGCTCAAATTCGACATCAAAAAAAATAGGAAATCAATTAGGAGCTTTATTTGAATATACTTTTAATAAATACTTGAATTTCACTTTGGAAGGCACATGGTTTAACAGTGGAAGTTTTATTAAGGATGTTAGTAATGGAAAAGACATTCTATTTACAGCCAGTACTTTGACTTTAATTTTATAAAATAATTTCAGAACACCATTATTTCAAACTACAAATTCGGCTTGCACAAAACTGAATAATACAATTAATATAACTATAAAATTTTTTAAAAATGAGAAAATCAATTACAACAGTAGCAGTGATTTTAATGACTGCTTTCGGAGTACCCATTCAGGCTAATACAGTTAGCCCAAGCACAATCGTTATTGTACATGGTGCATGGTCTTCAGCCAAGGATTTTAAGGATGTTGAAGCAGCACTTAAAAAGAGTGGTAATGAAGTGATAACGGTTAATTTGCCGGGGCATGGAGACGACAAGACACCTGTTACAGCATTAACATTGCAAGGTTATGTAGACGTTGTTAAAAAAGCAATTGGAACAAGAAAGAACATTACTCTTGTAGGACATAGTTTTGGAGGAATGGTCATTAGCGAAACCGCTGAGCAAATCCCTGGGCAAATTAAAAAACTGATTTACCTTTGCGCATTTTTGCCAACTAACGGAGAAAGTCTTTTTTCGATTTCTGGTGCTGATAAAGAAACACATATTGGGAAATACATACAGCCGGATGAAAAGTTAGGTGTGGTAGGAATTGCTAAAGAAGGTATTTTAGACTTTTTTGCTGCTGATGCACCTAAAAAAATAGCTGACGGTCTGGTTGCTAATTTTAAGCCAGAGCCAATGGGGCCACTTGCAACTCCAGTTACACTTACACCTGCTAATTTTGGTAAAATAGATAAGGTATATATTTTTACTGAATATGATCATGCTATAGGATTGACGCTGCAAAAAAGTATGGCGAAAACGGCTAACATAACAAAAACATATTCTTTACCTACCAGCCATACACCATTTTTCTCACAACCAGCTGTAGTTGCGTCAATTTTAAGTCAGGAGGCAAAATAAAATTACTATAATTGGAATAATGTTATAGTAAGATCTTAAAGATTATTACAGAAAACTTCTGTTAGCCATATTTAATATGATTAACAGAAGTTTTCTTTTGTATACTATTTTAAGGTACTGTTTTTCAAAATGATTGCGAGATCCGATCTTGGATTTAGGTACAAACAAAATAAGCTTTAGCAGTGTAAAGCGACAAAACTTTTCAAATCTTAGTTTATTATAATTTTTAGTGAATTATTCACAGAAAAGCACGCTTTCATTAGATGTAATTTTGTTTCAACAAGTTAAGGAACTCGTTTTTACTTTTTATCAGACTTCAAATTCTATAATTAATTAAGATGTGATTCTTAAGCTTAAAGTTGACCAAATAAACAATACAATTTCCGTCCTAAAAAAACATAAAAAAGAATATTTATAATCGCTAAAAAAAAAAATAAAAGCATGAAAACAATTAAAAATATAGTGCTTATGCATGGTGCATTTGCAGATGGCTCAGGGTGGCGGGGTATATATAATATACTTAATAATAGCGGATATAATGTTACCGTGGTACACAATCCGCTAACATCACTAGAAGACGGTATTCAAGCTATAAATACAGCTTTAGACAAACTGGATGAAAGCGCTGTTCTTGTAGGACATTCATACGGTGGAGCTATAATAACTGAGGCTGGTAACCACCCAAATGTTGCAGCATTAGTGTATGTAGCAGCATTTCAGCCCGGAGATGGTGAAACAGCCTTACAATGGATACAAACGGCTCCGCCAGCACCTGAAAATGGAATTCTGCCTCCGGATGAAAAGGGTATTATTTATTATGAAAAGGATAAATATCATATGGGAATATGTGCTGATCTAAGTATAGAAGATGCCGATTTTATGTATGCTTCGCAAGGTGCATTTTATGCTAAAGGATTTGTAACACCAATTAAAAATGCGGCTTGGAAATCAAAACCGGCATACGGCGTAATTGCAACCGAAGACAAGAGTATTCCGCCAGAAATTCAGGAAGCAATGTACAAACGTTCCAAAACAATTGCCACGTATGTCAAAGGGAGTCATGCGGTTTATATATCCCAGCCTGAATTGGTGGCAGATGTAATTATTTCAGCTTCAAGAATAGATTAGTTTTCTAAATAAAGTTCAAAGGATTAAGATAGTATTCGCAATTAATAATATATAAAAACAATCATAATGAGAAAATCTATATTCTTAGTATTACTAATAATACTATTCATTTCTTGTCAAAAAGGCAAGAAAGAAATTGATGTTGCAACGGCAGATTTAATTGTTACCAATGGCAAAATAGCCATTATGGATAAAAACAACACAATTAGTGAAGCGATAGCAGTAAAAAAAGGGAAAGTGTTAGCATTTGGAACTAATGAAGAGATTCTAAAGCTAAAGGGAGAGCATACGAAAGTTATTGGTGCTAATGGGCGTACCATTATTCCGGGATTGAATGATTCTCATTTACATTTAACCAGAGGAGGACGTTTTTATAATGCTGAATTAAGATGGGATGGCGTAAAATCCTTAAAAACAGCACTGAAAATGCTAAAAGAACAAGCAGCCAGAACGCCAAAAGGGCAGTGGGTGCGAGTAGTAGGAGGTTGGAGTCCTTTTCAGTTTGAAGAAAAAAGATTTCCAACAACTGAGGAAATTAACGAAGCAACAGGAGACATTCCTGCATTTGTATTATTTCTATATAGCAGAGGCTGGATGAATAAAAGTGGTTTAAAAGTACTTAAAATAGATGAAAACACTAAACCACCTGAGGGAAGTTCATATGAAAAAGGTAAGGATGGTAAATTGACAGGAGTACTGTTGGCAGAACCAAATCCGACAATACTTTATGCTGCAATTGGGGCACTGCCTCCTATGACTGATGGTCAAATGTTGAATTCTACCAAACAATTTTACAGAGAATTGAATCGATATGGTATTACGAGCGGTATCGACGCCGGAGGTGGAGGACATGGGTTTCCAAAAGATTATGGTGCGACAAAAGTACTTGCTAATGAAGGAAAAATGCCGATACGATTGTCTTATTACTTATTTCCTCAAAATAAAGGAAAAGAGTTTGCAGAATTTCAAAATTGGATTGCAACGAATAAATTAGGAAATAATGGAGAAATTCATTTGGATCATGGTTATGAATTAGAAGGAGGAGGAGAATTTCTTACATGGAGTGCAGGTGATTTTGAAAATTTTTTGGCACCGCAACCTATGCTAGAAGACAGACCGTCGTGGAGAAGTGATGTCAAAAAAGTGATTCGTTTACATGTTGATAGTGGTTGGCCGTTTAGAATTCACGCTACCTATGGAGAAACTATTGCTAATTTACTAGATGTTCTTGAAGAAGTTAATAAAGAAACTAATGGGAAGTTAGCAAAAGAAAGATGGTTGTTTGATCACGCAGAAACCGTTACTGAACAGCAGCTAAAAAGAGTTAAAGCGCTGAACGGAGGTATTGCGATTCAAGCCAGAATGGCGTATGCAGGAGAATATTTTGTTGAAAGATATGGGGCAGCTAAAGCAAAATATGCACCGCCTTTAAAATTAATGATAAAAATGGGAATTCCTGTAGGAGCAGGTACCGACGGGACAAGAGTTGCCAGTTATAATCCTTGGCCTGCATTATACTGGATGGTTTCTGGTAAAACGGTTGGAGACTTACAACTAAGTGCTTCTGACAACTTACTCACCCGTGAAGAAGCACTTTTATTATATACAAAAGGCAGTGCTTGGGTATCAAAAGAAGAAGCTGTAAAAGGTACATTAGAAAAAGGAATGTTTGCTGACTTTATACTTTTATCAGATGATTATTTCAGCGTACCAGAAAGTAAAATCAAAGATTTATCGTCTGTTTTAACAGTAGTAGGCGGCAATATTGTCTTTGGTGACAAAGAGTTTACAAAGCTAAGTCCTGCAATTGAAAAAGCAATTCCGGAGTGGTCGCCAGTCAATTTTTATGGAGGATATCAAAAAGAATAATCTCGAAGAGAATATTTGAAAACATTCAATCTGATATAATTTCTCAGTCCATGAAATATTCAGGAGATAATTTATTAAAAACTAAAGCAAATAAAATGAAGACAAAACTTATCATGTCAGTCTTAACGATTATGTTTTTATCATGCTTGAAATCATACGCAAAACCTTTTGTAGAAAAAAATGTGGTTTCAAAAAGTGATATTTATAAAGCTGTTGAATACAAAACAATACTCGTTGATAGTTTAAAAATTTTTTACCGCGAAGCAGGGGAAGCAACAAAACCTACAATTATTTTATTGCATGGATTTCCGTCATCGTCACATATGTACCGAAATCTGATAGATGAACTAGCTCATAATTATCATGTAATTGCTCCTGATTATCCTGGTTTTGGACAAAGTAGTGCTCCAACTCCTCAAGAGTATCAATACACATTTGATAATTTATCGATTACAATCGAGCATTTTATTGATAAATTAAAAATCATGAAAACGAGTTTTTACATTCAGGATTATGGAGGACCTGTTGGTATGAGAATAGCAACAAGAAGACCTGAACTAATTCAATCACTGATTATTCAAAATGCAAATGCTTATGTTGAAGGATTAGGTGGAGTTCTAAAACCTTTGATAGCATATGTTGAAAATCAAAATGCCGAAACTGAAAAGGCAGCGCGTTTTTTTCTGACTATTGATGCTACAAAAGGACAATATTTAACTGGTGCAGGGATGCCTGAAACAATAGCACCAGATAGCTATAGTATTGATCAGTATTATTTAGACAGGAAAGGAAATGATGTTATACAACTAGCCCTATTTCGTGACTATGGATCTAATATAGCCTTATATGAAAAATGGCATCAATATTTTGCAAAATACAAGCCTCCCTTATTAGTTATTTGGGGTAAAAATGACCAGTTTTTTACTGCTGCAGGGGCAAATGCATATAAAAAAGACAGCCCAAATGCTGAAATTCATTTACTAAGCGGCGGTCATTTTGCACTTGAAGAACACCACTTAGAAATTTCTAAGCTGATTATAAACTTTTTGAGTAAAAAAGTTAAATAGAAGAAATTAATAAAAGATAATCAATTTAAAAATTGATCCAAAGTTGTAATTAAAAAGAAGTTATAAAAATCAAACGGTTAAAAAAATTAACCACTAAATCTGAATCATTATGAAAAATTTAATTTTAGCAGCAGCAGTTGCATTGTCGTCACTAAATGCATTTGCACAAAAACCAAGTCCACAATTATTAAACCCTAAAAATCATACTTTGATTTTAGTAGATCATGAAAGCCAAATGGCATTTGCAGTGGGGAACATACCAGTGGATCAACTAAGAACTAATACTGCGCTTGTTGCAGGGGCATCAAAGATTTTTAAAGTACCTACTGTTATTACAACGGTGGCCGAAGAGTCTTTTAGCGGACCGGTTTTTCCTGAAGTTCAGGAATTTTATCCAAAATCAAGCACTAAGTATTTTGACAGAACCACTATGAATTTCTGGGAAGATGCTAATGCTTACAAAGAAGTAGTCGGTAAAGGAAATAAAACAATAGTAATGGGCGGTTTATGGACTTCTGTATGTATTGTAGGGCCTGCATTATCAGCCATTAATGATGGATACACTGTTTATGTAATCACAGATGCAAGTGGAGATGTGACAGATGAAGCTCATAATCAAGCTGTAACGCGTATGGTTCAGGCAGGAGCAAGACCTATTACATCTATGCAATATTTATTGGAGTTGCAGCGTGACTGGTCAAGATCAGAAACCTATACTGCCGTAACAGATTTAGTTCAAAAATATGGCGGATCGTATGGAATTGGTGTTCAATATGGCAGAGCAATGCTTAAACACTAAGTAGCGTAAAACAGAAATAATGATAAATATATATTCTTTATTACGTTCAAATTTTAGAACCAAATTGAATAACATTGTTTTACTCTTTTTTAGGATCGCCATTTCATGTGAACTGATTTATGCTCATGGGTTAAAAAAAATAGGTATTGGGACAGCACTAGCAGAAGTTGTCCCTAATCCTTTAGGACTTCCTGAGGCATTAAATCAAGCTTTTGCAACAACAGCAAATCTTATCATGCCTATTTTTATCATACTTGGTTTAATGACTCGTATAGCCACTTTACCTATTTTAGCAGTTACCCTGACAGGTTATTTTGTACTGCATTTTAACGATCCGGCTCTGGTAAAAGATGTTCCCTTAATTTATAGTCTTTGTTTTTTACTAATATGCTTTATTGGCGGAGGTAAATATTCTTTAGATCATTATATCAGCAGGGAAAAGTGAATAAAAATTTAAAGTTTTTAAAATCACGATTCTAATTTTTTAAGTAGTGATTATATTTTCTAATTAAAAATGAAAGGATATGATCAGGCAGAATAATCAACAGTGTTAATAAATTAATTCGCTTTTTAAAATGGCAGCATTCTATTGGATGCTGCTTTTTTTTTGGGGCTATGTCACTCAGGTTAAAATTCTAAATAAAGCTCAAAATAGATGATTTTTAGTAAGCAAGAGACCTTCTTTAAATCAGTTTTTCTGGATTATTTGACACCGTACTTCTTTTTCAATTCCAGAATAAGAATGGGGACTCCAATATCTTTATTTATTATAATTTTTGGTAAGAATATAACAGAAATGTAACTGAATTCAATGCCTAAGTTTGTGGTATAGAAATACTTAAAAAAAAACAAATCATGGTAAAGAGATATCCAATTCCGCCCTTTACATTGGAGACGGCAATTGAGAAAATTCAATTGGCAGAAGATTCCTGGAATAGTAAAGATCCCTACAGAGTTTCGCAGGCATATACAGCTGACAGTGAATGGAGAAACCGTCATCTATTTATAAACGGCACCGAAGAAATTGTAAAATTCTTAACAGAAAAATGGTCAAAAGAACTTGACTATAAGCTTAAAAAAGAATATTGGGCACATACAGATAACCGAATAGCGGTTCGATTTGAATATGAGTATCATAACGAAGAAGGACAATGGTTCAGGGCGTATGGAAATGAAAATTGGGAATTTAATGAAGATGGATTAATGCAAAGAAGATTCGCTTGTATCAACGATCTGCCCATAAAAGAAAGTGACAGAAAATTTATTTAATCAATTTAAAAATAGAGTTTAAAAGTAAAAGTTTAATTTAAAAACCCAGTATTATGAAAACAAGTTACCACACAAGAAAAATTAATGGAGTAGAAATTTTTTACAGAGAAGCCGGAGATAAAAACAAGCCAACACTAGTGTTGCTTCATGGATATCCAACATCGTCACACATGTTTCGAAATTTAATAAATGATCTGTCTGATGATTTTCATTTAATAGCACCTGATTATCCGGGTTATGGCAGAAGTGAGCAACCACCATTGACAGATTTTGCTTATACATTTGAAAATTTCAGCAATATTGTAAAAACATTATTGGATGAATTGGATATTAAAAAATTCAGTCTTTATTTAATGGATTATGGTGCACCAGTTGGTTTTAGAATTGCCAGCAGAAATCCTGACAGCATAGATACGCTGATTGTACAAAATGGTTGTGCTTATGAAGAAGGTCTTGAAACTTTCTGGGATCCATTTAGAGCACTTTGGAAAGATAGAAATGACAAAGAAGCAGCAGCTACATTAAGTACTTTTCATGCTCCTGACGGACTGAAATGGCAATATACACACAATGTTCCAGATACTTCGGTAATTTCGCCGGACAACTGGGAAATTGATTTAAGACATTTAGAACGCCCAGAAAATGGTGATATTCAATTGGCACTTTTTTATGATTACAGAACCAATGTGCCGTTGTATCCGGAATGGCAGGAATATTTCAGAAAATACAACCCTGAAATGTTGATTGTATACGGAAAAGATGATTATATTTTTCCAGGAGTGGGAGCGGAAGCTTTCAAAAAAGACGTGAAAAATTTAGAGTTCCACTTATTCAGCACCGGACACTTTGCACTTGAAAGTTTTGGTAGTGAAATGGGGGCACTTATCAAAGATTTTCTTTTGAGAAAAACAGGGAAATAATTAAGTGATCAAAAAAATGAAGGGGTAGTTTTAACTACCCCTTCATTTTTAATTTTCACTGTAGACTATTTTTTAGTAGAATTTTAAGCTAATAAAAATAGATAATGCCCACTTTGCAGGTCTGATTTTGAATTTAATCATCTTTTTTTTAACTTTATTAAACGTTGAAATAAGAATGATATTGATTTAAACTGTGTTTTTGACCTATAATTGCAGTCAAATGTGAATGATAATTTTACATAGTCATTGGCACTTCCATCAGAAGTATTTCAGAAGCATCCAACTGAGAAATTACTTCAAGAGAAGCCAGATCCCAAATTCCCATTCCATCCTTTTCGTTAAGTAAAGTACCGTTTACCAGAAAGTTTCCTTTTATAATAAATGCATAAACACCATTACCTTTCTTTTTGATCTGGTATGTACTGGTAAATTTGTTATCGAAAATTCCCAAGTGAAACCAAGCATCCTGATAGATCCATACACCCTGATCTGCAGCATCAGGAGATAAAATTTGTTGAAATTTATTATGGCGGTCTTGTGGCTTTAAAGTGATTTGATCGTATCTTGGAATTACACTTTTTCTATTAGGATAAAGCCATATTTGAAGAAATTTAACCGGTTTATCTTGATTGTTGTTAAATTCACTGTGATAAATTCCGGTTCCTGCACTCATAACCTGAATATCACCTTTTTTGATGATAGCCACGTTATTCATACTGTCTTTATGTTCAAGATCACCTTCCAAGGGAATAGATATGATTTCCATATTATCATGCGGATGGGTGCCAAATCCTTTTGATGGGTCTACAACATCATCATTGAGTACTCTCAGGACTCCAAAGTGCATTCTGTCTGGATTGTAATAGGAGGCAAAACTAAAAGTCTGATGCGTATCAAGCCATCCATGATTAGAATGACCTCTTGATTCGGCCCTGTGTAAGATGCTATTTTCTGTTACTGGGGTGTCAAGAGAAGGCAGATGATTAAAACCTACAGGTTCAAGAGGTTTTATTTCGTCAATATCATTTTGCATAATGTTGGCTACTGCTGCCGACGCAACAAACATTCCTGTTCCTAAGAGTCCTTTTTTTATAAAATCTTTCCTGTCCATAGTTATTGAGTATTTGGGTTCACAGCAAATTTCTACTATAAATGAAACCTGTGCATTGAACTAGGACAAGATTTGGATATAAGTCAGGATTTAAGTTTTCGGGTCCGGATTTTTGATAAAAATTCTGGAGAGATACCCAGATAAGAAGCAATATAATGTTGTGGTACACGCAGTGGTATAGTGGGATACATCTGCAGAAATTCATTATATTTTTGCTCTGCCGTGCACGTAATATTATGAAGAAGACGATTTTGAGTAACGGCTAAATGACGCTGTAATAAAATTCTGAAGGCTCTTTCAAAACGTGGTGCCTGCTCAAAAAGCTTCTCTTTGGTTTCTGGACTAAAGATCAAAATATCAGTGTTTTCGATAGTTTCTATAAAAATATTACTGCCATTTGTTTCGTAAATGCTAAAGGAAATATCGCTAATCCATGAGTTTTCGACAGCAAATTGTAATATTACTTCGAGCCCATTTTCATCTATATAGTATTTCCGGATACATCCCCGAACTACAAATGCATCAAAAGTACATTTTTCACCTTTTTGAAGCATAATGGTCTTTTTTTTGATTTGTTTGAAATACAATAAAGAATTAAATATATCAAGCTCCTCTTGTGTGAAGTTCACATATCTTGAAATAGCGGCATTAATTTGAGTGAACATTATCTCAATTGATTTATTTGTCGTCAATATTAAAGTATTTTTTTAAGATATTAAGTTAGGATAGTGCCTATTTACCGAAAAAAAAGTTAATCCTATAAACTTTTTTTTCGGTAATCTAAAGGAGTGAGTCCTGTATGCTTTTTGAAGAAAATACTAAAATAGGAGGTATAGCTGAATCCTAACATATATGCAATTTCTTTCATAGTGTATTGAGAATCCTGAATTAAAATCTTTGCTGTTGAAAGTGTTTTTTCAGCGATTAATTGTCCAGCTGTTTTTCCCGTCCTTTCTTTTAAAATGGTTGACAGATAGTTTTCGTGAAGCTGCTGCATCTCGGCATAATCTTTTATATGGAGTATTTGCTTAACTTTACCTTTTAGCAGCTGATCATAATGGTACTCCAGGTTTTGTGTAAAATCGTTTAAAATATCTGGATTTCTGGATTCTATATTATTCACACTATAACCTGCCCAGAATTCTTGTTTTATTTTTAGTAAAATTCTGGTAAGCAGATTTGCACATATTTTCTTTTTAAGGGGTGTATCTTTTTTTAATTCTTGATGAATCAGTTGAATAATTGTTCTTAGCTCTTGTTGAAATTCTGCAGAAGTATGCAGTGGCAAATGTCTTTCAAATAACAAAAAAGGAAATGTTTTATAAATAGAAATTCCAGCATATTTTACAATAAAATCTTCAGAAAATAATAAACCGTACGTTTCAGTTACTTCTTCCCATGTTAGTTCTTGCAGATCTCCAGGTTTGTTCATAAACAACATATTAGGTGTAATGTCTACTGTCATATCTTCGTATCTCATTGAGCCATATGAATCTATAACAATCCCAATTACAAAAAACGTAGAACGGTGCAATGTATAAGTCCATGGAAGTCTTTCTTTAGGATGTAATATTTTTGAAATTATTAATGAAAAATCTTCGTCACCTACGTGTCCCTCGGAGAAATTGCTGCCCATGACTTTTACAGTGTCATAAAGATCGTACGTTTCTTTTTTTTCTATTTTAGCCATTTTTTAAAAGAAATATTTATACTTAAATAGGAACTATTTTATAAAATAGTTCTCAATTTTAGGATCTAAAATTGAATTAATGTGTTATCTTCTAAGATGATATTTAATCATCTGTATTATTTACCGCTTTTTGTTTTTTTTTAATTTAACGGATAAATTAATCAGGAATTGAGTTCTGATATTGTTTTCTGTAGATTCCTGGAGCAGATAGGGTTTGAGTTTTGAAAAAGCTGTAAAAATAATTCAGATCACTAAAACCAAAAAGGAAAGCAATGTCTTTCATCGATTTTTCGGAGTATTTTAGAAGATATTTAATTTCATCTATAAGTTTTTCGTTTATCCATTCATTTGCAGTTTTTTTCGTACAGCTGGTTATTATCTTACATAAATAATTTTCATCTAAATTTAGTGCTTGCGCGTGTTCTTTAATACGCATTAGTACTAAACAATTCCCATTAATCAATTCGTTAAAATTATTTTCCATATTTTGACGGAATTCGATGATGATTTTATTGTTTTTTTCGTTATTTTTTTTAATATCTAAATCACTTTCCTGTTGTAATTGCATGAAAAATAATAGGTTAAGTGCCATGTTTGCCATGATCTCTTCTTTATAGCATGCATCAGAAGTTGCTATATCATATATTTCGAGACAAGTTTTTTCAAAATAATTCATTGTATCTTCAGGAAGGTGGCAGCAATAACCATTCTTAGCATCAAAGTCTAAAATATTATTAATGCCCCCAGGAAAGTACTTTAAAATAAAAGATTTTTGGAATGTTATATTGTAAACTTTTTCCATATCTGTCCAATCAATTTTGAAAAAAGAATCAGGACA
Source organism: Flavobacterium sp. MC2016-06 (assembly GCF_009711165.2). Classification (GTDB taxonomy): domain Bacteria; phylum Bacteroidota; class Bacteroidia; order Flavobacteriales; family Flavobacteriaceae; genus Flavobacterium. The sequence continues at coordinate 5,575 of NZ_WMID02000049.1, read as the reverse complement.
AGCTATTACAACATGGTTAGGCCGTAATTCAAACTTATTATCACCCACAGTAAAACTCCCATTAGCGTTAGTGACAATAGTGAAACTATAATAATCAGATCTAAAAGTGGGCGAATGAAAAGGAAATTTCAGATCCCATTCATGAACTTTTATTATTGAAAACTCATCGTTGTCTATATAATCATGAAAAGTAAGATTTAAAAAATCAATCTGGTCTTTATATTTGCTAATTGTGGTAAGTTTTGGTATCATGATTTTGTAAAATAAAGTTAGACAATTTTTAAATGATGAATTAGGAACTTTTATTTTTCAAAGATATTAGATATGAAAATGTCAATTATAATCTATTATTGACATTTAGTTATAAAATTTAAAGATATTAACTTTTGTATAAACTTTTCCTGTAATAAGTAGGAGTGAGTGTGGTTTGGCTTTTAAAGTAAAAGTTAAAATAACGACTGTTGGTAAATTGAAATAGGTTCGCAATCTCTGCTATTGGCATAGATGTTTCGGTTAATAACATTTTAACTTCAACCAGAAGTCTACTATTAATCCATGCAGTTGGGGTTCTTCCTGTTTTATTTTTTATTATTCTGGAAAAGTAATCTTCATTTAAAAATTGTAAATCTGCAAAATCTTTGGCTTTTAACTGTTCTGGTTTTTTCCCTTCTATTATTTCCTTAAAGTAGCCTCCTAAATCTTTATAAAAGGTATTAACTATTGAATTATTATTCTCAGTAAAAGGGTGCATCTGATTTTGAAAAAGTTCCGTAATCTTAATAAGAAGAAATTCTAACATATTACCAATCAAAATCATTTTTTGATCTAGACTGCGTTGAATTTCTTGTTTGATCTGATTTGTGTTATTCTTTATTATAAGATAGTTTTCTGGGTCTGCTTTTGTATAAATAAACGATTCAGAAAGTAAAAATGGAAATTCTTTATATATATCATAAAAACAATAGTTAGTAAGAAAGTTTTCTGTAAAGCAGATAAAATACGCTTCAGTTAAATGATCGAATTTATAATTACGATAGTGCCCGGGACCAGTTATAAATATACTGGATGCTTCTAATTTTATTACTTCATCATTATAAAGGTGTGTGGCACTGCCTTCATTAATTATAAAAATAGTAAAGAAATTGGCTTTGTAGTTATCAGCAGCGTTGAGTAATTTATTTTTATTCCATTGGTTAATTTCCGTAAGCATAAAATCATTGCTTATTAATTCAGTTGAAGGCAGTCCGAACCAATCGCTAAGCTCTTTTAGCGTATTAAATATGGGTATTTGCTTTTCCATTGAGTTTTTTAATATTAAACTTTTTAAAGTAGATAAAACTAATTAATGTATTTATTTTAAAAAGTTGATTTTTCGTTATTTTTTTATTCAAGATATGTTTATCACAGCTTGTTAATTAGTAGTGCTTTTTTTATAAAATATTGCATTTCAGTTTCTTACACAGTGCATATTTACTAAAGAAAAATAAGGTTTACTAATCTAAAAGGGGAAAAAAAATTAAATCTTAGGTTTTTATAATCATTAGTAATTTATTCACAGAGAATCAAATTTTCATTCGGTATAATTTGGCTTCAACAAGTACAGAAGTTCATTTTTACTCTTTAATCAGACTCCAATTCTTTTAATTTTTAAGGAATGGTTCTTAAGCCTGAAAAAGCTAAATATTAATACTATTCTTTATTTCTTGATAATCAAAAAAAAGTAAGGTGTAAGAGCGTAAGTCTGTCTATTAAAAACAACATTCCACTCCAATATCTTTATTTTTTATAATTTTTGGTAAGAATACAACAGAAATGCAATTGGAACCAATACCTAATTTTGTGTTATAGAAAAGCTTACCGTTTATGAACGCTTTATAAATTCAGCAAGAGAATCGGGAAATAAAATGATTTCATGTATTATTAAATTTAAATGGTATTGATTTTAGGAGTATGAAAACAACAAAAATAAGTCATAAGGTTATAGGCATAGACTCGATAAAAATTGCCTATCGCGAAGCCGGAGAAGAAGGAAATCCTGTTTTATTATTACTTCATGGATTTCCTTCATCCTCGCATATGTTTCGAAATGTAATATCTAAATTATCAAAACATTTTCATGTTATAGCTCCTGATTTGCCAGCGTTTGGTTTTAGTGATGTTCCAAGTTTAGAAACGTTTAGTTACACTTTCGAAAACTACGCTACTGTTATTGCTCATTTTCTAGATAAGTTAAAGATAACTAAAGCGAGTTTTTATCTATTTGATTACGGTGCACCCATTGTAATGCGTTTACTCATCAAACGTCCAAAAATGATCGAGATGCTTATTTTTCAAAATGGAAATATTTACAATGAAGGGGTTGGTGATGTGTTAAAAGAGGTTAGTGCATTATATAGAAATGATGATATTGAAAGCTACACTAAACTAAAAAGTTTTTTTGAATTAGAGTATATCAAATGGGAATACACAAATGGAGTACAGGATATTTCAAATATAGCTGAGGAAACCTATTTTTTAGATCAATTCTTAATGGAACGGGAGGGAGTTAAAGAGATTCAAATAGAATTAAAGAGGGATTATAGTACTAATGTAGCGCTTTATTCTGTCTGGCAGGATTTTTTAAAAAATTTGCAGCCCGTTACCTTGATTGTTTGGGGAGAGAATGATGAAGTATTCAAAAAAGAAGGAGCGGAAATGCTCCAGAAAGACCTTGTTGATTCAAAACTTTTATTTTATCCTACAGGTCATTTTGCACTTGAAGAATTTGGAAATGCTATAGCAGAAGAAATAATAACATATTGGTATTTAAACTTTTAATTATTATGAACACTTATTTTGAACTTTTCTTTTTATTTTTGATAGCCCTTTTTGGGGGCGCAGTTAATGTAACTATTGGAGGTGGTTGGTTTGTTATTTTTCCAAGTTTGATTTTTAGAGGTATACAGCCTGTAACAGGTACTGCAACTACGACAATAATTCTTTTATCCGGTTTTCTTGCTTCATCAAAACCTATTAGTACAACAAAAGAAATTCCCAAAAGGTATTTCAATTATATGGTTTTAGCGTGTACTATTGGAGGGGTTACAGGAGCCTTTCTGCTCATAGCCTTTTCGCATAAGGTGTTTGAAAGTATTGCACCTTATTTATTATTACTTTCCTGGATTCTATTTACTTTTTATAATCAAATACAGAATTATTTTAATTCGGAGTCTGCACCCAGAAAAGAGTTTAAATATTCGCATAAAAAACTAATTCCGATTTTTTTATTAGGCATCTATGGTGGATATTTTGGCGCAGGTATGGGAATGATCATTTTTTTATTATACCGTTTTTATGGAATCAAAAACAATGACACTTTAGAGAGATTAACGTTGATTTTAGTTGGAACTAATAATGGAATTGCGATTCTTATTTTTATTTGTTCAGGGTTGATTTTTTGGCCCTTTGCGCTCGTAATGATGGCGGGGTCTGTTTTGGGAGGTTATTTAGGAAATGCATGTAAAGAAAAAATTAATATAACAAGGGTAAAAAAAAATGCAATTGTTATTGGGGCAACAGTCACTCTATATTTTTTATTATAAATTAAATACACAATCACATGAAAAGAATTGCAATTAATGGTTTTGGCCGTATAGGCAGAGCTGCCTTAAAAATTATTACCGACACACCTGGACAGGAAGTGGTAGGAATTAATGATCTAATGAGTATTGAAAATGCTGTTTTTTTATTGCAAAGAGACAGTATTTATGGGAAATATGAAAAAGAAATATCCTTTAGAGATGATACTATTTTCATTGAAGGAAAGGCTATTAAATACACAACAATTAAAGATCCGTCAGAACTTCCGTGGAAATCACTTGGTGTTGATGTTGTAATCGAAAGTACGGGTTTTTTTACCAATAAACCAGATGCAGAAAAACATTTGCAGGCAGGAGCTAAATTTGTGGTTATTTCTGGTCCTACAAAAGATACTCCAACAATTGTACACGGTGTCAATACAGAGGAAGGTAAAATAGAGATCTTTTCTTGCGGAAGCTGTACAACGAATAATATTGGCCCAATTATAGAAATATTGGGGAGACGTATTGGTATAAAAAAGGCAATTTTAAATACGACACATGCTTATACGGCTTCTCAGACTTTAGTCGATGCTCCCTCTAAAAAAGAACCAAGAATGGGACGTGCAGCCGGGCTTAATTCAGCACCTGCTGCTACTGGTGCAGCAGTGGCCGTTACAAAAGCATTACCTGAATTTGTTGGCAAATTTGATGGTATCGCCGTACGTGTACCAGTACCAATTGGTTCAATCTCTGATATTACTTTCGTAACTCAAAGACCAACTACAGTAGAAGAAATTAATGCTATTTTAACAGAGGAAGCTAATACGCCCCGTTACAATAAAGTCGTTGAAGTAAGTCATGAACAATTGGTTTCGAGTGACATAATTAAAAGTACTTATGCCGCAACTGTGGATCTTGAAATGACAAGAGTTGTAGATGGAGATCTAGTAAAGGTTATGGCTTGGTACGATAATGAATGGGGATTTACAAATCAAATGGTCAGACAGATTCAGGAACTTTAATATAATAATAAAAATTTGCAATGAATTATCAAGAACTAGCTTTCAGCGATGCCATAAAAGAAATTCAGGAAAAAAAAGGAAGTAGGAACAGCTACGCCAGAATGGAAAAAATGTCCTATACCGATGGTTTGACAGAACAGGAGATGGCATTTATAGAAAGTCAGGACAGCTTTTATATGGCTTCTTATGGTGAAAATGAATTTCCATACATACAACATCGAGGCGGACCCCAGGGTTTTGTGAAAATTATAGATGTAAATACGATCGGAATTGTTGATTTTGTTGGAAATCGCCAATATATTTCGGTAGGAAATATTTCGAAAAATCCTAAAGTGGCCATTATAATGGTTTCTTATCCTCAAAAGGCGCGCTTAAAAATTTATGCAGAAGCTCAAATCTTAGATGTTGAAGGTAACAGTGAGTTATATGAGAAACTAAAACCTGAAGATTATAAGTTTAAGCCCGAACAAATGATAGTTTTTAAAATTAAAGCCTATGATTGGAACTGTCCGCAGCATATCACACCACGATATACAATTGCAGAAATCAAAGAAGTTTTTGATCTTCAAAATAAACATATTTCCGATCTAGAACAGCAAATTAAAGATTTAGAGGAGCTTCTTTCAAAAAAGTAAATTCAAGATTTTAATTTTTTTTCAAATTGGAGAATATTATTTGATGGTAACAGATGTAAAACGCAATTTTTAGGTTTGTTGCATCTGCAAATGACTTTTACCTCTAAAGATTTAAAACTCATTAAATGAATATCAAAGGTCATTGTTATCTGGTGTTATTTACATCGAGCGACCGTTAAATCGGGCACTCATTTCTAATGAAGGCAATAAGTAATAACCGGAGACCAGTGGTAATAAATATAGACAAAAGTGGCTCTAACACCAGCGCAATAAGGGTTTACAACAAACGATCCTTTTCGAATATAAAGATTCGTCAATGTAAATATGGCAGCAATATTGTTGAGCAGGATCATCGTTT
>NZ_WMID02000048.1 GCF_009711165.2 Flavobacterium sp. MC2016-06 | reverse complement strand
ACCTGAAACCTGAAACCTGAAACCTGAAACCTGAAACCTGAAACCTGAAACCTGAAACCTGAAACCTGAAACAAAAATCTCCTAAAAATAAAAAACCGCAACTCTTTATGGGAATTGCGGTTTTTAGGTATAAAAAATGGTTGGTTAATAGCGGTATCTTTTTTTTACAATGATATATCTTTAATTTTAAACTAAAAAATATCCCTGTAACAAATAGGAGTTTTGATGTTAACTATTTAACATTACAGGCATTACCAACATGGTAACTGTTTCTCCTTCTTCTAAGCCATCAACTGGAGTTAAAATTCCAGCTCTGTTTGGCAGTGACATCTCTAACATAATCATGTCTGATTGAAGGTTAGTCAACATCTCTGTTAAGAAACGAGAGTTGAAACCTATTTGTAAATCATCACCTTGATAATCACAAGTCAATCTTTCTTCGGCTTTGTTTGAGTAATCGATATCTTCTGCAGAAACATTAAGTTCAGCTCCTGCGATTTTTAAACGAATTTGGTGTGTTGTTTTGTTTGAGAAAATAGCCACACGACGAACTGAACTTAAAAATAAAGAACGATCGATCATTAATTTATTTGGATTTTCTTTTGGAATTACCGCTTCGTAATTAGGATATTTCCCGTCAATTAAACGACACATTAAGATATAGTTGTCAAATGAGAAAGTCGCATTTGAATCGTTGTATTCAATTTTTACTTCTGCATCAGAAGTTCCTAAAATACTTTTTAAGATATTTAAAGGTTTCTTTGGCATAATAAAATCAGCTACTTGAGATGCTTTTACATCTGTACGTGCGTATTTTACCAATTTGTGTGCATCTGTTGCAACAAAGATTAAACCTTCTGGTGAGAACTGAAAGAAAACTCCAGACATTACAGGGCGTAAGTCGTCGTTTCCGGCAGCAAAAATAGTTTTGCTTACTGCAGTTGCAAGAACTTCAGCAGGAACTAGTGTTACAGATGGATCTTCTAGACTTACAGCTTTTGGAAATTCTTCTCCAGCAGCATATGCTAATGCATATTTTCCTGAGTTAGAGCTAATTTCAACTGTATTGTTTTCTTCAACAGTAAAAGTTAAAGGCTGTTCTGGAAATGTTTTTAAAATTTCAAGCAAAAGTTTAGCAGGCACAGCCACACTTCCTTTACTTTTAGAATCGATAGATAATGAAGCAGACATTGTTGTTTCAAGATCTGAAGCCGAAACTGTCAACTCATTATTGTCTAGTTCAAATAAAAAGTTATCTAAAATAGGCAACGTATTGTTACTGTTAATTACACTACCTAAAACCTGTAATTGTTTTAATAAGTACGAACTCGATACTATAAATTTCATCTCTTTTGTTTTATTTTTTGATATGTTTCAGCCATTAGAGGACTAAATATACAGATTACAAATATATCGTAAACTATCTAAAGTATTACAATTTTTTATTAACATCTATTTACTGTATTTTCTTTTTCTGATATAAGTAAAGGCTAGTCCGAAAACCAATAAAATTAGAATTGGAAGTCCGATAGTTATGAATTGAGTCATGCTGTAATTCTCATAAACTTTTTCTTTATCCAATAAAGGCAGATCAACATCTTTACTTCTAATGTTAATAAGTCCGGTATCGTCTAGAAGATAATTAATACAGTTCATCATAAAATCTTTATTGTCGTAAAGGTTTCCAGTGCGCTGATCGTAACCTAATTCTACCGGCATCATGTTTTTGTCTAATTGATTTTTGGCTAAATCTCCATCAGAAATCACAATCATTTTTGTAGGTTTTCCTTTTGCTTGAAATGAGTTTTCTTTAAAAGGCAAAACACGATTTTCAAATGCAGAATGAAATGAGCCTTCTAATAAAACCGAAAGCGGAATGTTTCCTTTATTAAGATAATCTTGCGGTGTAGTTTTTTCGGTTACACTATTTAAATTGATTTCAGCCGGTGTTCCAATCGTTTTAGAATATTGTGACGATTGCAGTAAAATGGTCTTTTTGATTCCGTTTTTTAAAGTATCAATCGGACTTGCAAAATCAAATTTAATACCGCCTAAGTTTTTCACGATTGGGTGTTGGCTTGTTGGGTAAACCTGCGGTGCAAACTTCCAAACAAAGTCTTGATATTGTGTAGCGCTTCCTTGTTCGCCAGTAGCTAATTTTATTGGGCTTCCTTGCTCGTCTTTAACTAAATCAGGATTAATTCTAAAGCCGTATTTAAAGAACATGTCGTTTAAATTCAAATCTCTAGGATATGCCAAAGTCGCACCAGACTGATTGTACAAACTGTCCATATCTGCAGCAACTTGATCAATTAACCAAATTGTTTTACCACCGTTCATGATGTATTGATCTAAAACCTGTTTCTCTTCATCTGTAAAAGTTTGAGTTGGTTTTGAGATTATGGCTAAATCGTATTTTTTTAAGGCTTCTAAAGTTCCTGTTGGATTTTTAGCAACAGAATCTAAAGTAAAAGGGCCAATATAATAGCTTTCTTTAATTTGTCTTAGTAATTTACCAACATGAATTTCAGATAATTCTCCATTTCCTTTTATAATGGCAACTTTTTTCTGTCTGTCTTTGGTAATTTTATTAATTGCATCTGCTATAGAATATTCTAAATGCTGAATTGATCCTACTACTTTTTGTGTAGTAGAAGAACCCATAATATTTTTTAATAATGGAATATTAACTTCTTTATTGTTGTAAACTGCAATTGCCCACGGAAAAACCATTGCCTGCGATTGTTTTCCTTTATCATCAACGGTTATATTTATTGGTATAAGACCTTTTTGGTACAATGATTTTACAACATCCATGCTTTCGTCTTCATTTTCCATCGGATTCACAAATTCAAAAACAATATTGCTGTTATAAGCTTGAAATTCTTCTAATAATTGTCTAGTTTCTTGCTGTAAACGTCTAAAATCTGCAGGAAGATCGCCCTGTATGTAAATCTTAATCGATAATGGATTTTTAACTTGTTTTACAATGTTTAATGACGTTTCAGATAAAGTGTATCTTTTGTCTTTTGTTAAATCAAAACGGTGGAAAAATAAGCTTCCAAGTACATTTAAAACAATTAAAATGAAAACGGTAATACCTAATGTTTTGATATTTTTTTGAGTTGATGCTTTCATTAGGCTTTAAAAGATTTTAATTTATAAACAGTAAATGACAGAAACAAAACGGTGATGCTTAAGAAATAAATAACATCGCGCGTATCGATTACGCCTCGGCTCATACTTTTAAAGTGATCCTGCATACCAAAAGGTGCAATAATGTTTGAAGAACCTGGAATTAAGGTTGCTAAACCTTCAAAACCAAAATAAAAGGCAAAACATAGAAAAACCGAAATGATAAAAGCAACAATCTGATTTTCTGAAAGGGTAGAAGTAAAGATTCCGATGGCAGAGTAAGAAGCCATTAAAAACAACAATCCGAAATAAGAACCAATTGTGCTTCCCATATCAATATTGCCTTCTGGAGAACCTAAATTTGAAATTACTTTTACATAAATAAAGGTTGGAATAATTGCTAAAACGATTAAGAATAGCGAACCAAAAAATTTTCCGTTTACAATTTCCCAAATCGATAAAGGTTTAGTTAAAAGTAATTCAAGCGTTCCTTGTTTTTTTTCGTCAGAGAAACTTCTCATCGTTACGGCCGGAATCAGGAAAATTAAAATCCAAGGTGCTAAAGTGAAAAACGGAGTCAAATCTGCATAACCTGTATTTAATATATTATAATCTCCTTCAAATACCCATAAAAATAGTCCGTTGCTAATTAAGAAAATAGCAATGACCAAATAGCCAATAGGAGAGCCAAAAAAGGATTTTATTTCTCGTAAAATGATTGATTTCATGTAACTTAAATTGTTTATTTTTTGTTTCAAGTTTCAGGTTTCAAGTTGACGTACAGAACGTGAAACTTGAAACCTGAAACAAAATTTTTAATTTAATTCAAACTCACCAGCTTGTCTACGCTCCAGGCTTCTGGTTTTGCGTTGAATAATTTTTTTGTAAAATTCCAAACAGTATTAAAAAGCTCAGATTGTCTGTAGTTTTCTAAGTCGGCTTCGGTTTCCCAATAACTATAGGTGAAAAATATGCATTTGTTGTTTTTATCTTGATACAATTCTAAAAAACGATTTCCGTCTGCGTTTCGTATTTTTTCTTTTACGGATTCAAAATTCTCCAGAAAATCAGGAATTTTTTCTTCGTGAAAACTCATTTTTACTATTCGAACAAACATGTATTGCAATTTTAGATTTCTGAATTTAGATTTTAGATTTAAAACCCAAATACGCGCGCAAAAATACCAAATTAGATTATTCTTTTTAGTAAAATTTTAAATATTCTAAAAGTATAGTTTTCACGCAATCTTTTCATTCTGACGAAGGAAGAATCTTCGCGAGAAATTCTACAAAGATTATAACATTCTGTACGGAGTTACTTGCGGAGATTTCTCCTTCGTCGGAATTGACAAAAATAAGAATAAATGGAGTTTAATAGTATTATGCACTTACTATTGATTTAGCGCAAATAAAATAAAAATTCAATTTTAAAATTCCAAATTCAAGATTTTTTTGAAAATAATATTTTAATTTGTTAGTATTTTCTTTACTTCTTTATAGTTAAGAATTTCTCTAAAAAAGGTAAATACAGCTTTCCCGTTTGGTTGTGTATTAATTAGTATTTTTTCTTTTGAAATTCTAATAATTGTAATAGTTTCACCTTGATTAAAAATGGACTTATTTACTCTAAATTCAATGACTCCATCATATTGATTAGTTAATTCCCATCCATTTTTCTCTAACAATTTTGCTATTTCAAAGGTGGATAGGTCTTTTTTTAAAGTTAATTCAACAAATTTTCTTTCACTTTCAATTCTATAAATAATAAATACCAGTAAAATTATTCCACCAATAAGTAAATTTGAAGCATCATTATCTTTTCTTGGATTAGTAATTCCTAAATAAATTAAAGTTAGAGGTATTAATGAAATTAGATAATGACTAGAATAATTAAAATGACTGAAAGGCCATTTTAAGTTATCAATAATATATTTGTACTTCTTTGGATTCACTTTTTAATTGTTGTTTTCTTAATTTAAAAACTGAATCGTAATCACATCGCGGTAATTCAATCCCAGCAAACTGTTTGCGGAACCTACTTTTGATGGATTACTTCTAAAAATAGCAATTTCAAGAAAACCGGCTTCATTGAAAATAGCCAGCTTTTCGCCTTCGTAGGTTTTTATCGGATATTTTTCTGAAGTGGCAATTGCCGAATAATTAGGCAGAATAGTTTTGATGTTTTTTGTGTTCATTACAATCTCGTACTTGCGGCCTTTGGCTACTTCTAAAAATTGCTGCTTGGAAATATTGGTTACAATGTTTCCAAAATGATCGATATAAATTACATATCCTTTTAGAGAATTGCCGTCGTTTGCAAGAACAGGCTGTAATTCGGTAACTTCTTTAACTGCTGCGATTTCTTTGCCAATAACATTCAATAAACCGCCTTTTGCAATATGACAGGCAACTTGTATAAAAATATCTAAATCTGTAGATTCAGCAGGGAAACGATCGTGAATATTAATAGACACAATTTTCTGCGGTACAATTTTTTGTGTCAGCATGCTCAAAATACCATTATCGGCACAAATAAAGTAATGATCGTTCCATTGCATAGCAATGTGCTGATTTTCTTTGTTGCGCTCAATATCGACACCTATTAAGTGAACGGTGCCTTTTGGAAAGCTTAAATAAGAAGCTCCAATAACATAACTTGCTTCGGCAGTGTTAAATGGATCAATATCGTGTGAAATATCGACAATTACAGCTTCTGAAAATTCTGAAAATATTTTACCCTTTAGCGAACCAACAAAGTGGTCTTTTAAGCCGTAATCAGTAGTAAGGGTAATTATTGACATCATTTTGTTTATAACTCTTTATAGTATTTAAACCTAATTTTCATTAAATTTGAGAAATGCAAAGCTAGTAATACTAAATACAAATTGAAAGAAAGAAAAGACAAATTACATTTTTTAAAATAAGTAAGTATTACAATAGTCTCAGTTTATCAGTTTCAGTTTTCAGTCTCATAAGAAAAGTGCATTTGATTTTTTTATTTGCTAAAAACTGCTATCGCAACTGAAATCTCTGACTTATAAAAAAATAAAATACCCGACAGCAATTGATTTAAAAACAATTTTAATTTTAATTTAAAACTAACTCATTTGAACGAGAGAATAATCGAGCTAATAGACATCGCACCAAAAGAATTTTGGGGCGCTCAAGACAGCCATCTGGAAATCATTAAAAAGTACTATCCAAAGCTTAAAATAGTAGCGAGAGGAACGACTTTGAAAGCATTTGGCGAAAAAGAAGTTTTAGATGAATTCGAAAAAAGATTTCAAAGATTAATGCTCCATTTTACCCGATACAACAACATCGATGATAATGTAATTGAACGCGTAATAATGAGTGATGGTCAGGATGAAAAAAGATCATATGATCATGACAAAATATTAGTTCATGGTGTTGGCGGTAAGATTATAAAAGCAATGACGCCCAACCAGCAGTTATTGGTAGATACCATTAAAAAAAATGATATGGTATTTGCAGTAGGACCAGCTGGAACCGGAAAGACTTACACGGGCGTAGCCATGGCAGTCAAGGCACTGAAAGATAAAGAAGTAAAAAGGATCATATTGACAAGACCAGCAGTAGAAGCAGGAGAAAATCTTGGTTTCCTGCCTGGTGATATGAAAGAAAAACTAGATCCATATATGCAGCCTCTTTATGATGCACTACGCGATATGCTGCCAAATGAAAAACTCGAAGATTACATTTTAAAAGGAATTATACAGATTGCGCCATTGGCATTTATGCGCGGACGTACGCTTGATAATGCTTTTGTAATTTTGGATGAAGCGCAAAACACAACCCATTCACAAATGAAGATGTTTTTGACTCGTATGGGAAAAAACGCCAAATTTATGATTACGGGCGATCCAGGACAGGTCGATTTGCCACGCAGAACCATTTCAGGTCTTAAAGAAGCTATTTTGGTTTTGAAAGACGTTGACGGAATTGGTATTATTTATCTTGATGATAAAGATATCGTACGTCATAGATTAGTTAAAAAGGTAATTGACGCTTATAAACAAATAGAAAATCACGATTAATTTGTGATTCTTGTGAAATGAATTTTGTAAAATGTTTGATGCATTTTATAACTTTAGGAAGTATTCGTTTTATGCATGTTCTTTATAGAAATGCGTAAAACGAATATTTTTTTTAAAATTTTCGTAACAATGAATAAAATAGGAATTGCTCTAATTAGTTTTTTAATTTTCGGATGTAACACGAAAGGTCAGGATGATATCCAACTAAAGAATTCTGAAAATCTTGTAATAAAAAATGCGACCAAAATGAAAGGAAAGGAAATTGTGGCAAAGTTGGAGAGGCTTAATTTTTTCGATTTAACAAATAAATCAGATTTAAAAGCAACAAAAATTGAGTTTGAAAAGTCTTATAATGATTTGAATTTTTTTGAAGGTATAATGAATGAAGATTTAAGCTTTACTGATAATAGATTTTATTTCATTGATTCTGAAACTTTGTTTGAAGGAGGTGGTTTAGTCCAGTATTTAGAAACCGTTAAGCCATTATTTGAAAAACTCCACTTAAAGCTTATTTTTTCGGATGAGTTTAATAATCAAACTGAAAAGCATTGGACACACAGGATTAAATTAAACAATAAGGATTATTCAGCTTTTGACAATGATTTTGGAGAAAATGATTGGGGAATTTCTTATGTGAATTTTATTGAAATGCTAAATGATCAGCTTTCGCTGCAGGGTAGTGATGAGCAATTTTATCCAATTAGTTCTGGAAATGATGGAAGGATAGTATTATTAACTAGAGAACAATTTGATTTTATAAAAGTTAATTATCCAAATGACAATAATTCTCCTAAAGAAATGAATCAATGGAGAAGTAATTATGGTTTCTAAAAGCTTTTTTTATTATGAAAGAATTAGATAATTTTTACGAAAAACTTCAAGAACCTGAAAGAGGAATATTCTTGTCATTAAAAGAAATTATCTTAAAACAAGACAATGACATTACAAATGTCCTTAAATACGGAATGCCATTTTTTTGTTACAAAGGAAAAATGTTCTGCTATTTATGGATTCATAAGAAAACGAAACAGACTTATATTGGAATTGTAGAAGGAAAACATTTTGAGGAATCATTTCTTATTCAGGAAGCTCGATCGAGAATGAAAATAATGATGTTTAATTCTGATGAAGATTTACCAATAGAAATAATAGAAAATATCATCCAAAAATCAATAAACTTATATAAAACTGGAATTATAAAAATTAAAAGCAAATGAAGTAATTTCTTTAATGAAATAGTTAAATAAATAATAAACTTACTCATTTTTAAGCTTTAGGCTTTATCGAACTTTGTTCTTCTGGGCTTAAAACCGTAAATTTGTCTATCAAATAATACTTGATTTTTAATATGACTTCAAAACTTAAGAATATAAAAGTTATCGTCAGCGATTTAGACGGAACTTTGCTCAATCCACAACACAGAATATCAGAGTATACAAAATCTATTTTTCAAGAACTGCACAATCAAGGTTATCTTTTAGTTGTAGCCACAGGACGTCATCATCTTGATGCTATGGCGATTATCGATACGCTAGAAGTTCCTGTTTATTTAGTAAGTTCAAACGGAGCTAGAATACATTCGCCAGAAAAAGAAGAGCTTTTTGCTTTCAATTTAAATAGTGATGTTGTAAAAACAGCTCTAAATGTTGAAATTGATCCTGAAATTACGGTAGTTTTATTTAAAGAGAATACTTGGCAGACTAATAAACTGAGTGAAAAATTAAATGCTTTTCAAGCAGAATTAAAATATGTTCCAGAATTAGTAGATTATAAAACTTTGGAGGATTTTGGAGCGATTAAAATCTTTTTTGCACACGATAATCACGAAAAACTAGTGGTTTTAAAAGATGCTATTTTAGCAAATAGTTCAAGTGAGTTACACCATGCTTTTAGCTTACCGACTTGTTTAGAATTTATGGATAAATCTGTAGATAAAGCAGTTTCTATTGCTAAAGTTTTAGAAAAAGAAGGTTTTACATTAGAAGAAGCGGTTTCGTTTGGAGATGGTTTCAATGATGTACAAATGTTGTCTTCTACAGGAAAAGGATTAATTATGGGAAATGCTCCAGATTTATTAAAAGAAACTTTACCCAATTTAGAAGTTATTAAAACAAATGCCGAAGATGGTGTTGCAAAATACATTGCTTCGAGAATTTTAGATAAAGAATTTGCAGCAAGCTGATTTTACATATAAAATACATTAAGTGTTGTAATACAGTGTTTTAGTTTTAAGTTTTACTCATTTAATTTAATAAAGTATTAGAATTTTACTACATTTAGTATCTCTAAACTTTATTAATTATGAAAAAATTTTTACGTCAAGTTGAAAGAAACTGTGTTTCTGGGGCAATAGTTTTACTGCCATTGCTGGTTTTTGGAGTTGTGCTTCAAAAAGTATGGTCTTTTTTTCAGAAATATGGAGAAAAATTTGCCAAACTTTTACATTTAGATGAAGTTTTTGGATCTATTGCAACCGATATTTTGGGAGGTTTAATTTTGTTGATACTGCTTTATTTTAGCGGTTATTTGATGCGATTGACTTATCTGAAAAAATTTACGGCATGGATAGATGATAAGCTTATGATTTTTTTACCGGGTTATGAGAAAAACAAAAAAATAGCAGAAGAAAAATTAAATAAAAAGGTAAAAAAACCAAGTACAGATTTGCCTATTTTACTTAAAAATGGCGAATATTGGCAGCCAGCGCATCTTATAGAAGAAGACAGTTCAGGAAATGCTGTAGTTTTTGTTCCAACAGCTCCTTTTAAAGATCAAGGTCAGATTTTTGTTGTAAATCTGGCCAGTATAAAGAAAATGAATGAAACGACTTTAGGAAACTTAGATGCCTCGGTAAAATCATTTGGAAAAGGAATTTTGAGTTTTAAATAAATTTTTTCGGCATCATAAAAAACAGAATCTCTGGAGGTATTTCTTCAGGGATTTTTTGTTTTAAAGAGACTTTATCAAATAGATGCATCAGGAAAGTGTAAAAAGTTTTTTTAATAGTTTGCAAAGTGTATTTTTACGTTCTCAAATACTACTATTATGACAAAAAACATTTTTATTCTTGCCTTTTTAGTTTTTTCTATTACTGGAAACAGTCAGACTTTGAAATTAGAAGAAATAATGAAAGGGGAATCTTTTATTGGAAATCAACCTACAAACGGACGCTGGTCTTTGGACGGAAAAAAAGTATATTTTGAATGGAATCCTAAAGATGAATGGGGCGCAAGTACTTATTTCTGGCAAAAAGGAATGGCAAAACCAGAACTTGTTTCACCACAAGAAGCTGCTTTTTCTCAATCTGATTTTAAAGGAAAACCAGGATCAGATATTGTTTATTATATTAACAAAGGCGGTTTGTATTCTTATTCTATTCAATCAAAATTAGTAAAAAAGATATTTCAGCAGTCTGCACCTATTTATAATTTAGAATTAGGAAGTCAAGCGGGAATATTGTTCTTTGTTCAGAATGAAAATATTTTTAAATATAATGCTAAAGAAGGAACGGTTTTACAGCTTACTAATTTTATTAAAGGAGTTAAAAAAGAGGTGAAACCAGAAAAGGATTCTTTTTTAAATACACAGCAAAAAGAATTGTTTCAGTTTATAAAAGATAAAGACGCTAAAAAAGAATGGAATCTAGCGAAAAGTAAAGCTGTAAAATCTGATTTTGCAAAGAGTTATTCGTATGGAACGGATGATTTAAGAGGCTTAAAAGCAAACCCAAACGGGAATTTTGTAACTTTTGGTTTAATAGAAGCAACAGAGGTAAAGCAGGAAAAAATGGAAGTTTTTATTACTGCAGACGGCTATAATCAAACTCCAGAAACAAAAGAAAAAGTTTCTGTAAAGAACTTTGTAAAAACACGTTTTGGTATTTATTCTGTAGCAAAAGATTCTGTTTATTACGTTAATTTTTCGACTTTAAGCCACATTCAAGACACTCCAAAGTATTTTGAAGAATATGATAATTTAAAAAACAAACCAAAAGAAGACAAACTTATTGTAGTGCAGGCTCCAGTTTATAATGAAGATGGTTCATTGGGAATTGTAGAAATTAGAAGTCAAGATAATAAAGACAGATGGTTAGTAAGTTTAAATCTTGAAAAAGGAACTTTTGAAGAAATTGAACATCAGCATGACGAAGCTTGGATTGGCGGACCTGGAATTCCGTCGTATGCATTTTCTTCTGGAAATTTAGAATTTTTGGCAGACAACGAAACGATTTATTTTCAATCTGAAGCAACGGGATATTCTCATATTTACACTTATAATTTAAAAACTAAAAAGAAAACCCAGCTTACAAGCGGTAATTGGGAAGTGCGCGATGTGGTGTTATCAAAAGATAAAAAGACATTTTACGTAACTACAAATACAACACATCCGGGAAATAGAAATTTTTATAAATTAAATCCTGCGGATGGTGTTTTACAGCCAATTTTAACTAAAGATGGAGCGCATGAAGTGGTTTTATCTCCAGACGAAAAAACACTTTTAGTACGTTATTCCTATAAAAATATTCCTTGGGATTTTTATATTGCTCCAAATGCAAAAAATGCTGCATTACAGCAAATTTCATCTTCAACTACAGAAAGCTTCAAAAAATACCAATGGAGAGAACCTCAGGTTATTACTTTTAAAGCACAAGATGGAACTCCAATAAACGCAAGATTGTACACGCCTAAAACAGAGAATACTAATAAAGCTGCCGTAATTTTTGTTCATGGTGCAGGATATTTACAAAATGCACATAATTTCTGGAGTAATTATTACAGAGAATATATGTTTCATAATTTACTAACTGATTTAGGTTATACAGTTTTGGATATTGATTATAGAGGAAGTGATGGTTACGGGCGTGATTTTAGAACGGGAATTTACCGTTTTATGGGCGGAAAAGATTTGTCTGATCATATTGATGGTAAGAAATATTTGGTTGATAATTTAGGAATTGATGCTAATAGAGTTGGTATTTACGGTGGTTCTTACGGAGGCTTTATTACGTTGATGGGAATGCTGACTACTCCGGGCGAGTTTACTTCTGGAGCTGCATTGCGTTCGGTTACAGACTGGGCACATTACAATCATGGTTACACGGGTAATATTTTAAATTTCCCAGAAACAGATCCAGAAGCCTACAAAAAAAGCTCACCAATTTATTATGCTAACAATCTAAAAGGCAACTTGGTAATGCTGCACGGAATGGTTGATGATAATGTAGAATACAAAGATATTGTGCGTTTATCACAACGTTTTATAGAATTGGAGAAAAAGAATTGGAGTCTTGCTTCTTTTCCTGTTGAATCGCATGGATTTAAAGAAACGTATTCTTGGATTGATGAATACAGCAGAATTTTGAATTTGTTTAATTCGACTCTATTAAAACAATAAATTTTTTCTTTGTTTGCTCTTTTAAATAGTTTTAAATTTGCATTCATAAAAATACAACACAACTTAGGAAAATGAGCAATACAATTACAACTACAAATTTTAATTTCCCGAATCAGAAATCAGTTTACCGCGGAAAAGTTAGAGAAGTTTACAACATAAACGACGATCTTTTGGTAATGGTGGCAACAGATAGACTTTCGGCTTTTGATGTGGTTTTACCAAAAGGAATTCCGTATAAAGGGCAGATTTTAAATCAAATTGCAACAAAATTTATGGAATTAACTCAAGATATTGTTCCAAACTGGTTAATTGCTACTCCAGATCCAAACGTTGCTGTTGGACATTTGTGTGATCCTTTTAAAGTAGAAATGGTAATTCGTGGTTATGTTTCAGGACATGCAGCTAGAGAATATGCCTTAGGAAAAAGACAAATCTGTGGTGTAACAATGGCAGAAGGTTTAAAAGAAAATGACAAATTTCCTGAACCAATTATTACGCCTACAACTAAAGCAGATAACGGTTCTCATGATGAAGATATTTCTCGTGAAGATATCTTGTCTAAAGGAATTGTAACAGAAGAAGATTACTTAGTTTTAGAAAAATATACGCGTGCTTTATTTCAAAGAGGTACAGAAATTGCGGCAAGCCGCGGTTTAATTTTAGTAGATACAAAATACGAATTCGGAAAAACAAAAGAGGGCGTTATTGTTTTAATTGATGAAATTCATACTCCAGATTCTTCTCGTTATTTTTATGCTGATGGATATCAAGAAAGACAAGAAAAAGGGGAAGAGCAAAAACAATTGTCTAAAGAATTTGTACGCCGCTGGTTGATCGAAAATGGTTTTCAAGGGCAAGAAGGACAACAAATTCCAGACATGACAGATGCTTATATCGAATCTGTTTCTGAAAGATATATCGAGTTATACGAGAATATTTTAGGAGAAAAATTCGAAAAAGCACCAATTGATAATATTGACCAACGTATTGATAAAAACGTATTAGATTATCTTTCATCTAAATAGTAATTTCGGGTTTAAACTAACTATTTAAACCATGAATTATATTCCCAACAAAAATGTCTTGCTATTTATATGTATAATAGCAGGGCATTTTCTTTTTGCGCAGGTTGATAAAAAGGCGACAAAGGAAACTAAAAATTTATACAATAATCTTAAAGCAATTTCTAAAGAACATATTTTGTTTGGACATCAGCATGCACTAGAATATGGTCATGGCTGGTTTAATGAAGCCAATCGATCTGATGTAAAGTCGGTTACGGGTTCACATCCTGCTGTTGTTGGAATTGATTTTAGCGGCTTTTCAGGACATTCTAAAGAAGAAATAGAAAAGACAAAAGGATCTTTAAAAAACAATGTTGTTGCTACTTACGAGCGCGGTGGTATTACAACTGTTTCCTGGCATTTTTTAAATCCTGCTTCTGAAGGTGGTTTTTATTGGAAAGATTCAATTTCTGCGCCTGCAATGTCTTTAATTAAACCAGGCGGTTCTCATCACGAACAATACAAAGAAATTTTAAAAACCATTGCCGATTTTGCTCATTCTGTAAAAGCAAAAGACGGCACTTTGGCTCCAATGATTTTTAGACCGTATCACGAATTTGACGGCAGTTGGTTTTGGTGGGGTAAAAAATATACTTCTCGTGAAGATTTTATTGCCGTCTGGCAGTTTACAGTTTCGTATTTAAGAGATACTTTGGGCGTTCATAACTTTATTTATGCGTTCTCGCCTGATAATCAATTTACAAATGAAACCGAATATTTAGAACGTTATCCTGGTGACGATTTTGTTGATTTATTTGGTATAGATGATTATGCTGATTTTGGAAGAGACGGAAAATATAACCTAGAAGCGGGTCTAAAAAAGCTTAAAATAATCTCAGATGTTGCCATTAAAAAGAAAAAATTAGCAGCTTTTACAGAAACCGGTTTAGAATCTATTCCAAACTCTTCGTGGTGGACAGAAACATTATTAAAAACTTTAAAGTCTGAAAAGCTAGAATTAGCTTATGTTTTAGTTTGGCGAAATGATGCATCAAGTCCAACTCATTTTTATGCACCATTTCCCGGGCAGGTGAGCGTACCAGATTTTATTAAGTTTTATGATGATCCATATACCTTGTTTGAAAATGATTTAAAGAACATTTACAGCAAAAAGTTTAGCTTAAAATAATTTGATTTCATCATATAAAAAGCGCAATTCATTATTTGGATTGCGCTTTTTTTATGCGAGTTTGTTATTTTTTTGCATTTATGTGCAACCTAATAAAACTTTTAGTCGTCTATATATAAAATCATCATAATCATCAATCAAATAAAATCAATCATCATGAAAAAATCAGTTATTATTTTGGGTACAGCTTTAGTTGTATTTACAAATGCAGCAATCGCTTCAAACAACAAGCCATCAGTAGGAATACAAAAAGAGGTTTCGACTTATATGATTTCACCTTTGCACGTTGCAATAAGTAAAGGAGATATAGAAAGCGTTAAAAAAATCATTGAATATGGAGCTGACGTAAATACTTTTTGGAAAGATCTGTCGCCATTAATGGTTGCAGCACGTTACAACAAATTTGAAATCATTAAAATTTTATTGGTAAGCGGCGCCAAACCCTTTGAGAAGAACGAACAAGGTTTTACAGCATTGAATTATGCACAGTTCTCAAGAGCGGCAGAATCTATTGCTATTTTGAAAGACCTGAAATAATAATTAAAAAAGTTTGAGTTAGTATGCAAACAAACGAAACGGCCATCTTGAACAGATGGCCGTTTTTTTTTAAACTTATTATTAATTATTCTTCCATTTTGGCCTTTAAATTCTCAAGACCTTTTTGCAAGTCGTTTCCAATCATTTGATCCATTTTCATCATTGGAAGCATGATATTCATTGGGTATGGAATCACACCGCTGATTCCCCATTTTACTTTGGTCTGATTTCCTGTGGCAGTTTCGGTAGACATAAACCCAATTGCGGTATCATTCATTGGTTCTTTAAAACGAAGTGCAAAATCTAATCGTTTGCCTTCTGTAATTTTAGTAATTTCCTGCTCACCAACACCAACTTCTTTTACTTTACTTTCCCAAGCAGAAATTGCACCAACAGTTCCGTCAGTTCCTTTAAAAGTAGATATCATTTTTGGGTCAATGTTTGCCCAAACACTAAACTTGTTTTGGTTTTTTAGGTATTTCACGTAGTTAAAAACGGTATCAGCTGGTTTATTAATCGTTATTTCTCTTTCTACCGCATATTCTTTTGGCATAAAATACGCCGCAATCAACACAATAGATAGTATTAAAATCAGTGCGACTAAAATTTTCTTAATGACTCCCATAGTTTTTGGTTTTAAGGTTAATTATTTGAGTTTTTTGTAATTATTGTATGTAGCTATTGCTAATTTCTATGTGTTTTGGTTTTATTCTTATAGTAAAGTTAAATGGATTTTTTTATGAAATTACAATGATTAAAACTTTTTACATTTTTTTTAAAATTTTTTCTGTTAAAGTGTAACATTTCTAGTTTTCGAGCGTCTATTAGTGAGTAACTAAGAATTTGATAACATCAATATGTTTTAATTCCTGTTTTATTAAGTTTATGTTAAGAATTAGTTAAAACATGGTACTTGGTAATACATAATACAAAAAATCAAATTACTTTTACAGAGAAATTAAAAATCATCTTAATCAACAATCATTAAACAACAAATCATCATGAAAAAATCAGTAATTATTTTAGGAGTAGCTTTAGTAGCATTATCAAATGTAGCAATGGCTTCAAATCACAAATCAGCAGTAAGCGATAAAATTGAAGTTTCAATTAATTTCGCATCACCTTTAAATGTAGCAATCAGTAAAGGAGATTTAGAAAGCGTTAAGAAATTTATAGAATATGGTGCTGATGTAAATCAGATATCTGAAGATATGACACCTTTAATGGTTGCAGCACGTTACAACAAAGTTGAAATCATTAAAGTATTATTAGAAAAAGGAGCTAAAGCTTCTAATAAAAATGACCAAGGATTTACAGCTTTAAAATATGCGCAATTATCTAATGCAGCAGAAGCTATCGCACTTTTGAAAGACGCGAAGTAATAAAATCAGTTTAAAAAAGTTTTGAGTTAAGTATACAAACGACCTTTCTGAGCAAGAGGTCGTTTTTTTATATAATCAAAAAAGCACCATTTCAACAATGGTGCTTTTTCTTTTTTATAACTAACAATTAACCTAACCAAAATTCTAAAGATTATTATTCTATCGGAACATTCTTTTTTCGGTTAAATACCCAAAACAGAATTGGAAAAACCAATAACGTTAAAACAGTCGCCGTCATAAGACCTCCGATAATTACAATAGCGAGTGGTTTTTGAGATTCAGAACCAATTCCTGTAGAAATTGCAGCAGGCATTAATCCTATTGAGGCCATAAGTGCGGTCATAACAACTGCTCTTGTTCTAGCTTTTACTCCCATAAAAATAGATTCTTCGAGCGTAAATTTGGCCTTAAGATTATGATGAAATTCTGATATTAGAATTACTCCATTCTGAATACAAATTCCAAGTAAAGCAATAAAACCAACACCAGCCGAGATTCCAAAGTTCATTCTAGTAATGTGCAGCGCAATAATACCACCGATTATAGCAAAAGGTACATTGGCTAAAACTAATAATGAATCTTTAAAGTTTCCGAACAAAATAAACAATAAAACAAATATTCCGATTAAACTTATTGGTACAACTTGTGCCAAACGTGCGCTGGCACGTACTTGGTTTTCAAATTCTCCAGTCCATCCCGTTGTATAACCAGAAGGCATTTTCATTTTATTTACTTTTGCCTGTGCTTCGGCAATTGTACTTCCTAAATCACGATCACGAACAGAGAATTTTACTCCAATAAAACGTTTTGTATTATCTCTGTAAATAAAAGCTGGGCCTGTAATTGTTTTTATATCGCAGATTTCTTTCAGCGGAATTTTTATACCGCTTATTGTCGGCACTTTTATTTCGGCTAAATCTTTTTCGTCTTTTCTATATTCTTTAGAAAAACGAACTCTTACATCAAATTTTTTCTCGTCTTCGTATTTTTCTGTTGCCGTTTTTCCACCAAAAGCAAGTTCTAGAACTGCCTGGGCATCACTTAAAGTTACGCCGTAAGCAGCCATTTTTTCTCGATCTAGAATAACACTAATTTCAGGCTGACCAACATTTCTAAGAATTCCAGCATCTTTTATACCAGGAATATTTTTAATCTGTGCCAATACTTCATTAGCCAATTCATCTAGTTTATTAAGATCGTCACCGTATATTTTAACCGCATTTGAAGCTTTAAAACCAGCAACAGATTCAGCAACGTTATCAATTACAGGCTGTGAATAGTTATAGTTAATTCCTTGATGAACTTTTAGTTTATTATCCATTTCGTTAATCAAATCATCCATTGTGATTTTTCGAGTCCAATCTGCTTTTGGTTTCAAATCAACTTGAAGCTGAATAAACCCAAAACCATTAGGGTCAGTTCCGTCATTACTTCTACCAGTTTGAGATAAAACATTTTTTACCTCAGGAAAAGTTTCCAGATCCTTTCTAATCATTGCAGCTGTTTTAACACTTTCCGGAAGAGATGTACTCATTGGTAATTCTGCAGTTACCCACAAAGCTCCTTCATTTAATTGCGGTAAAAACTCAGTTCCTAAAAAAGTCGCAGAAAAGAAAACTGTTGCCAATAGTACTATTGAAGCAATTAAAGTTTTTGTTTTATGCTTAAAAGTCCAAGCAAAACCTTTACTCACAATTCTGTCCCAGAAGTTTACAAACGGATTGTTTTTTTCTTTTACATTTTTATTTAAAAGGATGTGTGATAAAACCGGCACTAACGTAAGTGTAAAAATTAAAGCTCCCATTAAGGCAAAACCTAAAGTAAAGGCTAGAGGAGAGAACATTTTTCCTTCTACTTTCTGGAAAGAGAAAATAGGTAATAAAGCCGTAATAATGATTAGTTTAGAAAAGAAAATGGCTTTACCCATTTCGGTTCCTGTTTTCTTAATCAAACTTCCTTTTGCAATTTTATTGTAAGCCGTCATTCCTAATTGATGCGCTCGATGATCTAAGACGACAAATAATCCCTCGACCATTACTACCGCACCGTCAATGATAATACCAAAATCGACTGCACCTAAACTCAATAAGTTGGCACTCATTCCCATCATTTTAAGACATAAGAATGCAAATAATAAAGATAACGGGATTACAATAGAAACCGTAAACGTAGTTCTCCAATCGGCCATGAATAAAAATACGACACAAGTTACCAAGATGATACCTTCAAATAAATTGTGCATTACCGTTTCGGTCGTGAAATTCATTAAATTATCACGATCATAAAAAGTTTCTATCTTAATGTCTTTTGGCAGAATGTTATCATTAAGATCTTTTATTTTATCTTTAATTAAGGCAAGTGTTTCCTGCGGATTTTCTCCTTTACGCATTACAACAATTCCTTCAACAGCATCATCGTTTTTGCCAATACCAGTTTGTCCAACTCTCGGCATCGAACTTTCTTGTACCGTTGCTAAGTTTTTGACCAAAATAGGATTCCCATTTGCATCGTCAACAATAATATTTTCAATGTCTTGAATAGATTTTAATAAACCTACACCACGAACGACAAAAGCTTGTCCGTTTTTTTCGATAACGTCACCACCAACATTTAAGTTTCCAGAATTTACTGCATTATAAACCTGAAGCGGCGTTATATTGTATTTTGCCAATTTTATAGGATCAACTCCAACTTCATAAGTTTTAGTTTGTCCTCCAAATACATTTAAATCTGCAACACCCGGAAGCGCACGAAGTTGTTTATCGATAACCCAGTTTTGATACGTTAGTAATTCTCTACTATCTCTGCTGTTACTTTTTACAATATATCTAAAAATTTCTCCAGTAGGTCCGTAAGGAGGCTGAACGTCTGGCTCTACATCATCTGGAAGCGAAACATTTTTCAGCAGGTTATTTACCTGAAAACGTGCAAAAGTATCATCTACGCCATCATCAAAAATAATTTTGATTACAGATAAACCAAACATTGTAATACTGCGGACGCTGGTCTTTTTTTGTACCGAGTTCATCGAGATTTCGATAGGCGAAGTAACAAAACGTTCTACTTCTTCAGCACTTTTTCCGTTCCATTGTGTAATAATAATAATCTGAGTATTGGTTACATCAGGAAATGCATCAATTGGCATATTCTTGAAAGAAATGAATCCTGCAACAGCCAGTAATCCAACCCAAAAGAAGGTAAAAGCTTTATTCTTAAGCGAAAAAGCAATAATGGTTTTTATGAATTTGTTCATTTTAAAAAGTATTTTTAATGATGAATTTTATGTTTTTAATTGGTCTGTTTAAGCAGCATTAGAATTCGGTATGAAAACGTAATGCTAAAAATTGAACAGGACCTCTGTCTTTGTTATATGCTGGATTTATTGCAAATTGATAATCGGGTGAAATTGTAAAATGAGTTTTAGGAATTAGAAAAGAATAAAAAACTTCTGCTATTTTTTCTGTTCCATAATTTAATGTACCATCACCAATCATAAAACCATTTCCTCCTAATTTTTGATATTCTTCATGAGACTTAGATAATCCGTTGGCAACTATTGCAACTCCTGCAAAATCATCCTTACGGTTCCACATTTTTCCTTTTAAATTAATTCCTATAGAAGCAGATCGATCAATCTCTGTAAATGCCCAAGTCTCATTTTTACCATCATTAAAGCTCATTCTTGCAAATAAACCCCAATAATCTCCATGAGAATAATCGGCATTAAGACCAATACCATATTTGGTGCGTCCATTTTCTCTAGTAGTTTTAATGTCAGGAGTTGTTATAAAATTGGCATTGGCTTCATTATAATTTCCCATTCCCGCCGTATTTCTAAAACCCAATATTTTAATAATACTAGTGTAATTATTTTTAAAAGTTATTTTTTTCTCAATTTCAATATTTAAAGCATTCGAATCTTTAAAACTAAAAGCTACGTTTGGACCATTGGCATAAGTTGGTTCTGCTACCAAGGCTGTTCTAATCTGCCAAGTATCAAATTGGTAATTACCATAAAAACCAACCGTGTATCCTCTAGTATTTGCTGCATAATCCCAAGCTCCATTTGCCATTAAAGACCAGTTTAAAAATTGAGTTCTAGGATCATGAGAATAAGTATTGCCATCAAAATAATCAGACAATCCAAATTTTCCAAAAACCAATTGCAGCGATTTGTTGTTTTTAAATTGAAACTCCTGCTGCAAAAGCATTCTTGCTACATATACTACAGGTTTAGTATCACCAATTCTAAAAGTTTCTCCGTTAGGAAAACCACCCAATCCTTTTGCCTGAGATAATCCTTCGCCTCCAGACATTTCTGGATTAAAGGTTGCTGTAGCTCCTTTCCAAAGCGGTACATCTAAAAATAGGGTAGATGTTAATGACAATGCCTTTTCTTCGGTAGGAATTAAACTATTTGTTCCAGAATAAGGAGAATGAAATGCTGGCTGGTATTGGTAAATTGAAGTTAACTGGAATTTTAGACTATATTTTCGTATCGAATCTGTTTCTTGAGAAAAAACCATTTCAAAAGAAAATAATATTACAAAACTTAATATAGATGCTAATTTTCCCATTTTCTTAATTATTTAAGGCACCATAAATAAACAATTGATTATTGGTAATAACTTTTTCATTCTCTTTTAAGCCGCTAGAAATATAAGTTACATCGCCAACTACTCTGTAAACTTCAACCTGTCTTGTTTCTATATTGTTACGGTCTTTAAAAACGACAACAAAATTTTTGCTTTTATCAAAAACTATTGCTTTACTAGGTACGGCTATCATAGAATCATTTTCGTTAAAAGACAATTTAATGTTAGCATTCATATCTGGTTTCAGCATGTATCCTGGATTGCTCAGTTTAACGCGTGCCTGCATAGCTTTTGTTTCAGGATCAATAACATTATATATTTTATCTACTTTTCCTTTAAACACTTTATCAGGATAACTCAAAGTCGTTACAGCAGCATCAGTACCTAGTTTTACTTTATTAATATCAATTTCATTAATATTAGCCATTGCCCATACTTCGCTGATTTCAGCAATATCAAAGATGTTTTCAGAACGGTCATTTCTTAAAAGCATATCTTGATTGATACTTTTTTGAATAATAAAACCACTTATTGGCGCCGTTACTTCGTAAATAGAACCCGCTTTAATATTGTAAATTTTATAAGTCTCTTGAATTTTATTTACTTGCGATTGCGCTTTGTTCACTTCAGATTTTGCTTGCAGAACATCACTCTCAGAATTTAACTTTCCATCAAATAATTCCTGAGCCACTTTCAGTCCATTTTTTGCCACCAATAAATCATTTTTAGCATCAATAGATTGTTTTTCAAAATCAGCAACATCGGTACTTTTTATCGTAGCCAAAACTTGTCCTTTCTTTACATAATCACCAAGCTCAACATTTACTTTCATAACATTTCCTCCAACAAGCGGATAAACGTCAATCATTTTATTGTTGTCAGCAGTTATTTTACCATAAAAACTCAATTCATTTTTTACGGGCTGCGTTTCAGCTGGAGCAGTAGTGGTAGATTTTAGCATTTCATCACTTAATACAAAAGAAGTATTCGTATCAGGATTTTCAACTTCCTTTTTACAACTTGTGATAGATAGACTTACAATCGCAATTCCTATAATTAGTTTATGTTTCATTTTTCTTTAGTTTTAAAATAAGTCTTTATTGATTGTACTATTAAGTTCTTCAGCAGAAAGTGCTACCTTTTTCTTTAGTTCATTTACTTGAATTGTAGCTTGATTATAACTTTCCATAAAATCTGTAAATTCTAAAATGCTGATATTTCGTTTCTGAAAATTGGTTAAGATTCCATTATAAACCGCTTCAAAATCGGCATTTACAGTAGGTTTAATTACAGTATAGTTTTTACGGGATTCGTCCCATTTAGTCCAAGCCGATGTAATTTCAGTTTGCAGCTGTAATTCAAAATTTTGCTTGTCAACCTTAGATTGCTCTAATATTGTTTGTGCATATTTGATATTTCCTTTGTTTTTATTCCAAAGCGGTAACGGAATTCCAAGAGTCAAATTAGCTTCTTTGTTAAAAGCCCCGCTTCGTTGATCGTAGTTAGCACCTACAGTAATATCAGGAACAGAAAGTGATTTCTGCCATTTTACATTCAATTCATTCGCATCAATTTCTTTTTGTTTCGCTAGATAATCAGGACGATTTGTGATAGCATCAGCTTCAAATGTTTTTAAATCGAAGTCAATAGTTTTTAGGTATTTCTCAAACTCTTCTTTTGATACAACCGGAACTACATTTTCAGTTTCATTTAAAAGTAATTTTAAATTTGCCTGTTCTTCAATATTGTCATTAACAACTTCCATTCGTTCATTCTTAAAATTCAGATAAAGCGATTGTAAACGCACAACATCTTTTAAAGGTACATTTCCTTTTTGCGCCTGAATAGTGTAAGAACTAATCAAATCTTCAAGATGAACAAGCTGTTTATCTGTTGTTTCAAGATTCCTGCTATTGTAATAAACCGTATAAAAGCTTTTACGCAATTGCAGTTTTAATGTCCTCAAAAGATCATTAAATTGAAACGAAGCCAATTGTTCATTGGCTTGAGCCAATTTAACTTCGTTGCGTTTTTTTCCGCCCAAATAAATTAACTGTTCAATTCCAAAAGCCTTTTGCCCATCTTTTCCAATATCAAAAAACTGATCTCTTTCTGGATTGTAAGCATTCAATTCTGCCGTAATTGTAGGGTTATCCCAAATTTTGGCTTGCATTGTCAGCGCTTTAGAGGCATCAATATTATATTGAGATGCCAGTAAGAAAAGATTTTTTTTTAAAAATTGAGTTTCACAGTCTTGAAGAGTGACCGTTTTTTGAGCCATTGCAGCCTGATTAAACAGCGCGAATAGTAGTAATGCAAATAACTTTTTCATTGTATCATTTTTAATTTATACAAATATGCTATTGTCAGACTTTAAGACGCCTTAAAATCTACCTTAAAAATAGCTTAAAATTACTTACAAATGAAAAGTTAACTGAAATAAATTCGTGTTAATATTTGAAATTGAATATTTTATGTCAGCTTTATGTAGTGTTAATATGCGCTGTACAATTCTTAAACCAAGGCCAAAACCAGAAGTTCCTTTAGCATTTTTACCACGCATAAAAGGCTGAAAAAGATTTTTTTGTTCCTCTTCACTCAATGTAAATCCAATATTAGAAATTGAAAGAATTAGATTTTCATTATCAGTACTTATTTTTACTTTCGCTTGTTTATTAGTAGAATAAACACAGGCATTCTTTAGAACATTGCTAATAGCAATTTCTAATAAATTTTTATTCCCTTTAATCTCTAAAGCCGTATCAAGATTATCGTTTTCTTCGATTTCAAACATAATAACGAAATCGGGATAACTTTTATTTAATTTTTCGATAGCCGAAAACAAAATTTCATCCATGCGGTGTATTTCATTGTTTTCGTGCCTTTTATTATCGATTTTAGACAAAATCAGCAATGAATTGATTAACTCCGTTAATTGATTAACATCAGATAAAATGGTATTTAAAAAAGATTTATTTTCAGGATTAGTTTTAGGATCAGCCGTAACATTCTCAATCTGAGAAGTAATTCTAGACAAAGGAGTCCTAAGTTCGTGTGAGGCGTGGGCCGTAAATTCCTTTTGCCTCTGGTACGAAAGCTCAATCCTGTCCATCATAAAATTAAACTCATTAGCAATCAAATCAATTTCATCCTTATTGCTTTTAGATTCAATACGAGTATCAAGATTGTTTTCGTTTATGTTTTTTATTTTTTGATGAAATACACTCAGCGGACTCATCAGTTTTTTTACTGTAAATGACGTAATAACCCAGCATAAACAAGTAAAAAAGAGATAAGATATAATTAAAGTGTAACGCAGGAAAAGTAATTTCTTTTGTCCATAATCATCTGTAGCCGATATTAAGGCATAAAAATCACGATCTTTTGTATCATAAAAAACCCCGTAAACCTCATAATCACCTTGCTGTTTAAAAAAGGTTTTATTCTTTTTAAGATATTTTAAATCATCAATAGACCAGTTAATTTTAGCATCGTCAATACTGCTGTAAATAAGTTTATAGTTAGAATCAAAAACCAGTGTTTTTTCGTCATATAACTTATTGATCGAATTTTGATCAATGATTTTCAAAAGCTGATTATCGATCTGCTTAACGTTTACCAAAAGTTTGATATTAGATAAAGCCTTAATTTCTAATCGATCCCTAAATTCTTCCTTTCTATAATTAGAATATAAAACGAATATCACGGTAGAAGCCAACCCAAAAAGGATTGTAAACAATAAACTTACTAAAAGTGAAATTCGATTTTTTAATGTCATTCCTGATCGCTTAAATAATATCCATAACCAACTTTGGTTCTAATAAGTTTTGTTTCGTGATCCTTATCAATCTTCTTTCTTAAAAAATTAATATAAACCTCAATCGTATTTTGATTCGTTTCGATATGATAATCCCAAAGTTTTTCGGCAATAAATTGTTTTGACAATACTTTGCCTTTAGCATGAGCCAAAATAGAAATCAACTTAAACTCTTTTGGAGTAAGTTTTATTTCTTCACCAGAACGAAAAACTTTCATTTCTTCTTCCTGAATCTCTAAATCCTGAATGATGATTTTCTTTTCGCTTTGCTGCGGAATATCTTTCCGTCTTAATAGTGATGAAATTCTAGCGTATAATTCTTCAAAGTGAAAAGGTTTTACCAAATAATCATCAGCACCATTATCAAAAGAAGCCAGTTTATCTTCAATTTCACTAAAAGCAGTCAGCATAATTATAGGGGTTTTTTTATCGATTTCTCGAATGCCCTTGCAAACCTCAATTCCAGTTGTTCCAGGAACATTAATATCTAGAATAATTAAATCATATTCGTATGGCACATATTTCTTTAATAATAAAGAACCATCATAATAAGGAAAACACTCGAACTCTTTTAAAGTAAAGAATGCTGAGATTTCTTTAGATAAAGTAAAATCGTCTTCGAGTAGTAAAATTTTCATCCTGTTTTTTATTTGTTGATTTAGTTATTCAATGATTTCCATCAAATAACCAAATCAACGTTTTAGTTTGATTCTTATTTAAAATAAGAAAAAGTTTCATTGTTTTCAATCTTTAATAAAGATTCGTAGATTAGCTTAATCACATTTTCTACATCTTCTCTGTGTACCATTTCTACAGTTGTGTGCATATAACGTAAAGGAAGTGAAATTAATGCAGAAGCTACACCGCCGTTACTGTAAGCAAAAGCATCAGTATCCGTTCCTGTAGCACGAGAAGTTGCATGACGTTGAAACGGAATTTTATTAGCTTCGGCAGTATCAACAATTAAATCACGCAGTTTATTTTGAACAGCAGGAGCATAAGCAATAACTGGACCTTTCCCCATTTTAAGATCGCCTTCTACTTTTTTATCAATCATTGGAGTTGTAGTATCGTGGCAGACATCAGTAACAATAGCAACGTTTGGTTTAATCGTTTGGGCAATCATTTCGGCACCGCGAAGACCAATTTCTTCCTGAACCGAGTTTACAATGTATAAACCAAAAGGCAATTCTTTTTTATTTTCTTTTAATAAACGAGCAACCTCCGCAATCATAAAGCCACCCATTCTGTTGTCAATTGCACGACACACAAATTTATTTTCGTTCAAAATCATAAATTCATCAGGATAAGTAATCACACAACCTACATGCACACCCATTGCTTCAACCTGTTCTTTAGTTTCGCAGCCAAGGTCAATAAAAATATTACTGATTTTTGGAGATTCTTCCTTATCGCGTAATCTTGTATGAATTGCCGGCCAGCCAAAAACACCTTTTACAATACCTTTTTTAGTATGAATGTGAACTCTCTTTGATGGTGCAATTTGATGATCAGAACCACCATTTCTTATCACATACAATAATCCATCTTCTGTAATGTAGTTTACATACCAAGAAATTTCATCTGCATGACCTTCAATTACAACTTTAAAAGGAGCATCTGGATTAATTACACCAACAGCAGTTCCATAAGTGTCTGTAATAAAAGTATCAACATAAGGTTTTAAATAATTCATCCAAAGTTTTTGTCCTTCGCTTTCGTAACCAGTAGGAGAGGCGTTATTAAGGTAGCTTTCTAGAAAAGCTATAGAGGTATCTTTTAAGATAGATTTCGTGCTCATAAAAATATTTTTTTGCTAATTTATAAATTTGGTATTAGAGTTGTGTATAAATATATAATTTTACATTTAAATTAAGACTCCATGAGATTAACCAGCTGCATTTTGTTTTTTATATTGATTTCCTTTGCAAGTCAAGCCCAAGTAACTCCCAAAGAAAACAAAGAAATGGGATATATACTAACAGAAAATGATTCTATTTTAAATGATACCATCCAATTACCGGAGATTATCATTTCAAAAGAAAAGTTAGATCCCGAAGCACAAAAGCAATTCTTGATTCTTCAGAATCGAGTATATAAAACATATCCGTATGCAAAATTAGCCTCAGATCGATTAACAGGTCTTAATAACGGAATGGCGCGCTTAAAAACCAATCGCGAAAAGAAGAAATATTTTAAGATTGTAGAAGACTACCTTAATAATGAATTTGAAGACCGATTAAAAAAGCTTTCACGCAAGCAAGGGCAGATATTAGTAAAACTAATTCACAGACAAACTGGAATTACAACCTACGAACTCATACGAACTCTTAAAAGCGGTTTTAAAGCTTTTGTGTCAAATACAACTGCCAATTTATTTGACATAAGTCTAAAGACAGAGTATAAACCTTATGATGTAAATGAAGATTATCTCATAGAAACAATTCTAGTCAGGGCATTTGAATCAGGAAGGTTAATAAACCAAAAACCAGCCAGTCCTGTAAACTATGATGATCTAACAGAGAAGTGGGACCAAAAAGCCAAAGCAATTAGTAAAAATTAAAGTACTATTACATTCTATGCAACCCGACAAGTTTTTAAAACCTGTCGAGTTTGATTTTTAAAAGTCCTTAGTATAATATATAAGTACAATTTTACTCCATTATATAATAGGTATATAGTTTCGTACACAACCTAACAGGTTTCCAAAACCTGTTAGGTTTTTTTATACATATATATAAGGAATAGATTTATATATAATATATAAGGATAGAAGTTTAGATATAATGAGGAGCTGTTTCCCGCTGTGCGTTTCAATCTTTTTCTTTTTAAAGAAAAAAGCAAAAGGATTTCCACTTCCATCGGGGCTA
This sequence comes from Flavobacterium sp. MC2016-06, assembly GCF_009711165.2. Taxonomy (GTDB): domain Bacteria; phylum Bacteroidota; class Bacteroidia; order Flavobacteriales; family Flavobacteriaceae; genus Flavobacterium. The sequence goes on along the minus strand of NZ_WMID02000048.1, from coordinate 259 downwards.
GGGGAGCTGTTTTTATAATAAACATTCTTTTGATATAATTATAAAAGTGTTTTTCTTAGGCTTAAATCCCATTTTTAGAAGAAAAAGAGAGACTCTGCGCCTTTGCGTCTTTGCGAGAACCAGTCAAAACAATCTCAAAAAGCTTAAAAAGACAGGAAAGGAAAGATTAAAGAATCCTCACTAAACCCTTAAAAAAATAAAAAACCCAGCAAAACCGGGGATTGAATGAAAATCGAAATTACCAGATCGGCATTGTAAT
>NZ_WMID02000047.1 GCF_009711165.2 Flavobacterium sp. MC2016-06 | reverse complement strand
CTTGATCCAAACTCAAAAGCAATTACTGAACCTCATTACGGTTAAATTATAAAGTTTGCCACGAATTGCACAAATTCTCACTAATTACTTTACTCTTAAAATTAAGACTGAAATTGATTCGTGAAAATCCGTGAAATTCGTGGCAAAAAATTTAAAAATGTTCTAGAACTGTATTCATTCGTTTAGTAACCAACTTTATTATTCCGCTTCGTGTTTCGGAAGAATCGGAGCATATCGGATTGGATTTATCGCAGCACGATGAAACTCTTGATCCAAACTCAAAAGCAATTACTGAACCTCATTACGGTTAAATTATAAAGTTTGCCACGAATTGCACAAATTCTCACTAATTACTTTACTCTTAAAATTAAGACTGAAATTGATTCGTGAAAATCCGTGAAATTCGTGGCAAAAAATTTAAAAATGTTCTGGAACTGCATTCATTCGTTTATATTCCTTAATTTTGCCGAAAATTTTTGTAAAAGTGGGAAGTAAAAATAAACTAAAAAGATTCAGAGAAAACGAAACATTTCAAAACGTTTTTCAACCAACAAGAGAAGAAGTCGTAGGCAATTTAATGCCTTTGAGAGGGAAATGGAATTCTGATTTCTTTAAAAATGATAATCCTTTAGTTTTAGAATTAGGATGTGGAAAAGGTGAATATTCTGTTGGATTAGCAGAAAGATATCCTAACAAAAATTTTATCGGAATTGATATTAAAGGTGCTCGTTTCTGGAGAGGCGCAAAAACTGCTGTAGAAACTGGACTTCACAATGTTGCTTTTATTCGTACTCAAATCGAATTAATCAATCATATTTTTACGGAAGGCGAAGTAGACGAAATCTGGATTACTTTTCCAGATCCGCAAATTAAATATAAAAGAACAAAACACAGAATGACTAACTCTGAGTTCTTGAAATTATACAAAACTATTCTTAAAAAAGACGGTGTCGTAAACTTAAAAACCGACAGCGAATTTATGCACGGTTATACGCTTGGATTACTTCATGGTGAAGGCCACGAGGTTTTATACGCAAACCATAATGTGTATACAAACGAAGGCAGTCCGGAAGAGGTTACTGCTTTTCAAACTTTTTACGAAAAACAATATTTAGAAATTAACAAGGCAATTACGTATATTCGTTTTAAAATTAAAGACTAATTTAGTTTTATAAACTAATACCACAAATTCATTACAGTACTGAATGACATTACTTACTCCTTTACTTTCGGGTTTCATTGCCGCTTTCATTGGGATTATTCCGCCAGGATTAATCAACATGACAGCCGCTAAAATAAATCTAAAAGAAGGTAAAAAGAATGCTTTGTGGTTTGCTTTTGGAGCTGTCTTGGTCATTCTTTTTCAAGTTTCTTTGGCAGTATTGTTTGCTCAAGTAATCGACAACAGACCAGATGTTGTGACTTTACTACGTGAAGTTGGTTTTGTTATTTTTGCTATTCTAACGATTTACTTTTTGTTTATTGCAAAAGATCCGAAAACTAAGAAAAAATCAAAAATCAAAAAAAGCAGTAAAAAAAGCCGTTTCTTTTTAGGAATGCTGCTGTCTGGTTTAAACTTTTTCCCGATTCCGTATTACGTTGTCGTGAGTGTAACTTTGGCTTCTTACCATCTTTTTGTGTTTGAAAACAACGTAATTTTTACTTTTGTATTAGGTTCTGTTTTAGGCTCATTTCTTGCCTTATACAGCTATATTGCTTTCTTTGGAAGGATAGAAAAGAAAACCGATTATCTCATGCGAAATATGAATACTATTATTGGAAGTATAACAGGTTTAATTTCTATTGCAACGCTTTTTAATATTTTGAGTTATTATTTCGGATAAAAATTAACCAGTATGCCATGAAGTGATATTAAGACTAAACTTAATTTTTCTTAATTACTTTATGGTAAAAAATCTTTTAAAATGGCTGAGGATAATTTTTTTGAAAGGGTTTATGTCATTGCCAGACAAATTCCATACGGGAAAGTAACTTCTTATGGCGCTATCGCAAAAGCTTTAGGAACTGCTCGTTCTGCAAGAATGGTAGGCTGGGCAATGAATGCCTGTCATAATAGAGATGATATTCCTGCACATCGTGTGGTAAATCGAAAAGGCTTACTGAGCGGTAAACATCATTTTGACGGAACTAATTTAATGCAGCAACTTTTAGAAAATGAAGGCATTGAGGTTGTCGATAATCAAATCGTAGATTTTGAGAAGCACTTTTGGCAGCCAGAAATAAACCTATAGTCTATTTTTTTTCACCATATAAGTTATATAAGTTCATTTTACGAGCTTCCTGCAAGGTTTTATTCAACCTTGTAGGTATTTGTTTCTATAGTATATAAGCTTAAAAATTAAACCTACAAGGTCAAAAAAGACCTTGCAGGAGAATTGAGAGTAAAACTAAAATGAACTTATATAACTTATATGGTAAAAAAATCAAATTAAACAAATTACAAAATCCGTTTTATCATCGTCTGTTTGACAGCTTAAATATCCTCCGTGTGCTTCTATGATGTTTTTAGAAAGTGTTAAACCAATTCCTGCACCATCTTTTCGAGTGGTAAAAAACGGCAGGAAAACCTTGTCTTTAATAACCGGATCAATTCCTTTTCCGTTATCCGAAATAATAATAAAAAAGCGGTTATTCTCTGTATAACTTGACAAAAACATCTTCTTGTCTTTCTTCTCTTTTAAAGCATAAATACTGTTGGTAATCAGATTAATAATTACTTGTTCGATTTGGTTTTTATCAATCAAAATAGAACGAGAACTCTTAATTTCGTTTATTAGCTCAATATTTTCATCTTTCAAAATAGGATTCATAATACGCAGACAATCGTCAAAAAGCGCATTAATGGATGTCATTTCTTTATTTGGCGTCGGAAGCATTGCCAGTTTTCTGTAATTTTCAACAAAAACCTGCAAATGATCACTTCTGTTTATGATGGTAGAAATACTGCTTTTAATATCGTCAAAGTCTTCTTCTTCGAGTTTTTCCTGATCTACAATGTGCAGTAAATTCTGCGAAAGTGCTCTAATTGGCGTTAACGAATTCATTAACTCATGCGAAATAATTTTCATCAAATTAATCCACGCTTCCTTTTCTTTTTTCTCAATAACGCGCTGAATACTATCCAGCAAAACAATAAAATATTCTTTATTATAAGTCTGTGTCTGCGAAGTCTGTAAAACGAAAGTCTGCAAATCCTGATCTTCTATTTTTATCGAAATTGCCGATTTAATATCTTTAAAACCAACTTTCTCAATTTCATCACAAAGCGATGGCAGATAGTTTTTAAGGTATTTCCAATGACTTACTTTTGGTACTTTAAACAAGTTTGAAAAGCAGTCATTCATCAAAAAAATATTCCATGAATCATTTTCTTTTTCTAAAATTAAAGCAGCCGTATCAATACTATTCAAAATCGAATGATAAATAAGTTCTTTGGAAGTCTGTTCTTGTCTTTGAAATTTTAAAGTGTGATATAAAAGATATAAATTCTTAAAATCTCCCTTTTTATTGTCTTCTGGAAAATTGGTCGAGTAGTCATTTTTTAAAATCGAAAGCAATACTTTATCGTAAAATGACAATTGGTTTTTGACATAAAAAAACATTTCAAACAATAGTACAACGCCAAAAAAACCAACTAAAAGTGCATTATAATAAAAGGTTTTACCAATTAAAAATACGCAGAAGAAAAACAACATCATGATAAGTAAAACTCTTGCAAATAAACCGTTATAAAGTTTTTGGTTTTTCATTATTGTTTTTTTTTAATGCCACAGATTAAAGGATTTAAAAAGATTTTTTTGTACTTAAAATCAGTGAGAATCTTTTAATTATGGCAAAATTACGCCAAATATAATTTGGGGTTTATATGTTTTTTAAGTCGTACTTTTCTATTCTTCTGTACAAAGCGGCTCTTGACAAACCCAATTCTTCGGCAGTTTTACTAATATTTCCATTGTGTTTAAAGAGGGCTTTTTCAATCGCCATTTTTTCCATTTCAGATAAAGGGTTTTCTTCTTTTTCCTCAAAATCTTCAAAATCAAGAATATCTAAATCAGTTACAGAAATAGTATGGTTATCGGCCAAAATCAAGGCGCGTTCAATCTTATTTTCCATTTCGCGAACATTTCCTTTCCACGGATATTTTTCTAAATAAGGCGCTGTATTATCTTCAAAACGCCAATTTTCCTGATTGTATCTTTCGGCCAATTGTTCTAAAATAAAATTTGCCATCGGTACAATATCTTCTTTTCGTTCGCGCAATGCCGGCAGATTAATCTCCATTGTATTAATTCTGTAAAGTAAATCTTCGCGAAACGTTTTGTTCTTTACTTCTGTTTTGATGTCGCTGTTTGTCGCTGCAATGATGCGTACATTTAATGGTCTTGCTTTACTTTCGCCCAAACGTGTAACGGTTTTGGTTTGTAAAACATGTAATAATTTAGCTTGCAGATGCAGCGGAATATTCCCAATTTCGTCTAGAAAAATGGTACCGCCAGAAGCCATTTCAAATCTTCCTGCTGTATCTATTTTAGCGTCTGTAAAAGCTCCTTTTGCATAACCAAAAAGCTCACTTTCAAATAAACTATCGCTCAAAGAACCTAAATCTACATGTACAAAAGATTCTTTTTTGCGTTCTGAATTTTGATGAATAAACTCGGCAAAAACATATTTACCCGTTCCGTTTTCGCCCAAAATCAAAACGTTTGCATCAGTTTTAGCCACTTTTTCGGCAATAGAATAGGCTTGTTTTATTTTTGGAGAAACGCCAGTAAAATATCTTTTCTCTGTTTTTTCAGGAGCTTCTTTCTTAGAATTCTTTCTACTTTCAATAACTGCTTTATCAATTATTTCGAGTAATTTTTCGTTATTCCAAGGTTTCAAAACATAATCAAAAGCACCAATTTTTATGCCTTCAACAGCCGTTTCTATTTTACCAAAAGCAGTCATTAAAATTACAATTGTTTTTGGCCAAAGGGTTTTAATTTCTTTAAGCCAGTGAATTCCTTCGCGCCCATCTTCAAAACCAATTCGATAATTCATATCTAATAAAACCACATTTATTTCATTTTCATTTAAAATTGAAATGATTTTTTTAGGGTTGCTGGTTGTAAAAATGGTTTCAAAATACTTTTTGAGGATCATATTGGCCGAAAAAAGTATTTCTTCCTGATCATCAACAACTAATATTTGAGCTTGTTTTTTTCGCATGACTTTTATTTTTGTCCGATTCCGAACGGTCAACTGTTCATTTTCGAACACTCCTTTTTTTGATGTTTTCTAAAGTCTCTTTAAAATCAATGCTTTAGAAATAATACTTTTTATGGCACAGTATTTACCTATTGATTATCAGTAAATTATTTAAAAAATGGACAAGGTAATTCCTCGTAAAAATAGAAAATTTAGATATCTCACAATAGCAATTGGTGTTTTTTTCGTTTTGGCCATTATCCTCTTTTTTTCTTTTAATGCAAAAAGGAGTTTAAATGTAAAAGCAGATGAAATTACGGTTCAAAATGTAGAAAAAGCCTTTTTTGAAGATTTTGTGGTTTTTCAGGCCAAAGTAGAACCTTTGAATGTGATGCTTGTAAATGTTACCGAAGGAGGATCGGTAAAAGAGATTTTTACCGAAAACGGCGCAATGGTTACTAAAGGTCAGTCGCTCGCTCGTTTGTACAACCCTAATACAGAGTTGAATTATCTGACTCAGGAAACGGCAATTATTGAGCAGATTAACAACTTAAACACTGGGAAATTAAACATTAGAAATCAGGAGTTAACACTGAACAAAGATTTAGTTTTGATTGAACATGATTATAATGATGCTAAAAGATTGTACGACATGAACTCTAAATTGTTTGAGAAAGATGTAATTTCTAAAAATGACTGGAATACTTTTAAAGAGAGTTTACGTTTTCAGGAAGAACGAAAAAGAACAATTCAGCAGAGTATTCAGAAAGAAAAACAAAGCAATCAGGTTCAGATTTCACAAATCAATCGTTCTATTGAAACCATGGATAAAAGTCTTGAGATTTTAAGAAATAACAAAAAGAATTTTTTAATCACGGCTCCGGAATCTGGAAGATTAACTTCTTTTGAACCTGTTTTAGGGAAAACATTTCAGGCGGGTGAAAGCATCGGGAAAATTGATTCTAAAAAAGGATATAAACTTACTGCTGATGTTGATGAATTTTACTTAGAGAAAATTCGCGAAGGCTTAAAAGGTCAAGTAGAATTTAAAGGACGAAACCTTGAAGTTTTGGTTACTAAAGTAATTCCAGAAGTAAAAAGCGGCCATTTTACGGTAGAATTGGCCTTTACTTCTAAAGAAAATATCACTTTGCAAGACGGATTAAGCTTTGGTGTAAAACTAATTTTATCAGAGAAAAACAAGACTTTAGTGGTTTCTAAAGGAAGCTTTAATCAGGAAACTGCCGGAAAATGGATCTTTGTTGTAAACGGCAGTAAAGCCGAAAGACGAAACATAAAATTAGGCCGCGAAAATCCTTCTTATTATGAAGTTTTAGAAGGTTTGAAAGAAGGCGAATCTGTGATTACTTCTTCTTATACGGACTATAAAGATATTGAGGAGTTATCTATTAATGCGGAATAAAAAAGTTTCAGGTTTCAAGTTTCAGGTTATCACATTACGCAAAACCTGAAACTTGAAACCTGAAACAAAAAATAAAACAACGAGTTTCAATCATCAATCAAAAAACATATTTAACAACAATTAATCTTTAAAAATTATGATTACAATTCAAAATTTAACCAAGGTTTTTAGAACGGAAGAAATAGAAACATCTGCTTTGAGCGGCATCAATTTACAAATTAAAAAAGGTGATTTTCTAACCATAATGGGGCCTTCTGGTTGTGGAAAATCGACTTTATTAAATATTATCGGATTGTTGGACAGTGCTTCTGATGGAAGTTATCAATTATTAGATCAGGAAATGATTGGTTTAAAAGAGAAAGGCAGAGCGCGTGTTCGTAAAGAAAATATTGGCTTTATTTTTCAAAATTTCAATCTAATCGATGAACTTTCGGTTTATGATAATATCGAACTGCCTTTGCTTTACAACAATGTTAAGTCATCGGACAGAAAACAAAAAATTGAAGCTATTGCTGAAAAATTAAATATTTCACACCGCTTAAAACATTTTCCACAGCAGCTTTCTGGAGGGCAGCAGCAAAGAGTTGCTGTTGCTAGAGCTTTGGTTAATGATCCTAAAATTATTCTTGCCGATGAGCCGACTGGAAATTTGGACAGTAAAAATGGTAATGAGGTTATGGAACTTTTAACGGATCTGCACGCTAAAGGTGCAACAATTTTAATGGTTACGCACTCTGATTATGATGCTTCTTTTTCACAGAAAACAATTCATATGAAAGACGGTGTTATATTTTCTGAAAAATTAAATCAACGAAATGTTGATGTTTTTATGGACGCTAAATAACAAAAAGATGATTAAAATTATTGTCACTGCATTCATCGTTCTAATAGAATTTGTCTGCAAAATTTTTACGCTTATTTAAGGACCAAATGTCTTTAAATTCAAAATATAACTAACACAACTGTAAAAACATTTATCATGATTTTTAACTGGTTTAAAATATTTATTTATCATTTAAAGCAAAACAAATTGTTTTCGTTTTTGAATGTTTTAGGATTAAGCATTGGTATTGCGGGTGTTATTTTTGCCATTTTATATTGGAATAACGAAAATGCATACGACAAATGGAATCCTGAAAAAGAAAACTCGTATCAGGTTCTGAATAAAATTGGAATTACGGGAGACATTTGGGCTTCTTGTTCTATTCCTTTCGGAAATACTTGTAAAGCTACTATTCCCGAAATTGAGCAGATTTGTTTCCTGAACACTTGGTATAGTGATGGGGTTATCAAATTTCAGAATCAGAAAGTAATTGCCTCAAAAATTATAGTTTCTGATAATAATTTTTTTGATTTTTTCCCTTTTCCAATCGTTAAAGGCGCAAAAAAAAATATTCTGAAAGAAAACAACAGTGTTGCTGTTTCTGAAGAACAAGCTAAACTATTGTTTAAAAATGAAGACCCAATAGGAAAATCTATTATTTACAGTGCTAAAACTTATATTGTAAAAGCTGTTTATCAAATTATAAAACCATCTTCTGTTGAACCCAATTATGTTTTTGGAGACGTTGTTCGTGAGCGCGATCTTAACTTCTGGGGTAATTTCAGCTATGGTTTTATAGTTAAAATCAAAAAGAATGTTGATCCTGCTGTTGTTTTAAAGAAAATGCAAAATGTAAATTTTGTAAACAGAACGCTAAAAGATGCTAAAGAAAGTGGTAAAACTGTAGCGCAATATGTGAAAGAAAATGGAGAGATTACGATTATTCTAGATCAACTAAAAAAATCTCGCTTGCACGGTACCAAAAGTTCTGCGGGTTCTAATCTTCCCGAAGGAAAAGGAAATCTGCAATTGCTTTATATTATGGTAGGTTTATCTATTTTAATTTTAGTTTTATCGCTGGTAAACTATGTTAATTTAGCTACTGCATCTGCTATAAAGCGTGCAAAAGAAGTTGGTGTACGCAAAATTGTTGGTGCCGATAAGTCGCAGATTCTATTACAATTTATTTTTGAAACTGCTATAATTGTGATTGTGGCAATTCTTGTTGCCTTGGCAATTGTTGAGCTTTCATTGCCTTATTACAATACTTTTTTGAAGAAATCTTTGACTATGAATGGCGGCGAATTTTACCTGCAGCTTATTTTTATTTTTGGATTAGTCATTTTACTTGCAGGTATATTTCCTGCTGTTTATATCTCAAATTTTCAAACTTTAAAGGTTTTAAAAGGCAATTTCTCCAGAAGTAAAAGCGGTATCTGGATGCGAAATTCAATGCTTATTTTTCAGTTTGGTATTGCCGCATTTTTTATTATCGGTGCCTTAATTGTAAACTCACAAGTTAATTATATGATGAATAAAGATCTTGGCTTTAGCGGCAGCCAAGTCATCCGAATTCCTTTTAATTATGATGATTACAATAGTAAATTAGAAAAATACTACACTACTAAACAAGAAATTCTTAAGATATCTGGTGTAGAAAAGGTTTCTACTTTTGCAGGTACTTTTGGTAACAGCACTAACTCTAGTTCTGGTTTTACTCACAATGGTGTTTTTGTGCAGCCAAGAAATGTTGAAATGGATTTTGGCTTTCTCGAAATGATGAAAATTAAAATTGTACAAGGCCGTGATTTATCACCAAAATATGCTTCAGACACTATAAACAACTGGCTTATTAACGAAGCTTGTGTTAAAGCATTAGGCTTAAAAAATCCTATCAATACGGTCATTACATCGGGCTGGAATTATGGCTTAAAGTTTAAGGTTGTAGGAGTTGTAAAAGATTTTCATATTACTGGTCTTCAAAACAAAGTTCCTCCAATGGTTTTCCTTACCCTGAATACTTTAAAATGGAGCAATTTCCAGAATGTATATGTCAAAGTTTCTCCGAATAATTTAGCCGAAACATTAGCAAAATTAAAAACATATTGGGAGAAAAATGTCAATCAAGATTATCCTTTTGATTATGAGTTTGTGGATAAAGGATTTGCTAAAACCTATCAGGAACAGGTAAAACAGAAAGATTTGTTTTTCATCTTAAATCTTGTGGTTATTATTATTGCCATTTTTGGATTGTTTGCCTTGGCTTCGTTCTCGATGGAAAGACGCTTGAAAGAAATCGCAATTAGAAAAACGCTTGGCGCTGAGACTGATATTTTATTGAAAGAATTATCAAAACAATATGTTGTTTTTTGTCTGTTGGGATTTGCTATTGGAATTATTCCAGCCTACATTTTATTACAGAAATGGCTTGAAGATTTTGCTTTTAGAATCGGGATTTCGGTAGTGCCTTTTGGCATTGCATTAATTACTTTAATGTTTTTAACCTTATTGATTGTTTTAGCAAAAGCATATCAAGTAACCAAAATAGATGTTTTAAAATATTTAAAATACGAATAAACTTGTAGACCATTTTTTTTTATGAGCAAACCCGACAGGATTTAAAAATCTGTCGAGTTTGCTTTTTTATTTCATGGTAACAGAATCTGAGTAAAGCAGTTTATCAAGGCTCTCGTCTCTTCCGTAAACATCAGGAAAGAAACTTATTTCTCCTTCATCATTTACCCAGGCTGTAAAGTAACCTATGTAAATTGGAATTTTCTTTTTGAGCATGCAAGTTGTTTCTTTTTCGCCGCTCATCGCTTTATCAATTTTATCGACCGGCCAATCTGGATCATCTTTTAAAATCTCAATTGCCAGTTTTTTTGCTTCTTTTACATTGATGCATCCGTGGCTGAAAGTGCGTTTTTCAAACTCAAACAAGCTTTTTGCAGGCGTATCGTGCAGGTAAATATCATTCGGGTTTGGAAACATAAATTTTACTAAACCTAGAGAGTTTTTGGGCCCCGGTTTTTGTCGCACACGGCCACCGTTCCACTCCATATTATTTTCTGCCAGATAGTTTTTATCTCTGGCTATCTGAGATCTTAATTCATTTTTAATAATACTTGCCGGCACATTCCAATACGGACTAAAAACAATTCGATCCATGTCTCCGCTAAAAATCACAGTTTCGGTCATTCTTGTTCCAACAAAAATATCAGACACTAAATCGTATTTTCCGTTTTTTACATAAAATAATCTAAACGAAGGAATGTTTACCATAACATATTCGTCTGCTTTTGCCAATTTCGCTGGTATCCACCTGCAGCGTTCCATGTTTATCATTATCGTTTTTATTCGGTTTGCAATCGGTTCATTCAATTGGTCGATATGTTCTTTTGTTAAAGTGTAATTTAACTTAAGTCCGTATCTTTTTTTATAGTTTAAGACACCCGCCATAAGCTCTTCGTCATAAACATCACTTTTAGAATCCTGCGAGATATCTCCAACTACAAACAACCGCTGTCTAATCTCTTTTATCGTATTAGAAATATCAAAAGGTTTTAAATCTTTGTAATTTGCTTCGTCAATAGTTATTTTATTCCATAAATTATCGGTTTCTATTTTGCGGTATTTTTTTAATGCTGCTTGTAGTTTATAATATTGGCTGAATAAAAGATTATCATCTTCATTCAACCGATTTGAATCTACAATAAGTGAATCTAATATTCTAGCATATGAGATGGTTTTGGCAGGCAGAAACCATCCTATTTTCTTTAAAGTTGCAGGATCTACACCAGAATATACATTACTGGCATAAAAAACATACATATTGGTAAGGAGTAATTCGGTTTCTAATTGTGACGGTTTTTCATCTGCACTTTCATTAAAAGCTTCATCAATATCGTCTTTATAAGGCATTGTGTTTTCTATACCTTGATCTTTAAGAAAATTTACTTTTTGGTATAGTAAATTGCCAAATTCGGTGATGTTTTTTTGATCGTACCAAATCGATTTAAAATCTCTTTTTTTATAAATATCTAAAACATCTTTTTTATACTTCTTTAGTTTAGAATACTTTTTAAAAAACTGATTTACAGAAACACTGTCTACAGTAACAGATAAAACACTATTCTTACTAACCAATACGTTTTCTGATGCGTTTTTTATTTTATAATGTATTGGCTTAAAGGAAAATGCAAAAAAAATAATTGTAATAACTGCAGCTAAAAACGTAAAATTTCGCATATCTTAACGGTTTAAATTTTAAAATAAATCTGTTTTAAAAAACACCGAAAACTTAAAGAGAACTCCTAAAAATAAGTTTTCACACATTTTTTGAATTGCTGGAAATCATTGATTTAGGGTACTCAAATATAGCCAAGATTATCGACAATCAGCGCATAAAATATTCTAATTTTATATTAAAATTCTTCCATTTCTGCTCTTTATAAAAAATTGTATCGTAATTTAAAAAAACAATCCATTGTTTATAATCTGTTAAAGATGGAAGCATCAAATTACTAAGAATCATTTTGAACAATCTCTATATCAATAAATCCGATTTAAAAAAGTTTGAATCCGAACTTAATCTGTTATCTTTGCAGTCTGAAATCAGTTTAAATAAATACAATACGTAAATTGATTTCTTTCAATAGAAAATAGCACATCAAAATGAAATTAGATAGAAAAGAAATTCTTAAAGCTCTAGAAACAATAACTATAGCTGGAGAAGGAAAAAATATGGTTGAAAGTGGCGCTGTTGCCAATGTTATTACTTTTGGCGATGAAGTTGTGGTAGATTTAGTACTGCATACTCCTGCAATGCACATTAAAAAAAGAGCCGAAGATGATATCAAAAAAACAATTCTTGAATTGGTATCTCCAGAAGCAAAAGTTAAAGTAAACATTAAAGTTGAAGCTCCTGAGAAAAACGAAATTAAAGGTCGTGCAATTCCAGGAATCAAAAATATTATTGCCGTTGCCTCTGGTAAAGGTGGTGTTGGAAAATCTACTGTTACAGCAAATTTAGCCGTAACATTAGCTAAAATGGGATTTTCTGTTGGAGTTTTAGATGCTGATATTTACGGACCTTCTATGCCAATTATGTTTGATGTAGAAAACGAAAAACCAATTTCGATTACCGTTGACGGAAAATCAAAAATGAAACCTATTGAAAGCTTTGAAGTTAAAATACTTTCTATTGGTTTTTTCACAGCTCCAAGTCAAGCTGTAATCTGGAGAGGACCAATGGCTGCTAAAGCTTTAAATCAGATGATTTTTGATGCAGATTGGGGAGAATTAGATTTTATGCTTTTAGATTTACCTCCAGGAACTGGAGATATTCACCTTTCTATCATGCAGTCGTTACCAATAACTGGTGCAGTTGTAGTAAGTACACCACAAGCGGTAGCACTTGCTGATGCTAAAAAAGGAGTTGCAATGTTTATGCAGGACAACATCAATGTTCCTGTTTTAGGAATTATTGAAAATATGGCGTACTTTACACCTGAGGAACTGCCTAATAACAAATATTACATCTTTGGACAAGAAGGAGCTAAAAATCTTGCAGAAGATCTAAATGTTCCATTTTTAGGAGAAGTGCCAATTGTACAATCTATTCGTGAAGCAGGAGATTATGGTCGTCCGGCAGCACTTCAAACAGCGTCTCCTATTGAAGGCATTTTTGAAGAAATTACACGTAATGTAGTACAGGAAGTAGTAAGCAGAAACGAAAGCCTGCCTGCAACTGAAGCTATTAAAATTACAACAATGGCCGGATGTTCAGCAGTTAAAAAAAAATAGATAATTAGAAAATGTGTCAATTAGATAATTACAAATTTGAATTATCTAATTGGCAGATTGACAAATTGACAAATTAATTATTATGACAACAGAAGAATTAACAAGCAATGTATTATTGGCTCTTGATGAAATCAGACCGTTTTTAAAATCTGATGGAGGAGACATTACGCTTATTTCTATAGATGAAGACAAACACGTTAAAGTTCGTCTTGAAGGAGCATGCATTAGCTGCAGCGTAAATCAAATGACTTTGAAAGCAGGAGTCGAAACAACAATAAAAAAATACGCACCGCAAATTGAAACTGTGGTAAATATAATGTAACAAAAAGGGTTTTGTGCAACGTTTTTAGGTTTCTGTTAATTAAAAAGAAAATAGTTCTTTAGTTAATTTGATTGTGAATTTTCAAAAATAGCACCGAAAAAACAAGCCTTTTTTACGATTTTACCAACAAATAACTCAAAGTTTTAAGGGATTTTATTAAAGATTTATTACATTTTAACTTAAATTTGTAAAACAACTCTTAAAATCATAAACTTATGAGAAATTATTACGCTCTTTTTTTATTATTGTTTTTTATTTCAGCAAATTATGCACAACAAACTGCGCAAACTTTAATTGTTAGTGAAGCCTGGGTGAACGATTCCGAAGAATGGTCAGATTTTCAATACTCTGGACAAATTATTTTTTCATTAGCAAACAGCAATGAAGAAGGAAGTCTTAAAATTGGGAATTATGATTTTTTATATGACTTGAGCGGTGGAAAAGCAAGATTTTCTAACAAAGCAACATACAACAATGCAGAATTTGCTCATCCTAGAAAAGTACAAGTACAAACAGACAAACAAGGAGTTGTAAATTCAACTTATGAAGGTACTTTGATTTTTCAATCTGAAAAAGATTACTACTCTGTAATTGCTGTAGTAACATTATTAGAAAAAAGCGGTAATATGCTTGGTGTAAAAATGCACCTTAAAGACAGTGCCAGAAAAGAATACGCTTTTAGTGTAAAACCAAAAAGTTAACCCAATATGAGGATTTAATCACGTTATTAAATTCTAGCCCAATAAAATTCCAAATAATAAAATGGATGTATTAATTAAGATTAAAGATCGAGAGGGAGTTATACACGAGTTACAGGCTCCAACTGACATGGCAATGAATATAATGGAGTTATGCAAAGCATACGAGCTTCCTGTTGAAGGAACTTGTGGCGGAATGGCCATGTGTGCTTCCTGCCAATGTTATGTTCTAAATGACGTTGCATTACCAGAAATGGGAGACGAAGAAGAAGCCATGCTGTCTGAAGCATTTTATGTTAAGTCTAACAGTCGTTTAGGCTGCCAGATACCAATTACTACAGAATTAGAAGGTTTAGAGCTAGAATTAGCTCCTGAATATTAAAACATAAAAAAAAGCGAGAACTCTAGTTCTCGCTTTTTTTATACCATCAGCTAATTCATTTTTATAATAACAAAAGCATCAAGTTCTTTTGCATGTCTGTAAAAAGATTTTAGCTTATTAAATTCTTCTTCTAAATATATAGAATTCTCTCTATTTGCTAATTTATAAACATGTCCAGTCATTTTTTCAAAATCATAATATTTGATTAGTTCAGAAAAAGAGATTGGTTCTAGTAAATCACTTATAACTGCGGTTTCTTTATAATCTAAATATTGAAATCGTATCCATTCTGACTGACATTCAATATCAATACCTTTGTAGAAAATTTGATTCGTTTTAATTTTATTTTTATCCTTTAAATATTCCTCTAAAAGATAATCCATCGTTGCGTAACAACGGTTGTAACTATCAAAAACATAATTTTTATTTCTTTTGTCAGGATAAAAATTTAAAACTTGAATGGAATCTTCAATAAGTTCTTTAATGACCTTTTCCGGCGTTCCGTCTGGCGATGTTTGAATCATTTTTAAATGTAATTTCAAACTTTCTATATTTTGAATTTTATCAAAATCTATTGCATAATAAATGTTTGATTGTGCTTTTTCTAAAACAAATTTTGCCTGATTTGAGATTGAAAAAAGTCGTAAATCTATCCCCATAATTATTTATTTAAACACATTTTTAACCGCAATAAAATTTTAAGAAAAAGCATTAAATCTTGTATGTAATTTATTCTATTGAATAACCATAATATCCGCAATACGCCAGCAATTGTTTATTTTTTGCAAGTCAAATTGTAATTGATATTTCTTTTTCTTCATTTTATTATAAACCTCAACTTGATATACAGCTAACACTCTTGCAACATCAAAACCTTCATTTATCTCAAATTTTATTGCATTATTTGCATCATAATAACTTTTATAATAAGCATTATCCCATACTTTTCTATCCCACGAAATTGTAGTTAATTTTTCATTTACACAAAGCTCTTTTAACCTTTTGGTCACTAAATCATCGACAAAATCTAGAGATCTGATTCTTATATATTGAAGTAAGACTCCTTTTATACTCTCTGGATAATCATCTATTCTAAATTGAGTTTCTTTTGATTTAAAACCATTATTTTCAAAAACAAATTCAGTATCTCCAAAATAGTTTAAAGTATAATCTTTAATCTCATGCTGAATGTAGCCATCATAAATTCCGTCTTTATTAGAATCAATTAATTTATCACCTCGATATAATGACATCGAATAGCTGAAACAAACCTGTTTTGGCTTATTATTAACCAGTTCAAAAACGCTAAAACCATGTAATCCGAAAAAACAAAGATTTCCATTTGTTAAATATAAATGTATATAACTCTGTTTCTTGTCTTGTAACGAAATAAGCTTAACATCATAAACATTATAATTCCCAAATCCAAAATTATACGCTAGTGTCACAATTTTCCCATTATCATTTCTTAACAAAAAAAGACAATCTACATCTACTTCTTTTTTTTCTGAAATTGTTCCAAACGCAGCAACTGCTTCTTTTTTACCATCTAAATCAATATCCTTTTCTTCAAAATAAACAAGCTTTTTTTCTTTAAGTATCTTGTTGTATTTTTTTTCGATAAAAGAATAATACGGACTTTTAGAATTAAATCCATTTACTGCCAATGTATTATTGGTAGAATCTACAACCGTTTTGTTAATACTTGATTCTCTGTATTCTCCTGCAAAATTATTTTTTGCCTTTAGTTTTTCTTTTACACAACTACTTAATTGCAAAGCTAATACAATCAACACCAGCCTAAATTTCATGTTTCAATATTTTGGGCAAAAATATTTTAAACACAATTATTCAAAGGTTAAAAAAAGGCATAATAATATTGCTATAAGACATATTTTGCATGCCTTCATTTTCTCATTTTAAATATCGCAAACAATAAACATAAAATGTTATTAATTACGTTCTAATTCTCCAGGATCAAAAGGCTCAAATTCTCTCTCAGAAAATGCTTCTGTCAAAATTTCTGATGAACACAGCCAAGTTATAGTTTGCTCAAGTGTACTTCCTGCTTTATGAATCATTTCGCTATGTCTTGGTAAAATAAAATATTCGTTTTTAAGAAGAATTATTTCATCACCGTCAAAAGTGTCTCCAATTCTAATCGAGTTTAAAACTTCCTCTTTCGTCAAAACCTCTTTTCCTTCATCCCAAAACCAATATTCAGTTATACGATTTTTCCAATCTTCAATAGTTACGATTATTGTTTCAGGAAGAAATATTCGAACATACGTTCCGCCAAGAATACCACTTCCATAATTTAAAACATATTCTTTGTAATCTTCATCAAAAACAATATTTAAAGTTTTCTCACAAGCTAGAATTTCTTCTTTTTCAGCAAGAAATAAATCTGTTTTATTTGTCTTATAATTTGGAATTACTTTATAGTTATCAAAGTTCATCGTTATTGTATTTATAATAGCTAAAATAGGCTTTTTTTGAAATTAAATCTCGTATGTAATTTCTCCAATATAGAATAAATCAAATATCGGATTGTTTATTGCAACTGGCATTTTAATTTCATCTTTTGAAATAAACACAATCGTATTTATTTCTTCTAAGTTCACATTTTGTTCAGACAGCTTGTTTTTTGCTTCAAAAATCCATTGCTCTCCATAAGAATACATTTTAAATTTTTCTTCAAATGAAATATGCTGCTTCTCAAATCCGCTTTCCATAAAGTCATGATCTAAAAAATTCTCGTTTTGTGATTTTGAAAATTCAGATATGTATTTTTCATCTTCATTTGTATCATCCTCATAATACGATTCTCTTTCATTAAAGAAATCGAAATACTCTTCTTCTGATTTAAATGTTCCAAACCAAAAATGACTCGTTTCTGTTTTCATGATTTTGCAGGTTTATCATTATTTCAAAAGTATCGATTATTATTAGAATCCTTGAAATCTTCTACACAAAAAAACCGCAATTACATCACTGCAATTACGGTTCTTTCTTTATAACAATTTTCTTTAATCTCTGATTATACCAAACCAGCTGCAATTAAATATTCAGCAATTTGGATCGTGTTTGTAGCTGCTCCTTTTCTTAAGTTATCAGCAACAATCCACATGTTTAATGTATTTGGCTGGCTTTCGTCACGACGAATTCTTCCAACAAAAACATCATTTTTACCTTCTGCATACAATGGCATTGGGTAAGTAAAAGTATCTAAATTGTCCTGAACCGTTACTCCATCTGTATGGTGTAGAATTTCACGAACTTCATTTACATCAAAATCATTTGTAAACTCAACATTTACTGCTTCACTGTGTCCGCCAACAACTGGTACACGAACTGCTGTAGCTGTAACTCTGATGGTATTGTCACCAAGAATTTTTTGAGTTTCACGAACTAATTTCATTTCTTCTTTAGTGTATCCGTTTTCTTCAAAACTATCGCAATGTGGGATTGCGTTTCTGTGAATTGGATATTTGTAAGCCATTTCACCTTGGATTCCTGCATACTCATTCTCTAACTGTCTAACTGCTTTTACACCAGTTCCTGTGATAGATTGATAGGTAGAAACAATAATTCTTTCGATATTGTATTTTTTATGCAAAGGCGCCAAAGTCAATACCATTTGAATAGTAGAACAATTTGGGTTTGCAATAATTTTGTCTTCTTTTGTTAATGATGAAGCGTTGATTTCTGGTACTATTAATTTTTTAGTAGGATCCATTCTCCAAGCCGAAGAGTTATCGATAACAGTTGTTCCTGCAGCTGCAAATTTTGGAGCCCATTCTAACGAAGTATCTCCTCCTGCAGAAAAAACAGCAATATCTGCTTTCATATCTACTGCAGTCTGTAATCCAACAACTTTATATTTAGTTCCTTTATATTCAATTTCTTTACCTATTGACTTCTCTGAAGCAACCGGAATTAATTCTGTAACAGGAAAATTTCTCTCTGCTAAAACTTTAAGCATTACCTCGCCAACCATACCAGTGGCACCTACAACTGCTATTCTCATTTTTATATTTTTAGTATGAATTAATCTAATTTGTATTGCAAAAGTAGGTATAATAAAAAACAAAACAAGAGGCTTCACAAAAAATAACAAAATGTTACAAATCAAACAAAAATAAAAAAACCGCCCCAATTAAGGAGCGGTTAAGTTAGACTTAGTGTAGCGGTATTATATTTTATTTATTTTTTAGAAGATCTCTAATCTGAGTAAGCAACTCTTCTTGAGTAGGTCCAGCCGGTGGCGGAACTGTTTCATCTTTCTTTTTAGCGGCATTAATTCCTTGGATAATTAAAAACAGTACAAAAGCAACAATTATAAAGTTAATTACTGCCGAAATGAACAAGCCATACTTAACGCCTCCAAAAGCTGTCAATTCTTCAATTGTAGACAAATGTGCAGCATCTAAAGCTGGTTTCAACAACAATGGTGTAATTACATTTTCTATAAATGAGCTGACAATTTTACCAAAAGCAGCTCCAATAATTACCCCTACTGCAAGATCAACTACGTTGCCTTTCATTGCAAATTGCTTAAATTCAGAAAAAAATCCCATAATTGATTTGTTTAAATTTATAATTAAATGATCATCGAAAATACGCAATTTTCTTTAAAACTACCAAAACTAAATTACCTTTTGAACCATATAAGTTATATAAGATCATATAAAAGCTTAGGTTAAATAAGGTTTTTTTATCCGTTTTACTTGAATGAACTTATATAACTTATATGGTTCAAACTAAAACTACCTGAAAAACACTCGTTTTACACGCTGCGAAATGCTGGTCATGATTTCGTATGGAATGGTTTTTAAGGCAGCAGCCATTTCTATAACAGTTGGGCTTTCGCCGAAAATAATTACCGAATCACCTTCTTTACAATCTATTTCGCTTACATCAACCATTAACATATCCATACAAACGCTTCCTACTATATATGCTTTTTGATTTTTGATTACAACGTAACCTACTTGATTGCCCCATAATCTTGCAATTCCGTCAGCATAACCAATAGGGATTGTCGCAATTTTTGTTGCTTTTTCAGCCATAAATCGGCGTCCGTAACCAACGCTGTCGCCAACTGGAATGGTGCGAACTTGAGAAATTATAGATTTTAAAGTCCCAACATTCTCCAAATATTTTTGTTCGGCAGAATCATTAGAAACGCCATACAAACCAATTCCTAAACGCACCATATTGTATGCTGCATCTGGAAAATTACTAATTCCTGACGTATTCAGGATATGACGAATTGGTTTTACATTCAATTCAGCCATTAATTTTGAAGATAGTTTTTCGAATAATTGAATTTGCGAAAGTGCAAATTGATAATGATTCATATCATCGCTTGTTGCCATGTGCGATAAAACACTCTGAATCTTAACGGTTGTATTTCCTCTTAAAGTTTCTATTAATTCGTCGATGGTATTTTCTTCAAAACCCAAACGATGCATTCCTGTATCTAGCTTTATATGAATCGGGAAGTTCTTTAAATCCTTTTCTTTGGCAATTTTCAAGAAGGCTTTTAATCCTTTTACACTATAAATTTCTGGTTCTAATTGATATTGAATGATAGAAGGAAAACTAGTCGACTCTGGATTCAGAACCATAATTGGCAGTTTAATTCCGCCGTTTTTCAGCGAGATTCCTTCATCGGCGAAAGCCACACCTAAATAATCTGCTTTATGATGTTCTAGTAGTTTTGCAATTTCCAAACCTCCATTTCCATAACCAAAAGCTTTTACCATCACCATCATTTTTACATTCGGTTTTAGTTTTGATTTGAAAAAATTAAAGTTATGACTAATTGAATTTAAGTTGATTTCGAGAATTGTCTCATGTGTTTTTTCTTCTAATAACGAAACAATTTCTTCAAACTGAAATGACCTTGCTCCTTTTATCAAAATGGTTTCATTTGCAAAATTCATGCTGTCAAACTGCGCAATAAATTCGGCAGTATTTTGAAAGGTCGTGATATTTGAAAATTTACCTGCAAACGAAGAAATAGTAGCGCCAATACCAATTACGCGGTTTATTTTATTATCTGCAATAAGCTGCGCAACTTTAGAATACAGTTCTTCATTAGAAAAGCCGCTTTGGAAAATGTCTGATAAAATGACGGTTTTAGAGACATTCTTGTTTTGACTTTCTAAAAAGTCTAATGCAATTTTTAGCGACTGAAAATCAGAGCTGTAACTATCGTCAATTATACTGCAATTGTGAGTTCCGTTTTTAACCTCTAATCGCATTTCTACCGGATACAATAAAGAAACACGGTTCTGAATTGTTGCTGCATCATATTTAAAATACAACAAAACCAACAGACAAGAAATGGCATTTTCTACCGAAGCTGAATCGCTAAAGGGAATTTCTAAATCGAAAACCTCCTTTTTGTATTGATATTGTATGTTTGTCGTTTCGCTTTTATTGCTTCTTTTTGCAATAAAAACGTCTGCTGTTTGATCTGTAAAACTCCAAGAAAAAAGTACTCTTTCTGTTAATGGATATTCGGCACAAAACTTAGCAAAACATTCGTCTACCAATTTATTTTTCTGATAAATAATTTCGGTCGAGTTTTTAAAAAGTAATAGTTTTTCGTTGATTTTCTGCTCTAAATTTTCAAAACCTTCGTCATGCGCAGAACCAATATTGGTTAAGACTCCAATATTTGGTTTAATGATTTTTTCGAGCTTCACCATTTCATTTACGGTCGAAATACCTGCTTCAAAAATACCTAGATTGTGTTTTTCGTTAATGGCAATTACAGACAGCGGAACGCCAACCTGTGAGTTATAACTTTTTGGACTTCTAATAATATTATAGTCTGGACTCAACAAAAAGTTAAGCCATTCTTTTACGATTGTTTTTCCGTTACTTCCCGTTAAGCCAATAATAGGAATTTGGAATAAATCGCGATAATAGGCTGCAAATTCCTGCAAAGCTTTCAATGTATTTTTTACCACCAAAAAATTGGCTTTTCCAACAGCATTTTCTGGAATATACTGCACTACAAAATTCTGAACGCCTTTTTCTATAAGTTCGGCAATATACAAATGAGCATCATTATTAACACCAGACAAAGCAATAAACAAGGTTTGCGAACCGTTTTGTAACGAACGGCTGTCGATTGAAATATGATCTACGTAAATATCAGTATTTGAGCCGTTCCATTCGGCATCAAGCACCGAGATAAGGCTTTTAAGATTTATGCTCATTTAGAAAGTTTCTTTTTGTCAAAATTAAAACATTAAAGATAGAAAAGAGTTGTGATTTTCTTAAAAAAAGGCTTACTAAACTATTAAAAAAGTTTGCCGCGAATTACACTAATTTTCACTAATTATATTGATCTGCTTAAAATGAAATCGCCACAGATTAAAAAGATTCTCACAGATTTTTAATCTTTATAATCCTTTTAATCTGTGGCAAAACTTAAATAAAGTTTCGTGTAAGTCCTTTTAATCTGTAGCAAAACCATTAATTTATTATATTTGTTGAATACCCCAAACTAGAACGTTTTGAAAAAAATACTGCCTCTGTTCTCTTATATTCTACATCCGATTTTTATATCGATGTATGCTACATTATTTTACTTGTTCTGCAAAAAAGACATCTTTTCTAATCAGGAGAAATACTTTGTTTTGTTTCAAATTTTAATCATTACGATTATCGTTCCTATATTGTTTTTTATGTTACTTCGTTCTACGGGACATGCAAAATCGATAATGCTTCCTGAAACTTCTCAACGCAGAATTCCACTTGTTTTGCAATGTTTTTTATATATTTTACTGGTAAAAAGAAGTATTGTTATTGTACGTTATCCAGAACTTCATTTCTTTTTTCTTGGCGCTTTGTTCAGTACAATTTTAGCTTTAATATGTTCGCTTTTTAAGATAAAAGCCAGTTTACATATGGTGGCGATCAGCGGTCTAGCTGTTTTTGTTATCGGATTAGATATTCATTCACAAATGCATAATCCGTATTGGCCGGCTTTCTTGATTTTAATGACTGGTGTTGTAGCTTCTTCTCGATTAGAAATGAATGCTCACACTCCAAAAGAACTCTTAATTGGATTAGCTGCCGGAATTTTACCGCAAGTATTGTTTCTGTATTTGTGGCTATAAAATGTAGAAAATAAGTCCCGCATTAAGCGTTTTCATATTAAGACTTTCTCCTGAAACTGTTTTCACAGAAGATTTAAACAAGGAGTTTAATCCATAATACAAATAAACATTCCAAGTATTATAACCTGCAGAAAGATAGGCACCATATTGAATTTTATTGATATCTGAATTATTGTTTATTCTATAAGTATTCTCTCCATCGTCTAAAACAGAGGTGCTTGAGAAGATATAACTAAATTTCATTCCGCCATAAATTCTCCAGAACTTATAACTCTCAAAAGTCGAATTTCTCCATCTAAATTCTACAGGAAGTTCTACTGCATATTGCCTGTAATGGTTGGAGACAAACTCTCCATAATCGTTTACGCGATAAACTAAAGTACCGGCAGCATCTTTAGAAATCGTTAGATTTTGAAAGTAATTTTGATAACTCAACCCTAATCCTGTTGCAACAGCAAATGTTCTCTTTTTATTGATAGGCATATCGCGCAGAAAACCGGCAGAAAGTCCGAGAGAAAATTTATTTTGCCTAAACTTTACAGGAATATCTGTAAACATATTATACGTCATCGAAAAATAAAACTGATCTTCACGATACAAAGAGTCAATTTTTACAACTGGCTTTATTTCTGGTTTAACATCAGACTTAACGTCCTGCTGTGCAGACATATTAAAAAACGTTACTAAAAATAAACAGCTGAAAAGGAATCGCATATTGTATTTTGGTTTTATAGAGGTTATCAAGTAAACGTATTTTAAAGTTAATTTATTTTACTTACAAATATAATATAATGCAGTCTCTGGAGAGAATTAGAACGTAATTATTCTCTTTTTCCTTAAGATTAAAATCATTTGCTGCAGTTTTTTCAATAAATCTGCGATAGAGTCTAAAAATTGTTTAGATCTTTTATACCTTTGCAAGGCATGAAGAAAAAGCAACTCATATTAAGTCTGTCTTTTGCTGCAACGGTATTGTTCTCGATACTGTTTCAGTCGATACACAGTTATGAGCATATTGCAAAGCAGCTTTCAGAAAAACAATGCCATCATAAATACAATAATCCTAGCGGCGAAATAACGCATCAGCATCATAATTATGATTTGTGTTATGTATGTCATTTTGCTTTTGGAAGTTATATTGTTCCAGAACATTTCTCCTTTCAGTTCCACACTTTCCAACATGACGTCCCTTATTTCTTAACTTTCTCAGAAACTGTTTTTACATTTTCAGGAAGTGCTTATTTGTTACGCGGTCCGCCTGCAGCTATAGTTTCTTAAATTTCGAAATACTCGAATTCAAAAAAAACAAAAACACTTTCTTTTTAAATTGATCTTAAAAATCAGTTCAATTTTCCAGTCTTACTATTGATTAAGATCGGAAAGTTTTACTATTATTTTCATTTCATTTCAAAAAAAGAAAATCAATTAACTATAGCATCATTATCAAATGAAAAAAATAATATTAGCCCTTATTTTAGGGTTTTCGAGCATTCTTTCTGCTCAAAATTCTGTTTCTGGAACTGTAATTGATTCGCAGAATCAGCCAATGCCAGGTGTTTCAATTTATGCACCAGAATTACATAAAGGAACCACAACTGACGCTAACGGAAAATACGAATTTACAAATCTTCCTAACGGAAGTTTACGTCTTTCTTTTGCTTTTGTAGGCTTTACAACTCAAAATAAAACGATTGACAAATTATTAAAACAAAATACTTTAGACCTTACGCTTTTAGAATCTGTTTTTGAAATGGATGAAGTAATTGTATCTACTCCTTTTAATAAATTACAATCGCAAAACGTAATGAAAGTAGAGCATGAAAGTATTAAAACGTTACAGCAAAAAGGAACTTCTACCTTAATTGAAGGTTTGGCAACGATTCCTGGAGTTTCTCAGATTTCTACAGGAACTTCTATCGGAAAACCTGTAATTCGAGGACTTAGCGGCAATCGTGTTTTAGTTTATTCACAAGGAGTTCGTATCGAAAACCAGCAATTTGGAGACGAACATGGTTTAGGTTTAAATGATGCCGGAATAGAAAGTGTTGAAGTTATAAAAGGGCCAGCTTCTTTATTATATGGTTCTGATGCTTTGGGCGGAGTTTTATATTTTAATCCAGAAAAATTTGCCGATGCTAATACGTTTAAAGCTAATTTCAGTCAAAAATATTTTACAAATACACAAGGAAGTAATTCTTCTATTGGTTTAAAAACGTCTACTGATAATTGGAAATTTTTAGCTCGAGGCAGTTACAACACGCATTCTGATTATAAAATTGCCGATGGTGAGCGTGTAACCAATACTCGCTACAACGAAACTGATTTTAAAACGGGTGTTGGCTACAGTAACTCAAGTTTTTCTAGTGTTTTAAGATACAATTACAACAAATTAGATCTAGGAATGCCTGATAATGGTATTGCAGAACAGTCTACAAGTAAAGACACTGAATTTCCTAGACAAGGAATTTTTAATCATTTGTTGAGTTTAAACAACGTTATCTTTTTTCAGAACTCAAAATTAGATGTTGATTTGGGTTATATTTCAAATGACAGAAGTGAATTTGAAGACAGCAACGAGGCTTCTTTACACATGAAATTGAAAACTTTTAACTACAACGCAAAATACCATTTCCCAAAATTGGGCAAAATTGAAACGATTTTTGGCGTGCAGGGAATGCACCAGACAAATGCTAATTCTGGTGCAGAATATTTAATTCCAGATGCAACTACAAATGATTTTGGTGCTTTTGGTACTGCAAATTACGAATGGAATAATAGCGTAATCCAAGCGGGATTACGTTTTGACAACCGAAACATTACTTCTATAGCGCATGGAACAGAAGGTGAAGAAGGTTATTTTCAAGCTTTAGATCGCTCTTTTGATAGTTTTAATGCTTCTTTGGGATATAAAACTCAACTGGCTGAACCTTTAACGCTTCGTTTGAATGTTGCTACGGGTTTTAGAGCTCCAAACTTGGCCGAATTAACTTCAAATGGTGTTCATGAAGGAACGAACCGTTATGAAATTGGAAATGCTGCTTTAAAAACAGAACAAAACGTTCAGACTGATTTGAACTTAGAATACAAAAACACGCATTTTGAGTTTTTCGTAAACGGATTCTACAATCACATCAATAATTATATTTACACTTCGCCAACAGGTGAGGTTCGTGAAGACAATAATGTTTTTGCTTATACTCAAGATAATGCAAAATTATACGGTGGTGAAGTTGGTTTTCACTTTCACCCGCACCCATTAGATTGGCTGCATTTTGAAACTAGTTTTGAAACGGTAACGGGTAAAAAAGACAACAACGATTATCTGCCATTGATTCCTGCAAACAACTGGAACAATACGCTTAGAACTGAATTTAATATTAAAAACTGGCTGCAAGAAGGATATGCTTCTTTAAACGTTTCTTCGACTTTTAGCCAAGATAATGTGAGTGGTTTTGAAACGGCTTCTAAAGGATATACTTTGGTAAATTTAGGCTTTGGAGGAACCGTAAAGCTTGGCAAAAAAGCTTTTGATGTTAACTTAAACGGAAACAATTTATTTGATAAAAAATATATTGCTCACCTTTCTAGATTAAAAACGGATGGAATTCCAAATATTGGACGAAATATAGTTTTAGGCGTTAATTTCAACTTATAATTTTTTTACCATATAAGTTATATAAGTTCATTTAACTAAGTTTAAGTTAACATTTACTTATATGACTTATATGGTTTAATTTTTTTGGCTCATTTTTCACGACAAAAGTTCTATTTTTGTTACAACAGATAAAACTAACTATGAAAAAAACATTTTTACTAATGGCAATCACAACCGCAGGAATTTCATTTGCACAAAATAAAATTCAATATCCTGAGACTAAAAAAGGAGAAACTGTCGACGTTTATTTTGACACTAAAGTAAGTGATCCTTATCGCTGGCTTGAAGATGATAAATCTGCTGAAACAGGAGCTTGGGTAAAAGCTCAAAATGAAGTTACTTATGGTTATTTAGATAAAATTCCGTTTCGCGAGGAACTTAAAAAGCGAATGGAAAAACTTTGGAACTACGAAAAAATAAGTGCGCCTTTTACAGAAGGAAAACACACTTATTATTCTAAAAATAATGGTTTACAGAACCAATCTGTTGTTTACAGAAAAGGCGAAAAAGGAAATGATGAAGTTTTCTTAGATCCAAATACTTTCTCTAAAGACGGAACTACTTCTCTTGGAGGTTTAGATTTTTCTAAAGATGGATCTAAAGCTGCTTATGCTATTTCTGAAGGCGGAAGTGACTGGAGAAAAGTAATTATCATTGATGCGTTATCTAAAAAAGTTTTAGAAGATACTTTAGTTGATGTTAAATTCAGCGGTATTTCTTGGCTTGGTAATGAAGGTTTTTATTACTCTAGTTACGACAAACCTAAAGGAAGCGAATTATCTGCCAAAACAGATCAGCATAAATTGTATTTCCATAAACTTGGAACTTCTCAAAAAGAAGATAAAGTAATTTTTGGAGCAGATCAAAAAAGAAGATATGTTGGTGGTTACGTTACAGAAGACGATCATTATTTGGTTATTTCTGCTGCGAATTCTACTTACGGAAACGAATTGTACATTAAAGATTTAACAAAGCCAAACAGTCCGATTGTGACTATTGTTGATAATTTTAACAGCGACAACAACATTATAGAAAATGAAGGTAGTAAATTGTTTATCGATACCGATTTAAATGCACCAAACAAACGCATTGTTACGGTTGATGTAAGTAATCCGAAACCAGAAAACTGGAAAGATTTTATTAAAGAAACCGAAAATGTTTTATCTCCATCAACTGGCGGCGGTTATTTCTTTGCTAATTATACTAAAGATGCGGTTTCATTAGTTTTACAATACGATTATAACGGAAAATTAATTCGCGAAATCAAACTTCCTGCGGTTGGAACTGCTGGCGGATTTGGTGGTAAAAAGACCGAAAAAGTACTTTATTACAGCTTTACCAATTACACTACACCTGGAAGCGTTTTCTCTTTTGATCCTAAATCTGGAAAATCTGAAATATACCAAAAACCTAAAGTAGACTTTAAAAGTGAAGATTACGAATCTAAACAAGTTTTCTATACTTCTAAAGACGGAACTAAAATCCCAATGATTATTACGTATAAAAAAGGATTAAAATTAAACGGCAAAAACCCTACTATTTTATACGGTTACGGCGGATTCAACATTAGTTTAACACCAAGTTTCAGTATTGCAAATGCGGTTTGGATGGAAAACGGTGGTATTTATGCTGTTGCTAATTTAAGAGGTGGCGGCGAATACGGAAAAAAATGGCATGATGCGGGAACTAAATTACACAAACAAAATGTGTTTGATGATTTCATCGCTGCCGGCGAATATTTAATTGCTCAAAAATATACTTCTTCAGATTTCTTAGCTATTCGCGGAGGTTCTAATGGAGGTTTATTAGTGGGTGCAACGATGACACAACGCCCTGATTTAATGAAGGTAGCGTTGCCTGCTGTTGGGGTTATGGACATGTTGCGTTACAATGCTTTTACTGCTGGTGCAGGATGGGCTTTTGATTACGGAACGGCTCAAGACAGTAAAGAAATGTTTGAATATCTAAAAGGCTATTCTCCTGTTCAAAACGTTAGAAAAGACACTAAATATCCAGCAACTATGGTTACTACTGGAGATCATGACGATCGTGTTGTACCTGCGCATAGTTTTAAATTTGCATCAGAATTACAAGAAAAACAAGCGGGTGAAAACCCTGTTTTAATTCGTATTGATGTAAAAGCGGGTCACGGAGCAGGAAAATCTGTAGCTGCTTCAATTCAAGAGAATGTAGACATTCAAGCGTTTACACTTTACAATATGGGATTTAAAGCTTTGCCTAAATCGTAAACTTTAAACTTTCAATTTTATTAGCCACGAATTTTCGAGTTCGTGGTTTTTTTGTTTTTTGCCACGAATTACACTAATTTCCACTAATTTATTTTTTTATCTTTTGCCACAGATTAAAAGGATTAAAAAGATTAAAAAATCAGTGAGATTTTTTTTAATCTGTGACTTAACTTTTTAAGTAACTTAAAAATAAATTCTTGAAAATTAGTGTAATTCGTGGCAAACCCTTTTTACTAAAATTAAAAAATCAGTGAGAATCCTTTTAATCTGTGGCTAAAACTTTTTAAGCCTTTTCAAAAATAAATTCG
>NZ_WMID02000046.1 GCF_009711165.2 Flavobacterium sp. MC2016-06 | reverse complement strand
ATTTTCGTTTCACTTACATAATAAGCAACTAATACCGTTTGAGAATTAAATTCCTTTGCTTCTAAAACTGCTTGCTGCACCTGATCTGAAAATCCTAAAATAGCCGATTCGATTTCTCCCAGTTCAATTCTATAACCTCGAATTTTAACTTGATGATCTTTTCTTCCTATAAATTCTATGTTCCCATCTGGTAACCAATATCCTAAATCGCCTGTATCGTACATTCTTTCTCCTGCTATGAAAGAATTGTCCACAAATTTTTCCTGCGTTAATTCTTCTTTGTTCAAATAACCTCTCGCTACTCCTGCTCCCGAAACAAATATTCTTCCTGTAACTCCAATAGGAACCAGTTGATTATTTTGATCCAGAATTAATACCTGTGTATTTGATATTGGCTGACCAATAGAAATCGTTCTGGCTTCTTTGTCTGCAATAAAATAACATGTACTGTAGGTTGTATCTTCAGATGGACCGTACAGATTGCGAACTTCGATTTTATCCAAAGGAAGTTTTGCAATAATATCTGTCGGAAGGATTTCTCCTGCCATGTTGATTACTGTAATATTATCCAGCGAAACTTTGTCTTCGATCAATTTTCGAACAACAGACGGAACCGTATTTAATAATATATTTTTGTCCTGCTCCAGATAATAATCAATTTCCAGTGCATTTTTTAAAATCCTTAATTTTTTACCTATAGAAAGCGTATAGAAAAACTCATACACAGACAAATCAAAACAATGAGAGGTAACAGCGTAAACAATATCAAATTTATCAGCATTGTATTCCTTAATAGACCAATGGATCAATTCAACGGCATTGTGATGCTCCACCATTACTCCTTTTGGATTTCCTGTGGTTCCTGAGGTATAAATAATGTAAGCCAGATGATTTGATTTTGATATCTGATCTAAATTTGATGTGCTGTAATTGTCCTGAACTTCAAGAAATTTTTCTACCAGATTTTGATCAATAACAACTTTGCTGTTACTGTCTTTTTCGATATAATCGATTCGCTGCTGCGGATAATTTGAGTCTATTGGCACATATGCAGCACCAGATTTTAGTACTCCCAATAAACTAACCAGCAAGAACTCATTTCGCTCTAATTTGACTGCGATTAAATCGTCTGGCTCAATAGTATGATTAGCTCTTAAATAAGCCGCTAACTGATTCGATTTTTCATTTAACTGCTGATAAGTAAGTATTGTATCTTCAAAAATAACTGCTGTATTATTAGGTGTTTTAGCAGCCTGTTCCTCAAATAAATCTACCAGTGTTTTATCCTCTGAATGAAGAACTTTTGTATCGTTAAAACCAAATAATAACTGTTGTTTTTCAGACTCCGTTAAATAGTTTAATTCCAACAATTTTTGATGTGGGTATTTCAAAGAAGTTTCAAGTAATTGTTTGTAATGACTCAAAAAAGCTTCTATCATTTCTTTATCATAGACATCAGAATTGTATGTTATTTGAAATGAAATACAATCACCTATTTCCTGAAAAAAGATTTCCAAATCAAATTTGGACGTTGTTTCTCCAAAATCAGTTATAGCGTTAACCGTTTCTTCTGGAACTGCAACTTTACTCGATTCCTGGTCTTTATTTTGCAATACCATCATGACATCAAAAAGTAAACTTCTGCTGATATCTCTCTTTAAATTCAAATCTTCTACCAATTGATCAAATGGATATTCCTGATGTTCATAGGCTTTTAGCGTATTTTTTTTAATGTTCTCCAAAAGTTGATCAAAGCTTTCATTTGGGTTTACATTATTTCTTAATGCTAGGGTATTTACATAAAATCCTATCTGATTTTCTAAATCTAAATGATCTCTTCCTGCTATCGGAGTACCTATAATTATATCATTCTGAGCAGTATTTTTATAAAATAAAGCATTTAAATTGGCTAGAAGTCCCATAAATAAACTTCCTCCTTTTTGCTGACAAAACTGCTTTAAATTTTGAGAGTTCTCTTTTGAAATATAGGTTCCCAAGCGTTTGCCTTTGCTCCCTTTTACTAAAGGACGTTTGTTGCTTGTATTTAAATTTATTGTAGGTAATTCACCTGAAAACTGATCTTCCCAATAGGTTTTATGTGCATGATGGGATTCTTTTTCCATTTGTTCCAATTGCCATACAGAATAGTCTTTGTACTGAATTTTTAAGTCTGACAATTCTACTGTACTTCCTTCTACATATGATTTGTAATAGGCTAATACATCTTTTATCATTACTTCAATCGACCAGCCGTCACTTATAATGTGATGCATATTGTAATAAAAAGCATGCTTGTTTTCAGACAATTGAAGTAATGCTGCTCTTAAAAGCGGTCCTTTTTCTAAATCAAATGGCTTGATTGAATCCTGGTGTATATAATTGCGAATACCAGCGTTCTGATTTTCAGTGTTTGTTAAATCAACATAATCGATTTTAAATCCGAGTTCTTTGCTTGATAATACCCACTGATTTACATCGCCGTCTTCATTTTCTTTAAAAACAGTTCTTAAAATCTCATGTCTTTCTATAGTGGCATCGATAGCTTTTTTTAAATTTTCTATACTATAATTACCATCCAAAAATTTGCATGAAGGAATATTATAGGCAATCGAATATTCTTCAATCTGACTTACCAGCCATAGTCTTTTTTGGGCAGACGATAATGGATATGAAGCTTTTAATGGAGCTGCCTTAATATTAAGATGACTTACTTTTTTGGCTTTGTAGATTTTAATATAATCAATTAACTCTTCTTTGTGCAGTTTGATATCCTCTAACAATGAAGCATCAATTGCACCTTTTAAAGCCTTTATATCTAATTTTGAATCTACTACATCTATCTTAATGTTCAGTAGTTTTAGTTTATTAATTAAATTACTTATCATAAAAATGTTTTATTTATAGTGTATATTTAATATTGCGTTTATAATGGCTGTTATGAACTTTAATTAAAAGCCAGTTTTAGATTTTAGATTGAAATGCTTTCAAGTTCACTATCCTCATTTGTTATAAATAAATCATTATTTGCCCATAGTGAGGTTTCTATTTCAACCGCCATTTTTTCGATTGTTGGATTACTAAATAAAGTGACAAAATCTACTTTGACGTCAAATTCCTTGCTTATCCTTGATGTGAACTGAATCGCTTTAAGGCTGTTAACTCCAAGCGTAAAGAAATTATCTTTAACTCCTAGTTTGTCTCTTTGCAATAGTTCTTCGCAAATTTTTGCCAGTTTTTGTTCGATTTCGTTTCTTGGAGCTTCATATGGTACTTCTACAGATAAGTTTAGTCCATTAGATTCGACCAGTTTCTTTTTATCTATTTTTCCATTTGAATTTAATGGCATTGTCTCTATCTGGATGTAGCTATCAGGAATCATATAATTAGGAAGGCTATTTGATAAAAATGCGAATAAATCATTGGCATTCTCTTCTTTATCTGATATAAAATACGCTACTATCTGTTTGTCAGATTCTTTATTTTCAACAATAACTGCCACTTCTTTTATACTTTCTTTTGAAGACAACTGGCTTTCTATTTCTCCAAGTTCGATACGATGTCCTCTAATTTTCACCTGGTTATCTGTTCTACCAAGAAACTCAATATTTCCATCTGAAAACCATCTGGCCAAATCTCCAGTTTTATACATTCGTTCCCCTTTCTTAAAAGGATGATTAATAAACTTTTCCTCCGTTAAATCCGGACGATTTAAATACCCTCTTGCCAAACCATCTCCTGAAATGCATAACTCTCCAATAACTCCCAGAGATTGCAATTCTAAATTTTCGGATAAAATATACACTTGAGTATTTTCTAATGGACGCCCAATAGGAACCGATTGCTCATAAGATCCTTCAAGTTTTTGATAGGTACTATAAGTCGTATCTTCAGACGGACCATATAGATTTCTCAATACTATTTTAGAATCTTTAAAGTGATTTGCTATTGTAACAGGAAATGCTTCTCCTGCAAGGTTGATTGCTATAACATTATTGAATGATACTTTTTTATCTAATAGTGTCTGAATTACAGACGGGACTGTATTAATTAATATTTTTTCGTCCTCTTGTAAAAAATCCTCTATTGATAAGCCATTATTTAATAACCTTACTTTTTTTCCAATACTTAATGGATAGAATAACTCAAAAATCGATAAATCGAAGCAATGTGATGTCACTGCATACATGATATCAAAATCTGTATCACTAAACTCATTAATCGACCAAGACAACATAGCTACTGCGCTTCTGTGTTCTATCATTACTCCTTTTGGCTTTCCTGTAGATCCCGAAGTGTAAATGATATAGGCCAGATTATTTGAAGATATACTCACTTCAGGAAGTTTATCTATAACTGTTTCCTGATTTGCAAATGCAGTTAGTAAATCTTGGTTAATCGTTACTTTGCAATTACTATCATCTTCTATATATTTTATTCTTTGTACTGGGTAATTTGGATCAATTGGCACATAAGCTGCACCACATTTTAATACCGCTAATAATGAAATTACAAGCCACTCGCTTCTATCTAATTTTACAGCTATCAAATCTTCTGATTGTATATTGTATTCTGATAGTAAATAATTAGCCAATTGATTCGACAACTTATCTAAGTCCTTATAAGTAAATTGTTTCCCTTCAAAAATAATAGCAATATTATCAGGTGTTTTTGTTACCTGTTCTGTAAATAAATCTACCATCGTTTTATTCGAAGCATAATCTGCTTGCGTATCGTTAAATTCGATCAGCAACTTATCTTGTTCTGCTTGTGGCAAAATATCAAGACTATTTATTTCGTTAGCAGGATTATCTAGGAAGTTATTTAAGAAGTTCTCAAAATACTGCATCAAATCTTTCAATTGATGGTTTGATCTTAATTTCCTTTTACTTTTAATCGTTACCGAACAAGAATCTCCTGTTAAGTTTATACTGAAATCTAAAAACGTGTTAGTAGATTCAAAACTTTGATAGGAGAAATTCTCATTTTCGCGTTTAGATTGTGTTGCTATAAATTCCTTATCCTCAATAAGTTCATTTAAAACATGAAAATCTACATAGTTAAAAATGGTGTCAAAAAAAGGATTTTCGTTTATCGCATTCTCTTCCATTAATTGTGAAATATCAAATAACGAGATACGATCTTTCCCTTTTAATTCCTCAAGATCTGACTGAATGGTAGTAACATAATCAATCCATGAAGACGCTGTAGACAATGTGTTTTTAGATCTAAAAGGAACGGTGTTCAAAAAACAACCCATTAACTTTTCTCCATCTTCCACAAAAGGTCTTCTGTGCGAAACCAAACCTACAGTAATATCTTTTTTATACGATAAAAGACCTAAAGAATAAATATAACCGCTAAAAAAGAGTGTTTTAGGAGAAATTCTATTTTTCTTGCTCACCTCTAATAGTCTGTTTTTGAATTCAGGACCGTAGACTTTTGAGACGATATCTGATTGATTTTCTTCCGTAAAAATGTCCAGTCTGGTATAATCAGACATTCTGTTTTTCCAGTAGATCTTATTACTTTCATTTTTTCGTTCTAAAATATCAGATAAGATACTGTCACGCATACTACATTTCAAGGCTTCCGGACGATAGTTTTTATCGTTCTTTAAAGCGTCATATATCTTAAAAAGTTCAATTCTTAAGCTTTTTTCACTCCATCCGTCCAATATCGCATGATGAAACTGTAATGCAAAAATGATTTCGGTACTGTTTATCTGAAATATATTAATTCTCCATAATGGTGCCTGAGTAATATCAAATGGATTTTGTTCTCTTTCTTTTCTAAAAAAGTTTTTAAGATATTCTTCTTTATCCTTACTAATTTTAATGTTACTCAGATCTTCAAATCCTATATTAATTGGAATTTCATTGTGTATAATCTGTACTTGCTGATCATACTCATATAAATGATAAGATGTTCTTAAGGTTTCGTGCTTTTTGACCAATAAATGCATTGCCTGATGTAATAAATCTACATCTACTAATGCAAATTGAAACAGAAACTGATCGTGATAGATACCAAACTCTCCTTTATCTCTCATTAACTGACTGGTAACAATCATACCCAATTGTATATCGCTTAAAGGATAAACATTTGCAACATTATCAGCCGAAGGATGATTTGCCAATATCACATTTTCAAGGGCGATTAAAGAAGCTTCAGTCTCTTTGATTAATGCATCATAATCGTTATTTTTAGTTGAGATTCCTGCTATAAAAAGTGCTAAATCTTCGATAATTGGGTTATCATAAAACGACGCTATTTGAAATTGAACATCAAAAGTCTTTTTGATTTTACTTACCAGACGAATCATTTTTATGGAATCTCCTCCAAGCGTAAAATAGTTATCTCTAACTCCTATTGTATCAATTTTTAAGTCTTCCTGCCATATTAAAACCAGTTGTTCTTCTGTCTGATTTTTTGGTGCAACATAGTCTTCAAAAATTAAATTTGAAGAATTAGGTTCCGGCAGTGATTTGGTGTCAATTTTACCATTTCTGGTTAATGGGAAACTTTCTAACGTAATGTACACGTGAGGAACCATATAATCCGGAAGAATTTCTTTCAGCCTATTTATTGCTTCTTTGTCATTAAAATTTCCGCCATCGATAACGTAAGCTATCAATTGTTTACTTGCATTTTCGTTTTCCCTAACTACTACTACAGCTTGTTTTATGGCAGGCAACAACTCCAGTTGGTTTTCTATTTCTCCAAGTTCTATTCTAAATCCACGTATCTTAACTTGTTTGTCAATTCTGCCTAAATATTCAATGCTTCCATCAGAATGCCATTTGGCTAAATCTCCTGTTCGATACAATCTTTGGCCTTTTATGAATGGACTGATTATAAATTTTTCTGATGTTAGTTCCGGTTTATTTAAATATCCTCTTGATACCTGAATACCTCCAATTAATAATTCTCCGGCAACTCCTACAGCTTGAAGATCCATTGTTTTATTAACGATATACAATTGTGTATTTGCTACTGATTTACCAATACTAACTCCTTCAATTTGAGTATCTATTGTTGTTAAATCGATAGTTGTTACGTCTATAGCAGCTTCTGTAGGACCGTACAAATTGTGAATGCGTGTTGTTGTAAGCTTTTCTTTAAAATTACAAACCATAGAAGACGGTAACGCTTCACCACTACATACTACGT
This sequence comes from Flavobacterium sp. MC2016-06, assembly GCF_009711165.2. Taxonomy (GTDB): domain Bacteria; phylum Bacteroidota; class Bacteroidia; order Flavobacteriales; family Flavobacteriaceae; genus Flavobacterium. The sequence continues at coordinate 24,267 of NZ_WMID02000046.1, read as the reverse complement.
GTTTTAAATTCTGACATCTGTTATTTTCCAGATTTTCTAAAAACACTCCTAACATCGAAGGCACAAAATGAATAATTGTTACCGCTTTGTTTTCAATTACGTCTTGTAAATATTCCGGATCTTTATGTCCTTCAGGTCGGGCAATAACCATCTTACAGCCAACAACTAAAGGCATGATTAATTCCCATACAGAAACATCAAAAGTGTAAGTTGTTTTTTGTAAAATAACAGATGATTCATTAATATTTAAATCATCACGCATCCATAATAAACGGTTTAACAAACCTACATGTTCGTTTAATACTCCTTTTGGATTTCCTGTTGTTCCGGAAGTATAAATACAATACGATAATTGATTAGGTGAAAGACTTTCTCCTGAAAAATCCCCTGAGAATAATTCATATTCGAAAGCATCTAAACTAATTACCGGTATCGAATCTATTTTATCCGCATATTGTACGGAACTCAAAACAATTTTTGCCTGAGTATCTTCTACAATGTAGTTTATACGATCTTTTGGATAATCAGGATCTATAGGCACATAAGCTCCGCCTGCTTTTATGATAGCAAGAATTCCAACAATCATTTCTAATGAACGATCGATACAAATAGGAATTAATTGTTCTTTTTGCACCCCTTGTTCTTTAAGATACTGCGCTAATTGATTTGATTTTTTATCTAATTCTTTAAATGATAATGCTGTTTCTTCAAAAATCAAAGCTGTTGAATTCGGTTGATTAGCCACTTGCTCATAGAACAAATCCAATACCGTTAGTTCCAGATTATATTCAACTTTAGTATTATTAAAACCTTCCAGTACTTCTTTTTGTTCCGGAATAGTTAAATAATTTAATTCTTTGATAGTAGCTGATTCTGTTATGCTGTTAAGCAGTTCTTCAAAATGTGAACGAATTCTTTTTGCATCATTATCAGAAAGAATAGACGAATTGTAACCAAAATCTATTACTAATGCTTTTTCAGTAGCGTGACTTATTTTTAGTGTTAACGCATAGTTCGTTTGTTCTTTACCTTGAATATTTTCGATTCTTAAATCCGTTTCAACAGATTGAATAGCCTCCAAAGGATAGTTTTCAAACACCATAATGCTATCGAATAACTCTCCGTTTATACCGCTTAATTTTTGTATTTGTGATAAAGAAGAATGTCCATACTCTTCTCTCGAAGTAGTAAATTCCATTTGAATTCCGGCTAACCAATGGGTAACTTCCTCTTCCTGTTTTACAGTCGTACATAACGGAATTGTATTAATGTACAATCCCACACGGTTTTCTACATCTTCTAATTCAGCAGGTCTTCCAGAAATAATAGTTCCAAAAGTAACTGTTGAATTACCCGTATAACGAGATAACAAATACGACCAGATTCCCTGAACAATAGTATTAATCGTTAAATGATTTGACAAAGCAAAGGCTTCCAGTTTTGCAATATAACTGCCGTCTTTTTTAAGCACCAAATTATTGGTACCAAAAGCCTTATTGCGTTTTTTAACATCACTTATAAATGGCAACAAGCTTGGTACTTCCAGTTCTGTTAAATAGTTCTTCCAATAAGAAAGTGTTTTTGATTCTTCTTTCGAAAAAATATACTTGATGTAATCTTTGTAATTGTCTTTCTTAACATTTATATCCAATACTTTTTCATTGACTAAATTTTGATAAGAAGAAATAAATTCAGAAAACACAATTGGCATTGACCAACCATCAAAAAGAAGATGATGATGCGTAAATACTAATTTTGTACGATTGTCTGCAAGCTTTAATAACGTAATTCTAAATAACGGAGCTTGTTCTAAATCAAATGAAGTATTAGAATCGATGTCTAAAAACGAAGTAACATCATTGTCCAATTCTTCCTTATTTTTAGTACTATAATCTATAATAGTAAACGGCAGATTTACGGTATCATAAACACATTGAACAGGAACTCCTAAGTTCTCATAATAAAATGAGGTTCTAAGAATGCTGTGCTTTTTTATTAATAATTCCCAAGCTGTTTTAAAATGAGCCGGCTGCAATTCTCCAACCAAATCAAAGCTTAACTGAATTACATAAGCATTAGGATTCTGATCATATAAACTATGAAAAAGCAATCCTTCCTGTAAAGGGCTCAATCTATGAATATCTTCTATCGCATAAGGGTGCGTACTTTGTTTAAAGCTTTTTAATTCGTTATAACTCACTAAACCATTCAAACCATAATCAAATGGTGTTTTGATATTCTCTGTTGTTTCTTCGCATAAAGAAATAATTTCAAGCAGGGCATCTTTAAAATTATTAGTAATAGTTTTAATTGTTTCCTCGTTATATCTATTCGCGTCGTAAATCCATGCAAAACTTAAAACATCACCAATAAGATTTCCGTTAACAGATATTTTACTTGATATTTTATTTTCTGATCCTATACTTGCTCCTGCAGATTCTGGTGCAAAATCAAACAATCCTTTTTCGCTTTCACCTGTTCCAAACTGCCCTAAATAATTGAATATTATTTGCTCAACATCAATAGAAAGATCAGACTGTATTTTTTTATCAGATGCTAAGTAGCGTAAAACTCCATAACCAATTCCTTTATTTGGAATTCTGCGAAGTGTTTCTTTTGTTTGAATAATTGTTGCCGCAAGATCTTTTTCATTTGTTTGCAATAAAACAGGATATAGTGAAGTAAACCAACCTACTGTTCTGCTTAAATCTATGTCATCAAACAAATCCTCACGTCCATGTCCTTCTAAACCTATTATAATTTCAGATTTTCCAGACCATTTAGATAAACTTACCGATAGTGCCGCTAACAATAAATCATTAATTTCTGTACCAAAAGCATGATGACAATTTTGTACTAAGCTTTTTGTTTGTTGTTTAGTTAATGAAATACTGCTGCTTTTTGTTTCTGCATAAGTTGTGATTCCATCATAATTAGTATCCTGAGGCAAAATGCTGTTTTTTGCTACTATAGATTTCCAATAAGAAAAGTCAGACAGCAACTCATCTGTATTTGCATATTCTGTCAATCGCTGCTGCCATTGACGATATGATGTTGTTTTTTCTTCTACAGACACTTCATTATTAGCCAATAAAGAGGTAATGTAAGACGATAAATCTTCGACCATAATACGCCATGAAACACCGTCTATTGCTAAGTGATGTACCACTATAAACAATCGGTTGAATTGATCTGATGAAGGTGTTTCTATCAAAACAAACTTCGCAATTTCTCCGTTCTCGATTGATAAATTTTTCTGATACGAATTACAGATATTCGTTATTTGTGTACTAATTGGTTCATTATTTTCTGTAACAACTTCTAACGATAAGCCTGGAAAATCAGACGTAAAAATTCCTTGATATGCTCCTTCTTTTTGCTCAAATCTTAATCGTAAAACATCATGCTGTTTAACCAGATATCCTAATGCTTTATCTACTAAAGCGGCATCAATATCTTTAGATACTGAAAATAATACCGACTGATTGTAATGATTATGATTATTAAATTTTCTTTCAAAAAAGTAATGATTAATCGGTAATAATCCTGAATCTCCTTCTAGTATGCCTTGTTCACTAATTGTAGAAATATCATTCTTTAAATTTTTAGCGATTTCCTGAATAGTCTGATGTGTAAATACATCTCGCACTTTTAAAACAATTCCTTTCTTTTTAGCTCTGCTTACTAATTGGATTGCCATAATTGAATCTCCTCCCAGAGAAAAGAAATTATCTTGAACACCTACTTGTTTTACTTTTAAAACTTCTTGCCAGATTAATGCTAATTCTATTTCTTCAGAGGTACGTGGAGCTACATATTTTCCTGAAGTTATATCTGAAAAATCTGGATTAGGAAGTGCCTTTTTATCGATTTTGCCATTTCTTGTCAAAGGCAAAGAATCTAACTTGACATAAATTTGCGGAATCATATATTCCGGTAATTTTTGCGAAAGCACTTTAATCGTTTCGTCTTTATCGAAGTTTGCACCAACGATATAAGCCACTAAACGTTTTGTATTTGAAGTTTCTTTTGCCAAAACAACTACCTGATCTACAGTATTGATGTTTTGCAGTTGTACTTCTATTTCTCCAAGTTCTATACGATGTCCTCTTATTTTTACCTGATCATCTTTTCTTCCAATATATTCTATTGTACCATCTGGCAGCCATCTTGCTAAATCTCCAGTTTTATAGGCTCTTTCTCCTTTAACAAAAGGGTTTTCTATAAATTTTTCGTTTGTTAAATCCGGACGGTTCAAATAACCTCTTGCTACTTGAATACCAGATAAATATAATTCTCCTATTACACCAATTGGAACAATTTTGTTAGACTCACTTACTATATAACATTTGGTATTGCTTACTGGTTTACCTATTGGAATTGTAATTCCTGACTTATCTTTTGCATCAATTGTATGTATTAGCGAAGTAATTGAAACTTCTGTTGGCCCATATTTATTAATGAAATTGATACTATCACCCCATTTATTAGCCAAACTTACAGAGCAGTTTTCTCCACCTGATACAACACGTTTTAAATCTGGATATTCTCTTTTTGGAATAATTTCAAGAAAACTTGGTGTAGCATGCAAATGAGTAATTTTATTCTCTTGTATGTACTCTCCAATTTTTTCTATATCTCTTATCGTATCATAACTTGGGATAAACAAGGTTGCTCCTGTTGAAATACTAATAAATATTTGTTCTGCCGAAGCATCAAAAACATAATTAGAAAATAGAAGTATTCTTTCTTTATCGGCGATAGAAAAATAAGCAATCTGATGTTGTATATAATTGCTTAATCCTATGTGCTCAACCAAAACTCCTTTAGGATTACCAGTTGTTCCAGACGTGTAAATTGAATATGCTAAATCATTAATTGCTACACGTTCTGAAATTGCAGATGTAGTAGAACTCAACGAATTTGTCTGATCCAGATATAAAGAATTTATTTCTTTTTTTATGGCAAGAAGATCAATTAATGACGAATCTGTTACTATAAATCTCGCTTTTGTGTCTTCTAAAATAAAATCTATACGATCTTTAGGATTTCCCGGATCAATTGGCACATATGCACCGCCTGATTTTATAATTCCTATTATCCCAACAAGCATTTCTAAGGAACGATTAACGCAAATTGGAACTAATTCTTCTCTTTCCAATCCGTTTTCAAGCAAAGAATGCGCTAATTGATTTGATTTTTCATCCAGCTCTTTATACGTTAATTGCTTCTCTTCAAAAACTACCGCAACTGCATCAGGATTTTCTTTTACTTGTTTTGCAAATAAATCTAGTACCGTTACCTCTGGATATTTTACATCGGTTGCATTAAAATTATGCAGTAAAACTATTTCTTCTTCCTTAGATAAATAATCTACGGTGTCAACGCTTACCTCACTATTTGTCAATAAAGCTTCTAGGAGTTGTTTGTAATGTTTCATTAATGTTTCAATCATATACTGATCGTAAACATCTGTATTGAATTTTACATTAAATGAGATATAATTCCCTTTCTCTTCAAAATTAAAATCGACATCAAATTTGGTTGTTACTGATCCATAATCAACAATATCTTCTCTTTTTATTACTTCTCTTTGAGCTTGATTATCCTTAACATTATTTAAATTAATCATCACGTCAAAAAGTACACTTCTGCTTATGTCTCTTTTTAATTTTAGTTCTTCTACTAATTGATCAAATGGATATTGCTGATGCTCATAAGCTTTAAAAGTTGTATTCTTTACACGTTCGAATAGTTCATTAAAATTCTCTTCTGGTCTAACCTGATTTCTTAATGCTAATGTATTAACGTAAAAACCTATTTGATTTTCCAGATCAATATGATCTCTTCCTGCAAGCGGGCTTCCAATAATAAAATCTTCCTGAGCCGTATATTTGTAAAATAACGCATTTAAAGAAGCCACAAGTCCCATGAACAAACTACCGCCACGATCCTGGCAAAAAGTTTTTAATTGTTGTGATACTTCTTTAGACAAATAAGTTCCTAAATTTTTACCGTTATTCGTTTTTAATAAAGGACGCTTTTGCGACGAAGGCAAATCTGTTAATGGTAATTCGCCTAAAAACTGATTTATCCAAAATTCCTTAGAATCTTTTGTCAATTCTTGCCCTAATTGCCATACACTATAGTCTTTATATTGAATATTCAATGGCAATAAATCAGCTGTTTTGCCTGCCTTGTATGCATTATAATAGGTCATTACATCATTTGCGAGCACATCCATAGACCAGCCATCTCCAATGATATGATGCATATTATAATAAAAAACATAGGTATCGTCTGATAATTGTAATAATGCAGCTCTTAACAACGGGCCAGTTTGCAAATCAAAAGGCTCAGCAGAATCTTTTCTAAGATATTCTTTAATACTTGCTTCTTTATTCGTTTTTGCTTTAAAATCATGATATTCGATATTCAAATCTAAAGACTCACCAGATAAAATCCATTGTCTGATTTCGCCTGTTTCATTTTCTTTAAAAACGGTTCTCAAAATTTCATGTCTGTCTATCGTAGACTTTATAGCTCGCTTAAAGCTATTGCTGTCAAAATCTCCTTTCAAAATATGGTAAGAAGGCATGTTATAAGCAATAGAGTTTTCTTCGTCTTGGCTTAAAACCCACAATCTATGTTGTGCATTTGATAAAGGATAGCTTTCAGAAACGGCAGTTTTTTGAATCGACGTGTGTCCTGATTTTCCAGATTGAGCGATTAATTTTGCATGAGAAGTCAATGACGTATTCTCATACAATTCGCTAAAACCTAATTTTACTCCAAATGTTTTTTGATAGCTATTAATTAGTTTACCAATTTTGATACTATGTCCGCCCAGATCAAAGAAATCATCGTTAATACCAATTGATGTACTATTCAATAAATTTTCCCATATAGAAACTAAACTTTTTTCTAAATCGGTATCAGGAGCTACATATTCTGCTGAGCTCGATATATTTAATCCATCAGGACTAGGCAATGCTCCTGTATCTGTTTTACCATTACTTGTAAGCGGCATAGATTGCAACTGAACAAATAAAGATGGCACCATATAGTTAGGAAGTCTTTGAGATAAAAAATCTTTTAATTCTGACACAACTTCTTCCTGATTAGAAACAAAATAAGCTATTAATTCTTTACTCCCTTTTGCTTCAAAAACCTGAACTGTTGCTTCCTGAATACCTTCTTTGTCCATCAGTTGGCTTTTTATTTCTTCCAACTCTATTCTATAACCTCTAATTTTTACCTGATGATCTTCTCTTCCTAAAAATTCTATTGTACCATCTGCAAGCCATCTGCCAAGATCTCCAGTATTATACATTTTTTCTCCTTGAACAAATGGATTGGGTACAAATTTTTCTTTTGTTAAATCAGGACGATTCATATAACCTCTCGCAACTCCTGCTCCGCCAACATAAATTTTACCTGAAACTCCCATTGGCACAACATTTAAAGCTTCGTCTAAAATATAGGCGGAACTGTTTGGAATGGGTTTCCCTAACGGAATTGTTGTACAATCTGAATTATCGATATCGTATATTAATGAAAAAGTGGTGTTTTCTGTAGGACCATATACATTGCTGATTTTTATGTTTGAAAAAGCGTTAAATACTTTTTTTACATGATGTGGAGAAATAGCATCTCCGCCAACCATTAATTGTTTCACATTTTTAAATACCTCAATATTACTGTCGACAACATAGTTAAACCATGAAGTGGTCATGAAAAAACCATCTACGTTGTTTTTATTGATAACTTCTTCTAGTTTATCAGTCTGTAATAAATCATTCTGAGAAGCAAGGATTAGTTTTGCACCGTTTAATAAAGCTCCAAAATATTCAAAAATAGTAGCATCAAATGAGATTGCTCCGGTACTTAAAAGTATGTTTCTTTGATCTAAAGGAAAATAAGAACATGGTTTTACAAGTCTTACAACAGATCTATTCTCCACCATAACTCCCTTAGGCTGTCCTGTGGTTCCTGATGTGTAAATTACATATGCTAAATCTGCCGGGATATTTATACTTTGCAGATTAGTATTTTTGTATTTGTGGCTTTGCAGCTTGAATACTGAAAATCCTGCTTCGTCTAATAGTGCTTTACTATTGCTGTCTTTTTCTATATAATCTATTCTATCCTGAGGATAACTTGGATCAATCGGCACATAACCTGCTCCGGATTTTAATATTCCTAAAATTGCAATAATTAAGTTTTCACTTCTCTCTAATTTAATACCAATTAAATCATTTGCCTGAATAGCATAGCTTTCTCTTAAATAATGGGCAAGCTGATTCGAAAGCTCATTTAATTCCTGATATGTAAATGCTTTGTTTTCAAAAACAACAGCTGTATTATTAGGTGTTTTTTCAACCTGTTCTTCAAACAGATTAATTATTGTTTTATCCTTTGGATAAACAACTTCAGTAGCATTAAACTCTTTTACAAGCGTGTTTGTTTCAGCTTTTGATAGAAAATTTAGTTCATCAATTCTTGTGTCTGGACTTTTAATACCTTCTGCCAATAATTGTTTAAAGTGTTTTAAGAAACACACAATCATTTCATTGTCATACACATCAGTATTATAAACTATTTCAAAACTCAAAGGTCCTCCAACATCTTTAACGCTAAGTTCTATATCAAATTTCCCGCTTGCTTCTCCAAGATCAATTATCTCATCTGATACTTCCTTTATAATATTCGTTTTTTTGTTTTCGAAATTGTGCAGTGTTATTATTACATCGAAAATTAAACTACGACTTAAATTTCGTTTCAATTTTAGATCTTCTACTAATCGGTCAAATGGATATCTTTGATGCTTATAAGCTTCTAAAGTGGTTCCTTTTATTCTTTGAAATAAATCAAGAAAACTATCTTCTGACTGAATCTCATTTCTTAATGCTAAAGTATTGACATAGAAACCCATTTGATCTTCAAGATCAATATGATCTCTTCCTGCAACAGCTGTTCCTAATACAAAATCTTTTTGAGAAGTGTATCTGTAAAATAATGCATTAAAAGCAGTCACAAGCCCCATAAATAATACTCCGTCATTATCCTGACAGAATTTTTTGAGTCCTTCTGAAAGCTCTCTTGATAAATAAGTACCTAAACGTCTCGCATTATTTGTTTTAATTAACGGACGTACTTTTGAAGCTGGTAAATCTATAACAGATAACTCTTTTGAAAATTGATTTAACCAATATTCTCTATGTTCTTTTGAAACTTCTTCCTCCAGTTGTAATAATTGCCAAGCTGTATAATCTTTATATTGTATTCTAAGTTCTGGCAGATTTACATTTTTATCTTCTTGATATGCTTCATAATATGCTAAAACATCACGAGATAAAATATCCATAGACCATCCGTCACTTATAATATGATGCATATTATAATAAAACACATAGCTGTCATTTGAAACCTGAAATAATACTGCTCGAATTAATGGTCCCTGAGCTAAATCAAAAGGCTTAACACTGTCTTCTTTTATATATTGTTTTACTTTAACTTCTCTATCATCATCTTCTCTAAAATCATAATAATCAACATTAAAATTCAGTTCTTCTTTAGATAAAATCCATTGACGTATTTCTCCGGACTCATCCTCTCTAAAAACTGTTCTTAAAATCTCATGTCGTTCTATTGTAGAAAATATTGCTTTTTTGAAACTTTCAATATTGTAATTTCCATCCAATACAATATGCATTGGCATATTATAAGCAATAGATGTCTGGCTGAATTGACCTAATATCCAAAGTCTCTTTTGAGCATCAGATAAAGGATAGTTTGAAAGTTCATCAACTAATTTTATTTCCTCATATCCTTTATTATCCGAATATTTATGAAGGAATTTAATTAATTGTTCTTTATTAGCTTTGATTCTTTCCAGAACCTCATTTTCTATTTCATCATCGTAACTTAACTCCAGTTTGTTACTTACTAATGAAAGATAAATGTTCTTGCTTTCTAATTCTTTTATTAAATCTATCATCTTATATCTCGATTTTATATTTTTTTTCTTTACTATTTTTCTTAAACTCGATTAGCTTATTTACTGTCTCAATTTCTTTAGCCAGCTCCTTAATGTTAGGTTTCTCAAAAAAATCTTCAATTGCTAGTTCTACATTAAAAATTTTGTAAATGCGATTCGATAATGTGATAGCCATTAATGAATTTCCACCCAGTTCAAAAAAATCATCCTCAATACCAATATTCTTATAGCCAAATAACTCTTCAAACAGCTCACTTAATTTCTTCTCAACTGGCGTATCAGGTTGGATATATCTATTTGTCACAACAGATCTGTCAAATTCTTCACTTTCTATTTCTATACTATTTTCGGGATTTTCAGCTGGATTTGTTTCTGATTGACCTACCCATTTAGACAATCTTTTATCGAGACTACTGGTAGAAATAATAATTTGAGGTATATTTTCTATGGATAAAATTCTCTCGAAAACTTCTATAATATTTGATGACGTTAATAATCCCTCTTTTTGATTTTCTTCAAAACTTAACCCATCATAATTAACACTAATACTGTTGCTGATTTTTCTGGTATGAGAGAAATAATCCATAAAAGTATTTGCTGCTGCATAAGACGCAAATTCCTTACCTCCTAATATTGAAGACAATGAAGACGAAAACAAACAAAAATCTAATTCTCTATCCTTAAATAGCTGCGCAAGTATTTGTACTCCCTCAACCTTAGGTTCAAATTGTTTTTCGCAATTTTCGACTTTCAAAAAATTAATACTTCTTAAAGATTTTCCTTTGATAATTCCGGCAGTATGAATAATTCCGTTTATCTGTCCGTAAGCAAGTTCTCCTTGCTGAATCACTTTTTGAACATCTTCTAAATTATTCATGTCTGCATTGTAATACTGCACATTACCTAATTGCTCTAAAGTTTTCAGGCGGGAATAATTACCTTGCTTTTCATTTTCGGCTGTAGATGAAATTACTGTACGTCCCAATAAAATTAGAGATGCGTTATATTTTTCTAATAAATATTTTGCATGAACAAATCCTAAATCTCCAAGTCCTCCGGTAATTAAATAGACTCCTCCTTTTTTTATTCTGGTCTTGCCTTCTTGAGGGTTTTCTATCTGGATAGGATTATAACTTCTTACCCATCTATTGTTTAAGCGATATGAAATAAATTTATCAAAAACCTTTGCCTGAATTTCACGAGCAATATTTTCTGCTATTTCAGTTTTATCATCTGTAGATAAAACATCTATATTTCTACAATTAACAAGAGGATTTTCCTGTGCAATTACAGTGATTAAACCTAAGGTCATCGCTTTTAACGAGTCTGTATTTTCATTACCAAGTACCGTTTGCAGATTACTGGTTACAACTGTAAGATCTAATGCTTCTTTTTGCTCCAGGTCACTGATATTTTTAGCGATATGCAGTAAACTATAAAAACCTAATTCTTTAAAATTTTCTTCTTTATCACTGTTGCTTTTTGATGCTTCATCGATATTAAATAAATGAATGATATTGGTAAGTTTTATTTTTTGATTTTTTAATTCTAAAAACAGTTTTTCATAAGTACTGTAATCAGAAATATTCAATTCAAATTGAGAATCAGAATTTTTCTTAAAACACTCTCCTTTTCTTACTTCTATTATTTTGTCTGACTCGTTTCTTATTTTCTGTACTAAAGCTTCTCCATAGCCCAAATCATCCATAAAAACTAAGTAACATTTCTCAGTAGATTCATTTTTGATATTTGTAACTAATCTTGATGTTTTCCACGAAGGCTCATAAAACCATTCTGAGATAGCTTTCTTATCATTAACACCAAAGTCTGCCAGTTTTTCAAATAGATTAACATTAGAAGCAAAAACATGTTTGTCAAAGCTGTACGTTGGAGCAGCCATTTTATTACGTATTTCATGAGCGTAATATGCACTCCAATTAATATCAACTCCTGTGCTCCATAAATAACCTAAAGATTCTACAAGTTTCTGATTGTCATTTTTGATTTCTTTTGGATGTCTTATTAATCCAACAGCTAAATTATTTCCTTTATAATTTTTGTTTAACTGACAAAAAGTTGACAAAGTTTTTCCTGGACCTACTTCTATAAAAATCGAGTCTCCTTTTTCTAATAAATAATCGATTCCGTCTGAAAAATTAACCGTTTCTCTTAAATGCTTAACCCAGTATTTTGGTGATACTGCTTGTTCAGCAGAAATTTCTTTTCCGGTAAGGTTTGAAATAAATGGACGTTGTGGTTTGGAAAAATTAATTTTAGAAAGTTCCTTTTCGTAATCATCCAATATAACATCCATCATTTTTGAATGAAAAGCATGAGATGTCTTTAATCTGTTAAACGCAATATCCTTCTCTTCTAATACTTTTATCAATTGCGCAATATCCTTTTTGTTTCCAGATACAACGGTAGAATTTTTCGTATTTAATGCTGCAACTGATATTTCATTATTGATATAACGTTTGATTGTATCATAACAAAGTCCAATTTCAAGCATTTCACCTTCTTCTACTTTACTCATAAAAGAAGATCTTTTTACAAGAATGTATAAAGCATCTTCAAAAGAAAATACGTCACTTAAACACGCCGCTACATATTCGCCTAAACTATGGCCTATCATATATTTTGGTGATATTCCCCAGTTCACTAACAAACTTGCAAAAGCATATTCAATTAAAAAAAGCAGTGGTTGTGTGTATTGTGTTTTATTTATTAAAAGCGGATCAATTGTATCATCGCTTTCATAACCTATTATTGCTTTATAATTTTCTCCGGTAAGATCTTTCAAAATACGAAACCCTTTATCCATTAAAACTTTGAAATCCGGCTCCTGCAAATACACGTCTTTTGCCATATTAAAATATTGGCTTCCCTGACCTGAGAACATAAAAACTATATCTCTTTTAAGTTGTACTTTGGCAGTATTTACTTGCTCTTTTAATTTGTATAGAGCTTCTTTTTTATCTCTAAAAATTACAAAGTCTCTTTGGGCAAAAGATTTTCTGCCAACCTGAAGCGTATAAGCTAAATCAGCTAAATCAATATTCTCATTAGTCTGTAAAAACTCATGAAGACTAGCCTGATAGTTAGTTAATGAAGATTTAGTTTTTGCAGAATATACTAATAATTGATACGGTCTTGATTCACCTGATTTTTCTAAAACAGGCGCTTCTTCCATCACGATATGAACATTCGTTCCGCCAATACCAAAACTACTTACACCTGCTCTTAAAGGATGTTCTACATTACTTTTCCATTCTTCTAATTGACCATTAACATAAAATGGTCCTGATTTGAAATTGATATCGGGATTAGGTTTTGTAAAATGTAATGTTGCAGGTATTTGCTTCTTGTTTATTGCCAAAGCAGTTTTAACAAGACCGGTTATTCCGGCAGCTGCATCTAGATGCCCTAAATTAGTTTTTATTGAACCAACAGCACATTTATGAGTTGTATCATAATTAAAGGCTTTGTTTAAAGCTTCGATTTCTATAGGATCGCCTAATTTTGTACCAGTACCATGTGCCTCAATATAACTGATTGTATTTGAGGGAACATTGGCTGTTTTATGAGCTAATTTGATACAGTCAGATTGTCCTGTAACACTTGGTGCTGTATATCCTACTTTTCCTTTTCCGTCATTGTTTACCGCAGATGATTTTATAACTGCATAGATATGATCATTGTCTCTTACAGCATCTTCTAAACGTTTAAGGACTATCACCGCTCCGCCATTACCGGCGACTGTTCCGGAAGATTTTTCATCAAAAGCTTTGCAATGCCCATCTTTTGAAGCTATCATTCCCTCTTGATAAATATATCCTTTGTTTTTTGTACTATCAATGCTAATCCCTGCTGCCAAAGCCATAGAGCATTCTCTTAAAAGTAAATTTCTACATGCAATATGAATAGAAGACAATGAGCTTGAACAAGCGGTATCAATAAAATAACTAGGCCCTGTTAAATCCAAATTATAAGATAATAAAGTAGGTGCAAAGTTTTTATTTATTAATTTTTGCAGATAAAATGAGTTAACATTTTTATTGGGATTAATGCTATTATAAACTACCCAATTTAGGTTCTCTGACATAGAAACATAAACTCCAACTTTTTCTTTATAAGAAGATATATCATATCCTGCATCTTCAAATGCCAGCCAAACTTGTTCGTGTAATGTTCTTGTTTGAGGATCCATAGAATTGGCCTCATTTTTTGTATATCCAAAAAAAGAATAATCAAAAGAGCCTGTATTCTCTAGATCTGCATTTACTTTTATATAATTGGGATTAGCAATTAGTTCGTTACTTATTCCAAGATTTGATAATTCTTCATCAGTGTAAAAATGAAGTAAATCGTTTTCATCTACTAAATTTTTCCAAAATTCACTTGGATTATTAGAATGAGGAAACTTGCATGATATTCCTATAATTGCAATATCTTTTTTATTAATGTCTTCTTTTTTCATGATTATGTTATTCATTCATTAAATTAATTATCTCATCAAGCTCTTCGTAGATATCTTCTTCTTCCTGAGGTTCTGTTGTTTCTGACTGGTCAAAAAAGTATGCTGTTAATTCCTTGATATTTGGGTACTGAAATAATACTATCGGCTTAATTTCTATCTTGAACTCCTGACTAATTCTATTTATAAATTTTATAAGTTTTATAGAGTTCATTCCCAAATCAAAGAAATTGTCAATTGTACTTATCTTATCTTTATTCAATTTCATTTCTAAGCTTAATATTTCTATCAATCTTTCCTCAATTTCATTTATAGGAGCTACATAATCGGAACCCGTTTTTATATCTGATTTATCAGGATATGGAAGTGCTTTTTTATCCAATTTTCCGTTTCTGGTTAATGGAAATTCATCTAATTGTACATAATAAGATGGAATCATATAAGATGGTATCCTATTCAATAAAAAGCTTCTTATTTCTGAAACATTTTGTACAGTATCTGAAATTAAGTAGGCAACCAGTTCTTTATCGTTATCTGAATTTGATATAACCGTAACTACAACATTGCTTATATCTTCTTTTGATTTTAATTGAAACTCAATTTCGCCAAGTTCGATTCGATGTCCCAAAATTTTAACCTGGTCATCTACTCTGCCCTGATACTCAAGTTTACCATCTGGAAGCCATTTTCCTAAATCTCCTGTTTTGTAAATTCTTGTTCCTTCTAAAAATGGATTTGCAACAAATTTTTCTGCTGTTAAATCTGCACGGTTTAAGTACCCTCTTGCCAAACCTGAACCGCCAATACAAATTTCTCCCGTAACTCCTTCTGCTTGTAAATTATTGAACTCGTCAACAATATAAATCGATGTGTTTGAAATTGGCTGGCCTATTAAAACTGTTTCATCCTGAGATGTAACTTCATAAACGGTACAGCCAACTGTCGATTCTGTTGGACCGTATTCGTTAATAATTCTAATTGCCGGATTTATACATTTTAAGATCGCAATGTGATCTTTTCGAAGTTCTTCTCCACCAACTATTGCAAGTTCAATTTTGTTTGATTTTAAACTTAAACTGTCTAAAACACTTATGTGCGCTGGTGTTAACTTTATACACGATATATCGCTATCAAAGTATTTTTGAAGAATATCTGCAACACTGCTGTTTGGTTCTGCAATTTGTAAACTTCCGCCACTAATTATTGGTAAAAACAAACTGGTAATCGTTAAATCAAATGATAATGAAGTAAACAGACCAAAATTTGTATTACTTAAATCCATTGTTAAATAATAATCTTTTGCCCAAACAAGATAATTTGTCAGCGAACTATGCTCAATCATTACACCTTTTGGGTTTCCTGTTGAACCTGAAGTGTAAATGATATAAGCTAAATCTGCAGCATTAGAATCAATTTTTTCAACACTTAAAATAGTATCCGAAAGATCAAAATGAGCATCTATAGATAAGATATTTCCTTTGTAAAAATCTAATTCTTTTGTAAATGACGGTTGTGTTATTAACAGTTTTAGATTTGTGTCTTCAATTATAAAAGCTTTACGATTGTTTGGCAACTCTGAATCGATTGGAATATAAACTGCTCCAGCTTTTAATATGGCTAAAATCGAAATAAAAGTCCACTCATTTCTATCTAACAGAATACCAACCATATCTCCTTTTTTTATACCATACTCTTTTTGCAAACGGTATAACAATCGGGAAGACAAAGAATCAATTTCGCTATAAGTCAATTCTTTATCCTTAAATGCGACAGCGATATTATCTGGTGTATCTGCAACTTGTTTCTCAAATAAATCAATCAGCGTTTTATCTTTTGGATATTCAACTGCTGTAGAATTAAAGTCGTATAACAATTGATTTTTCTCTTCTAATGATAAGTAATCGATTTGTTCTAACGGCAACTCTTCAACTGTACTAAACTGCTCTGCTATATTCGAAAAATGATTGCTGATCTTCTCTATCTGATCCGTTTCATAAACAGCCGAATTATAGTTAAAATCAATTCTTAACGATAAATCTGATGGTAGTACTGTAATACTGAAATCGTAATTAGACTGCTCAAAAGCTTCAACGCCTTCAATTGTGATTTTATCTTCTTTCTCATCATAAAGATCTTTAATCTCTTCTCCAATACTTTCCTGAATCAGGAAGTTCTCAAAGACCATTAAATGATTGATAAGTTCCATACCCAGATCACTTTCAGACTGTACTTCTGATAAATTAAGATAATGATGAGATGTGCTTACTAAGTTTTCAGAATGTAATTTTTGAAGGAACGTTTTTGTAGTGTCCTCGTTTTTATATTGTACTCTTACCGGAATTGTATTAATAAACAATCCAACCATTTTCTCTACACCTGACAATTCTCCTGGTCTGCCGGAAACTACCGAACCAAAAACAACATCAGTCGTATTGTTGTAACGGGAAAGTAAATAACCCCAAACTCCCTGCGTAAAAGTATTTAACGTAATATCCGATTGTTGGCATATTTTTTTGATTGCCAAAAACAAATCTCCTTCAATATGCAGCCTTTCCATTTTAAATGAACCTCCGTTCGTTAAGGCTTTATTATTCGTAAAAGGTATTTGGCTTACTGATTCTATACCTTGTAAATAGTGTTTCCAATAGCTTAAAGATGTCTCTTTATTAATTGCAGACAACCATTTTATGTAATTTGAATATTTTACCGGTTCTGGTAAATTAGCAGACTGATTATTGCTCAGCGCCATTAAAATACTGTAGAAATCATTCAGTAAAATACTAATACACCAGCCATCCATTAAAATATGATGGTGACTCCAGATGAACTCATAATAATCAGATCCCAAATCCAGAACTTGTAAACGCATTTGGCTAGGCTGCTCAAAATCAAAAATAATTGATTTGTCCTGCTCTTTTATCTCACGTAAACTAGCGTCAATATTTTCAGTTCCGGCAATTTGTTTGCTTGTAAAGTTAATTGTACCTGATTTATGAACGACCTGCAAAGGAATTCCTGCATAGTTATTGGTAAAACTGGTTCGAAGAATGGCATATCTATTTACCAATTCATTATAAGCTTTTTCCACAATGGCAATGTCCAGATCTTTTGACAGTAACCTGTAAGAGGTTTGCTCAAAATACATATGACTTGAACTATCTACTAACCAATAATAATACAATCCTTGCTGTAATGGCGAAAGCTCATAAATATCCTCAACACTATTGCCTTTATTAATCTCTTTTAAGTCTGAATAAGCTAATTTACTATACGTTAGATCAGATGGTGTTAAACGATTTTCCTTTATTTCTGATAATGATTCGATAAGATTTACTAACTCATTTTCGTAAGCTGTTATAAGTTTTGCAATTGTTTCATCGCTAAAAATATTTCCTGAATAGCGAATAGACATGTTAAGCTGATCTGAAACCATCATTCCTGAAATATCAAGCAATACCTCACTTTGGCTATTTGATACATCTGATGACAAACCTATATTTTCTGATGAAAATTCAAATAAAGATTCTCCTTGTTTATTTGTACCGGCATTAGTACCAAAATCTCCTAAATAATTAAACTGGATACTCGGAAGCAATTCATTGGTAAAACGTTTGTCTAAATATTTCAAAATACCATATCCAACTCCTTTGTTTGGAACTCTGCGTAAAGATTCTTTTACTTCAATTAATTCATGACCTTTTGATGATGATAGATCCAATACAAAAGGATAAACGCTTGTAAACCATCCAACCGTTCTTCCAATATCGATACCATCAATGATTTCCTCACGTCCATGCCCTTCCATTTTCAAGACACTTTTCTCTACTCCAAAAACTTCACGAAGTGCCAGTCCCAAACTAGTAAGCAATATATCATTGATCTCTGTGTTGTAAACCTGATGTACTTGTGTCTGAAGTTTTTCGGTTAAAGATTCGTCCAGAATAAAATAAGTAGACTTGTCTATAGTCGACGATTTTTCTCTGCCCTGATAATCTGCCGGTAATAAAGCGATTGCTTCTTTTGAAACCTCATCCCAATACAAGCGCTCTGATTGCATTTTTTCGCTTTTGGCATATTCTTTCTGAACTGAAGCCCAACGCTGAAACGAGTCTGTTTTTAAAGGCAGCTTAACTGGTGTTTTTGTTTGATAAGACTGATACAGATTAGATAAATCTTCGAACAAAATACGCCACGAAACACCATCAATTACAAGATGATGAACAATCAGCGCAAGACGATCTCCGTCTGACATTCTAAAATGTCCAATATGAAATAAAACTCCTGAACTAATATTAAATCCAGATTGTAAACTATCACCAATGCTGCGTAATGCTTCTAATTCAAGCTCTTTTGAATCTGATCGTAAATCATAAAAATTAATCTTATAATGTTTATCTGATGCATCATTATTATACTGAGTCCAGGAATCATTATCCTGTTTGTATACCATTCGTAAAGCATCGTGATGTAAAACCAGCTGAGCTATCGATTGTTCTAAAACAGAAGGATCAATCTCTTGTCTGCTTCTTAATATTACAGATTGATTATAATGATTTTTATTAAGGATTAGTTCACTTTCAAAGAAAAATTGCTGAATTGGAGTTAAATCAACCATTCCTTTTACCTCAGCCTGGCTTATAACTGTAACATCAGTCTTTAATAATTTTGCCAAATCTTCGACAATAGGATTTTGTAAAATCTGTGCTACTTTTAAGGTATATCCCTGTTGTTTTATTCTCGAAACTACCTGAATAGATTTAATAGAATCTCCTCCTAGATTATAAAAACTATCTTTTACACTAATTTGATCGCGCTTTAAAATATCTGACCAAATAGTTACCAAAAGTGCTTCTTCTTTGGTTCTTGGTGCAATATAACTTTCTTTGATTAAATCATTATCTGCAACTTCCGGTAAAGCTTTACGATCTATTTTTCCTATTGATGTCAACGGAATAGCATCCAGCTGAACATAATAAGCAGGCAACATATAATCCGGCAATACTTTGCTCAGGTTGCTTTGCAGTTCTTTTTTATCAATTTTATCATCAGATACATAGTATGCAACCAGAACTCTATCATCGTCAGTTCCTTTTGTAACCACGACTACCTGATTTAAAGCTTTTGAACTTTGCAATAAAATTGTTTCTATCTCGCCAAGCTCAATACGGAAACCGCGAATTTTTACCTGATGATCCTTTCTTCCTAAAAATTCTATATTTCCATCAGGAAGCCATCTTCCTAAATCGCCCGTATCATACATACGAAGTTCTTTTTCAAAAGGATTCTCCATAAACTTTTCGTCTGTAAGATCAGCGCGGTTCAAATATCCGCGTGCAACTCCCCCTCCTGAAACATAAATCTTTCCTGAAACTCCTATTGGCAATAATTGAGAACCATTATCATCAAGTATATAAACTTTAGAATTAAGAATAGGCTTACCAATAATACTTTCTTTACTTTCGTAATTAACATCAATTATCCAATTTGTTGAATCAATAGTGTTTTCTGTTGGACCATATGCATTATAAAAACGTGCATTTACTTTGGCTTTCTTTAAATGATGAATATTTAATACATCACCTCCGGAAACAACATGTTTTAAGGATTTAAGATTACAGAATTTTTCGCTATAATCTGGATTAGATAATAGATCGTTTAGCAACGATGGCGGCATATTTACTTTTGTAACACTATGCTTATCTACCAATTCAATTAAGTTTTCGCTTATGTTACTATAAAAATCTTTATGTGCTATTACACTTTTTCCTCCTGTAAGAAGCGGAATCAAATATTCTTCAATTGCGCCGTCAAAACAGTAAGATCTAAAGAATAATGTAGCATCTGAATCTGATAAATTAAAGAATAATTTGTAATAACTCATTCTCGAAACCAGATTTCTATTTTCTACCATAACCCCTTTAGGATTACCGGTTGTTCCAGAGGTATAAATAATATAGGCTAAATTATGCGAAGCACTATTTTTTGCAGGATTAGAAACAGCATATTTCTCTTTTTCTGCATAAAAAGCTGCAAATTCATCTTCATCAATAATTACTTTGCTTTTTGAGTCATTTTCCATATACTGGATTCTTTCCTCAGGATAATTAACATCAATTGGCACATAAGCCGCTCCTGATTTTAAAATTCCTAATACAGCAATTGTAACTCTCTCGCTCTTATCTAATTTTATTGCGATTAAATCATCAGGCTGGATCAAATACTTTTGTCTCAGATACATTCCTAACCTGTTGGCTTCTTCGTTGATTTGATTGTAAGTAAATTGTTTATCTTCAAAAATTACCGCTATACTATCCGGGGTTTTTATTACTTGTTCTTCAAATATTTCAATTATTGTTTTCTCGCGATCAAATTCTACTGTAGTAGCATTAAAATCATTCAATAATTTAGATTTCTCTGATAGTGTTAAATATTCGATTTCATTTAATGACAATTCTTCTCTTGCACTAAACTGCTCTGTTATATTTGAAAAATGTGATATCAGATTCAGGATCAATTCCGAATCAAAAGTGTTTGAATCGTATTTAAATTCTACTTTTAATTCTGATTCATAAGGCATTACTGTTACATTAAAATCATAATTTGTCTGCTCAAAAACATTTATTCCTTCAACAGTAATTTTTTCTTCCTTTTGACCGTATAATACGTCGATCTCGTCTTCGATAGCATCTTGTACCAAAAAGTTCTCAAAAATCATTAAATTATTAATCAGCTCCATTCCTAAAGAACTTTGTGACTGTACTTCAGACAAATTGATGTAATGATGAGCCGTAGCGTCTAATGTTTCTAAATGCAATCTTTTCAGGAATGTTTTTATAGTATCTGTCGTTTCGTATTTTACCCTTACTGGTATTGTATTAATAAACAAACCAACCATATTTTCTATTCCTGGTAATTCTCCGGGTCTTCCTGATACTACAGAACCAAAAACTACATCCTGTGTATTATTATATCTCGAAAGTAAGTATCCCCAAACTCCCTGAATAAATGTATTTGCTGTGATACCCAGCTCACCGCATAGGTTTTTTACATTTTCAAATACAGAACCTTCGATATGAATAATTTCTTTATTGGATGTCTCATTCTTAGTTTGTCCTTTTTTCTTTTTGAAAGGGATTTCAGTATTTGATGTTAACCCGTCTAAATAGTTTTTCCAATAGGATAATGATGCGTCTTTATTGATTTTTGACAACCAATCGATGTAAGTAGAATATTTAACTGGTTCTGGCAATTGTATTGTCTGATCGTTGGTTATTGCCATTAACATTCTGTAAAAATCGTTGATCAAAATACTCAGACACCATCCATCCATTAAAATATGGTGGCTGCTCCAGATAAATTCATAATCTCCGTTTCCTAACTCCACTACTTTTAATCGCATTTGAGTTGGTTTCTCAAAATCGAATCCTGCTGCTTTATCTTTTTCTTTTATGTCATGTAATGCTTCCTCTATATTTGCTAAATCGCGAACAGATTCATAACTAAAATTGCTTGAAACTGTTTTGTGTACAATCTGCAAAGGCACACCACTGTAATCATTGGTAAAGCTGGTTCTTAAAATTGCATATCTTTTGATCAACTCATCATAAGCTTGCTTTACAGCATCAACTTTTAAATTACTAAAATGCAGCTTATATGAAATTTGCTCAAAATACATATGACTTGAATTGTCTACCAACCAATAGTAATACAACCCTTGCTGTAATGGCGAAAGCTCATAAACATCCTCAATATTATTGTCTTTATTAAGTTTTGTCAGGTCAGAATAACTTAACTTATTATAGGTCAAATCAGATGGTGTTAAGCGGTTTTCCTTTATTTCTGATAATGATTCAATAAGATTTGTTAGCGCGTTTTCGTAAGCAGTTATCAGTTTTGCAATTGTTTCCTCGCTAAAAACATTGCCTGAATAACGAATAGACATATTAAGCTGATCGGAAACCATCATTCCTGAAACATCAAGTAATACTTCGCTTGTGCTATTTGCCAAATCTGATGATGAACCTATATTTTCTGATGAAAATTCAAATAAAGATTCTCCTTTTTTATTTGTACCGGCATTCGTTCCAAAATCTCCTAAATAATTAAACTGGATGCTCGGAAGCAATTCATTGGTAAAACGTTTGTCTAAATAATTAAGGATACCATATCCCACTCCTTTGTTTGGAATCTGGCGTAAAGACTCTTTTACTCCAATTAGTTCATGACCTTTTGATGATGACAAATCCAACACAAAAGGATAAACACTTGTAAACCAGCCAACCGTTCTTCCAATATCGACACCGTCAATGATTTCCTCACGTCCGTGCCCTTCCATTTTCAGAACACTTTTCTCTACTCCAAAAACTTCACGAATAGCCAATCCCAAACCAGTAAGCAATACATCATTAATTTCTGTGTTGTAAACCTGATGTACTTGTGTCTGAAGTTTCTCTGTTAAAGACTCGTCCAGAATAAAATAAGAAGACTTGTCTATAGTAGAAACTTTTTCTCTGTCTTGATAATCTGAAGGCAATAAAGTGATTGCTTCTTTTGAAACTTCATCCCAATACAATCGTTCTGATTGCATTTTTTCGCTCTTAGCATATTCTTTCTGAACTGAAGCCCAACGCTGAAATGAATCTGTTTTTAAAGGTAGGTTAACCGCTGTATTAGTTTGGTAAGACTCATATAAATTAGATAAATCTTCAAACAAAATACGCCAGGAAACACCATCAATTACAAGGTGATGAATAATAAGGGCAAGACGATCTCCGTCTGACATTCTGAAATGACCAATATGAAATAAAATTCCTGAGCCAATATTAAATCCGGATTGCAAACTATCACCAATGCTGCGCAATGCTTCTAATTCAAGTTCTTTTGAATCAGATCGCAAATCATAAAAATTAATCTTATAATGTTTACCTGATGCATCATCATTATACTGAGTCCTGGAATCATTATCCTGCTTGTATACCATTCGTAAAGCATCATGGTGTAAAACCAGCGAAGCTATCGATTGCTCTAAAATAAAAGGATCAATATCTTGTTTGCTACTTAAAATAACAGACTGATTGTAGTGATTTTTATTAGG
Source organism: Flavobacterium sp. MC2016-06 (assembly GCF_009711165.2). Lineage (GTDB taxonomy): Bacteria > Bacteroidota > Bacteroidia > Flavobacteriales > Flavobacteriaceae > Flavobacterium. Next base: position 696 of record NZ_WMID02000046.1, on the reverse strand, counting down.
GATTTGTTCGCTTTCGAAGAAAAACTGTTGGATTGGCGTTAAATCGACCATTCCTTTTACTTCAGCCTGACTTATAACAGCAACATCTGCTTCTATTAATTTTGCCAAATCCTCAACAATAGGATTTCGTAAAATCTGTGCCACTTTTAAGGTATATCCCTGCTGTTTTATTCTTGAAACTACCTGAATAGATTTAATAGAATCTCCTCCTAAATTATAAAAACTGTCTTTTACACTGATCTGATCGCGCTTTAAAACATCAGACCAAATAGCCACTAAAAGTTCTTCTTCTTTGGTTCTTGGGGCAATGTATTCTTCTTTGATTAGATCAATATCACTTATAACAGGTAATAATTTATAATCAGTTTTTCCATTAGATGTCAACGGAATAGCATCCAGTTGAACATAATAAGCAGGCAACATATAATCCGGCAATACTTTGCTCAAATTGTTTTGCAGCTCTTTTTTATCAATTTTATCATCAGACACATAGTAAGCAACCAAAACCTTCTCTTCATCAGTTCCTTTTGTTACTACAACTGCCTGTTTTAACGCTTTTGAATTCTGAAGTAAAATTGCTTCTATCTCGCCAAGTTCTATACGAAAACCGCGAATTTTTACCTGATGATCCTTTCTTCCTAAAAATTCTATATTTCCATCAGGAAGCCATCTTCCTAAATCGCCCGTATCATACAT
>NZ_WMID02000045.1 GCF_009711165.2 Flavobacterium sp. MC2016-06 | reverse complement strand
TATCCAGGTGTACCTCCAGTTGCGCTTACTGTAGCAGAACCATTAGATCCTGTATTACAAGATACGTTAGTTTGAGATACTGCTGAGGCAGTAAGAGCTGATGCTGGCTGTGTAATTGTAAAAGTTTTAGTAGCTTGACAGGTATTATTATCAGTCACAGTTACAGTGTAAGTACCAGCTGTTAAACCAGATGCTGTTGCCCCAGTGCCTCCAGATGGAGACCATGAATATGTATATGGACCAGTTCCACCTGTTGCATTAACAGTTGCTGTACCATTAGAACCATTAAAACAAGAAACAGAAGTACTAGACCCTGAACTAGCATCAAGAGCTGCTAATGGTTGTGTTATAGTAAAGGTTTTAGTAGCCTGACATGTGTTGTTATCCGTCACAGTCACAGTATAAGTACCGGCTGCTAAACCAGAAGCTGTTGCTCCTGTACCTCCAGATGGAGACCATGAATACGTATATGGAGCAGTTCCGCCCGTTGGACTAACTGTTGCTGTACCATTAGCACCATTAAAACAAGAAACAGGATTACTTGTTCCTACACTAGCATCAAGAGCTGTTGGCTGTGTTACTACAAATGTTCTTGTGGCTTGACATGTGTTGTTATCTGTCACAGTCACAGTATAAGTACCAGCTGCTAAACCAGAAGCGGTTGCGCCAGTGCCTCCAGAAGGAGCCCATGAATAAGTGTATGGAGCAGTTCCGCCTGTTGGACTAACAGTTGCTGTACCATTAGAACCATTAAAACAAGAAACAGAGGTAGTACTACCACCTGTACTAAGGTTAATAGCAGTAGGTTGTGTTATATTAAAAGTTCTAGTAATTTGTGACGATTCACCATCAGTGATTGTAATCGTATAAGTTCCTTGAGCTAAAGAAGTAGCTATAGCTCCTGTACCGCCAGATGGCGCCCAAGAATAGGTATAAGGTGTTTTACCTCCTGTAACAGTTACTGCGGCTACACCGTTATTACCTCCATTACAAGATACATTAGATTGTGGTGTTGCAGAAGTATCTAAAGCTGCTCCTGTGGTAAAAGTCATTTCAGTTCCGTAAGCCGTTCCTACGCTGTTTTTTACATATGCTTTATAATAAATTAAAGTTGCTGCAGGAAATGTTGAAACAGTACCTGTAAAAGTTCCAGAACCAGTTCCGATTTGGAATTTATTATTTGAAGTCGTTGGATTTGTTGTTGTTGCCCAAACGATTCCTCTTTCTGCAGTAGTATCGCCACCATCAGAAGTTACATTTCCTCCGATAACAGCTTTTACTGCACCTATACTTGTAGCAGCAGTAGTTGTAACAGTAGGAGCTACGGTAGTAATTACAGCTGGAGTTGGATAACTTACAGGTGTTATGGTATAATTTGCAGTTGCATTATGATCCCAATTTGCAGGATTATTAATGGTTGCTAGTATTTGAGCTGCCGTTCCTGCCAGTGTAACTGAAGACATTAATTTACTATTGGCTATTTCCGGCCCTGGGGCTGGAAATAAAGAAATACAGTTTACACCATTGGTCAAGCCTAATGGTAATGCACTCGATGGACCACCACTTGTACCAGGCAGATTCCATGTAGTTGTTGCGTCATAATCAGCAGAATTATAATCGCCATTTACACCTGCAATAAATGTTGGCAAATTAGGAAGTACAGGTTTAGCTCCTACAGTAGATTGATACGCTAATATCTGATCTCCAGCAGAAAGATTGAAACCGGTAAAACCAGCCGCAAGACCGATACCTGATGTACCTGTAACGGTAAAGGCATCAGCAGTTGTTTCCATTACAGAAACAATTGTTCCTGCTGCGGTAAAAGCGGGAACTGTCCATTGTAAATGTGTTTCGGTGCTTCCTGATACCCATGTTGGACCAACAGTATTTCCGTTCCATCCCTGCTCGGTAAAATAAACAATTGTTCCAGCACTCATATCTTTTAAGGTAATAAAAGAAAAACCATCTAAAGGACTGGTATTATAGCCAATAAAAGCTAAATCACCTGCGGCCAGAGTGGTTTGAGAGTTTGCATTTTGATGCACGAGTAACGTACAAAAAAGCATCATTAATAAGAGTAATTTTTTTTTCATAACATAAAGTTTAGTTAATGACATAAGTAAGCATTTTGCCAGCCCCCAAATTTGACAGGCTCATTATATGAAGTAATTGCCTTAATAAAATGTCCGTCATTTGCCAATGTCTCTATTTTTATAAAGCTTAAATTACTAAGGGAATCTATATTTAGTTTGTATATATAATGATCAAATATTGTTCTGTTGGTATCGGCATCAAATTGAATTGTTCCTCTAGGTCCAGTAATATTTAATTTATTTATCTCGTTTATTAACACATCAATTTTTGGATTATCATTAGTGTTATTAAGAATGTTCTTTAAGAGGAGTCCGCTTTCATATCCTAAAATTGAAAAGGCTGAAGGACTTTCTGAATATGTATTTTTATATTCTGTATCAAAATCTACACTTTGACTGTCATCCTGCATCCATGATCCAACTACATAAAGCTCGTGAGGATTATTTTTGTATTCTTCCAAAATTTTATCGTTAATAAAAAAAGGAGTTACATAAAATGGATATTTTTGAATAATCTTATTTTGATTTATAAAAGCGGCATTTTCTTCAGCATACAAACCGCTGTAGAATGCAAAAACAGCATCAGGTTCCTGAATGCTGATAGATTGATTCATATGTACTGCTTCATCTTCTCTTGGTATAAAAGGTGTAATATAATGTCCTGAAAAATTGGTATCATTATGAAAAGCATGTTCTATGGCAGATAGCATACCATAACCAGAATCATAATAAGAAGTTGAAGTTGCAATTTTCTTATAATTTTTAGTCGTTAGATAATGGCCTAAATGATAGCAGGATTCTGTTAATCCTAAAGAGTTAATATAAACTCCTTTATGAGCTATACTGCCATAGGGAATTGTGGCTCCAAGGTCTGAGGCAATTAATAGAACATCATTTTTTGAGGCATATTCATAAACCTGATCCATGTTATTATGCCCAAAAAAACCTATGATAATAGAAACCTCTTCCTGAAAATTTAATTTCTGTATTTTATCAATTATTATTTTTTCATCGGCACCAATACCAATACTTTCTACAAAGAATTTTACGTTGAGGTTATTCAATTTTATACCTCTTATAAAATCCTTATCTAGTGTAGGATATTGTTGTGATTTAGGAATTAAGATGCCTATTTTAATGTGGTCATTCATAAAGTTGAGATTAAAAAAACAGAGGTAAAAATATATTTACCTCTGTTGTATATTGAGTTTGTTAGTTTCTTGAAGGGAAAACACCTTCCATACAGATACTCATATAAATACCCACATATGGATTTCTTATGCTAAAAGCCTGGCTTGCTCCGGCAGGAGCGGTTGTTCCACTTAGAGTTGTTGTTATACCGCCAATTGGAGTAGCAGTACCACCTGGTTCACTATACATATTTGCAGTACTTCCTCCACTTGAAAAAGAATTAGAACCATTATCAGTTATATTGGTTACTGTTCCGCCAGATAGAGCATTAATTACTGTAGAAAAATTAACTTGTCCAGCACCTGTTCCAGGAACAAGAGCATGAGCATGCAATGGTAAATTACCTTGAGTTAAAGTTACATTTTCAGTTCCAGCGATTTGTCCATAAGCAATATTAGATAATCCTGGTCCTTGACCTGGATGTACAACACTGCGTCCTCTTAAATCAGGTAAACCAAATGTTGTTTGTCCATTACCACCAAAAGTAGTTCCAATTAAAGCAAACAATGTTGAGTATTGTGAGATTGAAAGAAGTTGGCCATTGCAAAACTGCCAGCCTCTAGGTGAAAAATTAAATGCAAAAGCTTTTACCGTTCCAATAAATTCGTCCATAATTATTTTGTTTTATCGATTAGTTTTTTTTTAATCAAAATGCAGTAAACATTTTAACGGGATATTTTTATTAATTTCTTGAAGGGAAAATTCCAAAAAGTAGAATGCAATGATTCATTGCCAGATAAGGATTTCTAAGATCAAAAGGTAAATTACTACCTATACCAGTAGTTGTTCCGTTGATTGTATTAGTTACACCAGCTACATTCTCAACAGTACCACCCGGTTCACTATAAATATTTGCAGTGCTTCCTCCACTTGAAAAAGAATTAGTACCATTATCAGTCTCATTGCTTGCAGTACCGTCAGTTATGGCATTATAAGAAGCTGTCATGGTAAGACCATGCAAGTGCAAAGGCATAGTATTCGCATTTAGGCTTGTACTTTCTGTACCAGCCGTTTCTCCCCAATTAATTGTTGATAAACCTGTACCTTGTCCAACACCAACCATAGTTTTAGATCTAAGATCTGGCAAGGCAAATGTATTTACACCATTGCCGCCATATGTGGTTCCGAGAAGTGAAAATAACGCTGTGTTCTGCGTTATTGGCATAATCTGACCGTTGCACAGTGCCCAATTTCTAGGCGCAAAATTGAACGCAAAAATTTTAATGGTTCCCATTATTTCATCCATAATCTATTTATTTAAACATTAAACATTTAATTATCGTAAGAGGGCTCATTTATATAATGATTCCTTAATTTACTCAATTTGAATTATAACTAAATTTTGTAAGGCTAAATTAGATTATCTTACTGTTTTACGAACAGGTGTTTTTACCTGTTTTAGTAAGTAATTTTTTCTAAGTATTTTCTTAAATTTAAGATTGTAAGAAGGCGTTTATGAGGATGTTATCGCTGATATGTAAGCTAATTTAGTATTTTATTTTGATAAAAAAGTGCATTAGAAAATAAATACTTGTTAAAAAAACGATTTTTTATTGTTAATTTATGTAATAATTTTAGGATATAATATAATAGTGAACGTCAGAAAAATAGATGAAATTTTAAGAAAAAAGAGGAGTTTAATACCTTGCTTTTTGTTTAAAAAGTAAGAAATAAAATGGAGTTGTAAATATTAAAATAATAAGATAAAACTTGTTTATTTAACACGGCATCGAAAAAATGAAGCTGTTTAGTGGTGGATAATTCTTACTTTGTGAATCGTTTTGTTTAAGCTTGAAAAAAACATTTGCAAACAGATTTACAATATTATTTGATGCAGCAAATAGGGAAGAAGAAAGAGCAGTAAAAAGGAAAATAAAAGGCAGTATAATTATAAAAAAAAAGTCCCCCAATTTCTTGTTAGAAACTGGGAGACAAAAATAAAAAGAAACACAACTTTCTTTTAGAATGAATATCTAACTCCAAATTGTCCTTGGAATCTAGATGCTAACTGATCTATAGTATATGGCGTTGAACTAGGTTTCTGGAAAGTATAGGTTGGATCTCCTGTAGCGACACCTCCAAGGTTTCCTGATTTTGTTAAGCCAAGACTTGCTGTTGAATTATAAGTGTTTGGAACGAAATAACTTCTTCCCCAATCTTTATTGATAAGGTTTCCGATGTTTGCCATACTGAATGAAATTTGGAATGTTCCTACTTTAGTAACTCTAATTTCATCCATTACTTTCAAATCAGTTTGAATGTTCCATGGTGTTACGTCACCATTTCTTTGTGTAAATTGACCTTTTCTTGATTTAAGGTAATCATTTCCGTTAACGAAAGCTTCGTAATCTGCAACTTGCTGTGCTGCTGTAGCAGATGCAACACCAGTTGAACTTACACCAATATATTTAGCAGCTTCTGCAGCATCTTTAAAGACATAAGCCAAACCTGCTGCTTGTCCTGTACCAGCAATTGTTGAGTTTACAAATCCCCATGAAAATGGATTTCCTGATTGTGCATTAAAATAAACATTAGCAGATAATGTATTATTGTCAGCCACTTTTACAGCATAACCTACATTAGAAACAATTCTATGTTTGATATTAAAGTTAGAAGTTGCTAATTGAGGATTATTAGGTGTTAAAGATTGGTTCATTTGGAAGTTACTTTCCATAGAGTTACGAATTCCGTTTGTAACGTCACGAGAATCTCCGTAAGTATAAGCAACCATAAAGTTGAAACCAAAATCATACGATTTAGAAATCATTTCAGTAATACTGTATCTATAACCTTTACTAGTATTTGAAAGTAAATAAGCATTAGATAAATTAGCATTAATATTAGCCGCATAAATTGGCATTTGGTGATTGGTATCGTAAGAGAAATAAGTAGGATTATCTGTTTTGTTTACTTGTTGAAATTCTAAATCACGAATAACTTTTGTGTAGATTCCTTCTGTAGTAAATTTATATCCATCAATAATTTTATCAAAAGCCAATGAGTTTCTTACTACTGCCGGCATTTTAAATTTATTGTCTACTAAATCTGCTTGTACTTTTGGAGTTGCATCATGATAACCATTAAGACCATTTGTAGCTAAAGGATCTCCTGCTGCAGCAACTTGAGCAGCTGTAAGGTTGTTTTTGTCATAACTTGCATATCCAACACCATCATTATAATAAGCATAACCTAACCAAGCAAAAGGAATACGACCTGTAAATACTCCAGATCCACCTCTTATTGTAAAGGTTTTATCATCGTCTACATTATAAGTAAATCCAAATCTTGGAGAAACTAAAGCTGTACTGAAGAAGTTATTTTTAATCTGGCTTAAAGGAGTATACGTATAAGTGTTTCCATAATTAGCATCTGCTGGAGAATTTTGTACTTGACTGCTTAATTTTGGTTTTGTTGGTAAATCTGTATAATCTACACGTACACCTGGAGTTATTTTTAATTTATTTCCAATTCTAATTTCGTCTTGAACGTAAGCGCTGTAAAGATTTACTTTGAATTTTGCATACGGATTATTAAAAATTTCGTCTCTTGAAGAACCATCAAACGGATAAGTACCACGAACACGAGTAGGAAGTTTATTTAAGAAATCTGCTAGAGATTTGTATGAAACTCTTCCGTTAAGTGCATTTACAAAACCGTAGTTAATATCATAAAACTCATTGTGCGTACCAAACAATAAAGTATGATTTCCAGTTTTGTACGTTAAGTTGTCTGTAAGTTCAGCTGTATTTTGTTTCATATTAAAAACAGTAGCTTCACGATCATTTCCTAAAAATATTGTTCCTCCATTGTAACCAATTTCTGTTTGGGGAAACATGATGTTACTTGATTTTGGATCACGGTAATCTTTAATTGCTGAATAACTTGCAATAAATGAGTTTGACCATTGGTTATTGAAATGACTTTTAAGTTCTAAAACCGTACTAATAGATTGGTTTTTTTGAGTAAAGTCCATGCTTGAGAATCTGAAATTTGCAGCATCACGCTCTAGATTTGTAGCTTGAGAAACTACTGTATTGTTACGTAATGAAACCGAATGTTTGTCGTTAATCTTCCAATCAATTTTATTGAAGTATTTTCTACTCATTGCAAAATTGTTGTAAGAGCCATAAGTTCCTGGATCAAAACCGTAATTTGTTTTTACAAACTGCGAAATTTGTTCAGCAGTAGCAACATCAACCAAAGAAATCACTTTTCCGTTAGCATCTGTTTGTCCAGCATTATAAAAAACAGGATCAGTTCTTTCTGCATATTCCATATTAGTAAAGAAGAATAATTTGTCTTTAATAATTGGTAAACCTAATCTAAAACCAACTTGGTAATCACCAAAAGAACTTGGCATTTTAGAACCATCGCCTGCATTATTAGGACCCGTAATTGCTGCACTTCTGCCATAGCTGTAAATAGATCCAGTTACTGTATTTGTACCGCTGCGTGTAACAGCATTAACACTTCCTCCTAAAAAGTTACCTAATTTAATATCATAAGGAGCAATGTAAACTTGAATGTCTTGTATTGCGTCAAGACTTATAGAATTAGATCTTGTACTGCTTCCAGGCATACCAGAAGTACCGCCTTGACCTCCCAAAGATGGGCTGAAACCAATGGCATCATTGTTTATAGAACCATCAATAGTAACGTTGTTGTATCTAAAATTGGTACCAGCAAAAGAGTTGTTAGAACTCTGCGGAACTAATTTTGTAACATCTTGAATTCCTCTATTAATTAAAGGAAGACCATTTACTTGTTTTTCGCTGATGTTTGTACCGTTATTTTTAGAAGAAGGTTTAGAACTTGTAATTACTACTTCTTCAAGTACATTTTCATCTTTGCTTAAAACAATTGTTGGAAGATCATTATCTCCAAGTGATAAATATATTTGTGCATTTGAATACTCTTTGGTGTCTTTACCTTTAACTACAAGTTCATAAGGACCGCCGGCATTTAAATTTTCGAAACTAAATCTACCTTGTTTATCGGTCGTAGCTCTGTAGATTGCATTTGTTGGCAGATGTGTTAATGTTACATCAGCATCAATGATTGCAGTTGTGCCATCACTTACTTTAGCTGATAGGGAGGAGGTTGTAATTTGGGCAAAAATGTTCCCCATAGTAAGGAGCATCAGTGCCGAAAAAAAGAGTTTTAGTTTTGTCATGTTGTTATTGGGTTTAATTTTTTTTCAAAGAAACCCACTTTACTTCGATTAGATTTAAGGCTTTTGTTAACTTAAAATCATAAAACTATTCCTCGTTAACTTAAAAAAATTAACATGATATTTTTTTGGGAGATGTTATTTCTTTAAAATCAACACTTTATGTAAAATGCTAAAAATAAATGGATTATAGCTATATTTGAACAAGATTAGAGATAGATTAGAGTGTTAAGATAATGTTACCGATTACAAAAATCGATACAATTACGGACTAATTAATCTGTAGTTTTTTTGATAAAATTTTAAGGAAATAAAAGGGAAATGCAAGTGCCTTTTTCAGGTTCAGAATCTACTGTTAGCACAATAGTATGACGTTTGAGTATTTGCATAGTAATAAAAAGTCCTAATCCTTGACCTTTAATATGTCTAGTACGATCACTTCTAAAAAAAAGATCAAAAATAGATTCTTTATCTTTTTCTGCAATACCAGAACCTTGGTCGATAACTTTTAGAAGAAGTTTACCTTCATTTTCAAAAGCAATTATATTTACTTGTGCAGGAGCAGAGAATTTTATGGCATTATCTACAATATTATATAAGGCAATAAATAACATGTGTCTGTTAGCATAAATAGAAAGTAGATTTTCGGTATTTGCAATTGCATCAAAATTTACAGAAACCTTCGATTCGGGATATTCAATAGCCTTTTTTTCCAGAACGTTCCATAAAATTTCGTCTATTCTAACGGTTTCCATTTGTTCAGGCTCCGAAAGCTGCAGACCAGATAAAACCAAAAGTCCGTCTAAAATAGATTTAAGATGAAAGGTATCTTTTCGAAGTGATTTCAATACTTCTTCATACTGCTCGTTTGTTCTTTGCTGTTGCAGCGAAACATCAATATCACCTATTATAATAGTAAGAGGTGTTTTTAATTCGTGAGAAGCATTCTTAAGAAAATTGTTCTGAATCGATATTCCGTTTTCCAGTCTTTCTAAAAGATAATTAAAAGTGATGATAAGTTCTTTAATTTCATCTTTCCCACTTACAGCTGGCATTTCGAGTCTTGAATGTAAGTTTTCTGTCGTAATGGTATTTACTTTTGCAATAACTTCTTCAAAGGGACGAAAGGTTTGTTTGGCTAAAAATCGCGCTAAAAGATAATTAAGCGGAATTCCTGCCAGATAAAAAACAATAAACATTAGCCCTAATGTCTCTAATTGCCTTTTTCCGGTGCGATCTAATCCTGAAACTACAATTATAAAATCACCTTGATTATCATTATAAAATAAACCCACAAAATGCCTTTCGCCAATTGTAAAAGGCATTATTTTTTTCTTGATAATAGCGTTTAAATAGATATCACTCAGATTGACGCCAATATTATCTTTTAAATAAAGCTTCTTGGTTTTGGCATCGTATATTCTAATCGATTGATTGTTGATCTTATTGTATTGATTTTCTATTTTTTGATACTTAGCACTATCAATTTCATTAATCTCATCTTTTTCAAAATAAAAAAAAGCGGTAATCATGGCGTTGTCTTCCAGCTTTTCAAAGTAAAGATCTTTCATGTGGCTTTTAAAAAGCAAAAAAGATCCTGCCATTACAAGTCCAACTGTAAAAGCAAAAAGCAGTGTAGAATTTACCGATAATTTATTTTTAAGATTCATTGCTCTTATTTTTGAGCATATACCCAGTACCTTTTATAGTATGTATAAGCGGAGCAGGGAAGCTTTTGTCTACTTTATTTCGTAAGTAATTAATGTAAACATCTACCGTATTACTGCTCATATCAAGATCAATGCTCCAAACCGCTTCTGCAATTGAAATTCTAGACAACGCTCTTTCTCTATTTTTCATAAAAAAGATTAAAAGCTTCAATTCTCTAGGCGAAAGATTAAGTTCTTTACCATCGCGAGAAGCACTTTGTTCCTTCATATTAATTTCGATTCCCGCATAAGATTGAAAATCTAAAATTCCGTTGCTAAATTCCGAACGGCGAAGCTGTGCATTTATTCTAGCCAGAAGTTCTTCAAACAAAAACGGTTTAGCCAAATAATCATCGGCTCCAGCCTGAAGACCTTTTACTTTTTCATGCGGCGTATCTAAAGCACTTAGAATAAGAATGGGCACAATAATTTTTCGGCTTCTTAAAACTTCGCAGACTTCAAAACCAGTAATATCAGGAAGCATAATGTCTAAGATGATAATATCAAAATCATTGTGCATGACTTCATTAATAGCATCAAAACCTTTAGAAACTGCTTTTACCTGATAGAGCTGTTCTTCGAGACCTCTTGTAATAAAAGAAGCAACTCTCGGATCATCTTCAACTAATAATACTTTATTCATAACTAGGTAATATAATAGTCGTTAGAAACTTTTGTTTCAATAGGTTTTTGATCGTTAATTTCCAGCAGTGTATTTTCTATCATCTGCGACATGGTATTTAGCGCCAAATCATTTGGCTGTAACCCAAAAGGATCTTCCAGTTCGTCGGCAATAGCTTCCAACGCCACAAAAGTGTAAGCAATAAAAACAATTACAAACGGCGTAATCCAGCCCAGAGTTTCTACAAAACCAAACGGAAGTATAAAACAATAAATATAAACTGTTCTGTGCAGTAAAACACTATACGTGTAAGGAATAGGAGTACTGGCAATTCTTTCGCAGCCGCCAACAATATCAGAAAGCTTATTTAAGTTTTCTTCAAAAGACAATTGCGCCATGCTGTCAATTTTACCGTCTGCTTTTGCATTTTTCACCCATAAACCTAATTCTCTTAAAATAATAATAGGTTTAAAATTAACTTCTTTAAGCTGTTCTGTAAAATCTTCAGAAAGCAGTCTTTTCAGATCAGCGTCAGTATCGGTTTTTCTTAATTGATGTTTTAACGCATAAACAAAAGCAATCAATAAATTGATAAATTTTTGACGTTCTGCTTTATTGTCTTTTGTATTTATAAGTGTAATGCTTTGTCTCGCCAAAGATCTAGTATCGTTTAGTAAAGCGCCCCAAAGTTTTCTGCCTTCCCAAAAACGATCGTAACTTACATTGTTTCTAAAACCTAGAAATATAGCAAGCGCAATCCCAAATAAAGTAAATATTGCAGGATTTATGTGTAGATTATTTTCTAAAAGAAAGGACTTAAAATAAACGATAAGTAATGTAAAAAAAAACAACAATAAAAGTCTGGGAAGAAGCTGCGGTAAAACAGATCCTTTCCATTCAAAAAGCATTTTAAACCAATTGTTTTTCTTTTTAATAATCATTAGCAAAGACTAGATTTTGTATCCTAAAAGTAATTAAAAGTATTCTAAAAAAAGTACTTATTTATTTCAGATCAGCTATAAATTCATCTACCTTTTTTTCGTCAGTAGCCCAAGAAGTAATTAATCTTACGGCAGCATTATTTTGGTCAATATCTTTCCAAACATAGAATACATATTTTGTACTCAATTCCTCGATAAGTGTTTTAGGCAGGATAGGAAAAATTTGATTCGTAGTAGAATCCGTTAAAAAAGAATATCCTTTCGCTTTTATAGCGTCAGCCATTTTCATCGCCATAACATTGGCATGTTTGGCTAAAGTAAAATATAAATCGTCTTTAAATAATTCAAGAAATTGTATAGAAAGCAATCTTCCTTTTGCCAGCATAGCACCTCTTTGTTTTAATGCATACTGAAAATATTCGGCTAATTCGGGTTTGTTAAATACAACGGCTTCTCCAAGCAGTGCACCGTTTTTTGTACCGCCAATATAAAATACATCCGTAAGGCGAGCAAGATCCGCCAGCGTAAGATCATTATTTTCAGCAGTTAAAGCATGTCCTAATCTTGCTCCGTCTAAGAACAATAACAAATCTTTAGAACGGCAGAAATTTGATAATTCTTCCAATTCTGTTTTAGAATAAATAGTTCCAATTTCGGTAGAATTTGAAATATAAACCATTTTAGGTTTTACTACATGAGGTTGCAAAGCGTAGTCTTGCAATGTATTTTGTAGGTCTGCAGGTCTTAGTTTTCCATCAGTAGTTTCGGCCGAAATTACTTTATGTCCTGTTGCTTCAATAGCGCCAGTTTCGTTTGCAAAAATATGTCCGGTTTTAGCACTTATAACAGCTTCGTGAATCCTTAATAAAGAAGCAATAACAATAAGATTCGTCTGCGTTCCTCCAGAAAGGAAAAAGATTGCTGCGTTTGGATTGTTTGTTTTTTGTCTTAGTATTTCTTTTGCCTGTAGAGCGTAGTCATCGTCGCCATAACCAGCTTGCTGGTCAAGATTGGTTTCAATAAGTTTATTTAAAATAGAAGGATGAGCACCTTCGGCATAATCATTTTTAAAACTATACATAATATTATTAATTGGATGAGAGCAAAAGTAAGCGTAAAAAAAGATTTAAAATTAAGAAGATAATAGTATTAACTTTTTTTTGAGATAGTTCTTTAAAATCAAAAAAAATCTGTCTTCAACTCCGAAAGTTAAAGTACAGATTTTTTTTAAATCCAACTGTAAACAACTTTTAAGACAAATTACACTGTCTCTTTAATTTAAGCTTTATTTACTGTAATGCTGGATGTATCATTTCATTGAGAATAGATAACGTAAGCGAATCAAATTTGCCTGAATAGAAATTATCTAATACTTTCTGAAATATAGGATTAGTATTGTCTGTTAAGCTAAATAATGTCATACACGACTGCAGTTTACGAGCATCTAAATCTCCAAAAATAGATTCGGGCGATTTCATTTTAAATTCTAATAATACTTCCGCAACTTCTATTAGGTGTTTACCAAGAATAGGATGCGCTAAAAATTCTTCGCTTTGCTGCAAGTTTTCGATGGCATACATTTTAGACATTTCACTTCTTCCTAATCCTTGAATCTGAGGAAAAATAAACCACATCCAATGTGTTTCTTTTTTTCCTTTTTTCAACTCTGTAAGAGCTGTAAGATAGAGCTTGTTTTGAGCTTCTAAAAATCGGGTTAAATCTTTTTTTAATTCTGTCATTTGGGGCGGAATAGTATTAAAAATAAGTTTGAAAATTACTAAAAAAGATATCCGCAGCCTAATAAAATTCAGAAGAAATCGACAAATTATTACCAGATTTTTAGATTTTGCATTTAATTGATGAATTAGTGTTTTTTACTCTTTTTTTTTAAGTATTATGGCAAACCGATCAGCGTTTTTTTAGAAAAATTTAGGTGATTTTTTTAGGTGATTTTATTTTAATAAGTACTTCTTTACTTTTATCAAGACATTCTAAAAAAGTTTCTTGATGTTTTAAAATAAAGGAAGATATTTCACCCTTCAAAGAGAAATTTTGAATTGAAATTTTGGATTTATTTCTGCCCCGAAATTGGATGAAACAGGGTTAATTCAGCATTCTATATTCATTCGGAGTATTTCCTACACGCTGTTTAAAAAGTCGGGTAAAATGCTGTGGATATTTAAAGCCAAGTTCATAGGCGACTTCACTAATGTTTTTGCTGCTGTCAAAAAGGCGTTCTTTGGCTATATCTATTACTTTAGATTGAATGTATTCTTGAGCAGATTTTCCGGTTTCCTTTTTAATTAAATCACCAAAATATTTAGGCGATAAATTAAGTATACCTGCACAATACGTTACTGTTGGAAGTCCGTCTGTTTGAGGCTGGTTAGATTGAAAATAAGCATTCATCAATTCTTCAAAACGCTCTACAGTACCTTTGTTTACATTTTCGCGCGTTATAAACTGGCGGTCGTAATACCGCATACAATAATTAAGGAACAGCTCAATATTGTTTACAATTAAGGTTTTACTGTGCTTATCAATACCTTGTCTTAATTCGTGATCAATTTTATCAAGACATTCTAAAATAATTTTTCGTTCTTTTTCAGACAAATGCAAAGCTTCATGAAACTCATAAGAAAAGAAAGAATAATTCTGAATGTTTCTTCCTAAAGAAGTGCCGTGTATTAAATCGGGATGAAATAATAAGGCATAACCTATCGGCTGAAAATAAACACCGTCATTTTCGATACCGCTTACTTGACCTGGAGCTATAAAGAGTAAAGTTCCTTCTTGATAATCATAATAATGTCTTCCATAACGCATGTCGCCGCAAACGACATCTTTTAGATAAATGGTATAAAAACCAACATTTCTTAAATGACGCGGAATTGGTTTTGCTTTCGAAAAATCGATCACACTTACCAGCGGATGTAAGGTTTCGATACCAAATACCTTATTATAATCGGCAACAGTTTCTACTCTTATTATATCTTCCATAGCATTTATTCTTTTTCTGATGCATCAAATTTACGAATACATTTTTAACCGTTTGGTATGCTGAATACAATATCAGGAATATTGGTAATAATAACAGTAATCTGTATAACTACTCTTTATTATTTGGTAGCGAACTTTGCAGTTATAGAATAGATTATGTTTTAATAGATACGTTTTTAATGATATTGTTGTAACTTCATTCTATTGAATACCAATTCATTTGAATCGTAAATTTTTATAAAAATCAAAAAGAAATGTCAGAACAAAACAATAATTCAATTTTTCCTAAAGGAGAAAAATTAACCAACGATTATTTTACTGGAAATGCCTTTTTAACGCTTTTACTTTCAAGAGATAAAAACAATGAATTTGCAATGGGTAATGTAACTTTTGAGGCAGGAGCAAGAACCAATTGGCATACACATCCAAAAGGGCAGGTCTTAATTGTTACCGAAGGTGAAGGTTTTTATCAAGAAAAAGGAAAACCTGCAAGAGCAATCCAAAAAGGAGATATTGTAAACATTCCAGAAGAGGTAGAACATTGGCACGGAGCATCGGACAATAGTAAATTGGTACATATTGCGATTACTAATTATGAAGGCGATGTAAATGTGGTATGGCTGGAACCTGTTTCAGATTCAGATTATAACGATGTCAATGTCAAAAATCAATAACAATTTCAAAAAGCAATAGCAATTTCAATTTCAATTTCAAAAATCAATTTTAATAAATAATAATAACAATAAATCATGATAAACAAAAGAAAGTTTCTTGCAGGAATATTTTTTGTTTTGATGCTAATAACAAATACAATGAATGCACAAAATACAGCTCCAAATCAGACTTTAGATGTTCAACAGCAAAGTGTTGTCACTATTTCGGCCTTAACAGCAGTAGGAAATATTGAGGGTTTAAAAAGACAATTAAATATTGGCCTTGAAGCAGGTTTAACCATAAATGAAATTAAAGAAGTATTAGTTCAATTATACGCGTATTGCGGTTTTCCTAGAAGTCTAAATGCAATTAATGCTTTTATGGCGGTTCTAGAAGAAAGAAAAGCAAATGGAATTAATGATATACAAGGCAGAGAAACTTCGGCAATTGATAATACTGTAAATAAATATACTGCAGGAAAACAAAACCTGCAAAAACTTACCGGAATTGAAGAGAAAGAATTAAAAGGCGCTAATGCTTTTGCACCAGCAATTGATGCTTTTTTAAAGGAACATTTGTTTGCAGACATTTTTAACCGAGATGTATTAACGTTTCAGCAGCGCGAATTGACTACTGTTGCTGCACTTGCTTCTATTACAGGTGTTGAACCGCAATTGCAGGCACATATAGGAATGGGAATGAATACAGGTCTTACTAAAACACAATTAGTGCAGGCTTTTGATTTAATCGAAAAACATATCGGAACAGAGCAGGCTCTACTTGCAAAAGAGACTTTGTCTAAAGTTATAGCCGCGAGATAAATCAAATTTTAAAGAGAATATTTTAAAAATCTAAACATGAAAAAAAGCCTTCATAAAATAGTATTATTTCTTTTTACTGCCGTGTTTACGTTATGCATCAGCAATAAAAGTATGGCGCAGAAAAAAGATCAAATGGTTCGAATGTCAGAATTAGAGATAGACCCTGCTTTTCTTGACCAATACAAACAAATTCTCTTAGAAGAATCTGAGGCTTCTGTAAAATTGGAAGCTGGAGTTATTGCTATTTTTCCAATGTTTCAAAAGGAAAATCCAACACAGTTAAGAATTTTAGAAATATATGCCGATAAAGAAGCGTATCAAGCGCATCTAAAAACGCCGCATTTTTTAAAGTATAAA
Organism: Flavobacterium sp. MC2016-06; assembly: GCF_009711165.2. Taxonomy (GTDB): domain Bacteria; phylum Bacteroidota; class Bacteroidia; order Flavobacteriales; family Flavobacteriaceae; genus Flavobacterium. The sequence goes on along the minus strand of NZ_WMID02000045.1, from coordinate 18,018 downwards.
ACGTCTACACTTAAAATGGTGAAGTCTTTAAACCTTGTCGATATGGATGTTTTAGATTTGGCGACAATGCCTTTATTATTTAAAAAATTAAAATAAAGCTATAGCTGAAATTTCAATTATAAAAAGAATTCAAAATTTAGAATTATGAAAAAGAGAATGTTAGGAAACAGCGGTCTTGAGGTTTCGGCTTTAGGATTAGGCTGTATGGGAATGAGCTGGTCTTATGGTGCAGCCAAAGACAAAAAAGAAATGATCGCTTTATTGCGCGCATCGATAGAAAAAGGGATTACATTTTTTGATACGGCAGAAGTTTACGGACCTCTTGTAAACGAAGAACTTTTGGGAGAAGCATTAGCGCCCTTTAGAAAAGAAATAAAAATTGCAACCAAATTTGGCTGGATTCCTGCCAATGAAAGCGAGAAAAATACGCGCTGGAATGCCTTAAATAGTCGTCCAGAACACATTAAGAAAGTGATAGAAGGCTCTTTAAAACGTTTACAGGTTGATGTAATAGATTTGTATTATCAGCATCGTGTAGATCCGCAAGTGCCAATAGAAGATGTTGCAGGCGCAGTAAAAGACTTAATACAAGAAGGGAAAGTGCTGCATTTTGGTTTGTCTGAAGCCAGCGCAGCAACAATACGCAGAGCGCACGCGATTCAGCCCGTTACGGCATTGCAAAGCGAATATTCTATATGGACAAGAACACCCGAAAAAGACATAATACCAACATTAGAAGAATTAAGTATTGGTTTTGTGCCTTTTAGCCCGTTAGGGAAAGGTTTCCTTGCGGGAAAAATAGATGAAAATACCGTTCTCGCGGCAGATGATTTTCGTAATACTGTACCAAGATTTAGTATAGAAAATCGTAAAGCCAATCAGGTTTTAATAGACCTTTTACAAACTATCGGACAAAAGAAAAATGCATCTCCTGCACAAATTGCACTTGCTTGGTTATTAGCTCAGAAACCATGGATAGTTCCAATTCCAGGAACTACAAAACTGCATCGTTTGGAAGAAAATATAGGTGCAGTTGATATTGAACTTACAACTGCAGATCTTATTGAAATTGATGAAGCAGCTTCAAAAATTACCATTCATGGAAATAGATATCCAGATGCTGCCGAAAAAATGACAGGATTATAAAAAGACATTTATAGTCGTATCGCCATATCATGCCAGATTTCTCCGCCATGTACAGATCCTGAAATACCCAAATCTGTAAAGCCAAATTTTTGATAATAAGGTATCAAATATTCTTTGCAGGTTAGGGTAATGCCAGTTCTGTTTTGTTCTTTAGATTTCTGGATTACATGATTAATTAATTGTCCTGCATAACCACTTTTTCTATATTCGGGAGAAACCGCTAAACCAAAAACAGACTGCCATTTTCCGTTTTCATTATGCAGTTCTGCATTTTGAAACATTTCGTCAACTATTTTTTCATTATCAGTTATCATTCCGTTAATGAAACCTATTATATTTCCTTCGTTTTCAAGAATCCAAAAATGATTCGGGAATACTTGTAATCTTTTTGTAAAAGATTCGCTCGATGCAGCTTCGTTTGGCGGAAAGCAAATGTTTTCTATAACATTAATTGTTTCTAAATCCTGAATAGTTGCATTTCTGAAATTCATTGTAAAAGTTATTTTTATTCTTGTGAAGGTACAAAAAAAGAGATCTTAGATCTCTTTTTTTGTTTTTTAAGCTTTAGTTTGTCATTGCGAGGAACGAAGCAACCTCACGTGCTTAATCAGACTTTGTGTACTATTGTTAGTGTGGTTGCTTCGTTCCTCGCAATGACATAAAGGGGTAGCATTTTGTTAGTATTGTGTGTTTTAACTTTGTCAAAGTTTAAAACTTTGACAAAGCTTTACATAATTATTTCAGATCAATTGTAACCTTATCAATTTTACCCTTGAAAATAAAAGGCACATCATAATCTCGAGTTACTGGAGTACCAAAATCTTCACCAACATCTAAAGTTTCATCGGCAGAGAAACGACTAGGAACTGTTCTCGGAATATCTCCTTTTGCAGCTTCCTTACCATCTACCAAAATGGTAGCTTTTGCAGCTTTACCTACGCCACCGCCAGAATAGTCAAAATTTAAGACAATGGTATGTTTTCCTGCAGTTAAAGGACTTGTTGATTGTATCGTCCATTTGTGATTTGGATAATGAGAGAATGCATACGAAAAAGTTGGTTTTCCTTTTTGCAGCATTAAAGCAAAACCTGCAAAATAACCACCTTGAGTAATAATCATTCCATCGTCTCCTGCTTTCACATCAATATCAGCTTTGATGCTAAACGATGTGTTTTTCATGTTAGGCGCCATTCCCTCGGTAATACGTGAAGTTCCTTGATGATAGACGTATTGAGTTCTTCCTTTATTTAAATTAGGACGATTTTCAGGATTTACTCTGTCAATATAGCGGTCATCAAATGGAAATACTTTATATTTTTCAGCTTCTTCCATAAAAGCTTTTTGCATTTCTTTCAATTTTTCGGGATTCTTAGCCGCAATGTCGTTAGACTGCGTAAAATCTTTAGTAAGATCATACAATTCCCATTTATAGTCTTTTACAGGGTCTTGTGATGGTACAGGATGCCCTTGCCAAGGTAAATTTCTAGGAGTTGTGCTCGCCATCCATCCGTCTTTATAAAAAGCTCTATTGGCAATTACTTCAAAGTATTGTGTTTTATGCGTTTCTGGAGCATTTGCATTATCAAACGAATAGATTAAGCTTTTACCAGCCATTGGCACTTGGTCAAATCCATCTACTTTTTTAGGTTCAGGAATATGTGCAGCTTCTAATATAGTAGGAGTAATGTCTGTAATGTGTGCAAACTGACTGCGTACCTGACCAACTTGTTTAATTCTTGCCGGCCATGAGATAACCATACCGGTACGGCTTCCGCCTAAATGCGACGCAATTTTTTTGTCCCATTGATAAGGCGTATTCATAGCATGTGCCCAGCTGTGAGAATAATGTTCAGCCATCCAAGGCCCTCCAAATTCATCTAAATTCTTTAGCATGTATTCCTCAGTATCTTCTTCGCCGTTTACCATAATACCAATTTCACTTGTCAATCCTTGACCTGTAGGATCTTCGGCACTGGCACCATTGTCACCCATAATAAAGATAATCATGGTATTATCCAATTCGCCCAAATCTTTAATAGATTGAATTACTCTACCAATCTCATTGTCGCAATAAGCAACCATACCAGCGTATACTTCCATTTCTCTTGCAGCAACTTTTTTCATTCCAGGAGAAAGAGCATCCCATTTTTGGTATTCTTTAGGAGTGGCTGCCAATTTTGCATCGGCAGGAATAATACCCAGACGTTTTTGATTTTCGTAAGTATCAATACGCTGTTTATCAAATCCCTGATCAAATTTTCCTTTAAATTTAGCAATCCATTCTTTAGGCGCTTGGTGCGGAGCGTGTGCAGTTCCCGGCGTGTAATAAGCAAAGAATGGTTTTTTAGGCGAAACGTTTTTTTGCGTTTGAATCCAATGAATAGCATGATCTGCCAAATCTTTATCTAAAATATAATCTGGATCTACTTTATCATCTTTTAAGTAAGGATCAACAGGTTTTGTACCTTCAAATAAAGCTGGTCTAAATTGATGCGCATCTGCACCAAGAAAACCGTAGAAATATTCGAATCCTAAACCAGTAGGCCATAAATTAAACGGACCAGCGGGTGTTGACTGCCAGTCTGGTACATTATGGTTTTTACCAAACCAAGAGGTACCGTAACCATTATCGGTTAAGATTTTACCAATTGTAGCCACACTACGAGGTACTAAGCTGTTATAACCCGGAAATGGTGTCGAAAATTCCATAATAATACCCGTTGCCGCCGTATGATGATTACGACCTGTAATTAATGCGGCTCTAGAGGGAGAACAAACTGCTGTAGTATGAAAACGGTTATACTTTAATCCATTTTTTGCCAGCGCATCAAAATTAGGTGTTGGAATAGGTCCTCCAAAAGTAGAAGTTGCACCAAAGCCAACATCATCAATCATTATTAAAAGGACATTTGGAGCACCTTCTGGGGCACTTATTTCCTGCGGCCATTCTATAGGATCACAATCTTTAATAATTGGAGCTACTTTACCAACTTTTTGATAAGGTTCAATTGGAAGAACCGTTCTGTCAGGCCAATTTGGTTGTTGAGCATTCATTATTTCGGGTATAAATAAAATGATTATACCAATAAATAAATAGTTGAGATGTTTCATGTTATCCTATATTTTATAATTTATTCTAAAGTTAAGTTCTTCTTAAAATTATTTGTAAAATATACACTTAAAGTATGTTTCATATTATAAAATGAAACCATTTTTAATACGATTTTGTTTATGTAAATCACGGATTATGGGTTTTTATTTAAAGTTGAAATAAGTAAAAAGTTTTAGCATTACAAGAACCTTTATCAAAGTTTTGAACTTTGACAAAGGTTAGTTATCTATAGTTTATGCGTAAAGTTTGTCATTTCTACGTAAGGAAAAATCATCGTTAGGGGCATTGTAAAGATTTTCGATTTTGATGGTGGAGTTTCTTGCGAAGATCCCTCGTTGCTCAGGATGACAATATTGAGAATAAAAAACAAGTCAGTAAAAATATTTAAATAAAAGAACGTTCATTCATTTATTATTATATCTTTGTGAAAAATATAGGGCATGAGAATAAGAGATATTGACAAAGAAAAACTGGTTATTGCAAAAGCAATTGATCAAATTGTAGCCGATGGTTTTCAGGGTTTCAGTATGAACAAGCTTGCAAAAGCCTGTAATATCTCTGTAGCGACTTTGTATATTTATTATAAAGACAAAGACGATTTAATACAGAAAATTGGAGCTGAGATTGCACTTGATTTCTTTACAAATACAGTTAAAGATTTCTCTCCAGATATGTCTTTTGAAGAAGGATTATGGAAACAATGGGAAAACAGGGCTGAGTTTACCATGAAATATCCTAAAAGTGTAGCTTTTTTTGAAATTATCAAGCACTCGCCGCATGGAGAAATAATTTTGAATTCTACTACAAAATTTTCAGATTTCAGAAAGATAATGCATCAGTTTATTGATAATGCTTTGCATAATAAAGAACTTATTCCGATGACATTTGAAGTTTTCTGGTCTATTGCTTATGGACCTTTATACAATTTATTAAACTTTCATACTGAAGGTAAGAGTATGGGAGGGAAGCCGTTTTCTCTTACCAAATCAATGATGAAAGAAGCTTTTGAGGTAACTATAAGAGCTTTAAAACCATGAAAAACTATGGATACAGATTTAAATTCAATACATGTTTTTAAAACTAATATTGGAAAAATTGACCCAGACTGCACGATGCAGCAAACACTAGACAGCAATACTGCTATACAACAATGGAATATTGATCATGAAGATGTAGATTGTGTACTTCGTATTGTTTCTGAAACACTTAAACCAAAAGCAATTATTAATTTAATTAATGAATTTGGCTATGAATGCCATGAATTGCCTTAATCAAAAAACACTTTATTCAAAAATGGAAAAAACTACAATAGACGTTCCTGCTTTTACATTACATCAAAAAATTATTATTGCCATTCTGGCGCTTTTACAATTTACGGTTATACTTGATTTTATGGTTATTTCTCCTCTTGGAGATATACTTATGAAAACACTCGATATGACTACTTCAAACTTTGGTTTTGCCGTTTCTGCTTATGCTTTCAGCGCAGGAATTTCGGGATTACTTGCTGCGGGTTTTGCAGACAAATTTGATAGAAAAAAACTGCTTATTTTCTTTTATACCGGATTCATTATTGGTACTGTTTTCTGTGCGCTTTCTTCAAGTTATTTAATGCTGCTTATGGCTAGAATTGTTACCGGACTTTTTGGCGGCGTTATTGGGTCTGTTTCTTTGGCTATTGTAACCGATTTATTTGTAATTCACCAAAGAGGACGCGTTATGGGCTTTATACAAATGGCATTTGCAACAAGCCAGATTTTAGGTATTCCGCTTGGTTTGTATTTTGCTAATAACTGGGGATGGCATTCTGCTTTTATTATGATTGCCGTTTTAGGAGCATTGATTCTAATTGCTATTATCACTCAAATGCAGCCAATAACGAAACACTTAGAATTTCAATCAGACAAAAGTCCATTTCTGCACCTTTGGCACACGCTTAGTAATAAAAACTATCAAGTAGGTTTTGCAGCAATAGCTTTTCTTTCGGTTGGAGGTTTTATGTTACAGCCTTTTGGGAGTGCTTTTTTAGTAAATAATATTCATATAAGTCAGCTAGAATTGCCAATGGTCTTTTTCTTTACAGGACTTTCGGTACTTTTTATAATGCCTTTAATTGGAAAATTAAGTGACAAAATCAGCAAGTTTAAGCTGTTTGCAATTGGATCAAGTATTTCTGTAATTATGATTTTAATTTACACCAATCTTAGTCCTATTCCGTTATGGGAAATTGTAGTTATCAATATGGTATTGTTTATGGGAATTATGAGTCGTATGATTCCTGCTACAACGCTGAATACGGCAATTCCAGAAATGAAAGATCGCGGTGCTTATATGTCGATAACCTCGTCATTACAACAAATTGCGGGAGGAATTGCAGCGGTTTGTGCAGGTTTTATTGTACATCAAAAAACAAAATCTTCTCCTTTAGAAAACTACGATATATTGGGTTATGTTATTGCGGTTGTGACTCTTTTTACTGTACTTTTAATGTGGAGAGTGAATCAATTAGCAAAAGCTAAAGTTGCAAAAAATTAAACTTTTCTAAAGAGTTAAAATAAACCCTAAAATTAGGAATTATAAATAATGCCCAATTCGTATGAATTGGGCGTTATTTTTTGTTGATTTTCCCCAATCTGAATATTATAATATTTACGTTTTTTTTGGATTGGTTACTGTGCGGGAGACGCACTGCGGTGCGCCTCTACGTGCCAATTGGACGTTGTAATAAATTATAGACAAAGAATTTCCGTAGAGGCGCACAGCACTGCGTCTCCCGCCCCAATTGGACATTGCAATATTCTATTTTGCAATAATTGAAAAACAATAAAATTACGTATATGTCAATTTTAAAATTGCAAAATTGCGTTTATGTTGATTTTTCAAAATTTGAATATTATAACATTTACGTTTTTGTTGGATCGGTTACTGTGCGGGAGACGCACTGCAGTGCGCCTCTACGTGCCAATTGGACGTTGTAATATTCTATTTTGCAATACTTACAGGCTGTTATCCAAAAAATATTCGCATGATATCTGGTCGGTAGATTATGATGGACATACGATTGCAACGGATCAAAATTTCCTGTTTTAGAATTGTATGAAGGAAATAGGCCTGTAGAAAGTATTAAAAATATTGATGAAGTTGGGAGATGATATTAAAGGCAGTGTTCCAGTAAATGTACGTCCGCATGCAAATTATGATGAAAAATAAAAAAATCCCTTCATGCACTTATTTTTTTGTGAATGAAGGGATTTTTAAAATTAATCTGGTTTTTATTCTTTCAATAATAAAATGGTTGCTTTATAACCTGTACCAACATTCCATTGGCTGGAAGTAATAACAGCTCCTTTATCATCATAAACTTGAAATTCGGCTGTATTTGGTGATGCAAAACCTTCGTTTAAGGCTTCAAAGTCAATTTTATTCATGCCTGGAACCAATGTTATTTTAAAACCTTTATACTCGCCGTCTAAACTCACTTCGGGTTCGATTATTTTATCATTTAGATACACTTTTATTTTGTCGCCATCTACAAAAGCAGCATCGCGATAACGAACTGTTGAGGTAAAGGAATTGGTTTTAAAACCGCCTAAATATTGATTTCTTCTATAGAAAATACCCTCAACGTTGGCTTCTTTTTTGTACAGATTTGGATCTTTAAAAAGTTCTTCTGGACTTATTTTTAAAGGATCTGGTTTTTCTGGAATTGGTGCCGGCGGATTGACTTTTGGCGAAGCTTCTTTAGGAGGAATTACGTCTTTGGTTTTGGGTTCTTTTGCCGGAATTGGTTTAAATTTATTATCCAATTCATTTTGTGCAAAACCTTGCAGTGAAGCTCCCATTATAATAATTAATAACAATATCTTTTTCATATCTTTTAAATAAATACATATAGTATATAAACATTTAATTATAGCATTTATTGTATTTTTTAAAAGTCAATTTTTAAAAATGAAGCATTATTAACGTGGCAGACTTTATAAATTAGATATGGAAGAGCCCTATGATATTTATTTGGTAAAAATCATGCGTATATTTTAGATACTGATTTGTGTAAAACGTTAATTTGGTTTTTTAATAGATTAATTTTGAACTAAACTTGTCCGCACTAAATAAAAAAGCTCAATTCATAGAATTGAGCTTTTAGTTTGTGATTTCTATTATTTATTTTTAATCTCTTTTCAGCGCTCTAAGAGCTTCTTTTTGTAAATCGATATATTGTTGTTTACTAACATCTATACCAACGCCTAAAATAGTGCCGCCTTTAAAGGTTCCAGGTGTTTTGTATTCTTTACTTACAGCATCACCACTGTCAAAACCTACACAAAGTCCGTCTCCAGAAAGTGTAAATTTACCAGGCTGCGTTTTCATAGGTCCAGAAGCAACTTCTTTACCATTAATATATAACTTCATAGTTCCAATTTGTTCTCCATGTTCACCCGTTTTTTCTCTAATAAATTCCATACCCATTGTATATTTACCCGTTGTAATTGCAGTCGAAGAAACATATTTTTGTTCCGGCTGAATTCCTAAGAAGTTGTAAACATAATTTAGTTTACCATCTTTAATAAATAAAGCATGACCACCAAAACGAGAACCGTGCGCAAAAATTACTCCTGAAGCCTTAGCATCTTTAATTTCTACATCGGCTACAATTTTAAACGAACGACCTCTCACATTTACAGCTACACCTTCTGGTACAGGAGCAGTTCCGGGATAATAAACATATCTCTCACGCGGCGCTTCTTCAGATGGTCTTTCCAAACCAATAATTTCAATTGCTGTTCTATCATCCAATGGTAAAACCAAGTTTTTATCTGCTTCATCCATCCAAGCAGCGATTAATTCTTTTAATTTATCTGGATTTTTCTTTGCTACATTATTCGATTCAGAGCGGTCAATGTTAGTATTATACAATTCCCATTCGTCTTGATCAAAATGTCCTTTACCCGTTAACGGAGCATGAAGCGCAACTGCTTTCCAGCCGTCTTTCCAGATAGCGCGAGAACCTAACATGGCATAATATTGAACATGTTTTTGTGTTGGATCATCTGGTTTTGCATCAAAACTATATTTCATAGATACTCCAGAAAGAGGATATTGCCCAACACCATTGTGGACTTTTGGCATCTCAAGGCCGCATATTTCAAGAATAGTAGGAACAATATCTGTAGAGTGATGGTATTGATTACGAACTTCACCTTTAGCTTTAATTCCTTTTGGCCATGAAATTACCAATGGATCTGCAGTTCCTCCTGCATATTCGCTATAGCGTTTAAACATTTTAAATGGAGTAGAAAAAGCTGCAGCCCAGCCGGTAGGATAATGTTCGTACGTATCAGGTCCGCCTAATTTATCTATTAATTTTAAATTTTCAGCAAGTTCGTCTGGGTACCCATTAAAGAATTTGTTTTCATTAACAGAACCGTTTGGAGAACCTTCGCCCGATGCTCCGTTATCCGCTGCATAAATAACAACTGTATTTTCCAATTGTCCAGTTTTTTCTAAATAATCAATTACTCGACCAACCTGCGCATCAGTATATTCAGAGAAACCAGCATATACTTCGGCTAATTTTGAGAATAATTTTTTCTCCTCTGGTTTTAATTTATCCCAAGGACGAACAAAATCTCCTTCATTAGCAATTTCTTTTGGTAAAAAATTAAATTCAGTCAATTTTGTATCTTTAGGCAAAATACCTTTAGCAATCATACGAGGTAAAACCCATTTACGGTAAGCGTCGTATCCTTCATCAAATTTACCTTTGTATTTGTCTATATATTCCTGTGGTGCATGATGCGGTGCATGATTTGCTCCAGGGCAGTACCATAAAAACCAAGGTTTAGATGGATTTGTTGCTTTTTGATCTTGAATATATTCAATAGATTTATCGGCTAAATCTTTAGACAAATGGTAACCTTCTTCTGGACTATAAGGAGGTTCTATAAAGTGATTGTCTTCTACTAAATCTGGATACCATTGATTGGTTTCTCCACCTAAGAATCCATAATAACGATCAAAACCTAATTGCGTTGGCCATTGTTTACGACTCGCTCCAGAAGCAACATCTTGCTCTGGTACATTGTGGTCTTTTCCTATCCAAAAAGTACTCCATCCGTTTTCTTGTAAAACCTGTCCAATTGTTTCGCATTGTTCTGGAATACGGCCATGTGCGCCAGGAAAACCATTTGCAGTTTCTGTAATCGCTGCATTACCAGTTAAATGGTGATTTCTACCTGTTAAGAGCGTAGATCTAGTTGGAGAACATAATGCAGTAGTATGCCATTGTGTATAAATCAATCCATTATTAGCTAACTTTTGTAATGTAGGCATGTTTATGGCTCCTCCAAAAGGTGACCACGCAGCAAGACCTGTGTCATCATACAAAACAAAAAGTACGTTTGGTGCGCCATCTGGTGCCTTTTTGGGAGTATAGGGAGCCCAGTCAGCTTTTGAGTCTCTAACGTCTAGTTTAATAACGCCATGAAAATTTTCTTTTCGAACTTCTCTGGGATCAGATTGTGAATATACTTTTTGTGAAATATTCGAAAAAAGGCAAATTAAAACCAGCAGAGCGATTTTTTTGAGCATTGAATGTCTAATTGTCTTCATGTTGAAAGGATTAAATGGTTTGGAAATTGGATAAATTTTGGCCTTTAAAATTTATTTATTATCTGAAAGAATACGTAATTTTTTACTTACATATATTACTCTCAAATTTCCTGATTTCCTTTTAATTTCTCTTCAAAATGACATGTTATTAGGTTTCATCTTATAAAATGAAACCTGTTTTTTATAAAAAAAATGAAATTACAGCCATTTTCCTGAAGCATTATAATCATTGGTTAAGTAGGTAAGATATTGCACCATTCTTGGCTTTTTTCCTTTGTTTGGAGTTGCACAATGTGGTAAAGTATTGTTCCAGATTATAAAATCGCCGGCATTACCAATTATAGGTTTCGGCTGTAATGTTTTAATGGCTTTATCTCTTGGTTTTTCATTTGGTTCGAGATTATCTAACCAATCATTTATTTTATTATGAAAACCCGGAACGCAATGAAAAGCACCATCATCAATGCTGCAATCTGTGAGGTAGAGAAGTCCTTGAAGTGCAAAAGGAATAGGCTGGTGTAAACTTGTATCCCAATGAAGCGGACTTCCTAAAAAAGTAAATTCATTGGTTTCTGGTGGATTAAAACTTACTTTGTCAATCGTTTTGTATATTTTGGTTGTATTATAAAGCTGTTCGTATGCTTTTTTAATTTTCGGCGAAAATCGGTTTCTATTTAAAGTTTCATGATCCGAAAAATTGAGCATTAATCCTTTTTGATTTTGATGTCTTTTATACCAAGTTTCTTTTTTGTTCAGATCCATTTCCAAGTAATTCCAAATAGCCTCTTGCGTATCTTCGCAATCTTCTTTCGAAATGGCATTTTTTACAATCACATAGCCATTCTCGTTCCAGAATTGAAGATCTTCTTCAGAAAGAACATTATCGCTGAGATCGTCAAATTCTACATTTTTATCTTTTTGTCTAGTATTGATCCACATTTTAAAAGTTTCAAAATCAGGTTTTTCAAAATATAAAAACTGAAGTGTATCTTCCATGCCAATACCTAATTGGTACAAGGCTTTAATTTCTGCATCCCAAGTCAAAGTATTGTCTTCTGCAGGAAGATTAGAAGGATTTAGAGCACGATTCCATAGTTTTTCAAGAGTAGTCCAAGGCATATTTTGGGTTGTTTAGGTTAATTCAAAAATAATTGATTTGAGGTTTAGTATTTAAAGTATAAATACCCTTTTTGATGTTTAAGTTGCAGATGTCATATTGTTATTTTTTTTGTAAAAATTATTAAAAATACACGCTGTTTTTAGATTTTTATAAATTATAATTCATCATACGTTTTGTTTTTAATGGTTCTGTTGAGAATTTTTAAGAAAAAATATTTCAAAATGTGGAAACCCGTAAAGTTTATACAAATCACTCGCTTAGATTTGTGTACAAAATTAAATTTTTCCCAATTCGTAATCAAAAATCACGTATGAAAAAACTTTACTTAATACTTCCATTTTGTCTGCCATTGATTAGTTATTCCCAAAATATTCTTTGGAAAAAAGCATATGGTGGAAAACATGCTGATTATCTTTTTGATGCACAGCCGACAGCTGATTATGGTTTTATTCTGGCAGGAAGTTCTGTTTCTGATAAAACAGGGAATAAAGAAAAGGATAAACAAACATGATGATTTAGATTTTTGGGCCTGGAAAATGATCGAAAAGCAGAACGGTGCCAGTAGATTTAAACCTATACTCAGAAGGAATTAACATCATTAATATTAAAAACAGAATCGGTCAAAGTAATAAGAATAGTTAATTAAAATTAGAATGAGAAAAACAATAAAAATACTGTTAGTCGTTATATCTATCTTTTGTTTAAATATAGTAAAATCACAAACTACTCCAAGTTTTCAAACTCCAAAATTAAGTCCTCCAACACCTGAGGCTTTTTCTTTGTTTAAGTTTACAGATATACCAGTATCAAACACTACTGGTATTCCTAATATTTCTATTCCAATTTATACAATTAAATTAAAAGATTTTGAATTTCCTATCTCTATGAGCTATCACTCATCTGGGATTAGGATTGAAGAGATTGCTGGTAATGTAGGTTTAGGCTGGACTTTAAACAGCGGAGGGATGATTTATAATCAAGTAAATGATCTTGATGACTATGAGGCAGGAAGTGGTTTTGCAGGAATAGCAAATACAATACCTCAAGATAGAGAACTTGATCCAACGATTGAACTTGCTGATCAAAATAATCCTACTAATCCGGATTATTTTACAGCATTAAATTTGACTTCTGAGGGAGTAGATACTCAGCCTGATATTTATTATTATAATTGCGGTAATTTGAATGGAAAATTCTTTTATTCAAAAGATGGCGCCGCTAATCCAATGCCGTATGCTCCAATAAAAATTGTAAGAAATGGTTACTATTCATTTATTATTACAGATGAAAAGGGTACAAAATATACTTTTGAGAGAATTTCTGAAACTACAACAGCATCTACAAGTATTGAATCTCCTGCTTATAGTAGTTCTTATAATGAAACTAAGAGTTATAGTTTTCACATCGTAAAAATTGAAACCGTAAATAACGAAATTATTAATTTTAATTATGAGGATGAAAAATATTCTTATAATGATCCATCTGTATTTAGTTCAAGAACTTCGACCTATGTACCAAGTGGTATGTCAGGTGAACTTATTCCTGGCGGTTTGCCACTGTTTGTGGAGACGGAAACTAAAAATACTATCATTTTAAAAGGAAAACGATTAATTTCAATAACAACTAATACGAGTGAGAATATTCAGTTTTTGTATGAGAATTGTCCTAGACTTGATCTGCCTCAAACAACTACAGCTGCCAACGAAGTTTTAAACGGAGGATTTGCTTTAAAAGAAATAAAGATCAATGGCGGAGCAAGAAATGATTCTTATGTTTTTGAACATGGATATTTTAATTTACCTAATTATACTCCCTGTACTAATCCAGGAATGTCTAGTGATTATTATAGATTAAAATTAATTTCGCTAAAGAAAAATTCTGATCCAGCTTATCAATTTAAGTACAATGAAAATATTGCTCTGCCTGGAAGATTAGATTTGAGTTATGATCATTGGGGATATTTTAAATCTTCAGCTGGTAAATATAGTGTAGATTATGCTTTGAATTTCTTTGATGGTGTAACTAGAGATCCTGAATTAGAGATGACAAAATTAGGCGTTTTGAATAGAATAATCTATCCTACTGGTGGATCTTCTGCCTTTGATTATGAGCTTAATGATTATTATGGTATTTTTAAAACTTACGCAAAAAGAATTGATAAGTCAGCTGATTTACATATAGTTGGTCAAGAAGAGTTAGGACTTCCTAATGAAGCACAATATTTAACTCAAACTTTTACAATTCCTTCCACTTATGTTCCCGATAGTGCTGTGATCGTAAAAGATATTAGTCTTGGTGAACAAACCACTAGTAATTTTGTAAATATTTATTTAACAGATAGTAACAATAATACTAATAATATCGTATATACTGTTGTTACTGCGAGTACAACAAATACACATTTAGTTTATAAAATGCTGAATTTGGCTCCAGGTACTTATACATTGCATGTTGATGGAATATACAGTGGCGGAGGAGCGGCAATTACATGGGTAGAATTAGAAGGTACAGATACACAAGTATTAAAGAATATTCAAGTTGGAGGATTACGTGTAAAAAGTATTGCTAATTATGACAGTGATAATTTGAGCACTCCCAGCACCAAACAGTTTTACACCTATAAAAATATAGTAAATTCTTTACAGTCATCAGGAGTTGTGGTTGCTCCTCCTAGATATTCTTATGTTGAAACTAAATGTAATCCATCTTGTGGACTTGTAGGAGGATCAGCAGCTATTGGTATTAGTGATGGATGTATGACTTATCGCTGTAGGAATTCTAAAAACTATCTGCCATTATCAGGACTTCAGGGATATCACATTATGTATTCTGATGTTAGGGTGTATAATGATCAAAACCTTCAAAATGGTTATACAGACTTTAAGTACAGTATTGTCGAAGATGACAATAGTTACAGTATTTCAAGAGGCGCTCCTACAACAAGTCTTGATTTTAAACGTGGCGATTTATTAGAGCAAAATGTATATAAATACAATCTTGGAAGTTACTTGCCAGTAAAAAAAACAGTAAATGAATACTATTATGGTTTCGGTGAAAATAACTCCTTTTTTACAACCGCTTCATATCCTAATGAAAAACACTCATTAGGTCTAATTATCAATAAACTGACAGGAGATTTAACATGCGCTGGTTATAGTAATCAGATTATGATTAGAAGATCAACGTTTGAAATGTCTTATTTTAAATTATATTCTGTTTGGAAATACTTAAAAAAATCGACTGAAACAACCTTTGATAAAAATGGAACTAATCCCATAACAGTTGAAACGACTTATAATTATAATAATCCGCTTCATTGTCAGCTTTCAAGTGTAGTTTTTTCAAATTCAAAAAATGAATCATTAACGACAAAATATTTTTATGCACAAGATTCAGAAATGACAGCTAAGCCATTTATTTCAGATTTTGTTGCTAAAAATATGATTCAGATTCCTTTAGATACACAAACATTTAATGGAAATACAAAATTATCTGAACAGTTGACCGTATATGATAAAAGTACGGATACAAATAATTTATTGCTTCCAAAATCGGTTTATGCCGCGAAGTTTCCTAATGCATTACCTCTTATTTCCAATATTGGAAATTTAGAGAAAAAAATCACCTATGATAAATATGATGATAAAGGTAATATTCTGCAATATACACCTGAAGGAGGAATGCCAGTATCTATTATTTGGGGGTATAATCAAACCCAGCCAATAGCAAAAATTGAAAATTTAGCCTATGCATCTATTCCTGCAGCTACCATTACAAGTTTACAGACACTCTCAAATGCTGATATTGATAATTGTATGTCTACGGATTGTACAGAACAGCTTTTACGTAATGGACTAAGTGCATTAAGAAACTTATTAACGACTGCATTTATTTCTACATATACCTATAATCCTCTAATTGGAGTTACTAGTGTTACGGATCCTAAAGGAATATCTTCTTATTATGAATATGATAATGCAGGCAGATTAAAATTTGTAAAAGATAAGGACTTAAATGTTCTTCAAAAGTATTGTTATAATTACAAAGGACAACAGATAAATTGTGCTGATAATACATCAACTAGTGTTGTTTATTATAAAAGTATTTCCAGAAGCGGTTCATTTACCAAAAATAACTGTGCCTCTGGCGGAACTGGTTCAAGTGTAAGTTACAATCAGATAGCTGGAGCTTCAACATCCACCCTTTCACAGGCCGATGCAGATGCATTAGGACTTACTAAGTTTAATACAGATGGACAGGCTAATGCCAATACGATTGGGACCTGTACTTTCAGCAGTATTGCTAGGAGCGGATCATTTGTAAAGAATAACTGTGCTTCAGGCGGAGTTGGCTCAAGCGTGAGTTACAGCCAGGCTGTTGGTGCATCGACATCAACAGTTTCTCAAGCTGATGCAGATTCTAAAGGTCTTACTTTATTTAACACCAATGGGTTGGCTAATGCCAATGCAAATGGTACTTGTACATTTAGCAGTATTGCCAGAAGCGGTTCATTTACTAAGAATAATTGTGCTTCAGGTGGGACAGGTTCAAGTGTAAGTTACAGCCAGGTCGTTGGAGCATCAACATCAACAGTTTCCCAAGCTGATGCAGATTCTAAAGGTCTTACTTTATTTAATACCAACGGACAGGCTAATGCCAATACAAATGGTACGTGTATTTTTAGCAGTATTGCCAGAAGTGGCTCATTTACAAAGAATAATTGTGCTTCAGGTGGGACTGGTTCAAGTGTAAGTTACAGCCAGGCAGTTGGCGCTTCAACATCTACTGTTTCGCAGGCTGATGCAGATTCATTAGGACTTACTAAATTCAATACTGACGGGCAGACTTATGCCAATGCAAATGGTATCTGTACTTTCAGCAGTATTGCCAGAAGCGGATCATTTACAAAAAATAACTGTGCCTCAGGCGGAACAGGTTCAAGTGTAATTTACAACCAGGCAGTTGGCGCTTCAACATCTACTGTTTCGCAGGCAGATGCAGATTCCAAAAGCCTTACTTTATTCAATACAAACGGTCAGGCAAATGCCAATACAAATGGTACTTGTACTTTTAGCAGTATCGCCAGAAGTGGATCATTTACTAAGAGTAATTGTGCCTCAGGCGGGACAGGTTCAAGTGTAAGTTACAGCCAGTCAGCAGGTGCATCAACATCTACTGTTTCACAGGCTGATGCAGATTCTAAAGGGGTTACTTTATTTAATACAAACGGGCAGGCTAACGCGAATGCAAATGGCACCTGTACTTTTAATAGTGCGGCTTTAAGCGGTTCATTTATTAAGAATAACTGTGCTTCAGGTGGAGTTGGTTCAAGCGTAAGTTACAGTCTGGCAGCAGCAACTTTCATATCGATGGTTTCTCAAGCGGATGCAGATAATCAGGCAGTTAATTATTTTAATACACAAGGCCAGGCAAATGCCAATACAAATGGAACTTGTACTTTTTACAGTATTGCCAGAAGCGGTTCGTTCACCAAGAATAACTGTGCTTCAGGAGGAACAGCCTCAAGTGTTGTTTTTAATCAAGCCACAGGTGCTGTTACGTCGATAATTTCTCAAGCAGCTGCTGATGCTGCAGGACTTACTAAATTTAATACAGATGGGCAGGCTAATGCTAATGCGTCTGGTGTTTGTACTTTTAGAAGCCAGCAGATTGTCTATCAGATTTATAAAAATGATTATTGTCCTCCTGGAACTACTTTTCCATATGTTTATTATTCTGTAGAGCAAGGAAAATATCAATCTACCATATCTCAAGCTGATGCAGATAATAAAGCATGGGCAGATGTTACTGCAAATGCACAAGCTTATGCTAATGCAAATGGAGTTTGTTTGGGTGCTGGTGAGACAGAAGAGTAAAACGATTAACCTTGATATTGTAGTATTGAAAAATCATTAAAAATATATTCTAAAAACATGAAAAAATATATACCAATTATAATTTTATTGTTGTCAGCCAGTTCCGGCCTTACAGCCCAGACCTTCAGCGATGACAACTTTATTTACACCGT
>NZ_WMID02000044.1 GCF_009711165.2 Flavobacterium sp. MC2016-06 | reverse complement strand
AATGAACCAAGTGTCCATAATCCGGTTGTCGTATTATAACTGCCAGTTGTAACAGTTGATGAAACTAATGTATAACCATTTGGCAATAGATCGGTTACTGTTATTCCTGTTGCATTTTGCGGGCCAGAATTATTAACTACAATATTAAAAGTGATTAGAGCTCCAACTAATGGTAATGTATTTCCTCCAACAATAATTTTAGTTAAAGATAAATCGGCAGAACCAGTTGTTGGTGTAACTATAACACTTGCATAATCATCTTCGGTTGCAATTGTATTATTTGGCGTACTATCAGGATCTAATAAACTGCTGGCTGTAACTTCTGCAACATTCGTATAAACACCTGTCGCGTTTACTCTCGCATTAATAGTTAATGTTTCTGATTGTCCCGTTGGCAGTACTCCAACATTCCAAATTCCTGTTCCAGCATCATAATTTCCAACAGAAGTAGTAGCAACATTATAAGTATAACCTGAAGGAAGTAAATCTGTAACTTGTACACCTGTTGGGTTTTGAGGCCCACTGTTAGTAACAATAATTTCAAATGAAACATTTGTTCCTATTAAAGGTGATGTATTGCCTCCAACAATAATTTTAGTTAAAGATAAATCAGCAGAACCCGTTATTGGTGTTATTACAACACTTGCATAATCATCTTCTGTCGCAACTCCATTATTTGGTGTACTATTTGGGTCTGGTAAATTGCTTGCCGTAACTTCTGCAATATTAGTATAATTTCCCGCTGCGTTTACTTTTGCATTAATCGTTAATGATTCAGAGGCTCCGTTTGGCAATCCTCCAACATTCCAAACTCCAGAAACAGCATTGTAAGTCCCAACAGATGTGGTCGAAATATTATAAGTATAACCAGACGGTAATAAATCAGTTATTTGAACTCCTGCCGCATCTTGAGGACCATTGTTGGTAACAATAATTTCAAATGAAACATTTGAACCTACTCCTGGTGATGTATTTCCTCCAACTATTGTTTTGGTTAATGATAAATTAGCAGAACCGGTAACTGGTGTTGTAGAAACACTCGCATAATCATCTTCTGTTGTTACTCCATTATTTGGTGTACTATCAATATCTGGCTGATCACAGCTTGTTACTTCTGCAATATTAAGATAACCTCCAGCAGGATTGACGTTTACTGTTAATAATAAAATTTCTGAAGTTCCTGCATTAACAATACCAACGTCCCAAATCCCTGTTGTTTCATCATAATTTCCTGAAGTAGAACTAAATAATACATAGCTGTATCCAGAAGGCAATAGATCTTTAACCTGAACTCCAGTCGCAGTAGTCGTACTCGTGTTTTTTACCGTAACCTGAAATGCAATTTGAGACCCCACTAAAGGCGTTATATTATCATTAACCACTTTTTTAGTTAATATTAAATCTACATTATCTGGAAGAATTGTTACTGTTGCAGCAGATTCGTCATCTTCACTTTGATCTCCGTCATCATTATTAGGTACACTGTCTGGATCTCTTTGGTCTGATGCTATAACTTGCGCTGTATTTTGATATGCGTTTGTTAAACTGCTTGCTTTTACAGTCGCAGTAATATTTAGCGTTGCAGTACTTCCATTATTTAAACCTCCTACAGTCCATCTTGCTGTTGCTGCATTATATGCACCTGCTCCACTATCACTTACATAAGTATAACCCGCAGGTAATTGATCTCTAACCGAAACATTTGTTGCATTATTGGGTCCAGAATTCGTAACTGCTATGGTGAAAACAACATTATTGCCAACATTTACAGAAGTTGGTGCTACTGATTTTAATACTGATAAATCGGCTGATTCAACTGAAACTGAAGCATCATCTTGATCATCTTCTGATCCAATATTATTGTTCGGTGTACTATCAATATCAATCTGATCGCAGGCACTGATTTCGGCAGTATTTACATAAGTACCTGTCGCGTTTATTTTAGCTTTAAAAGTAAGACTCAACGTTGCGCCAAGTGCTATATTTAAATTTGACCATGTTACAGAAGCATCACCTAAATTGTAAACGCCACCATTACTAACAGAACCTGAAACTAGTGTATAACCGTTTGGTAAAAGATCTTTTACGCTAACACCGGTTGCATTTACCGTTCCTCCTGCAGCATTATTATTAAATACATTTATAGTAAAAGTAACCTCGTCACCTATATTTACATTGGTTGGCGTAACAGATTTTGTCAGTTCTAAATCTGTTTGAGCAACTATCGTAATATTTACCCTGTCTGTTGCTGCAACACATGGACCATTGGTTACGCGCCATTCAAAAACAGTTGTGCCTACACTTAAACCCGAAACGGCTGTTGTTGCAGAAGTTCTACTTGCAAATACAACAACAGAAGTAGGTCCTGAAATTCTAACCCACTCTCCTTGGCCTACTGTAGGCGTAGATGCAGCCATTATTACAGGTGAAAATTCAGGAAGTGTCTGATCTGGGCCTGCATTTGCATTAACAGGCTGTGCAAAAATTTGAATTTGCATCGTATCTGAAGAAGAGCAGCCGTCTTCATTTACAGTCGTTGCTGTCCAAGTAAATTGATAAATTCCAGTTGTTAAACCAAAAACAAGCGTTGTCGGACTATTTGGTGATGCAATATTAGCTGGACTTCCAGAAGTTTGTGTCCAAGTTCCTTTTCCTTGAGTAACCGCAACAGCAGCAAGATTAGTCTGCGTAGCGGCACATAATTGTTGATCTGGTCCTGCATTTGCAATTGTTGGCGGTGTATCATTAAAGGTAACTGAAACTTGATCTACAGAAGGCGCACATAGTGATGGACTTGTAAATGTTCCATTTGTTACGGTCCAATTTAAAACATAGGTTCCTAATACTGTAACATTTGACAAAGTTGTTTTCGGATTATTTGGGCTATCTATAACTGCGCTTCCACCTGCTGGCTGAGATGCAAAAGTCCATTTTCCTATTCCAACCGTAGGTGCTACAGCATTGGTCGTGTAACTTTGCTGACAGGCAACTGTATCATCCGGTCCTGCATTTGCAGTACTAGGAGCTTGAGATACATTAATACGAACAATGTCTGATAAATTACTACAGCTTGCATTAATAAAAACCCATTCTAATATATATAAACCCGGCACTGTTAAGTTTGTAACTGGCGAAACTGGATTATTAATATCTGTAATATTAGCAACACTTCCTGAGGGTCTTAATACCCATCTCCATTCGGCAGTATCAACATCTACTGGAGGCGTATTTCCATCCAAAACAATTGTACTGCTGTCATCTCTACATATTGCAAAATCATCTCCTGCATCTGGCGGAGCACTAGAACCATTATTTACTATTATTTGTACCGTATCTGAACTTGCAGGACAAGTATTATGAGCAGCAATGGTATAAGTAAACTCATAAGTTCTTCCTGGAACTACAACAGCATTTGCAACATAACTGTCTGCTGGTGTTTGTGTTATTACCACATCACCAGTGTTTCCTGCAGATACAGCAGTACAAGTCCAAGTTCCTTTTGAGTTAACTGTTCCAACTAACTGAACACTAGTGACATTACACAAAACCTGATCCGATCCTGCGCTCGCTGGAGCCACAACCTCAATCGTAACATCATCATACGTTGCGCCTGGACATATAAAATTTCCTCTGCTTTCTACTTTCCATCTAAATACATAAGTTCCTTCTACCAGATTATTAATAGCTGTGGTAGGATTTGTTGCATCAACAATTACTGGAATATTAGGAGCACCTGCTAAAAGCGACCATTCTCCTACTTCAAAAAATGGATCATAAGAACTTCCGGTCATTTGTGCAGTAGTACCGCAAATTACTTGATCTGGTCCTGCTGTAGCAGCAGATGGTGGTAATCCTATTATAATTTTTACATCATCAAAAGCAACAGCCGCAGAACAAGATCCTGATGTTATGGTCCATCGAAAAACATAAGGTCCAGAACTGGTAAATGTAAATAAAGCATGGGGATCTGTAGGATCACTTATGGTATAATTTTCTAAACCCGAAATCCTTGTCCAAAGACCAGTCGTTCCGGCAGGTAAAACTGCCGTCATAGTGGCTTCATCATCACAAAGGTTTTGATCTCCACCAGCATCGGCAACAATCGCATCCTCGGCAATTGTTATTACAACATTATCTGAAGAAGTCCCGCAAGAACCCAAAATAGGTGTTATCGTCCATGTAAAAGTATAAGTTCCATTTGCTGTTATTGTAACCGCGGTTTGCGGATCGGCAACATCTACAATAGCAGCTCCCGTACTTGGAGAAACCGTCCATGCGCCATTACTATTAATTGAAGGATTACTCGCCGCCAGATTTATACTTGTTGTAGTAATTGGGTAACAAGCATCTGGTCCTGCATCTGCAACAGCAGGAGCAATTCCGCCGCTAGTAGTTATATCTATAAAATCTGAAACGGGTGCACTACAGCCACCTGTACCTGGATGAATATATCCTATTGTCCATTGTACTCTATTTACAGTTCCTAAAGCTGTAAATCCTGTTACAGTAGCATGAGGATCTGAAGTATCTGAAAAAACTAAAACATCATCATCTGCAGGATTTGCCGGATCTGGAATCTGAGACCATAAACCATATTCACCTGCTGCGGGCACATTACCGTTTAAAGTAAGCTGCGAATTAACACAAGTCGTAGTATCTGTTCCTGCATCAGCAATAGAAAGTGTTGAATCTGAAACATAAACAGTTACATTATCAATTGACAAAGGACATTTTGTACCGCCTCCTTTTGTTATATATTGAAATTCGTATGTTCCAGAAATAAGACCAGTGGCTGTTGTATTTTGTTCTAATCTGGCCGTTATTACCGCCGTATTCGGACCGCTTATTTGTGTCCAATAATGATTACCTGCTCCTGATATACCAACTCCTGATAAAGGCGCTACTGTTACACCGCAATCTAAATTAACATCAGATCCTGCATTAGACGGCGTTGCATCTGCAGAGACAACAATAGTTATACTATCAAATCCATAATCGCAGCCTACAGGTAAATCTCCCGTTTCTGATCTTACAAACTGTAATATATAGGTTCCTGGCTCTATTAAAGTTACATTCAAATTATTACCAACTACTACAGCATTTGTTGGAAAAGGTCCGAGAGGAGAACTTATAGGTCCTGTCAAAAATCTATATTTATTAGTACCTGTTCCAGTTACAGCAATCGGAATTGAAAAATCAGTTTGGTCACAATCTCCAAAAATATTATCGCCGTTATTGGCCAAAATGGTTCTGTCTGTTGCTTTGTATTCTACTACATAATCTTTTGTAGAAATACATCCCGTAACGGAGTTGGTTAAGGTGTAACGGAATGTATAAGGATCACCAGCCTCAGAAATACCTGTTATTAATGTAGTTGGATTTGTAGGTGATTCTATGTTTGGAAGCGGTGAAGTTGATCCTCCGGTTTGTGTCCACAATACAGTTTCTCCAGCATACAATGGCGCTTGTCCTGATAATGTAACCTG
The DNA here is from genome assembly GCF_009711165.2 of Flavobacterium sp. MC2016-06. GTDB lineage: Bacteria > Bacteroidota > Bacteroidia > Flavobacteriales > Flavobacteriaceae > Flavobacterium. Next base: position 33,728 of record NZ_WMID02000044.1, on the reverse strand, counting down.
AGTAACAGTATTATCGCAAAAATAAGTATACTCTGTACCTCCCGTTAAAGTAGTAACATCTTGAGTTGCGGCAGGAACAGTTATACTCACCTCATCTGTACCCGAAACACAAGGACCTGCAACAGACCATCGCATAACATAAGTTCCTTCTTGTAAATTAAAAATATTGGTTGTATTAGAATTTGCATTTGCAATAGTTGGAGTACTTGGGCCGCTTACAAAAGTCCACGTTCCGTTTTGTCCATTCAATCCGCAGCCTCCAAAAGAGCCATTTAGATTTACATTTTGTGTGGTAGTATAACAATTACTTAATGTTATGTCTGATCCCGCTGTAACTGGTATAACACCACCATAATTGGTAACAGTTATAGATGATGATGAACTGCAATTTTGTCCAGGTGCATAATCAGGACCTTCAATTACCCATGTTAAGGTAGATACACCGCATCTTGTTGTAGGCAATGTTAAAGTTGTGGTTGCAGAAGTGGGAAAATTAATTACAACTCCCGCATTATTTGCTCCCGTTATTTCCCAATGTCCTGTTTCTCCAGAATTTTCAGGCTGATTTCCTGTTACTGTAATACTTCCAGAAGAATTAGGACAAGAAGCTATATTTGTACCAGCATTTGCAATGGTTATAGGTTCTACAATAACTGTTTTGTCTTGATACGTTACAATACCATCACCACAAGTTGCCGAATAACGAAAAACATACGTATTGCCTCCTGTATATCCGGTTACTGTTGTTGTTGAAGAATTTGGAGATGTTATAATAACAGATGGTCCACTTATTTGTGTCCAAGATACCGTACCAATAATCGGACTTGGAGTATTCCCTACCAACGTCATAGCATCTATTGCGCAAATAGTTTCGTTTAATACACCTGCATTAACAACACAATTTTGAGCTTTTATACTTATAAAACTTCCGAAAAATAAAATAAGGCTCCAAAAAAATAGCTTCTTTTTGATAATCCTGTATCCAAAAGGTCTTATTTGGTAATCTTGTTCCATGTTGCATATAATTTTATAGTGAAAAAACTTTATTCAAACATTTATAAGACACATTACAATTTCATGAATTGTAATACGAATTTTGTGATGGCATTACTTGATTTTAATTCTAACCACTATAATTATATTGTAGAAATTACAGCTATCATTGAAGATTAGATTTTGAGCTTGGAGCTTTTATTCTTAAATTATGTTTATTTCATACCAAAGACTGTAACTACAGCCTTACCGTTTAAAAATCCTTTGGTGTCATACCAAAAATGGATCGCTCTAATTTTACGTTTACCACCTCTTAGATCGATTACTCTGCTCTCTCCTCCTTTTGGTATATCTTGTCTCAACTCAATATTTTCGGGAGCGCCGCTATCATAATCAACCACCATTTTCTGCATATTAATTGGCGAATCTGTTACTTTAAGTTTTAATTTTCTAAAAGAATCATGCAGCGTCACTTCCATTTTATCATGATCGGCATTGTGCGTTACCGATCTGCTTCCTAATACTTTCCAACCACCAACACCAGCATTACTTCTTACAACTCTTTGGGCAGTTGTCAATTGAACTACTAATACGACCATACATAAAACAACTATCTTTTTCATAACATCAATTTTTAATATTTATACACCAACCGATTGATCTAATTACTCTCTGGAATCTGTAATTTCTTTTTATTCAAATAAGAAATAGTAGCAGTAAGCTTAAACATATTTATTTTTGCTCCATCAGAGCCCGCTATTCTGCCTCCATAATCTGCATTTATAGACAACATAGACAGCACTTGGTAACCCGCTACAATCCCGCTCCCCAAAGTATTTTGTTTATTATCCTGTTTTACCCCGTCAACTTTAAGTGCTCCGCCGTATTGGTAACGCAAATCAACACCAGCCCAAAACTTATCTGTAAAATTATGTGTGAGATGATTTTCTATGGTGTAAAGTGGCTCCTGTTGTGTTTTGTCTGCCAGCGTTATCAGTGTCGGATTATTGTTTGATGTATACAAACGAACGGCAGGATATACTTCTAATATTGTGGCACGTTTTGGGTTTTCTCCAAAATGAAAATTCATTGCTGGACCAAATTCAAAAGTAAATCTATTTGTTCCCAAATTAAGCGGATTTTTATGATCGTAACTTCCCGGATACCATAGTCTGAAATATCCCATCATAGAAAATTTTTGCTTGTATTTTGCAAACTCAATGGCGTTTAATGCCGGCTCATTTATTAAACCAAACTTAAAACCTACAAAACCATCTGCTAATCCAGAATTATTTAATTCAGGAGATGGTAATCCCGGACTGCTTGTTGTAAGTGTACCCGAAACAGAACCCGGATTTGCCATAAACATTACTTGAGCAAAATGCCCCCCTAAATCAAAATTATGTACCAAAACAAGCGGAAACACATCAATAGTTACATTCGCATTCTTAACTAAAATATCTCCGGGAATAATATTTTCTTCAAGATGCATCCATTTCGGAATAAATGTAGTAACTCCTTTTGGTCCCCATAAAAGCATTCTGGCTCCATCTCCCTGCCCATAAATATTTCTACAGAAAAGGATTAGAATGCATAAGAATAACCCGTTTTTTATTTTACTTTTCTCCATAATGGTTTCTTACTTGATAATTAAAATAGAAGAACTTATTGTCCCAATCCTATATCTTTAGGCGGATATTTTTTAAAGGTTGCTGCATGCCCTTTTGCTTCAGCTGCCATAACAGCTGTCCAAGCATTTAAACGATGTCCTACCGGCATTCTTTCTTTAGGATCTATATATAAATTAAATAACCACGGAGCTAAGCCGGGCTGACCTGTATAGGAATAATCAATATTCATCATATCCGTTTCGGCATTAGTAAATTGAAAATATTCTTTATACTCAAACATTCTTATAGAAGAAAATTTACCTTCAACCCAAGTAAAAACACGATCTCTATTTGATAAACCATTATCTGCCAATAAAAAAGAAGTTTGATCAATTCCATCAATATATCTGTCCGTTGGTATTTTATTAGAAATTCCAGCAATATTCAAACTTGTATTAAATAAATCCATCAAATCAAACAATTCAGCACTTTCCCTTCCCGGCTTAATCATCCCTTTCCAATATGCAATTCCGGGTACTCGCGTGCCGCCTTCCCAAGCAGTTCCTTTACCACCATGAAAAGGAGTGTAACCTCCGTCAGGCCAGCTGTCTTCCTGCGGGCCATTATCAGATGTAATAAAAATAAAAGTGTTCTCCAGTAAACCATCTTTTTCAAGTTCAGCAACCAGTTCACCAATTATAGCATCAACTTCAACAACATCATCTTTATAAGGATATTTACTGGCGCTTTTACCTTCAAATTCCTTAGAAGCAAAATTGTCTGCATGCACTTTCATAAAAGCATGTTCTAAGAAAAAAGGTTTTCCCGATTTTGCAAATTCTTTTATTTTCTCAAGACTGTATTTTTTTAAAGTTTGATCACCTTCGGCAATATCATCTGTGCTTGTAGTTACTTTTTTAGTTATAATTTTACCGCCTTTAGTACCAAACATTAAATCTCTGCCAGCATCTAGTTTATTATATGCCGCTAACTTAAAAGTGTCTAAAACCAAATCAGGATATCTTCTTTTATCAAAACTTTGTGTAATTTCTTTTTCAGCCGCATACCAGCCAAGCCATTCGTCAAACCCAATCTCCGTTGGGCGCATTCCTTCTAACTCACCAACATGCCATTTTCCGCTTAATACCGTTTTATAACCTGCACCGCTCAAAAGAGTTGGCAGACTAATTTCGTCTGCCCAAGGATTTTTTGTCAATTTATCACCCGCCAATATTGGGCGCGTAAGTCCTGTTCTATACGGAATACGACCTGTTAAAATCGCAGACCGTGTTGGCGTGCAAGTAGGCTGCGAATAAGTAGATGTCAATTTTAATCCTTCTTTTGCCAGTCTGTCAATATTTGGAGTAGCTGCACCTATTGAAGCGCCGCCACCATAACATCCCGGATCTCCAAATCCCATATCATCAATTACAAACCAAACAATATTCGGCATTTTACCTGTTTTCTTTTTTAATGCTGCCAGCATATCTGCAGCAATTTTATCTTGTGCAGGATTAGGAATAGCGGGCTGTAAATTTTCTTTTCCTTCAATTGGTTTTGCTTTGCTTAACGGAGTTACCTGAGCTTCAATCTTAAAAAGATTGATTACTAAAAATAAGAAGAATAGGATTTTTTTCATTTGTTTTTAAATTGTTTGTAGTCATAAATCTATTGAAATGGCATTTATAGATTTCTTACAAATAAATTATATTGCTAAAATTAGGGCTTTTAGTTTTTTTTAAGATTTTCTTTCTTTTTTAATAGGTTTCATTTTATAATATGCAACAAGAAAACTGTAAAAACTTAGATAAGAGCAAATCGTTTTTCAAACAAAAAAGCATCCAAAATTGAAGAAATTCTCTTTAAGAAAAAGCTATTAATCATTAAAAACCAAATACTTATGTTTTATTTTTAAAACTTAAGATCAAAGAAAAAATTAGATTCAATTGTTGCAAAAAAGCTTTTTTTCTTTCACAGCCTAAATAATTCTAAAAAACGTAAAAAGTTAAAATCTATAAAAATGTAAAGAGAAGGTTTAACACTATCAGATTCTTTTTGAACATCAATTTGTTCCATTTTGTAATCTGAAACCGCTTTTGATTTTATTAAGAACAGCATCTTAAAAAAGAAAACTAATTTTAAGATGAAATTCCTACATCAAGGAAAAAACTTCAAAAACATGAAAAATAAAATACCACACTTCATTTTATTTGCTCTTTTTTCTTTTAATGCTTATTGCCAAAATCAAACTGTTAAATCTGATGGAAGTGTTCTTCCTTTTCCTGAACCGCCCACTGCAAGTACAGCTGGCGAAACTTTGGCAGAAAGCAAACATATACGCAGAGAACATCCGAGCCATTTGTCTAAAGATGCGCCCAATATTGTTATTGTTTTAATGGATGATGTGGGTTTTGGATTACCTTCTACTTTTGGCGGTGAGGTTAATACGCCAACTTTAACAAAAGTATATAATAATGGTATTGCTTACAATGAGTTTCATACCACATCAATTTGTTCGCCAACAAGGGCTGCATTACTTACGGGGCGTAATCATACACGAGTGGGTTCTGGAACTATTGCAGAACGCGCTGTTGATTGGGACGGCTACACCGGAATTATCCCAAAAGAGGCTGCAACAATTGCTGAGGTTCTTAAAAATTATGGCTATAGAACTTCTGCTTTTGGAAAATGGCACAATACACCTGCTAATCAAACTTCTAAAATGGGACCGTTTGACTATTGGCCTGTAAATTATGGTTTTCAGCATTTTTACGGTTTTTTGGGTGGCGAAACTTCTCAATACGAACCTCGATTAATTAATGATTTTACACCGATAGAACCTCCACACAACGAAAATTATCACTTGTCTGTAGATTTAGCCGATAATGCAATCGAATGGCTCGAAGATCGTAAGGCGTTTGCGCAAGACGAACCTTTCTTTTTATATTTTGCTCCGGGTGCTGGCCATGGTCCTCATCATATTTTTAAGGAATGGGCAGATAAATATAAAGGTAAATTTGATGATGGATGGGACGCTTACCGCGAAAGAGTTTTTAAACGCCAGAAAGCAATGGGATGGATTCCTAAAGATGCAGAACTGACGGAACGAAACGAAAAAATGGCTTCTTGGGCAAGTATTCCAGATAGCGAGAAACCTTTTCAGGCTCGTTTGATGGAAATTTTTGCTGGTTTTGTAGAACATTGTGACACTCAAGTTGGACGTATCTATGATAAAATTGACGAAATGGGTTTGAAAGAGAATACAATCTTCATCTACATTTGGGGCGATAACGGATCTTCTGCCGAAGGGCAAAATGGTTCTATCAGCGAATTATTGGCTCAAAATAATATTCCGAATACGATCGCGCAGCAAATTGCAGCCTTAAAAGAGCTTGGCGGATTAGACGCACTCGGAACTGCACATACAGATAATATGTATAATGCGGGCTGGGCTTGGGCAGGAAATACGCCTTTTAAAAACACTAAACTAGTGGCTTCGCATTTTGGCGGTACTAGAAATCCCTTAGTGATAAGCTGGCCAAAAGGCATTAAACCTGATAAAATACCTCGTTCGCAATTTCATCATGTAAATGATTTAGTACCTACTTTGTATGATGTACTTGGAATTACACCGCCAAAAGTGGTAAATGGTTTTGAGCAGATACCAATGGACGGAATCAGTATGAAATATACTTTTAATGATCCTAAAGCGAAACCTGCACCCAAAACACAATTTTTTGATAATAACGGAAGTCGTGGTATTTATAAAGACGGCTGGTATGCTTGTACTTTCGGACCATTGTATCCATGGATTCCTGCGCAAAAAGGTTTGGCCGATTGGGATTCTAAAAAAGATGTTTGGGAATTGTATGATTTGTCTAAAGATTATACCCAGCACAATGATTTAGCTGCTAAAAATCCGAAGAAATTACAGGAACTCGAGAAGGTATTTTTAGATCAGGCTGCTGCCAATAAAGATTTCCCGATTGGAGCTGGAATCTGGCTGCGTCTGCATCCCGAAGATGTAATTACATCTCCAAACAAAAGCTGGACTTTTAGCCAAACCAGTACCCGAATGCCAGAGTTTTCGGCACCTGGCTTAGGTAAAAAAAGCAATAAAGTAGTTGTTGATCTTGATGTTCCAGAAAATGCAAATGGTGTTTTATACGCTTTGGCGGGCGCAGGCGGCGGTTTGACTTGTTTTATGGAAAATGGCAAAGTGGTTTACGAATACAATATGATGTTGATACAAAGAACAACTTTAGAATCTAAAGAAAAACTAACCGCTGGAAAACATACAATTGAGATTACGACTGTTCTAGCAAAACCATTAGCTCCCGCAACCGTAACAATGAAAATTGATGGCATAGAAACCGCAAAAGGTACAGTCCCCATGACAGTTCCTGCTGCTTTTAGTGCCAACGAAACTTTTGATGTGGGTACAGATTTAGGTTCGCCTGTTTCGCTGCGTTATTTTGATAAAGCGCCTTTTACTTTTAAGGGAAAAATAAAGAGTGTAAAGGTTGATTTGTTGTAAACCTTAATCCTGACAGGTTTTTGAAACCTGTTAGGTTTATTTATCTGCTTCACTAAAAATGAACTAAACGAATTCACTTTGATGTATCATCAAAACGATAAAAATTCTACATTCGCATAGAAAATTGAACCAACAATTACTATGACGAAAGAAGAATCTATTAAAGAATATTACTTTAGAATCAATAAAAGTATTGATTATATAAAGCTAAATCTTCATGAAGAACTTTCTTTAGAAAAAATGGCAGCTGTTTCTAATTTTTCAAAATTTCATTTTCATCGAATATTTAAATTGGTTACAGGAATACCTCTTATCGTTTACGCGAAAAGGCTTCTTCTTTACTATTAAAATGAAACATTCTTAAAACGTATAAAAACTTTCAAATAGTAATAATAGAAAACCTTCAAGATCTCATGACTTTGAAGGTTTTTTTTCACGCAGATTCTGCAGATTTTAGCAGAATAGGAATAAAAAAATCTGCGAAAATCTGCGAAATCTACGTGAAACTTTTTTATTTATTTCTTAACTTAATGACATTGCGCTCGCACCAGCAGAAAGATTTCTCGACTTCGCTCGAAATGACAAAAATTGTGCATAAAAAGAAACGCAAAGCCAAACCTAACAGGTTTTAAAAACCTGTTAGGTTTTGAACAAACATCCAGAAACACAAAAAGAGCTGTTTAAAAACAGCTCTCTGGGTCTTTCAATTTTACTGCTTACTAATTCAAAATAAAAATTATATGAAAAACCAATATTGTGTATAAATTATTTTGTTTTAGGTCTCATCATTACCTCTACTATATTGGGGTCGGCAAAAATCTTTTTGGCGTAAGTTCTAATGTCTTCGGCAGTAATATCGTTTACAATTTTTTCGTAAGCCGTTTCAGTAACAATTGGCTCGTTGTAAAGTGATTTGCTAATCAATTTACTCAGCCAAAAACTGTTTTTATCGATACTTTCTTTATTCAGTTTTAGGAGTGTGTTTTTTATGGATTTTATATCTTCTGCATTTCCTAAATTTTTCTGAATTAAAGCTATTTGTTCGTAAACCACTTTTAATAATTTATCTGACTTTTCTGGATTGCTGTCAAAGCTTATTTCCATCGAAAAATTAGATACTGGAAGTCTCTTAAAAGAAGTGGAAACATTTACGCCATAACTTCCGCCTTCTGATTCTCTAATAATTTCAAGATACTTTTTAGAAAGTAATTCTTTAATTAAATACAGCTTTAAATTATCTTCTAAAGTATAGGCAGATTCTTTTGTCAATCGCAAGTAAATAGAGGTTTTTGGCACTGCCATATCGCGCAGAATGGTGCTTTTGCTAATTCCTTTTTTAGGTGTTATTGAAATGTTTTTAAAAGTCTCCAGTTGGTTTTTATCCGAAAAAATACTTCCAATATACTGCTGTACTAATTCAAGCATATTATCTGGGAAATTCCCGACGAAGAAAAAATTAAAATCGGCTGCATTTTGAAAACGCTCTTTATAAATCTGCTGTGCTTTGTTAAAGTCTAACTGACTCATATACTTCTGATCAAAAATTGGCACTCTTGGATTGTGATTACTGTTTAAAAGTGAGATTGTATCTGTATACACTTTGTTATCATTCGTTAGGTTATTGTCTAATGAATTCTGAAGTTTGGTTACCATTTTAGTGTATTGATTTTCATCAAATCTTGGCTGTTCAAACTGCATGTACAATAATTGCAATAAAGTTTCTACATCTTGCTTACTGCTGTTTCCTTGAAATCCTTCTTGAACAGCGTTTAATGTTGGTTTTATTGCAACATTTTTCCCTGTCAATTTATCCGTCAAAGCTTCAACATCAAAATTCCCTAATCCAGAATTATCCGATAAACTGATGGCAATTTGAGAAGATGGAATGTCTTCGGTTTTTATCAAAGAGCTTCCGCCGTTACTGTAAGCCGAAAATAAAACTTCGTCTTGAGACAAAGCTGTTTTGTATAAAACTACCGTTGCTCCGTTTTCTAAAACATATTTTTTAGCATTTGGCAAATCTTCAATAACAGATTCTTTTACTACTTTTGAACCTTTCAGTGTTTCTGAAATTAATTTTTCATCAACCGTAGTTTCTTTATAAGCTTCTAAAGGCATTGTTTTTACGTCGGCAATTATTTTTTCTAAAGCCGCCTGCGTTGGATAAACTGTGTTTTCTTTATCTGATCCTGTTACCGATAAAAAGACATTTTCGTTGGTCTGCAATTCTTTTACTGCGGCATTTATCTGCTCTAAAGTAATGGTACTTAAACGTCTTTTAGTATCTTCAAAACTTACTCTATCTTCTTGAAAAGGATCGGCTTTTAAATAATAATACGCTAATCCCATCGACAAATCATCGCTGTTTAATTTGTCTTGATTTCGAAGTAAATTTTCGTAATAACTGATGATTTCTTTTTTGTTTCTTTCGAATTCACTTGCTACAAAACCAAATCTTTTGGCTCTTTCAAATTCTGTCATCATTTCTAGAAAAGCCGTTTCGGTCTGTCCGTTTTTAGGCGAAACATACAATCCGAAAGTATATTCTAATCTCGAAATTCCTCCCTCTCCCGCTTGTATCGCCAAAGCCGCTTTGTCTCCATTTTTCAAATAATTCTGATAACGTCTGTTAAGCATATTAGCACACAATGAATTGATTAGCTGTTTTTGTTCCCAAGTTTCATCTTTTACTAAAGGATATTTTTTCTTAAAAGAAAGCGCGACATTCATCTGCCCGACTTCTTTGTCTTTTGCAATTAAAAAGTCCATTTTTTTGTTTTCAGGAATCGAAACATAATAACGCTCTGCTGGGTTTGCAGGCATTTTTATATCTGAGAACATCGCAATAATCTTTTTTTCTATTTCTTTTGCATCCACATCACCAACTACAACAACGGCTTGTAAATCTGGTCGGTACCATTTTGCATAATAGTCTTTAAGTGCTTTGTGTTCAAAAGTATTAATGATATTCAAATCACCGATAACATCTCTGTCGGCATATTTTGAACCTTTGTACAATACTTTATCAGTCTGAAGTCTCAATCTGAAACTGGCATCTCTGCGTGTTCTCCATTCTTCGCGAATTACACCGCGTTCTGCATCAATTTCTTTGTCCTTTAAAGATAAAAAGCCCGACCAATCGTGTAAAACCAATAAGGAAGAATCGATCAATTTTTGGTTTGTTGTGGGAACATTACTCAAATTATAAACCGTTTCGTCTACATCTGTATAAGCGTTTATATCTGCTCCAAAACGAACACCGTTTTTCTCGAGCATATTGATAACACCTTTATCTGGGAAATTTTTAGTTCCGTTAAAAGCCATGTGTTCCAGAAAATGCGCCAATCCGTTTTGATTGTCATTTTCTAAGATAGCACCCACATTCTGAACAAAATAAAAACAAGCGCGTTCTTTTGGCCATTCATTATGAAGCACATAATATTTCATTCCGTTTTTAAGGGTTCCCGAAACTACATTTTGGTTTAATGGAAATGTTGTCTTGTACTGCGACCAGCAATTGAAACTAATAAGGCAGGTAAATGCTGCGACATATTTTAGTTGAAATACTTTCATTGTATAAAGTGAAGTTAGATAGTGTTATTTTGTACTCTTAAAGTTTGCTATTCCTTCTTTCAGCCAATTGTGATACGATTGAATATCTGGATTGTAAGCAGATGGTTTATTTAAATCGTTCTCATTATGATCCATCAAAACATAATAAGGCTGTGCATTGGTTTTATATTTTAAGATTTGAAGTTCGCTCCACTTCTGCCCTGTATATTTTAAAACTTTACCTGTAATTTTAGAAACAACTTGTTCGTTTTTAGGCAGTTCACGCTTGTCATCTACATACAACGAAATAAGTACGACTTCATTATTTAATATCGCAGAAACTCCTGCATCTGGCCAAACGCGTTCTTCCATTTTACGGCAGTTTACGCAGGCATATCCTGTAAAATCGATCATTACAGGTTTGTTTACTTTTTTAGCATACGCTAAACCTTCGTTATAATCATGAAAAGTCGGAATTCCGTTTGGGCCACTTTCTGCACCTTCTGGCAGCGCGTTTTTTTCGGTATTTGAGGCAGTAGTATTTCCAAAACCATTTGGTGATTCACTATATTGTTTTGATGGCGGAAAACCACTAATATATTGCAACGGAGCTCCCCAAAGACCAGGAATCATATAGATTACAAAAGTCAGTACTATAATTCCTAAACTCAATCTTCCTACTGAAATATGTGTAATTGGACTGTCGTGTGACAATTGAATTTTCCCAAATAAGTATAAAGCCAAGACAAGGAAAATAGCAATCCAAATGGCTAAAAAGACTTCTCTTTCTAATAAATGTAATTGTAAAACTAAATCGGCATTGCTTAAGAATTTAAAGGCTAAAGCCAATTCTAAAAAGCCTAAAACCACTTTTACGGAGTTTAACCAGCCCCCAGATTTTGGCATAGAATTTAACCAGCCCGGAAATGCTGCAAATAAGGCAAATGGCAAAGCGATTGCTAAAGAGAAACCTAACATCCCGACAATTGGTGCAATTCCTGCCTGACTTGCTGCTTGTACTAATAAAGTTCCCACAATTGGACCTGTACATGAAAATGAAACTACAGCTAAAGCCAATGCCATAAAGAAAATACCAAAGATCCCGCCTAATTCTGATTTCTGATCTACTTTGGTTAACCATGAACTTGGAAGCATGATTTCGAATGCTCCTAAAAATGATAAAGCAAATACTAAAAGAAGCAGAAAGAAAACAATATTAAAAACCACATTGGTTGCTAATGCATTCAGCGCATCGGCACCAAAAATGGCGGTTACTAAACTTCCTAGAATTACATAAATTACAATAATAAAAAACCCGTAAAGTATCGCATTTCGTATTCCGACTGCTTTATTTTTACTTTGTTTGGTAAAAAAGCTCACTGTCATTGGAATCATTGGAAAAACACAAGGCGTAAACAAAGCGGCAAGGCCTCCTAAAAAACTAAAGAAAAATAACGTCCATAAACTCTCATTAGAATCGTTATTAGATACTGTATTCCCTACTACTGTATTCTTTGGCGTTTTAAGAGAATCCTCGACACTTTTACTAACAGGTTGTCTTGTGTTGTTTGGGGTTTCCTGCTTCGTAATTGATTCTTTTACTGCATCTAAATCTTTTGTCGCTGCGTCTTTTTCGGTTATGGCTCCTTCTGTATTATTTTGAATTGGTGCGGCCGATTTTTTAAAGCTGAACTCTACTTCTTTTTCAGATGGAGGTAAACAGCTGTTATCGTTGCAGACCATAAAAAATATGGTTGCTTTAATTTTAAAAGCATCGCCAGATTTACGCTCTATATTCTGTGTAAAAACAGCTTGATCTGCAAAATATTTAATTCGCATTTGAAAAACAGGATCATCAACTTCATGTCCAGCAGGTTCGATAACGGCTCCTATTTTTTTATATTTTTTTGATGCTTCAAAGGTAAAACTCGTTGGCGCAGGTCCTCCTTTTGGAACGTTTTGAGAATATACGTGCCAGCCTTTGTCAATCTTGGTCGTAATAATCAGGGTGTACTTATTCTCGCCAATTTCTTTGACAGAACCTGTAAACGAAACTGGATCGTAAATTTGAGCAAATGAGGTTTGATAACTAATGAGTATCAAAAACAATAAAAGTAATTTTTTCATAATACAATAGCGCATTTGTGATCAATCCGAAAAGAGGAATGTCAACAATTAATTTTTATAAAAAAGAGTTATTGGACGTAATTATTTTAACACATAGAAACATAGTCTTTGTAAACTGAATAAAGTCGTTTCACTTATTTGAAATACACATAGTTACTATGTGAAAGAAATAAATTTCTTTTTTGCTTACTGCCTTTTCATATAAAATCTATGTTTCTATGTGTTTAATAAAATTTGGCGAATTACATTTAACTGGAAGCTGTAAAAGACCCTTTGCGTTTTTAAGCTTTGTCAAAGTTTTGAACTTTGACAAAGCTGTACACGTCATGTTATTCTTTGTATCGGCTCAAAATCCATTTTGAAACATCGTCTAAAACTTCGGGTGCAAAAACCTCATCTAAATCTTTGATTTCTGCTGCCGTACACAATGTACAATGCTGGTACATGTGGTTGAGTCCGGGATATATTTTGGTTGTGACGTCTTTGCTTTTCAGGTATTTTTTAAAACTATCCAAGTTTTCTTTTGCCGGTACCTGAATGTCTTTGTCTCCATTTATTGCTAAAACTGGAATCGTTATTTTAGGCAGATAATCTTGTGGATTGTAATGAATCGTGTAACGGTACCATTTGCGTTCTGCATCATTAGAATAGCGGTATAAAAAATCCCGATCACGTCCGTCTGCCATATGAATTTCTTTTATCGTGGCAGAATCCTGCTGCTGTAACCAATCTTTAAGCTTTACTGTCAAAATAGGCTTTATAGAATCTGTAGGTTTTGCATCGTAAACAGCTTTAAACATAATGTTATACATTTCCATTTGTTTGTTTACGACTTTATCTGAAAATTTGAAACTTTTTAATATTGCCGTATTCTGAAGGTCTAACATTTCAAGTCCGCTTACGCCAACGCCCGACATACTGATCATAAATTTTACATTTTTATTTCTCGAACTTACAATTGAGGCAATTATCCCGCCTTCGCTGTGTCCGATTAAACCAATGTATGATGCGTCTATGTTTTTATCACTTTTTAGGTAGCAAATCTGCGCATCTACATCATCTGCAAAATCTCCTGTTGTAGAAGCTTTAAAGTCTCCAGTTGTTTTACCAATACCTCGGTCATCTACTCTTAAAGAAGCGATTCCCTGACGCGCCAGATTATCGGCTAGAACCGTAAAAGATTCTCTTCCCATAAAAGTATAATTACGATCGTGCTGTCCCGTTCCAGAAATAAGAATCGCCAATGGATATTTCTTTTTACCGTTCGGAATCGTTAAGGTTGCACCATACGTTAGTTTTGTACTTTTTCCTAAAAAAGTCATATCAATAACTTGATACGGATATGGCTTTTTGGGATGCTGTGCAAAATAAATAGGCTGTATGGCTGTTTCTTTCTTTAAGACAATTGATGCATTTGGAATTGCATAATAATTAAAAATTCCCGAAATAGCACTTTTATCTTCATTGTACTTTCCTTTAAAAGAAAAACCATACATTTCATTTTTAAAAGAGATACTGTCTCCTTCTATCGTTGTGACTACTTTTTTATTGATTTCTAATTCCGGTAAAATAACACTTAATGAATCTGTTTTATATTTTTCTAAATCTCCAGATAAAATAACACGGTAAGAATGATGCTGTCCCTGCCAGATAGTTTGTGCAAAACTATACTGGCAAGTCATCATCAAGAAACTTAGAAATCCTAAAAGAATTTGGTTTCTTTTTATATGCTTTTTGAATGCGGTTTTCATTATTTATTCTCTGACTTTAAATGATCAACAATGATTGAAATCTCATCTACTAATTCGCTTGGACTTCCAAAATAACCGTTTGACATCCATCTTAAATTTCCGTTTTGATCGATAATCATTTTTTCTGGAATTCCTGAAAATTGAAATGCTTTTGAATATTTATCATATGCTTCATCAAACTTTCCAGTTTTAGGATTTTTTCCATCGTAAAGAATCGTAAAATCAAATCCTTTTTCTTTAATAAAGGCTTGTGTCTGCGCTTTAAAGTCTTTGATGTATTCTTGTGTGTCTACAAAATAAAATTTAACATTAGGATCTTCTTTGTATTTTGTAACTGCCATCTGCATTCCCGGCATTGCATTTTTACAAGGTCCGCACCACATTGCCCAAAAATCTAAAACAACAATTTTTCCTTTTTGATCTGCTAATTTTACTTTACCGCCTTTACTGCTTTCTAATTCAAATCCTGCAATTGGCTTATTGATTAATTCAGCAATAATTTTCTTTTTATGATCGTCAATATTACTCTGAGATTTTAAAGATTGTAAATAGGTCTCAAAACCTGCTACAGCTCCGCCTTCTTTTAAATAAATTTCTTTTAAAGTAGCCAATATTTCTGGCGTCACTTGATTTTCTTTTACAGAAAGTGCCATGTAGGCTTTTGCTTCAGATGTCTGCCCTTTTCTTACTAACATTCTGGTATAAACCTCATTGTAAGCTGCATCTTTATTACCGTAAAAAGATTTAATTTTAGTTAAATATTTTTCTTCTAAATCATACTCTTTTGTTACTTCTAAAAGTTTAGCATAAGTAAAATATTCTCTTGCTGCAAACTGTATTACTTGTGCCTGCCATTCTTTCAAAGATATTTTTCCAGCATACATTTTTGGTACATAGGCTTCTCTTCTTTCCATTTCTGCAATAATTACATCGGCATATTTTTTAAGCGTTGCAATATCTGCTTTTTCTGTTCCTTCACGATCTCTGTCAAAAGGAATCGACACTAAATGCCAGTGGTAATCTATTAAATTCGTGTACGAAACATTCTTTACACTGTTTAAGGCATAATTGTAATCTTTACTGTTTACGATATAACCGTAAGCAATTGCTTTAAACATTTTATCGTAAAACAAGCTTTCAAAATCTGTATAAACGTCTTCAAAACTATTTTGTGGGAAGTTTTTTTCGAAGTCTGCATACAGTTTTACTTTTTTATCAAAAGCAGTTTCCATAAAGATTTTTCTAATCTCTTGATCACGCGCTAAAACTCCGTTTGGAAATTTTGTCAATAATACTTTTTGTACAGAATCTATAAAAACTTTATTAGCTTCTACTGGCAGTAATCCTATTGATCGCTGCACATTATATTGTGTTGTATGATCTAAATTATTATCTGTCAATACAAAACGAACTTCTCTTTTTATCAGTTTTACTTGATCTTCGCCTGTTACCAGTTGTTTTAATTTTAAACCGTAATAAATTATTTTTTTACGGCTTTCTGGGTGATACTTAAGTTCGTAATTAAGCCACATTAAACCAACTTCATCTCTAATGTAAGCGCTGTCATGCACAATATTAGGAACTTCATCTGCAAATGGTTTACTTCTTAAAACTCCCCATCCGGTGTAAGAACCAGGTTCTTTTTCGAACATATAAGCATTAGGCATTTTTTCTCCTCTATCTACCAAAGTATCTGATTTAAAAACACAGGTAATAAAAGCTGCTTTATCTGCCAGTTTCATTTTGGTCTGCCATTTTTTATCTCCAGCAGGCTGTAATGTAATATCGTTTGCAATCCATTTAAAATCATTAAAAGTATATACAACTCCGTTTACATATTTTGCATTTTCCAACGGTCCTGTTGCTGCATTATAGGTCAGCGTTATTTCATCTCCAGCATTTGGATGTTCTGGAGAAAGAACAATTTTTTGCAGACCAGCATCTTGTGCCAATACAGCAGCCGTGATACCGAAAAAGAATAGTATCAGTTTTAATTTTTTCATTTCTTTTTTTTGAATTTAGTGCACTCGAAAACGATTCGAGTGCACATTGATAATTTTATCTAATTATGGATTCTGCTGTAGGTTTGGAGCGTAATCAAAATAGATTGGAGCAAATGGTAATTGGTAACGGTCACTATTTGGGGCAAGTGTTAGCGTTTGTCCAGCAAAATCATGTGTAATGGTTTTAGCAAATTCTGGTTCTTTGTTTAATCGTTTTAAATCAAACCATCTAAAACCGCCTCTTCCCATTAGTTCTTTTCTTCTTTCTGCCAAAACTTTGATCAAAGCATCTTTACTATCTGTTGCGGTTAAGGCAACATATTCTCCTGCTCTGAATCTTTTTTGTCTCAATTTATTTATTTCTGCTATTGCCAAGTCACCAGAACCAGCTCTTGCTAGACATTCTGCTTTTACAAGCATCATTTCTGGTACAGTTGGTCCTGCATTTCTACTTTCTCCTGTAAGTGCTTCTCTAGAATAAGTTCTTCCTAGTGTATAAGCAGAGTTATAACTGCTTGTTGGTTGTGTAAACATTACATAACGTAAATCATTGGTGTCAAATGAATTGATTAGTTCATTACTCAGCGCTAAAATCTGAGGTGAATAACTAAAAGAACTATAACCGTTATACTTTGACAATATCAATTCTTTATCAAATCTTCTTGTTGGATAAGCATCAAATTCGTAATCTGCCATATTAGTCAATGTACTTTGAAGCGCCAGTGATTTTTCAGCATTTTCCAATGCAAGAGGATAGTTGCGCATGTACAAATAGGTTCTAGACAAAAGTGCGTATGCTGCAGCTCTGGAAGGAAATGCTACATTAGTACCTGAATTTACTGGTTTTAAACCTGCATTTACTGCATCATTCAAATCTGCCAGAATTACATCGTAAGCAGCTTGAACCGAAGTTCTAGTGATATTATCTGAAACTGTAGGTGTTGTAAAAAGAACAATACCGGGATCTGTGGCTGATGTTGTAGCATCATACGCTTTTCCAAAGGTATTAACCAGCATCAAAAAAATATACGCACGATGTACTTCTGCTTCTGCTTTTAAGGCTGCTTTTTCGGCTTCTGTTCCGTTTTTACTTTTCATTACTTCATTGATAACCACATTAACACTGTTTAATTCAGCGTAAAGGGTCTCCATATCAGAATCATGCTCACCGTCAAAATATATTTTCTCAGACCATTTATACATATTGGTAAAAGGACGCAGATAATCTGCCGCTGCTAATTCAGTTGTCTGGGCTTCATTTTGAAAGCTGATGTCATCTGATGCTATATCAATATCACCGTAAGTCCTGTCATATTGTGCAGAATTGTTTAAAAGGTACCTGTAGTTTTCAACTTCTTCAGGTATTAATCTTCCTTCGGTTTTAATATCGACATAATTATCACAGCTTAATACAACTGCTCCTACTGCCGCAATTGCTATATATTTAAAATATTTTTTCATCTTTAAAAAATTAAAAATTAACATTAAAACCAAGTGAATAGATGGCCATTGCTGGCAGCTTCATATTAGTTCCCGTGTAGGGTAAAAAGTCAGGATCTAAACCGTCTTTATTTTTTCTCCAGAAAAACCCAAGATTTCTAGCCGTAAAAGTTACCGAAGCACCTCTAACAAAACCTCTGTTTATAAGATCGGTCATATCATATTTTAAAGATAATTCTCTAAAACGAATGTGATCTCCATCTATAACTTGATCTTCACCATTAATGTATCTTATATAACTAAGTCCTGTTGATCCCTGGATTCCGGGTACAGAAGTAGTAGCTTCGTCTCCTGGATTTCTCCATCTTTGGTCAATATCCGTATTTAAATCATATTGATTAAATCTTCCTGATCTATTTACATATTGTCCGTAAGTTGGTTTAAATAATACATAATCAAATTTATAAGTTGCCAAAATGTACAATGAGAATTTTTTATAATTGAAAGTCTGGCTGATACTTCCAAAGTAAGAAGGAACATTATTTCCCATATACTTCATGTCATCAATATCTTTAAGAGAAGTAAACGAATTAACAATGTTTCCAGATTTATCATATACCTGAGTTCTTCCTGTTGCATCTAATCCTGCTGATCTAAAAGCAAATACACTGCCTAACGGATAGCCTTCAACTGGAGGTGTTCCACCACCCGAGCCGTTTAAATACTGGCTGTAATTATTAAAACGAGAATCCGTAATTTCAGTTGTATTATAAGAAACTACAAGTGCAGAATTCCATGAAAAGTCCTTTGCTTTAAGAATAGTTCCATTCAGACTTAAATCGATTCCGTGTCCTTGTAAAGTTGCTGCATTTTGTGTCAATGAACTGTTTGTAGTTCCATAAAACGGAGAAATAGGAAATTCTACAATCAAATCTTTACTGTCTTTTTTGTAATACTCTACTGTACCGTTTAATCTGCTGTTTAAAATCGAAAAGTCTAATCCGACATTTAGAATACCTGTTTTTTCCCA
This sequence comes from Flavobacterium sp. MC2016-06, assembly GCF_009711165.2. Taxonomy (GTDB): domain Bacteria; phylum Bacteroidota; class Bacteroidia; order Flavobacteriales; family Flavobacteriaceae; genus Flavobacterium. The sequence goes on along the minus strand of NZ_WMID02000044.1, from coordinate 14,685 downwards.
GCGCAAATTAGGGTTTGCCGGCGAGGAAATAAAAGCATAAGGTTGCTGCGAAAATGTATCTAAATCAGCTACACTAATGTTCGTAAAAGGAAAAACGTTTAAATTGATGTTTCCGTTATATCCGTAACTGGCTCTTAAGCCTAAATTATTAACAAAATTTACCTCTTTAAGAAAAGATTCTTCTTTAATATTCCATTTTGCTCCTGTAGACCATAATGGCGTTCTTCTTAATTTTTTGTCTATTCCAAAATTGTTGTAATCGTCTAAACGAGCACTTCCAGTAATAGTATATCTATTTTTGAAAGTGTAACCCGCATTAGCATAATAGGATAAAAATCTTCTGCGGGCATCTTTATGCGTATTTCCATTACTCAAAGTATAATTATATCCGTTTACATCAACATAATTTTGTGAAGGAAGATCTATTGAAGTCTGCGTTTTTGAGTTGTAACCATAGAGTGTTCTTGCATCCAATGTTTCTCTAGTTTCTCTGGTTTCAATACCTGCCATAGCATTGATCAAATGATCTTCTCCGATAATACCATCATAGTTCAGCTGTCCTCTCAAAGTCTGACTGCCTTTTCCAAATACATTACTTTGATAAATTCCTCCATATGGAATCGCTTTTACCAAATCACCGTCACTGTTTATTGAGGTAGTCGAGTTGATTAAATCGCGGGTATAATAAGTATTCTCATTATACATATTGTCATTTGATGATCTAGAAGTTTCTACAGAATAGGTACCCACTGCATCTAAACCTTTTAATAAAGGCAATGTAGCCGAAATTGTAGCACCAAAATTCTGCTCATTTGTCGTTTTATCGGCATTATTCATTTCATCAACATAGTTATACGTCCATGGTAAATATCCTGCCTGCTCCAACGGAATAGTCTGTGCTGCATAATATCTGCGATAATAATCAACAGAGTTCCCGTTATCACCAACAATCTGATCGTAAGGCAATAAAGTAGTGGTTGAAGTTCCTAATGGACCAAGCCCTAAACCGTTTTGATTGTATTTAAAGATCGAACCTCTTAAGCTTGTTGTCATTTTTACATAATTAAAAAGCTTAAAGTCCTGATTAGACAATAAAGTCAAACGCTGTCCATCTGTTCCTTTTGCCTGCGTTTCTTCTTTAGAATACGATCCTGACATGAAATACGAATAATCATTTTCTGCACCGCTGAATGACAAATCATAATTTTGACTTGTTGACGCCTGTAAGAAATACTTCTCTGCCTGCCCATAAGTATTACGACCGCTTAATGCCGCTAAACCAGCATTTTTCTGAGCTTCTGTTATATCGCCTCTTTTGTACTGAAACATTAAATCCATTCCCTGACTAACCGGAGTAGTAAGCATATACGTTACACTTGCTGGATCTGTAACCAAATTTTTATCTACAAATTCCTGCTCCAAATTTAAAACCTGAGCCGAATTCATAAGTGGTAATTTTGACAAAGAAGGTTTATTAGAAAAGCTATAGTTTTGAGAAAAATTAACTCTCGTTTTTCCTTGTTTTCCTTTTTTGGTATCAATTACCATAACTCCATTTGCTGCTCTTGCACCATAGATAGAAGCCGCAGCCGCATCTTTTAAAAAGGTAATTTTCTCAATATCATTTGGATTTATTGTTCTAATATCCAACTCTGTAGGCGTACCATTAAGTACTATCAGCGGCATTGAATTAGTTCCAAATTGATCAAAAGTAGATTTTCCTCTAATGGAAACATTGTAACTTGATTTTCCTGCAGCAGAACCAGTAGTAGTTCCGTATACAAACGTGTTATCAGAATCTAAAATATTTAATTGCAGACCTGCAACTTGTCCTTCTAATCGATGTAATACGTTATTTACAGGAATTTTTTCTAAATCTTTTGCTGTAACTACCGCATAAGATCCAGTAGAACGCTCTCTGTCTATTTTTTGATATCCTGTAGAAACAACTTTAATCTCATCAAGAATATTGATGTCTTCTAACATAATAGGATTGATAATCAAACTGTCTGTAACGGTAACTTCTAATTTTTTGTATCCCATATACTCAAAAACAAGAACATCGCCTTTTTTTGCCATAATTTCATACGAGCCGTCAAAATTAGTATTTGCACCATCTCTAGTACCTTTTACCCAAATAGTAACACCAATTAAAAATTCCTTTTTAATATTGGTAACTACTCCTTTTATTTTAACTCTTTCATCTACTACAGAAGATTTTACTGTATTTGCTTTTTGATTTACAGCAATAACAATCAGTTTATTATTTACAAATTCGGCTTTAAATCCATCACCGATAAGTTCTTTAATAACATTGATTACATCTGCATTATTTACAGATATATTTACTCTTCGCTGTGCATCAAACATATCATCACTGTAAAAAAACTCGACATTTGTTTTTTTCGTAATTGATTTTAATACACTCGAAACTGATATATTTCTTGCGTTGATACTCACTTTTTGCGAATAAGCAAAAGCGACTATATTGAAAAGAAATATTGATAATATTAGGGATTTCTTCATAATTGAAAGAAATTTATCCCAAAGAGTGGTTTTTACCCCACAATCTTTTGCGGATAGGTTTTTTTTCATACTTTTAAACGTTTTGGTTGGTTAATTGATTTTTGAACTCTTTTGTCGACTAAACAAATACTCGCCGGGAAATACTGCAATATTTTCCGGTTTTTTTTTTACTTACTTACGGTTACTTCATAGACATGGTTTACTTTGGTTATTTTATAATTTATGTTGGATGTTTTACTTATAATGTCAAGCAGATGATCTATTGGTTCTTCTTTTAATACAATTCCCGTAAACTTAACCTGCTCTAAAGATTTACTCTCAAACTTCACATTAAAATTGTACCATCTTGCCATTTTGGTTAGAATGCTTTTTAGGTCTTCATTTTCAAAATAAAATTTGCCGTCTTTCCAAGCCGTATATGCTGCAGGATCTACTTCTGCCACTCTTATAATGCCGTCTGTTTTATTATTTATTCTAGCTTGCTGTCCTGGTACTAAAAAAACATCTGTTTTGTCTGAAACATTTGCATTATTAGAAACCTTAACTTTTCCTTCGGCAAGTGTTGCTGCAAACACTTGATCTTCTATATACGAACTAACATTAAAATGAGTTCCTAATACGGTTACATTACCCGATTTTGTTTTTACCGTAAATGGGCTGTGCGGATTTTTGGTTACTTCAAAATAAGCTTCTCCTTCTAAAGTTACTGTTCTGGTATCGCCGCTAAATTCTACTGGATAGCGTAACGACGATTTTGAGTTTAACCAAACTTTGGTTCCGTCTGAAAGGTTTACAGCATAAATACCGCCAACAGGAACTATTAAAGTATTATCTCCTGTTGAGGTAGTGCCCTGCAACGCTTTTGTATCGTAAACCAAAACTTGATTTACATTTGAGATCACACCATTTTTAGAAACAATCTTTTCTCTTTTAGGTTCTAATGAAACTACTGTTCCGTCTGCCAAAATTAAAGTTGGATTATTGTATTTTGGAGAAATACTGTTTACTACAACTTCTTTCTGCCCTTCTTCATCAATTGTAAAAAGAAAGGTTGCCGTAATACCCAGCAAGACCAAAAATACGGCCGCGTATTTTAGTAAATGTTTGTACCTGAATAAAGGCACAACCGGCGTATTATTTTTATTGATTTTCTCCCTAACTCTTTCAAATGCAATATCAGTATTGATTGCGCTATAAAATGCTTCTTTTGATTTTAAGGTTTCGAAATCAATAACCTTTTGATAATATTCCTGGTTTTCGGGTGCAGAAAGCCATTCTTGCAAAAAAGCATTTTCTTCTATCGATAATTCTCCTATAAGCAACTCCTTTCTTATAAGATCAGCGACTATAAATTCTTTCTTTCCTAAAGACATATTTTTTGATATTAAGTATCAGTTATTAACACTTTAAGTAAATGTTATATAACTAAGAGTACGAAACACTAAAAATGGGTGGAAAGATTTTTGATTTTTTTTAAAGAAAAAGCAAAATAAATAAAAGTTCGGAGTGATTCTTTAGTTTTTCTTTCAATAAATCGATGGCGCGGGCGCGCTGCGACTTTACAGTATTTACAGAAATAGCAAGCTGTTCGGCGATATCTTTGTATTTCATTCCCTCTAAACAAGAAAGTTCAAAAACTTCTTTACATTTTTCTGGTAATGAATTTAAAGCTTCAATTAAGACAGAATATACTTCTTCTTCTAAAATATTAAAATCAAATTCTAAAACATCATCAGAAAGAGATTCGTCAAGCTTAACGTTTTTTTGTTGTTTTTTTAAAGCAGATACAGATCCGTTTTTTACCATGGTATACAAATAGGATTTTACGTCGTTTACTTTTTCAAATTTTAAACGATCTTCCCATAATTGCAGCATTACGGTTTCTACCACTTCTTCGGCAGCAAAATTATCCTTCACATAATTAAAACTATAGCTCACAAGTCTTGGATATAAGGAATAAAAAAGTTCCTTATAGTACGCCTCATCAATTTTAATATGTCCTTGTTCTGAATTGATTTTATCTGCTTTTATAGCGGCAAATATAATTTTTTAATGAACAAAACTGCTATTCGAAAAAAGAATTAGCACCAAATCTCTAAAATCACTGAAAAAAGTGTAGGAAATGAATGCTTTTTAAAAACATTAAGCAACCAAAAAGTTGTCCGTCTCCAAAATATTTTTCAGGAAAACATTGCGTATTTGCATCCTGCAAGGTTTCCAAAACCTTGTAGGTTTAAATTTTTACTCCAATTTTATTTCGTTCACTTGTAGCATACCTACAAGGTTTTGGAAACCTTGCAGGAAAGCCGCAAACTTTATAGAAATGACATTCTGTGAATTATTTCTTTAAATATTCTCCTTTTTCTAACCCTTCTCTAAAATATTTTGTGGAGAAACATTGTGTATTTACATCCTGCAAGGTTTCCAAAACCTTGTAGGTCTTAATTTTTACGTCAATTTTATTTCGTTCAAATGTAGCATACCTACAAGGTTTTGGAAACCTTGTAGGAAAGCCACAAACTTTATAAAAATGACAATTCTGTGAATTATTTCTCTAAATATTCTCCTTTTTCTAACTCTTCCCTAAAATATTTTGTGGAGAAACATTGCGTATTTACATCCTGCAAGGTTTCCAAAACCTTGTAGGTTTAAATTTTTACGTCAATTTTATTTCGTTCACATATAGCATACCTACAAGGTTTTGGAAACCTTGCAGGAAAACCGCAAACTTTATAGAAATGACAATTCTGTTAATTATTTCTCTAAATATTCTCCTTTTTCTAACTCTTCCCTAAAATATTTTGCAGAAAAACATTGCGTATTTACATCCTGCAAGGTTTTGAAAACCTTGCAGGAAAGCCGCAAACTTTATAGAAATGACAATTCTGTGAATTATTTCTCTAAATATTCTCCTTTTTTTACCTCTTATGATTTGAGTCATAAAATCAGCTTTTGGCACAGCTTTATATTTGTGAAAGTAAAATTATAAAGCGCTTTATACTTTTTTACTATCCAATATATTCAATTCTAATCTTATCATAAATATCACAAAATGAATGCATCTCAAAAAGAGCTCATCAAAGCTACAATTCCAATATTAAAAGAAAGCGGTGAAGTCTTAACCAATTATTTTTATGCCCGAATGTTTAAGGCGCATCCTGAATTGAAAAATCTTTTTAATATGGGAAATCAGGCTAACGGAAAACAAAAATCTGCTTTAGCAAATGCAGTTTTGGCTTACGCCGAAAACATTGAAAATCCGAGTGTATTAATCGATGTCTTAAAAGGAATTGGTGCCAAACATAGAAGTCTAAACATCCAGCCCGAACAATATAAAATAGTAGGAACTCATCTTATTGCTTCTATTGGCGAAGTTGTAGGCGAAGCTGCAACACAGGAAATTCTTGATGCTTGGACAATTGCTTTTTATCAGCTTGCCGATATTATGATTCATCTTGAAAAAGAAATGTATCAAGAAAATGCTGCAAAAGCAGGAAGCTGGAACGGGTGGAGAAAATTTGTTATTAAAAAGATTGTACAGGAATCAAGCGAAATCAAATCGTTTTATCTTTATCCTGAAGACCAAAAAGCAATTGCCAATTTTCATGCAGGACAATTCATCAGCGTTCAGGTTTTTGTTCCCGAATTAAATCTTTTACAACCGAGACAATACAGTTTATCAACTGCTTTTAATCCAGAATATTATAGAATTTCGGTTAAGAAAGAAACTGGAATTGCACCCAATCCTGCAGGAATGGTTTCGCACATCTTACATTCAAAATCAGAAGGCGACATTATTTCGATTTCAGCACCAGCGGGATTATTTCATTTAGAAAAAGATTCTCAAAATCCATTAGTATTAATCAGCGGAGGCGTTGGTCTTACGCCAATGCTGAGTATGCTGGAAACCAATTTAAATGCTATTCAAAATAAAAAAACAATCTGGATTCACGGCTGTAGAAACGAGTCTGTTCATGCTTTTAAAAATCAAATTATTGATATTAAAAAAGAAGCCAAACATCTCGAGACTTTCACTTTTTACGATACAATTGAAGAAGAAGACACTTCTAACCAAATTATAAAAGGCCGAGTTGATCTTGATAAATGTAAAGAAGCTATTTTATTAGAAGAAGCAAAATTTTATATCTGCGGACCGGAAATGTTTATTAAAACACAATACGAAGCTTTGATTAATTTGAATGTAAATCAAGAAAATATTTTTTATGAAGAATTCGGACCTCAGTTAATCAATTTGAATTAAAGTGAAAATTGCCAAATTATATCACAGGAAACATTTAACGCAATTCCTGCAGAATTTGACTTCTACCTTTTTTATCACCTTTACATTGGCCAGCATAAACTGCGCAGACAAATCTCATTTTTTATTTTTTTGGATGCGCTCTTGGCTTGTTGCAGGGTTGATTTCTAATGTCTTTTCATTATTTATATTTTCTAACAAAAAATAAAACCAGAAAGTCTTCATAAATAATTGAAGGCTTTTTTTTATGAAATCAAACCCTAAAATCGAAATTGAATCCTTAATTTTATTTTTTGTATCGAAAATACTTTTCACTCACTTAAAAATCAAATGAACAAAAAACTTGCAATTGCTCTAATACTATGCACAATTGTCTTTATTATCTTAAGACAAAAAGTATACAAACCATATATTTGGAAAAAAGCAATTAACAGCCAAGAACACAAACTGCAATTGGGAAGTTTTATTTTTAGCAAACAAAGAGGTTCTAACGGAAGTCAGAGTTTCGAAACTAAATATTTTGTTTTTAAAGTAATAGAAATCAACGGCGATTATGTGCGTCTTTCTGTAATTAGACAATTGTCTAAAAAGGAAACTATGGTTGAGGGCGATTTTTCTACCACTTCAGATCATTATGAAACATTAAAAGAAAACATCAAAGAGCAATTAATTACGCCAATTCAATCTGAAGATTTATATAAAGGCGAAGGGCCGAATTTTACTTTAAATGATTATTTGCTAGAGAAATATTCTGATCTCAAGAAATCACGTTATTATTATGAAGATGTTTCTACAGAACAAAAAAACAAACCGCTGTCTGCGCAGACACTTGATCTTAATACTTATTTTTCGATGATTTATTCTAAAAAAGAAATTATCGAAAATGGAGAACTTACACCGTGGACTATGACTAACAGCCTGACAAATAAACCCCAAATAGCGTATAATCTCTCTCAAAACATTGATTTAATTCTAAATTAGTTCTTTTATTTTTCGCTGAAAAGTCAGATAAATAGTCACTTTTTGTTTTTTTTTGAAATTTTTTTATTTTTTTGTCCAATTCTAAAAGTTCGATTGTCATTAGAGTATAACACTTAAAATTATACAAAATGGAAACTAGAATTAATGTATTTGAAAAAGGTCAAAAAGCAATTGGAACTCTATTTGGAATTACCGGTTATTTGAAAAAAAGTACAATCGAAAAATCGTTGTTAGAATTAGTAGATTTTAGAGTATCACAAATTAATAACTGCGCTTATTGTTTAGACATGCACTCAAAAGAAGCGATCGCAAATGGCGAAACTACACAACGTTTGTTTGGAATTAGTGCGTGGAGAGAAACCCCATATTTTACACAGCGCGAAAGAGTTGCTCTAGCTTACGCAGAAGCTGTAAATGCCTGCGATGTTCCCGATGAAATTTACAACATAGCAAAAGCTGAATTTACTGAAGACGAATTAATAGATCTTACGCTTGCAATTGGTGCAATTAATACTTGGAACCGTATTAACATCGCTTTTTCTAACACTCCGGGAGCTTACAGAGTGGGTCAATTTGGATAAATAAAAACGGCTGTTTTATGCTGGAAAACATTAAATTTATAGCATACACAAAAACAGCCTTTTATTTCAATTTATTTTAAAATACAAGTGAATAACTTATAAGACACAAAGAAATGAATGAATTTATATTGATTTTCAGAAGAGATTTTTTATCAAAAGAAGTACAGCCTTCTCCAGAAGAATTACAGCAGCATTTACAGCACTGGCAAAACTGGTTTGGTAGTTTGGCTGCGCAAGATAAACTTGCAAGACCTTTACAGCGCTGGGACGGACAAGGTAAGCTTGTAGGTTCTAAAGGAGTTACAGACGGACCTTTTGTTGAAATTAAAGAATCTATCGGAGGTTTAATTATTATCAAAGCCAAAGATTATGACGAAGCTGCAGAAATTGCAAAAGGCTGCCCAGTTCTAAATTTTGGCGGAAATGTAGAAATACGAATGGCAGTTTAAAAAATAATTATGAATTATGAATTATGAGTTATAATGCTTAAAAACATAGGAAGAAAACCACTCATAACTCATAATTCATAACCCATAACCCATAACCCATAACTCATAACTTATAATTCATAACTTATAACTCATAACTTATAACTCATAACTTATAACTCATAACTTATAACTCATAACTTATAATTCAAAATTCTTAAGTATGGAGAACCACGAACTCATTCCCAATTTATTCCGAACCGAGTATCAAAAAATAGTTTCGGTGCTCTGTAATTTATTTGGAATTCATCATATCGAAATTGCCGAAGATATTGTGAGCGATACTTTTTTATCAGCTTCAGAAACTTGGGCTATAAAAGGAACTCCAGAAAATCCAACCGCTTGGCTTTATACGGTTGCTAAAAATAAAACCAAAAACTATTTAAAAAGAAACAATATTTTTGAAACCAAAATAGTTACTGAAATAAAATATAATTCGCCTTTAAATAATCCTGAAATTGACATTGATTTATCAGAACAAAATATTGCCGATAGTCAATTGGCAATGATTTTTACAGTTTGCAATCCTTGTAATTCAGACGAAGCTCAAATTGCGCTTGCGCTGAATTTATTATGTGGTTTTGGAATAAACGAAATCGCTGATGCTTTTCTTTCGAATAAAGAAGTGATTTATAAAAGAATAAACCGTGCTAAGGAAAAACTCAAAGAAGAGAATATTAAAATTCAAAACCCAAGTATTTCTGAAGTAAAAGACAGAATGAAAACGGTTCTCAAAACCATTTATCTACTTTTTTCTGAAGGCTATTATTCTACTTCTCAAAATACAACTTTACGTAAAGATCTTTGCGCCGAAGCTATGCGCCTAGCGTATTTATTAATTCAAAATGAAAGTACAAATCTGCCGGAAACCAATGCTTTAATGGCTTTAATGTGTTTTCATTCTTCTAGATTTGAAGCCCGAACTGCCGAAAATGGCGAAATTATCTTGTACGAAGATCAAGATCAATCGCTTTGGAATCAGGAATTAATAGATCGAGGTACTTATTTTCTAAGTAAATCATCGACTGGAAATACGCTTTCAAAATACCATCTCGAAGCAGGAATTGCTTATTGGCATACGGTAAAAGAAGATTCTTCTCAAAAATGGGAAAATATCCTCGAGTTGTACAACAATCTTATTATTCTTGAATATTCTCCAATTGTGGCTTTAAATAGAACTTATGCCTTATCAAAAGTAAAAGGAAAAGAAGAAGCTATCATCGAGGCCGAAAAACTTAATTTGACTGACAATCATTTTTACCATTCTTTACTCGGAAATTTGTATTCTGATTTTGATAACAAAAAGGCTTTACAGCAATTCGAAACCGCGCTAAGTATGGCAAAAACAGCAGCAGACAAAAATATTATCAGTAAAAATATTGAACAGTTACGTTCAAAAAAATGAGCTGAATAGTTGCTTCAATCTCCTTTATTTCATCTATTTCTCCTCTTTTTTTGTGATGGTTTTTCTTTAGTATTTTAACTAAACAGCTGTTAAATCTTTAATAAATGTTGATTATAAATTATTTTAGAAAACGTATATTTGAGTAAACACAATATCATAGAGCGTGCAAAAAGAATCAAAATCACATAGTTTTATATTTCCCAAAACTCCTACGGGAGTAGACGGTCTTGACGAGATTACTGATGGAGGTTTTCCAAAAGGACGACCAACTTTAATCTGTGGAGGCGCCGGTTGTGGGAAAACATTGTTATCAATGCAATTCCTTATTAAAGGTATTATAGATTACAATGAACCCGGAGTATTCATGTCATTTGAAGAACCCTCCGATGACCTAACATTGAATGTTAAATCACTAGGCTTTGACCTTGAACAGCTTAAAGCTGATAAAAAACTCGTAGTCGATCATGTAAGAGTTGAAAGATCTGAAATTGAAGAAGCCGGAGAATATGATCTCGATGGTTTATTCATCAGATTAGGACATGCCATAGATTCTATAAAAGCGACCCGTGTCGTATTAGATACTATCGAATCCTTATTTGCAGGTCTTGATAATCAAGCGATACTCAGAGCCGAATTGCGAAGATTATTTCATTGGTTGAAAACAAAAGGTGTAACAGCAATTATAACTGGAGAACGCGGCGAAGCGACTCTTACACGACAAGGACTGGAGGAATATGTTTCTGACTGTGTGATTGTTTTGGATCACCGTGTCATTGAGCAGGTTTCTACCAGAAGACTTCGAATTGTAAAATATAGAGGATCAACGCATGGAACAAATGAATATCCTTTTCTTATTGATGAAGATGGAATTTCGGTACTACCAATTACTTCTTTGAAATTGGATAATGAAGTTTCTTCCGATGTAATTTCGACAGGAGTTCCTGGATTAGATACTATGTTTCAGGGCGGCGGTTTTTTCCGCGGAAGCAACATATTAGTTTCTGGTACGGCTGGTACGGCTAAAACAACAATTGCTTGTTATTTTGCTACGCAGCAATGCGAGAAAAAGGAAAATACAATCTATTTTGCATTTGAGGAATCGCCACAACAATTGGTTCGCAATATGACATCAATTGGCGTTAATTTAGAAAAATACATTAAAAACGGAACCTTGCAGATCCATTCTTCAAGACCTTCATTAAACGGTCTTGAATTGCATTTGCTTACGCTCCGAAAATTAATTAAGGAATTTAAACCTACCACAATCATTATCGACCCGATAAGTAACCTTATTTCAGTGGGTAGTGAACATGAAGTACGATCAATGCTTGTGCGACTTATAGACATGCTGAAAGTCAATAATATCACAGCACTTTTTACTTCATTAAATAAACAAACCGATAATTTCAGACCCGATCTTGCCGAAGAATCTGTATCGTCATTGGTCGATACTTGGATTACGGTGCGTGATATGGAAGGAATTGGCGAGCGAAACCGCGGCATATTCATAGTGAAATCGAGAGGAATGGGACATTCTAATCAAGTTCGTGAATTTGTTATCACGAATAAAGGAATTGAATTACTTGATATCGAATTGGGTCCTCAAGGAATACTTACCGGAGCGGCAAGAAAATCATATCAAATAAAGAAAACATTGTCTGATATTGAACTTCAGAATGAAATAAGCAGAAAAGACAGGGAAATTGAGCGTAAACGCAAAGTTCTCGAAGCAAACATAGAAGCGCTTAAAAATGAATTCGAATCGGCTGAAGAAGAATTAAGTATTCTGAAAGCTACAGAAGAATTACAGGAAAAGCTGACTTCTAAAAAAAAATAGCAGTAAGATGAAAAAAGAGGTAGCCGAATGGCAATTGCTGCTTTATATTGCGGGACAAACGCCGAAATCAATAAAAGCGCTAGAAAATATAAAAAAATATGCCGAAGAACATTTGGCAGGAAAATATAGTATCGAAATTATTGATCTCCTTAAAAGTCCGCAACTGGCGGAAGGCGATCAGATTTTAGCTGTACCAACTTTGGTGAGAAAATTTCCCGAACCTATTCGCAAAATAATCGGTGATCTTTCTAACGAAGAAAGAGTACTTGTTGGGCTAAATATTAAACCACTAAACTCTTAAAAAAAAAAAATGGATTATTCCTCTGACAGCACTAATACGACCAAACATAAATTCATACTTTTTGTTTCGGGAATGTCTGTAAAATCAGGGCATGCCATAGAAAATTTACGTAAAATCTGCGATAAATATCTCGCAGATAATTACGAATTAGAAATTATAGACATCAGCCGTGATAAAGAACAGGCCGCTGCTTATCAAATTGTAGCTGTGCCTACATTAATAAAAACAGATCCTGCACCAAGAAGAATTATTCTTGGGGACTTATCAGACAAAGAAAAAGTTTTAAGGATACTAAATATCAGTGAATAATTTGGAGTACAAAAATATAAATATCGAATCTCTATTAGACGAAATTGCCTCATTAAAGGATCAGCTTTATGAATCAAACAGTATTGTTGATGCCATAAAGCAAGGAGATGTTGATGCCTTGGTGGTACAAAACAACGGAATTGCGCAGCTTTATTCGCTGGAAACCGCTGATTATACTTTCAGGCTTTTAATCGAAAAATTTGGGCAGGGTGCGTTGAGCATTTCCCGAAATGGACTTGTACTATATTGTAATGATTATTTTTCTAAACTTGCAGGTATTCCTTCAGAAAAAATAATTGGCAATTATATATATGAATATTTTGAGAATCCGGAAAACTTTACGGCACTAATAGAGGCACTTAAATACGGTGTTAATACACATGAAATCGTATTTAAAACCCAAAATGATAAAAAAACTTTTCCGGCATATATCGCCCTGACCGATCTTGAACCATCTGTACAGGGAATTGGGATTGTGATTACAGACTTGACGGATAAGAAAAAACATGAAGAAGCTTTAATTCAGCATCAAAAACAGCTGGAAGAAAAGATTAATGAATTAAACCGAATTAACAGCAATCTAGAAGAGTTTATTCATGTAATATCACATGATCTTAAAGAACCGCTGCGGAAAATTGTAATGTACAATAACAAAATCGATCCAAGTTATCTTACCACAGCAGATTCAAAATCAATGAGCGTGATGAAATCATCGGTTTTAAGATTAAATTCGCTTGTTGACGATTTGGTAAAATATTCTTCGCACACAGCGCAAGAAGAACGAACAGAAATTAATTTATCCGAAATAATATCGGAAGTGAAAGAAGATCTGGAAATTATAATTTCTGACAAAAAAACCACTATAGAAGTTGGAAAACTGCCTTTAATAAAAGCATCAAGAGTACAAATGCGCCAGCTTTTTTCGAATCTTATTTCAAATGCAGTCAAATATAGTAAGACAGATATTGCACCGATTATAAAAATTTTTCAAGTTGATAATTTTAAATCAGAAATATCAAATCAATCCACTAAATTTGTAAATATTCAAATCAAAGACAACGGCATTGGAATGGAAAAAAACCATCTTAATAAAATTTTTACTATATTTCAGCGCCTTCATACCAAAACCGAATATTCGGGAAATGGTATAGGTCTTGCAATTTGTAAAAAAATCATGGAAAATCATTCAGGAAATATAACTGTAGAAAGTGAATTGAACGAAGGATCTACATTTAACCTATTTTTTCCTATATCATAGAATGTCAGTACTGAACAACCTACATATCATTATTGCCGAAGACGACAGTGATGATGCAGATGTAATCTGCGAAACATTTAATAAAAATCCAAATTTTGGAAAAGTCAGTCTGGTAAAGAATGGAGAAGAACTTTTAAATTATTTAAAAGACGAAGCCAATCAAACTCCTGATGTGATTCTTACAGATATAAACATGCCTATTCTTGATGGCATAGAAGCGCTGCAGGAAATTTTAAACAATAATAATTTAAAAACAATTCCTTGTTTTGTGTATTCCACGAGCATAAATCCCACTTATAAAGAAAAATGTGATTTACTTGGCGTTAAAGGTTATTTGATTAAACCTTATTCTTTTGAAGCTTTTGAAGAAATTCCGAAAAGTATTCTTAGTATTATTGAAAAAGAATAATACTAGATGAAATAAAAAAGGGAAATAGTACTAAAAACTATTTCCCTTTTTTTATTGTCATTTTTTTAAATCTATTTAGCTGTTTTGAGGAACGAAGAATCTTCGTTGGTTACTTACATATCGGAGTTTCTTGTGAAGATTCTTCGTTCCTCAGAATGACAAGATTGGGGTTACAAAATATAAAAAGAAAAATTCAAGCCTATTTCTATAATTCTGACGAAACGTATTTTTGTCATTCTGAGGAACGAAGAATCCTCGTTGGTTACTTACATATCGGAGTTTCTTGTGAAGATTCTTCGTTCCTCAGAATGACAAGATTGGGGTTACAAAAT
>NZ_WMID02000043.1 GCF_009711165.2 Flavobacterium sp. MC2016-06 | reverse complement strand
TCTGGTCCCGGTGGCGAAAAGGTATAAGTGTATCCTGAAATATGATTTGTTATGGTGCTTATTGCGTCTTGATCACATGTTGGAGCAGTTGTATTTATTACAGGTTTTAGTGGTTTAACAGTCATTGGCAGATTCACAAATGAAGCTGATTCATCTGAAGTACATGTTCCGTCCGATACTTTGACTTTATACGGCTGGTCTATTATCATTCCCGTAATCAAACCAGTTGTTGTTACATCTGGTCCCGGTGGCGAAAAGGTATAAGTGTATCCTGAAATATGATTTGTTATGGTGCTTATTGCGTCTTGATCACATGTTGGAGCTGTTTCAGCTATTACTGGTTTCAGCGGTTTAGGCGCTACCTCTACCACGAATTCCTTACTACCAGAGCATTGTAAATTTCGATTATTAGTTATATCAACACCAGTTTGAGCATAACGAATTCTGTATTTTGTAGTTTGAAGTAAAGCAGCAGTTGCATATTGTAAAGAGGTCGCTCCTTCAATATCAACCCAATCTGTTCCATTATTATATTGCCACTGATAACTATATGATATTGTTGATGTATTATGATTAACAGCTGTAAGAATGTTGCTTTCGCCTGCACATATTTTTACATTAGATGCTGAAATCGTTACGATAGGAACACAAATGCTAACTGAAGGATCATCAAATGCAACATCATTGCCACCAGCACCGATAATCTTATCTTGAGCGCTACTAACTCTAACCTTTACACTGCTTAATCCTGTGGGAATAGTAAATGATAATGATAGTTCATTCCACAAGAGTTCATTTTCATGACTTAATGGTAATTCATCAGAAGTCATTGTTTTTAAAACAGCACCTGTTGACGGATTTAACAAATCAATTTTTACCTTTGGTTTAATAGAATATTGGGGGTAAATATCAGAGACGACATTAGCTGCATAAATATTGAATTTGCACATGCTGCCAGAACATAGATTGGAATACTCTTTTTCATAAAAAACACTTCCTAGAATATTGTTAGCATCAAATACTAACATATATCCATTCCCAGTTGTGTGATCTCCTCCTTTTGACCATGAACTATTTCCTTGGTTAGGTGTTTTTAACAAAGAATATTTATTTGGTCCTACTGAGCCAGAAGATGAAAAAATATAATCTGAATGAAAATCTGCTGATGAAGGTTCTTCTCCTCTATCATTAGTTCCAGACCCAAAATCATCTTTTAAAATTGTCTGCATCTCGCCATCGCATGTTGGTGTAGGCAATACGGTAAGATTTAATACCTGATCTGCCGTACATCCGTCTTTTTCAATTCTTGTCCCCTTTTGTTCTGTTGTATAATTGATACCATTTGCCGGCCATCTATAAGTTTCTCCTGAATTAATTTCTTCGTCAGTAGTGATGTCTCTAGGTTTAGCTATTGGAGTATAATTAATGCTTGCAACATTAGAAGTCTTTCCATAAGAATCATTAAAAGTGTAGCGTATATTTATTACCTCGTTTATGCTTTTGTTTATAGGTGTAAAAGTTACTTCTTCTGTATTTGAGTTGTAATTAAAAGTTCCTTTTGAGGGTATAATTATAGAGGATTGTATACCTGGAGTATTTATGTCTAGATCTACAGACTCTTTGTTTATTATTCCGCCACTATTTATACTTCCATTATCGTTTGCAAGAATGTTAATTGATGCAGAAGTTTCGCCTTGACAACCTGTAAGTTCATCAGGATTTGCTATTGGATTAGAAAGAGATGGGGATACGGAATCATCGAGCTTAACACTTAAATTTCGTATTTCATGATAATTGGTAGAATATCCTGTTGAAGATGAAACAGCAAATTTTAGATTGGCTGGAGGTGGAGTGATGTAAGCATAATTGTTAATTACTAAGTCTCTAACATTATCATGAGTTAGATAAACATCTATAAAGAAACCTCCAGCTCCACGAGGTTTTAGGTTGATTTCTATTTTTCTATAACCGATTATTGATGTATTAGTGGCATCTCTATTGTTGCCTTTTAAATTAAAAGGTCTTGAGAGAGAGGTGGTTTGTGCACTTGTTAATAAATTATAGCCAGATCTATTATTTCCTTGCCCTCTCAACGTAACGCTGCTTGGTGAAAGAGTTGTAGATCCGCCGCTTCTTCCATCTTCAGACGTAGAAAAGTTTCCATATTCATCAATTCCTATACCTAGATATCCTTTAGAAAAACCAGATTGTGTTGTGCTTTGAGCATAACCCAAAGAACCGCCAAATTCACCTACTGTTACTGGTGATGCCGTTGCATCAAACAAAATAAAAGCAATACCATCACCGCCGCTTCCGCCGCCGCCATAAGTATAATATTCAAATGAAACCGACATTCCATAAGTTGGCGAAAACATTTGGTCTGACCATATAAAACCTTTTTGGTAATTTGATTGGTTTGTTAGTCTTAGATAGCCATTGTTTATGGGGTCGATTCCTCTTTCTGATGTTAAAAAAGCAGGAGGAGAGCCACCAAATTGAACTCCTGGGGCTGTTGAGTTTTTGAAGCTTTCAAAAAAGGGAAATTGTGCCCGAATTTCTGTAGAGTTTAAAATTAAAACTAAAATGAATAAAAAAAGCTTTGTGGAATTGATTTTTGTACTAGTAATATTTTGCAAAGATATTGTAGTTTAAAGGTTAATAATATTTGTTCGGCGTTTACGGATCTTTGTATTTTAACAAAAAAATATCTACAAAATTAATTTGTTTTAAAGATGGTATTAGTTTACTAAAAGTTTAAAAGACGACAGAATAAGACATAATTTGCTTATTGGGTAAAAGCAAAATTTTCAAACAAAATCAAGGATAGTTACCGCAAGGGATAGTGAAGAGTTAATTCTTCAAAAGCTAACTAAAAAAAATACTATCTTTACCGATCAAACGTTTATGAACTTAAGTCACTTTTATGTGACACTACATATATAATTATGGCATGTACAAGTTGTTCAACCTCAGATGGTGGCGCACCAAAAGGTTGTAAAAATAATGGGACTTGCGGCACCGATAGCTGCAATAAATTGACGGTTTTTGACTGGCTTGCGAACATGAGTCCGTCTAATGGAGAGGCAATTTTTGACTGCGTCGAGGTTCGTTTTAAGAACGGACGTAAGGAATTTTTTAGAAATTCGGAGAAATTAACTTTAAGTATTGGTGATATTGTTGCAACTGTTGCTTCACCAGGACATGATATTGGAATTGTTACTTTGACAGGTGAATTGGTTAAAATTCAAATGAAGAAAAAAGGAGCAAATCCAGATAGTAATGAAGTACCTAAAATTTACAGAAAAGCATCCCAAAAAGATATCGATATTTGGTCTGTAGCGCGTGATCGCGAAGAACCAATGAAAGTTCGTGCGCGTGAATTAGCGATTCAGCATAAACTAGAAATGAAAATTTCTGATATCGAATTTCAAGGAGATGGATCAAAAGCAACATTCTACTACACAGCAAATGATAGAGTCGATTTTAGACTTTTAATTAAAGATTTTGCGAAAGAATTCAGCACAAGAGTCGAAATGAAACAAGTTGGTTTCCGTCAGGAAGCAGCTCGTTTGGGCGGTGTTGGTTCTTGCGGAAGAGAGCTTTGCTGTTCTACTTGGCTTACCGATTTTAGAAGTGTGAATACTTCGGCAGCACGTTATCAGCAGCTTTCGCTGAATCCTCAAAAATTAGCAGGGCAATGCGGGAAATTAAAATGCTGTTTAAACTATGAGTTAGATACTTACATGGATGCCCTAAAGGATTTTCCAGATTATGATACCAAATTAGTTACCGAAAAAGGAGACGCAATCTGCCAAAAACAAGATATTTTTAAAGGTTTAATGTGGTTTGCTTACACCAATAATTTTGCAAACTGGCATGTTTTAAAAATTGAGCAGGTAAAAGAAATTATTGCAGAGAATAAACAGAAAAACAAAGTATCTTCTCTTGAAGATTTTGCTATCGAAGTAACGGAAGAGCCTGAAAAAGATTTTAATAACGCAATGGGTCAAGAGAGTTTAACTCGTTTTGATCAGCCTAAAAGAAAGAAAAAGCCAAATCGCAAACGCAAACCAAATGCTGAAAATGCAGTTGTCGCACCTGCACCAGCTCCGGCAAAACCACAGCAAGCAAATAATAATAACAATAATAAACCAGCTGGCGGAAATCCGAATAAATCGAATAAGCCGAATAATAATGGCAATAGACCAAATAATTCGAATAAGCCCAAATCGAATGATCCTAAACCAGCTGAGCCAAGAAAACCTATAATTATTACTAAAAATGAGAATAAAAAATAGCGGAATTCTTCTTTTGGCAGCGATACTTCTTTTTTCTTGTGATAAAAAAAGAGTATTTGATCAATATAAATCTGTTGGAAGTGCTTGGCACAAAGACAGTATTGTGACTTTTGATCTGCCAGTTTTAGATTCTACCAAAAAATACAACTTATTTGTAAATTTGAGAGACAATAACAATTATCCGTTTAATAATTTGTTTTTAATTGTTGCTATTGAAACACCAAGTGGTTTTACCAAAGTAGATACTTTAGAATACCAAATGGCAAATCCAGACGGGACATTGTTAGGAAACGGTTTTAGCGATATCAAAGAAAGCAAACTCTTTTATAAAGAAGACGTTAAGTTTAAAGGCAAATATAAAGTGCACATCAAGCAAGCAGTTCGAGAATCAGGAAAAATTCCAGGTGTTGAAGCTTTAGAAGGTATTACAGACGTAGGTTTTAGAATAGAACAAAAAGATTAGAAAAATAGTTATGGCTGCTAAAAAAAACAATCAATCAAATAGCGTTAAAGATATTAATTACTACAAGAAGAAATTTTGGAGAGTATTTGCATACACTTTATTAGGTGTCTTGGCTTTCTTTTTATTTGCCTCTTGGGGATTATTCGGTTCGATGCCTTCTTTTGAAGACTTAGAGAATCCAGATTCTAATTTGGCTACCGAAATTATTTCTTCTGATGGAGTAGTAATTGGTAAATATTTTAAAACAAATAGATCACAGCTTAAATATTCAGATCTTCCAAAAAGTTTAGTTGAAGCTTTAGTTGCTACCGAAGATGCTCGTTTTTACGAACATTCTGGTATAGATGGACGTGGTACTTTAAGAGCTGTTTTTAGTTTAGGAACTAATGGAGGAGCAAGTACCTTAACACAACAATTAGCAAAACAATTATTTCACGGAGAAGGATCTAAATTTCTTCCTTTTAGGGTTGTACAAAAGATAAAAGAATGGATTATTGCCATTCGTCTGGAAAGACAATATACCAAAAATGAAATTTTGGCCATGTATTGCAACGTGTATGACTTTGGAAATTATTCTGTTGGAGTAAGTTCTGCAGCGCAAACCTATTTCTCAAAAGACCCAAAAGATTTAACAATGGATGAATCGGCTATTTTAGTCGGGATGTTCAAAAATTCAGGATTATACAATCCGGTTCGTAATGCAGAAGGAGTAAAAAATCGTCGTAATGTTGTGCTTTCTCAAATGGAAAAAGCAAAAATGATTACAAATGCTGAAAAGCTTAGATTACAGGCTTTACCAATTGCTTTAAAATTTAAATTAGAAAGCCACCGCGAAGGAACTGCAACTTACTTTAGAGAGTATCTTCGTGATTATATGAAAAAATGGGTTACAGAGAATAAAAAGCCGGACGGTTCTGAGTATGATATTTACAAAGACGGTTTGAAAATTTATACGACTATCGATTCAAGAATGCAGTTACATGCAGAAGAAGCGGTTTCTGAACACATGAAAAATTTACAACAGCAATTTTTTATTGAAATGAAAACCAATAAAAATGCTCCATTCGTAAATATCACACAAGCCGAAACAGACCGAATCATGATGCAGGCCATGAAGAATTCAACTCGTTGGGCAATCATGAAAGATTTAGATAAAAGTGAAGATGATATTATAAACTCATTCAAGGTAAAAACGCAAATGCGCATCTTTACTTGGAAAGGAGAACGCGATACGATAATGACACCTTTAGATTCTATTCGTTATTACAAACACTTTTTACAAGCTGGTTTAATGGCGATGGAACCCCAAACTGGAGCAATTAAAGCTTGGGTTGGTGGTATTAACTACAAATACTTTCAATACGATCACGTAGGACAAGGAGCAAGACAAGTAGGTTCTACTTTTAAACCCTTTGTTTACGCAACTGCTATCGAACAATTAAATATGTCTCCTTGTGATTCAATTCTTGATGGTCCTTTTATGATTCATAAAGGGCGTCATAATGTAACTGCAGATTGGGAGCCAAGAAACTCTGATAACAGGTACCGCGGAATGGTAACGTTAAAACAAGGTTTGGCAAACTCTATTAATACTGTTTCTGCAAAATTAATAGACCGAGTTGGTCCAGAAGCGGTTGTTGAATTGACACATAAATTGGGAGTAAAAACAGAAATTCCTCCACAGCCGTCTATTGCATTAGGTGCTGTAGATATTACGGTAGAAGATATGGTTGCTGCTTACAGCACATTTGCAAACCAAGGAGTTTATGTAAAACCTCAGTTTTTAAGCCGTATTGAAAATAAAAGCGGCGAGGTTATTTATGAGCCAATTCCAGAATCACATGATGTTTTGAATAAGGACATTGCTTTTGCAGTTATCAAATTATTAGAAGGAGTTACAGAAACAGGTTCTGGAGCACGTTTACGTACTCAGGGCGGTGGATCTGGCGATAATCGTTGGACAGGATATCCGTATTTGTTCAAAAATCCGATTGCGGGTAAAACAGGAACAACCCAAAATCAGTCTGATGGTTGGTTTATGGGAATGGTTCCTAACTTAGTAACGGGTGTTTGGGTTGGTTGTGAAGATCGTTCAGCTCGTTTCAAAAGTTTAACTTACGGACAAGGAGCAACTGCTGCATTACCAGTTTGGGGTTATTTTATGAAACTATGTTATGCAGATGCAGGACTTCAGATTTCAAAATCTGAGTTTGAACGTCCAGCTAATCTTTCTATAAAAGTAGATTGTTACAGCAGACCCGCAGTAGTAAAAGATACCACAGCAACAGAACAAAATACAGACGAGTTCGAATTGTAGTTTGATTTCATTTTCAGATAAAAAATATCCTTTTGTAGCTTCTTAAATCAAGAAGAATGCAAAAGGATTTTTTTTTTGATTTATGCTAACTTTATTTTTTACGAAATCGTTATATTTTAATCTAAAAATCTTATTTTTATCAAAATTATAAGGTAATAAAGAGAGTTTGTTATGATAACAAAAAAAATTAATAGTGTTCAAGATGCTATTGAAGGCATCGAAAGCGGAATGACAATAATGTTTGGTGGCTTTGGTCTTTGCGGAATTCCCGAAAATACCATTGCAGCACTTGTAAACACTTCGATTTCAGATTTAACTTGTATTTCAAATAATGCAGGTGTCGATGATTTTGGATTAGGATTGCTTTTGCAGAAAAAACAAATCAAAAAAATGATTTCTTCTTATGTGGGTGAAAATGCCGAATTTGAACGTCAGATGCTTTCCGGAGAATTAGATGTTGAGCTTATTCCACAAGGAACTTTAGCAGAACGCTCTCGTGCAGCACAAGCCGGGATTCCAGCTTTTTTTACGCCTGCAGGTTACGGGACCGAAGTCGCAGAAGGAAAAGAAGTTCGCGAATTCAACGGTAAAATGCATATCATGGAAGAAGCTTTCAAAGCCGATTTTGCTATTGTAAAAGCATGGAAAGGCGATGAAGCTGGAAATCTTATTTTCAAAGGAACTGCCCGAAACTTTAATGCATGCATGGCCGGCGCTGGAAAAATCACAATTGCAGAAGTGGAAGAGTTAGTTCCAGTTGGAACATTAGATCCAAATCAAATTCATATTCCAGGAATTATGGTGCAGCGCATTTTTCAAGGAGAAAAATTTGAGAAGCGCATAGAACAACGTACCGTAAGACAAAAGAATTAGATAATTAGAAAATGTGATAATTAGATAATTTTATAGATTATGTGAGAACATTATCTAATTATCTAATTTCCAAATTGACTCATTGAATATGGCACTTAATAAAGAAGATATAGCAAAACGCATTGCTAAAGAAGTAAAAGACAGATATTTTGTAAATCTTGGTATCGGAATTCCGACTTTGGTTGCAAATTATGTGAGAGAAGATATTGCAGTTGAGTTTCAAAGTGAAAACGGTGTTCTTGGTATGGGACCTTTCCCTTTTGTGGGAGAAGAAGATGCCGATATTATCAATGCAGGAAAACAAACCATTACAACTCTTCCTGGGGCAAGTTTCTTTGATTCGGCTTTTAGTTTTGGAATGATTCGCAGTCAGAAAGTCGATTTAACGATTTTAGGTGCGATGGAGGTTTCAGAAAACGGAGATATTGCCAATTGGAAAATTCCAGGGAAAATGGTAAAAGGAATGGGTGGCGCAATGGATTTGGTTGCTTCTGCAGAAAATATTATCGTTGCCATGATGCATGTAAACAAAGCAGGCGAATCTAAAATCTTAAAAAAATGCACTTTGCCGTTAACAGGCGTAGGATGTGTTAAAAAGGTCGTAACTGAGCTTGCGGTTCTCGAAGTGACCGAAAAGGGTTTTAAGCTCTTAGAACGCGCGCCAGGTGTTTCTGTGGAGTATATCGTAGCTTCAACTGAAGCAGATTTGATAATTGAAGGAGATATTCCAGAAATGGCAATATAAAAAGAATAAAATTTTGCCACAAAGTCACAAAGACTCAAAGTAGTTTTAAAACATAAATAAAAAAACCGCTTTTTAGGCGGTTTTTTTTTATTTATGTGCTTTTTGACTTAGTGCCTTTGTGGCAAACTAAATCAATATCTATTATCTATAGATTAAAAGAAGCTCCTAAACTAAAAGTAACTTGATTGTTTAGGTTGAAAAAAGGATCATTGTTGTTTCCGTATTTTGCAATAGGAAATCCTAGTTCTGTGAAAACACCAAATCCTTCAGTAAAGAAATAACGTCCACCAACATGACCTCCAAAATTGTGTAAACCTAAGCTTAAACCTGGGTAAACATCTAATTGCTCAACACCAATTACGCTAGATAAATTAGCATTAATTCTTGCTTTAGCATCAAAACGATCACCGAAATCTGCTTTTGAATCATTATATGCATTAGCATTACCGTGATAAAAACCAGTAAAATTGTCTACTCCTAATAAATAATTAGCAACAAAACCAAAAGAGAAATTTTCTCCTAAACCAAAATCAATAGAACCTTGAATTCCAGAACCACCATCTTGAATATTAGCACCAACATTTACTTTCGTGTCTCCTTTACCTGTAAAAGCCTTTTGAGCATTAATAAGTCCGAATGATGCTAAGAACAAAAGTGTAATAACTTTTTTCATAAATTTTAAATATTAATTATTTTGAAGGGCAAATGTATATTTTTAATGATTTAATTCCTACCTTTTTCATTAAAATACAGCTCATTTAATGGTTCGCTTTGCCAATATTCTTTGGTGTCAATATCCATAATGGTTAGCGGGCCTCGAAAAGCAGCGCCAGTATCAACATTCCAAACACAAGCTTTTTGTACCGGAGTTGTTTCTCCAATACGAGTTACCGGAGTATGCCCAATAAAAACTTCTTTGTATAACGTAAAACGTTTCGGATAAAATGCATCATCTATTGTTAAATCTGGATTTAAAGAGAGTGCAGTTTCCCAAAGCGTTCTGTCCCAGTAAAATGTTTTTGAAAAGTATTCATACTTAACACCATTTAAATTACTAAAACCAGCGTGAACAAATAGTCGATTTTGATCATCAAGATAAAAATCGTCTAAAGTTTCTAAGAAATTGATATGAATTTGTTTTTTCTCTTCACTTACGCTTTCATAGGCGCGAACAGTTGCTTCACCTCCATGTTTAAACCATAAGTTTTCATCTATATCTTCTGTTTTGTTTTTAAACCAAGACAATAACAAGTCATCATGGTTTCCTCTAATGCAGATACAGTTTTGTTTACTTTTTAAATCAAGAAGATAATCAATTACTTGTGGTGACTGACTCCAGCCATCAACATAATCACCTAAAAATATAAGTGTGTCTTGAGTAGTAACTTCGGCTTTTTTCATCACTTGTTCCAGCGCCAGTAATCCGCCGTGTATGTCGCCTATAACAAATGTTCGCATTTTATTTTATTTCGAGTAAAAATACAAAAATAAAGAAAATGATTTGTTTGTGACTATTAAGTTGATATTCTTTATTAATCATCATCCGCGTATTTCTACTTAAGTTTTTATTTACAAAAAAATAGTAATAGAAGATAATTCTTTCTTTTATGCTTCCTATGATCGTTAAAAGGCGTTTAATTTTTCTTATCTACAACTAAAAATGAGAAAACAGCTGCTATTTTTTATAAATTGTTGGGTTTCAATTTAATAAAATAGTGTTGCTGTAAGGTATTGTTAACACTGAGTTTAGTGTTATTTTTTTGTGTTTTTGAAGTGTTAAATGTTGGGTTTTATCGACAAAGGGCAATTTTGTCTGTTTAATTAACAAAATTCACATATTTTTATCAAACAAATAAAGTATTTACTTACATATTTTATTTGTAGGATATTAACCAAGTTTATTTAACTCAAAACCAAAATTGCTTATGAAAAGTACATTACCCAAAAACCTGACAACAGTAGTTGTTGTTTTTACATTTTCATTATCTGCACTCGCTCAAGTGACAGATAAAAGAGTTAGTCAGAAAAATTTATCTGAAAACGGACTCCCAAGTTCAATCACCTTTAGTGATCAATCGACTTACAAAGGTTCTGATTTTAATACTGTATTTAAAGAACAGTTAGGTTTAAAAGACAATCAGTCTTTTGCTAAAGTTAAAACGGAATCTGATCGTGAAGGCTTTACACATGAAAAGTTCCAGTTGTATGAACAAGGAATTAAAGTAGAGTTTGCAAACTACACGCTGCATTCTAAAAATGGTAAACTTGCCTCAATGAATGGTGAGTTTTACAATATCAAAAATGTAGTAACAACGCCAAAGCTTTCGGCACAGGATGCATTTAACATAGCTGTTTTGCATACAGGTGCTAAAAAATATCTTTGGGAATCTCCAGAAGATGCTGCAGCAATGGATTATGTAAAACCCAAAGGAGAATTGGTTCTTTTACCTGACATGGAAACGCAGGGAACAGAAAGAACTACTGATAAAGTTAATTTAGCGTATAAATTTGATATTTATGCAACAAACCCATTAAGCAGAGGTGATCTGTACATTGATGCTGTTACTGGGAAAGTTTTGTTTTATAATGCAACCATAAAACACGTTGGTGAGTACAGCCATGGAAATTCAAAATTAGGAAAAGCAACTGTACAAAACGAAGCTGCAAGTTCTAAAATGGCAATTGTTGCTGCAAATGCTGCAACTCGTTACAGTGGCACACAAACCATTCAAACAACTTTAAGCGGTTCGTCGTATATCTTGCTTGATGGAACTCGCGGTAGTGGAATCCAGACTTATAATTCTGCTAGAACGGCAACGTATCCAACAACAAATTTTACAGATGCCGATAATAACTGGACAGCTGCAGAATACAATAATACCAATAAAGACAATGGAGCACTAGATGCACATTGGGGAGCAGAAATGACTTACGATTATTGGTCTGCAGTACATGGTAGAAATAGTTATGATAATGCAGGTGCAAAAATTAAAAGTTATGTGCATTACAATTTAATCGCAGCTGGATACTCTAGTAATAATAACGCTTTTTGGAATGGAAGTGTTATGACTTACGGTGACGGAAGTGGAGCGGGCGGATTTGATATCTTAACAGGTCTGGACGTTGCGGGTCATGAAATTGGTCATGCCGTTTGTACTTATACTGCAAATTTGGCTTATCAAAAAGAATCGGGCGCAATGAATGAAGGCTTTTCTGATATCTGGGGAGCTTGTATTGAATATCGTGCGGCGCCTACAAAATCTACTTGGTTAATAGGTGATGATATAGAAATGAGATCAGGACATTTAGCTTTACGCTCTATGAGTGATCCAAACTCAGAAGGTCAGCCAGACACTTATGGAGGAACTTATTGGGTTAATGTAAGTTGTACACCAACAAGCAGTAATGACTATTGTGGCGTTCATACCAATTCGGGAGTATTAAATCACTGGTTTTATATTTTGTCTGTAGGTAAATCAGGAACAAATGATATTGGAAATGTTTATAACGTTACTGGAATAACAATCGATAAAGCTGCAAAAATTGCTTTCCGTTTAGAAAGTGTATATTTAACGGCTAATTCAACGTATGCAAATGCTAGAACTTCAGGAATACAATCGGCTATTGATTTATACGGAGCTGGTTCTGCAGAAGTTATTGCAACAACAAATGCATTTTATGCAGTAGGTATTGGAGCTGCATATTCTGGAGGTTCTACAGATACAACTGCACCAACTGCGCCAACAGCTTTGGCTGCTTCTGGAACAACCGGAACAACAACCAATTTAACTTGGACAGCTTCTACAGATAATGTTGCCGTTACAGGATACGATATTTATCAAGGAACCACTCTTAAAGGATCATCTACAACTACAAGTTATACCGTAACAGGACTTACAGCTTCAACAGCTTATAGCTTTTCGGTAAAAGCAAAAGATGCTGCCGGAAATGCATCTGCATCTAGCAGCACAGTAAGTGTTACTACTCTTGCAACTTCAATAACGTATTGTACTTCACAAGGAAATAGCGCTGCTGATGAAAGAATTGGTAAAGTAGTATTTGGTACTATTAGCAATACTTCTACAGGAACAACAGGTTATGAAAATTTAACTTCAATTTCTACCAATGCAAGTAGAGGAACTGCTTATACGATTACAATTACTCCAACATGGACGTCTTCTGTATATAGTGAAGGTTATGCGGTGTTTATAGATTACAATCAAGATGGAGATTTTACAGATTCTGGAGAAACAGTTTACACAAAAGCTACTTCTACAGGAACTACAGCTACAGGATCAATTACAATTCCTGCAACAGCAACTTTAGGAACTACCAGAATGAGAGTTTCTATGAAATACAACGGAATTCCAACAGCTTGTGAGAGTTTCTCTTATGGACAAGTAGAAGATTATTCCGTAAACATTACCGCTTCAGGTACTGTTGTTGTTCAAGAGTTGATTGGAGATACAGATAAAGTAATTTCAGAAGTTACAGTATATCCAAATCCAGTTGATGGAGAATTAAATGTTTCATCGTCAGAGAAAAGCGCAACTAGTTTCAAAATCACGAATACTTTAGGGCAGTTAGTAAGTTCAGGTCAATTGTCTGAAAGCCCAATTGATGTAAGTAAATTAACTAGAGGAGTCTATATTATTGAATTGAACAGCGGTCAAAAAAGAGTCGCTAAAAAGTTCATTAAGAAATAATTTTCCTTTTTTAAAGTTTATAAGAGCCTCGCAATTGCGAGGCTTTTTTTTTATAACTAAGCATAAAATCTCTTTAAATTTGTAAAATGTCTGAAACACCTACATATCGAAAAATTATCCATATTGATATGGATGCTTTTTATGCTTCGGTAGAGCAGATGGATAATCCGCTTTTACGAGGAAAACCTGTTGCTGTAGGCGGATCTGAAAATAGAGGAGTAGTTTCGGCAGCAAGTTACGAAGCTCGAAAGTTTGGTGTTAGAAGTGCTATAAGCGGCGTTTTGGCTAAAAAATACTGTCCTGAAATTATTTTTGTGCGGCCTCGTTTTGATCGGTACAAAGAAATATCGTCTAAGATTCATAAAATTTTTCATGACTATACCGATTTGGTAGAGCCGCTTTCGCTAGATGAAGCTTATCTTGATGTAACACAAAATAAAAAAGGAAACCCAAGTGCCAGTCTTCTTGCTCAGGAAATTAGATTAAGAATCTTAAATGAAGTTGGACTTACGGCTTCGGCTGGAATTTCTGTCAATAAATTTGTGGCTAAAATTGCCAGTGATTTTAATAAACCAAACGGACAAAAAACGGTTAATCCTAATGAGGTTGAAGCTTTTTTGGAAGAACTGCCTATTCGGAAGTTTTACGGTGTTGGGAAAGTAACCACAGAAAAAATGTACCAATTGGGAATTTTTACGGGAGCTGATCTTAAAAGCAAAACGCAGGAATTTCTAGAAAAACACTTCGGAAAATCTGGAACCTTTTATTACAAAGTAGTTCGAGGCATTCACAATAGTGAAGTAAAATCATATCGCGTAACAAAATCGGTAGCAGCAGAACATACTTTTGATGTAAATTTGTCTTCCGAGATTTTCATGTTAGAACAACTCGATCGAATTGCAACTTCGTTAGAAAAGCGATTAAAAAAGCATAAAATATCTGGCAAAACCGTTACTCTCAAAATTAAGTATAGTGATTTTACACAACAGACACGAAGTAAAACCTTACCTTATTTTATTTCAGATAAAAGCTTGATTCTTGAAACAGTTGAAGAACTATTATATCAGGAACGAATGAAAGATTCTGTTCGATTACTAGGCATTTCTTTGAATAACCTGAATACAGAAGAAAAAAAAGCAGTTGTAGTGCAGTTAAAATTTGCTTTTTAAGCAGTAAAACAATTTTGTTATAATGTGGAATACCGTAATAATATTAAGGATTTTCGTCTTATCTTTGAGAAAAGAGGTTTCATTATCTAAATGATTTCATATGAGAAATAGTAGTTTTGAAGAGATTTCGCATCGCAATTCGGTTCCCATTTTATCTTGGGATTTTCATTATGAATACGTAAATGAGTTAAAAGCCATCTGTACAGATTTAAAAAAAGTCAATCAGATTTCGAACAAATTTACTTGGAACGAAAAAAATCTGGAGATCAAAGAACGCATTAAAGAAGAAGTTATTCTAGTCACCGATTTAGATTTAAAAATTGTTTTTGCCTCAAATGGTATTAAAAGAATGACGGGCTATAAAGAAGAAGAAATTCTTGGAAAAACACCAAAAATGTTTCAAGGCCCTGCTACTTCTGAAACTGTTTTAAAAGAAATGAAAGAAGCCATTCAACTTTTGATTCCTTTTGATAAAACAATCGAAAATTATAAAAAGAACGGAGATTCCTATAGATGCAAGATTAATGTATTTCCTATTTATAATTTAAAAGGACAAGTTTCACACTTTATCGCATTTGAAAAACAAGATTTAAGCGCATAATATAAATAACAAAAACCGCCTTATTGGGCGGTTTTTTTGTTTTTATAAAGCTTTGCGAACATCGCGTAAACCTTAGCGTACCTTGCGGTTAAATAATATTATAAGTTTTCAAAGAAATCATTCCCTTTATCATCAGTAATGATAAAAGCAGGGAAATCTTTAACGGTAATTTTTCGAACCGCTTCCATTCCTAATTCTTCAAAATCAACAACTTCAACTTTTAAGATATTGTCTTGTGCCAAAATTGCAGCAGGACCTCCAATAGAACCCAAGTAGAATCCGCCGTATTTATTACAAGCATCAGTAACTTGTTTCGTACGATTTCCTTTAGCCAGCATAATCATACTTCCGCCGTGTTTCTGGAATTCATCCACATAAACGTCCATACGTCCCGCAGTTGTTGGTCCAAAACTTCCCGAAGCCATTCCCTCTGGAGTTTTTGCTGGTCCAGCATAATAAACAGGGTGATTTTTAAAATACTCAGGCATTGGTTTTCCAGCCTCCAGCATTTCCATAATTTTAGCATGTGCAATGTCGCGCGCTACAATTACAGTTCCGTTTAGCTTCAAACGAGTTTTAATAGGATATTGAGATAATTTAGCCAGCATGTCTGCCATTGGCTGATTTAAGTCGATTTCAACAGGCGGTTCTAAATGCGGTGCAGTTTCTGGTAAAAACTGTTTTGGATTTACTTCCAACTGCTCAACAAAGATTCCGTCTTTAGTAATTTTTCCTTTAATGTTTCTATCTGCAGAACAAGAAACTCCTAATCCAACCGGACAAGAAGCCGCGTGACGAGGCAGACGAATTACACGAACGTCGTGTGTAAAATATTTACCACCAAATTGAGCGCCAATAGCACTTTCTTGGCAGATTTTCTGAACTTTTTCTTCCCATTCGATATCACGAAAAGCCTGACCAGACATGTTTCCAGTTGAAGGCAGATGATCAAAATATCCAGCAGATGCTTTTTTTACAGTTGCTAAATTGGCTTCCGCCGAAGTGCCGCCAATAACTAAAGCTAAGTGATAAGGAGGACAAGCCGAAGTTCCTAAATCTTTAATTTTAGCACGAATGAACGCGTCTAAAGATTTTTCGTTTAATAATGATTTGGTTTGCTGATACAAATACGTTTTGTTAGCAGATCCGCCTCCTTTTGCCATAAACAAGAACTCGTAAGAAGTTCCTTTTTTAGCATAAATATCAATTTGCGCCGGAAGATTCGATCCTGAATTTTTTTCTTCAAACATCGAAATCGGAACAATCTGCGAATAACGTAAGTTACGTTTTTGGTACGTATTAAAAATTCCTCTGCTCAACCATTCAGCATCATCAACACCCGTAAAGATGCTTTCACCTTTTTTAGCCATTACAATTGCCGTTCCGGTATCTTGACAGCTTGGTAATTGACCTTCGGCTGCAACAGAAGCATTTTGTAATAAATTATAAGCTACAAAACGATCATTGTCTGTTGCTTCTGGATCATCTAGAATTTTTCTTAGTTTTTGCAAATGCGTCGTTCGCAGCATAAATGAAACATCAGTCAAAGCTTCTTCAGCCAATAACTCTAAACCTTTTGGATCAACAGTTAAAACTTCGCGATCTCCAAATTGTTCTACTTTTACAAAATCTGAAGTAATTTTGCGGTATTGCGTCTCATCCTTCAAAATAGGATAAGGATCTTGGTATATAAAATCAATCATTGCTTTGTTTTTTTACAAAGTTAAAAATTATTTATCTTAGAAAGATTTTGAATAAGGCTGCTGCAGGAGTTTATTTTATAGCATTAAATTCATTAAAAGACATTCTTTTTTTAAAGTAAACTTTGTCTTCTACAGAAAGTAACTGTTTGGTCCATTTGTTGTTTTTGAATTGAAAACCAATAGAATCGGAATGAGTTTCGGTTCCCATTTCATCATTATCATCGTCTGACTCAAACATAACTGTTTTGCAATAGATAAAATCAGGGTTGGGTTTCTCACTTGGATTTGTAAATTCTATCGAGATGCCACTACCAGACATTCTAAACCAATGATATACAACTTGTAAGTCGTTGTTGTTTAAATAATATAAATAATTTTCATGTGTGTAATCACAAGCAGGAAAACCAAAATCAACTTCGATAAAAGAAGATCTTTTGGTAGCAGCTGGAGCTAATGAAAAAGAAGCACTCCATTCAGATCCTTTTTCATAATTTTCAATAGATACTTCAGTAGAAGTTGTTTTGATCTTATTCAGGTAAAAATCTAGTTGATATTTTACGGTTACAATACTGTCTTTATCTACTTTATGACTTAAAACACGAGCAAGAATATAATCGGTTTCTGATGGATCACCATTTTCCGATATTGGAATAGTATCTGTTTTAGAGAAGTCATTTTCTGCAGGAACAATAATTTCAGTTTTCTTTTTAGGAGCAGAAACGACTGATTTTTTGGTAACCGTTTTTTCTTTCTGACAGCTTATTAAAAGAGCTAAAAAGAATAGATGTTGAATTTTCATATTAATTTACTGAAATCAATTTAACATCAAAAATAAGTACAGAACCTCCAGGAATACCGTTGTAATAATAATTACCATAACCTAAGGCTGCCGGAACTAAAAGAATACCGCTTCCGCCTTCTTTAAAAAAAGGAATTCCTTCTGTCCATCCTTTTATAACTTGCTGTAATCCAAACGAAATTCCAGCCGATGTACTTTGATCAAAAACACTTTTGTTGGTATAATACCCTTTGTAAGCAACCGTTACATTTGAAGTTGCTGTAGGCTGTTTGCCAGTTCCGGGTTCATTAATTACATAATATAAGCCAGTGCCTGTTTTTACAGCTGTTAAATTATTATCAGCGATGTATTTTACGATTTCAGCTTCGTTTTTAGCAACGTAATCGGTAGTATCTGGTGCTGTATCATTGTTATTATTACTGCTGCACGAGATAAAAAGTGTAAGAACTAGAGCAATTAAAGAGTATTTCATTGTAGGTGGTATTTTTTTAATGGGGATAAATATATAATAATTTTAGATTTTTAAATATTAATAGATCATACTATAATTTGATAAAATAAAAAACAAAGAAAAAGACTATTGCAGCTACAATAAACCCAAGTAATTCGTTGTCTTCCTTTAGAACTTCGTCCATAGATTTAGAACCTCCGTAAGAAATCCATCTGCAAAGATTTCCAATTAATAAAAAGATCAATTTTGAGACCTCTCTCATGTATTAGAAAAACCAGCTCGCCACAAAAATGGCAGTAATGACACAAATTACATCAACCAAAAGCATTGTGCCTAAAGCATAACGAGTGTTTTTTATATTGATAGAACCAAAGTAAACTGCAATAACGTAAAAAGTACTTTCGGCACTGCATTGAAAAATACTGCTCAATCTTCCCGTTAAAGAATCTGCACCAAAAGTATTCATCGAATCAATCAAAAATCCTCTTGATCCAGCAGAACTAAAAGGGCGGAGCATTGCTACAGGAAGCGCATCGGTAATTTCTTTATTAACGCCCATATTTGAGAAAACAAAAGCGATACCATTGCTGATAATTTCAAATAAGCCGCTGTTTCTAAATAAAGAAATAGCCACTAACATTCCCAATACATAAGGAAAAATAGTAACTCCGGTTTTAACACCATTATTAGCTCCAACCACAAAAGATTCAAAAACGGTAGTGTTCGCCTCCGTAAATTTCTTTTCGTGAAGGAAAGAGAAAATCAACGTAAAAGCAATAATTCCAACCAAAATCAATCCAGAAAGATTAGAAGTAAAATAGTTTTTCCCGATCAAATCTAAATGATTCACATACATCAACAAACCAACAATAGCAGCGATTAATACCATTAAGGCGATAACCAAAGAAGCACTTTTGAAGTTAATTTTCTGTTTGATTCCAACAATTAAAAAAGCGGCAATTGTACCAATAAACGAAGTAATAATACAAGGCAGCATTACATCGGCTGGATTTGTTGCGTTTGCAGCAGCACGATAACCAATAATAGAAGTTGCAATCAAGGTAAGTCCAGATGCATGCAGACACATAAACATAATCTGAGCATCGCTGGCTCTGTCTTTGTCGGGGTTTATTTCCTGTAAACTTTCCATAGCTTTAAGACCAAATGGAGTAGCGGCAGAATCTAATCCCAAGAAATTAGCAGCAAAGTTTAAAGTCATATACGAGATCGACGGATGATTTTTAGGAATACTTGGAAAAACCTTTACAAATACGGGACTCAAAGCTTTGGCCAATTTTCCAGATGCTCCAGAAATAATTAAAAGTTCCATTAAACCACAGAAAAAAGCCAAGTACGCCATAAGTGGTAAAACCAAATCAAGCAGAGTCGTTTTACAAGTAGGCAGTAAACCGTCAGATTTTTGAACACCGCTGAAAATTTTTACGGTTTTGTTTTTATAAACATAAGTCGTGTCAGCATTTAGCTTATCACGATTGATAATCATAGTTTGGTCTGGCGCTTTTTTAATGCTGTCTTTGATAAAAGCAGGAAGCTGCTCTATGTATTTTTCAGAAACCAGAACAGGATCGTCTTTTTTACCATTCAAAACATAATCAATAGTATAAGTGTTGGCAGTAAACAAACTGATTACAATAAAGGCAATAGACGAAATAAAAATAGCTAACCAAAATCTACTTAATACCATAATTATGTTTTTTTTGTAAATGTAATTATTTAGTGATAAAATGCACAAAGATTTTACTTGCTAAAAGAGAAGTATTTGTACAATATCGCATGTTTTTGCTCCAATTTCAGCTTATTCGATAACAATTTTGGTTTCCAAATAATTTTCAAAAGAGTTAATTGCTTCAAAAATAACCGTTTTTTGACTTTCAGGAGTTTCTCCAAAAAAATCAGTTTCTATTTTAGCGTGATCCTTCTTGATTGTTCGTTTCCAAGTACCAATCACTTTTCCGTTTTCGACTATAATAGGTTTAAAAATACCATTATTAGTAAAAGCTTTTGGCTGATGTTCTAATAAAATCGAAGCTTCACGGTTTTTATACGAAATTAAAATTTCATCAAATGCGGGAAGAAAATGTACGCTTTCGCGGAAGTTCGATACATTAGAAACAGCACTCCCAAACCAGTATTTTTGATTGTCAATTTCTACCGAGTTCAGTTCAGACTCTATTGCATGAACAGCCAATTTAGCCGTTGTTGGCGGGAAACCAGACCACCACGAAAAATCTAGTAAAGTTGCCGGACCGTGACTTTCAAAATAACGTTTGGCTAATTTGGCTAAAGCTTCTTCTTTTGTGTAAGTTGTTTTTGGTTTAGATACTCTTTCTTCGAGTAAAGCATAAGTAATTTGTTTGCCTTTCATTTTTCCGTTGCAAACCAAACCATCTAATTCGGCATTCATCATAATTGCGGCGCTTAGAAATTCTTGACCCGAACTTTTTTTAATACCAAGTTCCTGCATGATTTCATCGCGTGTAAAATGATTATTTCCAGCTAATAATTTTTCGATCGAAGCATTAATCGCGTCTAATTTTTTAGCATCATAATCGTATTTTTTGGCTGCCGAAGCTGTGAATTTTTTCACTTGCGGTGCTGAAAGCGCTAACATCCAATAAATATCATCAGAGGAAACCAAATGCCAAGTTGGTCTAAGAATGTGAGTTCTGATAATTTCTCCCGAATTAATAGCTTCTTCAATCGCTTTTTCTGAAGCATCACAGCGAGAACCAATTGCCCATTTTGACATTGCATAATCCTGCGCCTGCATTGCACCCAAATGACGTACAATTTCTTGTGGCGAACAGTGACTTGTTTTATATAATTTTTGAGAAGCAAGTCTATGATATGCTATTTCCTGATTTGTCATTTTTAAACCATATAAGTTATATAAGTTCGCTAATTTTTTGATCGGCATTTCTCGCAAAGACACCAAGTTATTTATTCTATACTTTAATTTTTGCGACTTTGCGTCTTTGCGAGATTAGATAAATCTGTATGTCAAATAAACTTAGAAATAAACCATAATAAAAAATCATACGTGAATAATTTCGTCGTCAATCAATAAATCTTCACGGCGTAAACGAAGGAAAATTTGTGCTACAGCAATCGTATCTTTTTCGCAATACGTTATAATTCGGTCAATATCTTTTTCAACATAATAAACATGTGCTACCTGACTTCCGTCAATATCGCCTTTTGGCGATGGAACGCCTAGAATCTTGGTGAGCAGTTTTAAAGAAGTGAAATGTTTGTAATCACCAAACTTCCATAATTCTAAAGTATCTAAATGTGGAATCTCCCAAGGTTTTTTGCCGAATAGATTCAGTTTGTTTGGAATTGCGATTTGATTGATAATCATCCGGCGCGCCAAAAAAGGGATATCAAATTCTTTGGCATTATGCCCGCACAAAATATGCTGCGGTTGATTAAAATGATTATTCAGTAGATTATTAAAATCATGAAGAAGCTTTTTTTCTTCTCCAAAAAAAGAAGTTACTCTAAAATTTCTAACATCGCCTTTAATCATAAAATAGCCAACCGAAATACAAATGATTTTGCCAAACTCTGCCCAAATTCCGGCGCGGTCGTAAAATTCTTCTGGAGTAAAATCGTCTTTTCGCTGGTATTGTGTTTTTTGATCCCAAAGTGATTGCATTTCTGCGTCAAGCGAATTAAAATGCTCTTCTTCAGGAACGGTTTCTATATCTAGAAATAGAATGTTGTTGAGGTTTAATTTTTCAATCATTTCTTTTTTAGACTTTATGTTCTTTTTTGAATTTGATTGGGTTCATGATTTTGACGAATAATGTTTAATATATAGCTTTTTATTTGTCGATATGACCAGCTATGATATTTTTATGAAATTTTGCCCAATTTGATTCCCCTTCCCAATAATAGCATTCTGACATTCGGTAATAATTAAGATTTAATTGATGAAATTCATTTTCTTTATCAAGACGTTGAACACCTAATTTTTGTAAAACAAAATTAACATCACCTTGGTCTGTTTTAAGATTATTCTCGTATAGTTCTCCATAATATTCATCATTTAGGTAAACGATTGTATATTTTTCGAGGTTAATTTCTTTGGCGAGGAAATGAATTAATTCGCCACCAAAGTTTAAATTCTCATTATCTGAATAATAACTTAAATTTAGTTTACGACTCCAATTCAATAGATGACTATCTTCAAGAAAGATAATGGCATAATCATTTTCGAAAGCTACTGCCAATCCATAAAATTTTAATTTTTCAAGATTAATGGGCATTCGTCCAATCAAAGCATCTGTATTATGTCCCATTTTCTAATTTTTAATCTATAAGTGTTGCTAAATATGACATCATGAATAGATGTGAATATACAAATATGCGTAAATTCTTAGGATTTTAAAACAAACTCTGCTGTTTTGTTGGGTTTTCATGCTCTAAAAGCCATTTCTTACGCCAGATTCCTCCAGCATAACCTGTAAGCGAACCGTTTGTACCAATTACTCTGTGGCATGGAACAACTATCCAAAGCGGATTTTTACCGTTTGCAGATGCAACTGCCCGAATTGCCTTTATATCGCCAAGTTTTTTGGTTTGATCCATATAACTTATCGTTTTTCCGTATGGAATTTCCAATAATGATTTCCATACTTTTTGCTGAAATTCTGTTCCCTTTGGGTTTAGTTTGAAAGTGAAATCCGTTCTTTTTCCTTCAAAATAATCATTGAGCTGCGAAACGGCTTCTTGCAAAATTGCTGGAATTTCGGTAGAAACTTCTCCTTCTTTTGTAACTGAGATCACAGAAACACCAGCTTCATCGCCAATTATAGTTGTGATGCCGAGTGGAGATTCTATGTAAACTGTTTGTTCCATTTGTTTTACCTTAAAGACGCAGGGTTTATTGCAAAGTTCGCAAAGTTTTTTTGTTTTGAACTATATAAGTTAATTTAAACTTTGACGTAAATTCGTTTATATAAAAATGGAATAATTTGTTCTAACGTAGTTTTAATTTTCTACCAGCCGCCACCTCCGCCGCCGCCGCTTCCGCCGCCAGAACTTCCTCCTCCACCACTTCCGCTACTTGGTGAACTGCTTGCGGTAGTGCAGGAAGTTCTAAAACGAACAAATCCGTTATTCGCAAAATCGGAGTAACCATTGCTGGTTCTAACCCAATTACTGGTGTAATTTAAATTTTTTAAAATAACAGCAAATTTTTCATTCCACTTTTCCTGAATCCCTAATGCAAATGCATAAGGAAGGTTTTCTTCATAAATGGCAATACTAGAGATATTCTGTTCTGCAGGAAATGCCAATAAATACTGCTTGAATTTTTGGATTTGCAGGTTTGTTTGAAGGCCCAATTTGGTATAAGCACCGATTAAAACCAGATAAGTGGCAAATCCGGTAATTATTAGAAAAACAACCAATACGTTTAAAATGGAATAATCTTTATTAATATTACTGGCAGAAAAACAAACGAAACCAAAAATTCCGAAGAAGAAAGCTCCGAAAATATAAAAGCCTATATACGCATATTCTTTTTTTAGGAGTGTTTTGATTATTGCTCTCACTGCTATAATGCTGATGACAAAAAAGGAAGCACCCAATGCGGCAATTCCCAATTGTGGTCTTTCTGTAATGTAACAATAACCAGCAAGAGCTGTAATTGTAACAGTAAAACCAATTAGTATTTGATAGATATTTGCCGAAAAATAATCTTTTAAATTGTATTGAGCTGAAAGAGACTTTTCTAATACTTCAGTCGCTTTCTTGAAAAGTTTATAGGTTTCATTGTCTAATGTAACAGTGTCACTTTCTTCAAATAAAGATTCAAATACTTCCTCTTCTTCCTTTGATAAGGCGTTGGATTTTGTTCCTTTAGTTAAGAAATATTCAAAGCTTTCATACCATTTTTCTTTTCCTTTTTCGCCAATTTGAATTGCACCTTTTAGCGACAAACTAATTATAGTGATCAATAAAGTATCAGAATTGCAATATCTTTGTTTTAGATATTGTAATGCTGGTGCAGAAAATTGTTTTTTTAAATCTGTTAACTCAATTTTCTCTGATTCTATAGGGTCTTCGCCATATCTTTTCCAAGAAAAAAAGAAAAAAAGGAAACATATAAAAATAGGTAAGAGTCCAGTAATTATTTTTTCTGAAGAAAAAAACTCTTCTATTTTATAATGAGGTAAAAAGAAAGGTTGATGAACAATTCCTTTAGGAAAACCAACTGCGACAGTAAAACCTTCATTTTCTTTTAAGTTTTTAGAGGTGAAGTAAATGGTATTTCCGCCCACTTTCGTATCACAATTGCTTTCTTTGGAACCTAAAATTCCCGTATAACAATGCATTTGAATAGCGGAAGCCCAACCAGGCAAACTGACTGTTGCCGAAACATTGTTTATTTCAAAATCCCATTCATTTCCGGTTACATTCCAGTAGATTTCATCAAAATCTTTATACGAATGTATTTGAGCCTCGACTTCGTACGTTATTTTGTAAGTATAATTTCCTGCTGTTAAACTGGCATCTTTATCTCCAACATATAAACTTAGATTACCTCCATTTCTTTTTGTGTGATACGGTTCTTTAAGTCCATCTTTAATAACACTCAAAATCGTATAATAGGTGTTTTTATTTCCTTTTGATGAATTGCTTGTTAACGGAAGTACTCTGTAAATACCATGATTTATCTTTTGTCCAATTGCATAAACCGAAATGGTTTCGGTTACAAGCATATTTCCATTTTCTTTAACCTGAATGTCTGAATGAAACTGATTTATCTTCTCGGTTTGTTCTATTTCATTTTCAGTGCTTGAATCTGTAGTTTCTTCCTGACTGTAGCATGGAAAAAGAGAAAATAATAAAACACTAAAGAATAAAATAGATCGGAGTTGTTTCATCGTTTTATCAAATTTATGGAAGGTTAATAAAGATCTAAATTAAACTTATATTTTAGAATGTCTTCTGTTTTTTTACTGGAAATCACTTTTTTAATATTCGTTTTCTCTGATTTAAAAATTGGTAAAGCCAAATTTAAATCCATCGCTTTTTGACGATAATACACTTCTCGCGTTGGATGAAAAGGCGCAACGGCATTAAAAACTTCATTCCATTTTGATTGGGAAATGATTTCTTGAATCACACCAATACAATCTTTTTGATGAATAAGATTTACAGGTGCATCAGGATTTTCGAGGTTTTCTTTTCCAGAAAGAGATTTTGCGGGCTGACGGTCCTCGCCGATTAAGCCTCCAAAACGTAGAATTGTAGTTTCGAAGTTAGGATTGTTTTGTAAAATCGCTTCCGCTAAAACCAATTGTTTCCCACTTTCGGTGTCTGGATTTGTTTTAGTTTCTTCAGTAATAATTCCGTTTTGATCGCCATAAACCGAAGTTGAACTTACAAAAAGTACTTTTTTTACGGTTGAATTTTCTATAAAGGG
This sequence comes from Flavobacterium sp. MC2016-06, assembly GCF_009711165.2. Lineage (GTDB taxonomy): Bacteria > Bacteroidota > Bacteroidia > Flavobacteriales > Flavobacteriaceae > Flavobacterium. The sequence continues at coordinate 14,527 of NZ_WMID02000043.1, read as the reverse complement.
AATTATATTTTTGATTTTTTCTACGAAGATTTTCCTTCCAGAATCTTGAGAATCGGCATTGATTCCTCGTAGTTTTGGTGGAATATCAATTATTAAGATTTCACTTTTAGTTAAAAAAGCGGTTATAGATTCTGAAATACTTTCGCTTTCAAGCGCAACCAAAAATGGATTTATTTCGGCTTCTTTCAAAATAGAAAGTTTATTTTCTGAAGTTGTGGAGCCGTTTATGGAATTTCCTTCTTCGATTAGTTTTTTGGCTAAAGGCAAACCCAGCCAGCCGCAACCTAATATGCTTATTTGTGTCATTTTTTTGAAGGTTCAGAGGTTCAAAGTTGTAAAGGATCAAAGTTAAAACTTATTAGCGTTTTTTGTTTGCTTTTGCGACTTTGCGAGATTAAAGATAAAAGGCAGACTATATAATTTTAAGTCTGCCTTTTTATATTTACAACCGAATTAAGATTCGACTACAGTTTTTAATGCTTGTAAAATTGGATTTTCCTCTCCTTGCGGTGCTTCTTGTAACGCACCTGGACGATTGTCTTCCTGAATTAGTTCTAGTTTTACTTTCTGGTTTTCATCAGACAGAATGTAGCTCATTATAAAATAATTCTCTGGTTTGTCTTCTAATTCGGGTCTTGGGAAAAACAAGGAATATTTAATTTTTTGATTTGGAATAATTTCTAAAACGGTTCCCCATTGTTCAAAAACTTGACCTTCCCATTCATTTCTAAACCTAATTTCACTGCCAATTTTCCAATCAGTAATTAAATCACTTCCGTATTGCCATTGTTTTACCAAAGCAGGTTGTGTCAAAGCATTCCAGATTTTTTCTTTTGAAGCATTAAGCACGATTGTTGAAACATTTGTTGCCATAATAGATTATTTATTGCTTGTCATCTGTCTAATTACCTCTATAGTTACTACTATAATTGCAATTAATAGGTATGCAAGATGATGAATTGAATGATATTGTCTAAAATAATCTTTTCTAGAAAATTTATCATTTTTAGAATTCAATGATCTAAATATCATAAAACATAATACGAAAAGAAGAAGAAATAGTGTTGTTAAATCGGGACCTTCCAAATTATAAGTTTTTCTTATTCTGGTTTCACAACAACAGGTTTCAAACTATCTTTTACAATAACAGCACTGTCTTTTATAGGTTTGCTTTCTAGCGGTACCTCTAAAGGAGCTGTGTATCTTTTTATTTTTTGTCGAATTAATACAGCATCATTCAAAACAAAAGGAGTTGGCATCATCCAGTCTTCTCTAGGTTTGATATTAAATAACGGATTTGTCATTAAATCGAAAGAACTTTCAATTAAATCCATATCAAAAATAGACGATTTGTTGATGTAGAATTCCATTACAAGCGGTTCATTGCCTACGACATAATAGCATAAAATCTTCATGTCATTACGTTCAAGTCGATTTCCTTTTTGATCCGATGTAGATACACCATTAGCCTTAAAGTTATAAAACGTCATTTTTGGATTTGCAAAAATATCGTAACGGTTTACTTTTCGGTTAGGCGTGATTTTTATTTTCAAATATCTATTGTTTCCAACAACACTGTCTTTTAAGAAAGCTATAGTTGGTTTCGGAACATCAACTTTTGGCGCGATTGCACTATACGTAAATGTCGAGTTGTATTTGCTTGAAATAGGAAGGCTGTTTAAACCAACTGCTTTCTGATTTTTTTCACCCAAATACGTCTTAGTCCAATCGTCTAGATTTGTATCATAAGTAGTCCAAACAGCAGAATCGTTGTCTGCATTATAAACATATAATAAACTGTTAGATTTTGCTTCTCCTTTTTCATAACCAGAATGATAGCCAGCATAGATAAAAAAGCCAATAGAAACAGCAAAGAAAACCATGATCCAAGCTCCTTTTTTAGCAAAAGAACCAAAAATAGGGAGTAGTAATCCGAAAGTCAAAACGGTTAAAATGGCACTTCCGTAAAGAATTTTTAATCCTAAACCAATTGGGAACATTACAATAAAAGGCGCTATAATGGACAAAGCAGGAATACAGAACAATAAGTTTAGTCCTAAACCAGAAAATTGAGTAAGAACATAAATTCCAAATAATAAAATTCCAAAATAAACCGGAATAATTAAGAAGCCAGCTCCCGTTAAACTATTCGCTAAAAAAGCATTGATAATAATCCAAAGCAAAAGTGGTGAAGCAAAATGATTCATAGTTGCTTTTGGCTCAGAAAAATGATGATAAAAAGCAAAACAAATAGCGATACTCAAAGTTACAAAAGCTCCAATATAAGCATGGCCGTTATAAGTAAAGCCATTTAGTAAATCGGAGTATTGCGGGTATGCCTCTAAAACTATTTTCCATCCTAAAAAAGTAACTAAACCCGAGATAATCAAAGAACCTAAAAGAGGTACAAAACCTCTAAAAATTTCTCTAAAGGTTATAACACGTTTGGCTTTTCCAATAAAAATAAAAAGAATTAATAAACCTAAAGCAATTAAAGTCATAGGCATTACCCAAGAAAAAGGATAACTGATAAATGAAAATGGAACACTAAAATAAACATCATCTTCTGATGAATCCGTTTGGTTTAGGTCTGCATTTGCAAAGTATTTAAGTAAAGGCATTAAGTAAGTGCCTTGGTGTGCTAATGTAGTTTTATTAAGATGTGTGACGTCATCTTGTTGTGTGTGGTAATTGTAATGCCCGTCTATAAAAGCAAAATTAAACCCTTGAATGTTTCCCTGCTGTCTAAAAACAGTAAGATCGGTATCATTTGGAAGCATTTTGTAAATGCTGTACATTAGAGAGTTTGAAACTGGGTGTGACGTTTTTGCTTTAGTAAATTCTTTTACAAGAGCTTCATTTCCTTTATTTGTTTCCATTAACATATAACTTGGTCCTGAAGTACCTCTTGCTTCAAAATTTAAAACCAAGCCAACATCTTTTGCCCAAGGATGCTGATTTACAAAAAGCGCAACTCCATTTAAGCCTAATTCTTCAGCATCAGAAAAAAGAATAATGATATCGTTTTTATTGGGCTGTTTAGAATATAAAAAAGCTCTAACTCCTTCTAAAATTGTTGCAACTCCAGAAGCATCATCACTTGCTCCTTTAGAAAACGAATGTGGTGCACTATCGTAATGTGAAAGTAATAAAAGTGCTTTTGTATTGTTGGTTCCTTTTATTCGAGCCAGTATATTTTTAGATTTTACTAATAATCCTTTATCATTTAAAGTAAAACCTTCTTGAGTAGTAGTTTCTAAACCAATTCTATTAAGCTCAAGTTTAAGATAATTTGCTACCAATTCATGATTTGTAGAACCTACATAGTGCGGTTTCTGCGCAATAATTTCAACCTGGTTTAATGCTCTCTCGGTAGAAAATTCAGCAAGAGCATCATCTTCTTTCGAAAGCCACTGCGGCATCATTGTGGCATATATAATGCTTAGAATTGCAAGAATGCAGACTATGGCTAGAATTGAGGTTGGGTTTTTTTTCATGTTTAATTAATACTAAATTTCTTTTTTTACGAGCATATAATAATCATTGTCCAAAGAACGATATCCCTGGTCATACAAGAAATAGTAGGTATTTCCTGTTTTGGTTTGCAATATATTGGTAAAGAACTCAAAATCAAAACCTTTGTTTACCATTTTATCTCGCGTTGCTTTTGATTTTCCTTCTGAATTTAACTCAGACAAAATACGGTAATTTTTGCGTAATTTGTTGTTTACATTTCGCATAAAATTAGTACTGTCTTTATTTATTTTATTATTGTATGCATTTCGGCAGTTATCAGAACAAAATTTCTTGTCTTCTCGGCCTACAATTTTTTCAGAGCATTCGAGGCATGTTCTCATTGTTCGATTTTTCTAATTTCATATAAATCATTTCTTCGGTCTTTTAGAATACGTACACTTCCGTGTTCATGAAGATGTTTTAGTAAATTCAAATCAACATCAACAATTAGTGTCATTTCTGTATTTGGAGTTGCTTCCGCTTTTATTCCGTTACTCGGAAAAGCAAAATCAGATGGCGTAAATACAGATGCCTGTGCATATTGAATGTCCATGTTGTTTACTTTAGGTAAATTTCCAACACAACCAGCAATTGCAACATAACATTCGTTTTCAATAGCACGTGCCTGCGAACAATGTTTTACACGAGTATAGGCGTTTTGAGTATCCGTTAAAAAGGGTACAAATAGAATATTCATTCCTTCATTTGCCATAATTCTCGAAAGTTCTGGGAACTCAACATCATAACAAATCAAGATTCCAATTTTGCCACAATCGGTATCAAAAGTTTTAAACTGCGAGCCGCCTTTCATTCCCCAATGATGTACTTCGTTGGGAGTAATATGAATTTTGGTATACATTTCTGAAGTTCCATCTCTTTTACAAAGAAAGCCCACGTTGTATAAGTTGCCGTTATCTAAATAAGGCATACTTCCGGTAATAATATTGATGTTGTATGAAATGGCAAATTCTTGAAAACGTTTCCTGATTGGATCAGAATAACGAGCAAGTTCTCGAATCGCTTCTGCTTCTGATAGATGATTGTAATCTGCCATTAAAGGAGCAATAAAAAGTTCCGGAAATAAAGCAAAATCACTTCCATAACCAGAAACGACATCAATAAAAAATTCGGCTTGCTCAAACAAAGCTTCAACATTGTTTAACTGACGCATCTGCCATTGAATTAATCCTAAACGGATGACACTTTTTTCGAGATTAATTAATCTTGGACTTTCTTCATAATAGACATTATTCCATTCTAAAAGCACAGCAAATTCTTTAGATTCTTCGTCGCCTTCTAGGTAGTTTTTCATGATTCGTAAAACATGAAAATCATTACTTAATTGAAAGGAAAGTACAGAATCGTGTAATTCTTTGTGTTTTACTTTTTCGATATAATTTTTTGGAGATAATTTATTAGCATATTCACGGTAGTTAGGAATTCTTCCTGCAAAAACAATGGCTTTCAAATTAAGTTGTTCGCAAAGTTCTTTTCGCGCATCATACAAACGGCGACCTAAGCGTAAACCTCTATAGTTTGGGTGAATAAAAACATCAATTCCATATAAAATTTCTCCGTTTGGATTGTGAGTTGAAAAAGTATAATCGCCAATAATTTGTTTATAATTATGTCTTTTGTCTACCAGTTTTTCATCAACAATTAAAGACAATGCCGAACCTACAACTTTACCATCGGCTAGTATTACAAGCTGGCCTTCTGGAAAAATAGAAAGTAATTGTTCAATATCATCAGGTCTCCAATAAGAATCGGCCATTGCAGGATACGATTCGACCATGGAGTTTTTTAATTGTTTGTAATCGTCAAATTCTAAATTTCTCAGCTCAACTTTATTGATTTTCGTCTGCATATCGTAAGATTTATCTCAAATATACAAAAAATAAATCCATTTACAAACGTTTACAAACAGTTACAACCGAAAGTAAATGGTTTGTAACCGAATAAATATTGATTCCTAATTCATCTTTGCCATGTTGAATTTGAAAAACAAGTTCATTTATATAAACATTAAAATAATATACGCCATGAATGCAATGAAAAACAGAGTACAATTAATTGGAAACGTAGGAAACGACCCAGAAGTTAGAACATTAGAAAATGGAAAAAAATTGGCCTACTTAAGTGTTGCAACAAACGAAAAGTATACTAATGACAAAGGTGAAAAGATTGAGCAAACCGAATGGCATCGTATTACGGCTTGGGGAAAAACTGCGGAGATTATCGAAAAATATGTAGTAAAAGGGAAAGAAGTAGCGATTGATGGAAAATTAACGCATAGGAGTTATGATGATAAAAACGGTGAAAAGAGATATATAACCGAAGTAGTTGCCAATGAGATTCTGCTGTTAAGCAAATAACGTTAGATATAACCCGACAGGTTCTCCAGATTTGTCGGGTTATTATTTATTAAACAGTAATTATTGTTTTCCTGCAAGGTTTCCAAAACCTTATAGGTATAATTTTAAAATTATGATTAAATAAAAAGAGATTATCTACAAGGTTTTGGAAACCTTGCAGGAAACGAAAAAGAGAAACTAAAATTTTATACTCTAATTATAAAATAGAAGATCCGTTTATATCAGTAGTAAGTATTTCGCTCATATAGTCAAAAAATGGTCTCATGTTTTTGAGTGTTTCTAAAACTTGTTCTAAAAATAGTGGACTTAACACTTCCTTATCTGTAAAACGTTTGATAATCAAAAATTGTTTAAAGCGCAGTAAGTCGATAGCTTCATGATTGATGTCAAATCCTTTAGGTGCTGTTTTGAGCTGTTCGCCTTGCAAAGTCCCAAAAGTGTTGATAAAAGATTCTGAATGCAATATTTTTTGCATTGGAGCAGGATCATGAGCAAATTCGCTTCGTATACGTTTTAAGTCTGCCGCATTTGGTCCCCAGAAACCACCGGCAACAAAACTGTTTCCTTTTTCTAGATGATAATAATAACCACCGCGTCTTTCGCTTGTTGCTCGAGTATAGCTTCCTCCCCAAAAGGTTTTAAAAGGAGTTTTGTCTTTAGAAAAACGAATATCACGATAAATTCGATAAACACTTTTTTTCCCAGAAGCCGTTTCTATAACATCTGTTTTAGAAAGTTCTTGAAGTAAAGCGCCAGCAAAGGTTTCAATATGATTTAATTCGTTTAAGTATTTTGTTTTGTTTGTGTCAAACCAGACTTTGTTATTGTTTGCTTTAAGTTCAAGCAAAAAATCAAGGCTGGATTTAGGTATAATAATGTCGTTTTTCATAATTAAAATATTGGAATCTTAAAACCAAAAGTAAACTAAAAACCCACCAAATTTTTTGGTGGGTTTTTCTATTATGGTTTTTAAGCAGTTTTTTTGATTAAATCAAACATAGGACAGCGCGAGCAGCGTTTCTTCTCGCTTTTTTTAAATTTCTCACAACAGCTAGACTTGCAATTTTCGAGTTTCTTAATCTTATCAAGAATTTCTTTATTCTTTTTTTGCTTTTTGTCTTTCTTTTTGTCCTTGTCCTTAACTTTTTCTTTCTTGCTCACGGTTCATCTCAATTATAAAACGGAGACAAATATAAATCAAAAATGTTATTTTTATATGTTCTAAATAAACTTTAACTTTTTTATTTTGGGTTAATTGCAATAGAGCTTGTAACCGTTAATTGCTGAATATCACGATCAAACAAGTAAAGTCCGCCTTTATCATCTCCAATTAAGTTGATTTTGTCAAGGATAGATTTAGCAGTTGCTTCTTCTTCTATTTGTTCTGATACGTACCACTGTAAGAAATTATGTGTTGCATAATCTTTTTCAGAAAAAGTAATGTGCACTAATTCATTAATAGACTCTGAAACAAAAATTTCGTGATTATAAAGCGTTTCAAACATCTCTTTAAATGTAGAATAAGAAGTTTTAGGAGCTTTTAGATCTGTAACATGAGCGTGACCTCCACGTTCGTTTACATACTTAATTAATTTAAGCATATGTGCGCGCTCTTCGTCTGATTGCGTGTACATAAATTGAGCAATACCTTCTAATCCGTGTACTTCAGCCCAACAAGCCATAGAAAGGTAAGTCTGTGAAGATTCTGCCTCTATGCGAATTTGTTTGTTTAAAGCTGTTTCGATATTTTTTGATAGCATAATAGTGTCTTTTTTGTAAAATTAAGAAAAAATCAGCAATTAAGGAATTCTTAATATTGAATGAGAACAATTCTGATTGAAAATAAATATAACATCGGCACAATTTTAAGCATAAAAAAAGCCCTAAAATAATTTTAGGGCTTTAAGTATTAATTGAAAAAAAATTATTTTACTTTGAAAGTAACTCTTCTTGCTAATCTTCTAGCTTCTTCAGAATCTTTTGCAATTGTTGTGTCGGCTCCTTTAGGAAGAACACTTATTCTTGAAGACGAAATACCAGCTTTTTCTAAAATGGTTTTAACATTATTAGCTCTAGTATTTGATAGTTTTTCATTGTATTCTGAATTTCCAACTTGATCAGCATATCCAAGTAAATCTACTGTCGATGATGGTACATTTCTTAGATAAGTCAAAACGACATCCATTGCAGCAGTTGAAGTCTCTTGTGGAGTAGCTTTGTTAAAATCAAAGTATACACTAAAATACTTATCGTTAATCATTTTTTTGATAAGTTCATTATCAGTAGGAACTGGTGTTGTTGGTTGTTTTTCTACAACTACTTGTTTTTGTTCTGGAATGTTTTTCAGCTGAGTTTCAAGGTTAGCCAATTTGTTTTCCAATGCGCTTAGGTCTGTGTTATTACTCATAACAACCCAGTCAGCATGTTTAGTATTTTTACCTAAGTAAACATTTAAACCTACAGTTCCATTAAAAACAACTCCTGAGAATCCAGTGTAGTTATTAATAAATTGACCGTCAAATGAAGTGTCTTGAGTTGCATTTAGGATAGTTGTAAAATCACCTGTTAAAGCAATTCTGTCAGATAATCTGATTTGACCTGTAATTCCTGCAATAAAATTACCAACTCTGTCATTACTCATTGCTTTGTTGTCTAATCTTCCTAAACCAACACCAGCATGTCCTAATAAACCAATAGTATTAGTCCAAGTTTCAAAATTCATAATTCTACCTAGGTTGGCAACTCCTTGTAAATCGACTCTGTAATATTTAGAATCAAAATCTTTAGAACCATTACTAGTGTTTGCTGTAAAACTGTTGTATCCAAAATCGGCTTTCAAACCAAATTTGTTATTAAACATATATCTTACACCTAAATCAGCTGTAAATGGACTAACGTTTCTGGTAAAGGACTCGTTTGAAATTGGTCTTTCTGGTTTGTTAAAACCACCTCCAAATTCTACAGACCATTTGTTAAATTGGTCACTTTGTTTTTCTGTTTTTTCCTGAGCATGTAAGCCTGAAAGACTCATCGTTATTGCCAGTACTGCCACAACTTTTTTCATTGTTATTTGAGATTTTAAATTTCGCCAAAAAAACAATGTATTGTGAGATAAAACCGACGCCTTAAGTCATAAATGTATTAAAATAAGGTTAATTTTGGAAGGTAAATATTATTTTTATAAATAACTGTTTAATTGCTTGTTTTTGAGTTTGTTATGGGGTGTTTTTTTTATGAAATCTCAAATAACTAAATGCTGTGGTTAATTATATCCATCGGTAAATTTGCGCATTGTATATTGTTTTGCAGCAGTATCAAAATAGCCTAAAATGTAGTAATCCTTAAATTTTAAGATGCTTTCTAATATAATTTTCTTGTGAGCATCCATAAAGAGATAAACTTTATCTATACCAAGTGGCTCTTGAACTTGAGTAGTTGACTCGAGTTTTTTATTCCATATACTTTCAAAAAAAACGCTTTCTGGGCTAACGCTGTGTTCGTAAGATTCTGAATAATAATTGTTCAACTCATCAAAGCCACCTCCATCAGCCATATAAACAACACGTTCTTTTATTCCTCCAGCAGTTATAAAAATATTTTTTTTGTTTTTGAAAACAGATAAACCAATATTTGAAGACCATAAATGTTCTAGGAATTTGCTCGTGTTTTTTAATTCCTTTGGTTTTGAATTGTCTTTTTGAAGAAACAATGGAGAGTTTTTAAAATGAATTGTATCATTTTTGGAAACGGTAATGTTTTTTAAAATTTGTTCTGAATCGAAATCTTTTACAGTAAATAAAAGTTCATTTTGATTGGCATTGATTTGAAACAGCTTACTTTCATGATAAAAAGAATTTGAAGTCGTTGGCGGTTGTTTAGGAGAAATAGACTGTGTGAAATTTTTTTCTTTTACTTCAAGAGTAACCAAATCAATATCAAATAATTGTGTTTTTTTAAGACTATTGTCAAAAGTCAAAATGACACGATTTTTTAAAGTGTACATTTTAGTTTTGGAAGCGGCTTTGAACAGCGGATTGTATTCTCCTGCTTCCATTTTTTCAATAGGATTTTCTCTAAGAATTTGTTTTAATGATTTAGATTGTCCTTTTTTGTCTTGAAAAGTAAAAGGACTAAAATCAATTCCTTTTTGTTCTACATTTCCATTTTTAAAGACATAAAAAATAAGGGTTGGCTCGGCTATATCTTCTGCAAGTATTATAAATGAATTATCATTTTGATATTCTGCTCTAATAGTTTGACTCGTGTTTGGGAATTGAAATTTTAGAGCTTTAGATGTTTTGTTTTCAAAATAATATTTAATAATCATAATGCTTTCACCATATTGAGAAGACCAATATAAAGTTGGATTTCCATCTTCACTAAAACTATATCCTAATAACGTTCTATTTTTAACGTACTCGAGTGAATTATTAAATTGATCTGTTAGAAATAATGCACTATTATATCTTAAAATGGTAAAATTTTCGTCGGTTACGACAAAAGTAAAGACCTCATTTGTTAGTTCATTTTTGGCATTTAAAATCTGATTGGATTTTGAGTTTTTATTTAAATTTAGAGGATAAGTATTTAATATTGTCTGACTAAACAGTACACTATTGTAAATTACAGCTAAAAACAGAAATATTTTTCTCATATCTTAAAAAATAAAAATCAGTTAAAAAATGCGTAACCTAAATTCTATTTAAGAATTCATTAATTCTTGGAAATAATCTACAAATTGACCTAAATGTAAACCATCCATTAAACCGTGATGTACATAAACAGCCATCGAAATAGTTCTTTTTCCAGTTTCAGAAATCATCATTTTTCCGAAAGAAACTTTAGGACAACTGTCTGGATAAGTAAAACTGCGTGCATGTGTAAGCGAGGTAAAATTTAACCACGGAATGGCCGAAAAATGAATCACATTATCGTCTTTAAATGCACGTGTGAAAAGTCCAGTTGTATTCTGAATGCGTTCTATCTCTGCTAATGCATTTTGTTCAAAAACTTTAAAATCAGGATTGTATTCCATTAATGAAAATCCAAAAGTTCCATCTTCACGACCAATTGTTGCCGAAACATCAACGCGGTCATTAATATAAATTTTGTCGTCTGAAATTCTATATCTAAAATTTTCAATTGCGTTTACAGCAGCTAAAGTTTTGTGTAAGTAATAGATAAAGAAAGAAGCATTCAGACTTTTAGCTGTTTGATATGCTTTTGTGCAGTCAATTTCTACAGTTGCGCCAAAAAAAGGCTCTTCCATTTGTTTGAAATGTGCAAAATGCTCTTTTCTATTCCAGTTTTCTAAATCTAAAAGTCTTTTCATTACAATAAATTATTAACTACTTCTGTGATTTTTTCAAACGAGCTAAAATGTTCGTGCTCTACTTTATGACTAATTTTTTCGTGTTCCCAAGTGGTGTGAAACGGAATGTGAACTGCATAACCGCCAATTTCTAAAACTGGTAAAACATCTGATTTTAATGAATTTCCAATCATCAAAAACTCATGAGGCTGAATATCTAAACGACCTAATAGTTTTTGATAATCGACAGTTTGTTTGTCTGACATCACTTCGATATGGTGAAAATAATGTCCCAACCCCGAACGATGTAATTTGCTGTGCTGATCTTTTAAATCTCCTTTTGTAGCAACAACCAATTTATATTTTCCTTGCAAAGCTTGCAGTGTTTCTTCAATTCCGTCAAGAAGTTCGATAGGTTTTTCTAGTAATTCTTTTCCGTATTGAATGATTTTTGCAATCACTTCCATGGGAATTGTATTGTTCGAAATATTCATCGCGGCTTCAATCATCGATAAAATATAACCTTTGATTCCGTAACCGTATAGCGGTAGATTTTCAATTTCAATTTTAAATAATTCCTGCGAAATGCCTTGATGCGAAAGATAATCTTCCATCAAAGCACAAAATTTATGTTCGGTTTCCTGAAAGTAAGGTTCGTTTACAAACAAAGTATCATCAGCATCAAATGCGATTACTTTAAGATTTGGAATTTTGTTTTTATGTAACATAAGTAAAGAAGTTTATTTTGTTTCAGGTTTTCTTTGTTTCAAGTTTTTTGGCACGAATTCCACAAATTTTCACCAATTTTTTCCACAGATTAAGAGATTAGAATGATTTTGAATCTGCGTTAATCAGTTTAATCCGTATAATCTGTGTTCAATTTTCAGGCGAATAAAGAATCTCCTCACAAATACTTTACCAAAAATTTAACAAAGGTTTATTTAGTAGAAAAAAATCTCTTCAGTGAAATTGTTTTATCGTAAAAAGTGATTCTAATTCCAAAAAGCAAAATAATGCCGCCGAAAACCATCTGTAAAGTTATTTTTTCTTCTAAAAACAGCCAAGCTAAAATAGAAGTAATTACAGCCTGACTTAATAAACTTAGTGAAACTCTCGTAGCACGCATGTGCTGCGTTGCATAACTTATAGAAAGCCAAGCACACAATTGGCAAATTACGGCTTGAAGTAAAAATACAAACCAGCCCGTATTTGAGAATCCTGTAAAAGGCTGATCTAGGGCATAACAAAGAATTCCTAAATAAGTACTCGAAGCCAATAAACTAATTGTCATAAACGATAAAACATCAACGTTCGCAAGTACATTTTTGCTGACCAAAAGATAAATAGAATATAGAATTCCTGATAAAACGGCGAATAGAAAAGCTTGATCAAAATTCAATTCCATAAAAAAACTAAAACCAACCAAAGTCACCATTCCGAATAACGAAACGGCAGTTCCGATCCAGAAATTGGTTGCAGGTCTTATTTTTAAAAAGAAAAAAGAACCAATTCCAACCCAAAGCGGCGATAAATTAGTCAACAACGAAGCCTGAGTCGCGCTTGAATCCTGAATGGCGATATTCCAAACTGCAACATCCGAAGCAAATAAAACACCACAAAGTCCTGCCAAAAGTGTGAGTTTTAAAGTTGGAAGTTTAAAGTTTTTACTCAAAAGCACATAAGGTAAAAGTAAAGTCACGGCAAAAAACATTCGATAAAAAGCAGAAGTCAATCCTGGTGCTAAACGCAGTTTTATCAATATTGGGAAAATAGATATACAGAGTATGCCGCCAATTAAGGCTAATCTTGGTTTAGTTAGTTTCATTTTGTTTTTATTAAACGAAATGCAAAATTAGCATTTTGAAAGTGTTCTTATAGAAAAAACTCCCGAATTGTAAAATTGGGAGTTTGAGTAAACCTATAACTTTTATTATTATTCAGTAAAACTAAAAATCTGATATTTTTTATTCTGTTTATTATAATTTCCTAAATATAAGAAGGAGTTGAATTTAAAAACAATTAAATCTTTATATAAATCCTTGCCAAAAATAGATACGCTTTCATTAAGATCGTCATCTTCTTCTAAAAATAATCTTGCTTTTTCAAATGCTGAAGTTTTAACTTTATCGTCTACATGATTAAAGTTTGAATCAAATAAACAGTTGGTGTAAACAACATTTTTATCTTTATAAGAAATCAAATTTCCTATAGTATAACTTGATGTTGTAAAACCAAAAGACATAGAAGCTCCTCCAAAACCACCTCCCATTCCCATTCCTCCGCCACCTGCGCGAGCTATATCCTGCGAACTTCCTATCACAGTGTAATATAAACCATTTAGGTTGTAACAGGTTACAGCTGGGGTGGAGTTGTTGATTTTTCGAATAAATTGTTTGGGTTTTTCGAGGACTTTTTTATTATGAATACTTTTTATTTCCTGAAAAACATCTGAGTTTTTATAGTTTATTTCTTCTTCACGTAACGTTTTAAATTGATTAATTCTATTGCCATTTTGGTCATTTATCGTAAAAAATAAAACATCCGAATTCGTTTTGATTTGAAGAATTTTATCATCAATTAAAAAAGAATTTGATTTAGCGAAATTTAGATCATTTTCATCTTGAGTAATTTTTGGCTGTTCAATCGATTTTAAATTAGCGGTATAATTATTCAAGTTAATTTTTAAAATGTCGGTTGCAAAAGTATTGTTGTCAAACGTGAAAATAATTTCATCTTTTTTATACGTGTAAACTTTAAATAATGTTGCACTCAATGCCAATGAAGGCTGACTGTCATTACTTATATGTTCTATTTGTATAGTAGGTCTAAATAGATCTCCTCCTATTAATGCGTCGTATAATAGTACTTGTTGATTAGAACTGTTTTTGAATTTCAGGTGAGATAAGTCTACAATTTTTTCATTTAAATTGCCATTATTATCAGAAATGTAGAATTTTAATATACTTGAATTCTTAACAATTGTAATTAAATAAAAAGTATTATTGATTGTGAGTTCTTTAATGATTTTTTCTTTTTTTAATTCTAAATTAACTGGAGTTGTAGAGGTCTCTTTTTTTATGAAATTAAAATATTGAACATCAATTTCTTTTCTGTCTTCAGACGCCCAGAATAGAAAATAATTGCGCTCATTCTGACTATATCCAATAATTTCTTTGAATTTTTTTTCTGGCCTTGCAGCCGATAAAGAATCTTTTATATTGAATCTTTCGTCAAATCTAATAGAACTAACTTTTTCTTTATCATTTAAGAACAAAATAACTTCTTTGTCGGTTTCGTTGGTAACCTGAAAATAGTCTCTGTTCTT
>NZ_WMID02000042.1 GCF_009711165.2 Flavobacterium sp. MC2016-06 | reverse complement strand
GAACAAAACCTGTTATTCATTTTAAATGCCCGAAAAGTCTTTTTACTTTAACTTTCTCCTTAACACGAAAAAGACTTAAAAAACCATCTTCGTATCAAAATGTTATTATATTTACAAAATCATAACATTATACATATTACTACATGGAGATTTTTCTTTTAGCTGTTTTATTTTGTTTTTTAGTTTACATTCTCAATACAATCAAAAATCGTTTCTATGTTCTTGAAAACGAGATTCAAAAACTTAGTAAAAAATTAGACAATCTCAATGCCGTTGAAAAACCAGTAGAAAGAACTGTCACTCCTCCACCCGTTATAATTCCGAAAGAAGAAATTAAATTTGAGAGACCTCAGGAAACAATAAAACCTCCTACTCCAATTATAAAAGAAGAAATTCCTGAGCCAAAAGCTGAAAAAGTAGTTTTTGCTATGGATTCTGATAAAGCAATTCCACAGCCTGCTGCTCCAAAAGTAGGATCAAAACCTTATGTTGTACCTGTTCCGGAGAAATCGTTCTGGGAAAATTTCAAAGAGCAAAATCCAGATTTAGAGAAATTCATCGGAGAAAATCTAATCAACAAAATTGGAGTTTTAATTCTGGTTTTAGGAATCAGCTATTTTGTAAAATATGCTATTGATAAAGATTGGATCAACGAACCTGCACGTGTGGGAATTGGAGTCTTATGCGGTGCCTTGGTTATGGGAATTGCTCATAAACTTCGTGAAAATTATGCTGCTTTTAGTTCTGTAATTGTTGCAGGCGCGATTGCGATTTTCTATTTTACTATCGGAATCGCTTTTCATGATTATCATTTATTCAATCAAACTGTCGCTTTTAGCATAATGGTAGTCATTACAGCATTCAGTGCCTTAATATCGTTATCTTATAATAGAATAGAATTGGCGGTTCTCTCTTTAATTGGAGGATTTGCTGTTCCATTTATGGTTAGTACTGGCGAAGGAAATTATGTGGTTTTGTTTACTTACATCAGTATTCTGAATGTCGGAATTTTAGCTTTAGCGTATTATAAAAAATGGAATCTGGTTAATATACTTTCTTATATTTTTACTGTTTTATTATATGGCGGATGGCTTTCGCAGGAATTGCAAACAGAAAAACCTCATTATTTTGGCGCTTTAATTTTCGGTTTTGTATTCTATATTATTTTTATTCTGATGAACATCATCAATAATATCAGAACAAAAGGAGAATTTTCTTTAGCACAATTAACCATTTTAGCTAGTAATACCTTTTTGTTTTACGCGGCTGGAATGACAATTTTAGACGGCTATCATCCTGAATTAAGAGGATTGTTTACCGCTTCAATAGCTTTATTAAACTTAATCTACGCTTGGTTTTTATACAAGAAATTTGGTTTAGACAAAAGAGCGGTTTATCTACTTATTGGTTTAACCTTGACCTTTATAACACTTGCCGTTCCAATTCAGTTTGAGGGTAATTACATTACATTATTCTGGGCTGCAGAAGCTGTTTTATTATTGTGGCTTTCGCAAAAATCAAAAATTAGCAGTTATCGTTTTGGTTCTGTAATTGTACATGGTCTAATGCTAATCAGCTTGGTAATGGATTGGAATAAGTATTATTATGGAGATGCTGTTTTAGGCATTGCACTTAACCCGATATTTACAACAGGATTATTTGTAACGATTTCTTTATTTGCTGTTTGGTATTTATTAAAGAATGAAAACGAAACTGTAGAACTCCTTGGTTTTAGATTTAACCCAGAAAAATATAGAGAATTTATTTTTCAATTGGGTTTTGTAATTGCTTATTTGGTCGGATTATTTGAAGTTACCTACCAATCTAATTATGCTATAAGCAACCCAAGTTCGGCTGCAGCACTTCCAGTTGTATATCATTTAGTATTCTTTGCTTTACTGGCAGGCTATTTAGTAAAAAAGAAAACCGAAACAAGTTATCAAGGCGCAACACTAATTGCAATAATCAATATTCTTTTATCTGCATTCTGGTTTACTTTTTACGCATTCAATGAACATCAAGCCATTATAAGTTTGGGTACAGGCACGCCAATTGCGTTTTACTTACACTACATTTCACTGTTAATTACACTCTATTTTGGATATCTATTGTATAAAATGAATTCTGAAAAACTTGTTTTCTCAATGTTTAGCAAGAAACGTTTTGTATGGATCGCTGCTTTTATGGTCATTTATATTACCAGCGCAGAATTAATGCTGCATGGTCTTAAACTTCTAAATT
This sequence comes from Flavobacterium sp. MC2016-06, assembly GCF_009711165.2. Lineage (GTDB taxonomy): Bacteria > Bacteroidota > Bacteroidia > Flavobacteriales > Flavobacteriaceae > Flavobacterium. Next base: position 39,449 of record NZ_WMID02000042.1, on the reverse strand, counting down.
CGCCTGTAACTATAGATCAAATTCATGAAACAGATATGTTTAAGATTGATAAAGTCAACGTCGATTATATTCGCCAGACATTAGTTTCTGATTCTATTGAAACTGCAAGAACTAAAATAGTCAAAACAGGTTTTCCTATTCTTTGGGGAATTTTAGCTTTTGTTTTCTTAATTGTTGGAATCAAAAAACAAGCTAAAACACTCCGAATTATTGCTTTGACATTACTTGGATTAACTATTTTAAAATTATTCTTATACGATATCAGCAACATTTCTGAAACTGGAAAAATAATCTCATTCATTCTTTTAGGAATCTTGATTCTGATTATTTCATTTGTATACCAAAAAATAAAAGTCTTAGTTATAGACGAAAACAAGCCCGAAAAAAACAATGAAACTGAATAAGCTTTTACTATTATTATTACTGACCAACGTTTGTTTTGGTCAATTTCAAACTACTGGAAAACTTAAAGAAGTTTCTCAGAATGGTTTTCATGAAATTAGATTATCTCCTGAAATTAGAGCTGCTTCTAAACAAGATTTGAGCGATATCAGAATATTTAATTCTAAAGGAAATGAAATTCCATACTTTATTCAAAACAGCACTAATATTTCATCAGACAGTTTTGAAGAATATACTATAATTTCAAAAAAAGCAGAACAAAAAAAATACACTTCTCTAATTATCGCTGTTCCATCAGCAAAAAACAACAAACAGCTTTCGTTGTTTATTGCCAATTCTGATGTTATCAAAAAATATTCAATTTCTGGAAGTGACGATCAAAAAGAATGGTTCGGCATCTCTGATTCGCAGTCTTTATCTGACTTAAACAGTACTACTGAATCGAGTGTAGTAAAAACAATTACCTATCCTTTAAGTACTTATAAGTATTTAAAAATAGATTTTGATGACAAAAAAACACTTCCTATTAATGTTTTAAAAGTTGGAAATTTTACAACAAATGTCCAAACACAAAGTTTTGAGGAAGTCACTCCAAAACAATTATCTACAACAGAGATTCCTTCAAAAAAAGAAACACAGATTCATATTCTTTTTGATGCACCGCAAATTATAAATCAAATTGTTTTTGAAGTTTTAAAACCAACATATTATAATCGACAAGTTGTTCTTTATAAAAAAGTAAAACGAGAAGTAAAACGAAAATCTCAAATTTACGATGAGGAAATCGCTTCTTTTGAATTAAACTCAAACGTAAAAAACAGCTTTACAATTCCAGAAATATTCGAAAAAGAGATTTTTATAAGAATAGAAAATCAAGACAACCTGCCGTTAACGATCTCATCGATAAAATTCAACCAAAAGCCAATTTCTATTATTGCAGATTTAAATGCAAATGAAAATTATATCCTAAAAACAGGCAATACAAATGCAGTCCAGCCCGAATATGATCTTTCTAATTTTAAAAATAATATTATTGGAGCTTTACCGCAAAGCAGTATTTACGGCATTCAACATAAATCTGAAGTTAAAAAAGATAATGACAACAAATCATTTTGGCAGCAATCTTGGTTTATGTGGCTTTGCATTATATTGGGCGGCATAACCATTTTGTACTTCACAGCAAGTTTAGTAAAAGATTTAAAAAAACAAAATTAGAGCAAGAATAAAATTCAATAAGCGTTTACTACTTTTCTGAAAATTCAAATTTTTAAATTTCTCCATTTTAATGCTAAATGAAGAAATAAATAGAAAGAAATTTCGTTACTATTTTTTATTATAGTAGAAATAAAATTCTTTGAAACACGCACCAAACAACGGATAACCGAGGTTTAGCAAATGTTAACAAAATAGATTTTCAGAAACCATAAATAATTGTATTTTTACGGTTCAAAATTCAGAAAATAAATGGGCAAAATCATTGCGATTGCTAATCAAAAAGGAGGCGTTGGAAAGACTACTACATCTGTAAATCTTGCAGCCTCATTAGGTGTTTTAGAGAAAAAAGTATTACTGATCGATGCTGATCCTCAGGCAAATGCTACATCTGGTCTTGGAATTGACGTAGAGTCGGTAGAAATTGGTACGTACCAAATACTTGAGCACAGTCATACTCCAAAAGAAACCATTTTAAAATGTACAGCGCCAAATGTTGACGTTATACCTGCTCACATTGACCTTGTTGCCATCGAAATCGAATTGGTTGATAAGGAAAACAGAGAATATATGCTTAAAAAAGCATTAGAAAGTGTAAAAGACGAATATGATTTTATCATTATCGACTGTGCGCCTTCTTTAGGTTTGTTAACCTTAAATGCTTTGACTGCGGCAGATTCTGTAGTTATTCCTATTCAATGTGAATATTTTGCACTTGAAGGATTAGGAAAACTATTGAACACGATAAAAAGTATTCAAAAAATACACAACCCAGATCTTGACATTGAAGGATTGTTGTTAACGATGTACGATTCTAGATTACGTTTATCTAATCAGGTTGTAGAAGAAGTTCAAAAACACTTCAACGATATGGTTTTTGATACCGTAATTCAGAGAAATGTAAAATTAAGCGAGGCTCCAAGTTTTGGTGAAAGCATCATTAACTATGACGCAACGAGCAAAGGAGCAATTAATTACATTAATTTAGCTCAAGAAATTATAAAGAAAAACAGTAAATAGTTTTTATGACAAAAGCAATTAAAAAACAAGCCTTAGGAAGAGGATTATCAGCATTATTAAAAGATCCGGAAAACGACATTACATCAGTAGAAGATAAAAATGCTGACAAAGTTGTTGGAAATATTATTGAGCTTGAAATAAGTGCTATCGAAATAAATCCGTTTCAGCCAAGAAGCAATTTTAATGAAGAATCGTTAAGAGAATTAGCGACTTCTATTAAAGAACTTGGTGTGATTCAACCTATTACTGTTCGTAAATTAGACTTCAACAAATACCAATTAATTTCTGGAGAGCGTCGTTTACGTGCTTCAACTTTAGTTGGATTAACTCATGTTCCAGCATACATTCGTATTGCCAATGACAACGAATCATTGGTTATGGCTTTGGTTGAAAACATTCAACGCCACGATTTAGATCCAATCGAGATCGCACTTTCATACCAGCGTTTAATTGACGAAATTCAATTAACACAAGAACAAATGAGTGAGCGCGTTGGAAAAAAACGTTCTACAATTGCCAATTATTTACGTCTTTTAAAATTAGATCCGATTATTCAAACAGGTATTCGTGATGGTTTTATCAGTATGGGACACGGTAGAGCGATAATTAATATTGAAGATTTAGACGTTCAAACTGATATTTATCAAAAAATTGTAAGTCAGAATTTATCTGTTCGTGAAACAGAAGCTCTTGTAAAAGGTTATCATGAAGACCTACAGCCAAAAGCAGAAGGAAAACCAAAAGCTGACTCTGCATTTGTAATTAGAGAAACACAAAAACATTCTTTCAATGATTATTTTGGTTCAAAAGTTGATATAAAAGTGGCTGGTAACGGAAAAGGAAAAATTACAATTCCTTTTAGTTCTGAAGCTGATTTTAATAGAATTATAAAATTAATAAACGGATAGTGAATAAGATTGTCCCCATAAGTCTATTGTTCTTTCTTATAGGAACCGTTTCTCTTTTTGCTCAGGCAAAAGATGAAACGGTTTTGGTAGCTAAAGATACTACTAAACTGCAAGAAATAGACCCGCTTAAACCAGCAAAAGCAGCTTTTTATTCTGCAATTCTGCCAGGTTTAGGTCAAGCATACAATAAAAAATACTGGAAAATACCATTGGTTTACGGAGCAATTGGAACCAGTTTATATTTTTATATTGATAGTAACAAAAAATACCACGATTATCGCGATGCCTACAAACGACGTTTAGAAGGCTATACCGACGACAAGTATACTTATTTGGATGACAGCAGACTTATTGCTGGTCAGAAATTTTATCAACGAAATAGAGATTTATCTTCTTTGTTTGTTGTAGGTTTTTATGTTTTAAACATTATCGATGCCAATGTTGACGCAGCTTTAATACAATTTAACGTAAACGAAAGATTATCAATGCGTCCAGAAATCTATCCCAACGATGTAACATTTAGACCAAACGTTGGACTAACTTTTAATTACAACTTTTAAATAGCTTTTATTACTATTTAAAGATTCAAAAAATACATACAAAATGAAAATTGCGCTTTTAGGATACGGAAAAATGGGTAAAGTAATCGAAAGAATTGCTTTGGAAAGAGGTCATGAAATTGTTTTAAAAAAAGACGAATCTAATACCTACGATGGACTTGCTGATGCAAATGTTGCTATCGATTTTAGTGTTCCTTCTGCTGCGGTTAGTAATATTTCTGCCTGTTTTAACAACAATGTTCCTGTAGTTTCTGGAACAACTGGCTGGCTAGAACATTTTGACGAAATGGTAACACTTTGTAACGAGAAAAAAGGCGGTTTTATTTCGAGTTCTAATTTTAGTTTAGGCGTAAATATTTTCTTTGGATTAAACGAATACCTTGCTAAAATCATGGCGCCGTTTGATACTTATAATGTTACGATGGAAGAAATTCATCATACTCAAAAACTAGATGCTCCAAGCGGTACTGCAATTTCTTTAGCAAAAGGCGTTATTGAAAACAGTAATTATGCTAACTGGACAATGGATGAAGCTAAAGTAAACGAAATACATATCGAGGCTAAAAGAATTGGCGACGTTCCTGGAACTCATACTGTAAATTACAACTCAATTGTAGACAGCATCGAAATTAAACATACCGCTCATAACCGCGAAGGTTTTGCTCTTGGAGCTGTTATTGCGGCCGAATGGCTTGCTGGAAAACAAGGAATCTACAGCATGAAAGACGTATTAAACTTAAAATAAACTGATTAATTTTTAAGGCTTAAAATTCTAAATTGAAGTCTTAAAGTTTGAAATTTAAAACAACATATTATGACACTATATCTTTGGTTCGTATTTTTCTTAGCGGTACAAGTTATCCACTTTATAGGAACTTGGAAGCTGTATCAAGCAGCAGGTAGAAAAGCTTGGGAAGCAGCAATTCCGGTATACAATTCAATAATTTTAATGAAAATAATAAGCCGTCCGACTTGGTGGACACTTTTGCTTTTCATCCCAATTATTAACTTAATCATGTTTCCAGTTGTTTGGGTAGAAACTTTAAGAACTTTTGGCAAAAAATCTACTTTAGACACTGTTTTAGGAATCTTTACTTTAGGTTTTTATATCTATTATGTAAACTATACGCAGAAGTTAGAATACAATGCTAACAGAAATCTAACTCCAGAAAACAAAACTGCCGACACGGTAAGTTCATTACTTTTTGCTATAATCGTTGCAACATTAGTGCACACTTATATAGTGCAGCCTTATACAATACCAACTGCTTCATTAGAAAAATCATTATTAATTGGTGACTTTTTATTTGTAAGTAAGTTAAACTATGGTCCTCGTGTACCTATGACTACTATTGCCTTACCAATGGTTCACGATTCTATACCAATGACTAAGAGAAAATCATACTTAAGCTGGCCGCAGCTACCTTATTTTAGATTACCGGCTTTTGAAAAAATAAACCGCACCGATATTGTTGTTTTTAACTGGCCTGTCGATACTGTTCATTACTTTTTTGAACCAAAAGGAAGACCAGGCGTTATTAAACCAATCGATAAGAAATCAAATTACGTAAAAAGATGTGTAGGTATTCCTGGAGACAGTTTATCTATTAGAGACGGCTTTGTATTCATCAATGGAAAAAAATTAGTTTTACCAGAAAGAGCAAAACCTCAATATTCTTATTCTGTTGCTTTAGACGGGAAAACGCCTATTGATTTTGAAACTCTAATGAAAGAATTAGACATTACTGATCGTGCTGGTTTTAAAAGCGAAAAAAGAGATACGCTTTATTTTGCCGCTTTAACAGAAGCTAGCGCAGAACGAATTAAAAATACTCCTGGAGTTACTGCAATAAAAAGAGAAATAGAAAAAGGAAACGACAATGCTATTTTCCCACATATCAACAAATGGAATCAGGACAATTTTGGCCCGATATATATTCCAGAAGCGGGGAAAACAGTCGCTTTAAACAATGTTTCTTTACCTTTTTACAAAGAAATTATAACGAATTACGAAGGAAACACTTTAGAGCTAAAAGGTTCGCAGTTTATCATAAACGGGCAACCTGCAACTACTTATACCTTCAAACAAAATTACTATTGGATGATGGGTGACAATCGTCATAACTCTGAAGATAGTCGTTATTGGGGTTACGTTCCAGAAAACCACATTGTAGGTAAACCTGTTTTTATCTGGCTTAGCTGGGATACTAACGGAAAAGGTATTAATAAAATTCGTTGGAGCAGAGTTTTCACTACTGTTGATGGTGAAGGACAGCCGCAATCTTACTTTAAATATTTCTTGATAATTCTTGCTGCTTATTTTGTTGGAGAATTCTTCTGGAGAAAAAGAAAAGAAAATAAAGCATAAATAAAAAAGTTATTTTTGTTTCAGGTTTCAGGTTTCAAGTTCACATGCAATTTGAAACCTGAAACCTGAAACTTTTTAAAACAAAAAATCATGAATTCCTTATTACTTCCAACTTATTTTCCGTCAATCAGCCACTTTGCAGTTATGGCTCAATCTGAAAATATTACTTTTGAGATGGAAGATAATTTTCAGAAACAGACTAATAGAAACAGAGCTTATATCTATAGTCCAAATGGAATTCAGTTATTAAACATTCCTATAAAACATTCTAAAACATTGCATCAAAAAACAAAAGATGTTTTGATAGAGAATGAATTTGATTGGCAGAAACAACACTTTAAATCATTGGAAGCAGCCTATAGAAGTTCTCCTTTCTTCGAGTTTTTTGAAGATGATATCCTGCCTGTTTTCGAAAAACAACACACTTTCTTGATGGATTTAAATCTGGAAGTTTTTGATATTGTAACGAAATGTCTTCGAATGAAAATCGAGTTTAAAAAAAGCAGTGAATACTTTCGTGAACCAACAGATATGACTGATTTTAGACATTTGGTTAATGGAAAAAAAGATATTAATTCTTTTGAAAAATACACTCAGGTTTTTGATGACAAACATGGTTTTATCAACAATTTAAGCATTTTAGATTTGCTTTTTAATGAAGGTAAATTTGCAATGGATTACTTAAAATCGCAGCCAATTGTCTAACAACTATTCTATAGAAAGTCTTGCCATTATAGGATAATGATCTGAATTTTCGAAATCAGAGAAACTTTTAAACTGTTTTACTTTCATTTTACTGTCTGTAAAAATATAATCTATTCGAGCTGGGTAATAACGAAATTTGTACGTTGCTCCAAAACCCTCTCCTGCTTCTTCAAAACTATCTTTGAGCTTTCCTTTTATATTTCGGTATACATATGAAAATGGACTGTTGTTCATGTCACCGCAAATAATAATTGGATTTTTGCACTGTTTGATGTTTTCTTTAAAAATCTCAGCCTGTTCTTGTTGCTGTCTAAATCCTTTACTGATTCGGTTGTAAATAAGCTGTGACTTACGCTGATTTACATTATCTATATCATCAGAGATTTCATTAACGTCTGGCGAAATCTTTATTGACTGCAAGTGCATGTTGTAGACACGAATAACATCTTTACCACGCTTAATATCGGCATAGATTACATTATTGTCTGACTTGGGGAAAATGATGTTGCCTTGATATAGAATTGGGAATTTAGAAAAAATAGCCTGTCCTGTTTTAATTTGCTTTCCTTCAATAAAAATATAACGATGCGGATATACTTTTAAATCGATATGGGCTGAGTTTGAATATTCTTGAATACAGAGAATATCTGGATTTTGCTCGTCGATAAAGCTTTTTATATTTCCCGGAATATCGTCTCGGTCCAACCATTTAAAAACATTAAAAAGACGAACATTGTAACTCATTACAGAAAAATCTTTCTCGTCTTCTACATATTCTTTTGCCGAAAATTTATAGAATTTATTGATGAAGGTAATTCCTGTCAGTAATACTAAACCAGATAAAATAAGACGTTTTTTAAACTGAATTGCCCAGTAGACAAAGAATAAGCCGTTGAGCACAAAAAAAGCCGGCATAAACAGCGTAAGCACCGATAAAAGCGGAAAGCTCTTAGGTGCTAAAAATGGTAAAATATAGATACTGAAAGTTAATACAGTAAGTACTATATTCAAAAAGAACATTATTTTATTAAACCACGAAAGGTTTTTCATATTTTCTTGCTAAAACAATTATTTTCCAGCTTTAAATAAAAACTCTTTTTCTTCTTTTGTCAGACAGTCATAACCAGATTTACTGATTTTGTCTAAAATTTCATCAATCTGTTGCTGCGTTTTGTCTTTCGTAACAATTCTTGATGTCACTTTTTGTGTAGGTTTTTGATAATTTTTATGAACTTTTGTGAATGGGGTCGATGGTGATTTTTGGAATAAATTTACGAAGAAGTCTATTATTTTAGTAATTATTATACTCAAATCTGTTCCATTTTGAAGCAGCTTAATATAAATGAAGCCAAATAAAGCTCCCGCTAAATGCGAAATATGCCCGCCGCTGTTGGCTAAACGAAACTGCATTAAATCTAAAACTAAAATTACTGCTGTAATATGCCAAAGTTTTACATTACCAAGAAACATTAAACGAACATTCATTAATGGCTGATAGGTTGTTGCTGCAACTAAAATTGCCATTATAGCGGCTGAAGCTCCAACAATTGGAGCCGAAATATCTAAAAAGTAAAATGTTAAGGCAAATGCAACACCAGCAAAAATGGCACTTAAAATATATAATCCCAAGAATTGCTTTTGGGTAAAATAAGTCAAGAATAAAGTACTAGCAAAATTTAGAACCATCATATTAAAGAACAAATGCAGGAATCCGTCGTGAAAAAATGCATAGGTTAAAAAAGTCCAAGGTTTAAATAAAAAAACCTGCGGATCTGATGATAAAGCCAGCCAGTCTGGAAAAGCAAAACCTCCAGAAGAAAAATTATAGAAAACTAATGAAATTAAAAAACAAGCAATGTTCCAGTAAATAACACGCATTGCAGTACCTCCTAATTTATATTGCAGTTTTAAATCGTCAAGAATATTCATAAAAGCTTTCTTTGGTTTTACAATTTGAACTTAAAATTAAAAATTAATTCCAACGATTCTTATTAAATTGATTTTTTTTCCAATACCACATAATCAAAAATCCGAAAGCCGCTCCTCCGATATGAGCATAATGAGCAATTCCCGTTTCTATACCCATAAGCGAACTTCCGAAAATACCAAAAAAACCATCAAATAAAAGCATATAAATTGGAACAAAATATTTTGCCTTAATAGGAATTGGTATAAACATAATACCAAGTTCTGCATTAGGAAACATAAAAGCAAAAGCAACCAATAAACCATAAATAGCACCAGAAGCACCTACGACAGTGCCTAAGTAAGCTTCTGTAAAATGCTTGAATTCTGAAACTGTCAATATTTCCTGCCATCTAGTATCAATTTTACCTTCATTTAATATTTGCAAAATTTCTACTTTATTGTTTCCATGTGCTATTAAAATATTTAAAGCATCTTGATAAAAATAATAATTTACGGCATAGTTTATCAAAGCTGCACCTAATCCGCAGGAAATATAGAAAAATAAAAATTTCTTCCCGCCCCAAAAGTGTTCCAATGTAGATCCAAAGGAATAAAGCGCAAACATATTAAATGCAATGTGAGCAAATCCGCCATGCATAAACATATGCGTAATAGGCTGCCAAACTTTAAATCCAGGATTCTCAGGAAAGAAAAGCGCTAAATACTCATAAGAAACAGGTACTAATTGCGCACCCAGAAAAAAGATAACATTAATTATTAATAATTGTTTTACTACGGGAGTTATATTCATCATAAGGCAAACTTTTTATCAATGTCTTCAACACGCATGGTGATGAATGTAGGTTTTTGAAAAGGTGAAATATTTGGATCTTTACAAGCAAACAATCCGTTAACTAAATTATCTTGTTCTTTTTCCGTTAAATAAGATCCAGTTTTAACGGCTAAACTCTTCGCCATAGATTTGGCGATAGTATCATTCTGGCTGTAACTGCTTGCCGGAATTCCGTCATGCAAATCACTCAATAATTGCTCAATAACAAGCGAAACTTCACTTTCTGTAATATTTACTGGAATTCCAGAAATTACAATATGATCGGTTTGAGCTGCTTCAAAAATAAAACCTGTTGTTTCTAATGAAGGTTTTAATTCTTCAATTAATTCCATTTCGCCAGACGAATAAAACAAATTTAACGGAAATAATAATTGTTGGCTAGACGCTTGATTTACTGTCATATTCAGCAAAAATTGTTCGTACAAAATACGCTGATGTGCGCGCTGTTGGTCAACAATTATCATTCCTGATTTTATAGGCGAAACGATATATTTTTTATGTATTTGATACGTTTGTTTAATCGCTTGTTCAACTTCATCATCATTAAACAAAGAAGATGTTACTTCTTCATTTTCAAATGTAAATGGTGAACTTTCGATTGTATCGGTTTCTAAACCAACATACAAACTTTCCCAAGTTGCTGTTGGCTCAACTCTTTTAGAATATCCAGAATAAGATCCAGAACTTGAACCTGAATTATTACTTCCTGAACTTGATTTAGAATAATGCTGATTTGTTTTATCATCGGTAAACGGATTAAACGTTCCATCGACTTGAATCGTTGGTGTTTCTCCTTCTAAATCTTTATAATGATATGGTGTATCTAAATTAGCATCGCGATCAAAATCTAAAACCGGCGCGACATTAAACTGTCCTAAACTATGTTTTATAGACGCGCGTAAAATGGCGTATAAAGCTTGTTCATCATCAAACTTGATTTCTGTTTTAGTTGGATGAATGTTGATATCTATAGTATTTGGCGGTACTTGCAGAAAAAGAAAATAACTCGGCTGCGAGCCATCTTTTAAAAGTCCGTCGTAAGCAGCCATAACTGCGTGATGCAGATAACCGCTTTTAATAAAACGATCGTTTACAAAAAAGAACTGTTCTCCCCTATTTTTCTTAGCAAATTCTGGTTTGCATACAAATCCCTGCACATTTATAATTTCGGTATCTTCATTTACCGGCACCAATTTTTCGTTGGTTTTTCCAGACATAATTCCAACAATTCTCTGACGATATCCTGCTGCTGGCAAATTGTACATTTCACTTCCATTATGATAAAAAGTAAAATGAATATTGGGGTGCGCTAAAGCAACTCGTTGAAATTCATCCATTACATGGCGAAATTCTACTATATCTGACTTTAAGAAGTTACGGCGTGCTGGAATATTAAAAAATAAATTTTTGACCGCAAATGAGGTTCCTTTTGGTAAAACGGCTACTTCTTGTGATACAAACTTACTTCCTTCAATTATAATATGAGTTCCAAGTTCATCTTGATCTTGCTTGGTTTTCATTTCCATATGCGCAATCGCCGCAATAGAAGCCAAAGCTTCACCGCGAAATCCTTTTGTGTGCAATGAAAATAAATCTTCTGCCTGGCGAATTTTTGAAGTTGCGTGACGCTCAAAACACAAACGTGCATCGGTGACGCTCATTCCCTGACCATTATCAATAACTTGAACTAATGATTTTCCGGCATCTTTTACAATCAATTTAATATCGGTAGCTTTTGCGTCCACGGCATTCTCTAACAATTCTTTTACAACTGAAGCGGGTCTTTGAACCACCTCTCCAGCAGCAATTTGGTTAGCAACGTGATCCGGAAGTAATTGAATAATACTCGACATTAAAAAATTTGGGTTTAAGGTTATCTCTTCAATTTCAGCGAACTAAAAAATCTAAGATTGATATTGTTAATTTTACTTGATTTTGAAAAACCAAGGTGTACAAATTTAATGAATTTTGGTTGTGATTTGGAATAGCAGCAGTCATAAAAAAAACAAAAAACCCATACTATTTTTACACAGTATAGGTTTTAGTATTTTTAAAACGGTTGTGTTTTATTCTTTCTCAATTTTCATAGGTGTTTCTTCAATTTGAATTGCACCAGAAGCTAACAATGGCTGATTAAAAGGATGTGACATTGAAGCTTGCTGACGAATATACGCCATTTTTATTGCAGCAATTGCAGCTTCGGTTCCTTTGTTTCCGTGAATTCCTCCACTTCTATCAATAGATTGCTGCATATTGTTATCTGTTAGGACACAAAAAATAACCGGAATATCCGTTTGCACATTCAAGTCTTTAATTCCCTGTGTTACGCCTTCGCACACAAAATCAAAATGTTTCGTTTGTCCTTGAATGACACATCCAATTACAATAACTGCATCTACATTTTGAGTTTGAAGCATTTTTTTTGCGCCATAAATAAGCTCAAAACTTCCTGGAACATTCCAACGGATAATTTGCTGTACAGGAACATCGCAATCAACTAGTGCTTCAAAAGCACCAGTATAAAGTCCTTCAGTAATAGTTTCATTCCACTCAGAAACAACAATCCCAAATCGAAAGTCTTTCGCATTTGGGATTGTGTTTTTATCGTATTCTGATAAATTTTTATTTTCGGTAGCCATCTTTTATTTAAGATTTTAGATTTTTAGACTTTAGATTTCAGATTCTGAAATACAAATCTACAATCTAAAATCTAAAATCTAACATTTTTATTGTGCTAATCCAATCAATACATCAACAGAAGCTGCTTCTGGAGTTGCATCAAAGTTTTCTTTAATGTCTGTAAAATACTTTAACGCATCTTCTTTTTGCCCTAAAGCTAAAGCAGTTTTACCAGCTTTAAGTAAGAAACGAGGCGTTGTAAGATCATTTTTATTAGATTCAGCAGCTTTTACATAATACTCTAGAGCCTCTTTTTGTTGATTCTTTTGAGAATATGCATCTCCTGTTGCTCCAATTGCCAAAGCATTTACGATAGCTTCATCTGATTTAAAGTTACCTAAATACTTAATAGCATCATCATATTTGCCAATATTTAAAGAAGCAATACCAGCATAATAATTAGCTAATTTTCCAGCATCTGTTCCAGAATATTCCTCAGCAATTTTAATGAATCCGAATTTACCTTCAGAACCGTTTAATGCTAATTTATATAATGAATCACTTGCTACACCGTCTGATGCTTTTTGAAAGTTTTGTTGTGCAACAAACATTTCGCTTGCAGCTTCATCTTGTTTAGGAGCTTCGATAAATTTTTGGTAAGCCAAATATCCAATAGTAGCAACTGCAATACCAGCAACTAAACCAATAATGATTTTTTGATTTTTAGCCACCCAATCCTCAGTTCTAGAAGCAGTCTCATCTAATTTAGAGAAAACACCAGCAGTAGTACTGTCTTTTTCGTCAATAATTACCTGTTGATCTTCATTTACTTCTTTAACTTCCTTTTCCTTTGGTGTCTTATATCCTCTTTTATTGTAAGTAGCCATTTAAAAATAATTTAGTGAACGGCAAAAATAAAATTTTTATTGAAACCGACGTAAAAAAAATCAAATTTATCACTATTTTAGAAAAAATAATTCTAATAATCGTAACTCCTTTCCTCTCAGCATTAAAATAATTCATCTAGAAACACGCCAAAAGCCTATTATATCGATATTTTTCAATAATTTGCACCCTCTAATTTTATTGTTTTAAAAACTTGACTTTTCTAAGCTGAAACTGTTGTTTTGGCCACAGATTTTGCAGATTAACACCGTTTAAAAAAGGCTTCAAACTAATTTTAGTGACGAAATCCTTTAAAATCTTTTTAATCTGCGGCATAAAAAATCAATCTGAGAGAAAAAGTTTTAAGCTAAAACAATAGATTTTATCTTTTAGAGTCTTTTAAAAAATGCATTTAAACAAAATTTCTTTATTCAATTATAAAAATTTCTCCGAAGTCAGTTTTGATTTTGACCGCAAGATCAATTGTTTTGTCGGCAAAAACGGAATTGGTAAAACAAACGTGCTTGATGCAATTTATCATTTGGCTTACGGAAAAAGTTATTTTAATCCGCTTGCTGTGCAAAACATCAAACACGGAGAAGAGTTTTTTGTAATTGATGCCGAATTAGAAAAAAATGACAGAACGGAGCAAATTGTATGCAGTTTAAAAAAAGGCCAGAAAAAGATCTTAAAAAGAAACGGTAAAGCTTACGACAAGTTTTCTGATCATATCGGATTTATTCCGCTTGTAATTATTTCACCCGCCGACCGCGATCTAATTGTGGAAGGAAGCGAAACACGCCGTAAATTTATGGACAGCGTAATCTCGCAGTTAGACAGTACTTACCTGCATCAGCTCATTCAATATCAAAAAATAATTGTGCAGCGAAATGCGCTTCTTAAATATTTTGCACTGAATCATACTTTTGATAATGATACCTTATCTATATATAATGAGCAGCTAAATGGAATTGGAAGTTCTATTTTTGAAAAAAGAAAAGAATTCTTAGAACAGTTTATACCTATATTTAATATACATCATCAAGCGATAACGGGTTCTGAAGAAACGGTACAATTGGTTTATGAAAGTCATTTGTATGAAAAAGATTTGTTGACGCTGCTGCAAGAAAACATTAATAAAGACCGCGCTTTGCATTATACAAGTGTTGGAATTCATAAAGATGATTTGTCTTTTGAAATTGATTCTCATCCGATAAAGAAATTTGGTTCGCAAGGCCAGCAAAAATCTTTTCTGATTGCTTTAAAACTGGCTCAATTTGAGTTCTTGAAGAAACAAAGCGGCGTAAAACCATTACTTCTTTTTGATGATATTTTTGATAAATTAGACGAAACGCGTGTTGCTAAAATTATAGAAATGGTAAACAGCGAAACTTTTGGACAGCTTTTTATTTCTGATACGCATCCAGAACGTACTGAAACGATTGTAAAATCTACGCATCAGAGTTATAAAATATTTAATTTATGATTTCGTAAAGATTTCAAAATTGAAATTTTACCTAATTTAGCAATGGTCTTTTAATTTTTACTTTCATGAAATTTCTTCAAACTATAATAGTACTCGCAACTGTTTTTCTTTTTGTTTCTTGTAAACAGCAAAAAGGAGATTCTTATACTGCAATTGCTCCAAAAGAGTTTGCAACTAAAATAAAATCAACTCAAAATGCTCAGATTTTAGATGTGAGAACTCCAGAAGAATTTGAGCTGCAACATCTAGATAATGCTGCAAATGTAAACTGGAATAGTGAAGATTTTACGGCAAAAGTATCTTCTTATGATAAATCTAAACCTGTTTTTGTTTATTGTTTAAGTGGCGGAAGAAGCCTAAAAGCAGCGCAAAAACTAAATGAATTGGGTTTTGAAACGGTTTATGATATGGAAGGCGGTATTTTAAAATGGAATAACGAGGGTTTATCTGGAACAACTACTATGCAGGTTGGAATGTCGCAAGATGATTTTAATGCATTATTGAATACGGATAAAAAAGTTTTAGTCGATTTTTATGCCGAATGGTGCGGACCTTGCAAGCAAATGGAACCGTATATTTTGAAAATGCAAAAAGAAAAGGCCGACAAAATAACGGTTATACGTATTGATGTTGATAAGAACAAAACATTGGCAACAGCACTAAAGATTGAACAGCTTCCGAGTATTCTTTTATACGAGAATAAGGAAGTAAAATGGAAAAATGTGGGTTACATCAGCGAACAAGATTTAAACAAACAACTGCAATAATATACTAAATATGCTAACGAAAGAATCATTGCAATTTTTAGACGATTTAAAAGCCAACAATAATAGAGATTGGTTTCAGGATAATAAAAAACGATACGAGATCTTCAAAAAAGATTATCATCAATTGGTGAGTGATTTTCTAGACGTAATGAAACCGCTCGATCCTTCGTTAGAATTACTTGAGGTTAAAAACTGTACGTTTAGAATTAATCGTGACATTCGATTTTCTAAAGACAAATCTCCTTACAAAGCACATTTGGGCGTTTGGATGTCGGGAGGAACTAAAGGACTAAATCGTGCTGGATATTATGTACACATAGAAAAAGGTGCCAGTTTTATTGCCGGTGGTTTTTATTCGCCTGAACCTGAAGATTTGAAAAAAGTACGTAAAGAAATTGCCTTTTTCCATGATGATTTGGAAACTATTATTGCGGATAAAAGCTTTAAAAAAGAGTTTGGAAATTTGGACATAAACGAAAATAATTCGCTTAAAAATCCGCCGCGAGGTTACGAAAAAGAGCATCCTGCAATTGAATACTTAAAATTGAAAAGTTTTACTGCAGCTCAAAAATATGACATTAAAGAAGTGACTCAAAAAGATTTTGTTGCCAAAATGAGTCAGAAATTGATTGCTTTAAAACCTTTAAACGAATTTATAAATCGTGCTTTAGACACGGATGAATTTTAATTTTCTTTAGTTTTTTTTGGTTTTTTTGCCACGAATTTCACGAATTAGCACGAATTAAATTAGTTGGATTTCTCAGCAAAAACTTTTTATTTGACACAGATTTCACAGATTATTTTAGCAAAATCTAAATCCTTTTAATCCTTTTAATCTGTGGCAAAAAATGAACAACTTGAATGAAAATTTAAAAGAAAACAACGATTATTAGACATTATTAATTAGTGGAAATTCGCGAAATTCGTGGCAAAAAAAAAAGGACTCAGCGATCATTAGAAAAAAATAATTAGTGGAAATTCGTGAAATTCGTGGCAAAAAAGACCAGCGATTATTAAAACAAATTAATTAGTGGAAATTCGCGAAATTCGTGGCAAAAAAAACAATCAACTTGAATGAAAAGGAAAATACTTTTTCTTGGAGAATCTTATCGCGCTGATGCAATTACTTGGATTAAAGGTCTAAAAGAATTTGGTGATTTTGAGTTTTGCACTTGGGAACTTAAAACGCCAAATAATACTAAACTAAACCGTTTTAAACGTATTGCAGAATATTTCTTCTCTCCTATTGCTATTCGCAAAATCATTAGACAAGAAAAACCAGATATGGTAATTGCCGAAAGAACGACAAGTTATGGTTTTTTAGCCGCTATATCTGGCGCCAAAACTATTGCCGTTGCGCAGCAGGGAAGAACCGATTTATGGCCCGAAGGTTCGATTTTATTGCCTTTTAAGAAAATCATTCAGAAACATGCTTTCAAAAAAGCACATTTAATTCATGCTTGGGGACCTGTAATGACTATTTCTATGAAAGCAATTGGCGTAGATATGAGCAAGGTTTTGGTTCTGCCAAAAGGAATTGATTTATCTCTTTTTACACCTTCGTCTTCAAATTCTTCTAAAATTGAAGCTATTGTTACGCGTTCTTTACAACCCGAATATCGACATGATACTATTTTAAAAGCGTTCTCTATTTTACATCAAAAAGGAATTGATTTTTCGCTTACTATTGTTGGCGACGGAACTCGTTTGACTTTTTTGAAAGATTTGGCTAAAGAACTGCAAATAGAGAATAAAGTGATTTTTACAGGAAGAATTCCAAATACTGAACTTCCTAAATTATTACAGCAGTCTAATTTTTATATCAGCATGCCTATAACCGAAGGTGTTTCGGCGTCTTTGTTTGAAGCTATGGCTTGCAATTGTTACCCTGTTGTTTCTGACATTCCAGGAAATCAGAGTTGGATTAAACATCGCGAAAACGGACAATTAATAGAAATTGATAATATCGAAAAACTGGCCGAAGAATTAATTTGGTCTTTTGAAAACCTTGAATCTCGAAATTTGGCCATTGTTCAGAACCGAAAATTTGTAGAAGAAAATGCAAATTATACGATCAACATGAAAATTATTGCAGATAAATACCATGATTTATTAGATTTGCGTAATTAACAGCTTAGAAACATATCAAAAATACCCAACCCAGAAAATTAAAATGAAAGACTTCGTTGAAAAAATCAAATTAATATATTTCCCTTTTTTGGTAATTACGCTTGGCTTTATTTTAATTTATACTTTTTTTCACTGGCTTATTTTTATCAAGCTAGAATTATTTTCTATCAAAGAAGATATGCTGAAATTCTGGCTTCCTTTTGCATTACCGTGTATTCCTGTTTATTTTTTCTTACGCCCAAGACTCAAAATTCTAAAATTTAAAGATGACAATAAATCTACTGGTTTTTTGTTTTTAGCCGTATTAGCAATAGTTGTTCCTACTGTTATAGCACAAGAATACTTAATAACTGCAACGGGAAAAATAACAGTTCTTGAGGATATTTCGGAAATGCAAAAATTTGAAAAAACGAAATATTATTCCTTAAAGGACTTCTACATTGACAAAAAAAATATTGGCGTTTTTAATACCAGTTCTATATCGGGAAAACATAATGAATATTTCAATATGGAGATTTATGTCGCGATGCCGATATTGCAAAGAGCAAAAGATACTTCAAAATTTGAATGTGAGCATTGGTTAGGAAAGCAATATTCGAAACAAATAAGCAATAATCTTTCTAATGAAGAGAAAAAAAGTCATTATAAAGAATTTTCTAAAGTTGTAAATGAAGAATTTACACATACTAACTTTAGAGATTTTACTTATTTAGAATTAATTGGCAACACCGAAGACCACGACAATTTTAGTTACGCCATTGAAGAAAATACTAATTTCGATTTTAAAAAACCAACTTTGTTTGAGGCACACAACGAGCCTTTTAAAAACCGAAATGGGGAAAAAATGAAATATTTTTTTATAAGTCTGGGCGTCGGACTTTTTATCTGGTTTTTTATCTTACTATTTATTAAACTAAAACCATACGAGCTTAAAAAGTTTAAAAATGGGGAACATACAAAAAATGAAAGCTTAAAAGAAACTCTCGAATTTTTTATTCCTAGAGAAGGCTATTACGTTACACCCATTTTGATGAATCTAAATATTGCTATTTATCTTATAATGGTTTTTGCTGGTTTTGGCTTTATGTCTTTTAAAGGAAAAGATTTACTGGAATGGGGCGCTAATTTTAGACCAATTACTACAGATGGGCAATGGTGGAGACTTCTAACCTCTACATTTATGCATGGCGGCATAATGCATTTGGCAACAAATATGTTTGGATTGTTATTTATCGGACTGTTTTTAGAACCTGTTTTAGGCAAAAAAAGATATCTTCTTATTTATTTGGCAACTGGAATTTTTGCAAGTTTAGCCAGTATTTGGTGGTATGATGCAACTGTGAGCGTTGGTGCTTCGGGCGCTATTTTTGGACTTTACGGATTATTTATTGCTTTACTGCTCACCAAAGTATTTCCAAAAGAATTCAGTAATGCTTTTTTGGTCAGCACTTTAATATTTGTTGGCTTTAATTTATTAATGGGATTAACTGGCGGTATTGATAACGCGGCTCACATTGGCGGTCTTTTGAGCGGGTTTATCATCGGGATTATTTTGTCTCCAAGATTAAAGGAAGAAATGGAATTTGATGAAGAATAATGGGTTTTATAGATTAGCCTTCTAACATATAAAAAAAACTAGCTTTTATTTTTTTTCGGGTAAGCAAAAGAAATTCTTTTGTGATAAGAATCATAAAATACATAATGAAAATCTTCATTTTCCTTAAGAATATATAATCCTCCTAGTTCTGGGGTTTTTGAAGGAAAAACGATTTTACAATTCGATAAATTGATTTGTTCTTTAACATCAATACAGTCTTTTATAATTTCTTCTGTAGTACTTCCATTTGTATTATTCCATACATAATCGTACATTTTCCACTCAAAGGAATTGAGCATTTGGGTATAGAGCATTTTATCTTTATCATCTTGCAAAATGCCGTTGCTTGGAATTAATCGAATTGTGTTTTCTTCTTTATAAATATAAAAAATTCCTAAATCTTTTATAATTTCTGATTTTTGCCTTCTCTGCATTCCACAATAAAGACCAAAAAAATGAACATCTTCTACAATCATTCGTATATGGCAATCATCGAGTAATGCATAAGTCCCTGATGTAAAAACAGTACAACCATCAGGACATTCAATTGATTCATCACTTAAAAATGTTCCGTCTAAACGAAATGTCAATCGATGACCATAAATAGGTTCTTTATCTTTTACCAAAGAGTATTCTCCAGTATCTCTATATCCAATTATATTATTTATTTTCCATTTTCCCACTATATCAAATTGAGCATAAGATACTATAGGAAATAAAATATTCAGAATTAAAAGAAAGACAATACTACTCTTAAGAATTGATTTCGACATAATTATAGGGACATAATTGTTTTCAAACACACAAAAAGAAAATAGATTTTAAAGACAAACCAAACTTTATAAATATTGAAAAAAATCACTTAATCAACAAATTAACTAACAGCCAACCGTAGGAAAAGCTCCAATTGGTTTTATTAATTTACCTTTTTCTGCGGGTTTTGATAAATATATGGTTGGTCTCGAAAGATTGTAATGATATGAAGTGTTAATAATTAAATCTAATTTACCATCGCCATCTATATCTCCTGCAAAAAGTATTTTAATCATCTGTTCATCAAAACGTTTTTCAGCAACAATTAAATCGGTATGGCGTTTTCCATCGATAATGGCAGTTAGATACAACTTATAATTTGACACCTCAAACCAATCTGAATTTTCATTTTCTTTCCTCTTGTCTCCAGTCGCGTGCAAAATGTATTCAACGCCCGAAAAATTAAATTTAAATTCTTCTTGTGGATAAATTTTTTCTTGAATTTTAATGTTCTGCACTATCCTATCCGATAAATAAGGAACTTTTTCTATCAAAATAAAACAAGTATCATTTATTGACGTATCCACTTCCCAACCCGTAGCATCTTCTTCGTTTTCATCTACTATTACATCATTTACTCGGTTAGTCATTATATTCGTTTCAGCAAGATAAAAATTACCTTTAGCTCTAAAAAGACCAAACCAAATTTTCTTATCAGCATCTTCATGTACTTCTTCACTATGGAATGGCCCTCCTGATCCGATAACTTCAACCTTTAAGTCATTATAAATAGGAAAAGAATCTATTTTATTATCCTCTATTTCAACATTAGCTTTTTTAGATATTAGTTTAGAAGTACTTTTTATGATTTCTTTTTTAGGCTTATTACAGCTTAAAAACTGAAAAATTATAATCAAAAAAAAGAATGTCCTATAAATTGCTTTCATGTTTTATTATTAAAATAAATAATCTTTATCCTTAAAAAATCCACTCCAAACCTACAAAAATATTTTAGTTATACACTTGCTAAATCTGCATTTTAAAACACCTAAAGAACTTTTAAAATTCCATTTCGATATTTATTTAAAAGGCAACCCAAATAAATTATATTCCTTACTTTTGATCTCAGAATTAATTCGTCAAAAAGCCTTTTATTTATGGAAATTCAATCCAATTTTTCTTTAAAAAAACACAATACTTTTGGCATCGAAGCCAGCGCTAAACAATTTGTTGCCGTACATTCTACAGCCGAATTGAAAACAATTTTAGAAGAAAACAAAAACCAGAAAAAATTTATTTTAGGTGGCGGAAGCAATATGCTTTTGACGCAAGATATAGATGCTTTGGTAATTCATATTGATTTAAAAGGTAAAAAAATCATTCAAGAAAACGATGATTTTGTCTGGGTTGAAAGTCAGGCAGGAGAAACGTGGCACGACTTTGTACTTTGGACAATTGATAATAATTTTGGTGGTTTAGAAAACATGTCACTCATTCCGGGAAACGTTGGTACAACTCCAGTTCAAAACATTGGCGCTTACGGAACTGAGATTAAAGATACTTTTGTTTCTTGCGAAGCTATGAATATCGAATCGCAGGAAATGAAAACTTTTACTAATGCCGAATGCAATTTTGGCTATAGAGAAAGCATTTTTAAAAATGACGTTAAAGATCAATATATTATCACATCGGTAATCTACAAACTCACCAAACGCAATCATAAAATCAATACTTCTTACGGAGATATTTTGGCTGAATTGGCAAAAAATAACATCACAACTCCAACATTAAAAGAAGTGAGCAATGCTGTAATTACAATTAGACAAAGTAAATTACCAGACCCGAAAGAATTAGGCAACAGTGGCAGTTTCTTTAAAAATCCGATTTTATTGAAATCTGATTTTGAGAAAATTCACCAAAAATTTCCTGAAATGAAATATTATGAAGTTTCTGAAACGGAAGTAAAAGTTCCTGCGGGATGGTTGATTGAGCAGGCTGGTTTTAAAGGCAAACGTTTTGGCGATGCTGGAGTTCATAAAAATCAAGCTTTGGTTTTGGTGAATTACGGAAATGCGACTGGACAGGAAATTCTTGCAGTTTCTAAAAATGTTCAGGACACTGTTTTTAAAACTTTTGGTATTCATATCGAAGCCGAAGTGAATGTGATTTAGTTTTTTTCTAGAGATTGATGATTGAGAATGTTTTAATAAAAATAGTAGATCCAAATGATTCAGATGTTGCTGCAATTATAGAAGAACTATGTGTAAATTTACAGGAGCGTTTTGAGAGTGACGGACGAAATTCTTTTACCGATTGGGAATACAATAATGCTAAATATGTTTTTGTAATTGCCGAACTTAATGCTGAAATTGTTGGATGTGGTGCTATTAGACCTATTTCGGAAAAAGTTGGAGAAGTAAAAAGAATGTATTCTAAATATCCTAGAAAAAGAATCGGACAAACTATTTTGTCTTATTTAGAAAACAAAGCCAAAGAACTCGATTATACTGAATTGGTTTTAGAAACTAGAGTTAAAAATGAAGAAGCGACACAATTCTATCTAAAATCAGATTATGTCATTATTCCGAATTACGGCAAATATATAAACAGACCTGAAGCTGTTTGTTTTGGGAAATTTTTGAATCAAAATTTATAAGAAATGTATACACCAGATCTGTATAAAAATGAAGATCCAGAATCTATTAGAACTTTTTTGAAGGAAAATAGTTTTGGAATTTTGATTAATCAAACTCACGGAAAATTATGGGCAACACATATTCCGATTGAACTTGAAATTAATGCTAACGGGAAAGAAATTCTGCAAGGTCATCTTTCTAAATTAAATCCGCAAGCAGAAGGTTTTGCAGAAAACGATCAGGTTTTGGCTGTATTTACAGGACCTCACAGTTATATTTCTTCTTCTTGGTACGATCACGAAAATGTACCTACTTGGAATTACATAGCCGTACATGTTTACGGCCGCGTTAAAATTGTGGATGAAGCTGCAGGAATTGAATCCTTAAAAAAACTGGTAGATAAATACGAAGCCAATTCAGAAAATCCGGTTCGTGTAGAAAATTTATCTGCCAAAACAATGCGCGAAGCAAGAGGAATTATTGCTTTTGAAATTGAAATTGATGAAATTCAAGCAACCAAAAAAATGTCACAAAACAGAGATGCTGCTAATTATAAAAATATAATTTCAGAGTTAGAAAAAACCGAAAACGCTCAGTCTATTGCTGTTGCAAAAGAAATGGCCAAGTGTCCAAAGTAAATTGGTTTTAAACATTGATAATTAGGAATTCATAATTACATTTGCACTCGCAAAAGATTTAGAAATTAACAGTCACTAAATAAAACAAATGCTTATATACATATTTTACTTTTTTATTGCTATTGTTGTTATACAACTTTTTTATTATCTGGGTGTTTTTGGAAAATTTGCTTTTGCCAAACCACAAGATATTGTCTCTAAAAACATTCCTGTTTCTGTAATTGTATGTGCCAAAAATGAAGAGGAAAACGTAAAAAAATACATTCCGCTTTTAGCACAGCAAGATTATCCTGATTTTGAAATTGTTTTAATTGATGATGCCTCGAGTGATGAAACATTGGAAGTTTTTGAACAATTTGAAAAAGAGTATTCGAATATCCGATTAGTGAAGGTAGAAAACAATGAAGCTTTCTGGGGAAATAAAAAATACGCTTTAACTTTAGGAATCAAAGCTTCAAAAAAAGAATACTTATTATTTACAGACGCAGATTGTTATCCAAACTCTAAAGATTGGATAACAACTATGACTTCTCATTTTACTGCCGAAAAAACTATTATTTTGGGTTATGGCGGTTATGAGAAAATAGAGCGTTCTTTTTTGAATAAAATTATTCGTTTTGAAACTGTTTTAGCAGCTGTACAATATCTTTCTTGGGCAAAATTAGGTGCTCCATACATGGGAGTTGGAAGAAATTTGGCTTATAGAAGAGATGAATTTTTTAATGTAAATGGTTTTATCGATCATATTCAAATTCGTTCTGGTGACGATGATTTATTTATAAACCAAGCAGCAAACAAGTCTAACACAACAATCTCCTATAATCCTGAAGGTTTTACGTATTCAAAACCAAAAGAAAGTTATAAAGACTGGTTTACTCAAAAAAGAAGACATATTTCTACTGCAGAACATTATAAGTTTTTTGACAAAATGCAGTTAGGACTTTTCTTCTTCTCACAATTATTTTTCTTTTTATTAGTTATTATACTATTGGCTTTCCAATTTGAATGGATCTCTGTACTTGCTATTCTTGCAACACGTTATACGGTTGTTTGGACAGTAGTTGGGTGTTCTGCTGGAAAATTAAAAGAAAATGACCTTAAAGCTTGGTTTCCTTTTGTAGAAATTGCGCTTATATTAACACAAATTAATATCTTTATAACTAATATCTTTTCAAAACCTGTATATTGGAAATAAATTCTAAAATAGAAAAAGCTAAAAAAGGCGATCAAATCGCCTTTACTTTTTTATTAGATTATTACTGGAATGAAGTATACGGCTTCATGCTGAAACGTACTGAAAACGAAACTACTGCCGAAGATATTACAATTGAAACTTTCTCTAAAGCTTTCGACAAAATCACCTCTTACAATCCAGAATTCCAATTTAACACTTGGCTGATTGCTATTGCAAAAAATGTTTACATCGATTTACTGCGCAAAAAAAGAACAAATCTTTTTATAGAAATTACAGACGCAGAAGACCAGCAGGCCTACAATATTGCAGACCCTACTCCATCTGCAGAAGATGCATTAATTAAAGAACAGAACCTCTCGCGTCTGCTTCTATGCATCAAAGAATTAAAACCACACTACCAAGAAGTTATTCAACTTCGTTATTTTCAAGAAATGACTTATCAGGAAATTGCACTCAAAATAGATGAGCCTTTAAGCAATGTTAAAGTAAAATTACTTCGAGCTAAAAAATTATTAGCAGAAATTATCGAACGTAATAGATAATTTATTATCTTTAGGTAAATGATAACGCATTATCATTTTTGTTCTTAAAAAACTAAATAATCAACATACTAAAACTGCAACTATTACGTTGTTAGGTAAAACCGTACCCGCTTATGATTTAAAGTTACTTAACCTTAAAACCCAAAAATTATGTCTAAATTAAGCATTTACGAAACAAAGTGGACTGATCTTGTTTTCGAAAACAGAAACAAAGAGTACGGAGCGTATCAATTACGCCAAGAGAATTCTAAAACTACCATTACAGCACTCTTTTCTGGTTTACTTTTGTTAACCGCTTTAGGTAGCGTGCCCGTATTGATTAATAGTTTTAGAACAGCGCCTGCTCCAGAACCTGTAGTTGTTCTGCATCCTGTGACTCCTATTGTGATACATAAGAACATAGTAAAACCAAAAACTACTGAGCCAATTGCGCCGCCACAAAAAGCAGCTGCAGCAGCGAAACCAATTACAAGTAGTCAATTAGTAAATCCAGTTATAGTACCTACACAGCAGGATTTACCTGAAATTGCTACTAATACAAATAACGTTCCTCATGTAGAAAATCCTTCTTCTGGAGATGGACCTCTTGTTAATAATGCAATACCTGCCGGAGGCGAGGGTGGTGGTGGTACTATTACTAAACCTGTAATTAACGAGCCTATACCAATTGGAGCTTTAGACAAATCACCAGAATTTCCTGGAGGAATTGATAAATTTTATGCTTTCGTTGGGAAAAATTTTACAAGACCTGAACTAGACGAAGAGAAAACCCTAAAAGTTTATGTTTCTTTTGTAATTGAAAGAGACGGATCTCTTACTGATATTGTAGTACTAAAGGATCCTGGTTTTGGAATGGGAAAAGAAGCTGTTAGAGTTTTAAAATCTCTAAAAACAAAATGGGTGGCTGGAGTTTTAAACAAACAAACTGTTAGAACTGCTTACACACTGCCAATTACAATAAAAACACAACCAGAATAAATAACAAAAAAGCAGCACTTAGGTGCTGCTTTTTTTATGCTCTTTTTTTAAATTAAAACTTTAAGAAGTAAAGATATTTAAACCTAACTTCGTTTAAATCTATACTTAAAACTTAATGCCTTTTACTTTTTCGCATCCTGCTATAATTTTACCTTTAAATTATTTACCTAAAAAATGGTTCTCTTTAACAGGACTTATAATTGGCAGTTTAACGCCAGATTTTGAGTATTTTATTAGAATGAAAGTTCAGAGTAATTACAGTCATACTTTTGCCGGCATTTTCTGGTTTGATTTGCCTTTAGCTATTTTAATTGCATTTCTATATCATAATATTGTTCGAGATAACCTATCCAACAATTTACCTAAATTCTTAAGGGAAAGAATTCAAATTTTTAATGAATTTAATTGGAATTCATATTTCAAAAACAACACCGTTGTAGTTTTAATTTCAATTTTAATTGGGATAAGCTCTCATCTTTTCTGGGATAGTTTCACACACGAACATGGTTATTTTATCAATCGTATTGCGTTGTTAAAAGAAACCGTTACGTTCATCAATCAAAAAATTCCTGTTTTTAAAATCGCACAGCATCTCAGTACATTTATTGGTGGCATCATTATAGTAATTGCTTTATTTAAATTACCAACAAATAAAACTTCTAACTTTCCAAGTAATAAAAAATATTGGCTCGTTTTAACACTAATGACTTTTACAATTGTAAGTCTTAGAATTTTATGCGGTTTAAATTACAATCTATACGGACATCTTATTGTTACTTTTATTTCTGCCATTTTGATTTCGTTAATTCTAACTCCTGTTTTGATAAAATCAACTACTTTTACATCTCATTAAAAAGACAAAATCAATTTAATTAAAATCGAAAAAAATGGGAATATTTTCTGCTATTCTTGGCAACGCAGGTGCTGTAAGTCAAGAAGATTTACTTAAAAATTACGGTCAGCTTTTAACCGATAGTGAAGAAATCGAAATGGGTTTTAAACTTATTAGAGATACTTTTATTTTCACCAACAAACGATTAATCTTAGTTGACAAACAAGGAATAACAGGAAGTAAAACCGAATACAGATCGATTGCTTACAAAAGCATTTCGAGATTTAGTATTGAAACGGCTGGAACTTTTGATCTTGATGCCGAATTGAAAATTTGGGTTTCTAGCGAATTACAACCTAGTATAGTAAAACAATTTAACAAATCTGTAAATGTTTACGAGGTGCAAAAAGTTTTGGCACATCACGTTTTAGGTTAGTCTTAGAAATAAAAAACCCAGCAAGTTTTAAAAATTTGCTGGGTTTTATTTTTTATCAAAAAGTATTATTTCTTTTTTGTTGTTTTTTTTGCAGGAGCTTTAGTTGCTGCTTTTTTAACTACTGGAACAGTATTATCAATTTTTTGCTGTACATAAGCTTTGTATAAACCGTCTTTTTCTGCTCTTGCTTTAGCATCATCTGCTCTTTTCTTAGAATCTGGATGCGAACTCATCATCTGATCGATAAATGAAGCTTCTGCACCTTCGCTCATTTTAGCTAGAATTCTAAACGCAGATTCTTCAGCATTTACATTGTATCCATTTTTCTTCAGGAAATTATAAGCAAACAAATCTGCTGCCGCTTCTTGCTTACGACTGTGTTTACTATCTATCATTGCACTTCCAATTTTCCCTAGCTGGCTGTCTGTAACTGTTGCAATAGTTGCAGATTGAGAAGAAACACCATCTAATAACGCCTCTTTTTGGTAAGCTGCTTTCATAGCATCTTTTGAGTCAGTGTTAGCAACGTGACCAATTTCGTGACCAATTACCGCTAGCAATTCATTGTCGTCCATAATATCCATTAATCCAGAATACACACGAACACTTCCGTCAGCAGTTGCAAATGCATTTACTTCTTTTAATTTATATACTTTGTAATTCAATGTATATCCCTCACCAGCAGTATATTTTCCAAAAACTCGATTAAGTCTTAATGTATAACCATCTGTAGCCGGAGCAACTTCGTGCTCTGCATCTAATTTATCAACAGCTTCCTTAGAAAGTTTAGCAGCATCCTCATTCGTTAACGTAAAACTAGTAACTCCTTTTTGAAGTGCGCCCATCGCTTTATCTCCTAAATTAATCTGCGCATTCATATTGCTTACACTAAAAGCAGCTAATAAAACACCTAATACTATAAATTTCTTTTTCATCTTTTTTATTGTTACAATTTAACAGCAAATATATTACAAGGTTTGTACCATTTATTTTTTAAGTACACTTTTTTTTAACAATTAAAGATATAAATTTTAAACGATTAAAAATCAATCCAATATCATAATTATTAGCCTTGTTTTGATTTCCCAACAAAAATGTACCATTTAAGCTTTAGCATTGTCTCAAAAACATCAATTTAACATTCTGGCAACATTATCTTTAAAATGAATTTCAGAAATTGAAAGCTTATAAATATCAAATTAAGTTATAAACAAACCACCAAATAAACTACATTCCTTATCTTTGTACTTTGAATATTGATATATGGAAACAGTCGTTGAAAATATACCAACTGGAAAACCTAAATGGTTAAAGGTTAAACTTCCAATTGGACAAAAATATACTGAGCTTCGCGGTTTGGTAGATAAATACAGCTTAAATACTATTTGTACTTCGGGAAGCTGCCCTAATATGGGAGAATGCTGGGGCGAAGGAACAGCCACTTTTATGATTCTTGGTAACGTTTGTACGCGTTCTTGTGGTTTTTGCGGTGTAAAAACAGGAAGACCTGAAACGGTAGATTGGGATGAGCCAGAAAAAGTAGCACGCTCGATAAAAATCATGAACATTAAACACGCTGTTATTACAAGTGTGGATAGAGATGATTTAAAAGATGGTGGTTCTATTATCTGGATTGAAACTGTAAAAGCGATTCGTAGAATGAATCCTAACACTACGCTAGAAACTCTAATTCCTGATTTTCAGGGAATAGAAAGAAATATTGACAGAATTGTTGAGGCAAATCCAGAGGTTGTTTCTCATAACGTTGAAACAGTACGTCGTTTAACACGTGAAGTGCGTATTCAGGCTAAATATGATCGCAGTTTAGAAGTTTTAAGATACTTAAAAGAAAAAGGGATCAATAGAACAAAATCTGGAATCATGTTAGGTTTAGGAGAAACTGAAGAAGAAGTTTTTCAAACCATGACTGATTTGCGCAACGCAAATGTTGACGTAGTTACCATTGGCCAATACCTGCAGCCAAGTAAAAAACATTTACCTGTAAAAGAATTTATTACTCCAGATCAATTTGCTAAATATGAGAAATTTGGTCTAGAATTAGGTTTCCGCCACGTAGAAAGCGGCCCACTAGTTCGTTCTTCATACAAAGCACAAAAACATATTTTATAAAAAGTTTAATTGCTTAATCGTTTAATTGTCAAAATCGATTAAACGATTAAACCTTTAAACGAATCAACAAAGTATTGAAAACAAGAATTGCCATAAATGGTTTTGGAAGAATTGGAAGAAATTTATTCCGCTTACTTTTAAACCATCCTGAAATTGAAGTCGTTGCCATAAACGATATTGCCGATAATAAAACAATGTCGCATTTAATAAAATACGACAGTATACACGGTGTTCTGCCTTACGTTGTAAGTCATGATGAAAACAGTATTATTATAGACGGCAGGCATTTTTTCTTTTTTCACGAAAAAAGCATTTCAAATTTAGACTGGAAAAGCCATGCTATTGATATCGTAATAGAATCAACAGGAAAATATAAAACACACGAAGAATTAAATGCGCATATAGAAGCTGGAGCTAAAAAGGTAATCCTTTCTGCCCCATCTGAAGTTGATACAATAAAAACCGTAGTCTTAGGTGTAAACGAAAACATCTTAGAGGGTAACGAAGATATTGTTTCGAATGCAAGCTGTACCACAAATAACGCTGCACCGATGATAAAAATCATCGAAGAATTGTGCGGAATTGAGCAAGCTTACATTACAACAATACATTCTTACACTACAGACCAAAGCCTTCACGACCAGCCACATAAGGATTTACGCAGGGCGAGAGGTGCAAGTCAATCAATTGTTCCAACAACTACAGGTGCAGCTAAGGCATTAACAAAAATTTTTCCTAAATTGCATAATAAAATTGGAGGATGCGGCATTAGAGTTCCCGTTCCCGATGGTTCATTGACAGATATTACCTTCAATGTGAAACGCGCAGTTACTATTGAAGAAATTAATAAAGCATTTGAAGAAGCCTCAAAAACAAACCTAAAAGGAATATTAGATTATACCGAAGATCCGATTGTATCGGTAGACGTTATTGGCAACACCCATTCGTGTTTGTTTGATGCACAACTTACTTCTGTTATCGATAAAATGGTAAAAGTAGTAGGCTGGTACGATAATGAAATTGGATATTCATCAAGATTAATTGATTTGATTTTACTGATAAGAAAAAAATAAGGTTGATTGTAAAAACATTACATGAAATACTATCTTTTTATTGCCGTTTGTTTTTTTAATTCGTTTTTGTATTCTCAAGTCAAAAAGAGTACAGACAGCGTCCCCTATTATAACAGATTAGCAAACAGTAATCTAGATATTAAAAAATATAACGAAGCTGTTTTTTATACCAAAAAGTCAATCCATTTTTGCGAAAGCAATCACAGAACTGAGAATTTAGCCAACCAAACATTCAAACTTGGCAAAATCTATTACAACCAGAGCAAATATGAAGAAGCACTAAAAAATTTCCACAAAAGTGTTTCCTTATTCGATAGTATAAAACCAACTAGCACCATGGTTTTGGCTTTACATTATATTGGTGTGGCCAATACTGCAAAAGGAGATTACAAAACTGCAGATATTTATTATGCAAAAGCGCAAGAGCTTTTAAAAAAACTACATATTATTGATAATGCCGAAGTTTTAAATTATCAAAAAGCGATTGCAGTAAAAACAAGTAAAAATTTACCTTTAGCTGCAGAATACTTCCATAAAATAATTAAAAAACCAGATAGTCCAGCCATTTTAAAAGCCAAAACAGATTCTTATTATCAACTTGGTTTAATTGAAACCCAGCTTAAAAGAAACGATTCGGCAATAATATATTTTGACAATGCTTTAGAATACAATGCCAAAAACATTAACCTTCACCAGAAATCAAAAATCATTCTGGCGATTAGCCAATATTACAAAAAGAACAAAAACTTTGACCTTGCCTATTCTTATCTAGACGAACATTATCAGATTGAGAATTATCTTTTAAAATTAAAAAATGCTAAAGTTGATCTTAATGAATTTGAGAAATTCAAGAAAAATCAATCTTTAAACAATACAATCAAACGCCAAAGTGAAGAAAAAATTCAATTAAAAACCTACCGTTACTCAAAATTGGTAAGTATTTTGGCTATTGCGTTGATTTCTATTTTATCTCTTTTGAGTTTAGCGTTGTATAAAAACAACATTATTAGAAACCACAACAATTTACTTTTAAGAGAGAAAAACAAAGAGCTTATTCTCGCTAAAAATAAAGCTGAAAAAGCTTCTAAAGCAAGATCTGAATTTTTATCTACGGTAAGTCATGAACTCCGGACACCGCTAAATGCTATTAACGGAATTACACATTTACTGCTTGAAGACAATCCTAAAAAAACACAATTAAAATATTTAGAATCTTTAAAATTTTCTGGAAATTACCTGACTACTTTTATCAACGAAATTCTCGAAATCAACAAAATAGATTCGACTAAAGTTGAAATCGAAACTATTAGTTTTAACCTAAAAGAGTTATTATTTAATATTCAAAGCTCTTTAAAGGAACTGGCAACGGCAAATAAAAACTATTTCAACCTTGATATAGACGAAACCATTCCTGATAATTTAATGGGAGATCCAACTAAATTATCTCAAATTATACTCAATTTAATCAACAATGCTTTAAAGTTTACACAGAACGGAAACGTAAATGTAATTGCAAAACTATACGCGCAAGAAGACGAAACTGCAACTATATATTTTGAAATTGTTGATACCGGAATTGGTATTCCTGAGGACAAACTGCAATCTGTTTTTGAAAGTTTTTCGCAAGGATCTATTGAGGTAAATAGAAAATACGGCGGCACAGGTTTAGGTTTGACTATTGTGAAAAAGTTAATTGAACTTTTGGGTGGTGAAATAAGACTAAAAAGTGAAGTGGGGAAAGGATCTACTTTTACCTTTAAATTGGATTTTAAAATTAATAGAGAACCATTGGAAATCGTTCAAGAAGTAAAACCTTATAGTGACAAACAATTGAAACACAAATCTATTTTACTAATCGAAGACAACAAAATCAACCAGATGATTACGCGAAAAATGCTTGAAAACAAAGCCATTTGCTGTGAAATTATTGATAATGGCGAAGATGCTGTTGAGTTATTAAAAGTAAAGCGTTTTGATATGATTTTGATGGATGTGCATCTTCCGGGCATCAACGGAACTACGGCTACAAAATTGATTCGAGAATTTGACAAATCAACTCCAATTATTGCACTGACTGCAATTTCGCTAGACGAAAATCGAGATATGCTTATTTCTTTTGGAATGGATGATGTGATTACAAAACCTTTTGTTCCTGATGAATTTTACTGTACTATCGCGAAGTATTTTGATTAGATTTTTTGATAAAACTATCTCTTTACATATTCTAAAATACTAGAATCAAAATTTTGCTTGTTGTTGATAAAGGTGCTTTTTATAGGTAAATAATACAATTGCGACATCAACTTAGAATCTTTTAGACGAACATAATCTTTCTCTGTTGTAATGATTTTTTTGCTCTGAGCTTTATTTTGAACTTCTTCTAAATCTGTTTCTGAAAAATGATGATGATCTGGAAACGTCAAACATTCATCACTTTCATTTTTTAAATAATCGAAAAATGGTGTTGGCTTTGCAATTCCCGCCAAAAGCAATTTCGATTCGCTTTTAATTTCACTTACTGCAATTTTTTCTTCTTTACCATAAACTAAATCATCATAATCTATAAAGGTGAAATACAGTTGCTGCGAATAACTGAGCTTTAATTTTTGTCTAATTTGATCTTGTTTTTCATCCGATAAATCTTTTGGACATTTGGTAACAATTACAATATTAGCTCGACTTGCTCCACTCCTGCTTTCTCGCAGATTTCCTGTTGGAAGCATAAAATCATCTGCATACAAATCATCAAAAGAAGTCAATAAAATATAAAAACCAGCTTTTACTTTACGATGCTGATACGCATCATCAAGTAAAATAATTTCCGGCTTTACTTTCTGAGAAAGCAATTGTGTTATTCCGTTTGTTCGGTTAGCATCTACTGCAACCTGAATATTAGAAAATTTTTGAAAAAACTGAAAAGGTTCGTCTCCTAAAATTGCAGCATTTGAAGATGCATCGGCCAAAACAAAACCTTCAGACTGACGTTTGTAACCACGGCTTAAAGTGGCAATTTTATATTTATCAGATAATAATCGAATTAAATATTCTATTTGAGGCGTTTTTCCAGTTCCGCCAACACTTAGATTTCCAACGGCAATA
Source organism: Flavobacterium sp. MC2016-06 (assembly GCF_009711165.2). GTDB lineage: Bacteria > Bacteroidota > Bacteroidia > Flavobacteriales > Flavobacteriaceae > Flavobacterium. Next base: position 5,717 of record NZ_WMID02000042.1, on the reverse strand, counting down.
ACTGGAACATCAAATGAAGTAGATTTTAAAATTCCTTTATCAAAAAGAAAATTCCTGATTGTCGTTATGAATCCGTATAAAATCGCAAACGGAAAAAGTATTTTTCGAAGTACATTCATTTTACGAAAGTATAATTTTATTCTTTAATTTGTTTAGTAAATTTGTTTCAAAGTTTCAGGTTTCAAGTTTTGCAAAGAACCTGAAACCTGAAACTTTGAAACCTGAAACAAAAGATAAAATGAAAATAAAAAATATACTTGCAGTTCTAGAAGAAATGGCTCCTTTGGCTTATGCCGAAGATTTTGATAATGTCGGACTTTTAGTAGGCGATACTGCAACAGAAAGTACAGGAGTTTTGGTTTGTCACGATGCATTAGAAACTGTTATTGACGAAGCAATTGCTAAAAACTGCAATTTAGTGGTTTGTTTTCATCCCATTTTATTCTCTGGAATCAAAAAAATTACAGGCAAGAATTATGTAGAACGTGCGATCTTAAAAGCTATAAAAAATGATATTGCTATTTATGCCGTTCATACTGCACTAGACAATCATTCGCAGGGCGTAAATAAAATTTTCTGTGATGCTTTGGGTTTAACAAACACCAAAGTTTTAATTCCGAAACAAAGCTTTATTAAAAAACTCGTTACTTATACAGTACGTGAAAATGCAGATGCGGTTAGAAATGCGATGTTTGAAGCTGGAGCTGGAACAATTGGTAATTATGACAACTGCAGTTTTAATTCTGAAGGATTTTTTACTTTTCAGGGAAATGAAAACAGCAATCCTGTTATTGGAGAAAAAGGAAAACTACACACTGGAATTGAAATAAAGATTGAAGTTGTTTTTGAAAAACACTTGGAATCTAAAATTTTAAAAGCACTTTTTGCAACTCATATTTATGAAGAAGTGGCTTATGAAATTTACGATTTACAGAATTCTCAACAACATATTGGCTTAGGAATGATTGGTGAATTTGAAACTGAAATGGATGAAAAAGATTTTTTACTTTATGTGAAAGACAAAATGATTGCCGACGGAATTCGTCATTCTGCTTTTTTAGGAAAGAAAATAAAGAAAGTTGCCGTTTTGGGCGGCTCAGGCAGTTTTGCTATAAAAAATGCAATTATGGCGGGAGCCGATGCTTTTTTGACTGCCGATTTAAAATACCATCAATTTTATGAAGCCGAAAATCGATTACTTTTAGCCGATATTGGTCATTTTGAGAGCGAACGCTATACAAAAAACTATATTGTTGATTATCTTCAAAAAAAAATCCTTAATTTTGTAATCATTTTATCAGAAGAAAATACAAATCCAGTTAAGTACTTATAAGAATATGGCGAATACGAAAGAATTAAGTGTTGAGGACAAGTTAAGAGCGATTTACGATTTACAGCTTATTGACACCCGAATTGACGAAATCAGAAACGTAAGAGGAGAACTTCCATTAGAAGTGGAAGATTTAGAAGATGAAGTTGCAGGTTTAAGCACTCGTTCAGAGAAACTGAAAAGTGAACTTGAAGTGGTTGAGGAGCAAATCAAAGCAAAGAAAATTGCTATTGAGGAGCATAAAGAAGTTATCAAAAAATATACAAAACAACAAGAATCAGTTCGTAATAACAGAGAATTTAATTCTTTGACTAAAGAGGTTGAATTTCAAGAATTAGAAATTCAATTGGCTGAAAAGCAAATCAAAGAAATGAAAGCTTCTATCGAACATAAGAAAGAAGTAATTTCTAACTTAAAAGAAAAATTAGATTCAAAAAGCTCACACCTAAAACACAAAAAATCTGAATTGGATGCTATTATGGCTGAAACTCAAAAAGAAGAAATCTTCTTGTCTGAGAAATCTGCTGAGTATTCTGCTCAAATTGAAGAAAGATTATTGGCTGCTTATACAAGAATTAGAACTAGTGTACGTAACGGTTTAGCTGTTGTATCTATCGAAAGAGGAGCTTCTGCTGGATCATTCTTCACTATTCCACCGCAAACTCAAGTTGAGATTGCTTCTAGAAAGAAGATCATCACTGATGAGCACTCTGGAAGAATTTTGGTTGACAGCGCATTAGCCGAAGAAGAGAAAGAAAAAATGGAACAATTGTTCTCAAAATTCTAAATAATAGAAAGCCTCGAAATTCGAGGCTTTTTTTATATCATTATTTTGCCACAGATTAAAGGGGAATTAAATTCCAAATCTTTTAAATTCCAAATTCCAATTGCGCAATTAAAACTTTGACAACGATTTTTAAGCAAGTTTAAAATCATATTTTTTACCTTTAGAAAAATTTTAAGTTTTGGGAATTAAAAAAGGAATTCGTTTTATTACATTAAAATCGGTCGGATCATATATTAACTTCTTAAGTTATGTTCGCCCGCAAAAAGCTGTTGCACTTTCTTACGCACTTTTTAGTCAGCCTAGAATTGGAAGACTTACAAAAGACAGCTTACCAAAAGTTCTGCAAAATACAGAAACAGAAACATTTCATCATAACGAACATCATTTTCAGACGTATGTCTGGAAAGGAAATGAAACCAAAATCTTATTGGTACACGGATGGGAAAGTAATGCTGCACGCTGGAAAAAGACTTTACCTCATCTTCAAAAATCTGGAAGTACTATTATTGCTATAGATGCCCCTGCACACGGACAAAGCAGCGGTAAAGAGTTTAATGTACCGCTTTACGCAGCATTCATCAATAAAGCAGTAGAAAAATATCAGCCTACAATTATTATTGGCCATTCTATTGGCGGCGCGGCGTGTGTATATCATCAATATTTATTTCCGAATACAAGTATCAATAAAATGGTGATTTTGGGTGCTCCTTCAGATTTAAAGACTTTGATTGACAATTACATTTCGATGTTGAGCTTAAACACCAAAATATTTTCACTTTTAGAAAATCGTTTTTTAACGCATTTCAATTTTAAACTGGAAGATTTCTCAGGACAAAAATTTGCATCGCATTTTAATATCCCTGGATTAGTGGCTCACGATCTTTCAGATAAAGTAGTCGCTTTTGAAGAAGGTAAAAAAATTGCAAGTAACTGGAAAAACAGCCAGTTTATAGAAACCAAAGGTTTGGGACACGGAATGCATGATGACGAATTGTATCAGAAAGTGATTGAGTTTCTTTTTTCGGAGAAATAGCATTGAGATTTTTCTCCTATTCCCATAGCGTCTTGTCATTCTGAGGAATGAAGAATCTTCGCAAGAAGCTCCACAATTGAGATCAGCAAACGAAGATTCTTCGTTCCTCAGAATGACAAAATTATGGATAAAGCTCTCTATACTTGCGGAGTTTCTGGTGCGATTTCTCGACTTCGCTCGAAATGACAAATAAAAGGTTTAAATCTATTTTTAATAATTTAAGAAACCAAAACTACACCACAATCTTAAAATGCTTCAACAGCTCTTTTTCTCCTTTGCCGGTAATTTGCATGGCTCTCGAATCTTTCGTTTTTCTTAACCAATCGTCTGCAATCATTTTATCTAATAATGAAGCGCCGAGTGAGCCCGCAATATGATTCTTTCTTTCGCTCCAATCTAAACATGGTTTTAAGAATAATCTTCTCTGCTTTTTAAGATCTTCTAGATTAATTCCAAAATCAGAAAACCATTTTATTCCTTCAACGCTTACTTCAAATTTATTATCAGTATCTAAAATTATTTTTTGTCCTAATAAACTTTCAGCAACAGCCACACCAATTTTCCCTGCCAAATGATCATAACAGGTTCTGCAATGTTTTATGGGTGAATGCTTTTCTGAATTCTTTTTCGGAGGATTTACGGGCGGTACTAAACTTGCCATAGCTTCGATAACATAGGCAATTTCTTTATTAGAAAATTTATAATATTTATGACGGCCTTGTTTTTCTACACAAAGTAAACCCGCTTCTAAAAGTTTAGCCAAATGCATGCTTATATTTTGTGGCGATGTATTTACTGCAATTGCAAGTTCTGTTGCTGTAAAAGCTTTTCCGTCGAGTAAAGTCCACATAATGAGTGCGCGTGTTGGGTCACCAATTAATGATGCTATTTTTATAAATTGATCTTCCATTTTATGTAATCATACTTAATTTTAAACTGAAGTATTGCGTTGTAAAGTTAAATAACTTTGCTAAAAATAATAAATCATGACGGCTTTATTTCTACAATCTGAAATTGAAAATCCATATTCTTTCTATCAAAAAATGATCGAAGAAAACCCTGTTTATTGGGATGAAACCAACCAAATCTGGGCTCTTTATTCTTATGAATATTGTCTCGAAATATTAAATAATACAAATGCTCATATTCCAGCTTTTGCTCCAAATCCTAATCTCAATGAATATGCCTCTAGAATTATCAGCAATTTAGCTCGATTATCAAACGGAATACAGCACGAAATATCAAAAGAAACCGCTGGTCTTCTTTTTTCATACATGAAAACTGTTGGAATAAATTCTATTATGGAAGAATTACTTCAAGAAAACCTCAGCAAAAAAATAAATTGGGTTGATTTAGTGTGTAAAAAATTACCAATTTTGACTGTTTTGAAAAGTTTTGATTTTAATGAAGTTGATTCTCTTTTTATTTCTGAAAATATAACAGTCCTTGTAAAAATAATGCAGCCAAATAAAACAGAAGAAGATGTTGAATTGATTAATACCCTTTCGGAAGAAATTTATTTGATTACCGAAAAGCACATTACTGAACTTCCGTTTTATGAAAGTTTGATTAATAGAATTGCTGCATCTTATTCTATTTCATCAGAAGAAACTATTTCTATTTGCATTAGTAATTTAATCGGGTTGTTTATTCAAAGTTATGATGCTTGTCGAGGACTTTTGAGTAATTCGTTATTACAAATTCTTTCAAACGAAAATAGTTCTAAAAAAGGGTTTGATAAAATCTGGATTCAGAAAATGGTTGTTGAAACTTTACGATTTGATCCTCCAATTCATAATACGAGACGAATTGCAGTTGCAGATATTCAGCTGAATGGAATTACAATTAAAAAAAATGATCCAATTTTGGTGGTTCTTGCGGGAGCAAATCGTGATTTGAAACAATTTATAAATCCGATGCTTTTTGATATTGAAAGAAATAATAGTGCAGAACATTTAACTTTTGGAATTGGCGGACACGAATGTCTGGCGAAATATTTTTCTATTGATCTTGCAGCTGATGCGCTGTTGTATTTATTAGCAAACTATAAAAATATTTCCATTTTAGAAAACAAAATAGAATACGAACCTATGATAAATGCCAGACTGCCTAAAGCTATTTGGATTTCACTTTTATAATTTAAATTTAAAAACATGATAGCAGTAATTTTTGAAGTCATTCCTAACAAAGGAAAAAAAGAAGAATATCTTGATATTGCAGCACAATTAAGACCTGAATTAGATACGATTGAAGGTTTTATTTCTATTGAAAGATTTATGAGTTTCAGCAATCCTGAAAAAGTTTTGTCTTTGTCTTTTTGGAGAGATGAAGAAAGTATTCAGCAATGGAGAAATCTAGAAATGCACCGATTTGCTCAAGCTAAAGGCAGAAATGAGGTTTTTAAAGAATATCATTTGCGTATTGCTGATGTAAAACGCGATTACGGAATGTTTGACCGCAAGGAAGCTCCTAAGGATAGTTTTGAATTTCATGAGTTATGAGTTATGAGTTATGAGTTATGAGTTATGAGTTATGAGTTATGAGTTATGAGTTATGAGTTATGAGTT
>NZ_WMID02000041.1 GCF_009711165.2 Flavobacterium sp. MC2016-06 | reverse complement strand
AAATACATCGTTTTACCGTCTTTTGTAATGGCCGGTGTGCTTTGATGGTATCTTGTATTTACATCTCCTTTTACAAGCACTGCATTAGAAAGTCCCCCGTCTACATTAATATCTGCTGTATACAGTTTTAAAAACGATTTTTCGTTCCAGCTGTGTTTACGCTTTATTATAACACCCGTATCTTTTGCTGAGGCATAAATTACTTTATCTTTACCATAAAAGCCTGTGCCGAAATCAGAAAAAGGAGTGTTAAGATCAATTGTTCTAAGACTGTAACGTCCTGATTGTTTTTGGATATCTGCCTTTAATTTTGCTTCTGTCCAAAGGGAGTAATCTATTTTTCATAACATTTAATTATTTAATTATTTTTAGAATAAATAAATTTTGATTTAGTAAAAGCGCAATGATTAATACTATTTAGTAATCAACACTTTAAGCCTAATTTTAATAATTTAATTATCCTTAGTTTTATGATGCAAATTTCCCCCTGTTCTCTTCTTTTTTCTACCTCTATAAGTTTTTAAACTAATAACTTAAGACATTCTTAATTTTACGAACAAAATTTTAAGCCTTTGTAATTAAGCACTTTACACACAACTCCTTATAATAACAGGAGGTTGAAACCCGTAAATAAATTACTCAAGAGCTCTAATTATTTAATACATCTAAATTTGCAAGTATTAAAAAAGTAATTAAATTCTTATATTTAAGACTAATAAAATTAAAACCATCTTTTTTTTAAACCATTTTTTTTTTAAACACCTCATTCAAAACCACTTAAATATTCAAATTATCAAGAATAAATCAAAAAAATCGCGGTGATACTAATCTATATTTTGTTGTTGTAAATAAATCAAATCGCATATATATCTCATGTGATCCCGAATTATAATTTCCAATATTAGTTGTATCATAATCATAGGCATATCCTATATTCAGACCTGAAGTGACCTGAAAACCAGCAACTCCGCTTACAGCAGCATCCCACCTGTAGGCAATTCCGAGTGTTAGTTTCTCAAAAAAAAGAAAATTTGCAGATAGATCAACTGCCAATGGTGCTCCATTTACAGCTTTTATCATAGCAGCCGGCTTAAACTGAGTTTCATCATCTAAATCAAAAACATAGCCGCCCATAGCGTAAAAGTGCATATTCTGAGATGCAATCGAGGTTTTGACATCATCATAAAATTTTGTTTCTAAAATTTTAGGAATTGATATTCCGAAATACCATTTGTCTGAATGGAAATAGATTCCTGCACCAATATTTGGAGACGTTTTGGTTAAAATACCACTTAAATTGGGATCATTAGGGTCATAAATATTAAGGTCACTATAATCAACTTTAAAGAAATCAAGAGTAGCGCTAGCTCCTAAAGACATTTTAAGGGTTGCGGAAAGCTGTATAGGATATGAGTAATTTAATGTTAAGTCTGTGTCTGTAGTAGGACCAATTTCATCATAAATAATTGACAAACCCAATCCCTGCCCATTTTCACTTATGGGACTTTCTACAGAAAAATTAGCTGTTACCGGCGCACCATCCAAACCTATCCATTGCGCTCTATAAAGACCTAGTATACTTGGCACACCACGAGTACCTGTATAACCGGGATTAATTGTCATTGTGTTATACATATACTGTGTATATTGCGACTGTTGTTGTGCAAAAGAGTCAAAAAAGGAAACAAGCAGTAATAATAATAGTATTGTTTTTTTCATGTTTTAGAATTTTAAGAGTAAATTATTCCATTTTCATAATCACTTATTAATACAGTTCACTAACTTTTACCCGTGTATTAAAGACCTAATACTTCCTAAATAGATAGGATAAGTTTCTTAAATCAAAAAATAGATTACAGTAAATAAATTATTTGCGCCTGCGGACAGAAAATAATTTATCCTCTATTCTATTTCTTGGTAGAAATAAAAATGATTCAAGACTTATTACTATAAATAGAAATGTCTGTCAATAAATAAAAATTGAGATAATTAACAGCAATACCAAAAGGCAGATAATCAAAAAAAACTAATGCTAAATTGTTTTTACAAATTCAGTATGTATTGCAGTTATTTGGCGAATAGAATAAAGTTTTTGAATGAAAAACATCAAAGCGTGTATATAATTCTATTACAAAAAAGAAGTGGGGGATTTATAACTCTTAAATAAAACAATCAATATTGTCAATAACTATAACCTCACTTATAAGGATGCCAATTTTATTTTAGGCAAATCTTGACTATCAATTTTTTTATTCATTAAGAAATGAAATATGAGAAAATTTCAATACTATTTTAATAAGTAAAAAATTAAAATAAATCATTTAAAAATAGATGCAGGTAACTAATTTAAATAATGCGCGTAAATAAGTTACGACAGAACAGTGAATATAACTCGTATATTACCCCTATTTAGCAGTATGTTTCTCAATTTAATTGAAAATATTTAATCTGCTATTATATATTATCAGAACACTAAATTGAAAAAAGGGACAATTGATTATCAATCTAGACCAGCACAAAAGATATATAAAGTATTGATTTTTAGATTGGTAAATTTAATAAAAAAATATCAACATTAAACATTTGTTAAAAAAAAAATCTATAATCCTATAGAATCTAATTTAAAAACTTTGTTAACACGTATAAACTTGTTTTTGATCAATCAAAATTTAAACAATGAATACATCTCTTTCGTTTAGACTTTTATATGTATTTCAAGTAAGTAGAATCTATTTTTAAAATCATAAAATCTACAATCTACGCTTATAAGAATATTTACATTAATAATTTATTTCTAATTAATTTAAAACCATAAAACTAAACAAGAACGTACTAGAACATTCTGCTTTAATTTAAAATAAATTTAAATTTTTTCTTAACAAATTATTTTTTTTTCAATATATTTATGAGAAATAATATTATTAAGAACAACTTTAACTTTATTATCAGCAAATCAATTAAAATAATTTAATTATGGAAATAAATAAAAAAGTGAGAAGCAAAAAGTTAAATACAAGAGTAGATTTAACTGCAATGGTAAGCGTTTCTTTTTTATTGATTGTATTTTTTATGGTTAGCACCGAGTTAAGAAAACCAAAAGCTATGGAACTTAATCTTCCTGATTATGATTGTGACGATTGTGTTCCTGGCTGTATTGATGAAAATCGCGTTTATACACTATTATTAGATGATGATGATAAAATAATTACCTATTCTGGTTTATTAGAATATCCGCGTGAAGCTCCTAAAAAAATTACTTATGGAAAAAATGGAATTCATAAGGATTTACAAAATAAAAAAAATGAAATAACCGCGTATTGTACTAATCTCGGGAAACCAAAAAGTGGTGTTATTGTTATTATTAAACCCAGTAATAAATCTAATTTTAAAAATTTAATTGATATTTTGGACGAAATGGCGATTACAAATATTGATACTTATGTTATCCAAAATGAATTTAGTATTGAAGAATCAAAACTATTAGCTTCTAAGTAAATCGTATTCAATAAAACTGATTTCTAAATTTTCATATAAAAACCTAAAACCATGGAAACTTGCAAAAAAGTGAGAAGTAAAAAATTATCCACAAGAGTTGATTTAACCGCAATGGTAAGTGTTTCTTTTCTGCTTATTATATTCTTTATGGTTACAACAGAATTAGCAAAACCAAAAATTTTAGATTTAAACCAAGGAGATAATGGTTGTTGTGATTGTCCGCGATATCCTGAAGGTTACGGTGAAAATCGTTCTCTTACTATTTTGTTAGGCGAAAACAACAAGTTAGTATACTTTGTAGGTCTTGTAGCGAGCCCGATAAAAGAACCTCAAAAAACCATATATGGTAAAGACGGAATACGCAAAGAATTATTACTTAGAAATAAATCTTTACTAGCTTACTCTGCGAAACTAGGAAAACCAAAAAGAGGAATTGTCGTAATTATTAAACCCAGCAAGAAATCTAACTATGGTAATTTAGTTGATATTCTTGATGAAATGAAAATAACAGGAATAAACTCTTATGCCATTGTAGATGAATTTACTCCAGAAGAATCCAAATTATTAACTGCAAAATAATTAACTAACAAAAAAATAAGAAGATAGAAAATAAACATTACTTTACTCTTACGAATTCACTCAACATATTATTCCGTGTTGGCGGTTTTCTGTATTTTATTTTATTAATAATCTAGTTAACTTCACTTATTGAAAAACTAGTTTGCACTTACTCTGCTGTAGCTAAAAGGCGGCCTAATAAATAGAGCTACAAAACACACTTTTTATTAGTTTTTTATAATTACTTGATTGTAACTGCTGCAGTCTTTTTTTTACTTAATTTTACACCTTGTATTTTTGTTTCAAATTACATGCCAAACTTAGCGTTTTTAACTTATCAAAAAAACAAATATACCACATAGTATTCTACATTAAAACAAATTGCTTTTAAGAATTTTATAACTTTTGTAATGGGCTCAACCGAAAGAATTAAAGAATTCCTAGACTATAAAAGAATTACGAAATATAAATTTTGTAATGAATTAGGATTTTCTAATAAGTTTTTAGACAACAGCAGTAATATGGGAACTGATAAAGCGTGTAAAATATTACTGCATTATCCCGAAATAAATGCGCACTGGCTGCTAACAGGCGATGGTAAAATGCTAAAACAGCAAAATCTAAATGATTTAGAGAATTCTGATAATAAAGCTAAAAATCAATTATACAGTAATCAAATTGTTCCCTTATATGATTTAGAAACAATAGTAAGTTTAAGAGAATTATTCAACTCTAATCAATCTCATAAAATTATTGATACTCTAAAAATTCCAAATCTGCCTAAATGTGATGGAGCAGTAATTATAACTGGAGACAGTATGTATCCTGTTTTAAAAAGCGGCGATTTGGCACTTTATAAAGAAATTGATTTGGAGACCATCTTTTTTGGGGAGATATATCTAATAAGCATACAACTTAATAATCTGGAAGAACACATTACAGTAAAATATATTCTTAAATCTGAAAAAGGAGATAATTTTTTAAAATTAGCCTGTGAAAATAATAACTATCAAGCTAATGATGTTCCAATCTCAAAAATAACTGCGTTAGGCTTTATAAAAGCAAGTGTTCGCAAAAATACAATGATTTAGAGTAGTCTCAAACGAATAGATATAAACATGACTCTGTTTTTATTTAAAAGGAAAAAGCCCTACAATACAGCAGGACTTTCTTTTATATGAAATCACTTTCTCTTTTTTCAACAAAACCTATGATTTCTTTTTTTTGATACTAATTTACAATAGCAATACTATATTAAAACCACTTATTACTTATTAAAAATAATAGCTGTAACCCTTGTTGTCATTGCCTGGCTATCGCTATACAACGCTCCCACATATGGAAATGTGGCAGGATTAGTATTAAATGACGTAGTATTCCACCAGCTTTTAGCTTGTATATGTATAGTATGAGTTCCTTTACCTAATGAGATCATTTTTTGAGCAGTGCTATAATTTCCTAATACATGAAGCTTACCATTTGGTGCATCTGCCGCAGAATAATAAGATGAAATTGTTTTTGTTCCATCTATCATTAAATCAATTGACCCTTGTGTCGGCATATCTTTTGCGATAGGCAATGGCAATGCGCTATAAGTAATAAGTACATAGGATGCTTTTTTCAACTTAAAGGTTAAATCGCTTGGATTTGTTAAATTTCTAATACTATTTTGATCAATAATAATCTCATTACTACCGATTGCTTCATAAATACCCGAAATAGATCCCACTTGCTCTGATGCTGGCGTCCAGATAATGTTACCATTTACATCTGCTGCAGTAGCAACATCACCTATACTAGGACCAACATTGTCAGTACCTAATGCTATTTGAGCTGTGTTTGTTGTTGTTTTTCCTGAAGCGGTAATATTATTAGCTGCATTAATATTGTTAGAACTCATGTTTAAGTTCAGCGTTGCTGTATGATTACCTAGATTATCACCAGTTCCAGAGGCATCCTCACTTACTAATAATTTTTTCCAGATATTAGTATCCCAATAATAAAAACCTGCCCCAGAGGCACCTTTACCTGTAATAGTTGTATTAGTATTATATACCATTAAACTTTGTACCGGCGCACCACCTGCTATAGAAGTTTTATCGGTTGTACTCAACAAACTTACATTTGGCATTAAGAGTCCTTTATTAGTAGCCGATTTAAGATCTAATGCAGCCGATTTATCAGGATCATTTCCCACCATACCAACTTGTGCAAAAGCATTATTTACACCTAGAGCCATAAATGAAGTTAATACCAGTAACTTACTGTATTTATTAATTTTGTTTTTTTTGTTTTGAATTCTCATTGTCATAATTTCTCAATTGTTTTGTTTATTTCTTTTTCTATAAGCTTATAATCATCACAAATTTTGGTACTCATAACACTTGTTCTATCACCTCGAAGCGACTGCCCAATAAACTGTACAGAAAAACCATACTTTTCTTTTAGCTTTTTTATAATTGCAGGATTATAACTGCTATAGTCTTTTTTTTGCTTATTTTCAGACATAGTGTTGTTTGTTTCAAATTGTTAGATAGCATACCGTAGTATTTCGCTTTAAAAACACAAATATAGTGTAAGATTTTACACTAAAACAAATTATTTTGTAAGAATTTTAGATGTATAAAAATTAGATTTGTTAATAATCCTGATAAAGTATTGAAATAAAACTAGTTATATTAAATAATTTTGTTCCAAATCAGAACTCTAAGCAAATTATTTAGATTAAAAAAACATATAAATAATGTAATATATTACACCTTTATTGTGGATTTGCAATCATAACTCAGTAACAGATGTTAACAAAACATTATAAAGACATGGATCAGGTCAACATAATAAACTCACATTCCAATCCAGCTAAAAATCTATTTTACAGCAATAATAAATAACCAGTAATTTACACAATCAATACGATTATAAAATACCATAAAGCTTGATATCAAAAAAATACAATGAAATTATTTAGAATAAATGCAAAAAAAATTAATGCTTATTTTTTTATTGAAATCTAAATATAGTTACCTTAGACAACCCTCCAGCCAACCAGCCTGTATTACCACCCGACTTATCGACCGTAATTACATCACCAACTTCAAAATCATCAAGTGTAACCAAAAAAGCAGATGCATTTCCACCGCCACCTGTTGCTACTGCATCTAAAGCAGCTATTACTACATCATTTTTTTTAACCCTAATAGCAAATGTAGTACCTGTAACAGTATTTTGACATGAATAATTCAGATAAACCTGATGCATTCCTTTTTGCTTTACTGTGTACTTCATAGGTACCGATGTACTTGTACCAATAACCATAGCGTTTTCAGGATCATAATCTTCAGTATCGTACCAGATATTTCCCGTTGTAAAACTAGCCCCCATGGCATTCTTAGAGTGTGCCACAGCAACTAGCTGAGGCGTTACAAGACTCTCATTTGACTGCGTTGATTGTGTCCATTTTGTACCATCAAATACATTAATCATTTTATTTGTTGTATTGTACACCATCATTCCCGATACTGGAGAAGGAACAGTAACAAGATCGGTTAGACTTGTTAATGCAACATTAGGCATTGTTATTGCGCTCGTGGTTACAGACTGCATGTCTAAAACTGATGAGGCATTTGGTGATGTTGTAGCTATACCAACATTTCCATTTGAGGTTACTGTAATTCTCGCTTCTGCATTTGTTTTTAGCTGTAAATTTTTCGCATCTTTTGTACCAATATAATTAGTACCTAAAGTTGTTCCTGTATTACCTGTTAATTCCCATGATTTTGATTGAAAATCTGATAAAGATTCAATCTTATTCCATTTAGCAGCATCCCAATAATAATAACCACTGCCTTCAGCTATTACAGTATTAGTATTAAACACCAATAAACTAATTGCAGGATTTCCACCGGATATACTTGCTTTATCTGTTAGACTTTGCAATTTTATTCGAGGTATAAGCAATCCTTTATTCGTTGAATTAAGGTCTAATGCTGCTGATTTATCAGGATTATTCCCCGTTAAGCCTACCTGAGCTAAAGCACTATATCCATTTAAGACCATTAGCAAAATAGCTGTTTTAAAAAATGTTTTCATTAGTTTTATATTTAAAAAACTTTATACTTTACTATTACTGAAACCTGAATATAGTAACCTTAGACAATCCCCCAGGCTGCCAACCTGTACCGTTACCTCCTTTATCTACAGTTATAATATCACCCACAACAAAATTATCAATTGCAACTAAACAAGATGAGTTTACCGATGCATCAATAGCCGCTATAACAGTACCATTTTTTTTGACACGTATAAAAAAAGTACCAGTACCTGCTCCGTAACTAAAATTTAAAAAAATCTGATGCATCCCTGCTTGTTTCACTGTATATTTCATTGCAGCTGCTGTGCTTGTTCCTTGCACCATTGCATTTTCAGGATCGTATGTTTTAGTATCATACCAAATATCACCAGCACCAGCAGTTGTATTTTTATTTACAGACTTTGCAACAGCCATTAATTGCGGTGTTACTACGTTCTCATTTGCCACTACAGGTTGTGTCCATTTTGTACCATCAAATACATTCACCTGCTTGCTTGTCGTATTATAAACCATCATTCCCGCAACTGGATTTGGTACAGTAATTACATCTGTACTACCTGTCAAGGCAACATTAGGCATTGTAACCGCTTTATTGGTAACAAGTCCCATATCTAGAATTGAAGAAACATTTGGAACTGTCGTACCAATACCAACATTACCTGCAGCAGATATTGTAACACGGGGCTCTGCATTAGTCTTTATTTGTAGATCTTGAGAATCACTTGTTCCAATATAATTAATTCCAGGAATTGTACCTGCATTACCCAATAAGTCCCAGCCAGGTTTTAAATCTTCATTGGTTGCCATTTTTTTCCAAGTACCTGCTTCCCAAAAATAATAACCTACTCCATTTGTTAAACCCGCATTTGTATTGTACACCAATAAACTTGTTGCTGGATCCCCTCCTGTTATACTAGCTTTATCCGTTAAACTTTTTAAATCGACACGTGGAATCAACAATCCTTTATTTGCTGCATTAATATCTAAAGCAGCAGATTTATCAGGGTCATTTCCCATCATTCCAACCTGTGCAGACACACTGTTTACCCCTAAAGCCGTCAAGCATGCCAATAGCAACTGCTTGCTGTATTTATTAATCTTATTTTTTTTATTTTCAATTCCCTTAGTCATAATTCCTAAATTGTTTTATTTATTTCAATTTTTATCATCTTAAGATCTTTCACAGATCTTTAAATTCATTTACATTTATCTTCATACACCTCAGTGCTATCCAATGTACTGTCTGAAAACCATATTATTTTACTTTTTAAATTATTGAGCAATTTTTAAAGTATTTTTATCAGTTTTTTGACTATTTTATCAGACTGAAACTTTATTTTTCACACTATCTTAAACTATTATACATATCAGTCCTTAACATTTTCACATTACGCTGTTTTTCTAAATTTGCAATCATAACGCATTAAAATATGATGGCAAAAACACTAAAAAACTAACCAAGTAACTTTAAGAAGTTACATTTAGTCCAGATAAAGACCTGTTTTACAGCAACAATAAATAACATGAAATTTACACAATCAATTCGATAGGATTATCAAACACTATAAAGACTAGTAATTCACCTAAAATACAACAGAGTAAATACCCGTCTTTTGGTATTTATTATCCTTATTCAAATCTAAAAACAGACACTCTCACAAGATTATCCTTCCATCCATAATCATTTCCTCCTTTATCAACCGAAATAACGTCACCTACTTCAAAGTTATCAATAACACTTACACAAGCAGAACCACTGCCATTTGCGGTACCATCAGAACCTCCTACAACTACTCCGTTCTTCAAAATCCTAATATAAAAAACACCAGTACCTGTACTAGCATAATTTGAAAAATTATAAAGAATTTGATGTAGTCCTTTCTTTTGTATTACATATTTAAAATATGCAGTAGTAGAAGTACCTAAAGTTATTGCATTCTCAGGATCATAAGTTTTAGTATCAAACCAAATATTTCCTGAATAAAAAGCTGCTGAATTTGCTTTAGTATTTTTTGCTACTCCCATCAATTTTGGAGTCACAACACCTTCAGTATTAAGTGGTGTCCAGATAATATTACCCAACTCATCAGCGGCTGTTGCTATATATCCCGCTACTGGAGCAGAACCGTCTGTGCTTTTTGTAATTTGGGCAGTCTGCGTAGTTGTTTTTGCAGTTACATTGGCATTTACAGCAGTAATTGTATTTACAGCAGTAATATTTTTTGAGTTCATATTCAAATCTTGCTCAGCAATATGATTTCCTAAATTATCACCTTGAATTTCACCTGCAGCAATTAGCTTTTTCCAAATACTTCCGTCCCAATAATAAAAACCTATACCATTTGTTAAAGTAGAATTAGTATTAAATACCATAAGACCTGTTGCCGGGTTACTGCCATTGATAGATGTTTTATCAGTAAGGCTAGTTAAACTTAACCTAGGCAGTAATAAACCCTTATTATCAACTCCTAAGTCTAAAACAGCCGATTTATCAGGCTTATTTCCCATCATACCAACCTGAGCGGATGCGGTGCTTAATCCTAAAATTATAAAGCAGGGCAACACTAGTAGCTTACCATATTTATTATTTTTTTTGTTTTTATTTTCAACTTTATTAATCATAATTTCTAAATTGTATTATTTCTTTCAACACTCACAATAAGCTAACAATCATTACAGATTTTAAACTACTAACGCATGTTTTTTGATGTATAAAAATGCTTTAAATACAGGTTTAAATTTTACTCTTATTCAAATCTAAAAATTGACACCTTAGTGAGATTTGTCCACCATCCATAATGATTTCCTCCTTTATCAACCGAAATAACATCACCAACATTAAATTCGTCAACAACAAACAAACAAGCATTACCAGCAGCACTTCCTATTGCTGCATTGTCTGATGCCGCTATAACAACCCCATTCTTCAGTATTCTAATATACCAAGAACCATTTGCTACAGAACTTCTTTGATTACCATAATTGTAATATATTTGATGTAATCCTTTCTTTTGTACGACATATTTAAAATATGCAGCAGTACTAGTACCCAGGGTTATTGCATTCTCAGGATCATACGATTTAGTATCAAACCAAATGTTTCCACTATAAAAATTTGTTGCATTTGTATTCACATTTAGTACTACTCCCATCAACTTAGGAACCACAACACCTACTTTATTAACTGGTGTCCATATAATATTACCGTCATTATCTGCAGCTGTCGCTAAATACCCAGGAAGTGGAGGAGAATTATCTGTACCTTTTGTAATTTGAGCAGTCTGCGTAGTTGTTTTTTCAGTTACATTTGCATTTACAGTAGTAATTATATTTACAGCATCTATATTTTTTGAGCTCATATTCAAATTTTGTTCAGCAGTATGATTTCCTAAATTATCACCTTGAATTTCATCAGCTGCAATTTGTTTTTTCCAAATACTTCCTTCCCAATAATAAAAACCTGTACCACCTGTTAACGCGCTATTAGTATTAAATACCATAAGACTTATTGCTGGATTGCCACCATTGATAGAGGATTTATCTGTAAGGCTTATTAAACTTATTCTAGGCAACAATAAACCCTTGTTAGCATTATCTAAGTCTAAAACAGCCGATTTGTCAGGATTATTCCCTATCATCCCAACTTGAGCGAATGCACTGCTTAATCCTAAAATCATAAAATAAGTCAATATAAACAGCTTAGGATATTTATTAATCTTATTTTTTTTATTTTCAACCCTATTAATCATAATTTCTAAATTATTTTATTTTTTCAACTCCTCAATCAGTTTATAATCTTTACAGATTTTAAAATTTATAACGTCCCATTTTAGACTTCTTGAGGTGTTTTCTATTTAGAGAAAGCAAAAATATTTTTCTCCATTTCTTCATTTTAGCTTTTAACACATTTATCCCGTATATTTACAGAAGATGCTACTGCAGTATTTTTAATTGTACTTTCACATTTTTCTCAGAGAAAACAGTAGTATGAGAAGCTGGTGCTCTTTTTAATCATCAGTCATGCTTACTTCTTTTAAAATCAGTAATTACATTATATCATAAAATAGACCTGAGTAATTTATCAAAAATGCTATTAGTACAGACTTATATTATCCTTATTCAAATCTAAAAACTGAAACTTTAGTAAGATTTGCACCCCACCCGTAATGATTTCCTATTTTATCAACCGTAATAACATCACCAGCATTACAGTCTTCAACAGCAAATGCAAAACCAGAACCAACACCAGTACCATTCGCTACAGCATCTGTCGCTCCTATAATAGCAGTCCCATTTTTAAATATTCGAATAGCCCAACTACCATTTGTCAAAGAATTTCTATCATTAGAATAATTATAAAATATTTGGTGTAGTCCTTTCTTCTGTACAACATATTTAAAACATGTTGCAGCAGTAGAACCAGTGCCCAGAGTAATTGCATTCTCAGGATCATACGATTTAGTATCAAACCAAATATTTCCTTGATAAAAAGTTGATGTATTGGCTTTAGAATTTACTACTAATGCCATCAATTTAGGAGCCACAACACCTACAGCATTAATTGGCGCCCATTTAATATTACCATCGGTATCGGCAGCTGTTACAAAGTACCCAGCAACTGGAGCAGAACCATCTACACTTTTCATAATTTGAGCAGTATATGTAGTTATTTTTGTGGTTACATTAGCATTTACGTCATTAAGTGTATTTACAGCATTAATATTTTTTGAATCCATATTCAAGTCTTGTACAGCAGTATGATTTCCTAAATTATCACCTTGAATTTCACCAGCAGCAATTAGCTTTTTCCAAATACTCCCATCCCAATAATAAAAACCTATGCCACCAGTTAATGCACTATTGGTATTAAATACCATTAGGCTTGTTGCAGGATTACTACCCTTAATAGAGGTTTTGTCGGTAAGGCTTGTTAAGGTAATTCTTGGTAATAACAATCCTTTATCTGTTGCTTTAAGATCTAACACTGCTGATTTATCAGGGTCATCACCCATCATACCAACTTGTGCAGAAGCTCTGCTTAGACCAATTATTGTAAAACATGCAAATAACATAAAACCTATTTTGCATTTATTCATTTTCATTTTGTTCTGTTTTAAATAAAT
Source organism: Flavobacterium sp. MC2016-06 (assembly GCF_009711165.2). Classification (GTDB taxonomy): domain Bacteria; phylum Bacteroidota; class Bacteroidia; order Flavobacteriales; family Flavobacteriaceae; genus Flavobacterium. The sequence continues at coordinate 28,852 of NZ_WMID02000041.1, read as the reverse complement.
TTATTAAATAGCTTACCTGTATTTATATTATAGATAAAGTATATATACAAGTTAACCTACATTATTGCTTAACAATTATTTTCATGTAAATGCAATACTAAAAAACTAGCCTTTTGTAATTGTTATTTACAATTACAATTTTTCAAGATTTTCATTTCGTTTATAATCTTTCCAAGTCTTTAAACTCACTACTCTTATCCTCAAGCACCTCATTAACCCTCCATGTATTACCCAGATAAACTGTGTCTTTTCGAGCTTTTTTTTTATAATTATTGAACAATTCTTATAATTTTTTTCATCTTTTTTTATCAGATTTTAACTACTTTTGCGCTCTGTAACTTTTATTTTTTACACTATTAGACTATACATATCAGTACTTCATATTTTTATATTACAAAGGCAATATAAAATTTTACATTAAAATCAAAAAAGTACTCATTTTGTAAGTAAAATCTTTACTTATTTGATAATTTCTTTTTGTTTTTATAATTTTCCTAATTCAACAGCAATTGCTATTCTGTTTGCACTTACAGTTTCTTATATTCTATTTTCATCAAATGAGATAAAATTATCTATGCAATTATGCCAGATTGAATTTTGAATATAAATAATAAGTATGACCATAGCATTCTTTTAAAATGTAAAAACCTTTTTTATTATAAACAGATCTTACTTTTTATAATATAATACGTTGCCTATTTTGTAATAATAACACTACAAATATAGAAAATAAATCTTCTAAAAAACAAAAAAAGTGGATAAATCTACCAATATAAAAGAAAGAATACTTCAAATAACTGATTACAAACGCATTAGTAAAGAGCGTTTTTTTGAGTCTATTGGTATGACTTATGGTAATTTTAAAGGAAAATCAAAATTAACGCCTATAAATTCCAGTGCTTTGGTAGATATATTAACTATTTGCCCAGAAATTAATATAGAATGGCTTTTAACAGGAAATGGAGAAATGTTAAAAGAAAACTTAATAATCCCTAATCACTTAAAAGTAAATGACATTAAAGAAATACCGCTAATTTCTATCCAGAAAATAGGTAAGTTTGACAAAGAAGAAATTCCAGTGACTGATATTATAAATAGCTATAAAGTACCAGAACTAGAACATAAAGGCGTTAAATACCTTATTAAAGTATCCGATTCTTCAATGTATCCACAATACAACAATGGCGATGTTCTCGCTTGTAGACCTATTATGGATTTGTCTTTTATACAATGGGGTAAAGCTTATGTTTTAGATACTGAGCAGGGTGTAATTATAAAACGATTATTTCCCTTTGAAAATGATCACGAATCTTTAGAGTGCCATTCTGAGAATAAAACAAAATATCCACCCTTTAGAATTCTCAAATCTTCTATCAAGAACACAGCAATTGTTGTTGGAGTTATTCGCTTAGAATAATTATTATTATTTTAAAATAGCTAAAACCCCAAAAATATTTAACCATAAAAAAAGTCCCACATTGCTGTGGGACTTTCTATTTAGAGGAAACTAAGAATTATTTTTTCTCTGTTTTTTCCATTTTAGCTTTTAATGCAGCTAATACATCATTGTTATCTCCTAAAGTTGCAGCTGGTGCATTTGTAGTAGAGTTAGATGAAGTATTTTCAGTTGCAGCTTTCACGTTTTTCTCTTCTTCTTCACGGAAGATAGCAGTGTGAGAAGCAACTACTCTTTTAAATTCTTTGTTGAATTCGATTACTTTGAAATCAGCAGTATCACCTTTTTTCAATTTCTTTCCGTCTTCTTTTTCAAGGTGACGAGTAGGAATGAAAGCAACGATATCATCTCCAAATTCTACAGTAGCTCCTTTGTCAACGATTTCAGAAATTTCACCATTGTGGATAGTTCCTACAGCGAAAGAATCTTCGTATTGATCCCAAGGATTAGCAGTAGTTTGTTTATGACCTAAAGATAATTTACGTCCTTCAACATCTAATTCTAATACCACTACATCAAGTTTCTCACCAACATTTACAAATTCAGATGGGTGTTTAATTTTCTTAGTCCAAGATAAGTCAGAGATGTAAATTAATCCATCAATTCCTTCTTCTAATTCTACGAAAATACCAAAGTTTGTAAAGTTTCTAACGATACCTGTATGTTTAGAACCTACTGGGTATTTAGAAGTAATATCAGTCCATGGATCTTGAGTCAATTGTTTGATACCTAATGACATTTTACGGTCATCTCTATCTAAAGTTAAGATAACAGCTTCAACAACATCTCCAACTTTTACGAAATCTTGAGCAGAACGTAAATGAGTTGACCATGACATTTCAGAAACGTGGATTAAACCTTCAACACCTTCAGCAACTTCGATGAAAGCACCGTAATCAGCGATTACAACTACTTTACCTTTTACTTTATCACCAATAGTTAAATTAGCATCTAAAGCGTCCCATGGGTGAGCGTTTAATTGTTTCAATCCTAATTGAATTCTTGTTTTCTCATCATCGAAATCAAGGATTACAACGTTTAATTTTTGGTCTAATTCAAGAACTTCACTTGGGTGGTTAATACGACTCCAAGAAAGGTCAGTAATGTGAATTAATCCATCAACACCACCTAAGTCAATAAACACACCATAAGAAGTAATGTTTTTAACAACACCTTCTAATACTTGTCCTTTTTGTAATTGACCGATGATTTCTTTTTTCTGTACTTCAATATCTGCCTCGATAAGAGCTTTGTGAGATACAACAACGTTTTTGAATTCGTGGTTAATTTTTACCACTTTGAATTCCATCATTTTGTTTACATATACATCGTAGTCTCTAATTGGCTTAACATCAATTTGAGAACCAGGTAAGAAAGCTTCAATACCGAAAACGTCAACGATCATACCACCTTTAGTTCTGCATTTTACAAAACCATTAACAATTTCTCCAGTTTCGTTTGCAGCAATAACTCTATCCCAAGATTTGATAGTACGTGCTTTTCTGTGAGATAATACTAATTGACCTGTTTTGTCCTCACGGATGTCGATTAATACTTCTACTTTGTCACCTACTTTTAAGTTTGGGTTGTAACGGAATTCGTTTAAAGAAATAACACCTTCCGATTTTGCGTTGATATCAACGATAACGTCTCTATCTGTAATTCTAACAACTACACCTTCAACTACTTCTTCTTGATCTGTAGCGATGAAAGTTTTTGAAACTAGTTCTTCGAATTCTAATAAGTTTTTCTCATCTACTGCATCAATTCCTTCTTGGAAGTTATGCCAGTTAAAATTTGCTAAAAACTCTTCTTGTGATTTTAATTGTTCAGACATGCTGATAAAAAATTTGTATTCTGTTTTTCTTGAGTTTCTTAAAGCGATAGAAAAAACAGAAGTTGTTTTACATAAATAGTTGATACCTAATGGAAACTCTTCTCTGCCAAAAGGTTTGCAAAATTACTACAATTTTCTTAATTGGCAAAATAAATCGAGATGATAATCAACGTATTGATTGGAAGCAGAAGATTTAAGGATTTTCAGGACCTAAAGTCCCGCTTTCGCTCTTATCTTTTATGGTGAACACCACCATAAAAGGATAACCGCTCTATCGGGGCTAGATTAGAAATTTAGGTTTCAAAAGAAATATAAAAATTATTAGTATGACAGTTCTACTCTACAATAAAACGTTCTTGAATAGCTAAAAATTCAGCTTTATTAAACTTATACTTCGTTTTAGAAAATGGATCTAACTGATTCAGCATATAATTTTTTACTGGCATTTTAAATTGAAGACATGGTGGAGAATATTCTATTACCGTTTCATTATCATTTTTGTGTTCAAACAAAATTTCTCTGATTTTTGGATATTTTTTTTCAACCAAAGCTTTGAATGCAAAACAACGAACAACAGGACTGTCACATTTCGTAAATATAATTAATTCATCAATACTTGTATTATTTATAAATTTCAGAAAACTTTCATTTTCTTCAACTCTTGATTGTAAACGATCATTCTCAATTCTGAACTCATAATACGTTTTACTTAATTTCTTATTTTTTAAGATTAAATCTAATTTAGTTGTTGGCTTAAAACTCTTAACTTCTTTATTATTACAGCTAAAAAAGAAAAAAGAAGAGACTAAAATAATTATGTTTAAATATTTCATTTTCTACGTTTTAAATTTTTGAATCAAAAAATAACCACCAAGAATCGAAATCGGAGCAAAAACAAAAATCGCCAGCAATTGCGTCCAAGAACTACCATCTGATTTAAAAAGCGAAAAAGCAGCAAAACCAGCCATTATAAAAAAGAAAATATAATTGATTTTTAGATTTCTCGTTCTTGCAATAAATTGAGTTACAAGTCCGCTAAGAAATGAAAAAACACTTCCGTAAACAAAAGTCAAAAACATAAAAGCAGCAGAAGCTTCAGCATGAGGCTTTACTCCCGAGACTTTAAATAGAAGTACCGATGTAATTACAAATATTAAATAACCAGTAATAACACCTAAAAATTGTCTAATCATTATTTACCGTGTTTTCTTAATCACATCAAAAATAGTTTTTTTATTATAATTTTCTATCCTTAAAAAGCAACAAACCCCACAGGTTTAAAAAATCTGTCCTTTTACTCTGCGTAACTACCTTTGTCAAAGTTCAAAACTTTGACAAAGATTAAAACGTTTTAAAAACACTTTTAAAAACAACAAACCCGACAGGTTTTTAAAACCTGTCGGGTTTACTATAAAGTATATCTTTTATATTAATGACTTAAATTCTCAATTTCCTTCGGGTCATGTTTGTGTTTAAATAAAACGGCAAAAGCAATTGCAATAACTAAAGCATAAGCTGCAAAAGACAACCAGATCGTGTGCCAGTCTTTCATTAAAATTTCTTTGCTAAAAACTCCATCTGCAGTAATAGTATTTCCTTGTCCTTTTACAAAATCTAACATTTTAGAGTTTGTTGTTTCTGTTTGTAAAAATCCAGCTAATTCAGAAGTATTATGAAACGATTTTGTAAAGAAACGATCAATTGCCCAGCCCGAAGTTAAACTTCCTAAAACTGCTCCTACTCCATTGGTCATCATCATAAATAAACCTTGTGCAGAAGAACGAATTTTAGAATCAGTATTACTTTCTACGAAAAGTGAACCTGAGATATTAAAGAAGTCAAACGCCATTCCGTAAACGATACAAGACAAAATAATCATCCATAAACCACCTACAGGATCACCAAAAGCAAATAATCCGAAACGTAAAACCCAAGCCAGCATACTAATAAGCATTACCTGTTTGATTCCAAAACGTCTTAAGAAAAACGGAATTGCCAAAATAAATAAGGTCTCAGAAACTTGAGAAATCGACATAATAATAGTCGAATATTTAATTACAAAAGAATCTGCATATTTTGGAAAATGTTTAAACTCATCTAAGAAAACATCTCCATAAGCGTTTGTCAATTGTAATGCTCCTCCTAAAAACATAGAGAAAACAAAAAACAAAGCCATTTTGTAATTTCCAAATAACTTGAATGATTCTAAACCAAGCGTTTCCATTAAAGTTGCATTTTCTTTAATCAAACGCTGCGGTTCACATTTAGGTAATGTAAAAGCATAAACGCCTAAAATTAAAGCACCAACTCCAGCAATATAAAACTGATATTCTGTTGCTTTACTGCCACTTAAATTCGTAATCCACATGGCAACAATAAAACCAATTGTTCCCCAAACACGAATAGGCGGAAAATCTTTTACAATGTTTTTATTATTTAATTTCAGCGAAGTATACGAAATAGAATTACTCAATGCAATTGTAGGCATATAACAGCACATTGCAATAAGCATAACATATATAAAATTGTCTGGCGTAGTTACGTGCGCAATACTAAACAAAACTACTGCATAAAGAATATGAAGTGCACCGTACAATTTTTCGGCATTAATCCATCTGTCAGCAATAATACCTGTAAGAGTCGGCATAAATAAAGATGCAATTCCCATGGTTCCGAAAACAAGACCAAACTGAGTACCTTCCCAATTTTTAGTCCCAAACCAATAATTTCCAATTGTTATAAGCCATGCTCCCCAAACAAAAAATTGAAGAAAGCTCATTAAAATCAATCTGTTTTTAATTCCCATATAGATGAAATTGTCTTTAGTAAAAATGAAGTGGTAAAACTACCATTAAAAATGATATCTGCAAAAATTTAAATCGTTTTAACAACTTCATTCACTAATTCTAAAACAACAGCGAATTGTTCTTCTCTACTCAAATAAGAATTATCAATTTCTATGGCATCATCTGCAATTACTAAAGGAGAATCTTCACGGTGTGTGTCTATATGATCTCTTTCTACAACATTTTTTAAAACGTCTTCATACGATACATTATCGCCTTTTTGCTGTAATTCATCAAAACGTCTTTGTGCGCGGGTTTCGGCACTAGCAGTCATAAATATTTTAAGTTCGGCATTAGGAAAAACAACCGTTCCTATATCTCTGCCATCCATTACAATGGCTTTATTTTTACCCATTTCCTGCTGCTGTTCTACTAATTTAGCACGTACTTCAGAAACTTCCGCAACCTTACTCACAAAGTTAGAAACCTCAATAGTTCTAATTTGTTTTTCGACATTTTCACCGTTCAAATACATTTCGGCAAAACCCAAATCAGCATTAAACTTAAACTCTAACTGAATTTTAGGCAAAGCCTCAATTAATGCTTTTTTATCAAAAAAGTCAGTCTTTATAAACTCATGCTGCATTGCAAAGTAAGCTACTGCACGATACATCGCGCCTGTATCAACATATACGTATGCTAACTCTTTTGCTAATTGTTTTGCTAAAGTGCTTTTTCCTGTTGATGAAAATCCGTCAATAGCAATAGTAATTTTTTCCAAAATGGGTGGTTTTAAATTGTAGTGATTTTTATTCTATAAAATATTCTAATAATAAACATCTAAGATAATGTTTGACTTAGAGCTATCTATTATTTTTTCGATTCTTTTAAAAAACTGCTCGTTTACCATTGGGGATCCGTGGCTGTTACTTATATAATAATCTTGTTCGTCGTACGGCACGGCAGAGTAATAATGCAGTACGATTGCTCTTTTTAAAGCATTGCTATTACTCTCATCTAAGCCCGTTAATTTATATGCTTTTCCAAAAATTCCTTTGTATGTTTTGCCTATAACATATCTGCCTAAAGCAGTACAATTGGAGTTAGATTCATTGCTAAATTTAAGACTCCCTTTAACTCCAGTTTCAGAACCTGATCCGTGAGCAACAAGGCCTTGATCTAGTATTTTATTATTTTCTAAATCGTAAACAAAAAAGCGGTTCTTTCCAGAAGGCACTTTCATATCTAGCAAAAAAGCAATTTTAGTATTGTATTTAGAATCAATACTAATCATGTTTTTTATCTCACTCACTCTGCTGTTAATCCTTTCTATTTCTACACTGGTAATAGCTTTTTCTTCCTTGTAGTAAAGTTTTGAACCCGTAAAAAACCCTACAGTCATAAATAAAAACAAATTGAATATTTTCATATACCTACTGAAAATTTAAAATTAGACCAAAAAGACTTGTATTTGCTGCCAATGTATATCTAGAATACGAATAGTTAAATTTTAACTTATTCATTTTTAAGCCAAATCCTAATGAGATTCCTGAAAAATTACGCTGTTCTTCAACTCTTAATTCTTCTCCTCTTCTAAAATTATATCCAAACCTTAAATTAAATGCTTTTTGAGGAAAAAGCTCCACACCAAAAGCAACGTGTCTTAAAGCATTATTTACAAATGAAACCTTCTCTGCGTTTGTTGAGCCATCAATATTAGTTGTTCCACGAACTGGGTTCGAAAAAGCGATATTCCATTGCTGTAGATTTTCTAACGAAAGATGCCAGCGAATAGGCACATGCTCTAATTCTTGTGAAACACCAGCAATAATTTGAAGCGGTAAATTCTCCTTTATTCCAGAGTAAGTTGTAAACTGTGTTCCTAGGTTACGAATTACAAGGGCCAAATTTATATCATTTTTTTCAATAATATACAAAAATCCTAAATCAACTGCACCTCCAATAGAATTATAACTTTCTAATGTTGAAGTTATTAACTTCACATTTGCACCGACATACATGTCTGTATAAGGTATATTATAAGCGTATCCTAAAGAGAGTGCACCTTCACTTCCTGTAAAACTAGATGTTTCCTGCCCATTTTCATCATATCCTTCAAACGAGCCGTAGTTTACATATGAAACTCCAGCGTAAAAAGTCTGTAAATGTCTATCGTACGTATAAGCATACGAAGCAGTTCCATAAGAAGCTTCTCCATAATAACTTCCGTAGTTCATCGCTAGATGATTGTCCATATCTGCGTTTAAAGCAGCTGGATTAGACATGGCTTGGTTAACATCTTCATCATATATCGTAATAATTTCACCTCCTAAAGCGGCCTGCCTGGGAGAAGTGGTTAAATCAAGAAACTGATAGGTGTAACGTCCACCAATTTGTCCGAAAGAAACCGAACAAATCATTAACATTAAAAATAAAACAAGTTGTTTTAACATGCTTTTGAGGCGTTCCTATATGGGAATAACGCAAATACGAAGATAAAATTATATAACTTATAAAAACAAAAAAAAATCTAATTTTTAAATCCCAAATTCCAAACTGAAATAATCAGTTTTTTGGGATTTTAAATTGAATTTTATTTTAAACTCCAAAAAAATAAATTCCAAATTCCAAATCGAGAAATTTGGAATTTGGAATTTAAAAAATTGGAATTTTATTTAAGAGTTTTAGCATTCTTAACATTCTGGTCTGTTAAAGCTAAAGCTAATACTTCGCTCATTTCTTTCACATAATGAAAAGTCAAACCTTCTAAATATTCTGCTTTAATTTCGTCAATGTCACTTTTATTTTCATGACATAAAATGATCTCTTTGATATTGGCTCTTTTTGCAGCTAAGATTTTTTCTTTGATCCCTCCTACTGGCAATACTTTACCACGAAGTGTAATCTCTCCTGTCATAGCCAGACTTTTCTTCACTTTCTTTTGTGTTAACAAAGAAACTAAAGAGGTAAGCATTGCAATACCAGCACTTGGCCCGTCTTTTGGAGTTGCTCCTTCTGGTACGTGCAAATGAATGTTGTATTTTTGAAATAACTCAGTTGCTAAACCTAATTTTTTAGCATTGGCTTTAATATACTCTAAAGCAATTGTAGCCGATTCTTTCATGACATTTCCAAGGTTTCCTGTAATAGTCAATGCCCCTTTTCCTTCAGAAATTAAAGATTCTATAAACAAAATATCACCACCAACACTTGTCCAAGCTAAACCTGTAACAACACCCGCAATATCATTATTTTCGTATTTATCACGCTCTAATCTTGGCACACCCAAAACAGTAACAATATCTTCGTCTGTCACTTTTTTGTTGTACTCCTCTTCCATCGCAACTGCTTTTGCAGCATTACGAATTACCTGCGCTATTTTAGTTTCTAAATTACGAACACCAGATTCACGTGTATAACCTTCAACGATTTTCTCTAATTGTTTTTTACCAATTGTCAAATCTTTTGCAGTTAATCCGTGTGCTTCTAGTTGTTTTGGAAAAAGGTGTCTTTTTGCAATTTCAACTTTTTCTTCAATAGTATAACCTGACATTTTAATTACTTCCATTCTGTCACGCAATGCCGGCTGAATCGCCGCCATATTGTTTGACGTTGCAATAAACATCACTTTAGATAAATCGTAACCCATTTCTAGGAAATTATCATAAAAAGAACTGTTTTGCTCTGGATCTAGAACTTCTAATAATGCCGATGATGGATCACCGCTGTTACCGCTTGAAAGTTTATCTATTTCATCTAAAATAAAAACAGGATTAGATGTTCCTGCTTTTTTCAAACTCTGAATAATTCTTCCTGGCATTGCACCAATATAGGTTTTTCTATGACCGCGAATTTCTGCTTCATCACGCAAACCTCCTAACGAAATACGTACGTATTCGCGTCCTAAAGCTTCTGCAACCGAACGCCCAATAGAGGTTTTACCAACTCCCGGAGGTCCTGTTAAACAAATAATTGGCGATTTCATGTCATTTCGCAATTTTAAAACTGCCAAATGCTCTACCATTCTTTTCTTAACTTCTTCAAGTCCAAAATGGTCTTTATCTAATATCTTCTGAGCATGTTTCAAATCAAATTTATCTTTAGAATATTCGCCCCAAGGCAATTCTAAAAATAATTCTAAATAATTACGCTGAATACCGAAATCTGGTGACTGCGGATTCATTCTGCGCATTTTAGATAATTCTTTTTCAAAATGTTTCTGCGTTTTTTCGTCCCATTTTTTGGTTTTCGCTTTCTGTCCCATTTCGTCCATTTCTTCCTCCTGCGAAACGCCTCCCAATTCTTCTTGAATGGTTTTCATCTGCTGGTGCAAGAAATATTCTCTTTGCTGCTGGTCTAAATCAAAACGAACTTTTGACTGAATGTCATTCTTCAATTCTAGTTTTTGAAGTTCAACATTCATATAGCGCAAAGTTTCCAGCGCTCTTTCTTTTAAGCCGTTTATCGATAATAAACCTTGTTTTTCTTTTACCGATAAATTCATATTAGAAGATACAAAATTGATTAAAAACGACTGGCTTTCAATGTTTTTAATCGCAAAAGTTGCTTCAGATGGAATATTTGGACTTTCTTTTATAATTTGAATTGCCAGCTCTTTAACAGAGTCTAAAATAGCCGTAAATTCTGTATCATCTTCTGCAGGACGATCTTCTACAACTTCCTTTATGGTTGCTGTAATATAAGGTTCTTCAGAAACTACTTCGTCAATTTCAAAACGCTTTTTACCTTGTAGAATAACGGTAACATTTCCGTCAGGCATTTTTAAAACACGTAGAATTCTTGCAACGGTTCCTATTTTATGAATATCATCTTTAGACGGATCTTCGTCTTCTTCATTAATTTGAGAAACTACACCAATAATTTTTCCACCAGCGTTGGCATCATTTATTAGTTTTATAGATTTATCTCTACCCGCAGAAATTGGAATTACAACTCCTGGAAATAATACGGTATTACGCAACGGCAGAATTGGCAATGAGAGCGGTAACTCTTCATTGTTCATTTCTTCTTCGTCTTCTGGAGTTAATAATGGAATTAATTCTGCTTCTGAATCAAATTCTTGAAGTGACAGATTGTCAATTGTAAGTATTTTATGGTTTGACATAATATAATATAAGTCGTTTTGTCATTAAAAGTTTTATTCTAACTAAAAATATAGTCTTAGATTTATTAATAATAAAGTAAGCACTTCATTTACAAGATAGATAGTTTAAATAGACAATCACTATGCCAAAATGACTATATATTATCTATTTAATGAGCCAATCTAGTAAAATCAAATTGCATTACCAAAAAAAAATCCACCCAAAGGCAGATTTAAATATTTAGAGTTTATAATCTAATATGAAACATTAAAACTTCCATCAGTTATTTCATACTTTTCAGTTGTTGTATAGGTAACTACTGTGCTTGAAAAAGTTCCGCTTATTATTTTCTTTGTTTTATCATGCTTAAGAATAGTGATGGTACTACCACTTTTTCCATCAAACATTCCATCAGGAGACATATTTTTATTATATCTAATACTATAATTATAATCAACTTGATATGTTCCCTCTTTTGCATTATCGGGGAGTAATAATGATACATTTTCAACATTTCCTCTATTACCGGTAATTGCAATTTTTCCCATAACTGAAACTGCACTTACATTTGTTGTAACAAAATTTATCCCATCAAGTTTTGCTGAAAATTTGTTATCAGGTTGTAAAATTGGAGCATCTGATTTATATGATATTTTAGTAAAGGCCCCGTTTGTTACTTCCTTTTTATCTTTTACTCCATCAATTCGGATACCTGTAAATTGAAATGTGCCTGAAATCGTTTTTTTAACGCTATCAATTTCAGTTATTTTAACTACTGTATTATCGTTATAATCTGAATATTCATGTTCTTCTGCATCATCTTTAGAAACTCCAATATATGCCCATTTGTTACTGCTAGTATAAGCAATTACTAATTCAGGAGTATCTTTAAAAGTATAAGTTCCAACTTTACCGTCTAGTATGCTGATTTGAATTAACTCTCCTGTAGTTTTTAATCCCGAAATAGCAATATAATCATCATTTACAATAGCCCGTACTTCATCAGCTACAAAAGCTTTTCCTCCAATAGCAGCCTTAAAGATCCCTATATCTGCCGTAGTGTTTCCGTTGCCGTTTGTAGTGTTTCCGTTGCCATTTTCGGTGACTCCATTGCTGTTATCATTAGTACCATTATAATTTCGTCCGTCCTCAAAATCTCTGGTGCAGGAAGTAAAACATATCCCTAATGCATATAGCAAAAGAAATAAAACATTATTCTTTTTCATAATTTTTTTTATCCACAAATATAAATTAAAATACAGTAAAAATCCTACAAAATATTTTAGTTTTCAGAATTTAATAGTATCGGAGTACAACACTCATTATCAAAAAAATAAAATTAAATTTATAAAACTGTAACAAACCCAAAAAAGTAAAGTCATTATAATAAACTAGCAAACAGTACTTGAACATAACCAATCAAAATATCGAAGAATTAATCGCGCTTTGTAAAGAGAACAATCAAAAGGCACAATTTGAAGTTTACAACAGATATTGTAAAGCTATGTATAACGTAGCCTACAGAATTGTAAAGGACGAACATTTTGCACAAGACGTCATGCAGGAAGGTTTTTTGAAAGCTTTTACAAAAATTAACGACTATAAGCAGGAAGTTGCTTTTGGGGCGTGGTTGAAAAAAATAATTATCAATTATAGTATTGATTTTTATAAAAAGAATAACGCTTTTCAGGTTGAAGACTTGAGTAAGACGCTTTACAAAACAGAAGAAGATGACAGCTTTTTTTCTGAAAATATTGATTTGAATTCACTTAAAGTGAAACAAGTTTTGGATACTATTTTAGGTCTAAAAGACAATTACAGAATGGTGCTGAATCTTTTTTATATTGAAGGTTATGATCAAGAAGAAATTTGCGAAATTTTGAATATCAGTTACGCTAACTGCCGAACAACATTGAGCAGAGCAAAAGAAAGTTTAAGAAAAAAATTAGAGGAAATATGAAAAAGGAGAATGACAATTTAGATCAATTATTTGAAAAATTTGAAAATCAATGGGATGTACAAGAACTAAATTCTAACCATCAGGTTAACTTTCTAAATAAATTGAATAAAAAAGAATCGAAAAGAAAGTATTGGTTTATGACTGCGGTTGCAGCTTCTATTGTACTGATGCTGGGGGTATCAATTTTTTATAAGAATGATAAACCTAAAGAATTCAAATTTGCATCTAAAGAAACCAAACGAACAGATTCTATTTTCAATATTTTAATCGATAACGAATTGGTTAAATTAAAAGAGAAAAGTTCACCAGAAAATGAGCAGATTATTAATGATGCCTTAAAACAAATGAAGGTTTTTGATGCCGATTATCAAAAAATTATAAATGAACTGCAAAAAAATGGTGAAAATAAACAGATTATTTATGCCATGATTAGCAATCTTCAAACGAGAATATCATTTCTGCAGACTGTATTACAACGTATTGAAGAAAACGAAAATTTAAAAAACACTACAACTCATGAAAAAACATTATAACATATTAATTCTATTTCTTTTGATTCCTTTTTTAGGATTCTCAAACGATGATACTTTTGTTACGAAACAAAAAAACATTAAAAAAACCTATATCGTCAACTCTAATGCTGGGATTGATATTGATAATAAATACGGAAATATTACCATAACGACTTGGGATGAAGATAAAATTGACCTTGACATTACGATTAAAGTTTCTGGACCAAACGAAAATTGGGTAGACGAAAGATTAAGCAGTATTGATGTAAGCATTACAGCACTGAAATCTATGGTTTCGGCTGTAACGTCTCTTGGCAGTTCTTCTCTTAAAAGTAAAGGAAGCAGTAATAGTTTTGAGATTAATTATGTCATTAAAATTCCTAAAAACGGAACGGTAAAGCTGCTTAATAAGTACGGAAACATTACGACACTAAACTTAGAGTCAACTGCTGATATTGCTTGTAAATACGGTAAAATTACGCTTGGAAAATTAAATGGGGCAAACAATAAAATTCAAATTGATTACTGTCAAAATTCAACTATTGAATATATTAAAAGCGGAACTGTACAGGCTAAATATTCAGGCTTGAAAGTAACTGATTCTGGGAATTTAAATCTTGATACTAATTATACTGACTTGGTGATTTCTGATGGACAGAATATTAAATACGATTGTAATTATGGTAATTTAAAGTTTCAAAAAATTAATTCGTTTGATGGTACAGGAGATTACTTAACTATTTCTATTGCCGAAATTTCAAACAGCTTAAATATTGACACCAATTACAGTAAAGTAAATATTGGAATGGTAACAGAAAAAGCTAATAATGTAAACATTAACTCTGGATATTCTGATATTTCATTAGGCTACAACATTAATTATGCCTTCGATTTTAATATTTCAACCAAATATGCTAACATAAAAAGCGGCGATGATTTAGAAGTTTCTGTCAGCGAAAGCAAAAACACTTCTAAAAACATCAGCGGATTTCATAAGAAAAAAGGACAAAACAAAGTACTTATTACCTCTAATTACGGAAACGTAACCCTAACCAAAAAACAATAATCTTAAAAAATTAAAGCAATGAAAAAATTAATTCAAATAGTAGTTTGCAGTGTATTTTTAACTGGGTTTATTACAAATGCACAATCCAATAAAATAAATGGAAACGGTAAAACCGTTTCTGAAACAAGAAAAACAGCCGATTATGATGCTATAAAAGTTGGCGGGCCTTTTAATGTAAATTTAATAGCAGGAAAAGAAGGTAACATCACTATTAAAGGCGAAGAAAATTTATTGACTGCCATAAAAGTTGAAGTTGAAGATAATACATTGAAAATTTATGTTGAAAAAGGAACTCAAATTCGCATGAGCTCTGGACAAAAAATTGAAATTACGGTTCCATTTGAAAAAATATCCGAAGTAAATCTAGCGGGTTCTGGTAATATTCAGACTAAAGACAAAATTAAGAATGATAAATTTACTGCAAAGTTAGCAGGTTCTGGAAACTTTAAACTTGATGTTGATTCTAGTGACTTCACATTAAATTTAAGTGGTTCTGGTAATGTACAATTAAAAGGAAGTGCTGCTAATTTTAGTTCTAAACTTTCAGGCTCTGGCGATGTTAATGCTTCTGAATTAAAATCTAAAAATGTCGACGTAAATGTTTCGGGATCAGGAAACAGTCGTGTAAGCTGCGACGAGAAATTAACGGCTAGAGTTTCGGGATCTGGAAATATTAAATACAGTGGAAATCCTGAAAAGCGTGATGTAAAAGTTTCTGGTTCAGGAAATATATCTAAAGCATAAACTTTATAAAGTGTCACGAATTTCTTCAATAATCATCAATCAAATAGATTAATTTCAAGAAATTCGTGACATTATAATTTTATTTTGAAGTAGCGTTTTTTGGTATTCTTCTTAAGAGAAAAATTGCTGTTACGAAGAAGACTGCTAAAATTACAATTGCTGCACGCGGACTTCCTGTTATTTGATCAATAATACCGTAAACACACATTCCGATTACGATTCCTATTTTTTCGGCAACATCGTAAAAACTAAAAAACGAAGCCGTATCTTCTGTCTCGGGAAGCAGTTTTGAATACGTAGAACGTGACAAAGCCTGAATTCCTCCCATTACAAGTCCAATCATGGTTGCCATTGCATAAAACTCTATTGGAGTAGTGATAAAATAAGCCAAAGCACAAAAAACGGCCCAAATACAATTTATTACAATCAAGGTTGGAATATTCCCCCATTTATTTGATGCTCTAGAAGTTAAAACGGCTCCTAAAACGGCTACTAATTGTATTAAAAGAATACAGATAATCAACCCAATAGTGCTTTCTTCTTTTGATGCCCATTGAATTTCTTGTGCCCCAAAATAAGTTGCTACTAACATTACGGTCTGAACAGCCATACTAGAAACGAAAAAACCTCCTAAATAACGTTTTAATGGAATGTTTTCTTTTAATAAAGCCCAAACTTTCTTTAATTCTTTAAACCCGTTAAATAAAACACTCTTTGTTAATTTCTGAGTTGTTTCTTTGCTTCCTTTTGGTAAAAAATAATACGTATATTGACTGAATACTATCCACCAAACTCCCACCATTATAAAAGAATAACGCATGGCTTTCATAGCAGCTTCTCCGTCAGTTCCTGTAATTCCAAAAAGTTTTGGTTTCATAATCATTGCCAAATTTATGATCAGCAAAATGACACTTCCAATATATCCTAAAGAATATCCTTTGGCACTGATTTTATCTTGCTGTTCTGGAAAAGCAATATCTGGCAGATAAGAATTATAAAAAACCAAACTACCCCAAAAACCAATTAATCCTAGAAAATAAAAAGCTAATCCGATATAAATATTAGAAAGATCAAACCAATACAATCCCATACATGACAAAGCTCCCATATAACAGAAGAACTTCATAAACGATTTTTTGTTCCCTACATAATCTGCAATTCCAGATAATAAAGGCGAAATGAAAGAAACCACTAAAAATGCACTTGCCGTAATAAAACTAATTAAAGCGGAGTTTTTTAAATGCATTCCAAAAACATCGATATAATGATCACGCTCAGAAAATAAAGCTTCATAAAAAATTGGAAATACTGCCGATGCAATCGTCAAAGTATAAACTGAATTGGCCCAATCATAAAATGCCCAAGCATTTAATAGCTTCTTATCTCCTTTTTGTAGGTTTTTCATAGAAATGGTTGTGTTAATTGAATGCGAATTTATCTAAATTTTATTTAGAATCGATTATTTGAGCGTTAAGAACGTTATTTTTTTCAAAAAAAAAGCTACTCGTTTATAGAATAGCTTTGATTGTTATATCAAATTAAATTTCAGTTTATTTTATAATGCCAACTTTGAGCGCTGTAGCTTTTGCTTCTGGAATCAAGGCTTTTAAATTAGCAATTCTTGTTGCATCTGCAGGGTGCGTACTCATAAACTCTGGAGTTCCAGATGCTCCTGATTTAGCAGACATTCTAGTCCAAAATGAAATTGCATCATCTGGATTATAACCTGCAATAGCCATAAGAGTCAATCCTATTTTATCTGCTTCTGTTTCATTACTTCTGCTAAAAGGCAGCATTACTCCTACCTCTGTACCAAGTCCGTAAGCTTGTGAAAATATTTGCTGTGTTTGTTCCGATTTACCGCTTGTAGCCGCTCCTAAAGCAACACTTCCAATCTGCTGTAATTGTGCTGCACTCATACGCTGTGCTCCATGATTGGCCAATGCGTGTGAAACTTCGTGTCCCATAACCGTTGCTAAACCAGCATCGTCTTGAGTTATTGGCAGAATTCCAGAATAAACCACAATTTTTCCACCAGGCATACACCAAGCATTTACTTCTTTATTGTCAACTAATTTATATTCCCAGCGATAATCTTTTAAATATTGGCTTTGTCCTAAAAATGTTAAATATTTTTCTGCCGCTGTCTTAATTCTAGAACCAACTACTTCAACTTTTTTAGCATCGGCAGTTCCGGTAATAACTTTATTTTCGGTCAAGAAAGTACTGTATTGCTGGAAAGATGTTGGAAATAATTCGCTGTTTGAAACAAAATTCAGAGTCTGTTTTCCTGTAATTGGGTTGGTTGCACAAGCCACTACAAGGGCACTGAAAATCCCTAAAAACAATATTTTTTTCATAATTTATGCTATTTTATGAAGCAAAAATACAATTATTATAAAATATTAACTTACACAATTCAGTAAAAAAGTATCAAAATTAGACTTATTATTCTCCTATAATATGAAGTTCGTTAAAACCTTTATCCACAATTAAAAAATGATTTAATTCAAAGTTTGTTTTATCAAATTCAACTTTCTCATTGTCTATTTCAATTTCAACAGCTTTAAAAGGCAGACCAATCAAATTGATTTTGTACTTAGTATAATTGGTATCGTATTTACCTTCTTTATGCAGTTGAATAATTAATTCTTTTTCTTTTCCTGTAGTGGTAAATGACAAAAAGCTGTAACGTCCTTTTTTATAATCATAACCATCTTGAGAATCTTCATAAACAAATGATTTTTCTTTACCGTTTTTAAAATATAAATCAAGCGTTAATTCATCAAATTCAAGCTCACCAACATACTGCTGCACGGGATATTTTGGAATTATTGCTCCTGCTTTTACAAAAAGCGGAATCTCATCAAATTTAGTATCAACCCAAACCTCTCTTCCGCCTATTGCAAACTCATTTGTCCAGTAGTTATACCATTCTCCTCTTGGAATATACATACGTCTACCTACAGCATTAGGTTCAAGTATTGGGCACACTAATATTTGATTTCCAAAGATAAATTCATCATTACGATAATGGGTCTGTGTATCATCTTGATCATAATAAACCAATGGTTTCAACATCGGTAAACCTTCTTCTATATACTGCCAAAACATGGTATATAAATACGGAAGTAATTGATAACGCAGACTCACAAATTTTCTGGTAATATTAATTACTTCTTCGTCAAAAGCCCAAGGTTCTTGATTACCGTGATCTCCCGAAGAATGCGTTCTGCAAAACGGATGAAAAACACCCAATTGAATCCAGCGCGCATACAATTCGCCCGTTGGCTGTTCTGCGAAACCTCCAATATCAGAACCTGTAAAGCCCATACCAGAAATACACATTCGCTGTACCTGAATATTAGCAATCCATAAATGTTCCCAAGTGGCAACGTTATCACCTGTCCAAGAAGACGTATAGCGCTGTGCTCCAGAATAAGCAGATCTTGTAATTACAAATGGTCGTTTTGGATAAGCAAAACGCTTCACGCCATGATATGTCGCGCGTGCCATTTGCGTACCGTAAATATTATGTGCTTTTCTATGACTGCAAGGATTTCCGTCGTAAAAGTGACGAACATCCATTGGAAATGTTTTATTTGGAACCTCCATAACGGCAGGTTCATTCATATCGTTCCAAACACCTTTTACACCAATGTCTGAAATTAATTCTTTAAATAACCCAGCCCACCATTCTCTAACTGCGGGATTTGTATAATCTGGAAAATTACATTCTCCCGGCCATACTTTACCTTTCATATAAGGTCCATCGGCTCTTTTGCAGAAATAATCTTTCTCTAAAGCTTCTTTATAAACCCAATAATCTTTGTCGATTTTTATACCCGGATCTATAATTACAACCGTTTTAAAACCATCTTCGGCTAACTCAGCCACCATTCGTTTTGGATCTGGAAAATATTCATTACTCCAAGTAAAACATCGAAAACCTTCCATGTAATCAATATCCAGATAAATGGCATCACAAGGAATCTTGAGTTCTCTAAATTTTGAAGTAATTTCTTTTACCTTGCTTTCTGGATAATAGCTCCATTTACATTGATGATAACCTAAAACCCAAAGCGGTGGTAATTCTGGTTTACCCGTTAAATCTGTATAAGTTGTTACAACATCTTGCATTAGAGGTCCGTAAATGAAATAATAATTCATTTCGCCGCCTTCTGCCCAAAAACTGGTAACATTTCTTCTTTCTTGACAAAAATCAAAGAAAGTTCTAAACGTATTATCAAAGAAAATACCATAAGATACCTTGTTATGTAAACCTATATAAAAAGGAACAACCTTATACAAAGGATCTTGTTCTTTTTGAAAAGCATATTGATCTGTGGCAAAATTTTCGACTCTTTTGCCTTTTAAATTCATTTGTGTGGCTTTGTCTCCTAAACCGTAAAAACATTCTCCATCTTTAGAAGATTTACTCATTTTTACAATATTTCCGCCATATTCATAACTCTCTTCCCAGTGAAAACCAAGTTCATCTTCTAAAACAAGAAAATCATTTAAATCGTAAATAGACAAACGAAGATCTGCTTTCTGAATTTTACATTTTACTTTACTTGTTTTAATCTGGAAATACGTTTCTTCTTCTGTTAATTCTAAAAAATTATAACCGTGAAGCTGTGTTTTATCAATGGCATACGAAAAATCATTGCTGAAATAGCCTTTTGTTGTAAAACGAAATCGGATCATGCTATCTCTAAGAATGATAACTTTTAAGATTACTTTATTATCTGTATGAAAAGAAATAGAATCTCCCTGATGCTCGTAAGAAACAATTTTTGATGGATATAAATCGCCTTTATATTCTAATGATGTATTTGTAATCATATCGCTAATGAATTAATTATAAAAACTTTATCGCTATTTCAAACATACAAAAAAACTTAGTAAAGCACTATGAATAAAAGGTTTATTCACGAAAACGTTTTTCTTGCATGAGTGTTAAATAACACCTGTGAAAAACAATAAATTAACATTTTTTGAGCTTAAAAATGATAAAATCTTATCACTGAAAACAAATATCTTATTTTTCTGATATTGAATAAACGGTAACACTCAATGGAGGCAAAATTAATTCGATTGAATAATCTCTTCCATCATACGGCATAGATTCTACTTTTAAAGTATTAGAACCAGTAACACCGCTTCCGCCATAACCTTTAGCATCGCTGTTAAAAACCTGTACTAAACTGCCTTTTTGCGGTATTCCTATTCTGTATTTTTCTCTTACCACTTGCGTGAAATTACAAACGACAATTAAGTTTTCATTTATATTATTTCCTTTTCGGATATAAGATAGAACCGCATTTTGATGATCTGAATAATTGATCCATTCAAAACCTTCACCGCTAAATTGTTTTTCATACAAAGCAGGATGCGATTTATACAACTGATTTAAATCGGTAACTATCTTCTTAATTCCTGAATGATAATCATATTGCAATAAATGCCAGTCTAAACTTTTCTCAAAATTCCATTCGTCACCCTGCCCAAATTCAGAACCCATAAACAATAATTTAGTACCGGGATGTGTGAACATGTAGCCGTATAACAATCGTAAATTGGCAAACTTCTGCCATTCGTCGCCAGGCATTTTGTTAGCAATAGATTTTTTGCCATAAACCACTTCATCATGTGAAAACGGAAGCATAAAATTTTCGGTAAAAGCATACGTCATTGAAAAAGTCAATTCATTCTGATGGTATTTTCTATAAACAGTATCTTTCTGAAAGTATTTTAAAGTGTCGTGCATCCAGCCCATCATCCACTTCATTCCAAAACCTAAACCGCCCGTAAACGTTGGTCTAGAAACCATCGGGAAAGAAGTACTTTCTTCGGCAATAGTCTGAACTCCATTAAAATTAGCGTAGATAACTTCATTAAATTCTTTAAGAAAACTAATAGTTTCTAGATTTTCTCTTCCACCATAAATATTAGGTTCCCATTCGCCATCATTTCTAGAATAATCCAGATACAACATTGAAGCAACAGCATCAACACGCAGACCATCTGCATGATAATTTTGAAGCCAAAAAACAGCATTACTAATCAAGAAAGCTCGAACTTCATTACGTCCGTAATTAAAAACCAAACTTTTCCAATCTGGGTGATATCCTTTTCTGCGATCTGGATGTTCGTATAAATGCGATCCATCAAAGAAACCCAAACCGTGCGCATCATCAGGAAAATGCGACGGAACCCAATCTAAAATCACTCCAATCCCAGCTTGATGCAATTTATCGACCAAAACCATAAAATCTTGTGGTTTACCAAAACGAGAAGTTGGTGCAAAATAACCTGTTAATTGATACCCCCAAGAAGGATCATAAGGATATTCCATAATAGGCATGAACTCTACATGTGTAAAGCCCATTTCTTTGACATAATTTACTAAATCGTCAGCAAGTTCCAAATACGTTAAAAATCTATTATGATCTGCACGTTTCCAAGAACCCAAATGAACCTCGTAAACAGAA
This sequence comes from Flavobacterium sp. MC2016-06, assembly GCF_009711165.2. Classification (GTDB taxonomy): domain Bacteria; phylum Bacteroidota; class Bacteroidia; order Flavobacteriales; family Flavobacteriaceae; genus Flavobacterium. The sequence goes on along the minus strand of NZ_WMID02000041.1, from coordinate 6,889 downwards.
TATGGCTTATCTAAAGCATTATTCTGTTTACGAGTATGCATCCAGTTTTCGTCTTTCCAGTTATAATCTAAATCCCAAACAACAGAAGCTGTACGCGGTGGTTTTTCACAATACAAAGAAAAAGGATCTGCTTTTTCGGTTACAATACCATTAATATTCGACTGAATTTTATACTTATAAAGTGCTCCTTTTTCAATACCAGGAATAAAACCTTCCCAAACTCCAGAAGAATCCCACCTTACTTGCAATTCATGCTCATTATCAGTCCAATAATTAAAATCACCTACAACAGATACGGATTTCGCCGTTGGTGCCCAAACTGCAAAATAAACGCCTTTTATTCCGTTAACTTCAATTAAATGCGCTCCAAGCTTCTCATACAATTTAAAATGTTTTCCAGCTTTGAACAAATCGATGTCAAAATCAGTAAAAAGAGAATGCGTAATAACTTTATTCATATTTGGTTTTTAAGGCAACAATTAAAATCTTAATTTTTTATTCTATTCTAAAATTATCCGAAAGAATAACTCCTTTTTTAATTACAACAATTCCATCTTTAATAGTATACAAATCATTGGTAAAATTATCTAAATGTTTGCCTCCATTAATATGTACATTGTTTCCAATACGTACATTTTTATCTACGAGAACATTTTTTATAAAGCAGTTTTCACCTATTCCAACATGTATTTTGTTGTTTTGAGTATCTTCATGCAATTCATCCAAATCCTGATAAAAATCGTTACCCATAACATAACAATTCTCCAAAACAGTCCCTTCTCCCACTCTAGAACGAATACCAATTACAGAACTTTTAATTTCTTTTGCATTAATAATACAACCTTCAGAAATTAATGATTGATTTATAATTGAGTTTCTAAATTTAGAAGGCGGTAATAACCTCGGACGTGTAAAGATTTTGTTATCGTTATCAAACAAATTAAACTCTGGAATATCTGTCGTTAAACCAATATTAGCTTCAAAAAACGATTCAATATTTCCGATATCCGTCCAATATCCTTCGTATTGATAACTTAGAATTTTATGTTTTCCAACAGCATCAGGAATAATTTCTTTTCCGAAATCTTTCGTTTCTGGATTAGCCATTAAATCTTCTAAAAGCTGTTTATTAAAAATATAAATCCCCATTGATGCAAGGTATTTTTTCCCTTTTGCCTGCATCTGCTCGCTCACTTCAGATTCCCATTGTGGTAAAAGAGAAGCATCTGGTTTTTCTATAAAAGATTCTACACAATTTTCATGATTGGTTTTAAGAATCCCAAATTCTGGTGCATCTTTAGCATTTACAGGCAATGTAGCAATAGAAATTTCTGCATTACTCGAAATATGAGCTTCTAACATTTCATTAAAATCCATTTGATACAATTGATCACCAGATAAAATCAAAGCATGATCAAAATCGTGTTTCAAGAAATGCGACATACATTGACGTACAGCGTCAGCAGTTCCCTGAAACCAAGTTGGATTTTCTGGAGTCTGTTCAGCTGCCAAAATATCAACAAAAGACTGGCTGAAAATACTAAAATTAAAAGTATTTTTAATGTGTGCATTCAGCGATGCAGAATTAAACTGAGTCAATACAAATATTTTAAAAATATCAGAATTGATACAATTTGAAATCGGAATGTCAACCAATCTGTATTTTCCCCCAATCGGAACAGCTGGTTTTGATCTTGTTTGCGTTAGTGGAAACAAGCGTGATCCTTGTCCACCTCCTAGAATAATGGCAACTACATTTTTCTTTTTAAACTTCATTTTTCTGAATTATTAAGTTGTATATTTCGATGTATTCCTCACATACTCTTTCCCAGGAATGATCTGTACTCATTCCTCTTTCAATTATTATATTGAAATTTATTTTGTCGGCATATATTTTTACAGCACGATTAATAGAATAACATATGTCACCAACAGAAGCCTGATCGTGGCAGATACCATTTCCGTTGTCACCAAAATCAGTCACAGTATCACGTAAACCACCCGTTCTTCTAACAATTGGCACAGTTCCATAACGCAATGCATACATCTGATTTAAACCGCATGGTTCAACACGAGAAGGCATTAAAATAAAATCTGAACCAGCATAAATCAAATGTGCTAATTCTTCGTTGTAACCAATAAAAACATTGTAATTACCATTATAATCATTTCTCAACTGCAATAATTGAGACTCAATTGCTGCATTTCCAGATCCTAAAATCAAGATATTTATATTTTCAAAATTCTCAGATAAAGCTAAAGCCGAAGCTTGCGGCAGTAAATCGCCCCCTTTTTCTTCAAATAACCGTCCAATAAAACTAAACAATGGTTTCGAAGGATCTAAATCAAATTGCTCGCACAGCTTTTCCTTATTTTTCTGTTTACCTGTTTCGAAAGTTTCAATAGAATAATTTTCATTAACCATTATATCTTTTGATGGATCCCAAACCTCAATATCAATTCCATTTAAAATTCCTTTAGATTTATTTCTAACCGAATTAAACAATCCCTCTAATCCGTTTGCAGCAATATTGATTTCATTCAAATAACTTGGTGAAACCGTTGTAACCGCATAAGCACATTTAATACCAACTGCCAAAGAATTTAAAGAATTATTCCATTCTAAAAATCCGATATGAATTAAATTAAATTCTGGCAAATAATGTAATTTATCAAAACCAAACCATCCTTGATATAGCCCATTATGAATTGTGATTATCGTTTTTACAGTTCTTAAATTTTCATACTTATAAGCATATTTTATCATAAAAGGAATAACACCTGTATGATGATCATGACAATTTATAATTTCGGGAACCGTTTCACGACCTGAAATCCAATCTAAAGCAGCAATCTGAAAAGATAGAAATCGTTCAATATCATCTTCATAGCCGTACACATTTGGGCGATCAAATAATTCTTTAATTTCAATCAGATACAATTCGTAACCTAATTTATCTGTTGTTTCTTTTAAAACGCTAAATGGAAAGTCAAAATTTCCTAATTTAATATTTCCCCAATGAACACATTCAAATTCATTCTCTTTTTTAAACTTAGTATCATAACAAGGTACAACAACTCGAACTTCGTGACCGGCTTTATTTTGATATTTAGGCAATGCACCAACAACATCGGCTAAACCGCCCACTTTTGCCATAGGGTAACATTCTGCGCTGATATGAAATATTTCCATTTTAAAATTTTAAAAACCTATTTATAAAATTAAATTCATGTTCCTTTTAACGGCAAACAGTTATTAATTATACTACTTTTATGTTCTTTAAATTTAGGGAAAAAATAACCGAAATTTGAGCTTGAAATAAAAATTATTAATATGACAAAAAAGGCTTCTAATCCTATTCAATCTTTAAAAATTCCACATTTTATAATAGTATCCAGCAAGATATGCGCTTTTTTTTCTACTAAATTAGCTACAAAATATGCTGCTAAACTTTTTATAACTCCTATAAAACATAAAGTTCCAAAAAGAGAGTTAGACATGGATCACAAAAGCATTCAGCATTCAATACTCGTTCCTGCAATTAATAAAAACATTGTAGTTTATGAATATGGAAAAAGTGAACAAAAGATTTTATTGGTTCATGGATGGTCTGGTCGTGGCACACAATTGTTTAAAATAGCTGATGAACTTTTACAAAATGGATATTCTACAATTAGCTTTGATGCTCCTGCTCACGGAAAATCAGAAGGAAAGTCAACAATAATGTCTGAATTTATAGCAGCAATTTTAGAAATTGAGAAATTATACGGTCCTTTTGAAATTGCTATTGGGCATTCATTAGGCGGCATGTCAGTTTTGAATGCAATTAAGGATGGTTTAAAGGTAAAAAAAGCTGTTGTTATTGGCAGTGGTGATGTTGTACAAGATATTTTAGATGATTTTATTTCTAAGCTCGGTTTAAAACCAAAAATGAGCCTGTCTTTACGTGATTACTTTGAAAATAAGTACCAAACTAAAATGGATAATTACTCTGCTTATATAGCGGCAAAACAAGTTAAAATTCCTGTTTTAGTAATTCATGATAATGACGATACAGAAGTTTCTGTAAAAGCAGGAATTCATATTCATAAAAATTTAGAAAACGGAACTTTATATTTAACCGAAAAATTAGGCCACCGAAAAATTTTAGGAAATCAAAATGTGATTAAAAAAACAATAGATTTCATTGAAACTACTTAATTTTGTAATAGTTACAGTTTTTATGATTTACTTTTAAAGAAAACAAAAAATGGACTTATTTGGAGAAACATCAGAATGGGAAACAAAGTTAGAACCAATTCTAAAGAAATATAAAGGAAAACAACATCCTTTAGAATACAAAAATACTTATCAATTACTTGTGATGGTCGTTTTGTCTGCACAAGATTCTGATGCGAATATAAATACTATTGCTCCTGCTTTATTTGAGAAATTTCCAACTTTAAATAGTTTATCTAAAGCTGAACCTGAAGTTTTTGTCACTTATATTAGCAAAGTTCGAAATTATCCAACAAAATCACAATGGTTATTAGAAATTGCTAAAACACTTCAAAAAGACGAAAATATTCCTTTGAATATGAAGGAATTAACAGCCTTAAAAGGTATTGGGAGAAAATCTGCAAATGTTATTTTAAGAGAAACCAATCAACCCGCAGAAGGTATTATAGCTGATTTACACGTCATTCGCGTCGCTCCAAGAATTGGAATAATAAGAGAAAATAAAGATGGAAATAAGATAGAAAAAGATCTTATGCAAATTCTTCCGCAATCTATTTGGTCAGAAATTGGAATGGCAATTTCATTTTTAGGAAGAGAAACCTGCAGACCAAAACCAAAATGTGATGAATGTTTATTAATTAAAGACTGTCATTACTACACTGCAACAACGAATTAAAGCTAATTTATTTTCTTCTGGTATCTATAAAATAAATAATCTTCCAATTCTCTTTTTCTTTAAATAAAGTAAAAGTAATATTTAGACGAAGTACTAGCCAAACAAATGAAACCAGAAATTCTAGCAGAAATAAGAGCACTGGAAGCTAAAAAAGATTTTGAAAATCCGCGCTACATGGAATTATTGATACCAAATTTCTATCAAAAACATTTATGCAGATTAAAAGAATGGCCTGATAGCTTCAATCGAGCCATTAAACATGTAAATGGAGAAATTTATACATTAATGCAAGGTCCGAGCGAATTTGGTATTAGTGGACGACTAGCTAAATGGGATATTAAAAAACGACATCACGAAATTTCAATTCCAACACTTATGATTGGCGCCAAATACGATACAATGGAGGATCAACACATATTGTTGTGGAGAAATATTAAAAATTAGATATTTGTATTTTGAAATTATATATAAATGCAAGATTCTTTTCTGGACATCCTTAAGTTGTTACTGCCTGAGATAATAGTAGACTATTTTGAACTTACTTCTTATAAAAAAGAAAATGAAACACTTCATCTTTATTTGAAAGAGATTAATTCAATACCTAAAGAATACAGAGAAGCAAAATTAAGTTCAAAGGGATTCTTTGATGAGATTACGGTTCAGGATTTTCCTATTCGCGGCCATCAGGTGTATCTTCACATCACCCGTAGAAGATGGCTTAATGAAGATACAGGGAAAGTAGTTTATAGAGATTGGAATTTAGCAGCAGACGGGACTCGTGTAACTCAGGAGTTTGCGTCTTTTTTAAAAGAGATCAATAGATTCCAGTCCAAATGATTGTAATACCATTGCTTCTTTTTATGGAGTTTCTGGTAGAAACCTGCAATGTCAATACAAAGATTTTCTAAGTGATTTTAAAGTTTGGGATCAAATATCACACGCTAAAAAGTGGCTTCTCTTTCCACAAAATATTGGAAAGCGTTTATCGATAGACGAAACTTCTCTTTCAAACGGCGAACTCTATACTATTTTAACCAAGAAATCCGGTAAAGGCAGAAAAGGCACAATAATAGCAATGATTGCAGGAACTAAAGCAGAAACAGTTATTAGTGTTATTGAAAAAATCGCTCTTAAACAGCGAAATATAGTCAAGGAAATCACTCTGGATATGGCTGGTAATATGGGATTAATTGCTAAAAGATGTTTTCCTAATGCGACTCGTGTTACAGACCGATTTCATGTTCAAAAGCTAGCTACAGAAGCCCTGCAGGAAATCAGGATTAAACATCGTTGGCAAGCCATCGATCAGGAAAATGATGCTATTGAAAAAGCCAAAAAGTCAAAAGTAAATTTCGAAGCTATAATACTTTCAAATGGGGATACACTTAAACAATTACTAGCCAGAAGCCGCTATTTTTTGTATAAAACCAAATCTAAATGGACTCAAAATCAAACAGAACGTGCTTCATTATTGTTTGAATTATATCCTGACATTCAAAAAGGATATAATCTAACTCAGGAACTTCGTAATATCTTCGAGAACACAAAAGATAAAATCATAGGCTTTGCTAAACTAGCCAAATGGCACGAAAAAGTAAATCAATCGGGTTTTAAGTCTTTTGGTACAATCTCTCGCACAATTATGATTCATTATCAAACCATATTGAACTATTTTGACAACAGAAGTACCAATGCTTCGGCAGAATCTTTCAATGCGAAAATAAAAGCTTTTAGATCAAAATTTAGAGGTGTTAGAAATATAGAATACTTCCTTTTTAGACTCACTAATATTTATGCTTAATTTTTACTACTCCACAGGTTTTCGTGTTGATCCCAGGTTTCGTGTTGATCCAATAAAGTTCTCAAATCGTATAAAACAAAAAAAATCCTCATCAAATAAATGATGAGGATTTAAAGAAAGGCGACGACATACTCTCCCACAAAACTGCAGTACCATCTGCGCAGGCGGGCTTAACTACTCTGTTCGGGATGGG
>NZ_WMID02000040.1 GCF_009711165.2 Flavobacterium sp. MC2016-06 | reverse complement strand
ACAACACTAGAAGATGTAATATGAGGTCGTTCAGATGCTTTTATTTTACTTTTATAAATCAGTTCAATTTCCGATGCGATTTTCCAATCCTGCTTATCTTTTACTATTTTCATGATGCTGATTTTTTTTTTTTGAATAATTGAATAATCTCAAATATACCGTTGTTGTTACTTTTTAATGCTTTATTATAATGGCGAAGATTAATAAAATCTATTTATAAAAAAACGTATATAATAGGTTTTTTAGCAGAAAAAATACCTTGTAGGATCTATTTTTTTGATAATGTTATTTTTTATACAGCGGAAAATTCCAAAAAATAGAGCGTAAAAATTACCGCATATAATATACAAGTTTATTTTTTGACGAAAATCATCTTGTAATTTGCAGTAAAACAGTTGTATATGATGACTTTGAAAACTTTGATAAAAGTCTTAGACATTCATAAAATGACGCTCGAAGATTTTTTTAAGGATTTGTAGCGTTGAGGTAAGAATTTAATAAAGCGCTTAAATCAAAATAATGAATTTGCTGGGAAATATTCAAAATAGGTTTCCGTACTAGATTTTCATTAGTTACATAATAATGTAAACCATCTTTTGTAGCAATTCCTTCAATTTGATGAAACGGAAGTTTTAAGTCAACCTTTCTTTTATTTCCACTTGAGAAATCATGATCTTTAAAGCCGTATAAAAGGTACAAAAAAGATTTCCCTAATTTAGAATACCCGCAAAGTACAATTAATTTTTTAGCTTCAAGATAAGTTGAGCCCGTTACTAAACCATTTGTATTGATGGTTTCTTTTAATTGTGAAATATGATTTCCGGCTCGATTGGGCAAAACATAAATACTGGTTTTAGAAGCTCGCCATTGTTTGGTGAATAAATAAATGCTGTCTTTTGAAACTACAAAAGCCTCACAATCAAAATTGGTTGTATTTGCTTTTTGAGGATTAAAATTGGTTTGGTCTGAATATGAAAAAGAAATTGTATCTATAATTGGATTTCCTTCTAAAAAAGATTTTTTTTCGATTTTTAGAATATGTAAATCAGTTCTGTTTCCTCTATAATTATTTCCGAAGTCTCCAATGTATAAATAAGAGCTGTCTTGCGAAATTTCTTCCCAGTCATGATTTATTACTTTGTTAAGAATGATTTTTTTTTGAATTCTTCCCAAAGAGTCTAATCCATAGATAGTTTTGTCATGATCATCATTATGCGTCCATAATAAATTATCGAAAGCAATTAATCCTGAAGTCTCTTTTATAGAGTCACTTAACTTAATCGAAAATTCAGGTTTTATCTTCAGATTTTTATAAGAACAGCTTCCATTATTTATTAATGCTTTCGGATTATAATTTTTCGACAGAACATCAGTGCATCCTGAAACTTGTGCTTGAATAATCGTTGCATGTAAAAATAAAAAAAATATCGTTTTTTTCAATGTAATATATTACCTTTTCCTCCCCAAATTTAAGATTTTTAAATAGAATCTATGTTAAATATTTAAAACTTATGCGCCTAACATATGAGTTTTAAAGCGTTTTTAGTATAATCAATTCTCATGAAAAAATATATTTTTTTCATTTCGGGTAGTTATGCCTAGTAGAAAGATTATGTTTTAAAAGTAACAAAATAAGACATTTCTGTATTTTTCATTTTTTGAATGAAATTTGAAATGCTACTTTTGCAAAAAATATTGAAAAAGAAGTTTAAATTTTTATGTATCTATCTGATATTGAGTTAAATGCTTTCTGTTGTTAATTCTGGAACATTTAGTTGTAAAATTTTGATTTAAAAGTCTTGAAAATGTGAATATATTTGCAGCAATGTGAGTTTTCTGATTTCTTTAATGGGAGTTAGGATAGCGAAGCTGTGTCTTAAACTAAGGTTTTAGTATAAAATTATGAAAGTAGGAATTACCTTTAGTGCCTTTGATTTATTACATGCAGGGCATATAAAAATGTTAGAAGATGCAAAACAGCAGTGTGATTATTTAATTGTAGGTCTGCAAACGGATCCAACATTAGATCGTCCTGAAAAGAATAGTCCAACTCAAACGGTAGTAGAGCGATATATACAACTTAAAGGTTGTAAATTTGTTGATGAAATTGTACCGTATGCAACCGAACAAGATTTAGATGATATCTTACGTTCTTTTAAAATAGATGTTCGTATTCTTGGAGACGAATATAAAGATAAAAATTTCACAGGACGTATTTATTGTGAAGAAAAAGGGATAGAATTGTATTTTAATGTACGAGATCATCGTTTTTCAAGCAGCGGTTTACGAAAAGAAGTTGCAGTCAAAGAATTGACTAGAGTGAAATAATTAATTTAGAAATAATTACCTAAATTATTGAAATAAAATATAGATATGAAAATATTGGATTGTACATTACGAGACGGGGGATATTATACCAATTGGGATTTTAACCAGCATTTAGTTGATAATTATTTAACATCTCTAAATGATTTGCCAATCGAATATCTAGAAGTTGGATACAGAAGTCCAAAACTTTTGGGATATTATGGAGAATATTTTTATTGCCCAGATTTTGTGTTGAAAAAAATAGCAGCTTTAACCAATAAAAAGCTAGTTATCATTCTTGATGAAAAAAATATAAAACTTGATATAGTAGAAGAATTATTAAAGCCGTGTTTAGGAATAATTACGATGGTTAGAATTGCAATCGATCCAGACCAGTTATTAAGAGCAATTGATTTGGCAAAAAAAGTTAAATCAATGGGATTTGAAGTAGGATTTAATGTTATGTACATGTCAAAATGGAAAAACCTTCCAGACTTTTTATCTAATCTGAAATATGTAGATGGAGTTGCAGATTATTTTTACATGGTAGATTCGTATGGTGGTGTTTATCCAGAAGATGTAAAAGAAATTTATGCATTAGTTCGTTCACAAATGAGTACTAAAATTGGTTTTCATGGACATAATAATTTAGAACTAGCCCTTATTAATACATTAACAGCAATTGAGTGTGGAGCTGATATGGTAGATGCTACTATTACAGGTATGGGAAGAGGAGCTGGTAATTTAAAAACAGAACTTTTATTAACTGCTTTAAATCATCGTGATAATTTAGAAGTTGATTTTAATGCACTTTCGTCGGTTACAGATGCCTTTACTCAATTACAAAAAGAATATGAATGGGGTACTAATTTACCTTATATGGTTTCTGGAGCAAATTCTTTACCACAAAAAGATGTTATGGACTGGGTTGGAAAAAGATATTATTCATACAATAGTATTATTAGAGCTTTAAGTAATCAATCCAAAGGATTAAAAGATAATGAAACATTAAATGAGTACAATTCTAATGAAATTTTTGATAAAGCTTTAATAATAGGTGGAGGAGATAGTATTAAAGAACATATCGATGCGATTAAGAATTATTTAGTATTAAATCCAGGTGTGGTATTAATACATTCAAGTTCAAGAAATGTGAGTTATTTTAATGATTGTATTAATAAACAATTTCATTGTCTTGCAGGTAATGAAGGACATCGATTAGAAAAAGTGTTTAATTCTGTGCCAAATAATAGGATTGCAATATTACCACCATACCCTAGAACAATGGGTACTTATATACCTCAGAATTTTAAATTAAATTCATATCAGCTTTCGGAAATTAATGTAACAGATAAATATAAAAATTCAATTACGGCATTAGTTCTTCAATTAACAAAAGAAATAAAAGTTCAGGAACTTATATTTTGTGGTTATGATGGATACAATGGAGAAATAACACAGCATAAATTAGAATTGTTTAATGAGAATGAATACTTGTTTAAGAATTTTTCAAAAAACAATATTAGTTTAAAATCTTTTACTCCTACAAAATATAAAGGTTTGCAGCAAGAATCTGTTTATTCTGAGCTTTATAAATAATTGATATGGAAGGAGTAAGTGTTTTTTTGCCTACAAGAAAAGGAAGCGAAAGAGTAGTAAATAAAAATACAAGAAAATTTTGTGATGTTGAAAATGGATTACTTGAAATTAAATTAAATCAGCTTTTAAAGACGGAATTAATTCATGAAATAGTACTATCTTCAAATGATGATGCTTCATTAGAATACGGAGCTAAATTAGCGAATAAAGAAAGTAGATTAAAGATTATTGAGCGTCCAGAGAATCTTGCCTTAAGTAGTACAAATTTAATAGATTTAGTGAAATATGTACCTTTAATTTGTAATATGTCTCATATTTTATGGACACATGTTACTTCGCCTTTTGTTCAGGCTGAAGATTATGATAAGGCTATTAAAACGTATTTTGAAGCTATTACCAATGAAGAACATGATTCTTTAATGAGTGTAAAAACACTTCAAAATTTTTTATGGTCAAAAGAAAAGAATGATTTAATCAATAGATTAACAGATATTAAGTGGCCTAGAACACAAGATTTAATGCCTTTGTATGAAATAGATAGTGCTTTTTTTATTGCTTCTAAAAACATTTATTTTAATAATCAAGACAGAATTGGGAATAAACCATATTTAATGGAGCAATCAGGATATAACTCATTTGATGTTGATTGGGAAGATGATTTTGAATTAGCGGAATTAATTTATAAGCATTTAAATGGATAAGTTTAAAACAATTCTTTGGGATTTTGATGGTGTAATAATGGACTCTATGCCTGTTCGTGATAAAGGATTTGAAATTGTTTTGAAAGATTATCCAAATGAACAAGTTTCTCTTTTAATGGAATATCATAGAAATAATGGTGGACTTTCTCGCTACCATAAATTTAGATATTTTTTTGAGCAAATAAGAAAACAATCTATTACAGAGTTAGAAATTCAAACATTGGCAGAAGAATTCTCAAAAGTCATGCTTGAAAATCTACTTGATTCTAAGTTGTTGATTATAGATTCTTTGAACTTTATTGTTGGAAATCACCATAAATTTAATATGCATATTGTTTCTGGATCAGATCAGAAAGAATTAAGGTATATCTGTAAAACTTTGGGATTATCGGAATATTTTATTTCTATTCACGGTTCTCCAACACCAAAAAAGGAATTGGTCAGACAATTAATTGAAGTTAATAAATATAGTAAAAAAGAATTAATATTAATTGGAGACTCTATAAACGATCTTGAGGCCGCCAATGTCAACGAGATTTCTTTTACAGGATATAACAATGAAGATTTAAAAAAAATGACTTCAAATTATATTGATAGCTTTATCAATTGCCAATTTTAAAATTAATGAAATCTAATAAAATATTTATCAGCTCTTTAGTTGGAATCATTGCTAAATTAGTTGATGCTTTTGCCAAGTTCTTTACCATACCATTACTGATTGCTTTTTACGGTAAATCAGATTACGGTTTAGTTGCTCTTGCTTTCTCATTAAATGCTTATTTACGTTTAATGGATATGGGAATGAATACTGGGGCAATTAGATATTTCTCTATATGGTTTGCAAATGATGAAAAAGAGAAAATTTTAGGTGCCGCAAGATCAAGTATTGTGTTTTATGGCTGTATTGGTGTAGTAAATGCTTGTATTTTATCATTTTTAGGGTTGTACGGAAAACATTTTTTTAAATTAGAACTTGATCAAGAGCCAATTTTTAGAACTATGCTTTTTACATTAGCATTTAGTGCAGTGTTTAATTGGGCAGCTTATGTCATTAATCAACTATTAATTTCTTATGGAGAAATTCAATGGACGAATTATTCAACAATTGTTAGTAGTGTTTTGAATTTAATAACTGCTTTCATAGGCGTATATTTTCATTTAGACTTGAAGACTTATTTTCTTCTTTATGTTTGGTCAACTTTAGTAATGATACCAATGAATATTTATCGCTTAAGAATCATTCCTATAGAAAATTTAACTGGAATGCTTTTTAAACCTAAATGGGATTATTCTGTTTTTAAAGAAATACAAAAATATAGCTTAGCAATATTTGCTATGGGTATTTTTCAATTTTCAGGAGATAATTTACGTCCCATTTTATTAGCTTCATTTTCCACTAAAGGCACTTCGGTTTTGACTGATTATAGAGTACTTCAAACTATAATAATGCTGGTTGGGTCAATGGGTTCAGTATTTCTGCAAGTTTTATTACCTGTAGCATCTCGTGGTCATGCTTTAAATGATGAAGATAAAAAAACGAACTTAGTTTTTAGCGGAACTAAGTATATCACAATTTTTTTATCGTTATTAATTTTTGGACTTATTTTAAATGTGAGAGATTTGATATTTCTTTTTGTAGGAAAAGATTTTTTGTATTTAACAAAATGGTTGATAATAAATTTATTATTAATGTTTTATATGCATGATTATGCTATATCAAGTATTGTATTGTCTATTGGAAAAACTAAAGCGTTAGTTTATTCATCTTTAATTGCTGCAATAGCATCTGTTTTACTTACAATCTTTTTTGTAAACAAATATGATGTTGGAGCTACAGTTTTAGGTTTTGGTGGTTTTATTTTAGTTCAATTGCTGTTTAACTATTTTTATTATCTACCCAAAATAATGAAAATCAACGGATTTAAAGTTTTAATTAAATCTTTCTTCCCAGCATTTTTAATCAGTGGTTTACTTTGTTTAAGTATTCTTTATCTTGATAATAACTTGAATAACTTCAATGTTTTTGTAAGAATTTTGTTTAAATCTATATTATTTGCTTCTACATTTTTATTAATGACTTATTTTTTTATTTTGGATAAAACAGAAAAAAATATTATCAAAAACATTTTTAAATTTTATTAAGCAACGCCGTCCTTTTAAATCAATTTTTTACTTGGAAAAAATATTTTTCTTTTTTTCAGGTTTTGTAAATAATGTTTGGGGAAGTAAGCGAATATTTATTATAGTACTATATGTATAGCCGTAATTCTAGAATAACAAGTAAATGGGTTTACAATTTTATTGTTTTTACAATTTTGATTGGTAGTATTCGTTTATGGTCCTTTGTATATATACCTGATCGTGTTTTTGATTTTTTTGAATTTGCAATTGTATTTATTACCATATTTTTGCTTGCAAATAAATGGTCTAAGCTAAAACGAAAAGATCTATTATTTAGGAAGAATGTTAAATACTTTATACTAATTCCTTTAATTAGTAGTTTTGGTGCATATTTTTACCACAAGCAAGAGTTTTATTGGTCTTTAATAGAATTAAGAATAATTTTCTTTTGGCTTTTTTATTTTTTGTTGCACGCTTATGATATTAGCGAATCTAAGATTATTAAATTAACGGTTAAAATAGGGGTGATATGGGCGTTAATAAACATCATTCAGCAGTTTACATTTCCTTTTTATTTATTTAGAATAGACGCTGGAGCAGGAGGCGAGGATTCAATAGACGCCTTTATTAGAGAAGGGCTTTTAAGATTCAGAATTTCGGGTCAACAATATGGTATGTTTCTTGTTTTTTTTAGTTTTTATCACTTTTTGAAAACAAGAAAAAAAATATTGATTTTATATGTAATAATTGGTCTTTTAGGTTTTTATTATTATGGCACAAGGCAGTTTTTATTTGGAATTTTAATTGGGCTGGTAATATGTGCATTTTTAGTAAGGGGTTCATCATTTCATTTTTCACTTCTTTTTTTATTGATTGGGGGAGGACTTTTAATATATAATATGGATCTATTATTTGGAAGTTTGATCAAAAAGTCAAATGAACAATTATCAAGTGAAGATTATATTCGATTTTTGAGTGCCGATTTTTATTTGAATCAGTTTTGGCCAAAAGATGATTGGTTTTCAAGATTTATAGGAAACGGACAATCACAAAATTTGTCGCTTTATGGAAAAGAGATGAATTCAATCAATAGCGATTTAAAATTTTTCTCAAGTGATGTTGGAATAATAGGGGGATATAGTAAGTTTGGTGTCTTTTATGTAGCTAATGTTTTATGGTCTAATTTAAAAGGAATTTTCTATACTTATAAATTACAGTCTAGGAGATATTTAATTTTGTTTTTTGTTTACGCCTTAATGTTGCTACTTCTTTCAGAATATTATGCTAATGCAGCAGTTATTCCTTTTTATTGTATAATTTTTTACTTAGTTGATAAAGCAAATGAACAGGCAAAATCTAAAATTTAGCATTGCTATTCCGGCATTTAAAAGCAAGTTTTTAGCAGAATGCATAAGTAGTATTTTAGAACAGACTTTTATAAATTTTGAGTTAATTATTTTAAATGATTGTTCTCCTCAGCCTATAGATGAAATAGTAAAAGAGTTTTCTGACGAACGTATCTTTTATTTTAAAAATGATAAAAATGTTGGTGCTGAACATATTGTTGATAATTGGAATAAATGTTTAGATAAAGCAACAGGTGAATTTTTTGTCATGATGGGAGATGATGATAAAATGGCACCTAATTATTTAGAAGAATTTTTAACACTTATAAGTAAGTATGATGATTTGGATGTTTTTCATTGTAGGAGTGTCGTAATAAATGATATTGGTGAATCAAAAGGATTAACCGTTTCATGGCCTGAATATGAGACCGTTTATGAGAATATGCATCATCGAATAAAAAATATTCGTCAACAATATATTTCTGATTTTGTTTATAGAACAAGTGCATTGAAGAATAATGGAGGATTTTTTAAATTACCTCTTGCTTGGGCATCAGATGATATTTCTTCTTATATAGCAATGAGTAAAAAAGGTATTGCTCATACACAAAATCCAGTTTTTTATTATCGTGAAAACACCATGAATATCTCTACCACAGGTAATAGACAATTGAAGATGGATGCAATTTTGTTAGAATATAATTGGTTAGTGCAATTTGTTGAAAACAGTAAATGTGTTCAGCTTAATCAGATTGATACTGTTTTTTTGAATAACTTACCTGTAGAAATTTTAAAGAATATCCAAAAGAAAAAAATTCGAACAATAGCATTGGGTATTAGAGATGGTAAAATATTAGATATTTTTCAATGGTTTCCATTGCGAAAAAAATATAGTCTACATTTTATAGAGTTATTCTATGCTTTTTTAGAGGGTTTGAAGTTACGTTTTGTTTCAAAAAAGTACAAATAATAATAATAATAATAATAATAATAATTAATTTGATTGTCTTTATTTAGTTATATAAAAATTGATAGCTTAAATATGGAATAATTTATTTTATGAAAAAAAAACTCGTCTGGATTACACCTGATTATTTTGTTGATTGTGATATTGAAATTATACCAAAATTATTAAAGGAATTTGATATTGATTGGATAGTAATGATTCCATCAAAAGACGCTCGATTTAAACGAGAAGACTTTATTCGTTTTGAAAATTTAAAAGGTTTATCTTTTACGTATCAATTCTGTAAATATAGATATCGTGATCCACGTTATTTATGGACTTATTTTACAGTTTTTTCTAAACTAATAAAAAATAAAGCTGATGTCATCTATTTAAATTATGTTCCTACGCCTTATTTTACGGTCATGGCTATGTTATTTTTTAAAAGAAAAAAAACAATTCTTACAGCTCACCAAGGTGAAGTTCATGAAGGTTTTCAACATCAATGGGTATATAAAACTTTATATAAGATTTCTTATTCATGGTTTAACATTAACAATTTGTTTTCAAAATCTCAAGAAAAAATTTTCACTAAGAAATATCCTGATAATGATATCTGCATGATTCCGCTCGCTTTGAAAAGTTTTGGAGATAGTGATATAGAAAAGAGAGATGACTTTATTTCCTTTTTTACTTTTGGAGGAATTAGACCAAAAAAAAATATTGACTTGTTAATTGAAGCTGCTTGTTTAGTGTGTGACAAAGGATATAAAAATTTTAAGATTGTAATTGCAGGAGGGTGCGATAATTGGAGTTTTTATCAGCAAAAAATTCGTTATCCAGAAGTTTTTGAATTAGATATAAGACATATT
Organism: Flavobacterium sp. MC2016-06; assembly: GCF_009711165.2. Lineage (GTDB taxonomy): Bacteria > Bacteroidota > Bacteroidia > Flavobacteriales > Flavobacteriaceae > Flavobacterium. Next base: position 35,590 of record NZ_WMID02000040.1, on the reverse strand, counting down.
GAAAATAAAGAGATTCCTAGATTATTTGCCTATAATCATTTTTTAGTTTTGCCTTACTCAATAGTAACCCAAAGCGGTCCTCTAAAGATAGCATATAATTATAATGTTCCAGTTATAGTATCTAATCAGCCTGGATTTACTGATGAAGTTGTTGATAATATAAGTGGTTATGTTTTTAAAACAGCAGACGTTGAAGATTTGGCTAATGTCTTAATAAAAGCAATAAATAATGGTTTTGATAAGTACAATGATCTAGTTAATAAACAACATGTTTTTGTTAACAACACTTACTCTTATGAAGTTATTTTAGATCAGTATATCAAAATGTTCAATAAGTTTTAGTTTAATTATTCAAAAATGAAGTACTTATTTTACGCTCACACTCATACTTTATTTCTTACTGCACTTGGAGTTGTTAATTATTTGAAATTAAAACCTGAGGATGTAATTTTTTTATACACCAGAAATTACGCTAATAAAAGTATAAAGATTCCGTATAAGGAAATAGATTTATCCGATATTTTTTCTGATTCTATGAAAAATGGAGAAGAATTTTATTTTTGGAAACTTAATAAGTTAGTTACGAAAGTTGATGATTTAATTGCTGAAGAAATTTCTGAAGATTATATAGCTTATTTACCTCATGTGGGTGTTTTTTTGCCCCAAGTATTAGCTACAAATAAGTATTGTAAAGGGATTAGATTTGTTGAAGAAGGACTTAATTGTTATTCTTCATCACTTGGAATCAGAAAAAATACATGGAGAGAATTTTTAAAAAGACTCTATAGTTTTGGAGTTAATTCCTATAAGAGATATTGGTTTTCAGATAGTCCTTTTTTTCATGAATTTTTGAAAAAACGTTATAATTTGCCCACAGAATTATTTGGAATATCTTTTAATAGCTTTTTTAGTCTTAATGAAAAAAAACATGTTGTTAAATGGCCAAATATCCAAACTGGTTTTTCTTTAGATGCTTCGAATCCTATTTATATCTTTGAAGCAGCTATTGAACAAAAATTTGCATCTAAAGATGTTTATTTAGGTGCTGTAAGGATAATGATAATTGAAACGGCTAAGTATAATAATTACATAAAATTTCATCCTGGACAATCAGAAGAAAATAAAAATACAATAAGACAATATTTTTTAGAACGCAATTTATCAATTACAGAATTACCATTTACAGTTCCTTTTGAATTAATAATGGTTGAATATCCGATGTTAGAAATAATTGGTTTTAATAGTTCATTATTGTTATATGGAAAATTGTTTAATCATAAAGTTGTATCATACGATTCTTTGCTTATGAATGATAGTCTTTATATTCATTATAAAAAAACCGTAGATTATGTATTGTGATTATTTTAGTTATGAAATTTAAAATTATTAACATGAAGTTAATTTCTAGGTTAAAGCTGCTTTTTATATCACAAAGAGATCGTTATTATAAAAACCTTCGAATGAAGTATGCTGGTGATTTAAAGGAATATCTACCCCAGTCACCTTGTATTATCTCTAATAATTGTCTTGGTGGTTTTATATATCAAGATACGGGATATTCTTATCTTAGTCCGACAATTGGATTATATTTTTTCTTTCCTGATTATATAGAATTTTTATCTGATTTAGAAAACAACTTAAAGTTAAAAATAGATTTTGTTACAGAATCTAAATATTCAGTAGGTAATGAAAGACTTAAATCTGCAAAGCATAAATATCCTGTCGGATTGTTAGGAGGGAAATTCGAAATACATTTTCTTCATTACCATTCAGAAGAAGAGGCAGAGAAGAAATGGAATAGAAGAGTAGAGCGGATTAATTTGGCGAATTTAATTGTAATAGGAACAGAATTGGATTTGTGTACTAAAGAGGATATTGAAAAATTTGATAATCTTTCTTTTAAAAATAAATTTTTCTTTACAAAATTAGAGCATAAATTAAAATCGACTATTATTGTTCCAGAATTTTATTCAAACCCTAAAATAGGTGACCCATATAGAAATGGACATGTTTTGTACAAATATTTTGTTCAACAATTGAATTCACAAAATTAAAATTTTAAATAATCTCTAATGCTTTATTAAATTAAAAAGACTTAATTTAATAAAGCATTAGAGATCTAAGTAATCAAATTTTATTATTAACGAATATCTATATTCAAATGAAATTTTTTTTTTATTGTTTGCCAATAGTTTTATTATCAACGTATTTATTTTGTTCATGTGATGAACAAAATAATTCAAATTCAACCAATCCTACTGGGGTCTCAAAACCCCCAATTCTAGATTCTATTGTTTATAGTAAAATTGCTTTTGATACAATTTCCAAAACTTCTTTTTTATATAATTCAAGTGTATATCCTATTTTAAACCCTATAAAAGGATATCAAGGTGTTCCAACATTAGTTCACAAAGATGGTGTCTTATTTGCAGCTTGGGATGGAGGAAACCATGGAGAAGAGTTAAACCAATATATAATTGTTTCTACTAGTTTAGATATGGGAAACACATGGGAAGAAAATAAATTGATAATAGCACCATTGAAAGATAGTATAAGACATTTTGATTCATCATTATGGTTGGATAAATTTAAGAATATTCATTTATCCTGGACAATGTCAAAAGGAATGTGGGATGGAGGACGTGGTGGTATCTATGAAACTATGCTCCATTTAGAAGACAATAACATTACTATTACACCTCCTAGGCGTTTGTTTGCCGGAGCGATGTGTGTAAGACCAATACAGTCAGGTCTTGATAATTCTTCAATGTTATTTCCAGTATATGGCTATGGAATTGGACAAGGATGGTCTAGCGGACAGTTTTTTTATGGCACATTGCCTGAAATTTTGGGACCATCACTTTATTCAGCTACTTATGATGAAAAAAATAAACGGATAAATAATCCTGTGTTGCTTAGTCGAATTCCTAGAATCTATCCGAGTACATTTGATGAACATTCTGTTGTAAGTATAGGAAAGGATTCATTACTATGTCTATTAAGAAAAAACATTGATGGACTTTGTACTAATCTAAGTGTTAATAATGGTAAAACTTGGCAGGGAGAACAAAAATTTAAGCAGTTGGAAGGTGGCATAATGTGTAGTAGCAGGCCCTATATTGGTAAATTAAAATCAGGGAATTTATTGATAGTTTTTAACAATAGCTCGCAAAGGGAAAAAATGACAGCCTTTTTATCGAAAGATAAAGGTAAAACTTGGCCCTATAAATTATTAATTGATGAACGAAGAACTGTTTCGTATCCTTCTGTCGTTCAGAATGACATTGGTGAAATTTGTTTGGTGTATGATTATAATCGCTATCCGAATGGTAGAATTATGTTTACTAAATTTACAGAAGAAGATATAATTGAAGGCACTAAAAAGCCAGAATTAGTTATAATTAGTATGGTAAAATAAATTACCACGAATCTATTAAAAATATTTAATAAAATTATTAAAAAAATGTCTGATTTATCTCAAAAATCTATTGCATTAATTATACCTGATTTTAATTTTGGCGGAGAAGAGAAACGCGTGGTATTTTTTGCTAATAATTACATAGATTATTTTCAAAACGTATATCTTTTTGCTCCAGACGGGATGAGCACAAAATTATTAAATCCTAAAGTAAAACATATAGTTATCAATGTTCGAAATTACAAGAACTTACCTTCAGTTTTAAAAATAATTAAAAAAGAGAAAATACAATTTTTTCAAGGACATAAAAGAGCTACTACTCCATATTTATTAGCCTCAGAAAAGTTTCTTAATGTAAAAAGCATTTTTAATTTTGATAATATTTATCTAAGTTATAACTATCTCTGTAAATTTATTACACCAAGCCATGTGGTGTACCTTTCAGATATAGTCAAAAATTATTATGCTCCTTATTACAAAAAAAATAAAAACATTACAATTAACATGGGCGGTGATTTTTACGAAAATATCCCCGCAAATAAAATTCAAGATTTAAAGAAAGAACTACGAATTGAAGAAAAATTTATTTTGTTAAGCTTAGGACGTTTATCAGAGCAAAAGAATCATCAAAAATTAATAGAAGCTTTGAGTGAATTAAAAAATGAAAATTTTATTTGTTTAGTAGTTGGAGATGGACCTCTTGAAGATAAAATAAAAAGGTTAATTGAAAAACATCAATTATCAGACAAAGTTCGTCTTTTGGGGCACAGAACAGACGTTCAAAATTTGTTATGTATTTCAGATATTTTAATTCAATCATCTATTTTTGAAGGTTTTCCAAATGTATTTATTGAAGCAGCTTCTGTGGGATTACCAATAATAGCAACTGATGTGGGATCCTCTAGAACTCTAGTTGAAAATAATGGAATTATTGTAGAACCTAATAATTCAGAGCAACTTGCTAAAGCAATTTTTGAAATGATGCAAAAATACTCTTTTTATAAAGAAAAAGCCAAAGTATTAAAAGATAGTGACTTTTTAAAACAATTTCATAAAGCAAATATGTTGAAGAACTATATATCCTATTACGAATCTTTCACATAAAAACACTAAAAAAATAAAATAGTTTTGAAATAGAATAAAGCATGGAATATAAAAGTTGGAAAATAATAATACAAAAGATTACTAATTTTGAAATTAAAAAAGGGCTTACAACATTTGTAAATCCATACTCGATGCTTTTATTGAAAGAAAGAAATGATATTGCTGAGGAAATAGATCATTGGTATGTCGACGGTATTTCTCTTGTAAATAAATTAAACAAATATTACAAATTAAAAAACAATAGATTTAGTTTTGATGATACTTCTCTAGCTCCTATTATTTTTAATCATTCACGGATAAATAATCTTAGTATAGCTATAATTGGTACAAAAGAAGAATATATCAATAAAGCAGTAAATGCTATTGAGGGTAAGTATAATGTTAAAATAGCTTATGCACGTAATGGATATTTTAAAGATTATGAGAAGGAGGATTGTATTAACTTGCTAGTTAAAGAAAAATTAGATGTCGTAATTTGTGGTATGGGAGCTCCTTATCAAGAAATCTTTTTAATTGATCTTAAAAATGCAGGATGGTCTGGATACGGCTATACTTGTGGAGGATATTTACATCAAATAGCAAAAAAGAAAAATTATTATCCTACTTTTTTCGATAAATTAAATATTCGTTGGATATATAGAATTATTGACGAGCCAAAGCTTTTTCAAAGATATTTAATTGATTATCCTGATTTTTTTTTAAAATTCCATAAATTCAGGAAAATATATAAATCAAATTAATCCACTATAGAAAAAAACTTATTATATAACAAAAATTTGTTTTTGGTAATTACAAAGTGAATTAAGAATGAACAAAATGAAAATGCATCATTTTGTCCAAATTAATGATGCCTTACGAAAAATTACGACTCTGGTAGTTCAAGGTATATAGTAATTTATTTGTTTTTGATTAGATAGTCTCTTTCAAAATGTTTTTATGAAAATTATTTTTAATATTAGATCCTAATAATTTATTAACACATTCGTTAATTATTTATATGAAAATTTTACAAGAACTTTCGCAGTTTCGTTTTTCAAGATATTTTAAACTTTTATTTGTAGTTTGGGATGTCGTTTTGTTAAACGTATCTATTGTTTTTTCAGCATTTGTTAGATTTGGAAGTTTAGACAAGCTGTTTTTAAAGGAAGTAGAAACTATTTCGTTGTTAGCAAATTTGATTTGGATAGGATTATTATTGTATAAGGATTCCTATCGAATTATAAGGATTGAACCTATTGAATCAATATTAAAAAGAACTATAAAAAAGATGCTTATACATGCAGCATTAACTGCTGTTTTTGTTGTTTTTTTAAAATATTCAGATATTTCAAGACTTAGATTATTATATTTTTACCTTTTTTTCTTTGGATTATTGATGATTTCACGTTATTTATCAATGAAACTTTTAAAATTTATTAGAACAAAAGGATATAATTTTAGAAATTTTATTGTGGTAGGTGCAAATGATACCGGGGAAAGAATACGTAAAGTTTTGGCTAGAGACTTAACTTATGGTTATCGTTTTTTAGGCTTTTTTGATGACAAAGTAGATCCTTTTGCTTTTATATCTTCTCGTATTTTAGGAAACTTTGATAGTATTGAGGAGTATATTGTAAAAGAACAGGTTGATGAAATGTATGTTGCATTACATATTGATAATATTACTGTAATCAATAAATTGATCCAAATCTGTGAACATCATATGGTGAGAATTAAATTTATACCAGATTTTCAATTATATACTAAATCAAGTAAAGTTGAAATATCTTTTTATGAAAATACCCCTATATTAATGTTTCGTCGGGAACCTTTAGAGTCTACAGTAAATAGATTATTAAAAAAAACCTTTGATATTTTCTTTTCTCTCTTTGTAATAATATTTATATTCCCATGGCTTTTTCCTCTTCTAATGTTAATTATAAAAATTGAATCACCAGGACCTGTTTTTTTTAGACAAGAACGATCAGGTAGAGATAATAGAAGTTTTAAATGTTTGAAATTTAGAAGTATGCGATTAAATAATGCGTCAGATAAAAAACAAGCAAGAAAAGGAGATAGTCGAGTGACGCGTTTTGGCGCTATTATGAGAAAAACTAGTATTGATGAATTACCACAATTTTTTAATGTTTTTTTTGGAGATATGTCTGTGGTTGGGCCGAGACCACATATGGTAAATCATACAAAAGAATATAGTGAATTAATTAATAATTATTTAGTACGCCAATATGCTAAACCAGGAATAACCGGTTGGGCACAAGTTAATGGATATCGTGGAGAAACAAAAGAGCTTATAGATATGGAGAATCGTGTAGAATATGATATTTGGTATATTGAAAATTGGAGCTTGCTATTGGATATAAAAATTATTTTTAAAACGGTTATAAATGTGTTTAAAGGCGAAGAAAATGCCTATTAATATTTTTACTAAAATTTTAATAGATTTTAAGATATTACACCAATCAAAAAACTTGTTTCAGATGACAAGTATCTTTAGAACGAATAAATTTATTAAATCCTTATATTTGCCCGCTAATTATAGACAGAATGAAAATTAAATCTTCCTTTTTAATAAAAATAACCAGCATTTTATCGCTTTTATTTTTATGTTTTTCCTGTGCATCAAGACAAGATGTAGTTTACTATCAAAATATTGATAGTATGAATACACAACAAAATAGCAGTACTTATGAAGTTAAAATTCAATCAGATGATTTATTGATGATTTTGGTTTCTGCAGATGATCCTGAAGTTGCAATTCCTTTTAATTTAAAAACATATAGTATTTCAGGTAACAGTAAATTAGATGTTACCCGTGGACAAGAAACAGTCCAGTTATATTTGGTAGATCAAAGTGGTAGTATTGAATTTCCAATAATTGGAAAATTAAAAGTAGGTGGGTTAACACGTACAGAAATACTTCAGCTTTTACAAAATAAATTAAGTAACTATATAAAGAATCCAATTATTAACCTTCGTATAATGAACTTCAAAGTGTCATTACAAGGAGAAGTAAATTTACCAGGTACTTATCCTATTAATTCAGAAAGAGTTACTTTGATTGAAGCCTTGAGTATGGGGAAAGATTTAACTATTTATGGGAGGAGAGATAATATTTTGGTTATAAGAGAAACTAATGGGGTTAAATCATATAATCGAGTAGATATTACAAAATCTGATTTCATAAATTCGCCATTCTATTATTTAGCACAAAATGATGTGGTTTATGTAGAACCTAATAAAACTAGAGTCAATTCATCTGCAGTTGGTCCAAATACATCAGTAATTATATCAGCGGTCTCTATTTTAGTTTCGCTGTCTGTTCTAATTTTTAAATAAAATTGATACTACAAAATGCAAAAGCAAGATTTTTATAATGATATCATGGATGACGAAATTGAAGATATCAACATTCGAGAACAAATAGATAAATACTTTATTCATTGGCGTTGGTTTTTACTTAGTACAATAATTTGTTTAATTGGAGCATTTCTTTATTTACGTTATACTACACCCAATTATGAAGCAACCACTACTATATTAGTAAAAGATGAGAAAAAAGGCGGGATGCTTTCAGAATTATCTGCATTTGCTGATTTAGGTATGGGTGGGAGTATGAAAAATAATGTTGATAATGAAATTGAAATTCTACGATCTAGAACTTTAGTAGAGAATACTATTAAAAAGCTTAAACTTAATGTCGCGTTATTTGTTGAAGGGAAGGTTGTAGATCGTGATATTTATGCAGTTGCTCCGATTAGTGCTTATTTTTTCAATAAAACTGATTCTTTTGATAGTGCAGATATAGTTTTAAATTGTAGGCTGTTAACCTCAAATTCTTTTCATTTAGAAGACGAAATAGAAAATAATGACAATGAGAATTTTATTTTATCATCTAAAAAAGAATTTAAATTTGGAGAGGAGATAACTACTGAATTAGGCACTTTAGTTATTAATAAAACATCACTTTACGGAAAAAATCATACAGGTAGATTTAAAACTATTAAGATTCTAATACGACCATTAGATGATTTATCTGAATATTTTAGAAATAAGTTAAAAGTTGAGTCTATTAGTAAAACGAGTAGTGTAGTAAATATTTCTATTTCTGATGCAGTGTCTAAGAAAGCAGAAGAATTTTTGGATAATATGATTCAAATTTATAATGAAAATGCTGCTGAAGATAAAAATTTTATTTCTGAAAATACGTCTAAATTTATAGCAGCTCGATTGGCTTTAATTGCACAAGAGTTAGATGGTGTAGAACAAGATGTAGAAAGTTTTAAAAAATCAAATAAATTAACAGATATAGAGTCAGAAGCAAAACTTTTTATTGAAGGATCAAGTGAATATGATAAAAAAGGAGTTGAAACTGAAATTCAATTAAATGTAGCTTCTTCTTTATTAGATTTTATTAGAAAAAGCAGTAATTCAGATCTTTTACCTACTAATATGATTTCGGATAATGGTGATGCTAGTGGATTAATTACTTCTTACAATCAATTGATTTTAGACCGTAATCGAATATTAAAGTCTGCTACTACTGAAAATCCTTCAGTTGTAAAATTAGATCAACAAATAAATTCGTTAAAAGGTAGCGTAATTGCAAGTTTAAGACGTTTGCAGTCTAATTTGCAAATCCAAAATCGTGATATAAAAAGTCAAGAAGGGATTTTAAGTTCTAAAATTAGTAAAATCCCTGTTCAAGAACGCCAGTTTAGGGTTATTGCTCGACAACAGAAAGTAAAGGAAGAATTGTATTTATATTTACTTCAAAAGCGTGAAGAAACTGCAATATCTCTAGCTGCTACTGAGCCAAATGCACGTGTTATAGATGCTGCCAAGGCCGAAAAATCTCCAATTAGTCCAAAGAAAAAAATTATTTATTTAGCTGGTTTATTATTAGGCTTAGTAATTCCTTTTGGAGTTATTTATGTCGATAATTTATTAGATACAAAAATTAAAAGCAAACTGGATTTAGAAGGAAAAACGCAAATACCATTTATAGGTGATGTGCCAACTTCTGATGATATTGCAGAATTAATTAAATCTGAGAGTAGGACTAGTTCTGCAGAAGCGATTAGAATTGTAAGGACCAATTTAGAGTTTATGCTAAATAAAGTTCCTGAGGGAATTGCTAAAACTATTTTTGTGACTTCTACTTTCCCATCAGAGGGTAAAACCTTTATTTCTGTAAATCTTGCAGCAACTTTCGCTTTGTCAGGAAGAAAAGTTCTGTTAGTTGGTGCAGATATTAGAAATCCAAAATTTGGTGAGTATATTGATGTTCCTAGTTTAGGATTAACTAATTATTTATCTTCAAATGATAAGAGCCCTAATGATTTTATATTTAAACATAAAGGGTATGAAAACTTCTTTATTTTGCCTTCTGGTGTAATTCCGCCAAATCCTGCTGAATTGTTGATGGGTAAAAAAGTGGATCAGCTTTTTAATGAGCTTAAAAAAGAGTATGATTATATTATAGTAGATACAGCACCTGTTAGTTTAGTTACAGATACATTATTGATAGCTAAAAATGCTGATACTTTTGTATATGTAATGCGTGCAAATGTATTAGAAAAACGAATGCTGACAATTGCTAATACTTTCTACAAAGAAAAAAAATTACCGAACATGTGTATTGTTCTTAATGATACCGATTCAACCAAAGGTTATGGGTATGGTTATGGTTATGGAGTTAAAGTTGAGAAAAAAACATGGTGGAAGAGAATTATTTCTTAACAAATAAGAAAAACAAAGATTACATAAAAAAAACGGTTCAAGTAATTGAACCGTTTTTTTATGCAATGATAATATCTAGAATTTAAAAAATTGATTGTTTGTTATTATTTCTTTTAAAGCGTGTAAACTCTCAATTTTTATTTTTTGATTAAATGCTGCAATATGGGTATCATGATGAACGTCTGTACCAACAAAATCATACATGCCTTTTTTTAGGAGCTGTTCGGCAATTTTAGCTATTTCTCCGCCATAATAACCTACCGTAGCTAATAGATTCAATTGAAATAAACATCCTGCTTTTTTTAGTTTTTCATATTCGTTAAAGTTTTTATGATAAAATAAATATCTTTCAGGATGGGCTAAAACTGGAATATAACCGGCAACTTGTATGTCAAAAAGTATCTTGTAAAGTTGAACAGGAGCATTCATATATGACATTTCTACCAAAACATAATTGTCTTTTAATGTCAAAAGCTTTTCGTTTTGAAAATGATTTTCAAACCAGTCATCCATAAAGTATTCTGCAGCAGGTCGAAACGGAATATTTATGTTTTCTGCTTCAAGCGATATTTGAGTTTCCTTATGATTAGTAATTATGGCTTCAGGTGAATTATTCCAAATATAATGACTAATATGAGGTGTTGTAGTAAATTGAGAAACGCCTAATTCTTTAAAAGCTTTAGCAAGTTTAATTGTTTCTTGAATAGTTTTTGCCCCATCATCAATTCCTGGTAATAAATGTGAATGAATATCAACAAAATTTCCTGATAAGAGGTCTTTTAAGTACGGCTTTGATTTTAAGAATGATAACATGGTGCAAAAGTAGATAAAATAGATAGTTTTTTATAAGATAAATTTAAATGATTTTACTTAAAACGTTATGTTATAGATTTATTGTAAATATATAATAGAATATTATTGTCGTTATTATATATTTGTTATTATCAGTAATGTAATATTTTATGAAAATTAAGGAGAATTTATTTAATCAAAGGATTATTTCGATAGATGCTTTGCGTGGAATTACCATATTTGTGATGATATTTGTAAACGAGCTTGCAAGTATTAAGAACGTGCCTCAATGGATGAAACACATGCCGGCCGATGCAGATGCGATGACTTTTGTTGATGTAGTTTTTCCTGCTTTTTTATTTATTGTCGGCATGTCGATTCCCTTTGCGTTTAATGCTAGGTTGCTTAAAGGAGATAGCCATAAAACGATTTGGACACATACTTTAAAAAGAGCCTTCGCTTTAATTATTATTGGTGTTTTTATGGTAAACGCTGAATATGGTTATGATGCGTCAAAAATGATAATTGCTCCAGTATTTTGGGGACTTTTAGCATATGCAATGCCAATTCCTATATGGAATAAATACCCAAAAAATTTCCCAATTTGGGTAAAAAGTATATTGCAATATGGCGGAATGCTAGTTTTAATTACTCTTTACTTTTTATACATTCAAGACAATGGTGAAAGAGGAATGACTCCAAAATGGTGGGGAATATTAGGTTTAATAGGTTGGGCATATTTATTTACGGTAGTTTATTATTGGATAGTTTCAGGAAAATTATGGGCTATGATTTTGTTTTTAATTGTTTGTGTTACTGCTAATTCGATTAATTTAACGGATGGATTATTACATATAACTTGGTTTAGTTTTATTGCGGGACATTTAACTCACGCTTCGTTAGTAACTGCAGGTGTAATTATTTCGTTATTGTTTTTTGATCAAAAAAATGTGTCAAAAATTAATTGGGGAGTGATAGGTTTTGCACTAGTCTTTTTTGGTGTAGGATATTTGCTGCGCCCGTATTATGGAATTTCAAAAATAAAAGGGACGCCCTCTTGGACCATGTTTTCGGCAGCAATCTGTACTGTTTTGTTTTACTTCCTCTATTGGTTAATGGAAATTAAAAAACAAACCAAATGGAGTAATTTCTTTATGCCTGCTGCTGCAAATCCATTGTTGATTTATATTTTACCTGGAGTGATTTATTATTTTAATTTAGCCTTCAATATTCATATCATTCCTGATTATTTCCGAGAAGGAATTCCAGGGATAATTTGGTCATTAGTATTTTCAACTATTATGTTGTTAGTTGTGAAAATCTGTAATAAATATAAAATCCAGCTGCACTTGTAGAAGGGTTTATGATTTAAATGTTTCAAATTTTAGATTTTCCATAACCTAAAGTTTGAAACCTTTTATCGAATTCTCTTAAAAGCAATAGAACCACTTCTCTTTTTATTGTCTGTAAAAGTACCTTCAAGTCTATTTCCATCTTCAGATAATGTTAAAGTATGCTCGCCTTGAGTCGCCCAGCCTTCAATTGGTAAGGTAACATCAACAGTATAAATTATAGTGTTTCCTACTCTTTTGCCAATACCGCTTTCTACAAATTTCTGTCCTTTCCATTCTAAATAATGAGAGAAAATAATTTTTCCATTTTGTTCAGATATAATAGCGACAGCATTTTGTACTCCAGAATTTATGTCTTCCCAAACACCATTTATATCTATTTTTTTTGAAATAGATTTTTCTTGACTGTAACCAAAATTTGAAATTGCGATTAAAAAAAGTAGAAAGAAGTAAATTTTATTTTTCATATTAATTTTAGTTTTGAACTATAACCGATTTTAATTCTAACAATGACCCCGAAATAGGATTGTAATTCACAAAATTGAATTTGCAGAGATTATGAATATTTAAAAGCTTTCCGTTGGGCAAACCATCTTGTTTAAAATCAGTCCACGGAATTTTTAGTGTCGTAAATTTGTTTGGAGAAGCTGGTAAATCAACTCTTGGATGTGAACCTCCATGCACACAACCAGTTCCATCAGAGTTTCCTTCGCGAGCCTGTAGTTTAAGGATTTGTGTAGCTTTATAGGTAATGATTACGAATTTTGATTGATTTGATAAATTTGTTGGGATTCCATCATTTAATTCCGATGAGGTAATCAAAACATTCAATTCGATTTCTCCAATAGGTGAATCTTTTGAGGTGACGCGTATGATATTTTCTTTTATACGTATTGAATTAATTGTTTCTTGATTTTCTTTTACTGGACCAGCAATAAACCAAGTATTCGATTTTACCAGATTTATATCTGAATTTGGATGATTTGACAAATTGATAAAATTCGCTGTGAGAAGTGTAATTATTGTTGTTAAAAATTTTAAACTAATCATAATCAGTTTCTTGTGTTTTAAAACGGTTTTGTTTTTGTATCCTATTTCAAATATACTTTTTCCAAGCGATTATAGAATCTTTCTTTTAATTATTTATAAATTTATCTTACAATATCAAATAAAGATTAAATTTGTAAGAAATAAACGCATAAAAATATTTCGATGAAGAAGATTAAAATCAAACTTGTCTTGTTTTTCTTTTTTTTGATGCCGTTTTGTTATTCGCAAAATGATAGTATTGTTATTGAAAAGAAAGATATTCGGGATGTTTTATATAAGATTTTCAATAAAAACGATTCGATAAAAAAATATCAAGATAAAAAGCTGGCTTTTTCTTTATTACCAGTTCCTCTCGATGTTAATTCGAGTTCAGGATTAGTAATTTCCTTTTTAACGAGTTTTTATCTAGGTGACGATCATGAAAAAACAAAAATGTCGCAAGTAACTTTTTCGCCTTATTTCAGCTTCTCCAATCAATATGTTTTTCCCATTCAAACTTATATTTATACAAAAGATGATAAATGGAATTTTATAGGTGATTATCGTTACATGATTTATCCTCAGCTTACATATGGATTAGGAGAGCACAATTCAGATAAAGAGATGTCTACTTTAGATTATCAGCAATGGCGATTTTATCAATTTATAAATAGAAAAGTAATTGGAAATTATCGGTTAGGAGTTGGTTTTTTATTCGATAATTATCAAAATATTTCTGAAGAATCATATATTGACGACGAAACCGATTACTATAAGTATATGAATGGTGATTATTCTAATGAAACATCTTTTGGATTTGCTTTTCAAGGTTTGTACGATTCAAGAAAAAATACCATTAATCCAGAACAAGGATTATATGTAGAAGCAGATTTCAGAATAAATACAAGTGGAGTAGAAGGCGATAAATGGCAGTCACTTTATGTTGATGCTAGAAAATACTACTCATTTGGTAAAACAAAACACAGAGTTTGGGCTTCAAGAGCTTTTTATTGGTCTACTTTTGGAGGAAAACCGCATTATCTTGATTTACCAAGTATTGGCTGGGATCGTGAAGGAAAAACAGGGAGAGGTTTTACAAAAAATAGATACAGAAGTAATGCTTTGATTTATTTTGAAACCGAGTACCGAACTGATATTACTAGAAATGGTTTTTTTGGAGCCGTATTTTTTACCAATATATCATCAGTTTCAAAATTAGATACCTATCAATTCACAAAATGGAATCCAGCTGTGGGCACAGGATTACGCATTAAATGGAACAAACAAAATAATAGTAATTTGGTTCTAGATTATGGAATTAGTAAAAACGATTGGTCATTAAGGTTGGGACTAGCAGAAAATTTTTAACTTTCCAAAAAAAATCACAGCCCAATTTTCCATGCAATTATCAGTTATTATTCTTAATTATAATGTACGTTATTTTCTTGAGCAATGTGTTTTAAGTGTTCAAGAAGCACTTTCTGCTATAGAAAGTGAAATTATTGTAATTGATAATTACTCGTCAGACGAAAGTTGTTTGATGATGAAACAGCGATTTCCAGAAGTAAAATTGATTGAGAATACAGCTAATTTTGGTTTTTCAAAAGGTAATAATATTGGAGTAGCTCAGGCGCAGGGAAAATATATTTGTATTCTTAATCCAGATACAGTTGTTGCCGAAGATACTTTTACAACAATTTTGGCTTTCGCCGAAAGGCAGACTAATCTCGGAATTGTTGGCTGTAAATTAATAGACGGAACTGGACGTTTTCTGCCAGAAAGTAAGCGAGGTATTCCAACACCTTGGGTAGCTTTTACAAAGATCTTTTGTTTGTATAGAATTTTTCCAAAAACAAAACTATTTAATCAATATTACGCACAGCATATTTCTGAAAGTCAAACGGGAAAAGTCGATATTTTAGTTGGTGCTTTTATGTTGATGAAGCGGGATTTATATCTCGAATTAAAAGGTTTCGATGAAGATTGTTTTATGTATGCTGATGATATCGATCTTTCCTATCGGGCATTATTAATGCAGAAGGAAAATTATTATTTTCATGAAACAACTGTTTTGCATTATAAAGGTGAAAGTACTGTAAAAGACGAAAAATATATGAAACGTTTTCAAGAGGCAATGACTTTCTTTT
This sequence comes from Flavobacterium sp. MC2016-06, assembly GCF_009711165.2. Lineage (GTDB taxonomy): Bacteria > Bacteroidota > Bacteroidia > Flavobacteriales > Flavobacteriaceae > Flavobacterium. The sequence continues at coordinate 20,009 of NZ_WMID02000040.1, read as the reverse complement.
ATCGAAAGCATTTTAAGAAATCATTGTTTTTTACTATTTTTATCAAAATCGGAATCGTGTTTTTTTCCTTATTTAAAATGTTTCAAGGGAAAACTAAAGAAAAACCAAAGCCGGAAAGTTATGTTTTGTATTCGTCAGATCTAAAATTGTCTGAAAAATTGACGCATCTTTTTAAAAATAAAGTGCTTGTTTTCGATTTCAAAAAAGAAAAAACAGTAAATTCGTCCCTGCTTTTGAGGGGTAAAAGAGCTGAGATTATTTTGGATAATCAGCATATTTCGTTTAGAAATTGTATCAAAATCATAGAAACTCTTAAAGATAAGAGTATTACTTTTAAGATTTTCCCCAAAAGTACAGATTTTATTATTGGAAGTAATTCGAGAAATGATAGGGGGCAAATTATAAAAATTGAGTAAAAAATTATATTAAGTGTAATTTATATTTAAAATATTCAGTAATTTCGCAATCTGAAAATCAAAATCACCTTTGAGGTTAACAATATGGCAAGATTTGAATTAAAACTTCCTAAAATGGGAGAAAGTGTAGCTGAAGCAACCATTACAAACTGGTTGAAACAAGTTGGAGACAAAATTGAAGCTGATGAAGCTGTACTAGAAATAGCAACTGATAAGGTTGATAGTGAAGTGCCAAGCGAAGTATCTGGGGTTTTAGTTGAACAATTATTTGGCAAAGATGATTTAGTTCAGGTTGGACAAACTATTGCAATTATAGAAACTGAAGGCGGAAGCGGAAGTGAAACATCATTTTTAGTTGATAAAATTGAGGAGACTCCAATTCCTGTTGAAGCTATAACTATTGAAAAAACGATAGAGACAGTAAAAGAAACCGTAGTTGCTCCACAAGATTTTTCAGGATCAGACAAGTTCTTTTCTCCATTAGTTAAAAATATTGCAAAAGAAGAAAACGTTTCTATTACTGAATTAGAAAATCTTCTAGGTTCAGGAAAAGACGGACGAGTTACAAAAGAAGATATTCTAAAATATGTTGACGATCGCAAATCTGGTATAATAGCTCCTCTGCAACCAGTTATAGAAGTTGTAGAAGAAGTTAAAGAAATTACTCAAGAAGCTGTTAAAGTTGAAGAAGTTAAGGAAGTTATTAAAGAAGTAGTGACTCCAAAAGTTGCTGTAGAGACAGCTGCTCCAAAAAGTAATCAAACAGTTCCAGTTTCTGTAAACGGCGGTGATGAAATCATTGAAATGGACAGAATGCGTAAATTGATTTCTGGATATATGGTGGCTTCAGTACAGACATCAGCTCACGTACAGTCATTTATAGAAGTTGATGTAACTAATATTGTAAAATGGAGAGATAAAGTGAAAACAGCCTTTGAAAAAAGAGAAGGAGAGAAACTTACTTTTACACCAATTATGATGGAAGCTGTAGCAAAAGCTTTAAAAGATTTTCCAGGAATGAATATTTCTGTAGATGGAGATTATATTATTAAAAAGAAAAATATAAATTTAGGGATGGCTGCGGCTTTACCAAACGGAAATTTAATTGTGCCAGTTATTAAAAATGCGGATCAATTGAATCTTGTTGGAATGGCAAAAGCTGTTAACGATCTTGGTAATCGTGCAAAAACAGGAAAATTAAAACCAGATGATACACAAGGCGGAACGTATACAGTTACAAATGTGGGGACTTTTGGAAGTGTTTTTGGAACTCCAATTATCAATCAGCCACAAGTTGGGATTTTGGCTCTTGGAGCGATTCGTAAAGTGCCGGCAGTTATAGAAACTCCAGAAGGAGATTTTATCGGAATTCGTCAAAAAATGTTCCTATCACATTCTTACGATCATAGAGTAGTAGATGGTGCATTAGGAGGAAGTTTTGTAAAAAGAGTAGCAGAATACTTAGAAGCTTTTGATGTAGATCGAGATATTTAAGCAATTTATTTTATAGATAATTAACCCTTTTAGCATTTAAAATGCTAAAAGGGTTTTCTTTTTGTATCATTATTGCGTTTAGAAGGAAAATCCTCAACTTTCTAAAAAAAACGAGCAAAATTCGGCTTTAAAAATTATATTTGTAAACTTATAAAATACAAAAATGGAACTCAAACTCAATAAACCAATTTGCTTTTTCGATCTTGAAACCACAGGTATAGATATTGGAAAAGATAGAATAGTAGAAATTTCAATATTTAAAGTTTTTCCAAACGGAAATAAAGAAAGTAAAACTTGGTTGGTGAATCCGACGATTCCAATTCCGCCGCAAACAACTGCAGTTCATGGTATCACAGATGAAAAAGTTGCAAACGAACCAACTTTTAATGAATTAGCACCGCAAGTCTATAATATGATTAAAGACAGTGATTTGGGTGGGTTTAATTCAGATCGTTTTGATATTCCTTTGCTAGCAGAAGAATTGCTTCGCACAGGAGTAGATTTTGATATGAAAAATAAAGTATCTGTAGATGTTCAGACTATCTTTCATAAAATGGAAGAACGCACATTAAGTGCTGCTTTAAAATTCTATTGTGGTAAAAGCCTTGAAAATGCGCATTCGGCAGAAGCAGATACAATGGCGACTTACGAAATTCTAAAAGCGCAGTTAGATCGTTATCCAGAATTAGAAAATGATGTAAAATCATTATCTGAATTCACAACCCGTAAAAAAATTGCCGATTTTGCAGGAATGATTGCTTTTGACAAAGATAACGAAGAAGTTTTTACCTTCGGAAAACATAAAGGTGCAAAAGTTGAAAAAGTATTAGAAACTGAACCAGGTTATTTCAGCTGGATTCAAAATGCCGATTTTCCCTTGTATACCAAAAAGGTTTTAACAGCAATTAAATTAAGAAAACTCAATACAAAATAAAGTTCTAAGAAATTAAGAATTTAAGTTGCTGAGTTATTTCTCATTTTCTTAGAATCTTAGTAGCTTAGCGACTCAGTAATTTAAGAAAGAAGATGAAGATTATTTGTGTCGGTAGAAATTATACCAATCATATCGAAGAATTAAAAAACGAAAGGCCTACAGAGCCAGTAGTTTTTATGAAGCCAGATTCGGCAGTTTTATTAAAACAACATCCGTTTGTGATCCCGGAATTTTCTGAAGATGTGCATCACGAAATAGAGGTAATTGTAAAAATCAGCAAGGTCGGAAAATATATTGAGCCTAAATTTGCCCACAAGTATTACGATGAAATAAGTGTCGGGATAGATTTTACAGCCAGAGATTTGCAAAGTAAACTAAAAGAAAAAGGTTTGCCTTGGGAAAAAGCAAAAGCATTTGACGGATCAGCTGTAATTGGTGATTTTTTGCCAAAAAGTGATTTTGTTTCTCTCGAAAATCTTACTTTTGAGTTGACAAACAATTCTAAAACGGTTCAGAAAGGAAATACAAGTCTGATGTTGTGGAAAATAGATGAGCTTGTTTCTCATGTATCACAGTTTTTTACATTAAAAATTGGCGATATTATTTTTACAGGAACGCCAGAAGGAGTTGCAGCTGTAAAACCAAACGATGTTTTAGAAGGATTTTTAGAAGATAAAAAATTATTCAGAATACAAGTAAAATAATGGCTTTAAAATATAACCTTTCAAAAGTATATGCACTTTCAGATAACGATCCTGAATTTGTAAACGAAATTCTAAAATTATTTGTTACCGAAGTTCCTGAAGATTTAATACAAATCAAAGAAGGAATCAAGAAAAAAGACCATAAATATGCTTATTCTTACGCGCATAAAATAAAACCAACATTAGATTTAATGGGGTTAAATGTTGCTTTTGAGGAAATTCTGCAAGTTGAAGCTTGGACAAAAGCAGAAGGTAAGAAAAAAGAAATTATAGAAACTTTTAAAAGTATTAGATTACAGGTAAAAGAAGCAGTCAAAGAAATTAAAAAAGACTTTGATTTGTAAAACTTAGGCAGATCTCTATTTTTACTCTTTTTAGTTCAGAGTAAAAATAGAGATCTGTTATTTATCATATCTTTGCGATATGAATTTAAATTAATTAAAGTATTTCTTTTATTGTAAAAGAATGCCGTTTCTACCCCTCACGCAAATACCGCTGCGACAACAATCTTCTTTATAATAACGACTTATATAATGTAAGTAAAAACAATCTACTGATATGAAAGCAGTAATTTTAACCATTGGAGACGAAATTTTAATAGGTCAAATTGTAGATACTAATTCTGGTTTTATTGCAAAATCATTAGATAGAATTGGTGTGGAAATCACCGAAATGATTTCAATCAGCGATGATAAAAAGCATATTTTAGATACTTTCGCACAATTACAAAACAAAGTAGATATTGTAATTGTAACAGGTGGCTTAGGGCCTACAAAAGACGATGTAACTAAAAAAACTTTCTGCGAATATTTTGATGACGAATTGGTTGTAAATCCAGAAGTACTAGCACACGTAACCGAATTAATAGAAGGTTTTTACAAGCGGCCAATCTCTCAATTGAATAAAGATCAGGCACTAGTTCCTTCAACTTGTATCGTGTTGCACAATCATGTTGGTACAGCGCCAGGAATGTGGATGAAGAAAGAAAATACAGTATTTGTTTCTCTTCCCGGCGTACCTTACGAGATGAAATATTTAGTAGAAAACGAGATAATTCCTAAAATTGTACGCGAGTATAAACGACCATATATTATTCATAAAACAATTTTAACGTACGGTCAAGGCGAGAGTTTAGTGGCAGAACGTATAGAGGATTGGGAAAATAATCTGCCAGATTTTATCAAATTAGCTTATCTGCCAAATCCCGGAAGAGTACGTCTGCGACTTTCTGCGCGTGGCACAGATAAAGAAATACTAGAAACGGCATTAGAAGAAAATATAAAATCATTAGATGCCATAATCCACGATATTATAGTAGGTTATGAAGAAAATGAAACGATAGAATCTGTAGTTGGGAAAATTTTAGCAAAGCAAAATAAAACTATTTCTACAGCAGAAAGTTTTACAGGAGGTAAAATTGCATCAATTTTAGCAGCCGTTCCCGGAGCTTCAAATTATTTTAAAGGCAGTATCGTTTCTTATGCAACCGAAGCTAAGGTTAATGTTCTCGGTGTCTCGCAGGAATTAATAGATCAATATTCGGTGGTAAGTGCACAAGTTGCATCGGCTATGGCTTTGAATGTTAAAGAGATACTCAAAACAGACTATGCAATTGCGACAACAGGTAACGCCGGACCATCGAAAGGGGATTCAAATGCTGAAATTGGGACAGTTTTTATCGCTTTGGCTACACCAAATGATATAATTGTAGAAGAGTTTAACTTTGGTCAACCACGTGAAAAAGTGATAGATAGAGCGACGATTAAGAGTTTAGAAATATTACAGAAAGAAATTTTAAAAATTGTGCGCTAATTTTTTGCTACAATGGTTTATTTTTCTTTTCTTTGCACCCTGATTTTGAATAACGATAAAAGATAAGTATAATGTCAAGAGTTTGTGACCTTACAGGTAAAAGAGCGATGGTAGGAAATAACGTTTCTCACGCTATGAACAAAACTAAGAGAAAGTTTTCTGTAAACTTAGTTAAAAAGCGTTTTTATCTTCCAGAAGAAGATAGATGGATTACTCTTAGAGTAGCAGCATCTACGATAAAAACAATTAATAAAAATGGAATCACTGCTGTTTTGAAAAAAGCACAGTCAGAAGGATTTATCAAATAATCTTTTCCTAAATAAATATATAGCAAGATGGCAAAGAAAGGTAATAGAATCCAGGTAATTTTAGAATGTACTGAGCACAAGACTTCTGGTGTTCCAGGTACTTCTAGATATATAACAACTAAGAACAAGAAAAACACTCCAGATAGACTTGAGATTAAAAAATTTAATCCAATCTTGAAACGTGTAACTGTTCATAAAGAAATTAAATAATTAAGTCATGGCAAAGAAAACCGTAGCATCGTTACAAACATCTTCAAAGAGATTATCAAAAGCCATCAAAATGGTGAAATCTCCTAAAACTGGCGCATATACATTCGTAGAATCTATTATGTCTCCTGAAGAAGTTGATGAATTCTTGAAAAAGAAATAATTAACAATCACAGTATATAGAAAAGCTGCTTTCATTCGGAAGTAGCTTTTTTATTTTTTATATTTGTCTAAAATTTTAAAGAAGCAAAATAAATTAGTCTCTTTTTTAAGCATAGTTCCCGTTATCCACTATATCTTTACATGCCTAAAGAAGGCATGCAAAGGATACCGTTCCTACCGGGGCTAAATACAAACAATAGGCCTTCTTTAAATATATAGGATTATTTAGATTGTCAAAAATCGTATAATCTAAAAACTAACAACAAATAAAAAATGAGTTTTTTTAAAAAATTATTCTCTACAGAAAAAAAAGAGACTTTAGACAAAGGTCTTGAAATATCAAAAAATACTTTTTTCTCAAAGTTAAGCAAAGCCGTTGCTGGTAAATCTAAAGTTGATGACGACGTTTTAGATAATCTAGAAGAAATTCTAGTAGCTTCTGATGTTGGTGTAAATACAACATTGAAAGTTATCTCAAGAATTGAAAAACGCGTTGCCGAAGATAAATATTTAGGAACTGAAGAATTAAATCAAATTCTTCGTGAAGAAATTGGTGCTTTATTATCTGAAACTAATAGAGGAGAAGCTACCGAATTTGATATTCCAAAAGATAAAAAACCATACGTTTTAATGGTTGTAGGAGTAAATGGCGTTGGTAAAACCACTACAATTGGTAAACTAGCTTATCAGTTTAAAAAAGCAGGTTACAATGTAGTTTTAGGAGCTGCAGATACTTTTCGTGCCGCTGCTATAGATCAATTGCAGGTTTGGGCAGATAGAGTAGGTGTGCCGATAGTAAGACAAAATATGGGAAGCGATCCAGCTTCTGTAGCTTTTGATACTTTACAGTCTGCCGTAGCTCAAAATGCCGATATCGTTATTATTGATACTGCTGGACGTCTACACAATAAAATTAACTTAATGAACGAACTTACTAAAGTAAAACGTGTAATGCAGAAGGTAGTTGCCGATGCACCTCACGATGTACTTTTGGTTTTAGATGGTTCAACAGGGCAAAATGCTTTTGAGCAGGCAAAACAATTTACTGCAGCTACAGAAGTAACTTCACTGGCTGTAACTAAATTAGACGGAACTGCAAAAGGCGGTGTTGTAATTGGTATTTCAGATCAATTTCAGATTCCTGTAAAATATATCGGAGTTGGTGAAGGAATCGAAGATTTGCAAGTCTTTAATAAATATGAATTTGTAGATAGTTTTTTTAAATAATATCAAAATGAGTTTTTCTTCTTTAAAAAATATAACGCCTGTTACTTTTTATTTCGCAAGCGTTATAAGTTTTGTTTTAGCTAATGTTTTAAAAGATAAAAGCTTATCTTTTTATTATATTTTATTGGTTTTAGGATTAGGATTCTTTTTTATGGGAATGCTGAAAAGAATCCGTACAAAGCGATAATTACTGATACAAAGCATTAATTTTCTCCCAAAGAGTTTCGTCAAAATCAGATAGCGCCAAGTTGACATCGTCTGCTGCGTCGCCCATTCTAATGATGACCATATTTTTGCTTGGTATTACGTATATTTTTTGATCGTTTTTACCCAATGCCATAAACATATCGTTTGGTGCCGTAGGTATTATACTTCCAGGAATTGTAAGTTGAGATTGTGGTAAATGGTAATTAGCTTTTCCATTTAGCCACCATAAATAACCATATCCTAAATTGATACTTTGTGAAGTATTTGTAGCTTCAGTAAAGTAATTTTCGTTCAGAATAACGTTGTTTTCCCATTTTCCTTTATTCAGCATCAAGAGTCCAAAGCGCGCCATGCTTCTTGTAGTGCTTGTATAAACGCTATTAACGTCAATTTGAACCCAAGTACCATTCATGCCAATTTTATCTCTCAGTTTGGTATTAAAGTAATTATCCCAAGTTTGGCTGCTTGCTTTAGCAACAACATCTTGAAGTTTTACATAAACATTATGGTATGCCCAGCGTTTTCCAGCATCGGCTTTGTAAATTAAACTTGCAGGATCTACATCATCAGTACTGTCATCAAGTCCAGAAGTCATGGTTAGTAAATGTTTACAGGTAATTAAATTTTCTTGAGCAAGAGTTTCGCTTGTCCAGCCTGTACCAATATATTGTGAAACTTTATTGTTGATATTAAGTAAACCTTCTTGTTGTGCAATTCCTGTTGTAGTTGAGGTTAATGTTTTTCCGGCACTTGCCCAATACCAATTTGTAGTAGCTGTGTGACCGTTGAAATAATTTTCCATTACAATTCTACCGTTTACTAAAATCATAAACGATTTAGAATGTTTGAGGTTTAAATAATCTAAAAGTGGCTGTACTGCGCTTTGATTCCATTTTAGATCAGAAATAGACTCTGTTTCCCAAGTAGTTCCAGTTAAAGGAGGAAAATACATAGTTTGTTCTGTAGTAGTTTCGTCACTGGATGATTCTTTACTGCAACTGACGAAGCTTAAGATTATCAGAAGCTTAAAAATAGTTTTGGTCATGTTTTTTGGTTTAGGTTTAGGGTTTGACCAAAAATATGTAAAATAGTTTAATGGGTTTTATGAATTTTTATTTCTTTTGAATTTTTATAAAGCTAACTTTGTAGTTTACAAAATATTCTTTTGAAAACTGGAGTCCTAGCCCTGATGGGAGCGGCATCCTTTTTTTGGCTCTTTTAGCCAGAAAAAGATATAGCGGACAGCAGGAAATAGCTCCTTATAAATATTAAATTTATTATGAAAAACATCTTTATGATTTTGGTTTTGTCTCTTTCGTTTGTGGGATGCAAACAGGAAATAAAACCGACGGATATTGCAAAACTAAACGGTTATTGGGAAATTACTAAAGTAGTTTTTGATAAAGGTGAAGAGAAGGCTTACGGAATGAATGAAAACTTTGATTTTTTTAAAATTAAACATTTAAAAGGTACAAGAACAAAAGTAACGGCACAGCTTGATGGAACTTTTTTAACTACAAATACATTTGAAACAGTTTCGGTGCGTTTTGCCGGCGAAAAAGTCTATTTAGATTATAAGACTAATTATGCAAAATGGAGCGAAGAATTGATTACCTTAACAGATGAAGAATTGGTGGTTAAAAATGCTGAAAATAAAGAATATCATTATAAAAAAACAGGACCAATAAATCTTTTGAACGATGGCAAAGAGACTAAATAACGAAAGTACGATTGGGGCTGTTTTACAGCAAATTATCCAGACTAATAAATTACAGCCAGGAATGGACCAAATTGATGTAAGGGAAGCTTGGCGTCAGTTGATGGGAAATGGAGTGAACACCTATACAAAAAATGTTGTTCTTAAAGGAAGTACTTTGTACGTTGAACTAGGATCGTCGGTTTTGAGAGATGAACTAAGTCATGGAAAGTCTAAAATCATTAAAATGATTAATGAGGAATTAAGACGTGATGTTGTTATGGATGTAGTTTTACGCTAGATTTTAGATTTTAGATTTTAGATTTTAGATTTTAGATTTTAGATTTTAGATTTTAGATTTTAGATTTTAGATTTTTCGATATAAAAAAATCCATTTCAATTGAAATGGATTTTTTTTATGATTTATGTACAAAGTTCAGCAATCTAAACTATAAACTCTAAAATTTAGAATTGCTCTCTTCCTGCAAAGTGAAATGCTCCTTCGATTGCAGCGTTTTCGTCGCTGTCTGAACCGTGAACTGCATTTTCTCCAATAGAAGTTGCATATGCTTTACGAATAGTCCCTTCTGCAGCTTCAGCTGGATTTGTAGCTCCAATTAAAGTTCTGAAATCTTCTACTGCGTTATCTTTTTCTAAAATAGCAGCAACAATTGGTCCGCGTGACATAAATTCAACTAATTCTCCGTAGAAAGGTCTTGCTGCGTGAACTGCATAAAATGCTTGAGCGTCAGCTACAGTTAATTGAGTTAATTTTAATGAAACGATTTTGAAACCTCCATTAGTAATCATTGCTAAGATATTCCCGATGTGTCCGTTTGCAACAGCATCTGGTTTAATCATTGTAAAAGTTCTATTTGTTGCCATTTTATTGTAAATTTTTAATTTTGTGCAAAAGTATACTTTTTTATCAATTGATTTTAATAAATTCACAATTAAAACATCTTTAATAGTAAGAATATATATAAAAGTTAAACCATATAAGTTATATAAGTAATTTAAGTCTGCTTTTCGGGATTTACTCAAATGAACTTATATGGTTTAAAAACTTTTGCTAAACTTTAAAAATGAGTTTGTTTTTGTAGAATATCCATAAAATAAAAGTCCAGATTCCCACATAAACCAATGCGCCGGCAAAAGAAGCCATCATTGGATTGTTGAAAAATGGTGCAATTCCGAATTTGTATAGATAATTTAGAAGATTAATTTGTTCGCCAGTTTTATGTGGATTTTCAAACTGAATCATTACGAGTGCCTGCGGAATAATTTGTGAAGCAAAAAATACAATCATTGGGTTTACGCCCCAGATTAAAAAGAGTTTGAATCCTTTTTTATATTCGGCAATATCAATTACATAGTATAAAATAGAAAGACAAGTTGTGCCTAATCCAGTTGTGAATATTACATAACTGCTTGTCCAGATTGATTTGTTTATTGGGAAAACAATATTCCAAATAAAACCAACTATAATCAATGCAATTCCGACTACTGCCATTTTTAAGGCAATCTCTTTTTTAGAAATTTTTAGCTGCAATATCTGCCCGATTAACAAACCGATAATTCCGTTTACAATAGACGGAATTGTACTTAAAATCCCTTCTGGATCCCAAGTAATCGTTTCGCGATACATATGTCCTTTTAGTAAAACACTGTCTACCCAAGAAGCTAAATTTGTTCCTTTTTCTAGATTAGCTTCACCAATTCCGGGTACAGGAATCAAAGTCATAATTGCCCAATATCCTAATAGTAAAATAACTCCAGTTATAATTTGTGTTCTTTGAGACGTTTTTAAATACAATAATGAAACCACAAAATACACAATTGCAATACGTTGTAAAACGCCCGGAAGACGTACATTTTGGTAAGCTTCGATGCCGCTATACGCTAAAAATAGATAAATAAGTAATATTGAGAAAGCGAAGATATTTTTTAGTTTAGAGCTAAAATTACCCATTAGAGCATATCCAACAGCAATTGTTATAATTAATCTTCCGATAAGAAGTGGAATTCCTTCTAGTCCGAAAAGCTGTATTTTTGCAAAGAAATTGAAGAAAATGCCTAAACATAACATTCGTAATGAACGTACTAGAATTTTACCGAAAGTAGTATTGTCATATTTTTTATCTGGCATTGCAAGCGGAACTGCAACTCCCATTATAAAAATAAAAAAAGGAAAAACTAAATCGGTTGGCGTGCAACCATTCCATTCAGCATGTAAAAGCGGTGGGAAAACATGTCCCCAATCTCCAGGATTGTTGACAATTGTCATTAATAAAATAGTGAGTCCACGAAAGACATCTAGCGAAATTAAGCGTTCTTTTACCATTGATTTTGGGTAAATTGGTTAGTTAATAAATTTTAAAAGCCGCTATTTGGTTTAAGAAACAATAATTTCAAGATCAGGTGGTTATTTTACCTTGAAATTATTGCTGTATTGTATGATTTTATATTGTTATGATTGAAAAATTAGTTTCTAAAGGTCTCAATTTTTGAGTTAATAATGGAATTAATTGTTCGCCTTTTTCTAAATAGAATTCAGAAAAATTGGCTTGGCGTTCTTGTAAACTATTATTGGGAAATAATTCGCATTGCAAATCTATAACGCGTTCTAACTGATCGCTTAATTTTCTTTTTTGCGCTTTAAGCAAACGCTTCTCTAAATTCCCTAAACCTTTTGTTTGTTTTACTTCCTGCGCTTTTACAGCTCCAGTAAATGATTTGTCGGTTTTTTGAGCTAATTCAAATAAATATTGAAATTGTTTTTCAAGGATTTCTTTTTGAGGTGTTAAGTCAATTGGGAATTCAGAAATTTTATGTGTTATCGCATTTACTAAATCGGCTGGTTTGGTAAATAAATCTTTCCAGCTTAAACCCAATTGATCTGCTTTTTTTATTTGTTTTTCGGTTGATAGCAATACTGAATTTCGAACTAAAATTATTGGAAAAGTAATATTCACCGCATCAAAGAAAGCTTTTAATTCAAGCCAATAAGCAATTTCTCCTCCTCCGCCAATGTAGCATAAATTTGGTAAAATAATTTCCTGATACAACGGACGCATAATTACATTTGGGCTGAATTTTTCAGGATTGTTTTCTAATAAGGTTAGAATTTCGTCTTGAGTAAATGAAGTTTTGGTGTTGTTTACAATGAATTTGTCATTCTCAAAAACAATACGTTCGCGTAAATTATCTTCAATATAAAATAAATTAATTTCACGAGGATTTACCTGAACGGTATAATCTTTTAGTTTTGCAATAGTTTCCTGAACTGTTTTAAACGAAGTCTGTTCTAACAATTCTTCTTTAGCATAAGAAATAAAAGCACGTTTTAAATCGGCGTTATCAGCATCTATAATTACTAAACCTTGAGCAGCAAATAAACCATTTGCTAGAAAACGAGTTGCATCGGCAAGGTTATCATGTTTTAAATAAGCTTCTTCAAAGAGTTTTTTTAAAGTATTGGCATTGGTGCTTGAACCTAATTCTAAAGCATAGATTTCGAAAAATTCAGCTAATCCTTCTGTAGAAAGTCTTCCAACGGGACCATTACTTTCGGTATTCCATCTGAATTTTTTTCCTTTAAAATTAAAATAATTGATTTCTTCAAAATCATGATCTTCAGTCGCCATCCAATAAATGGGAACAAAATTGTATGCAGGATATTTTGATTTTAATTCTTTGGTAAGATTTATTGTTGAAATAATTTTATAAAGAAAATATAAAGGCCCGCTAAAAAGATTTAATTGATGTCCAGTTGTAACTGTAAACGTATTTTCGTGCGCTAAAAGTTCAATATTTTGTTTCGTTAAATCTGAAATTTCAATTGCAGTATATTGTTCTTTTAAAACTGAAACCAAAGGAATTCTATTTGCATTATTGAAATTTTGCTTTTTTTCAATAATTTGCTTTTCAAAGTTTTCGAGCGTCGGGAAATTATTATATAGCGGTTTTAAATCCGATTTTTGGTCTAAATAATCATGTATCAAAGTAGAGAAATATCCTGAGTTTTGGTAGCTGATACAGTCGGTAGGCATAATTTTAGGTTTATTTTTGATAGCTGTAAATTTAATGAAAATAAACAGTTAAAATCGCTTTTAACGATTGCTTATGATTCGATTTTTATTTTTTAAAATAAAATACTGATTATTAGAGGTTTATTTTGGTTGGTAAAAATATAGATAGTGAGATTCTATTAAACAAAAATGAGAAATTGCTCTAGGAAGTGAAAGCTTTTTTTATTTCTGAGATTTTCACAATGATCAATTATTTTAACAGATAAATATTTGCTACTTTCAGAAAATAGATTCATTTTTATACCCTATTTTCTTAAAAAAAATCATATCAAAATATCATGAAAAATAACCCGAATAAGAAGAACTCCTTAAAACATATTCTTTTTGGCAGTTTGATTGGAACTACAATCGAATTTTTTGACTTTTATATTTATGCTAATGCTGCTGTATTGGTTTTTCCGCAATTGTTTTTTCCGGGATCTAATTCGACTATTGCAACTTTAGAATCGTTAGCAACTTTTTCGATTGCCTTCTTATCGCGTCCTTTGGGTTCAGCATTTTTTGGACATTATGGAGATAAAATCGGGCGTAAGTTTACTTTAGTTGCGGCTTTATTGACTATGGGAATTTCTACTGTTACCATAGGTTTTTTACCAGACTACGCAAGTATTGGTGTTGCCGCTCCTTTATTATTGATGTTATGCCGATTTGGTCAAGGCGTTGGATTAGGTGGTGAATGGGGCGGAGCTGTTTTGCTGGCCATAGAAAATGCACCGCCAAACAAACGTGCTTGGTATGGTATGTTTCCGCAATTGGGTGCGCCAATTGGGTTGTTACTTTCTGGAGGAACTTTCTTGCTGTTAACGGACTCTATGAGCAGTGAAGATTTTATGGATTATGGCTGGAGAATTCCTTTTATTGCAAGTTCACTTTTGGTTATAGTTGGATTTTATATCAGGACTAAAATTACAGAAACACCTTCTTTCGAAAATTCAAAAAATGAACATGAAGAGGTAAAAGTTCCATTTTTCACATTAATTAAATCCTATAAAAATCAATTAATTTTTGGAACATTTGCTGCGATTACTACATTCTTAGTATTTTACCTAATGACAGTATTTACATTAAGCTGGGCAACTTCTAACTTAGGTTTTGTTAGAAGAGATGGTTTATTAATACAGTTGTTTTCTGTATTGTTTTTTGCACTTTTTATTCCAGTATCTGCAGTTGTGGCCGATAAAATCGGGCGTCGTAAAATGCTTATTATTGCTACGATTGCTATAGCGATTTTTGGTTTTTTCTTCCCATTCTTTTTAAAATCAGGAAATATAGTTTTAGTTACTATTTTTGCCTGTATCGGAATGGCTTTAATGGGATTTACTTATGGTCCTTTAGGAACATTTTTATCTGAATTATTTCCTACGAATGTTCGTTATTCTGGAGCTTCTTTGACCTTTAATATGGCTGGAATTTTAGGAGCAGCTTTTGCTCCAATGATTGCCATTTGGCTGGCATCTACTTATAGTGTAGCTTATGTAGGTTTTTATTTGATTATAGCGGCTTGTATTTCTTTATTTGCTCTGCTGGCAATTAGTAGAGAGGAGCATAAATTTTAAATGAGCTTTTAAAACAATAAAAAAGGTCGTCTAGAAATTTTTCTGACGACCTTTTTTATTTCTAACGCTTTAAACTAAAATGACCTCTAAATTCTATTCCGTTTAAACGAATTACCGTAAACCAATAATCAGAAGAAGGTTCGTCTTGACCGATATAAGTTCCATCCCAAGCAGTATTTAGCGCTAATTCTTTGATAAATTTACCATAACGATCAAATATTCTAATGGATGAATTTGGAGCTAAATAAGCAGAATTGATCGTCCAAGTATCATTATAACCATCATTATTTGGTGTAAAGAATTTAGGAAAAGGGAGTTCGTCTTCATAATTAATACAAGCACCGGTTGTTGCTTCAAGAATTTGAATTCTTACCGCAGTTCTTTCACTATCACAATTATTAATGGTTTGAGAAGCATAATAAGTAATCCCGTTTTCTAGCGGAGTTGATTCAGATAATTTTGACCCAGCTGTAAATGTATTGTACCATTTTATATCTTGTCCAGAAATCTGAATATCTTTTATTGTCGCATTTTCCTGTACACAAAAAATCTGATTGGACTGAGCTGTTGGTGTTTGTGTATCTTGTATTTTTATAACAATGGCTAATCTTTGGCTTTCACAATTATTATTAGTTTGTGTTACATAATAGGTCCCATTTTCAAGAACTGTTGTATTGGCTAAAATATTTCCTCCTGTTGAAGCATCGTACCATTTTAGACTTTGACCCGTAACTGCAATCGTATTGATAACAGCATTTTCATCAATACAAAAAGTTTGAGGTGTATTGGCAATTGGTAAAGCACTATCATACACATTTACTAAAACTGGTATTCTGTAACTTTCGCAACCTATAGTTTGTGATACATAATAAGTTGTATTATTTTGTACAAAAGTGTTATTGGGTAAAGTTGCTGCAGAAAAATTAGAATCATACCATTTTAAGTTTTGGCCATTAAGACTAATATTGCCTAACGTAGCATTTTCACTTTTACAAAACTGTGGATTTGTATTTCCTCTTGGAACAGAGGGTGTATTCTGAATAGAAACCATAACTGCTAATCTTTGACTTTCGCAAGCATTAATAGTTTGCGAAGCATAATAAGTTATTCCGTTTTGTAAATTAGCATTGTTTGGTAAAAGATTTCCGTTTGTTTGAGCATCATACCATTTTATACTTTCTCCGACAACGACAATATTTTCCAAAGTTGGATTTTGTCCTGTACAAAATGGCTGATTGGCATCGCCAGTTGGAGCAGGAGTATCTTGAATTTTTATAGTTACAGGAATTCTATCACTTTCACAGCCATTGATAGTCTGCGAAGCATAATAAATCTTATCATTTTGAAGCGAAGTTGTATTTGGCAAAAGTGTTCCAGCGGTTAAGGCATCATACCATTTTAAGTTTTGTCCTGAAATAGCAATATTTCCTAAAGTTGCATTTTGCAGACTGCAAAATGTTTGAGGAGAATTTGCAGTTGGTAAAGGCTGACTGCTAATTACAACAGTTTGATTTTGAGTAGAATTATTTCCATTTCCATCATTATAATTCCAAACAATAGTATAAGTTCCGGGTAAAGTATACGATAGCGGGTTTGTGGTTGTTCCTGTAATTGCTCCTGCACACGCATCTGTAGCTGTTGGAGTTGTAGTAATTGTTAAGTTACAGTCGCCAGTTATTGTTGGTAGAGTTGCTAAATTTGGAATTGGCGCAATATAATCGCCAATGACAACAGTGATTTTTTTAGTATCATCACAGCCACCAGTTCCAGTAATTGTACAGCTATATTCACCACTGTTTAATGCAGTTGTATTTGTTATAATTGGATTTTGATCTGAAGATATGAAGCCATTTGGTCCTGTCCAAGCATAATTAGTTCCTCCAGAAGCTTTTAGTTCTAAAGAATTTCCTATACAGATTGGGGAGTTACTTGTTATTTGAGGATTTGATAAGCATTCTTGGAATGCTGCAAGAAATATATCAATAAATCCACCACCATTTTCTTTGTGTGTTCCAGGTGTGCTTAAATCAGTTGAATCATCGTAAAGGACGCGACCCGAAACAACAATTTTTCCATCCCTGTAATTAATACTCTTTAGAAATTCACCTCCTTTTCCACCATAATATGTACTCCAGTTTAATTCTCCGTTTGTTGAAAATTTTGCAATATAACTATCAAGTCCGTTAATAATACTTTGGAAAGAATTTACAGTAGCGATATCATTAGGACTATCTGTATATCCAATTAAATAAATAGTACCTTCTGGCGTAATGAAACAGTTTGTACCTGAATCAGTGTACAAATTAGAATTACCTCCAAAATAAGTTCCCCATATTCTACCTCCATTAGGATTAAATTTAGCTATAAAAGCATCTTGTCCATTAGTATTTTGAGAAGCTTTATATGCTCCATTTGTTGCAATGCCATTTAAACTATTTGTAGTTCCAATTATATATATATTATTTGCATTATCAGTTCCAATACCTTGTATTAAATCTAAATTTTTCGATGTGTCGATTGCACTTTTATCTCCACCATAATAAGTACTCCAAAGTTTTATAAAATTGGAGTCAAACTTAATTAAAAAACCGTCTGTTGAATTGTGAGTTGTTTTAAAAGCTCCAGTTGTCGAAATATTAGGATAATAATTAGAAAAATCATCGATATATTGATTTCCAGCAAAAATAACATTGTTGCTTTGATCTATGCTAATGCAATTAATTACAATTGGAAAATAACTACCATAAAGCCTATTTCCATCTTTATCAAATTTGGCAAAAAAACCTGAATATAAATCAGGGGATGCATTTAATGATTTTTGATATGCATCTGGAGTTGCAATTCCATCAAGACTATGGGTTTCTCCAGATATTATAATGTTTTCATTGTTATCTAAAGAAATAGCATCTATTCTATCAAAATTTTGACCTCCGTAATAAGTTCCCCAAATTCTCTGACCATCTGAATCAAATTTCATTAATAAGCCATCAGTAAAGTTTCCAATTTCCTTATAAGAATTGGGAGTTGAAAGCACCGATCCTGAATCAGCATAACCAACAACGTAAATCTGGTCCAGAGAATTAATTTTGGCACTTTGAATTCCCGATCCACCCAAATATGTTCCCCAGATTCTTACCCCGTTTGGATTTAATTTAACCATAAAGGCAGAAAAACCCATATTACCAGTTGCATTTGATTGGAAAGAACCTGAAGTTGCAATTCCATTAGCATTTTCAGTATATCCTGTAAAAATAGTATTTCCTAAATGATCTAAATTTATAGAGTTTGGCTCATTAGTAAGGTATTTGTCTCCATAATAAGTTCCCCAAAGCCTAATAGGTACGGGATCAATTATAACAGTTTTTCCATCTACAGAATGATCTGAATCAAACCCATAAACATCTTTCTTTATTTTTTTATAGCTAACTGTAATTTCTTTTTTAACATTTCCATCTTCAATCCAGCTTGCGGGAAGTGTTTCCTCCATTTTTCCAAAACGAACATTCATCTGGATTTTGTTATCAACCAGCTCCGTTTCAGCACCATTAAATTTTAATTGAATATCTGAAAAATTTCCTTTTGGATGAACTATAAAATTATATTCGACTGTTTTCGTTGGATCATTCGGAACTGTAAAAACAACATCGATATTAGGATAAATATTTTTGTAAGTGATTTGTTTGTATTGATGAACTCCTACAATTCCTTCTGGTTTGTTTGGAATATTATAATAATTGTCAAAATCTTTAGATTCTTGATTTGTAACTAATTCAACTTTAGAATTTGAATTTACAAAGTCAATATCGATTCTATGAAAAGTATATTCTAAACTATATTCGGGTTCATTTTCTTTCTCAGGAACTTTGTACGGAAGCGTTTTTGATGTTTGCGAATGCTTTATCGGTATCTTTTTAACCTCATAAACATCGTAAGAAAATCCATTTTTTCTTAATTGAACATTTAATCCTCCAGAGTTTAATAAATATTTTACATTATTGTTTGGTTTACCTTTTTGATCAATAATCTGGCCTTTATTTTCTTTAAAACCAATAGATTGTTTAGCGTTTTGAGAAAACACTGTAGTGAAAAATAATAAGGATAAAAGAAGGAAAATTCTTTTCATAATTATATTTTATTCTAACGTTTTAAGCTAAAATGACTTCTAAATTCTATTCCGTTTAAGCGAGTTGCCGTAAACCAGTAATCTGATGCAGGCTCGTCTTGATTAACATAAGTTCCGTCCCAAGCTGAATTTAGGTTTAATTCTTTGATAAACTTTCCGTAACGATCAAATATTTTAATTGATGAATTTGGAGCCAAATAAGCAAAATTAATAGTCCAAGTATCATTATAACCGTCATTGTTTGGAGTGAAAAATTTAGGAAAAGGAAGCTCTTCTTCAAAATTAATGCAATCAGTCGTTAGAGCTTCTAATATTTGTATTCTTATCGCAGTTCTCTCGCTTTCACAATTATTAATGGTTTGCGAAGCATAATAAGTAATTGCATTTTCTAGAGGAGTTGATTCAGATAATTTTGATCCAGCTGCAAATGCATTATACCATTTTATATCTTGTCCAGAAATTTTGATCGTATTTATTGTCGCATTTTGCTGTATACAAAAACTTTGATTTGGCTCAACAACCGGAACCTGAGTATCTTGAATTTTTATAGTAATAGCTAGTCTTAAACTTTCACAATTATTAGTAGTTTGAGTTACATAATATGTTTTATTTTCAAGTGTAGTTGTATTGGCTAAAATATTCCCTGCTGATGGAGCATCGTACCATTTTAGACTTTGACCCGTAACTGCAATCGTATTGATAACAGCATTTTCATCAATACAAAAAGTTTGAGGTGTATTGGCAATTGGTAAAGCACTATCATACACATTTACTAAAACTGGTATTCTGTAACTTTCGCAACCTATAGTTTGTGATACATAATAAGTTGTATTATTTTGTACAAAAGTGTTATTGGGTAAAGTTGCTGCAGAAAAATTAGAATCATACCATTTTAAGTTTTGGCCATTAAGACTAATATTGCCTAACGTAGCATTTTCACTTTTACAAAACTGTGGATTTGTATTTCCTCTTGGAACAGAGGGTGTATTCTGAATAGAAACCATAACTGCTAATCTTTGACTTTCGCAAGCATTAATAGTTTGCGAAGCATAATAAGTTATTCCGTTTTGTA
>NZ_WMID02000039.1 GCF_009711165.2 Flavobacterium sp. MC2016-06 | reverse complement strand
ATTGGATATTCCATATCTGCAAAACCTTGAAAAGCTGTCATTTTAGAAAACGGATACGGAACTCCCGGCCAATTGTTAGAGAACCAATCTAAAGCGTATTGATTGTTTTTTACCGAGTTTACAAAATCTGTTCCTTTTACATCGTATGCTGCTTGAACGCTCGCACGACGATTTGCTTTTTTATCAACCAAAACACTGCTTGCGTCCCATAAATAATGATCGCTTAAACCAAAACAAACATCAGAAATATTTCGAGCTTCAAATTTCCAAACATTCCAATCGTATTGTTTTGTTACCAGACCATCTTTCATTTCCTGTTCATTAGCAATATGAAGAACCTCATCTGCTGTATAAGATTTTTTTAATCTAGCTGCAATCTCAGGCAGTAAAACCTCATCTGGATTTAGTAAATCTCCTGTAGCATACACTACATAGTTTTTAGGTGCTTTTACAGAAAAATTATAATCATTAAAGTCATTATAAAATTCCTGACGATCTGTATGCGGTAATAAATCCCAACCGTTATAATCATCAAAAACAGATACTCGAGGATAACTATAAGCAGCAAAAAAAGTAGTTTCGTCTATCTGCCCTTCTCTTCCACTCTCTTTAGATAATGGATAATTCCAATCGATGTTAATGGTAACTTTAGAATTTGGCGGTATTGCTTTTTTTAATTTTAATCGACCAATAGTTCCCCATTTTTTGGCATCTTCTTTATAAATTTCATTTTCTACTTTAAATGATGTAATCGTTAATCCATCACTCAAAAAATCATTACTTACAGCTCCTCCACGCGGTGAAGATGGTTTATGAAGATTATTTACAAATCTAACAGCTAAAGTTTTTAAGGTATCTTTACTATTATTTTGATATATTATAGTTTCTGTTCCGCTCACAATTTTTGTTTTTGGATCTACAGAAATTTCCATATTATATTTTCCTTGATTCTGCCAATAATTTTTACCCGGTTTACCGTCCATAGAACGAGTACCTTTGGCGTAAGCTTCTTTTATATTTCTTGGCATATACAGTCCTTGTGCAAAACTATTTTGAGCCAAAAACAAAAATGCAGCTAGTACAATTTGAATTGCTTTTTTTCCCATAAGTGGTGTTAAGATTTTTTTGGTTGTTTTAATTTGATAACAAATTAGTGGAGATTTTTTTCCAAATGTTACATCGGGACGTAAATTTATGTCTTTTATACGTTTATTTAAATTCTTTCTTGCAGTAATTTTTATTTTGAATTTAATGACTTTCAAAAAATCCATAAAAAAACCGTCTAATTCAAGAAGAAAAAGACGGTATCTACAATTAATATATAACCTTGATAACT
This sequence comes from Flavobacterium sp. MC2016-06, assembly GCF_009711165.2. Taxonomy (GTDB): domain Bacteria; phylum Bacteroidota; class Bacteroidia; order Flavobacteriales; family Flavobacteriaceae; genus Flavobacterium. Next base: position 45,512 of record NZ_WMID02000039.1, on the reverse strand, counting down.
ACAAAATATAATCGGTATTAATAAAATTCGATTCCTTGCTATCTAGCAATTCCTGCAGAATTTCATTATTGTAAGCGATATCTTTTGAGGCTACAAACGTACGAATTGAAAAAGAACGCAATGCATCTGGAATACTTAAAGTACCAACAGCAGAATCTTTACGACCTGTAAACGGGAAAGCATCTGGCCCTCTTTGGCAAGAACTGTTTAAGTTTACTCTGCAAACTAAATTTACCAAAGCATCTATAAGCGGTGCCAGCGTTTTTATGTCTTTACCAAATAAACTTACCTGCTGTCCGTAATTAGACTCTGCCATATCGTTTAATGGTTCTTTAATATCTTTAAACGAAAGCACCGGAATTACAGGTCCAAACTGTTCTTCGTGGTACACACGCATTTCTTTATTTACTGGAAATAAAACTGCTGGAAAAATATAATTATCCGTATGTTTTCCTCCTTTTTCATTCAATATTTTCGCTCCTTTCGCAGCTGCGTCATCAATTAATCCCTGAATATATTTGGGTTTGTCTGATTCTGGAAGCGGTGTTAATGAAACTCCTTTTTCCCAAGGATTTCCAAAAGTCAACGCATCTACTTTTTCAGAAAAACGTTTGTTGAATTCTTCTCTAATAGATTCATGAACATATAATACTTTTAATGCCGTACAACGTTGTCCATTAAAAGACAAAGTTCCTGCAATACATTCCTGAATAGCCAAATCTAAATCGGCATCTGGAAGAATAATCGCTGGGTTTTTAGCCTCTAATCCTAAAACCAAACGCAATCTATTTTTGTTTGGATGCTGATCTTGTAAAGCAATCGCCGATTTACTGTTTCCAATTAATGCCAAAACATCAATTTTTCCAGATTTCATAATTGGAGAAGCTACTTCACGACCTCTACCATAAACGATATTAATTACACCTTTTGGAAAACTGCTTCTAAACGCTTCTAACAATGGTGAAATGCATAATACACCATGTTTTGCAGGTTTAAAAATCACCGTATTTCCCATAATCAAAGCTGGAATCAACAAGGCAAAAGTTTCATTCAAAGGATAGTTGTAAGGTCCAAGGCACAAAACAACTCCAAGAGGTCCGCGACGAACCATAGCATTTACACCTTGTACTTTTTCAAAATGCGCGCTGCGTCCGTTTAATTCCTTATAGCTGGCAATAGTATCGTAGATATATTCTACCGTTCTGTCAAATTCTTTTTGAGAGTCGCCCAATGATTTCCCAATTTCCCACATTAAGTATTTTACCACTTCTTCGCGAGTTTCTTTCATTTGTCTCACGAAATTCTCCATACACTTAATACGATCGGCTACCTTCATAGTCGGCCATAATCCCTGCCCCATGTCGTAAGCCGTAGTAGCAGCCACAACCACTTCCTGCGCTTCTTTTTCGCCCATAAAAGGGATTGATCCTAATAAAGTAGGTGCATATTTTTCTGTAGATGAAATAGTCGAAAATACAGGCGTAGTCTGCCCTTCCCATTTTTTTAATTCTCCATTTACAAGATAAGTATCTTGATTGATAAGGGTTTTAATCTCAAATTCTTCCGGTATTAAACTCATAATCTTGGTTATTTGTAATTTGGTTATTAATAATAGTATTCTAAAAGAAAAAAGAGGCTTTTTGTGCCTCTTTATCTTTTTTTATGGTTGTACGGTTTCGCCTTCCCAATCTAGGATTCCGCCAAGTAAATTATAGGCATTTTCTATACCTAACTCATTCATAACCTGGCATGCTTTTGCACTTCTAGCTCCAGAGCGGCAATACACGTAATAATTTTTATTTTTATCTAATTCTTCAATTTCATAAATAAAACCCTGCCCTTTATTAATATCAATATTTAAGGCATTCTCAATATAGCCGTCATTAAATTCGTCTTGCGTTCTTACGTCAAGTATAACAGCATTTTCGTCAGCGTTAAGTTGAGCAATCCAATCTTCTTGTGATAAATTCATAATAAATGTGTTTTTGTAAAATTACGACGTTTCTATTAATTAAAAACGTGCCAAATGCGATTTCGATTATTATTCTCAGAAAACGTTTTAGAGAAAGGATTATAATCAGTGAAATACAAATTTACTCACTATTTTTAAAAATTCAGTCTATAAAATCGATAGAAAATAGGATTTTTTCAATTCAATAAAATGCAATACAAAATGATTTTCTATCAATTAATCCCGTTTCAATCTGCTATCTTTGCAATAAATTCTAAATTTTAAGTTCTTTTTGATAATTAGAATCAAATCTACGCCACGAATTACACGAATTTTCACGAATCTTTTTTAGTTAAAAAGCAACCCAAACTAAAAGGTTTAATTCGTGAAAATTAGTGTAATTCGTGGCAGAAAAACTATTCACTCTGTGTTTTAAAAAATCAACCATGCAAAATCCATTAAAAAATATATTCCCTAATTTCTCAAACGAACTTATCGCTACAATAGAAGAAAATGCAAGTCCGCAGGATTTTGAAACTGGAACAATTTTAATGCGTACAGGGCAATACATCAAAAACACCGTTTTAATCACCAAAGGCAAAATCAAAATTTACCGCGAAGGCGAAGATGGCGGCGAATTTTTTATGTATTATTTACAACCCGGACAAGCCTGTGCCATTTCTATGATTTGCGCTACCAAAAGCGAAAAAAGCCAAATTATGGCCAAAGTTGTCGAAGATGTTTCTGTTGTAATGGTTCCGTTAAACTTAATGGACAAATGGATGATGGAGCACCGAACTTGGTACGAATTTGTAATTGAAACTTACCGAAGCCGTTTTGAAGAAATGCTCGAAGTTGTAGACAGCATCGCTTTTAGATCTATGGACGAACGTTTAGAATTTTATCTAAAACGTCATAAAGAAGCCTGTGGTTGCACCGAAGTCAAATTATCTCACCAAGAAATTGCCACAGAATTAAATACTTCGAGAGAAGTTATCTCCAGATTACTCAAAAAAATGGAACAACGCGGTCTCGTAAAATTAAACCGAAACCAAATTGAGCTTTTAAAATAAAGTTTTTTTGCCACAGATTAAAAAGATTTGCACAGATTTTTTGTTTCACTTTGAACATAATTTATTTTAACCCCCGGAATAAAAAAAATCTTTTTTAATCCTTTTAATCTGTGGCAAAAAAATAATTCGCGAAAATTCGTGTAATTCGTGGCAGAAAAAAAATAAAAACTCCTTATGTGATAAATGTTACTGTAGATATCTATTGATAAAAGCACCTTTGCTCAAAAATACCATCAATGGAATATTTCGGTTACTTTGCTTCGATTATTATAGGGATTTCACTTGGCCTAATTGGCGGAGGCGGATCCATTCTAACCATTCCTATTTTAGTCTATTTATTTAAAGTAAATCCAGAGCAGGCAACCTCATATTCTTTATTTATTGTTGGCTTAACGGCACTTTTGGGAAGTTACAGCCATTACAAAATGGGAAATCTAAAACTAAAATCGGCATTGTATTTTGCCATTCCGTCTGTGATTTCGATATTGATTATCCGCGAAGTAATATTTCCTCAAATTGCTTCAACCTTATTTTCTATTGCATCTTATACCGTTTCAAAAGATTTTCTAATTATGATTATCTTTTCCGTTTTGATGATTACGGCAGCAATTTCGATGATCAAAAAAAACAAACCCGAAATAAAAGTAACCGAAACCAATTATATTCAATTAAGTATAATAGGTTTTATTGTCGGAATTATAACTGGATTTCTTGGTGCTGGCGGTGGATTTTTAATTATTCCTGCTTTATTGTTTTTTGCCAATTTACCCATGAAACAAGCCGTTGGAACTTCATTATTAATCATCACCATAAATTCGTCAATAGGTTTTGGAGGCGATTTATATATCGGAACACCCATAAATTATCCCTTTTTATTAGGCGTTTCGGCAATGGCACTTTTAGGAATGCTAATCGGAAGTCAGCTTTCTAAAAAAATCGACGGCGCAAAACTAAAACCCATTTTTGGCTGGTTTGTTCTCGTAATGGGATTTTATATTATTACAAAAGAAGTTTTGTTTTAGAATTTTGGTTTCTATTGCAGCGTAAACTTTGTCAAAGTTCAAAACTTTGACAAAGTTGAAAACCTATACGTTTTAATTTTAGTTTCACTTAACTTGTAGCCTAAACTTTGTCAAAGTTCAAAACTTTGACAAAGTTGAAACTAAAAAAATCCGTTTATTCCTAAGAGTAAACGGATTTGTATTTTTTATTTGAGTTCTATTTATTCAGCAATTTCTCCAAATATTCTACCTTTTCTTTTTCAGCCTGAACCAGACGTTCGTAAAGTTCAATTACTTTATCTATCGGATTAAAAGTAAAAATGGGTCCAGATGAACCTTGCCCATTATTAGCACTATTATCATAAAAGTTATTGAAGAAATTAAAAACAGATTCTTCTGTAAAATTTTCAATAGCTTCTACTGTAACGCCAAGTGCTTTTGCAATTTGTACCAGTTTTTCAAAATCAACAGTTTCGCTGGTTTCAATGCCGGAAATAGTCTGTTGGCTTGTGCCAATGGCATCAGCAAGGGCTCCTTGTTTCATACCGCGAAGCTCTCTTATTCGGCTAATATTTCGGCCTATGTGTTTTGGTCTAGTTTCTGTGCTCATAGTTCAAAGATATTTAAAATTCTTTAAAAATTATCAAATCGGTAAAATACAGGCTTGCTTATGTACTATACATTTTTACATGTTTTATTATAATGCAATCCTATTTACACAAACCAAAAGTACAATTTTTCATACAATTAAAATTAAGCAAAAACAGATTTCTATACTTTCAGCGTTCCCTTTCCCGATAGCTATCAGGAGGCTTATCCGCTATATCTTTTGATTTTTAAAGAAAAAAACAAAAGGATACCGCTCCTATCCCTAACGCAGACTCGGGTTGATAGACTTTTTCGGTTTTTATTTTTTTCTCAGTAATATTTTTTTGAACGCTAGCTAATGGAAAAGATTATGGACATTTGGAGCGTAGACGCACTGCTGTGCGCCTCTACAATAAAAAATAACACGTATTGAATTTCCACAATTTATTCCGTAGAGGCGCACAGCAGTGCGTCTTACATCTTGTGTTTTCCTTCACGCTGGCGCAAGCGTCCCGCTCGTGAGTACAGAGTGTCACATTATTTATATTCAATATCCATACTGTAATTTGTTGATGTCCAATCGCCCTGAATAATCTCAATTAAAGCATCAACTATCTTGATTAATTGATAAGTGGGAAAAGGATCTCTATAATAGGTTTTAAAATGATCATCTTGAGTTGGAATAGCTTGTAATTCTGTAATAGTTATAATTGCACCTTTATTTTGCAAATTGGTTTTTACAGATTGTAATACTAAAATTATCATTTGCTTATCTGATTGACTATTTGTATAATTTTCCCAACCTAAAGACATAATACCTGTTGAATAACCATCAATATGAAACTTTATTGAATAAAGCATATCATCTTTATTTATTATACTGTATTGTGGTTTGATTAATTCATCATAAATATAACAATAGGCTAATTGCATGTAAATTTCATGAACCCAAAAGCCCAAATTGTTTCCATTTGTAATTTTGGTATCTGGCATAATTAGTAATTTAATTTGATTAATTGATTTCTATATTGATTAAAATTTTGAATGATAAATTGATCTATTTGATTTTTCAAATAATTGGGTTGCTGTCCAATTACAATAGGAATTCCGTCAAAATGTTTATAGTCTATCACAATATAATCTAAAGAAGGTTTCCCCTTTTTTGGTAAATATATTTTTTGACAATGAGCATAAATAGGCCCCATCCCTAACGCAATCTCGGGTTAATTGAAATTCTCTTTTAAAAGTTTCTATTTTGAATTGTCTCCAGCTTTAGCTGGAGGTCAACAAATCTATACAAAAAAGGCTTTAGCCAAACTTACAATTTTTGCTAAAGCCTTTCAACTTCCTTATTAAAAACCGTTGGCTAAAACCAATGGCTATTCAATTTTTATAAAAATTAATTCGTGAAAATTTGTGCAATTAGTGGCAAAAAACTCAATGCTCCCCATACCCAATATCATCCATTTTCCCGCTAAAAACACGATACTGAATAATAAAATAAACAATTACCAAAGCCAAAGCCACAAAAAACCAACTCATTCCGGCGGATAATCCGTATTCGCCAGCGGCAGTATTATAAATCGTTAATGACGGATTTACCTTATTGGTCGACGGCAGAACATTCGGAAAAATAGAAACGGCTGTCGATGCAAAACCGCCAACTAGAAACAAAGTCGAGAATATAAAACCATGTCCGTCTTTTTTATACGAACGCACTTTAAATAATCCCAAAATACCAATAAAAGTCATTAGCGGAAAAAACCAAAGAATCGGATTTTCTACAAAATTATGAAACGGTTTCGGCTCAATAAAATGCCAAATTTGTAATGAAATACAAACCAAAACCAGTAGAACAATATTGAGTTTAAAAACCACATTTTTAAGATGAGCATTTAAAGAAGAATTCGTTTTATAAATAATCCAATTTGCACCGTGAATTGTTAAGGCTACAACGCTCACAACTCCAAGAAAAAGTGTAAACCAATCAATAATTCCCAATTCATTGGCCTGCGGACTAAAAGTCGGATTCCATAAAGGCAGAAAGAAAAAATGTGCTTCCTGCGTAGAAACTCCATTTTCGACCATTCCTAAATTAACGCCGCGAACAATATTTCCTAATGCAATTCCGAAGAAAAGAGCCAAAAGTAAACTCGCAATTCCAAAAGCTTTATCCCAAACTGCTTCCCACATTGGATGATGAATTTGTCCGCGCATTTCTAAACCAATCGCACGGAAAATCAAAAGCCACAAAATCATAATCAAAGGCAGATAAAATCCGCTGAAAGATGAAGCATATAAAGTTGGAAATGCAAAAAACAAAACACCTCCTGCAGCAATAATCCAAACCTCATTGGCATCCCAAAACGGACCAATTGCGCTTGTAATTGCTTTTTTATCTTTTTCAGTTTTAGCAAAAAATAGATGAATAATTCCTGCTCCAAAATCGTAACCGTCTAAAACAATATAAACAGCCAAAATTCCCATTAAAACAACGTACCAAAAAAATTCCATAATTATATTTTTTCTGTTGAAAGTTCGACGTGATTTGGTCCTTTACCAATGATTTTTCCAATCAATAATAAAAAAAGCATTCCGAGTAAAAGATACAACCCTATAAAACCTAATAAAGTAAACAGCGTATTTCCTGAAGAAACCGTTGGCGAAGCGCCCGCAGAAGTTCGTAATAAATTATAAACAAGCCACGGTTGTCTTCCTAATTCGGCCGTATACCAGCCTGTTGTATTGGCGATATAGGGAAACGGCATCATAAACATTAACGACCATAAAATCCATTTGGTTTCGAATAATTTTCCTCGAATTAATTGAAAAAGAGCCAAAGCCATCAACCCAATAAATACAGTTCCAAGCCCTACCATAATATGATAGGCATAATAAAGTCCAGAAATATTTGTTGGATGCAAATCCTCTTCAAATTGGTCTAGACCTTTTATTTCCTGATTCCAGTTTCCATAAGTTAGGAAACTCAATATATTAGGAACCGCGATTTTATTGTCCAGCTTTTTGTCTTTTACATCGGGTTGTCCAATTAAAACAATTTCAGAACCTTTCTTTTCGGTATGAAAAATGCCTTCCATTCCGGCAAAAGTCACGGGCTGATATTTTACTACATTTTTAGCCAGTAAATCTCCCGTTGGAACCGCAACAATAATACTCGAAATCAATCCGAAAATAACGCCTGTTTTCAGGAACAATTTTCCGTAATAAACATTCTTTTTACTCAAAATATAGAAAGCACCAATTCCAGCCACAAAAAACGAACTAGTAACCAAAGAAGCCGCTTGATTGTGCAGATAAGAAGGCCAAAGCCAAGGATTTAAAAACAAAGCCTGAAAATTATTCAATACAAATTTTCCGTTTTCCAGAATTTCATATCCTACAGGATTCTGCATCCACGAATGTGTCGCAATAATTAAAAAACCGCTGGCCCACGAACCAATACATATTAATAATCCCGTCACAAAATGCCATTTATGTCCGAGGAGTTTTTCTCCAAATAAAAACAAACCTAAAAAAGAGGATTCTAAGAAAAAGGAAAACATTCCTTCCATTGCCAGCGTTTGTCCGATAATTCCCCCCGTTAATTCGGAGAATTTAGCCCAATTGGTTCCAAACTGAAACTCCATCGGAATTCCCGTAACAACGCCCATTGCAAAATTTAAGGCGAATATTTTCATCCAAAAATGCGTAGCGTGATTGTATTGTTCGTTTTGAGTTTTAAGATATTTCCATTTAAAGTAAACAATGATCAGCGAAAGACCCATTGTAAGCTGCGGAAAAAGATAGTGAAAGGTAATTGTGAAGGCAAATTGCATTCGGTCATAAAAAAGCATTTCTTCCATGAGTGGTATTTTATTTATGAAGTCCCACAAATTTACCCATTAAAACCCGAAATCATGGTCTTAAAAAAAAGTTTATCCGCCCATATTTGTTAAACTTTTCAACAGTGTTTTTTTTGAAACCATATAAGTGATGTAAGTTAATATAAGCTCGAATGGATTAAACCTTGACTTAATTGAACTTATATCACTTATATGGTTTAAACTCTGACTTATTTGAATTAAAATCGTATTTCTGTAACATTAGTCACTTATTTTCTAAAAAAACAAAGTTACCTTTGCATACATTATTTTAGATCCCCCTATCATGAAAATAGAACAAATTTACACCGGATGCCTTGCGCAAGGTGCATATTATATCACTTCAAATGGCGAAGCGGCCATTATAGATCCGCTTAGAGAAATTCAGCCTTATTTAGATCGTTTAGAACGCGACGGTGTAAAACTGAAATATATTTTTGAAACGCATTTTCATGCAGATTTCGTTTCTGGTCATGTTGATTTGAGCAAGGAAACGCAAGCTCCAATTGTTTACGGACCAAATGCTGCCTGCGAATTTGACTGCATTTCTGCAAAAGACGGACAAGAATTTAAAATCGGAAATATCACGATAAAAGCGCTGCATACTCCAGGTCATACTATGGAAAGCACGACTTATTTATTGATTGACGAAAACGGAAAAGATCATGCGATTTTCTCTGGCGATACTTTATTTATTGGCGATGTCGGCCGACCAGATTTAGCTCAAAAAGCAGCTAATATGACGCAAGATCAATTGGCTGGAATTTTATTTCACTCACTAAGAGATAAAATCATGCCTTTGGCTGACGATGTTATCGTTTATCCTGCGCACGGAGCCGGAAGTGCCTGCGGTAAAAACATGAGTAAAGAAACGGTTTCGACTATCGGAAATCAAAAAGCAACCAATTATGCTTTGCGTGCCAATATGACGGAAGCTGAATTTATTACCGAAGTTACTGACGGATTATTGCCTCCGCCTGCTTATTTCAGCATGAATGTTGCCATGAATAAAACGGGTTACGAAAGTTTTGAATCTGTTTTGAATAACGGAATGAAAGCAATCAATGCTGTCGAATTTGAAGCTGTTGCCGAAGAAACCGGTGCTTTGATTCTAGATACTAGAAGTGCTGCAGATTTTAGCAAAGGATTTATTCCGCAATCTATTAATATAGGTATCAATGGCGATTTTGCGCCGTGGGTTGGAACTTTGATTGCTAATGTAAAACAACCTATTATATTGGTTACCGAAACTGGTCTGGAAGAAGAAACAGTAACGCGTTTAAGCCGTGTAGGTTTTGATACTATTATAGGACATCTGCAAGGTGGTTTTGAAGCTTGGCAGAATGCAGGTTTTGAAGTTGATACCGTTAACAGAATTACAGCTGCACAATTTGCAAACGATTTTAAACCTGCCGAAGATAAAGTAATCGACATTCGTAAAGAAACCGAATACGCTGCAGAACATATTGACGATGCTTACAGCAAACCACTTGCTTATATTAATGACTGGGTAAAAGATATTAACCCAAACGAACATTTTTATCTGCATTGTGCCGGCGGTTACCGCAGTATGATTGCGGCGTCTATTTTGCAAGCGCGTGGTTTTAGAAACTTCTCTGAAGTAGAAGGCGGTTTTGGAGCGATCTCTAAAACAGAAATCCCAAAATCTGATTTTGTTTGTCAAAGTAAAGTTTTAAAAGCATAAACATTTAAAATATTTTTTACCATTAAGATATTAAGTTTATTAAGTCACTGGCTCTTAATCATTCTTTATTAAGTTTAGTTAAGCCGCTAAATCTTTATTTTCTTAATCTCTTAATGGTAAAAAAAGAAAAAATCTAATTTTTAAAGTAGAACATGGGAATATTAGAAATCATACGAGAACCTTGGCCTTGGTACATTGCTGGCCCTTTAATTGGATTAACTGTTCCAATTTTATTAATCATCGGAAATAAATCTTTCGGGATTAGTTCGTCATTACGACATATTTGCGCGGCATGTATTCCTTCAAATATTTCATTTTTTAAATACGATTGGAAAAAAGAAAGTTGGAATCTATTCTTCGTTTTCGGAATATTTTTAGGTGGAATCATTGCAACTGCATTTTTATCAAACCCTAATGCGGTTCAAATTACTCCAGAACTTTCAGCAGAATTATCGACTTACGGCATTACAGATCATACAGGATTATTGCCTGCACAGCTTTTTTCTTGGGAAAGTTTATTTACACTTCGTGGATTTATAATGATTGTCGTTGGCGGATTTATGGTTGGTTTCGGAACGCGTTACGCTGGCGGATGTACAAGTGGTCATGCGATTATGGGACTTTCAAATTTACAATGGCCTTCATTAGTCGCTACAATCTGTTTTATGATTGGCGGTTTTATAATGTCTCTTTTGATTTTACCTTATATTCTTTCACTTTAAAATTTCAAAAATGAATAATTTAGAAAATAAAAATACAGACACAGAAGGAATCAATGGAAGTCAATTGAAAGATTCGGCATTTGGAAATCTTAAATATTTAATCGTTGGAATCTTCTTCGGAATTGTATTCGTAAAAGCAGAAATCATCAGTTGGTATCGCATTCAGGAAATGTTTCATTTACAATCCTTCTTTATGTATGGTGTAATTGGAAGCGCAGTTGTGGTAGGAGTTATATCGGTTTGGCTGATTAAAAAATTTAATATTAAAACCCTTCAAGGCGAAAAAATCGAAATTCAGCCTAAAACTTTCAGTAAAGGACAAATCTACGGAGGTCTTTTATTTGGCTTCGGATGGGCAATAACGGGCGCATGTCCAGGACCGCTTTTTGCACAAATTGGTACAGGAGTTACCGTAATCGTGGTAACTTTAGTTAGTGCTATTGCCGGAACTTGGGTTTATGGTTTGCTAAAAGACAAACTTCCACATTAAAATTTGTTTCAAGTTTTCTTTGTTTCAAGTTTCAAGTTATAAAATGCAATACCCTATAGATTTAAAAACCTATAGGTTTTTTTTTTTTTGTTTCAAGCTAGCAAACTTTGAACCTGAAACCTGAAACAAAATATAACTTTGATCATCTGGGCGTGCCACCATCCCAATAAAAGGGCGTAATTTACTTTACGCTTATATGCCCTTTTATCGGGATGCTGTCGGGCTATCCGCACTGCTTCGGCAGTCAGCTCCTATCCCTCACGCAAAACAAACAGGCAGATTTTAAAAACCTTTCGAGTTAATAAGCTGTAAGAACTTTGACAAAATTTAAAACTTTGTCAAAGTTATAGTTACTTTAATTTTTAGTTAAACATCAGTATTCCAGTATTTTGAATTAAAAAACAAAGTACTTTTATTCTTATTTAAATACTGCCTATCATTTCCTAAAAATAGAATTAACAAAATATTAACACAACACTTGTATATACAACTATCAATTAGAGTACATTTGTATATACAAATTATACACTTACGACTATGACAATTGAAGAGGTTATAAAAAGTACAGTTAAGATGGATAATTCGAAAAAAGTTATTCTAAATATCATGTACACGCAAAACGTGATTCTAGATCATTTTCATGAAATATTGAAACAATATGATCTGTCTGGAGAGCAATATAATGTGTTACGCATATTGAGAGGACAAAAGGGGAAACCAGCTAATATGTGTGTCATTCAAGAACGTATGCTGGCTAAAACCAGTAATACAACACGGTTAGTAGACAAATTATTACTAAAAGATTTTGTTACAAGAAATGTCTGCCCAGGCAACCGAAGAAAAATAGAAGTTTTAATCACCCAAAAGGGATTAGATACATTAAAAGAATTAGATCCGAAAGTTGATGCTCATGAGCGAACATTTGCTAAGAATTTAACAACAGAAGAAATAGAATTATTAAATCAATTATTAGAAAAATACCGAAATCAAAACAATTAAAAATATGAGTAATTTTTTAGAAAATCAAAACTGGAGATATGCAACGAAGCAATATGATGCTGCAAAAAAAATCTCTGCTGCAGATTTAAATACAATAAAAGAAGCTGTTAGATTAAGTGCTTCTTCATACGGATTACAACCTTACAAAGTTGTTATTGTAGAAAATCCAGCATTAAGAGAACAATTAAAAGGAGCTGCTTACGGGCAAACTCAAATTACAGATGCTTCTCACCTATTTATTTTTGCAAGTGATGTAAATACTGGCACAGAATCTGTAGACAACTATATCAACAACATCAGCGAAACAAGAGGAGTTCCTGCAGATGCATTAGCTGGTTTTGGCGACATGATGAAAGGAATGATTGCAAGCTTACCAGCTGAATCAAAAAACATCTGGACTGCAAAACAAACTTACATTGCTTTAGGAAACTTATTAAGCGCTACTGCTGAATTAAAAATTGATGCAACTCCAATGGAAGGTTTCAATGCTGCAGCATTCAACGAAATCTTAGGTTTCGACAAATTAGGTTTAAGTGCTTCTGTTATTGCGGCTGTAGGTTACAGACATGATGAAGACACTACACAACATTACAAAAAAGTTAGAAAATCACAAGAAGAATTATTTATCACACTATAATTATTAATAACAATCAAAATCAATTTTACAAAATGAAAAATTTAAAAACAATTGCAATAGCATTATTCGTATCAGCAGCTAGTATTTCAGTAAATGCTCAAACTAAAAAAATCGACGTAAAAGCATCTACTATCAAATGGGTAGGTAAAAAAGTAACTGGAGAACACTCAGGAACTGTAAACTTTAAAGATGGTGCTGTAGTTTTAAAAGGAAAAAAATTAGTTGGTGGTAGTTTTACTGTTGACATGACTTCTGTAACTTCTACAGATTTAACTGGAGAATACCAAGGGAAATTAAACGGTCACTTAAAAGCTGACGATTTCTTTGGAACTGATAAATTCCCAACTGCTAAATTGGTTATCAAAACTATCGGAGAAAAATCTGCTAACGTTTATACTGCAACTGCAGATTTAACTATCAAAGGAATCACTAAACCTGTAACTTTTGACATTACTGTAGCTGGAAACACTGCAACTACTGCATTTAAAGTTGACAGAACTAAATATGATATCAAATACGGTTCAGGAAGTTTCTTCGAAGGTTTAGGAGACAAAACTATCAGTGACGAATTTGAATTAACTGTAGCTTTAAAATTCTAATATTTTCAGACTTACTAGTTCATAAATTTAAACATCCCCAATAGTATCTACTATTGGGGATGTTTTTTATACGCTATTTTCATAAAAATAACGTCCTTAATATTGACATAACACTTTGGTAATAATGAACGATGTTTTGATTAACATAAGCCCTCTAATTTTGTGGAAAATAAAAAAAAATCAAAATCTAGAAATCAATCGTAGTTATGAAAACAAAAATAGGCATTGTAATTATCGCAATTTTCAGCACTTTTTTTCTAAACGCTCAACAACAGCCAAAAGGTATTCTTGGAAGTACCAATTGGATGAACAACTGGACCAATTTTAAACCTGCCGCAAACGAATATAGCGAAGCAACCAACATCATTGCAGGCACAATAGACAAAGACCTAAAATTAACAAAACGCAATACATACCAATTAGTTGGTGTTGTTTACGTTACAAATAATGCTACTTTAACCATAGAACCAGGAACTGTAATTCGCGGCGATGATAAAACCTGCGGTACTCTTGTAATTACAAATGGTGCAAAGCTTATTGCAGAAGGATTAGAAACAGATCCAATTGTTTTTACTTCAAATAAAGAAACTACAGAAAGACGTCCTGGCGATTGGGGAGGAATAATCATTTTAGGAAAAGCACCTATAAACACTCTTGGCGGTGTACACACTTTACCTTTCGATTTAGATCCTATATTAAATCATTATGGAGGTCAAGATGCCGAAGACAATTCTGGTATTTTAAAATATGTTCGTATTGAATACGCTGGAAGAAAACTAAGCGCACTAAAAGAACTTAATGGACTTTCGCTTGCTGGTGTTGGCAGAAAAACGGTTTTAAATAATATTCAAATTAGTTTTTCTAATGATGATTCTTTTGAATCTTACGGAGGAGATTTAGTGATGAGTAATCTTGTTTCTTATAGAACTACAGATGATGATTTTGATTTTACGCAGGGAGTTCAATGTAATATCAGCAATAGTATTGCCATTCGTCATCCATTTTCATCAGACATTTCAGGTTCAAGATGTTTTGAAGTAGACTCGTACGAAAAAATAGGAATGACAGATATGACTAAAAAATTGACTAAGATAAATGCAAGCAATATTACGTTAGTAAATCTGGAAGAGAACAATCAAGGTTTGGTTAAAGAATCCATTCATATTAGAGAAAACACTTATTTTAATCTAACGAATAGTGTTGTTTCAGGATTTACACCATTTGTAATTTTAGAAGAAAACATTGGAAGCAGTGATGAGAATTTATCTAAAATTACTTTTAAAAATATACTTGCAAACAATTGTGTTGGCGAAATAGGCAGTGAATCATCAAGTAATGACCCGATCTTAAAAACATGGTACAGCAAACCAGAATTTAGTATACAATATACAAAAATGAAAAACATAGAATTGTTTACAACGCCTAGTATCAAAGGAAATCCAGACTTTAGACTAAACGTAAACAATACAATTGCAAGTGGAAATTAAGCCTCTAAAAAACTTTTATTTTTTTAGAATTTAACAAATTTCTACGTTTCGAAAAGTTTTTTTTGAAATTTTATGTATTCAAATCCAATTTACATTTATATCTTTGTCACAACAAAAAAACAAATGAGAACAATATTAAACAATTCATGGTGGTGGAAGAATTTACGTCAAACGTCGTGAACAAAGCTTCCTATGGTATTGTAAAACTATAAATATAAAAGGCTTGTCATCACGACAAGCCTTTTTTTTTGGTAAAAATCGAAGTAAAAAATAATAAAAATTAAAACCCTAAATACATTGAAACCTTTTATACTCAACACACACTACAAGCAAATTCTGGCAGACACCATTACGCCGGTAAGCATTTATTTTAAAATAAGAGATAAATTCCCAAATAGTTTATTACTAGAAAGTAGTGATTATCACGGTAATGACAACAGTTTCTCTTACGTTTGCTGTAACCCGATCGCAACAATTAAAATTGAAAACGAAGTAATCTCAAAAACATTTCCTGACGGAACATCAGAAACAATTGCAATTGATGCTTCAACTAATATTCCAGAAATAATTCAGGAATTTTCTAGTCAATTTAAATCAGAGAAAAACGATTTTAAATTCATTAATAATGGCTTATTCGGATACATTTCTTACGATGCCGTTCGTTATTTCGAAAAAGTTTCAATTGCCAAAAAAGACAATGCCACTTCAATTCCAGATGTATTTTATGCTGTTTATCAAAACATTATTGCCATAAACCACTTCAAAAACGAAGCTTACATTTTTTGTCACAGTGTTGATGGAAAAAACAATATTTCTGAAATCGAACAATTATTACAATCAAGAAATATAGCTTCCTATAAATTCACAAAAGAAGGCGAAGGATTTTCTAATCTAACTGACGAAGAATTTAAACACAATGTAGCATTAGCCAAAAAACACTGTTTCCGTGGAGACGTTTTTCAGTTGGTTTTATCACGTCGATTTACGCAAGGTTTTAAAGGCGACGAATTTAATGTTTACAGAGCTTTAAGAAGCATTAATCCTTCTCCGTATTTATTCTTTTTTGATTATGGAGATTTCAAAATATTTGGGTCTTCGCCCGAAGCACAAATCATCGTAAAAAACAGAAAAGCCGAAATTCACCCAATTGCCGGAACTTTTAAAAGAACTGGAAATGACGAACGCGATGCACTTTTAGCTAAAGAACTTTCTGAAGATAAAAAAGAAAACAGCGAACACGTAATGTTGGTCGACTTAGCAAGAAATGATTTAAGCAGAAACGGTCACGATGTAAATGTAGAGAAATACAGAGAAGTTCAGTTCTTCTCACACGTAATTCACTTAGTTTCAAAAGTTACGGGACATTTACACGACAAAGCGACTACAATGCAAGTTGTTGCCGACACTTTCCCTGCTGGAACTTTGAGCGGCGCACCAAAACACAGAGCGATGCAATTGATTGAAGATTACGAAAAAACAAATCGTAATTTCTACGGTGGCGCAATTGGTTTCATGGATTTTGAAGGCAATTTTAATCACGCGATCATGATTCGAACTTTCTTGAGTAAAAATCACCAATTACATTGTCAAGCCGGTGCGGGAATTGTTGCCAGCTCTGACGAAGAAAGCGAAATGCAGGAAGTTTACAATAAATTAAGAGCACTGAATACAGCCTTAGAAATGGCAGAAAAAATATAGTTTTAAGCTATTTGGTTTCAAGTTTTTTTGTTTCAAGTTTCAAGTTGTTGGAATATGACACAAAACTTTAGTCGAACTGGCAAAGCAAACCTGAAACTTGAAACAAAAAAACTTGAAACCTGAAACAAAAACAAAATCATGAAAAAAATATTAGTTATAGACAATTACGATAGTTTCACTTACAACTTAGTGCACTATTTAGAAGATTTAAACTGCGAAGTTACCGTTTACAGAAACGACGAATTTGATATTGACGAAATCGGATCTTTTGATAAAATTTTACTTTCTCCGGGACCTGGAATTCCAGACGAAGCTGGATTATTAAAAGCTGTAATTGAAAAATATGCACCAACCAAAAGCATTTTAGGCGTTTGTTTAGGACAACAAGCGATTGGTGAAGTTTTTGGAGGAACACTTTCAAATCTTGACAAAGTATACCACGGCGTTGCAACAAACGTAAAAACATTGGTTTCAGACGAAATTTTATTTGAAGGCTTAGGCGAAGAATTTGAAGTCGGACGCTACCATTCTTGGGTTGTAGACAGCAATTTACCCGAAGTTTTAGAAGCAACTTCTATAGACGAAAACGGACAAGTTATGTCTTTAAGACACAAGAATTTTGATGTAAGAGGCGTTCAGTTTCACCCAGAAAGTGTATTAACTCCAAACGGAAAAAGGATTTTAGAAAACTGGATAAAAAGTTAGTTTGAAAAATTTTGTTTCAGGTTTCAAGTTTCAAGTTGTTGGAACGTGAAACCTGAAACTTGAAACAAAAAAAAACTAAAAACCCTATCAACTTAAAAAAATGAAAAATATATTAAATAAATTAATCAATCACGAAGTGCTTACTAAAGAAGAAGCAAAAGACGTTTTGATTAATATTTCAAGCGGCGCATACAACCCAAGTCAGATTTCGGCTTTTTTGACTGTTTATATGATGAGAAGTATAACGATCGACGAACTTTCTGGTTTTCGCGAAGCTTTATTAGAATTATGCATTCGCGTAGATTTATCGGCTTACAACACGATCGATTTGTGCGGAACGGGCGGTGACGGAAAAGACACTTTCAACATTTCGACTTTAGCTTCATTTATTTCGGCTGGTGCAGGAATAAAAGTAGCCAAACATGGAAATTACGGGGTTTCATCTATTTCTGGATCGAGCAACGTGATGGAAAAAATGGGAATCAAATTTAGCAATGACCCTGAGTTTTTAGAAAAATGTATTGATAAAGCTGGAATCTGTGTTTTACACGCACCACTATTTCACCCAGCAATGAAAAATGTTGGGCCAATTAGAAAAGAATTAGCTGTAAAAACATTCTTTAATATGTTAGGACCAATGGTAAATCCGTCGTTTCCTAAAAATCAATTAGTAGGCGTTTTCAATTTAGAATTGGCAAGAATGTATGCTTATTTATATCAAAATACAGATGTAAATTTTACAATTCTACATTCGCTTGACGGTTATGACGAAATTTCATTAACGGGTCCAACAAAAATTATCACGAGCAGTATGGAAGGAATGCTGAAACCGGAAGATTTTGGTGTTAGACTTTTATCGCAAAGCGAAATTGAAGGCGGAAGAACTATCGAAGAATCGGCAGATATGTTTATCAATATTCTTTCTGGAAAAGGAAGTGAAGCACAAAATAATGTCGTTTGTGCCAATGCAGCAATGGCAATTTCAACGGTTACACAATGTACACCGCAAAAAGGTTTTGAACTGGCAAAAGAAAGTTTATTCTTTGGAAAAGGATTAAAAGCTTTGAAAACATTACAAGAGCTTAGTAAGTAAAAAATAGTTTCTTTTGTTTCAGGTTTCAAGTTTCAAGTTGTTGGAACGTGAAACCTGAAACGTGAAACCTGAAACAAAAAACAATGAATATTTTAGATAAAATAATAATAGATAAAAAACGAGAAATTATTCTTAAAAAATCAATCATTCCGGTTTCGCAATTGGAAAGTTCTGTTTTTTTTGAAAGACAAACGATTTCTTTAAGTCAAAAATTAAGAACAAGCACAACCGGAATTATTGCAGAACACAAACGTCGTTCGCCTTCAAAATCGGTAATAAATCATAGTTTTACGGTTGAAGAAGTTGTAAAAGGTTACGAAAATGCCGGTGCTTGCGGGATCTCAGTTCTTACTGACGGAAAATATTTTGGTGGTTCGTTAGACGATTTACTTTTAGCAAGAGCCTCAGTAAATATTCCGCTTTTGCGAAAAGAATTTGTTGTAGACGAATATCAAATTCTAGAAGCAAAAGCTTTTGGAGCTGATTTAATTTTGCTGATTGCTGCAGTTTTAACGCGTGAAGAAATTAAATCATTATCAGAATTTGCTAAAAAATTAGGATTAGAAGTTCTACTAGAAGTTCACAATCAAGAAGAATTAGAAAAATCGATTATGCCAACACTTGATATGATTGGTGTGAATAATAGAAACCTAAAAACTTTTGAAGTGAGTTTAGATTTCAGCAAACAACTAGCATCGCAGATTCCAAATGAATTTGTAAAAGTTTCAGAAAGCGGGATTTCATCAATCGAAGCGATTTCAGAACTAAGACCTTACGGTTACAATGGTTTCTTAATTGGAGAAAACTTCATGAAAACGGATAATGCTGGAGAAGCTGCAACAGAATTTATTCAAAAGTTGAATATTTAAAAAAACGTTTGCCACGAATTTCACGAATTAACACGAATTGAATTAGTGAAAAATCGTGGCAGAAAAAAAGCTTTATAAGTATAGTATTTACAAAGTCTGTCAAAAATTAACACCAACTGAATTAGTGGAAATTCGTGAAATTCGTGGCAAAAAAACTTTAAACCTTTGCTTTTGAAAAACAAAAAAACTTAGTGTCTTAGCGCCTTCACGGTAAAAAAAATAAAAAAAAATGAAACTTAAAATCTGCGGTATGAAATATCCCGACAATATTATCGAAGTAGGAGCGCTCCTACCCGATTATATGGGATTTATTTTCTGGGAAAAATCCGCGCGTTATTTTGACGGAACAATTCCGGAACTGATCAAAACAATCAAAAAAACAGGCGTTTTTGTAAATGAAACTGTTGAGAATATCATTGCAAAAATTGATAAATACAACTTACAAGCTGTTCAGTTACATGGAAACGAATCTGTCGAATTCTGTCAAGAATTAAAATCAAAACTCGATTTAAGAATAAAGTCAAAAAAGGATTTAAAAATCGAAATTATAAAAGTTTTCTCAATTGGGGAAGATTTTGATTTTAATGATTTAGTACCTTTCGAAAATGTATGCGATTATTTTTTATTCGATACAAAAGGAAAATTACCAGGCGGAAACGGAACAACTTTCGACTGGAAAATATTAGAAAATTACAAATCTGACAAACCGATTTTTTTAAGCGGAGGTATTGGAATTGAAGAAATACCAGCCATAAAAAATCTTAAATTACCCATTTACGCTATAGACGTAAACAGCAGATTTGAGATAGAACCTGGGTTAAAAAATATAAGTCTATTAAGAAAGTTTCAGAAAAATTTAAAACCTGTAACTTTAAACCTTAAACAACAATACAATGAATTATAATGTTAACGAAAAAGGATATTACGGAGAATTTGGAGGAGCTTATATTCCAGAAATGCTGTATCCAAATGTAGAAGAATTACGTCAGCAATATCTCAAAATCATTGCAGAACCCGATTTCAAAGCAGAATTCGACCAATTATTAAAAGATTACGTTGGACGTCCGAGTCCGCTATATTTTGCTAAACGTTTATCTGAAAAATACAATACCAAAGTTTATCTAAAAAGAGAAGACTTAAATCATACAGGCGCACACAAAGTAAACAATACCATTGGGCAGATTTTAGTTGCCAAACGTTTGGGTAAAAAACGAATTATTGCCGAAACTGGCGCAGGACAACACGGTGTGGCAACTGCAACGGTTTGTGCATTAATGGGACTGGATTGTATTGTTTATATGGGCGAAATTGATATTGCGCGTCAGGCGCCAAACGTGGCACGTATGAAAATGTTAGGCGCAGAAGTTCGTCCAGCACTTTCAGGTTCAAGAACCTTAAAAGACGCTACAAACGAAGCCATTCGCGACTGGATCAATAATCCTGTAGACACACATTACATCATCGGATCTGCAATTGGCCCGCATCCTTATCCAGACATGGTAACGCGTTTTCAGAGTATTATTTCAGAAGAAATAAAATGGCAGTTAAAAGAAAAAGAAGGACGTGAAAATCCTGATTACGTAGTCGCTTGTATTGGTGGCGGAAGTAATGCTGCAGGAACGTATTATCACTTTTTACACGAGCCAGAAGTTGGTATTATTGCCGTTGAAGCTGCTGGAAAAGGTGTAAACAGCGGTCACAGTGCAGCAACTAGTAAATTAGGAAAAGTAGGTGTTATTCACGGTTGTAAAACTCTTTTAATGCAGACTCCAGACGGACAAATTACAGAACCTTATTCTATTTCTGCAGGTTTAGATTATCCTGGTGTTGGCCCAATGCATGCACATTTGGCGCAAACAGGTCGCGGCGAATTCTTTTCGGTTACGGATGATGAAGCTATGAATGCTGGTTTAGAATTGACAAAATTGGAAGGAATTATTCCAGCAATCGAAAGTGCGCATGCATTTGCGGTTTTAAATCAGAAAAAATTCAAACCAACAGAT
This sequence comes from Flavobacterium sp. MC2016-06, assembly GCF_009711165.2. Taxonomy (GTDB): domain Bacteria; phylum Bacteroidota; class Bacteroidia; order Flavobacteriales; family Flavobacteriaceae; genus Flavobacterium. The sequence continues at coordinate 24,011 of NZ_WMID02000039.1, read as the reverse complement.
GTTGTTGTCATCAGTCTTTCGGGTCGTGGCGATAAAGATTTAGATAATTATATCGAATATTTTAAATTGTAATAAAAATCGTAATTTGGGCGTTCCCTTCGGGCGGGCTGTCCGCTAAATCTTTTATTTTTTTAAAGAAAAAAAATAAAAGGATACCGCTTCCATCCCTAACGCAGACAAATAACGATAAAAATAGTAATTATGGAATATATATTTTCTTACGGAACATTAAAATCAAAAGAAATCCAAATGCGGGTTTTCAATAAATTATTGACTGGAACGCATGACCAGCTTCTAGGGTATAAATTAAAAGATTTACAAATAGAGGAAGAATTTGGAATGGCAGATTATTTTGTGGCAACACCAAGCGAAAATCCTACTGATTCTATAAAAGGTATGGTTTTTAGCATCACCAGCTTAGATTTAGCCAAAGCCGATCAATTTGAATCTAATAAATATAAAAGAGTTCAAATAACACTGAAATCTGGAACTGTTGCTTGGATTTATATTGAAAGTTAATCGATCCATTCAAGTTCCTGCAAGGTTTTCAAAACCTTGTAGGTATAATAAATCGCCGTAACTAAAAAACACCTACAAGGTTTTAAAAACCTTGCAGGAGAACCAATACATAATAGAAAAATAGTAATACATAATAAATGATTCTAGCAGCAGCACAAACAAAACCAAAACGCGGGAATATAACTTCTAATTTATTAGACCATTATCGTCTTATCACTTTAGCTGCCGAAAATGGAGCTAATTTAATTGTGTTTCCCGAATTATCAATTACGGGTTACGAAAGAGAAAATGCTGCAGATTTGGCTTTTTTAAAAGACGATTACAGAATAGATCATCTAAGAGATTTGGCCGCAGATAATGATATTATAATTGTTGCCGGCGCGGCTATACAGGAAGAATCTGAATTATACATTGGTGAGTTTATTATTTTTCCAGATGGATCGGTTTCTATTTATACGAAACAATTTCTGCACGAAGGTGAAGACAAATTTTTCCAGCCTTCTTTTGATTATAATCCCATAATTACAATTGAAAAACAGAAAATTTCGTTTGCTATTTGTGCCGATATCGACAATCCGCTGCATCCAGAAAATGCGAGTAAAAACAATGTTTCTATTTATATCGCGAGTATTTTCTTTTCTCCAAACGGAATTCCAAATGCGTATCGAGATTTACAGAGTTATGCAGAGAAGCATCAAATGAATGTTTTGATGTCGAATTTCGGCGGTGAATCTTATGGATGTCCTTCTGGCGGAAAAAGCGCTTTTTGGAATAATAAAGGGGAACTTGTTGCGCAAATGAACGATTCGGATTCTGGACTTTTACTAGTAGAAAATAAAAATGATAATTGGTCAAGCCAAATTATTGTTGCTTAACTATAAATTCCTGTAAGGTTTCTAAAACCTTATAGGGATAAACAAATTACACTGTAACAAAGAACACCTACAAGGTTTTGGAAACCTTGCAGGAGCAATACAGATTTAATTATTAAAGGTGAAATAAATTTTATTAAAAAATTATTTAAAACCCTTTATTCCAGTTACTATCTGGAATGACAAATAAAACTTAACATACCTAACAGGTTTTTGAAACCTGTTAGGATAAAAAATAAAATAATGAACAGAATAACTCAAAAACTACAAGAAGATAAAAAGATACTTTCTATTTATTTTTCGGCTGGATATCCTAACTTAAATGATACGGTTCAGATTATTCAGGACTTAGAAAAAAATGGCGTTGATTTAATCGAAATTGGTCTGCCTTTCAGCGATCCTTTGGCAGATGGGCCAACGATTCAGGCAAGTTCTACTCAAGCTTTGCATAACGGAATGACAACTCAGATTCTTTTTGATCAGCTAAAGAACATCCGAGAAAGCGTAAAAATTCCGTTGATTATCATGGGATATTTTAACCCGATGCTGCAATATGGCATTGAAGCGTTCTGCAAAAAATGCTCAGAAATTGGTATCGACGGCTTAATTATTCCAGATCTTCCGGTTGATGTTTATGCTGAGGAATACAAAGCTATTTTTGAAAAATATGGTTTAATCAATGTATTCTTGATTACACCGCAAACTTCAGACGAGCGCATTCGTTTTATCGACAGTGTTTCTAATGGATTTATTTATATGGTAAGTTCTGCAAGTGTTACAGGTTCTCAAGCTGGATTTGGAAACACGCAGGAAAGTTATTTTGAAAGAATTGGAAGTATGAACTTGAAAAACCCACAAATTGTAGGTTTCGGAATTTCGAATAAAGAAACTTTTAGTCAAGCTACTAAATATGCTAAAGGTGCGATTATTGGCAGCGCTTTTATCAAACATTTAGCGGAAAATGGAAGTGGGAAAATTTCGGAATTTGTTGGAGAGATTCGATAAGCATTTCTTTTTATTATAAAAATTACAAACGGCATTTAAGATTTTTAGATGCCGTTTTTTTGTTCATTAAATAACATCAATAGATTATTATATATTTATTAGAGAAATTTATCGCAAAACTATTATGAAGAAACTTAATTCAACTCTATTAATATCGGCTATTTTTTCACTTTTTATAAGTTGCAAAAAAGAAACAGCCTATTCACAATTAACTTACAATGAAAAAGCGAATGAATTGATTCAGCAAATTATTATCGATGATTCATGTGGATGCATTTTAGAAATTCCTCAAGAGTCGATGATTAAATCTAGTATTATTGAAAATCCAAGTTTTGATATTAAACAAGAAATTATAAAAAAAAACCATCTAAAGAACACAATACAATTAGATAGTTTGGAAAAAGTTTCCGAAAAATTCATCTTAGATACTATTCTTTTAAGGCAAAAAAATATCAAAATTATCAAACGAAATTCTATTTCTGATATAATTAAAGATAAAGGCCGAAATCTTCTTAAAAAATGTCCAAATGGTGTTTTATGTTTTTCTAAACCAATTATAGATGAACGAAATAAAACGGCTGTATTATTCTATAAACAAATGGCGACATGTATTGGTAGTCCTATTTATCTTTATAAATATGAGGATAAGAAATGGATTTATGGAGAGCCTAAATTTTAGATAAATCAACTACACCGTTTTATGTTAATATTGTGTTAAAATAAAATTAAACAAGCGTTTAAATTAAACACTTGTTTAATTTTGTACTCGATTAGAAAAAACACCATGTCTACAGTCGAGTTAAACGATAAAAAAATTCAAATTCTGGAGGTTTCAGAAAAGCTTTTTTCTGAAAGAGGATTTGAAGGTACATCCATACGAGATATCTCAAAAGCGGCAAAAATAAATATTGCCATGGTTTCGTATTATTTTGGCTCTAAAGAAAGATTATTGGAGTCTTTAATTCTATACAAAACTTCAGATTTAAAATTACAACTCGAAAATTTATTACTAGAAAATCTTGAACCTCTTGATAAAGTCAATAAATTAATCGAAATTTACATTACTAGAATCAATTGTAACAGAGGAATTTATAGAATTTTACACTTTGAACTTACTTCAAAAAAGAGAGAACAGAGTTTTGAGGCTTTCACAGAATTAAAAAAAGGGAATTTAAAATCATTAGAAACAATTATTAAGGAAGGCCAATCTAAAGGTATTTTTAGAAAAGATGTAATCATTCCGTTGTTAACACCAACTATAATGGGTACTTATTTTCATTTCCATATGAACAAACCTTTCTTTGAGGAGTTATTAAATTTAAATACAGAAACGTTATACGACGATTACGTTAAAAACAGTCTTACAAAGCACATTCAACAAACTATAAAAGCGCTACTTGTTTATGAAAATTAATCCATTAATGCTCTTTGGTGTTTTCTTTATCGGAATTTCATCAATAGAAGCACAAGAAAAAACAAGTTTAACCTTAAGCGATGCCGTTCAAATGGCATGGGAAAAGAGTAGTGAATCTTCACTAGCTAATTCTAAGGTAAACTCGAAAAAATATGAATTACAAACTGTAAAAGACAGTCAATATCCTGATCTTAAACTGCAGTCACAATATCAATATCTGCCAACAGCAAACATCCATATGGCGTCACAATCAAGTGATGACACAACTGATGGTTCTGGTGAATCTTCACCAAAAATGAATCAAGTAGTTTTTGCTCAAGCAGCAGTTTCAATGCCACTTTTCTCTGGATTTAAAATTCAGAATAATGTTGAGCTACACAATAATATGTATTTAGCAGAAAGCGCTAGTGCAGTAAAAACTAAAGAAGATGTTGCTTTACGTGTGGTAAACTATTATACCAACTTATATAAAGCTCAAAAATCACTTGAATTATTAGAGGAAAATAAAAAAAGTGCTCAACAACGTGTAACTGATTTTACTGAGTTAGAGAAAAACGGAATTATACCTAGAAATGACTTATTAAAAGCTCAATTGCAACTTTCAAGAGTTCAATTATTGGTTGATGAGGCAAAAAATAATGTAAGTATTACAAATTATTATTTGGTAACTATTCTTAAAATGGATCCAAATACTAAAATTGCTGTTAACGAAGCTGAGTTAACGCAGTTTGAGCCTCGTGTTTTACAATCGGATGCACAAATTGCTTTAGAAAACAGAAAAGATTTAGAATCTATTCGTTTACAAGGTAAAGCAAGCGAAAACAATATAAAAATTGCAAAAGGAAGCTACTATCCTTCTATTGTTCTATTAGGTGGTTATGCTTTACTAGATGTTAAGAATTTTGTAAATGCTACAAACTTAACCAATGTTGGAGTTGGTTTGTCTTATGATTTATCTGGTTTAGTAAAAAACAGCAATAATGTAAAAGCTGCACAAAGTAAATCTGAAGAAGTGAAACATTCTGAAGAAATTTTGACTGATAACATTAAAGTACAAGTTCAAAAAGCTGCTGAAGATTATGATTTAGCCATAAATCAAGATGTTGTTTTTGATCAAGCTGTAGTTCAGGCATCAGAAAATTACCGTTTGGTAAAAGATAAATATGAGAATGGTTTATCTGATACAAACGACTTACTTGAAGCAGACGTAGATCAATTAAGCACTAAAATAAATAAAGCATTATCAAAAGCCAACATAATTCAGAAATATTACCAATTACTTTCGGCTACAGGACAAATATCACAATCATTCAATCTTTCTAAAATATAATCGATAGCTCTCATGGAAAAGAAAAAAACAAATACTAAATTCATCATTATACTAACCGTTTTGGTTTTAGTGGGCGGAACTTACGGAATAACAAAATACATGCACTCTTTGGCTCACGAAGAAACAGATGATGCTCAGATTGAGAAAAAAATGAACCCGATTATCCCGAGAGTATCTGGTTATATTAGCAAAGTGTATGTAAAAGATAATGATTTTGTAAAAAAAGGAGATACTTTATTTACAATTGATAAAAGAGATTATCAATTAAAAATTGACGAAGCTAATGCTGCTTTATTAGGTGCTGAAGGTCAATACGAAGCTGCAAAAGCGGATATTGGAAGTGCTTATGCTAGCATCTCTGTTTCTGAGGCTAATGTAAAATCTGCAGGTGGTTCTATCGAAAGTGCAAAAATTAGATTGAGACAGCTTACAAACGATTACAACCGTTACAATAATTTATACAAGACTCATACTATTACAAAACAACAGTACGAGCAGGCTGCTACTGCAAAAGATGAAGCAGAAAACCAAGTACGTGTTTTAGAACAACAACAAAGAGCTAGTTCATTCCAAAAATCAGTTATTCAATCAAAATCTAAAGTTTCTGATAAACAAACTGAAGTTGCTGCAGCTAACATTAAAAAAGCGAAAACAATGCTTGATGTTGCTCATTTAAATCTTACCTACACAGTTGTAACTGCTGCTATTGATGGTCAGGTTTCTAAAGTTGATATTCAGCCAGGACAATTGGTTCAGCCAGGACAATCTTTATTTTATATCATTAATAATAATGAAGCTTGGGTTGTCGCTAACTTTAAAGAAACACAATTAAACAAAATGATTGTTGGACAAAAAGTTTCTTTAAAAGTAGATGCTTATCCTAACTATGAGTTTCAAGGAGTTGTTACTTCATTTTCACCAGCTACAGGATCTCGTTTTTCTTTATTACCTCCTGATAATGCAACAGGAAACTTCGTAAAAACGATTCAGAGATTACCAGTAAAAATTAGTTTAGATCAATCAAACGATCCAGAGAAAGTAAAATTATTACGTCCGGGAATGAATGTTGATGTAGACGTACATTTAAAATAAAATATGGCAACAGCAGTACAAGCAGATGATGATTTAGTAGAATACGGATACAGACGTATTATTATCACGATTACAGCGGTACTTTGTGCTTTGCTGGAAATCGTTGATACCACGATTGTAAACGTAGCGCTAACAGACATGCGAGGAAGCCTTGGTGCTACCTTGACTGATGTGGCTTGGGTTATTACAGCATACGCAATCGCGAATGTTATTGTAATACCGATGACGAGCTGGCTGTCGCAGCAATTTGGGAGACGTAATTATTTTGTGGCCTCTATCATTATATTTACGGTCTGTTCTTTTTTGTGCGGAAATGCCAGTAATATTTGGGAATTGGTTGCTTTTAGGTTCGTGCAAGGTATGGGTGGAGGTGCCCTTCTTGTAACCGCGCAAACCATTATTACCGAAAGTTATCCAGTAGCGAAGCGTGGTATGGCGCAGGCTATTTATGGAATGGGTGTAATTGTTGGTCCAACTTTAGGTCCGCCTTTAGGAGGATATTTAGTAGATAATTATTCTTGGCCTTATATATTTTACATTAATATTCCGTTGGGAATTATCGCTACTATTTTGGCTTTAACTTTTGTTAGAAGTCCAAAATACGGAGAAAAACTAAAAGCCAATCAAGTTGACTGGTGGGGAATTATTCTTTTGGCGTCTTTCATCGGATCTTTGCAATTCGTTTTAGAACACGGACAGCAAGATGATTGGTTTAATGATTCATTGATTGTTACCTTAAGTGTTGTAACTGTACTTGGATTAGTACTGTTTATATGGCGAGAGCTTACTTATAAACATCCAATCGTAAACTTAAGTGTTTTAAAGGATGGAAATTTAAGAATTGGAACCGTAATGTGTTTTATTCTTGGTTTCGGTTTGTACGGATCAACATTGATTATCCCAATTTACACGCAGTCGATTTTAGGATGGACCGCAACTGATGCCGGATTGTTATTGATTCCTGGTTCGATTACAACGGCTATTATGATGCCATTTGTTGGAAATATGATTCAGAAAGGTGTACCGCAAGGATACATGGTTGGAGTTGGTTTTTTAGTCTTCTTCTTCTTTACTTTCATGATGCAGACTCGTATGACACCTGACACTGGTGTAGAACATATGTATTGGCCTTTAATTTTGAGAGGAATTGGTTTAGGTTTACTTTTTGTACCTATTACTACTCTTTCGCTTTCTACATTAAAAGGAAAACATATTGGTGAAGGTGCCGCTTTTACTGGAATGATGCGTCAATTAGGAGGATCATTTGGTATTGCAATTATTACCACTTTTATCACTCGTTTCAGCCAAGAACACAGAGTTAATTTGATTAACAATTTAGATCCTGCTAAATTTGATGTGCAGCAGCGTATTGCTGGAATGCAGCATGCATTTATGGCAAAAGGATATAGTGCAGATGTTGCACTTAAAAAAGCCTATCAGGCATTAGATTATGCAGTTTTGAAACAGAGTACAGTACTCTCTTACATGGATATTTTCATGTACTTAGGAATTATGTTCCTATGCTGTATTCCAATCATCCTTTTTATTAAAAAAGGAAAGAACAAGATTAATCCCGCAGATGCGATGCATTAATAATAATTAATTTATAATAGATTACGAAAAAGCCGAGTTCATGAACTCGGCTTTTTTATTTTAATTTGACTGAAACTAAAATTGATTTTTTTAGCACGCAGATTTTATAGATTTAGCAGATTATTTAAAGTTTAATTTATCTCCGCAAAAACCAAACTTGAAACCTGAAACTTTGAACCTAAAAACTCTATCTCGTAAAAACCAAATGATTTCCTTTTGAAAGATTGGCATCAAACTGATAACCCTCGTAATTGAAACCTTTTAAATCATTAATTGTTTCTGCGTTGGTGTCGATGATATAACGAACCATCATACCTCTCGCCTTCTTTGCAAAAAAGCTGATCATTTTTAATTTTCCATCTTTGTAATCTTTAAAGTCTGGTGTAATTACAGGAACTTTTAATGCTTTTACATCTACTGCTGAGAAATATTCGTTACTGGCTAAATTTACAAACAATTCTCCTTTTGCTAATTCTTTGTTTAAAGCTTTAGTAACTGGTGCTTTCCAGAAATCATGCAGGTTTTTATGATCTCCTATTGGCAGTTTTGTTCCCATTTCTAAGCGATAAGCCTGCATTAAATCAAGTGGTTTTAAAACTCCGTAAAGTCCAGATAAAATTCGAAGTTTGTCTTGTAATACTTCTAATTTTTCTAACGGAATTGTATACGCATCTAAACCCGTATACACATCGCCATCAAAAGTATATACTGCCGGGCGCGCGTTTTCTGGTGTAAAAGGTGTTTTCCAAACTTGATTTCGCTGCCAATTTAAATCGGCTAGTTTTTCAGAAATCGACATTAATTCGGCTAAATCAGCTGGTTTTTTAGGCTTTAAGACTTTATGAACCTGACGCGCTTCTTTTAAAAAAGAAGGTTCTGTATGTTGTGTAGTAGGTAATTCTTTTTCGAAATTTAATGACTTCGCTGGCGATATAACAATTTTCATTTGTGCATTTTTAAGTGATTCAAAAATACAAATTGAAATTTTAAAAATAAGAGATTGTAATTGATTTGTTTGATAGTAGCATAAATGTTTTTTTGCCACGAATTACTCTAATTTACACTAATTATTTTTTTGCCACTGATTGAAAAGATTTACGCAGATTTTTCTAATCATTTTAATCTTTTATCCCGATAGCTATCGGGAGTGGCTGTTTTTTTGCCACGAATTACACGAATTTGCACTAATTATTTTTTTGCCACTGATTAAAATGATTTACACTGATTTTTTTAATCTTTTAATCAGTGGCTGTTTTTTTGCCACGAATTACACGAATTTCCACGAATTACTTTTTGCCACAGATTAAAATGATTTAAACAGATTTTTCTAATCATTTTAATCTTGTATCCCGATAGCTCAATGTCATTAAGTTAAGAAATAAATAAAAAAGTTTCACGCAGATTTAGCAGAATAGGAATAAAAAAATCTGCGAAATCTGCCGAATCTGCGTGAAAAAAACTTAACTTAATGACATTGCCAGATAGCTATCGTGAGTGGCATTTTTTTTAGCGTCAGGAGTTTGACTTGATTTTATAAAGAATAATTCGTGGAAATTCGTGTAATTCGTGGCAACCTTTTACATTTTAATAAAAATCACCTACCGAAACTATTAATTTGTTCAAAAAAATGAGCGATAGATTATAATAGGCATTTTCTATGTTGTAAATTTGCAGACGTTTCATTCTCTCTAAGAATAGAAATGTACTTATTTAAAATTCGAGAATTCGTGGCTATACAAACAAACTACAAAACTGCTTTACAAAATAAAATCTTCGGAATCATTTCGCAGGCCTCTCAAGAACTAAACGTTGATAGTTATGTTATTGGCGGGTTTGTTCGTGATCTAATTTTAAAACGAGGTTCTAAAAAAGACATTGATGTTGTGGCTGTTGGAAGCGGCATCGAATTGGCTTTGAAGGTATCTGAATTACTTCCTAAAAAACCAAAAGTTCAGGTTTTTAAAACCTACGGAACTGCAATGTTACACTTTGACGGTACTGATATTGAATTTGTTGGCGCACGAAAAGAGTCTTATAATTTTGACAGTCGAAATCCGATTGTGGAAGACGGAACTTTGGAAGACGATCAAAATCGTCGTGATTTTACCATTAATGCTTTGGCTTTATCTTTAAACGAAAAAACTTTTGGAGATCTTTCTGATCCTTTTAATGGTTTGGCCGATTTAGAGCATAAAACAATCAAAACACCTTTAAATCCAGATATTACGTATTCTGATGATCCGCTGCGAATGCTTCGTGCAATACGCTTTGCCAATCAACTTAATTTTGAAATCGAGACGAATTCATTAGAAGCAATTACCAAAAACGCTCACAGAATAAATATTATTTCTGGTGAAAGAATTGTTGACGAATTAAACAAAATTCTTTCGACAGATAAACCTTCTATTGGTTTTTTACTTTTATATAAAACTGGGCTTTTAGATCTTATTTTACCTGAATTAACAGCGTTGAATCAAGTGGAAGAAATTGAAGGTCATACGCATAAAAACAATTTTTACCACACTTTAGAAGTTGTAGATAATATATGTCCAAACACCGATGATGTTTGGCTGCGCTGGTCGGCTTTGTTACACGATATTGGAAAAGCGCCAACAAAACGTTTCAATAAAAAACAAGGCTGGACTTTTCACGGTCATGAATTTTTAGGCGGAAAAATGGCTAAAAAAATATTCGAACGTTTACACATGCCTTTGAATCACAAAATGAAATTTGTGCAAAAAATGGTGATTATGAGTTCTCGCCCAATTGTTTTGGCAGAAGATATCGTAACAGATAGTGCTGTTCGTCGTTTGGTTTTTGATGCCGGAGAAGATGTTGAAAATTTAATGACATTATGTGAAGCGGATATTACAACTAAAAATCCAGCAAAATTCAAGAAATATCACAAAAACTTCGAAGTCGTTCGCAAGAAAATCGTTGAAGTGGAAGAGCGCGATCATGTTCGTAATTTCCAGCCGCCGATTTCTGGTGAAGAGATTATGGAGATTTTCGATTTAAAACCTTCGCGTGAAATTGGCGTTTTAAAAGAAGCGGTTAAAGAAGCGATTTTAGAAGGTATAATTCCGAATGAATATCAAGCGGCTTATGATTTTATTTTAAAAAGAGCTGAAAAATTAGGTTTAAAAAAAGTATAGCAATACGTATTATTTAATAAAATGAAAAAAGAGAATAAATCAGTAATCATTTGGTTACTATCAGGTTGTGTTTTATTATTTTTAATGGTTGTTGTGGGCGGCATTACCCGTTTGACCAATTCGGGATTATCAATGACCGACTGGCATTTGGTAACCGATACTTTTCCTCCTTTAACAGATGCAAAATGGCAGGCTGCTTTTGATGAATACAAGAAATTTCCTGAGTATCAAAAAATCAATATTCATAACGATTTTCAATTATCAGATTATAAGTTTATTTATTTCTGGGAATGGTTTCACCGTTTTATAGGTCGTATTATCGGATTGGTTTTCTTTGTTCCTTTTGTTTATTTTTTAGTTAGAAAAAAACTAGATGCTGCTACTATTAAAAAATGTATTGTTCTTTTAGGAATGGGTGCTTTTCAAGGTTTCTTAGGATGGTTTATGGTTCGAAGCGGCTTAATTGACAATCCAGATGTAAGTCACTTTAGACTTTCCTTACACCTTACTTTTGCTTTTATCACTTTTGCTTATACTTTATGGGTTGCACTGGATTTAATCTATCCTGAAAGAAGTATTTATAAAGTAACTCCACTTCGTAATATTGCTCGATTTGCTTTAGTGGCTTTGCTAATTCAGATTATTTATGGTGGTTTTGTAGCGGGTTTAAACGCTGGTTTAATACACAATCATTGGCCATTAATGAGTGACGGCCAGTTTATACATGATTCTGTTTTTATTGAACAGCCAACTATGCTGAAAAACTTTACGGAAGGAAAAAGCGGTGTTCAGTTTGTACACAGAACTTTTGCTTATGTTGTTGTGGCGCTTATTCTCTTTTTATATTACAAAAGCAGAAAATTTGCACTTAATACGACTCAGAAAAATGGAGTAACTATTTTGGTAGTTTTTGTTTTCATCCAATTTTTATTGGGCGTTTTTACACTTTTATACAGCGTACCTTTGGCTTTAGGATTAATTCACCAGATTATGGCATTTTTCCTTTTAAGTGCCATGACTTATACTTTACATAGGTTGAGTAAATAATATGATAACAAAAATAGTATTTCCTCTTTTAGCTATATTGTTTATAACTGGATGCCAAAATAAGAAAGCATCTGAGACGATTCCTCTATCAGTTAAAGCAACTTCATCTTCTATTTCAGAAAAAGAAAAAAAAGATAATAAAGTAAGTTTAAAAAAATATGAAAAAGAAGGAATCCTTTTAAAAGGACAAGTCAAATTATTTGATGATCGATTAAATAAAATAGGTGAATTGATAATTGATGAGATTTCTAAAATTCAAATTTTAGAAAAAAGCACCGCTATTTATAATATAGATAAAAGTAATGATTACTGTTTAAAATCTAATTTTGTGAAAATCCGATACAAAAACAAAAATTATTTAGTTTTTGGAAGTGATGTTTATGAAATAAATGAATCTCAAAAATTAGAATGCAGCATCAATTCGAAAAATGAAAAATATTCTATTTTTCCGATTACAAATTTTGAGATGGGAGCGTCTGATGAAGAAGGATTAACGGGCTGTGATGATTATAGCATCTTATTGGTTTTTAATCAAAACAGCAATAAATATTCTACAATTACTGTTCCTCAAGATAATGAAAACCATTCTAATCAAAAATTTGCTGCTCTAGAGCATGATGACAGCTTAGAGGAAAAAATATACAATGCACAAGTTAAAAATGACACCTTAATATTAGGAATAAAAATTGGTTATCAGGAAGGTTACGGTTCCTATTTTCTTCAAACCAGTTTTAAAGATAATTTTAGCAAATCTAAAGTAACAGAAAGAAAACGTTTTGAAGAAGAAAACGTTTATAATGAACTTAAATAAATCGTATTATTATTAGTCCCTTATAAACGTGATACCTATTTCTTGTTTTGCAAAAACAACTTTTATCCAAGCCAAGCTTTAAAATCTTGAACTTTTTCTCGGCTTACAATTACCTCATCTTCTTTATAAGAAGGTAAAATAACTTTTAATCGAGAATTGGTATAGACCTGAATTTCTTTTATGGCCTGAAGCGGTACTATAAATTTTCTGCTTACGCGAAAGAACTCCTTCATGTCTAATTCTTGCTCTAGAATCTCTAAAGTCGAATCGATTAAATAATTTCTGTTATCGAAAGTATGAATGTAAGTTCCTTTGTTTTCACTAAAAAAACATTCAATTTTATCTGTCGTAATTACTTTTAAATGCTGTCCGATTTTAACGGTAAAACGCTTTTTATAATTCTTTTCAAAAGGATTTGAAAGCATTTTTCTGATCTGCTCAAAATCAAGCTGTAAATTAGTTTTTTCTGTTTCTAGTTTAGGAAGGCGTGCCTTAAATTTAGTAACGGCAACATCTAAATCATCTTCGTCAATAGGTTTTAGAAGATAATCTATACTATTCAATTTGAAAGCTTTTAAGGCATATTCATCATAAGCTGTAGTAAAAATAATCGCGCTTTTGATGTCTATTTTTTCAAATATTTCAAACGATAAACCGTCAGAAAGCTGAATATCCAGAAAAATTAAATCTGGATGTTCATTATTAGAAAACCAATCAATTGATTCTTCTACAGAATGCAGCATGGTTTCTACTGCTATATTCAATTTCTCTAACTTTCGCTGCAATAATCTTGCTGCCGGTTTTTCGTCTTCTATAATTAGTGTCGTCATTTACTAAAATGCAAAGTTTAAAATTATTCCCATTTATTTTGAGCTTCTTCTTTTTTCATGTATTGCTGAATTTTCTTTTCTTCCCAATCATTACTAAAAAAAAGATCTCTTCCAAAAACAGATAATGCGTGAGCCATCAGACCAATTCCCCAAAACATTGCTGTTGAGTATGTACGCCAGTCAAATAATGGATTTTCGAGGATTCCTTGTTTAAAGATATCATAATGATTCATATTTGACGCAATAATTATGACATTTATAATAACATATACTCTTAAATGTGTATAAAAACCTTTTATTCTTTTCACTTTTCTGTATGCAATATTGTAGCGTTCATCATTACTATATTCTTGTGCGTATTCTTCGTACATGCGTCTTCTAAATCGTCCCATTTTGTTTTGATTAAATTATTGCCATTTATTTTTGTTCTCTTTTTCTTTTTCCATCAACTCTTTGATTTTTCTTTCTTCCCAGTCTTTTCCTAAAACCGGAAATATTTCAAAAACCTTCAATCCATGAAAAACTACTCCTACTCCCCACCACATCATAGGCCAATAAAACCACAAGTGATTTGGTGTTGTATACAGATTGATAAAAATCAAAACTATATTTACCCCAATAAAAGAAGTTAAATTGCCATAAAATCCTTTAATACCTTCTACTTTCTTTTTGGCCAAGTAGTATTTATCTTCGTCATTAAGATTTGTTTCCATAATTATTCCCATTTTTGTTTTTTTCTTTTTTCTAAAAGGCTGTTCATTTTACGTTCTTCCCATTCTGCGCCAAAGATTTTAAAGGAGGCAAATACATCTATTGCAGTTACAAAAAAAAAGGCACTCCAAACGATGATTACAAAACCATTTATATATTTTAGCGGAAAGAAATTTAATCTAAATCCTAAATATTCTTTTAAGAGATAAACCACTATTGCAGCAATATAAATAAGCAGATGTGTGTAAAATGATTTTAGCTTCATTACTTTTTTTCTTGCTATTTTTCGAAGTTCAACTTCTTTCAAATCGTTGTTAAAATAAGTCTCCATAATTATTTCCAAGATTTTCTGTTATTTTCTTTTTCGAGAATTTCTCTAATTTTTCGTTCTTCCCAACCTGAGCTGTAACCAAAAACTTTAAAAGCATGCATTACAACTCCAAATCCCCAGCCTACTGCCGAAAACCAAAACCATTGAAATCCAGGAGAATACCTCAAATTTATAAAAATTAAAAAAGGAATCACACAACAGTAAGAAATTAAATTTCCATAAAATCCTTTTAATTCTTCTACTCTCTTTCTAGCTCTTATATAAGCTTTACTTTCATCATTATAATCTGTACTTGCTTCCATAACCGTAATTTGTTTAGTTAAAATTGGAATTTTAACGGTAAAATTTTCTTCATTCTGCTCAATCAGCACTTTTCTGTTCGTAATGATTGCGTATCGATTTACAATATTCTGCAATCCAACTCCCTGACGATCTTGTAAAACTTCTTTCTTCTGAAGGTTATTCTGGATGGCGAGACAATCTTTATCAATAAAAATTTTGATGCGCAATGGTTTTTGCTCGCTCACCACATTATGTTTAACTGTATTTTCTAATAAAAGCTGTAAAGACAGCGGAACCACTTTTGCATCTGGATTTATATCTTCAGCTGGCAATTCGTAAAACAAACTATTCTCAAATCGCATTTTCAGCAAATTCATATACGTTTTTGCAAACGACAATTCCTCTTCAACAGAAACCAGTTCTTTATCTTTTTGTTCTAAAACGTAGCGATAAATTTTAGACAAAGAAGTTGTAAATCGCTGTGCATTATCTGGATTTTCTTCAATAAGAGAGCTTAAAACATTTAAGCTGTTAAAAAGAAAATGCGGGTCAATTTGATTTTTTAAACTTTCAAATTTTGCATTTGCCGTTCCAGCAATGATTTTTTGCTGTGTGACTTCAAATTTTGAAGCTTGTTTCCATTTTACCATGAAGCTTCTGGCTTGCATAAAAGTCGAAACTCCTAATGATAACACAATATAAAAAATGTGGTTCCAAATCATTTTCTCGCCAAAAAACTCACTTAAAGGACGATTTTGAACTACTATAAAAATAATGTAGTTGATTGCAAAAACAGCTGGAATTGTATATAAAACTGTACATAAAATTCCGTAATACACTCTCAAATTAGTTTGTTCCAGCCAATCCCATTTTTTATCTAAAAGAACGCTGATAAAGCCATTTCCAAAACCAAGTCCGAAAGAATATAAACAACTTAAAGAGAACGTGAGTAATACATTTTTAAACGTTAGATCGGTACCTAAAAAAGCAGAGAATATTACTGTAAAGACCATAGAAATCTTGAAACAGGTGATCGTTCCGCTTTTCAAATCTCCAAAAGTATTTCTAT
Organism: Flavobacterium sp. MC2016-06; assembly: GCF_009711165.2. GTDB lineage: Bacteria > Bacteroidota > Bacteroidia > Flavobacteriales > Flavobacteriaceae > Flavobacterium. The sequence continues at coordinate 7,950 of NZ_WMID02000039.1, read as the reverse complement.
AGTCTTCCATTTATAATCTAATTTTAATATTATTTTTTACAGTTTTTTTGACTTTCTAAAGCTCTATCTAATCCCCATTTTGGTGAAAAAGGAGTTGCCGGTTTAAAAGTACCAAAAAGTTCGACAGCTTTATCAACTTGAGCACATAATGGTTTTGTATCAACACCTGTCCATTTTGCACCGCCTAACTGGTAATCAGCTTCACCAAAAACAGCTCTCGGATTGTTTGGATCAATTGCTTTTGCTTTAGCATAATTCTCCATAATTTTTCCAGAATATTTTTGAGCGTTTGTCATTGGGTCTTGTACAACCCAAGCGGTATAAAGCAAGGCTTGTAAAACATATAATTCTGCGTTGTTTTGATCTTTTATAAATTCTACATCTAATGCATCTTGCGCTTTAGTCAATAACAAATCTACTTTTGTTTTATCTTTTTCAGAAAAAGCAGCTGTAGTGTTTACCATTGCTACATAATAATTAGGTAACCATTGTGTTTTTTCAGCGCCTGCGATTCTTTCAAACATTGCCGAAGCTTCTGTGTTTTTTCCTTCTTTCCAAAGTCCGAAAGCTTTTCCCATTCCTTGTTCAAATTGTGTTTGAGCAGATAATAAACTGCAGATAAATAATGTAAATGCTGTGATAATTTTGGTCATGATTTCTTGATTTTAAGTTGTTATTTTTTTTAAGGTTCTGAGATTCTTAGTCTCTACATTTTTATTGATGATTAAAACTCTTATTATTTGTTTTCTAATTTATACTTCAAAAGTATGTTGGTTTTTAGTCTTTTAAAATTAAATAATACTGAGTTGTTGAATTTGGTTACTGAATTGTTTTTTTAAGGTTCTAAGTTTTCTTCTTAGTATCTCAGAACCTTTTTATCTTATAAATTCTTCAACTGATTCTCATTTTTATTCTGACTGATTGTCCAGAAGAAACCAACGAAGAAGAATCTGTCTGCGTTTGGTGTAACAGCTTGTCTGTTGTAAACTCCGTTTGCGTCTGGTAATTTTGCATAATCATATCCGTAAACATTTTGGCTTCCTAATACATTTGAAACTGAGAAATAAAGGATTTTTTGTGTCGTTAATAAATACGCCCAGCTAAGACTTAAACTATTGTATGATTTTGTTTTACCATTCATAAACTGCGTTTGATTTGGGTCATTATAAGGTCTTCCTGAACTATAACTATTAGTCAAACTAATTTGTGATTTCCAATCTGTAACAAAATATTTAGTTACAATAGATAAACTATGATTGGCAATAAAACTTGGTGTTGCCATTGTTGGGAAATTTTTATATTGTCTTTCTGAATCGATGTAAGAATAAGAAATCCAGTATTCTAAATTTTTATACAAGTTGCTGTCTCTCCAAAACAAATCCAATCCTTTTGCATATCCAGAACCTTTATTATTGAAAACTGAATTGTATGCAATGTCTTTTGTGTCATATTGAACCAAGTTGCTGTAATCTTTATAATAAGCCTCTGCTCTAAAAGTTGTTCCTGGTTTTGTAAATTGATAGTTTAAAATGTAATGCTGTGCTTTTTCACTTTCAAACTGATGGTATTTTGAATATTTAATATAATCTACAACTGGTGTTTGAGAAAAATCTCCGTAAGCAAATGAGAACTGACTGCCTTTAGAAACTTTGTAAGCCATAGATGCTCTTGGTGCAAGATTGGTTTCACTCAACAAACTGTTATTAGAAAGTCTCGCTCCTACTTTTAAAGCTAGTTTTTTAGAAAATAAAATATCTGCTTCTGTATAAAATGCTGCAATATTTGAATTATAACCGTTTGCAACATCAATAGAAATATTATCGTTAAAATTTTCGTTGTATTTGGTAATGAAATAATCTCCACCAAAAGACAATTTAAAGTAATTAGAAATGTTTTTTCTCAGTTTCAATTTCAGTTGAGCTGCATTCTCATTGCTGTCAACATCATTAATATCATATTTGATTTTATTTTTACTGTAACCATAGCTGATTCCAGAAGTCAATTGCCAGCCTGTTCCAAAATCACCTTTGTAAGAAGCATTCAAATAAAAATTATTATTATTTAAATCTGTTCTGATAGGATCTACAAAATTTACATTTTTCTGATTTAAATCGAATTTTTCAGAATCAAAGGCAGCATATAATTTAAAAGTTCCATTTACAAAATGATAACGATAAACGGCCTCACCGCCTAAAGATTGGTAAGGATTATTCCAATCTACATTTTGAGGAATTGCTGCTTGATAAGGTGCTAAATTGATATAATTTGTATTGATACTAAACGAACTTTTTTTCCATTTTTGAGTATTTCCAACTCCTAATCCAACCGTCATTAAAGCAATATCAGTTTTATTTTGGTCTGGTTCATCTTGCGTACTTAAAAGTAAAACACTTGATAAAGCTTCTCCATATTCTGCAGAATATCCTCCTGTAGAAAAAGCAATTCCGCTAAACAAAAAAGGAGAAAATCTACTTCTTGTTGGTAAATTATTGGTTGTCGCACCATAAGGCTGCGCAACACGAAGTCCGTCAACAAAAGTCTGTGTCTCGCTCGCTTCACCTCCACGAACAAATAAACGTCCGTCTTCACCAACCGTTTGAGTTCCCGGCAATGTCTGCAATGCTGCAATAATATTTCCTGCAGAACCCGCAGTGGTTACAATATCTAATGGTTTTAAGACCGAAACTCTTGCTTTGTCACCAGATTCTAATGTTCCGGCAGTAATTACAACAGCATCAAGCGAGTTTACATTTTCTCTAAGTATAATCGTTTGATTTTTAAAATTAGTAACATCAATTTCTTGTTTGTTAGTTTCAAAAATTAAAAAACTTGCTATTAAAAACTGATTTCCTGTTGCTGTGGTTTCAAAAGAAAACTCTCCAGTTTCAGAACTTGTTGCTCCATCGTACGTTCCGTCAATATAAACATTTGCTCCCGGAACTGGTTTTCCTTTTTGATCTACTACTTTTCCCGAAATGGTATTTTGAGCAAAAATAAAAGCTGTAGTAAATAAAATTGCTATTGTAAAAAGTAACTTGGTTTTCATACCTATTGATTTTGTTTGGTTTTGGTTTTGTTTGTTATCGCCTTTTTTATTGTTTGCTTTCGCAGCTTTTTTTTGTGACGATTTCATATCATTTGTTTTTGATGAGACAAATGTATTTTAACAGTACTTGTTAAAAAATATTTAATAACCGAATTGTAGAATTTTATGGATGAGTTGTAAATTACTTATTTGTATCTTAGCTACTGACTATTAAAACCGAATAATTATGTCTGAAAGTAAAAGAGTTTCAAATTTATATCAATCCATTTATAATGGAGATCCGTGGCTGGAAGTCACTTTGGCAAGTACCTTAAAAAATGTAAGTGCAGAACAGGCTTACAGGAAAATAAATCCTAATTTAAATACGATTTGGGAAATTGTTAATCATCTTATACAATGGAGAAGGAATATTTTAAAACGTGTGCAAGGAGAAACTGTTACAGCTCCTGACCATAATTATTTTGTTCCTATTTTAGATCCGTCTGAAGCTGCGTGGGAACAATCTCTTCAAAGTCTGTCTAAATCGCAAGAATCTTGGAATGCCTTTTTTGATGATTTTGATGATGCTGATTTCGCAAAAATATATGCTAATAATAATCATACGTATTACGAACATATTCACGGAATCATTCAGCACGATGTTTATCATTTAGGACAGATTGTTATTTTGAAGAAGCTGCTTTAAATGAGTTGAGATTTATTAAACACATAGATTTAATAGTATTCGTTTGAGATTATTAAAAAATAGTCTCACGCAGATTTAGCAGATTTTAGCGGAAAAGAATAAGAAAATCTGCCAAATCTGCTAAATCTGCGTGAAAAAAGATCTTAACTTAATGACATTGGGTATGTGACTTTAAGCTTTCAAAATTATGTCTCTATGTACTAAAAAAATCATTCGTAATTTAAATTTAATTCTTCTTTTACATGAAAAAATCAATACTCATATTCGCATTTTTATTTTTGAATGTAGCTGGCTTTGCGCAAGAAACGGAATCTAAATATGATGAAAAACTTGCAAAATCTCTAAATGCCGACGAATACGGAATGAAGAAATATGTATTTTGTCTTTTGAAATCGGGCACGAATAAAACGGCTTCTAAAGAAGAAACTAAAAAACTTTTTGAAGGTCACATGGCTAATATTGGTAAATTGGCAAAAGAAGGAAAACTGGTTGTTGCCGGGCCTTTTATGAAAAACGATCGAAATTATAGAGGAATTTATATTTTTAATGTTGAAACTATCGAAGAAGCAACTGCCCTTGTGGCGACAGATCCAGCAATTCAAGCAAAATTACTTGAAGCAGAATTAACGCCGTGGTATTCGAGTGCTGCTTTGCAGGAAGTCACAAAAATTCATGAAAAAGTCGCTAAGACAAAAATGTAAAACACTTTATGAAAACTGAAAAAGAAAAAATGATTGCTGGAGAATATTACCTTGCCGGTGATTCTATTTTGGTAAAAGAACGCCGAAGGGCTAAAAATTTATTGCACAGATTGAATGTTACGGAATATCGTTTGACTAAAAAGGCAAAAGAAATTCTAGCCGAATTAATTCCGAATACGGGCAAAAGTTTTTATATCGAACCGCCTTTTCACTGTGATTATGGTTACAATATTTTTTGCGGCGATAACGTTTATTTTAATGTCAATTGTGTTGTTTTAGATTGCGCGCCTGTAACTATTGGATCGAATGTTTTTTTTGCGCCAAACGTTCAAATATATACTGCAACACACCCGCTTGATGCTGAATTGCGAAAAACACTAGAAAATGCTTTACCCATTTCTATTGGAGACGATTGCTGGATTGGCGGTAATTCTGTAATCTGCCCTGGAGTTACTATCGGAAAAGGCTGTGTTATTGGCGCTGGATCTGTAGTTACAAAAGACATTCCAGACAATTCATTGGCTGTTGGAAATCCCGCAAAAATTATTAGAAAATTAAATCAAGAACCTGAATCAAATACATAATGCTTACCTTAAACAAAGTTCACCATATTGCTATTTTATGCTCCGATTACGAGAAATCTAAATATTTCTATACGCAGATTTTAGGGCTTACTATTATTCGAGAAATTTATCGCGAAGAACGTCAGTCTTATAAATTAGATTTAGCTCTAAATGGAAGTTATATTGTCGAATTATTTTCATTTCCAAATCCACCGCAGCGCCCGTCGCGACCAGAAGCAGTTGGTTTAAGGCATTTGGCTTTTGAGGTAATTAATTTGGAAGAAACAATTGCTTTTTTAAATACCAAAAATATAGAATCTGAACCAATCAGAATTGATGAATTCACTAATAAAAGATTCACTTTTATCGCCGATCCTGATTTGTTGCCGATTGAGTTTTATGAGAGGTAAAAATACTTGTAATTGGCAGCCAATCTTCTTTATTAAAATTATCCGCCACGAATTACACAAATTTCACGAATTCTATTTTAGCTTAAAAAATGAAATAAAAAATTTGTGTAATTCGTGTAATTCGTGGCAAAAAAACATTTTAAATTTTAATCATTCCAGTAAATTACCTTTTTGTCTTAGTCGAAGTCTATACAAAAATAGGCTTTAGAATCAAGCAAATTCATTAACGACAATTCTTACTAAACTATTTTTAACATAATTAAAAGAGTATTTTTTAGGATAATAGCTCTTTGATTCTTTAATTTTGTGAATCGCATAAAATTAGTGCGATTTATAAAATTACTTCTGATGAACAAAACGGCGCAAATCAAAAAAAATCATCAATTTATTGTCTATAGAAAATTAGTTATTGTTTCTATTTTAATTGGTTTTCTTTCTGCTTTCTTAGGAATTTCACTTAAAAAAATTACCGAATATTACGAAGAAATCTTCTTTCATGAAGTAACCGTAAATCCGATATTTTATGTGTTTTTTCCTGTTTTCGGATTGTCTGTTATTTATTTCCTGAGACAATATCTTTTTAAGAAAAAAGAAAATAAAGGAATCAAAGAGGTTTTTGAAAGTACCAAATCGAGTTCAAAAAACCTACCTTCATATAAAATTCCATCGCACTTTATTAACGGATTATTAACGGTAATTTTTGGTGGTTCAACCGGAATCGAAATTTCTACCGTTGTAGCCACAGCAACTATTGGTTCTGTCGCACAACAAAAAGAAAATGTTTTTCGCAAATACAAAACTGAATTAATTTGTGCTGGTGTTGCCGCCGGAATTACAGCTTTATTTGGCAGTCCAATTGCCGGAATTTTATTCGCTATAGAAGTTATTTCGAGAAAAGTAACTAAAGCCTATTTCTTAACAAATATTATTGCAGTTTCTATCGCTTTTGGTTTGGTAACAATCTTAAAAGAAGAACCTTTATTTACAGTTGTAATAACGACTTGGCATTTAAGAGCCATTCCATATTTTATTCTTTTAGGTATTTTGGCCGGAATGAATTCTGTTTATTTAACACGATGCGTTTTATTTTTCAAAGCTCAATTTGCTAAAATCAATACTCATTATCACAAAATCATTATTGGTTCTATTGTCTTAAGTGTATCACTATTTATTTTTCCGCAATTATATGGCGAAGGTTATCATTCTATAAAAATGCTTTTTGCTGGCTCAAACCAACTTCCTTTAACTATAACTTTGGCATTAACTTTCATCGGAATCTTAATTCTAAAACCAATCGTAACTTCAATTACTTTAGTATCTGGCGGTGACGGCGGTGTTTTTGCTCCAAGTTTATTTATTGGTGCTTTTTTAGGATTATTACTTTCATCTGTATTAAATACTTTTTTTAATACACAGGTAATTCCTCTAAACTTCATGATTATAGGAATGGCAGCCGTTTTAAGCGCTAGTATTCACGCGCCTTTTACAGCTATATTTTTAGTTTGCGGTTTAACGAATGATTATACTTTATTTTTTCCCATTCTTGCAGTTTGTCTAATTTCTAAATACACCGCAAAAACAATTTATCCTTATACAGTATATAGTTATACTCCAAGTTTGACCGAATAAATACTGTTTCTTTGCCACAGATTTCACAGATTAAATGGATTAAAAACCTGTGTAAATCTTTTAATCCCGATAGCTATCGGGAGCGGTAAAAAATACCACATATATTCAATAATTATGCCTGTCCAAAAAATAAAAAGAGGTTACCGCAAAACACGTTACATTCTTTACAAAGAAACCTTAATTGATTATAAAGAACAATTTTGGTCGTTTTTGGGTTCGTTTGTCGGAATTGGAATTTTGGCTTATATCCAATCTATTCATTTTTCGGGAAATGATGCTGTTTATTTAATTGGTTCTTTTGGAGCTTCAAGTGTTCTGGTTTATGGAATTATTCAAAGTCCATTTTCTCAGCCTCGCAATTTAGTTGGCGGACATCTTATTTCGGCATTTATTGGTGTAACTGTTCATAAATTGGCACCAGATATAATCTGGATTGCAGCACCGCTGGCTGTTTCACTTGCAATTATTTTTATGCAGATTACCAAAACCCTGCATCCTCCAGGAGGTGCAACAGCTCTTATTGCTGTAATTGGTTCAGACAAAATAAAAGCTCTAGGTTATATGTATGTCCTTTCGCCAGTTTTAGTTGGAGTGTTAATTTTACTTCTTACTGCTTTAGTTTTTAATAATATGACTTCTAGTAGAACTTATCCGAGTCATAGTACGTATCATAAACACTATCATAAGATTAGAAAGAGGATTACGGGGAGATAGGCTTGTCATCCTATGTTTGCAGAAGTAGATACGTAAGAAGTTTTAGTATTATGAGAAGCTTTGTCAAAGTTTAAAACTTTGACAAAGCTAAAGACACATAGTTTATGCGTAAAGCTTGTCATTGCTGTAAAGGTTACTTATTTCGGTAACGAATTTATCATTTCTATTGGTTTTTTACCATCAATACCCTGATGTGGTCTTT
>NZ_WMID02000038.1 GCF_009711165.2 Flavobacterium sp. MC2016-06 | reverse complement strand
GCAGACACACCTTCATCGGTAACTGCATCAGCACAGGCGCAGAGTATTGTAAACGCTTTAAGCAATGACACCAGAAACGCAAGTGCAGTAACAGCATCAGATGTTACGATCTCAGCAGTGAACTATGATCCGGCAAATCCGCTTGTGATCAATACGGCTACAGGTGAAGTAACGCTAAACGCGAATACACCAGCAGGGACTTATACATTAGATTATTCCATCTGTGATAAATTAAATCCAAGCAACTGCAGCACCGCTTCAGTTACTTTAACAGTAACAGCTCCGGCTGTAATCCCAGTAATCGACGCAGTAACTGAAACGACTACAGCGATCAACGGCAACATCGGAGGCACCACAACAGCATTAACAGCTAATGATACCCTTAACGGAAGTACAGCAGTTGTAGGAACAGGCGCAGGCGAGGTAAGCTTCACTTTAGTAAGCACCCTTCCGGCAGGTTTAACCATCAATGCCGACCAGACTATCACGGTAGCTTCTGGAACCGTATCAGGAAGTTATGAAGTAGAATACACGATCTGTGATAACGACCACGCATCAAACTGTGATACTGTTAAGAGTTACATCACCGTAACAGGAGATACATTAACAGCCAATGCAGACACACCTTCATCGGTAACTGCATCAGCACAGGCGCAGAGTATTGTAAACGCTTTAAGCAATGATACTAGAAATGGAAGTTCAGTAAACGCATCAGAAGTTACAATCTCAGCAGTGAATTATGATCCGGCTAACCCGCTTGTGATCAATACCGCTACAGGAGAAGTGACGCTAAACGCGAATACACCGGCAGGGACTTATACATTAGATTATTCAATCTGTGATAAATTAAACCCAGGCAACTGCAGCACCGCTTTAGTTACCTTAACAGTAACGGCTCCGGTTGTAATCCCAGTAATCGACGCGGTAACGGAGAATTTAGGACCAATCAACGGAACTGTTGGAGGTACTACAACATCGTTAATAGCCGGAGATACTTTAAATGGAGTTCAAGCTTTAATTGGCAGTGGAGCAGGACAAGTTAGTTTAACAGGAACGGCTCCAGCAGGACTGACTCTTAATGCAGACGGTACAATAACTGTCGCTGTTAATACTGCAATAGGTACTTATCCAGTAGTTTATACGATCTGTGATAACGACCATGCATCAAATTGCGATACAGTAACAAGTTATGTTGCTGTAACAGGAGATACTTTAATATTAATTGATGATTCAGCTGGACCAATAGCAGGAGTTAATCATCCGGTTGATGTATTAAATGTTTTATCAAATGATACTAAAAACGGATTGCCAATTACAGCTAGTGATGTGAGCCTTTCTCAAACTATTGCAGATCCAGCAGGATATTTAACCTTAAATCCAGATGGAACAATAGTATTAAAAGAAAATGCACCAGCGGGAACTTATGAACTTACTTATCAAGTTTGCGAATTGAACACGACAAATTGTGCAACAGCTACTGCTAGCGTTAATGTAGTTCTGCCAACAATGACCATAACAGCAAATAGTTATTGTTCAAGTGATGTTCCTTATGTATCTTATAATGTAACAGCAGACAACTTTACACCAGATAATTTACTAACAATAAAATGGATTGACAGTGATAATAATGTAGTATTAACTCAAACAAATTTACCATTAAGCGGTACTATTTTATGGCCAGGTGCAACAGTTGATGCAAATGGAAAAGGAGCAGACTGGCCAGGTTGGATACTAGCAAATGGTCAATGGACAGAAGGAGCTGACGGATTTGAAAAAACAAGACCAGCAGTTACTATGGAGTTTTCATTAAACCCGACGGCAAGTGTTTTAGTTCCTTATCCAGTAGCAACATCAGATTGTAATGCAAGACCAACATTTACTATAAAAGCAAATGATGATACAGCAGGTCCAATTGATGCAACAAAAGGAATTAGTACTTCATTAAATATTTTTGATAATGACGAATTAAACGCAGCACCAATTGATAAGGCAAATGTAGCTTTAAGTACAGTAGTACCAAATGCTAATTTAGTTCTAAACACAGATGGTTCAGTCGATGTAAAAGCAGGAACACCATCTGGAGTTTACCAGTTAACGTATCAGATTTGCGATCTAACAAGTTCATCAAATTGCAGTCAAGCTATCGTAAAAGTTACGGTTGTTAATTCTGTAACGGCACAGCCAAATGTAATTACAGCTGTAAACGATGGAGTAATAAGTGTTGATGGAATTAATGGTTCACTAGAGTTTATCAATGTTTTAGACAATGATTTATTCAACGGATCAGCAATTAACCCAGTTGATGTAATGGTTTTAAATACACCTGCAAATTCTTATTTTGAGTTTAATGCAGATGGAACCGTAAATGTGAAACCAAATACACCAGGCGGAAGTTATACATTAACGTATCAAGTTTGCGAAAAAGCAAGTTCATCTAATTGTGCAACAGCAGTATTAAATGTTTTTGTAGAAGTTCCTTCAATTGCAATTGTTAAAACAGCAGTGTTTAATGATGAAAACGGAAGTGGATATGCAAACGCAGGCGAGACTATTACTTATAAGTTTACGGTAACAAATACAGGTAATGTTCCATTAACTGGAATTACAATTACAGATCCTTTACCAGGTGTAGTTGTTTCTGGACAAACAATAAACTTAGATGTAAATGAATCTAACGAGACCAATTTTACGGCACTTTATAAAATAACGCAAGCGGATATAAATAGTGGAAGCGTTACGAACCAAGCAACTGTTCAAGGGCGCAGTGTAAGAGGAGTTACAGTAGATGATAAATCAGACGATACTAGTATTGATGGAGACAAGCCAACAGTTTTAGCTTTAAACGGTTGTATAATCAAAGTCTTTAATGCATTCTCACCAAATGGAGATACTAAGAACACAAGATTCTATATTCAAGGTTTAGAATGCTACCCAGATAATACGGTAGAAATTTATAATCGTTGGGGAGTTTTGGTCTTCGATATCAATCATTATAATAACGAAGACAGAGCCTTTAAAGGATTCTCAGAAGGACGTGCAACAGTAAAACAATCTGATGGTCTGCCGGTAGGAACCTATTTTTATATCTTAAAATATAAAGACAGTGATTCAAATCCGCATGAATTAACAGGTTACTTATACATCAACAAATAAAAATATATACGGCTTAGTCACAAGCTAGGCCGTTTTAAAACTTATTACATGAAAAAGTTAATTTTAATTTTTATGTTTTTTTCGATTGTGTGTTCTGCGCAGCAAGACTCGCAGTATACTCAATACATGTATAATACAATCGAAATTAATCCGGCGTATGCTGGTTCGCGAGGCGTATTGAGTGTTTTTGGTTTGTATCGTACACAATGGGTTGGACTTGATGGAGCTCCAGAAACCAGTACTTTTTCGGTAAACACACCTTTAAATAATAGTAATTTAGGTTTAGGAGTTTCTTTAATAAACGATAAAATCGGACCAACAAATGAAAACACATTGTCGGCAGATTTATCTTATACCGTTCCAGTATCAGAAACCTATCAGCTTTCTTTTGGAATAAAAGCAACAGCAAATCTTTTTAATCTAGATGTAACTAAATTGAGTTTTGAGAATCAAGACGATCCGCAATTTCAAGATTTAAGAAATAAATTTACACCCAATATTGGAGCAGGAGTATATTTACATTCAGATCGTGCTTATGTAGGATTGTCAGTTCCAAATTTTATTAAGACCAATAGATATGATAATAATGATATAGCTATATTCAAAGAAAAAATCAACTACTACTTTATGGCAGGTTACGTATTCAATTTAGATCATTTAGAATACGTTAAATTTAAACCAGCAATCTTAACAAAAATGGTTGAGGGAGCACCTTTGCAGATCGATCTTTCGGGAAATTTTATGTTTAATGATAAATTTGTTGTTGGTCTTGCTTATCGTTGGAGCGCTTCGGTAAGTGCGATGGCAGGTTTTCAAGTTTCAAAAGGTATGTATATAGGATATGGTTATGACCACGAAACTACAGCATTAAGAAAATACAACTCAGGCTCGCATGAGATTTTCCTTCGCTTTGACTTTTTCAATAATTATAAAAAAATGAGTTCTCCAAGATTCTTTTAATTGATTTAATATGAAAATTAAAAACTTACTTTATTCCTTTTTGCTTTTTTGCATCTTTTTCAATGGAAATGCACAAACGGCAAGTGTAAAAAAGGCAGATAAAAAATACGATGATTACGCTTACGCGGATGCTATAAAGGCTTATGAACACTTAGTGAAAAAAGGTTCTAAAGACGAAAAAGTATTTCAGCGACTAGGTAATTCATATTATTATATTGGAGAATTAAGACAAGCCTTAAGTTATTATCAACAACTTTTTGCAATTAATGATGAGCAGCAGGCAGATTATTTATACCGATATGCAGAGTGCTTAAAATCGACTGGAAATTATAAAAAGGCAGATGAAGTTTTAGAAAAGTTCATCCTAAAAGCACCTTTAGATAAAAGAGCAATTTTGTTCAATCAAAACAGAAGTTATTTAGAAGATATAAAAACAAATTCAGGTCGATTTGACATTGCCGATGCCGGAATTAATTCTAAAGGTTCAGATTACGGAAGTACTATTTTAGATAATAAATTGGTATTTACATCTGCAAGAGATACTGGCGCAATAGTTAAGAAGAATTTTAAGTGGACAAATAAATCTATTTCGGCTTTATATGCAGTCGAAATGATGCCTGACGGAAGTATTGGCGAAGCTAAATTTTTTCATAAAAAGAATTTAAAAGCAAACTTAAATCAGTCAACACCCATTTTTACAAAAGATGGAAAAACGATGTACTTTACCAGAAACAATTCTGTAAACGGTAAAAGAAAAGAGAATGAAAAAGAGATTACACTTTTAAAACTTTACAAAGCAACTTTAATTGGTGATGAATGGAAAGACATACAAGAACTTCCTTTCAATAGTGATCAATATAGTGTTGCGCATCCAGCCTTAAGTATCGATGAAAAAACATTGTATTTTGCATCAGATATGCCGGGAACTTTAGGTTTGTCTGATTTGTTTAAAGTGAATATAATGCCTGATGGGACTTTTGGAAAACCAGAAAATTTAGGCACAGACATCAATACAGAAGGAAGAGAAACTTTCCCTTTTATATCAGACGAAAATGAACTTTATTTTGCCAGCGACGGACGACCAGGTTTAGGTGGATTGGATATTTATGTTTCAAAAATAGATAAAGAAAATAATTTTGAAGAAGTACAAAACGTTGGTGAACCTGTAAATAGCAAACAAGACGATTTTGCTTTTATCATTAACAGTAAAAACAGAAACGGTTTCTATTCTTCTAACAGAGAAAACGGTCATGGACTTGACGATGTTTATCGCTTTACCGAAAACCGAAAGCTAATTTGCGAGCAAGAATTATCGGGTATAATTACAGATGCAGAAACCAAAGAAACATTATCAAATGTAAATTTAATTTTGGTTGATGAAAACCATAAAAATGCAGTAGAAGCAGTTTCAGATCAAAAAGGGAATTATGTTTTTTCGAATGTAAAATGTGGTAAAAAATATTTTATAAGAACATCAAAAACCGATTACGAACTAAAAGAAGTTTCTATAGCATTAAAAAAAGCAAATGGTAAAACAACTCTAATGATTTCGTTAGATAAAAAAGTAGTGCCTATAGTTACTAAGGTAGCAGTAACGGCAAAACCAATAAAGATTAATTCTGTAAAACTTCAGCCTATAGTTGTAGGAACAGATTTAGCCAAACTGCTTAATATCCCGATGAACTTTTTTGATTTAGGAAAAGCAACTATCAGAAAATCATCAGAACCGCAATTGATGAAAATTGTAAATACATTAAAACAATATCGAGGAATGAAACTAGATGTTCGTTCTCATACAGACAGTCGACAATCAGACGCAAGTAATATGATTCTTTCTGAGAAAAGAGCACAATCAACAAAAGCTTGGTTAGTGAAAAAAGGAATCGACAGCAGTAGATTAACAGCCAAAGGATACGGAGAAACACAATTAGTAAACCGATGTGCAGATGGTGTAAAATGTACCGAAAAAGAACATCAGCAGAACAGACGAAGCGAATTTATTGTTACGGCTTTATAAATAAAATTTTAAAATCAAAGCCCTTTTCTAAATTTTAGAAAAGGGCTTTTTTTATTCGCAGACATTGTTAGAATCCTCAGCAAGCATTTCACTAAGGTCACTTAAAAACTCAAATTCATTCAAAGGAAATATTTCTAACACCATTTCTAAAATAGCAGACACATCAATTGGTTTATTTTTGTTCGTTTCAGAAATTTTATTTGAATTATAATCTTGCGCCAAAATACATAATTTCAGCATTTCGGTAATTGTACAGCCCAGTTCATAATAATTTGTAAACTTAATTTGAGCAGTATTAACTTTTGTTTTGTCATTGTCAGGTTTTAGAGTAGTGAAATATATGGTACTTAATTTTCTTAGATATTCTATGGTTTTGATTTCTGATGTTTGCATAAGAGTATATTTTTGGCAAATATAATACTATATTTTACATACGACATATATGTCGTGCTATTTTTTTATACAGTTTAATAGATTTGATTTGTGGAAAAGAATAAATACGAGTTAGAACTTATTAAATTAGGTTTATTGATCGGAGAACTCAGAAGAAAAGAAAAAATTACACAAGAACAATTGTCAACATTATGTAATGTTGATGTAAGGACTATTCAACGAATTGAAAAAGGGAAACAGAATATTACTATTAGCTTGCTTTTTTCGATAGCTGATTCATTGAAAATAGAATCAAGTATATTAATAGGTAAAATATTTTCTGAAAATCTATAAAATATGCGGAAAACTTTAAACAACAGACTATAATAGTATGTTGAGATAAATAGAAAACGCAAATTTTCTGAAATTTTAAAAAGTGGATAACTCAGAAGAATTAAAGCGTTTAGGTACTAGGATTAAAGAGCTTAGAAATACCAAAGGATTATCGCAAGCTAAATTAGGATTACTGATACTTAAAGATCAGCAATCTATCCATAAAGTTGAAGCAGGCGAATTTAATCCTACTTATCTTTATTTGCTTGCATTATCTAAAGGTTTGGAAATATCAGTAAAAGAATTGCTTGATTTTGAATAATTAAAAAAGAAATTCAGAATAAAAGAATAACTAAAAATCCCCTGCTGGCGCGAGCGTCCCGCTCGTGCACACCCAGTATATCAATTTCTAAATGAGTTAAAGCAAATACATAAACTTCTTTTAAGAAGAAACAACTTTGCGTTCACGAGCGGGACGCTCGCGCCAGCGGGGCAGGGTAAGATTTCAGCTTAATTTCTTTTACATTTATTTTTAATATTGTTTTTATTTTTTTCTAATTAAAATAAAGCTTATTTTTTTCCATTTCAACATCTAAAGATTCATCGAGATAGTAAATTGAATCTATTTCAATCTTTCCATTTTCCTTTATCGTATTTTTATTATATAAGATAAAACCTACATAATTGTCAATCGGAGAAGAAAAATACTTAATCTGCCATATTTTTTTATCTTTAAAATTTAAATAAGATAGACTTGTATAATTACTAGGCTCATTTTTTAAGTCACTCACATTTCTATAAAACTCTAATGAATCCTTCTTTTTATCATCAAGAAATGTGTAAAGAATAATTCTATATTTTTTTCCTTCTAGAAATTGTTTCTCAAATTTAAGTTTAAGATGTCCAATAGAAATAATCTCAGGAGTAACGTTGTTTCCAAAATTTGAATATTTACTTTGATATGAATCATTTTGGTTTTTTAATCTCTGGTATCCTTTATTTCCATTTAAATTTTCAAAATAGTTTTTCTTAGCTAGAATCGAGTCTCCAAAAAATATATTTTCCTCAGATTTCAATACAGGCTTAGATATCAATGAATCAGAATTTACAATATGTACCTTTTCATTAATCAAAGCATTTTGTATTTCATTTGACTTAGATTTCGTAGTTTCTTCTTTGCAAGAAATTAAAAGAAGAATTGTTAAAAGAAGAATTGTTAAAAGAAGAATTGTTAAAAGAAGAATTGTTAAAAGAAGAATTGTTTTTTTCATAATAACCCTTTTTCATTTTTTTTATTATACATCTTAATAACAGAAATCTATTGTAATTAATTTACAAGAATTATCTTTCCACTTAATCCATTTTGTAACATTTTTATATTCCTCAACATAATCACAACTAGTTTTGGAAATCGATTTAATTTGCATAGAATCTCCCTTTATCTTTAGTGCTTGATAATAATACATTTGCTCTTCTTTTGTAGTTTTACTAACATTAGGTGTTAGATGTACAAAACCTGATTTAATATATACTTCCCATGAACTAAATTTATATCTATTAGCTTTTTTACTTATAAGTTTTTTTTCTTTGTTTATGTAAACAATTAAAAATTCCTTATCCATTTCGGGTTGCTCAGCATCAAAACTAAATACCCTATGCTCAATATCAGGAATTATTTCTCGAGCAACTATAACTTTAGGAAGTTTAATATCATATACTTCTTCTTCAATATTATTTAATATTATACTACCAAAAAGAGTCTTGTCAAGATTAAGAATATCAACATTTTTTTTGATTATTAACTCGACAACACCGTTCCCTCTTAATCTATTTTCAGTATAAAATTTAATCCCATTATAATCTGTGGTCAGCATTTTTATAGAATCTAAGGAACACTCATTAAATGGCTCCTTATTTTCATTTTTTTGCTTAACTAAATTTTTATTTGCGTTTTTTTTAGTTTTTTTTATTTCATTATGCTCCATACAAGAGCTAAATAAAGAAAAACACATTAAAATTATATATATATGTTTCATCGAATTATTCTTTTGTTTCTTTAAAATTTGGCTTGTATCCGTCTCTACGTATATGTAAATGATGATTATACTCTGCTAAATGAGTAGCGTTTTTTAGAATAAAATTTTCTCCTTTAATTTTTATGTTATAACTATAAAATTTAGAGTACCCGATGCGTAAATGTCTCCTGACTTTGCGCCCATTCCTATTATGACATTATCTAAATCAATATTTAGCTTACGGACGCAAAGTCAGGAGACATTTGCGCAGCGTTTGCGATAATATATATCTTGCTTTAATATTTTGCGGAGCAGGTGTTTTTATCTATGAAATTTAAAATTTTATTACATGAACTATCTTCGACAATAATTTCGATATCCTTTATTACAATTCCCATATGACATAAATTTTTATTTATATGGTTTTAATTTTTCAACCAATATTATCTTGCCTGTGTTAGTATCAATTTTATATTTTTCCCATGTATCAAATCCTAAAGCATCTTCAGAATGGTTTGTAAAGGTTTCTAAATGCCATAGATATAATTCATAATCTATGTAAGATAGACATTCAAGTCTTTGCATATTATCGGGTACATTTTTATCATATTCGTACTTATAGAATAAAATAGAGTCTGTTTTTATATTATTTTTGTAAATATGCAATTCAATTTTAATATCATCTTTTTTTAAACTTTTCTTGATTAATTTTAAAACTATATTGTTAATTTTTTCCTCTTTAATGACTTCTTTTTTTTGAAAAAACATATATTTTGTATTTATATTTTGTAATATTTTTTCATATTTATCGAAATATTCAAATTCATTATAGATGTTTTTTATAAATTCGGCATCTGCAATTTTAGGACATCCTATAAGGAGACTGTCACTTATTCTTAACTTTTTGCTACTAACACTCGAATCAGTTTTTATATTTATGTTAACTTTTTTGGTTTCTCTATTGCATGATAAAAGTAGTCCTAACCCTATTATTAATATTATTTTTTTTATTTTCATTGTTTTATTTTTCATATATCGTTATTATTTCACTTTCTCTAAAACCCGAATGAAGATGATCATTATGATCAGACTTATGTGTAGTATTATCATATGTATGAGTTCCATCTGTTCCCGTAATCTGAAAGTTAAAATGAAACTTATTCATTGCTTTGATGAATTTGGTTTCACTTGTTTTGTCTAAATATTGAGTATCTATACTTTTTCCGTTAACATGAGAAACACTAGGAAAACAGGTTGCATCAGAAAAACAACTCCCCGTTGTTTTTACCATCGGCAATTTGCATTCTGCCAAAGCTCCTATAAAACCAGCAAAAGCACTTGGACAAGTATACCTTCGCTGAGTATCTGAAAAAGAATAAATGACTCCAATTTCTTTTATACTTAAATAATCAGGCATTCTAACTAATTCAATTTCTCCGTCTAATGCTTCATATAAGTTCCAAAAATATTTTCCTTTATTAGCTCCATATTCTGCAATATCTCCATTTTCATATTTTATTCTCCTTTCTGTTTGCCCTTCATTTACCATTTCATCATAAACAATCTTACTATGTGTTGGCTTTACCGTTCCTTTATTTTTCCCATTAGCTTTTTCTTTAGTTTTATGCCATTCTGAAATGCAAACCTCATGCTCATTATCATTTGTATCATGATAAACATATTTATAGCTTTCTTCATATTCAGACTTAATTTGTTTAGGAACATGCTTTTCAATTATCCCGTACGAATAAATATGGTATGTAACAATATCTTTAGTATCAATAGTTTTAGATTTATCAAGATGATACCAGCTATACTTAAAAAAAGCAGTTTTCAATAAATGATAATTATTTACTCTTTTCTCATAGTTATTAGGCATTCCGTTACTACCTCTGCCATTTAATAAAACAGATATTAATTCTAAATATTTGTCTACATATATTGCCAATTCATTAAGCGATTTTCCAGATGTTTCTACTCCCCATCTATCAACAGCACCAGAAGGAGCTTTCGGCATTTTTTTATTGAGGCTCCAAATCCAAGCACCGCTCTCAATACAATAATCAACATTATTAGCAACAATAATAGGGTTTTTTACAATATTCGGATCTCCTTTATGATCAGCATAATCTTTATAAGGACCTGGGCTATTATAGAATTCTACATTATCACCTTTAACTCCTGTTAACTGTAATAATCCCCTGCCTTTGTATATACTATTACTTGATGCATGTTGACCTTTCGTTTCTTCAGACAAAGCAAAAGCTCCTGTTTCTTCACAAACTTGAGCAAGGAAATGCATTTTTTGGGCACATGTGTTTATATTATATTTCTTAAATGAATCATTTAATGCTTTTGTTAAAGTAGCAAAGGTTTTATCACTAATATTACATTCTGCTCTTTTCCCTCCTTTTAAAGCAACTCCTTCCCAAATAGTTTCTGTTCCTTTTAAAAGCTTGACTAATTTTCTAACATCTTTTTCTTCAAAATCCTTATTACAATAACATTTATTTTTTTCTTTGTTCTCTTCCCTATCTGTCACACCAACCTTCATAACCTTATTACTAACCTCAATAGGATCTTGTTTAAAAACTGTAGCATCAACATCAAGAACTGTACTTTTTGCAAAAGCGTGATTTTGCAACACTTCTACCTCTGCAAATAATTCCTGTTCTGCTCCTTCACTTAGATAATTTCCTCCCAGACTTCTCGGAATTGTATTAAGCGATACCACTATAGCATGCAAATCTGATTGGATTGTAAATTCTTGATAAAATAATAAATCATTGCCAAATACATCTTCATCATATAATTTAAGAAGGACATTTTTTCCTATCAGTCCTACTGAATTTATCCAGACTTTAATTTGTTTTTCCTTAAATACACCTTTTATCTGATGTCCAGCTGTGTCTGTAATATTTACAGAATTAATTTTGCCTTTAACAGCTTTAGAAGTTTCAGATGCATTAGTTTTAGACTGTTCTACAGGTTTATTAATTTTAGCTGGCTGTTTTGGCGTTGTCTTTCCTTTATAAGGTTTTACAGGTGCTTCTAGTGCATCAACATTTATATTATTGCTCGCTATTTTTTCGTTATTCTGGTCAGCTGTTACATAGTATTCGTGAACATTATCTTTTTCTGGTCCATATTTCGTCGCAATTTTTGCAAAACTGGGCTTTAATAAAAAATCAATATCTGCTTTTCCAGATCGTACAATTCCAGATCGTGTTTCTATAAAATTTTTTTCGTTAGCTTTATCATGTCCAGCACCTTTTACATCATCTTCCCAAAGTGTAACATATACTCTTTGTTCTTCCATGTGCAAACAATGAACTCTTGCTTTTACAGTTTGTCCATATGATAAACGACCTACTATTTTTTCGCCATTTTTGTTCAATAACTGAACATCATCAATTTTTGCTCTTTCAGCAGATATAGGTTTTATATCAAACCTCGCTACTTCTTCTCCTTTTCGGGCTAAAATGCGGATACCTTTTCGATCTAAACTGGAGTGGCGAAATTTAAAAGTGACTTGATTTCCAGTTTTTTCGTTTCCGTTTGCTTTACGCCATTTACCAAGTTCTAAAACATGAACTTCCCATTGAACCATAGGTTCAGGCGATTTATTGAAATTTGCTAAATCCTGAAAAGGTAAAATCTTCTGAAAAAAAGTATTTACGGAATAAAATTCTACTACACCTACAACAGGATTGGGGTTTCCAATTATTTTAAAATCTGACATACTTACTTTATTTAGCTTTTTGCATATAATTAATTTGTAAAAAATATCTTATAATTTTAGCTAATATATAAAGACTATTCTTATTTTAAACTATTTTAAAATAAATATTTTTCGTACAAATTAAACTTTAACATAAGACCCGTTCTAATTGTTAAACGAAAAAAATCAGTATTTAAAATGTATTCAGGAGCGAGAAAAATGGGAGCGTACGAAAGTATAAATGTTTGATTTTATATAATATTTTCTAAATCTTAGCATTGGAAATAATGAACAAGAAAAATAAATTTAGGTAAAAACCAACATCAAAGGTCTAGAAATTATTAGCAATGTATTTTTAATTTATAATGAAGAAAAAAGTTAAAAAAGCTATGTTTTTAGCAAAAAAAGGATAGAAATCAGTTCGTTCTTTGTAAGAAAAATTATAAATCGCAAAATACAGTGTATTATGTTTAAAATGAGGTTATTAAAGCTTAAAAAAGAGTGTTTTTTATTATTTATGTTCATTTTTTCATAACTTTATGTTTCTAAAATTTTTCGGATATGACAGTAAATCAAATTTTAAATGCAAAAGGAAAAAATGTTTATTCAGTACTTCCATCAAACACAGTTTATGAAGCTTTAAAAGTGATGGGAGAAAAAAACATAGGAGCAATTCTCGTCATAGAAAATACTGAACTTAAAGGAATTTTATCTGAAAGAGATTATGCTCGAAAAATTGTTTTGAAAGACAAATCATCAAAAGAAACTTCTGTACACGAAATCATGGAAAGTACTGTTTTTACGGTAACATTAGCAGACAATTTAGATGCTTGCATGGAACTTATGAGTACTAAAAGAATTAGACATTTACCCGTTTTAGAAGACGGAATTGTGGTAGGTATTATTTCTATAAGCGATGTTGTTAAGGCAATTATAGAAATTCAAAAAGATACAATTCAACATTTAAACTCTTATATTTCTCAATAAAAGAAATTCAAAAAAAATAAGAATTAGAAGAGAGTCCAACCTAGTATTGGACTTTTTTTAATGCCCTAAATTGTTATTTTAACAAAAGAAAGAGGTAAAAGCATACCTTTTTAAACCAAGACTTATATCTTTGTAAGCTCGAATAAAAGCTAAAACAATGAGTAAAGACAGTAAAAGAGAAGAGGCATTATTATACCATTCTAAGCCGACTCCAGGGAAAATTCAAGTAGTTCCAACAAAGAAATATGCAACTCAAAGAGATTTATCTCTAGCATATTCGCCAGGTGTTGCTGAGCCATGTTTAGAAATTGCAGCAAATATAGAAGACGTATATAAGTATACAGCAAAAGGTAACTTAGTAGCCGTAATTTCAAACGGTACGGCTGTTTTAGGACTTGGAGACATTGGTCCAGAAGCTTCTAAACCAGTTATGGAAGGTAAAGGTTTATTATTTAAAATATTCTCAGATATTGATGTTTTTGATATAGAAATCGGAACAAAAGATATAGAAGAATTTATTCAGACCGTAAAAAATATTGCTCCAACCTTTGGAGGAATTAATTTAGAAGATATTAAAGCGCCAGAATCTTTTGAAATCGAAAGAAGATTGGTAGAAGAATTAGATATTCCTGTTATGCACGATGATCAGCATGGAACAGCAATTATCTCTTCGGCAGCTTTAATCAATGCATTAGAAATAGCAGGAAAAAAAGCAGAAGAAGTAAAAGTGGTAGTTTCTGGAGCAGGATCTGCAGCAATAGCTTGTACAGATTTATATGTTTTATTAGGCGTAAAAGTCGAAAATATTTTAATGTACAACAGTAAAGGACTTTTAACAAAAGACAATCCTTCATTATCAGACTTACAATTAAAATATGCTGTTGATGGTGCTAAAATTGAATTAGCAGAAGCGGTAAAAGGTGCAGATGTTTTCATTGGCTTATCTTCAGGAAATATTTTATCGCCAGAGATGTTATTGTCAATGGCTAATAATCCGATTGTTTTTGCGATGGCAAATCCAAATCCAGAAATCGATTATAATTTAGCTGTAGAAACGAGAAAAGACGTTATCATGGCTACAGGACGTTCAGATTTTCCTAATCAGGTAAACAACGTTTTAGGATTTCCATATATTTTTAGAGGAGCACTAGACGTTAGAGCTACAAAAATTAATGAGGCAATGAAAATGGCGGCTGTAAAAGCTTTAGCTATTTTGGCAAAAGAACCAGTTCCAGAGCAAGTAAACGTAGCTTACGGAGCAACAAAATTAGGTTTTGGACAAGAATATATTATTCCTAAACCATTTGATCCTAGATTGATTACAATTGTAGCGCCAGCAGTTGCAAGAGCTGCAATGGAATCTGGAGTGGCAAAAAATCCTATTACAGATTGGGCAGCTTATGAAGATGTGCTTCGCGAACGTATGGGTAACGATAATAAAATGGTTCGTTTAATTACAAACCGTGCAAAATTAGAGCCTAAACGAATTGTTTTTGCAGAAGCAGATCATTTAAATGTATTAAAAGCAGCTCAAATTGTTCATGAAGACGGTATTGGTTTTCCAATTTTACTAGGAAATAGAGAAACTATTCTAGAATTAAAAGCAGAGTTAGGTTTTGATGCTGAAATAGAAATCATTGATCCTAAAATAAACGAAGAAAACGAAAGACGCAATAGATTTGCAACTTCATACTGGACAACTAGAAAAAGAAGAGGAATCTCATTACTAGATGCACAAAAATTAATGCGCGAAAGAAACTATTTTGCAGCAATGATGGTTAATGAAGGTGAAGCAGATGCAGTAGTTACAGGATATTCAAGAAGTTATCCAACGGTCGTAAAACCAATGTTACAATTGATTGAAAAAGCACCTGGAGCTTCACTTGTGGCAACAGCAAATATGATGTTGACCTCTCGCGGACCAATGTTTTTATCAGATACAGCTATAAACATTAATCCTTCTGCAGAAGATTTAATCAATATTGCAGTTATGACTGCAAAAACGGCTAAAATGTTTGGAGTTGAGCCAGTAATAGCAATGGTTTCTTATTCAAACTTTGGATCATCTACAAGCGAAAGTGCTGCAAAAGTAAGAGAAGCAGTAGCGTATTTACATAAAAATCATCCTGAAATGATTGTTGATGGAGAAATTCAAGCAGATTTTGCCTTAAATCCAGAAATGCTTCAAGAAAAATTTCCTTTCTCTAAACTAGCAGGAAAAAAAGTTAATACATTGATTTTTCCTAACTTAGAGTCGGCAAATATTACTTATAAATTATTAAAAGAATTATATAAAGTAAACTCTATAGGCCCAATTATGATGGGTATGGGAAAACCAGTACACATTTTTCAATTAGGAGCAAGCGTAGAAGAGATGGTAAACATGGCTGCAATTGCAGTTATTGATGCGCAGGAAAAAGAAATTAAAAAAAATAAAATTGCCAAATAGTATAAAAGTAAGAATCGAGTAAAAATGTCTTATTTTTATTGCATTTTTGCTATATTTGGCACTTATAAATTATACTATGATAGCACATTTGCAAGGAAAATTAGTTGAGAAAAACCCTACAGAAGTTGTAATAGATTGCGGGGGAGTAGGTTATCACGTAAATATATCGTTACATACCTTTTCATTAATTCCAAATGCAGAACATATAAAACTGTATACGCATCTTCAAATAAAAGAAGATGCGCATACATTATTTGGTTTCGTAGAGAAATCAGAGCGAGAAATTTTTAGAATGCTGCTGTCTGTTTCTGGAATTGGAGCCAACATTGCGAGAACAATGTTATCTTCAATAGAGCCAAGACAGATAATAAATGCCATTGCATCTGGAGATGTTGGTATTATTCAGTCAATCAAAGGAATTGGAAACAAAACAGCACAGCGAGTTATACTTGATTTACAAGAAAAAGTACTTAAATTGTATGATTTAGATGAAGTTTCGGTAGTTCAAAACAATAGAAACCGAGATGAAGCGTTATCTGCTTTAGAAGTTTTGGGATTTGTTAGAAAAACTTCAGAAAAAGTAGTCGAAAAGATCGTAAAAGAAGATCCAGAAGCTACTGTAGAAACAATCATCAAAAAAGCTTTAAAAAGTTTATAAACTCACTTAATATATAGAATTGTATGCGTAAAATTTGTATTTTGTTGCTGATTTTGTCTTGCGGTAATATTTTGCGTGCGCAAGTAAATCCATCGGCTAAGGATACAACAAAAACAAGTTTTTCGGTGGGTAAAGTTGAGCTGGAAAATCCTCCCAGTATACTATCGGCTTATAAATATGATCCTATTACAGATCGTTATATTTATACAAGTTCAGTTGATGGTTTTTCTATCGATTATCCAATTATTTTAACCCCAAAAGAATATGAAGATTTAGTTCTGAAAGAATCTAGAAGAGATTATTTCAGAAAAAAATCAGACGCTATTGATGGTAAAAAGAAAGGAAGTGAAGCTGCCAAAAAAGACTTACTGCCTCGTTATTACGTGAACTCAAGCCTTTTTGAAAGTGTTTTTGGAAGTAATACCATTGATGTAAAACCTACCGGATCTGTTGAGATGGATTTAGGTATGCGTTATACCAAACAAGATAATCCTTCATTTTCTCCTAGAAACAGATCGAGTCTAACTTTTGATTTCGATCAAAGGATTAGTATGAGTTTAATGGGGAAAGTTGGAACGCGTTTAGCAGTAAACGCCAATTATGACACACAATCTACATTTGCGTTCCAAAACTTATTTAAACTAGCTTATACACCATCAGAAGACGATATTATTCAAAAAGTAGAAGTAGGTAATGTAAGTATGCCTCTTAATAGTACATTGATTCGTGGTGCTCAGAGTTTATTTGGGGTAAAAACACAATTGCAATTTGGTAAAACAACCATCACAGGTGTTTTCTCAGAACAGAAGTCTCAAACGAAGAGTATAGTTGCAGAAGGTGGCGGAACCGTACAAAATTTTGATTTGTATGCGTTGGACTATGATAATGACCGACATTTCTTCCTTTCGCAATACTTTAGAAACAAATACGATGCGTCTTTAAAAAATTACCCATTAATAGACAGCCGAGTTCAAGTTACAAGAATAGAAGTTTGGGTTACCAATAAACAGAATCGTGTTGCGACAAACAATAATAACTTAAGAAACATTATAGCACTTCAAGATTTAGGTGAAACCCAAGTTACAGGTGTTCCAGATAATCAAGTTGTAGTTATAAGTTCTACAGCAGGATTCTTTAGTAATCCGGCAGATTCACCAACAGATAATGATAATAATAAATATGACCCTGCAAAAATTGGTCAGGCAGGATCGTTTTTAAATTCGAATATTAGAGAAATTGTAACAGCAAAATCAGGATTTAATAATACAAATGTTAGTGAAGCGGCAGATTATTCGGTTCTTGAAAATGCTAGAAAGTTAACAGCAAACGAGTTTACTTTTAATGCACAATTAGGTTACATCTCTTTGCAGCAACGTTTGGCAAATGATGAGATCTTAGCCGTTGCCTATGAATATACAGCTGGAGGTAAAGTTTATCAGGTTGGGGAATTTGGAAGTGATGGAGTTGATGCTACTGTAGTAACAGGAAACAACAATGCCAATCAGGCAATTATTACACAAAGTTTAGTGTTGAAAATGCTGAAAAGTAATTTGACAAACGTACAGAATCCGGTTTGGAACCTGATGATGAAAAACGTTTATCAAATTCCACAAGCTTATCAAATCAAACAGGATGATTTTAGATTAAACATTCTTTATACAGATCCTTCACCTATAAATTATATTACGCCAGTTCAAGGATCAACTTTCCCAACAAATCCAAAAGCAGATATGAAGGTACAAGATACCCCATTGTTAAATGTTTTTGACTTAGATCGATTAAATTATAACAATGATCCGCAGACAGGAGGTGACGGTTTCTTCGATTATATTCCAGGAATTACTGTTGATGTTCAAAATGGGCGAATTATTTTTACAACAAAAGAGCCTTTTGGAGAGCGTATATTTGAGAAGCTTAAAGATGAAAATTCAACAGAAAACTACGACGATCCAAATACATATAATCCAAACCAACAGAAATATGTGTTTAGAAACATGTATCGAAACACACAGTCTGGAGCGTTGCAGGATAGTGATAAAAATAAATTCCTATTACGAGGAAAATACAAGTCATCAGGAAGCAATGGTATTCCAATTGGAGCATTTAACGTTCCTCAGGGATCTGTTGTTGTAATGGCAGCAGGAAGAAGATTAGTCGAAGGCATAGATTACAGTGTCGATTATCAATTGGGAAGAGTTCAGATTCTGGATCCTTCGCTTCAAGCTTCTAATACGCCAATCGAGGTTTCGTTAGAAAATAACTCAATTTTTGGACAGCAGACCAGAAGATTTATGGGGTTCAATATCGAACATAAAATCTCTGATAAATTTATTGTTGGCGGTACTTATTTAAAAATGACAGAAAAGCCATTTACTCAAAAATCGAGTTATGGACAAGAATCTGTAAACAATACAATTTTTGGTTTTAATGGAACCTACTCAACAGAAGTTCCTTTCTTAACCAGATTAGCAAATAAATTGCCAAATATAGATACAGATGTTCCTTCTAATCTTTCTATTAGAGGAGAAATTGCTTTCTTAAAACCAGATGCTCCAAAAGCAAGTGATTTTGAAGGAGAAGCAACTATTTATGTTGATGACTTTGAAGGTTCTCAAACTACAATCGATATGAGATCGGCTTATGCTTGGAGTTTAGCCTCAACGCCATTTGTAAATACTATAACAGACAATACCTTTAATGCCAATTCAAATACATTAGAATATGGTTTCAAACGGGCAAAATTATCTTGGTACACTATTGATCCTGTTTTTTATGCTTCAAAACCATCAGGTATTACAAATGATGATTTGTCATTAAATAGTACAAGAAGGGTTTATAGTAGAGAACTTTATCCAAACACAGATATTGCGCAAGGCCAGATTCAGGTAATTAATACACTAGATTTAAGTTATTATCCATCAGATAGAGGACCTTATAATAATAATCCAACTTTTAGCTCAAGTACACCGTCAAATAATTTTGGTGGAATCATGCGTGCCTTAAATTCAACCAATTTTGAGCAGGGAAATGTCGAGTATATTCAGTTTTGGGTACTTGATCCTTACGTAGGAAATGGAGAAGCACAGCCTAATAATACGGGTAAAATTTATTTTAATTTAGGTGAAGTTTCCGAAGACGTATTAAAAGATGGAAGAAAGCAGTACGAAAACGGATTAGGTCCAGATCAGGTTTTGGTAAACCCACAGCCACTTTGGGGAGACGTGCCAGCATCACAATCTTTAATATATGCATTTGATACCAATGCTGATAATCGTAAAAATCAAGACGTTGGGTTAGATGGTCTTCCAAATGCAAAAGAAGGAGCAGTCTACAACAATTATGCAGGAGAAGCAGATCCCGCAGCAGATGATTATACCTACTATTTAAATACTACAGGAGGAGTTTTAGACCGTTATAAAAAATATAATGGAGTAGAAGGAAACTCCGCAGTAAGTGTAGATGATCCTAATCGAGGTTCAACAACACTTCCAGATGTAGAAGATATTAATCGTGACAACACGATGAATACCATTAATGCGTATTATGAATATAGTATTGATTTAAAACCAGGAATGCAGGTTGGTCAGAACTATGTTACAGATATTCGTGAAGTAACCAATGTTGAATTGCCAAACGGAAGCACTACAAACGCAAGATGGATTCAGTTTAAAATTCCTGTTGCACAGCCTCAAAATACAATTGGAAACATTACAGATTTTAGATCTATTCGTTTCATGCGTATGTTTATGACTGGTTTTAGTGATCAAATGACCGTTCGTTTTGGAGCTTTAGATTTAGTAAGAGGAGAATGGAGAAGATACACAAGTACACTTGATGCAAACGATACAAATCCAGATGATGATGGAGTTGAATTTGATGTTGCAGCAGTTAATATTCAAGAGAATAGTACAAAATGTCCAGTAAATTACGTGATACCGCCAGGAGTTCAGAGAGAGCAATTGTATAATAATAATACAATTATCAATCAAAATGAACAGGCGTTAGCAGTACGCGTTGGTGGAACAGGTTTACAATATCAAGATGCAAGAGGAGTTTTTAAAAGTGTAAGTGTTGATATGCGTCAGTACAAAAAATTAAAAATGTTTTTACACGCAGAATCTTTACCAAACGAAAATGCGCTTCTAGATGATGAAATGGTTGGTTTCATTCGTTTTGGTAATGACTACACACAAAACTTTTATCAAATCGAAATTCCATTAAAAGTAACCAGAACTGGTGGATCATGTACAATAAGTCCAGATCAGGTTTGGATGGAGGATAATAATATTGATTTGGCACTTGAATTATTGACGAAGATGAAAATTCAAGCTATGAATATTGATATTAACTCGGACAAACGAGATGTTAATGGTATTTATTACCCTGATGATGATTTAGGATTAAACGGTGGAGATGGTGACAGTAAATTAAAATTAGGGATAAAAGGAAATCCAAATTTTGGTTTGGTGCGAAACTTAATGGTTGGGGTAAAAAGCAGGGCTGATCACAAAGATATTAAAGGTGAAATTTGGTTTAACGAACTTCGTATGGCTGATCTGGATAATAAAGGCGGAATGGCAGCATTGTTGAACATTGATACGAATATGGCCGATTTTGCTACTGTTTCTGCTTCGGGTAAGAAAAGTACAATAGGGTTTGGGTCTTTAGAACAAGGAGCAAACGAAAGAGATCGTGAAGATATTCAGCAGTATAATATTGTTACAAATCTTAATTTAGGTAAATTATTACCTCATAAATGGGGTATAAATGTACCTTTTAATTATGCTTTTGGAGAAGAAGTAATTACGCCGGAATATGATCCTTTTAATCAAGATATAAAATTAGATCAGTTAATAAGAGAAACTAGTGATCCTGCAGAAAAGGATAATATTAGAACTCGTGCTGTTGATTATACAAAGCGAAAAAGTATCAACTTTATTGGAGTAAGAAAAGACAGAGCACAAGAGCAGAAGCCTCATGTTTACGATGTGGAAAACTTTACAGTTTCTCAATCTTACAATCAAGTTGAAAGACATGATTACGAAGTTGAATCTTATAATGATGAGCAGTCTAGTTCGTCTGTTAATTATGCGTACACTTTTCAGCCAAAAGAAGTAGTTCCTTTTAAAAATACCAAATTCATGAAAAAAAGTGAATATTGGAAAATGCTGAGTGACATTAATTTTAATTATCTGCCGTCTAATATTTCGTTTAACTCAAATATTTTGAGACAAAGTAATCGTCAGCAATACAGACAAGTTGAGGAGGTAGAAGGACTTGGTATTGATCCGCTTTACAGACGTAATTTTGCATTCAATTATCAATATGGTTTTGGATTTAATTTGACAAAATCATTGAAATTGAATTATACTGCAGCGTCTAATAATATCGTTAGAAATTTTATGAACGATGATAATACGCCTAAAGAAGATTTTAATATTTGGGATGACTATTTTGATATTGGAACACCAAATCAACATCAGCAGCAGTTGGTTTTGAATTATGATATTCCAATCAATAAAATTCCAGTTCTTAGCTTCATAAAAGCAAGTTATTCTTATACTGCAGATTATAGCTGGCAGCGTTCTTCAACAGCGATGTCTCAATATGTAGCTCCTGATGGAATTAACTATGATTTAGGGAATACAATTCAAAATGCTAATTCAAATACCCTTACATCAACCTTTAATATGAATACATTGTATAAATATTTAGGTTTAACACCAGGCGGTAAGACAAAAGCAAAAGCTAAGCCGACAGCACCGCCAAAACCAGGAGAGAAAATTGTAAATACTGCAAAACCAGTAGCAAGCAATAGTCCGTTTTACGATGGTTTAATTGGTGTTTTAACGAGTGTAAAAAATGTGCAAGTTAATTATACTAAAAACAGTGGAACAGTTTTACCTGGATATACGCCAAGTATTGGTTTCTTAGGAACATCAAAACCAACATTAGGATTTATTTTTGGAAGTCAGGATGATGTGCGTTATGAAGCGGCTAAAAATGGATGGCTGACCAGTTATCAAGATTTCAACCAGAACTTTACACAGGTAACTAATAAGCTTTTGAAAGTAACAGCTAATATTGATTTATTGCCAGACTTAAAAATTGATTTGGCGATGGATCGTGCCTATTCTCAAAATTCATCAGAACAGTATAGTGTAGATCAAGCTACTGGAGAATATCTTCCGTTATCGCCTTATACTTATGGAATGTTCTCTATTTCTACAGTATTGATCAAAACAGCTTTCTCGGCTAGCAGTGCTACAGAATCTTCTGCATTTGATGAATTTAGAAGTAATCGTTTAGTTATTGCAGATCGTTTGGCGTTGGAGCATTACGGGTCTGAAGCTGCAATTCCTAGATACGGAGATGTTAATAATCCAATTCCGGCAGAGACAGATGCTAATTATGCTTTGTATACAGCCAATCAAGGATATCCTATAGGATTCTCAAAAAGTAATCAAGCCGTTTTACTGCCTTCGTTTTTAGCAGCATATTCGGGTGGAAATGCTTCTAGCAGTTCGACTGATATTTTTAGAAGTTTTCCTATTCCAAACTGGAGTATTAAGTACAACGGTTTGATGCGATATAAATATTTTAAAGACAAATTTAAGCGTTTTTCATTACAGCATAATTACAGAGCATCTTACACTATTAATCAGTTTAGATCTAATTTTGATTATATTGAAAATCCTAATGGGCAAGATGTAAATACCAATTTCTTTAATAAAACGATCATGTCAAATGTCAATTTGGTAGAGCAGTTTAGTCCGCTTATCCGAGTAGATTTTGAATTAAAAAGCTCTTTACGTGTACTTACAGAAATTAAGAAAGACAGAGCCTTATCAATGAGTTTTGATAATAATCTGCTTACCGAAGTTAAAGGAGTCGAATATATTGTTGGTTTAGGATATCGTTTTAAAGATGTTATTTTCTCTTCTAGACTTGCAGATAATCCAACAGGAATTATCAAGAGTGATATTAACATTAAAGCAGACTTCTCGTATCGAAATAATGAAACATTGGTTCGTTATTTAGATTATGATAATAATCAATTAGCGGCGGGTCAGAATATCTGGTCTTTAAAGCTTACGGCAGATTATTCTTTCAGTAAAAACCTGACAGCAATATTCTATTATGATCATTCATTCTCAAAAGCAGTGATTTCAACATCATTTCCTTTGACAAATATTAGATCAGGATTCACACTTCGTTATAATTTTGGAAATTAATTTCTAGTTTCTAAACTAGATTTCATTAGAAGATTATTACATTTGTGACTTAATTTTTAGATTATCAATTTTCAAACACACAATTATGAGCATACCAGCAAATTTAAAGTACACAAAAGATCACGAATGGGTTAGCATCGAAGGAGATGTTGCAACAGTAGGAATTACTCATTTTGCTCAAAAAGAGTTAGGAGATATCGTGTATGTTGAAGTAGAAACTTTAGATCAGACACTTGATAAAGATGAGGTTTTTGGAACAGTTGAAGCTGTAAAAACAGTTTCAGATTTGTTTTTGCCTTTAACAGGAGAAATTATTGCTTTTAATGACAGTCTAGAAAGTGCGCCAGAAACTGTTAATTCTGATCCTTATGGAGCTGGATGGATGATTAAAATAAAAATTTCTGATGCATCTGAGATAGATTCTTTATTGTCTGACGAAGCTTATACACAACTTATCGGTGCCTAAACAATTATTACTATGCTGGGCAATAATCTGTTCAGGAATCATTACTTATTTTTGTTTAACAGATTCTAGTAATATCCCGACAGTAAATTTTCCAAGTATTGATAAAATCGTACACTTTTGTTTTCATTTTGGATTTACGCTTTCTTGGATTTTATTTTTCAAAAAAGAACTAAAAGGTGTAGAGGCAGATGATTACAAAGCATATCTGGTTTCATTTATATTTTCTGTTTTCTTTGGAATTACAATTGAAATTATGCAAAGTGTTTTTACAACCACAAGAGCAGCGGATGTGACTGATGTTTTAGCAAACACAATTGGAGCGACAGCAGCTGTTTTTATGGCTATAGCTTTTAAGAAAAAAATCAATAAGATTATAAAAATATAAACCCACTTCGGTGGGTTTTTTTATTGCTGAAAAATCAAGCTTTATAAAGAATGCTTTTTTTTGAATTTAAAATGTATTTTTGTGCCAATTCGATGAAACATTAAGATTATGAATGTTAAGCCTTACTTAGATTCAACTTATTTGAAAACGGCATCACAAGCTGGACTTTCAGAAGCAGCGAATATAGTTGTTGTTAAAAATACTATTGATGAAGCAATTCTTGAAGGTTTTAAATTAGTTATGATTCGGCCGGAATATGTAAGTTTGGCCAAGACAACGATTTTAAGCGCTGGATCGAATTTGCTTATTGGTACAGTAATCGATTTTCCGGAAGGTAAATCGAATCTGGAAACCAAAATTAAAGAAGCAAACGAAGCAATTGAAAATGGAGCAGATGATTTAGATTTTGTCTGCAATTATCAAGCTTTTAAAGAAGGAGAAACAGCTTTAGTAAAACAAGAAATTTTGATAGGAACTCAAATTGGGTTAGCCAATAATAAAACTGTAAAATGGATTATTGAAGTTGCTGCTTTGAGTGATAAAGAAATAATACAGCTTTCGGCTTTGATAAAAAATGTTGTGTTGTCAAATTTTAAAGAAGAAAATTATGCTTCTGTTTTTGTTAAGTCATCAACAGGTTTTTATAAAACTGAAAATGATCTGCCAAACGGAGCTACAATTCCTGCTGTAATGATGATGTTAGAAAACGCATCGCCTTTGCCTGTTAAAGCGGCCGGCGGTGTGAGATCGTATGAAGATGCAGTAGAAATGATTAATTTAGGTGTTAAACGCATCGGAACTTCGGCAGCAAAAACAATTGCCGATGGAGAGAATACCACAAATCATATTAAATAAAATCCCTAATCTACGTGAATAAGCTTTTTTTGTCATTTGCTTTTACATTGTTTTTTCTTTTTGCTTTTTCGCAGGAAAACAATACATCTTCTATTCAGCCAGGTTTTACATCTGAACAGTTTCCTATTTTTCCAAACTGCGAAAATTTAAGAGCTAAAGAACTGGAAAATTGTTTTTATATAGAAGTTCAAGATTTTGTCTTTAATAATTTTGCAGTACCCGAAAAATTAAAGCAAAGTAATTATAAAGGAGCAGTTAAAGTCCTTTTTGAAGTAGATGCAGAAGGTCAGTTTAAAGTCATTTATATAAATGCTGTAAATGATGAATTAGCAGAAGAGGCAAAACGCGTGTTTGGTAAATTTGATAAAATAAAACCATCTACGTATAATGGAAAACCTACGTATTCAAAATATACAATTTCTATTGATATTCCTTTAAAAAATGCCGATCAGCTTGCGGCAGAAGCTTTAGCAGCATCTCAAATAGAAAAACCTTTAGAAAAACCAATGACAGAGCTGGATAGTATTGTGTATAAAAAATACAATAATCCAGAATTTGACAGCCATTTAAATATTCCATTTTCACACAGTTATTATTCTCAGTTTGACCCGGCAATGAATAAAGTTGGAAGCAATAATCACACTGCATCTAAACCTTATACGTATGAAGAGGTTTCGAAATACTATAATTTGAGAGCGGTAAACGAATCGCTTAAAAAAAACACATCATCTTGGCTAGGAAGAAAATTTTGGAATGAAAATTTGGTTCAGATACAAGGTGAAGATTATTGGTTTACATTAAATCCTGTGGTTGATTTGCAAATGGGGAAAGCTTCAGATCTTGATGCATCTTATACCTATGTAAATACGCGAGCATTAAATTTTAGAGGAGGTTTAGGAAAACAGATAAATTTTACAACAACATTTTTTGAAAGTCAAGGAAGATTTGCAGGATATTTTAATAATTATGCCGAATCGATAAAGCCTTCTGGAGGAAATCCTGCGATAATTCCGGGAATTGGAATAGCGAAAAGATTTAACTCAGATTCTTATGATTTTCCTTTAGCTGATGCTAATGTTACATTTTCTCCAAGCAAAATTTTTAATCTACAATTAGGTTACGGACGAAATTTTATAGGAGATGGTTATCGATCTTTATTTGAAGGAGATGGAGCAAGTCCATATCCGTATTTTAAAATCAATACTACCTTTTGGAAATTAAAATATACCAACACTTATATGTGGCTGAAAGATGTACGTGATGATGCTACTGTGGATAAAACCTATACAACAAAATTTATGGCAAACCATTATTTGAGCTGGAATGTTTCTAATAGATTGAATTTAGGTTTTTTTGAATCAGTAGTTTGGGCTAATACCAATAATAGAGGTTTTGATGTTAATTTTGTAAACCCAATTATTTTTTATCGTGCCGTTGAATTTGGTTCTTCTTCTAAAAGTGGAAACGCTCTTTTGGGACTTACAGGAAAGTATAAATGGAATAACGATATTAATTTATACAGTCAGTTTTTAATCGATGAGTTTTCGGTATCTGATGTGAAAGCAGCAGATCAGAGTTGGAAAAATAAATTTGGATATCAAATTGGAGCAAAATATTTCAATGCTTTTAAAGTAAAAGACTTATTGTTTCAATTAGAATTTAATCATGTGCGTCCTTATGTGTACTCGCATAGTAACATAATTACAAATTACGGGCACAACAACCAGAGTATGGGGCATCAATGGGGAGGTAACTTTAAAGAATTTATAGTAATCGGTCGTTATCATAAAGGACGTTATTACACAGATGCTAAATTTACAATGGGTACGCGTGGTTTAGATTTTGATACCGCAGCAGACAGCTATAATTATGGAGGTAATATCTATAAAAGTTACGATGAAAACCGTCCGTATGATACAGGTGTAAAAGTTGGACAAGGTAATAAAACCAGTATTTTTATTGCAGATGTTCAAGCAGGATATGTAATAAATCCGTTAACGAATTTGAAATTCTTTGGAAGTTTTATTTATAGAAATTTTGATCCAACACAAAATACAGCAACTACTTTTAAGCAAAGTACCACTTGGTTTACAATAGGACTTCGTACAGATGTTTTTAATTGGTATTTTGATTACTAGTTTTTAATAAGATTTTTCGAAATAATAGTGTTAAAGATTTGCAAGTTCTTATTTTGTCGAGGTTTTATTGAAAAAAATCTAAATTTATAGTTCTAGATTCTACAATCTAATTTGTACATTTGCACCACTCAAAAAAAACATACAAACAACAATCGTATTGAACGCTGCAAAAACTACATTTTCAATAAAATCAATATTTCTCGATTTCAAGGAAATTACTAAGGCTGGTTTAGCTATTAGTGTTTTGTTTTCCTCTATTGCTGGATATTTGTTAGGAGTTAATGCCGAACACCCTTTTAAATGGAGTGTTCTGCTGGTTTTGTCAATTGGAGGTTATTGTATGGTTGGCGCTTCAAATGCTTTTAACCAAGTAATTGAAAAAGATATAGATTCTTTAATGGATCGTACCAAAAATCGTCCAGTTCCTTCAGGACGTATGTCGCCAAATATGGCTTTGTTTGTAGCAAGTCTGCTTACCATTATTGGTATCGCTTTGTTGTATACAATCAATCCAAAATCGGCAATGTTTGCTGCAATTTCGATATTCTTATACACAAGTATATACACACCTTTAAAAACAGTAACGTCTTTGTCTGTGTTTGTTGGTGCTTTTCCTGGAGCAATCCCTTTTATGTTAGGCTGGGTTGCAGCTACAGGAGATTTTGGTATTGAAGCAGGAACGCTGTTTTTAATTCAGTTTTTTTGGCAGTTTCCACACTTTTGGGCTATTGGCTGGTTTTTGTATGAAGACTATGAAAAGGCTGGGATTTTTATGCTTCCAACAGGAAAAAAAGATAAAGGAACGGCTTTACAGGTGATTTTGTATACAATTTGGCTGATAATAGCATCGTTATTGCCAGTTTTAGGGTATACAGGACAATTGTTTATTACACCAATTGCAGCAGTTATAGTGTTTTTACTAGGGTTGTGGATGTTGTTTTACGCAGTGCGTTTGTATCAATTACGAACTGCAAAAGCTGCTAGAACATTGATGCTCGTAAGTGTATCGTATATTTCTTTGTTGCAAATTGTATTTATAGTAGATAAATTTTTAAGATAGTTATGGAAATGACAATGACAAAAGAGGAGGAAAAATTAAGGAAATCAAAATCGGCAAAACTGATTTTGTTATTCGCAATGGTAAGTATGACCATGATGTTTGCAGGCCTTACAAGTGCATTTGTGGTGAGTAAATCAAGACCTGACTGGTTGAAGAATTTCGAATTGCCAACGGCATTTTATTTTAGTACAGTAGTTATTATTGGGTGTAGTGTTACTTTTTATTTAGCAAAAAAAGCAATTCAGAAAGGTAATAGAAGCGCAGTTACAGCTTTACTTTTAGGAACATTGACTTTGGGTATTTTATTCGTAGTTTTACAATTCCAAGGATTTGGACAAATTGTAGAACAAGGATATTATTTTACAGGAGAAGGTAGCTCAATTACTACAACTTTTCTTTATGTAGTAACCGTTACACACTTGTTACACTTGGCTGGAGGGCTAATTTCACTGTTAATTATAATTTATAATCATTTTAAACAAAAATACAATTCAACTCAAACTCTTGGTATAGAACTAGGTGCGATGTATTGGCACTTTTTGGATTTATTATGGTTATATTTATTTTTATTTTTATATTTCTTTAAATAAGAAAAAAACGTAAATTTGGGAACTTTTTAACGAATATCTTTTATGGAAGCGACAGTTACTACTGCAAATAACGAAGAAAAAACTTGGGGAGGCGGCAATGAGCCATTAGGAGCAAGTTATGGTAAAATGATGATGTGGTTTTTTATCGTATCAGATGCCTTAACATTCTCTGGATTTCTAGCGGCTTATGGTTTTTCTAGATTTAAATTTATTGAAACTTGGCCTTTGGCTGATGAAGTGTTTACTCACTTCCCATTTATGCACGGAAATCCACAACCAATGTTGTACGTGGCATTAATGACTTTTATTTTGATCTTTTCATCTGTTACAATGGTTTTGGCTGTTGATGCAGGTCACCAATTGAAAAAAACAAAAGTTGCGATCTACATGTTCTTAACTATTATTGGAGGTATAATTTTCGTTGGTTCTCAAGCTTGGGAATGGAAAAACTTCATTAAAGGTGAGTACGGTGCAGTTGAAACAAAAGGTGGTAGTTTATTACAGTTTGTTGATAAAGATGGTAAAAGAGTTGCTCTTGAAGCATTTGCTGTAAAATTGCCAGAACAAAGAGAAGCACTTTCTAGAGCTAAAGGAAAATGGTTTATGGAAGATGCAGAGTCACTTCCAACTTATTCTGTTGCTGAAGTTCAGGCTGGTTTTAAAGCTCATCCTGAGTTATTAATCAGAACTGAAAAACTTACTCCTGAAAAAAAGAAAACAGTTTTAACGAGAGCAGAATCTGAAGCTCGTTTAAATGATGCTAAATATGTAGTAGAAGGAGCAAACTTAACAAGAAACGAATACGGAAGTAAATTATTTGCTGATTTCTTTTTCTTTATTACTGGATTCCACGGATTCCACGTATTCTCAGGAATTATCATCAATATTATCATTTTCTTTAATGTTTTGTTAGGTACTTACGATAAAAGAAGAAGTTACGAAATGGTGGAGAAAGTTGGTTTATACTGGCACTTTGTCGATCTAGTTTGGGTATTTGTATTTACAGTTTTCTACTTAGTTTAATTTTAGATTTTAATTATTATGTCACACGAGCACGTATCAAATACAAAAAGAATCTGGTTTGTTTTTGCATTATTATCTGCAGTAACTACAGTAGAAGTTATTTTAGGTATTTACAAACCTGGAGTTTTAGAGTTTAATCATTTTGTAGGTTTGAATTTGTTGAACTGGATTTTTTACATCCTAACAATTTTCAAAGCATATTATATTGTATGGGCATTTATGCACATGGAAGGTGAAAAAAGCAGCCTTAGATGGTCTGTTGTTTCACCAGTTATATTCCTAGTTTTATATTTATTGTTTATTCTACTAACAGAAGGACATTATATTTATGGGGTTTTTAAAGATTCTACTATTAAATGGAATTTTTAACATGATATTAATTCGAAAAGAGGCTCCGTTTAACGGAGCTTTTTTTATTTTTGTACTCCAATAACTTCTCGGAAAATAATGAAAAAAAATATAGTTCTCTTTTCGCTTTTTGTTCTTCCAATTGTAGCTTACTTGTTTTTTGCTTCTGGAGTGAATAGTTTTACTAAACTGCCTACAATAACCCCTAAGATTGCTGATTTCGGAAACTGGAAAAGTTTGAACGGCAAAAGAGTTTCTCTTGATAAAAAGATAACTGTTTTAGGTTTTTCTGGAACAGATATTTTAAAAAATCGTGGTAATTACTTCAATTTAAATGAAAAAATCTATAAACGTTATAATGGTTTTGAAGATCTTCAGTTTGTGGTATTATGTCCTTTAGGAACAG
This sequence comes from Flavobacterium sp. MC2016-06, assembly GCF_009711165.2. Lineage (GTDB taxonomy): Bacteria > Bacteroidota > Bacteroidia > Flavobacteriales > Flavobacteriaceae > Flavobacterium. Next base: position 15,819 of record NZ_WMID02000038.1, on the reverse strand, counting down.
AAGTCGAAGCGCAGAAAGTTGTAGATGCTCTTGCACCATTTACAGATGTTAAAGGCTGGAATTTTGTTTTTGCTTCGCCAGAAGAAATTAAAACATTTTATGCTCAATTACATTTAAAAGGAAAGTTAGATAATGGCTTAGGAACTCCGAATGTTTATATCGTAGATAAAGAAAGAAATTTAAGAGGCAGAAAAGATAAAAACGAATATAAAGAAGGATATGATACTTTTCATCCATCAGAATTGAGTAATGAAATGTTGGATGATTTTAAAATTATCTTGTATGAATATCGCGCTGCTCTTAAAAAGAATCATAACGCTACTAAAGAAACCTTTAAATCGTAATTATAATGTTTAAAAATAAATCATATATCGGAATTTCGTTTATCATTTTAATTTTCGGAATTTATGCTGTGCCTAAAATTATAGACAGAGTTAAAAACGGAGAGGTGGTAAAAGGAAGCCGTTTGGATAATGTAGGATTAAAAACAAAAGCTGACGGAAAACTGGTAACCATTGGTAAAGCGCCTAAGTTTGAATTGACGAATCAGAATAACGCTAAAATATCAAATGAAACGTATAAAGGTAAAGTGTTTGTTTTAGAATTTTTCTTCACCACTTGTCCTTCAATATGTCCAAAGATGAATTTAAGCATGCTGGAGATAGAAAAAACCTTTTTCGGCAATCCTAACTTCGGAATTGTTTCAATCACTATTGATCCAGCACATGATACACCGCAAGTTCTAAAAGATCATGCAAAGTTATTGGGAGTAAAATCTTCTAACTGGAATTTTTTAACGGGTGATAAAGCTACCATTATGGATTTGTCTAATAAAGGATTTAATCTTTATGCAGGAGAAAATGGTAAAGTAAGCGGTGGTTTTGAGCATTCAGGTTTATTTGCTTTAATTGATAAAGATGGAAACATTCGATGCAGAAAAGACGAGTTTGGAAATCCAAATATATATTACGACGGATTGGATAAAAAGGGCGTTGTAGAAATTCAAGAAGATATTAAAATATTATTACAAGAATAAAAATGGAAGATTCATTAGAAAAAAAATATAATAAACTTATTGTTGCTGTTTCAATTATAATACCAGTTGCAGTTGCTGTTTTATTTGCAGTTAAACTAAAAGATTTCGGAATTAATGTAGAGCCACTTTCGTTTTTACCGCCTATTTATGCTACAACAAATGGTATTACTGCTGTCGTTTTAGTTTGGGGTGTACTGGCTATTAAAAATGGAAAAAGAAAACTTCACGAGCGATTAATGACTTTTGCTATCTTTCTATCATTGGCTTTTTTGGTAATGTATGTTGCTTATCATATGACTGCTGACTCAACAAAACTAGGCGATTTAAATCATGACGGAATTGTAGACGCTGTTGAAATGGCTAAAGTTGGTGCTCTAAGATATATATATGTTTTTATTTTAATTACACATATCATTTTATCTGTAGTAATTATTCCAATGGTATTAGTTACATATGTAAGAGCTTTGTCGCAGCGTTTTGATAGACATAGAAAAATAGCTAAAATAACTTTTCCACTTTGGTTATACGTTGCTGTAACAGGTGTGGTGGTTTACTTAATGATTTCCCCTTATTATGCAAATTAAAAATATAAATAAGTTTCAAGTTCCAAGTTTCAAGTTTCAAAAAATATTTTTTGCGATTTGTATTTTTTTAATTGGAATTTCGGCGCAAGCCCAATGCGCTATGTGTCGTGCTGCACTTTCAGGTGATACGAATGTAAAAAAAGCGGAAGCAGTAAATAACGGTATTGTTTATTTAATGGTAATTCCGTATTTTCTGGTTGCAATAATTGGTTTTCTAATTTATAGAATGTACCAGTCTAAAAAGAAAAAAGCAGTATAAATTTTATACTGCTTTTTTTGTTCTATTTCAATCCGTCAACAGAGACATTGACCGTGCCGTTTATCTTTATAAAAGCGATAATAGCTTGGTTCGTCAGCTGAATTTTATCAAATTGAATATCCTCCATTTTACCGTTTATAAAAACACCAGGCATCGGAGAGTAGTTTTTAAGATAAGCAGCCATGCTCTTTTTTCCTTCTTCTAAATTGGGCTGAATTGAGTAACGACAGCTTTCTTCCATTTTTCTTAATATATAACCTTGACCCAGCCAGCTTGCTGTTCTCATTAATTTACTTTTAGTATCTAATACATAATCAAGTTTGTCAAAATAAATCTCTTTAGTCTGCGGATTGTATTGCGGGAAACCATTTAAGTAGAGTGTTCCATTGATAGAGCCTAAAACATCAAGAGCAATAACCATTTTACCGTTTTTGTGCCAAATTGCAACGTTTTTTACCGTAACCTTTTTACTTCCAGAACCAAATTCCTGCCCAGCAAAATTCTTTGTCATAATTTTTGAAGCATCTACATAACTTGAGATAGCGGCAATATTAGCAGCAATTTGATTTGGAATTTTTGCAACAGGTTTTAAAATAATTTTACTGGCATTAAATTTAGAATCTGGTTGTTTACCTACAATTGTTTCCATATTACATTTCATTCCCATGTCTAACAGAAAAGAATCTTTTTTAAGTTTAGCATTGGTGGAATAAACTTCTACAGGAACAATTCGTAACCAGCTTTCGAAAGTATCACTCATTTGAAATGGAGTACATACTTTTTCTAAAGCAGCTAAAACGTTTGGTTTAAAATCCATTGATTGTTCGATCGCATCATCTATGCTTTTTTCAATTTTAGATTTGAAAATTGAAATTGCGGGATTTATTAAATACGTAATTGGCATGTTTTTACCAAAAACACTCATAGTTGGGCTTTCGTTCCAGTCTAATGATTTGAATTCCGTTTTAGTAGTTAATTTCCAATTCGTCAACGTTACATCACTAGATAAAGTGATAACGCCGTTTAAGTTAAACTCACGAACATCGTATAATTCAACTCCAAGCGTTTTTGTACCTATACGATATTTAATAGTTGCTTTTAGAGGCAGAATAGTTTTTATCTTTTTGTCTGGATTTGCAGGGTCGTTTTGAATTTTTATAGGAGCTTGTTTCCAAATTTTCATTTCAATATCATCGTCTTGGATATTGTTGTCCTCATAAATTAATCCGTTAAGAAGCGTGTTGGTCTGATTCTCAATGTCAGTAAGTTTTACCGTTATGGGTAAGTTTATAAAAGAAGGACTGCTGTCGTAAACTAATGGACTTGCATCGTCTGGTTCTGGTTTTAAAGTTTCGATTTTTTGAGTTGAAGAACAGCTTGAAACTAGAATAACAGCTGTGAATATTGCAATAATTGAATGAAGCTTCATTATTATGATTTTTGTTAAGTGCGGTAAAATTACAAAAACAATTATATTTTATTAAATAAGTGTAACATTTGATAAAGTTTGTAGTCTTATTCAAATAATGAAACGTAATTATTAACGTTTCATTATAATAAAATACTTAATAAAAATGTTATTATTGTTTTAAAATTTAACTAAACCATGATCGAAATTAAAGATTTGCACAAGTCCTATAAAATGGGGAGTTCTGAGTTACATGTGTTAAAAGGAATTAATTTTAATATAGAAGAAGGAGAGTTAGTTGCGATTATGGGATCTTCTGGTTCTGGTAAATCTACACTTCTTAATATTTTAGGAATTCTTGATGAAGCAGATTCTGGTAGTTATATTTTAGACAAAACACCAATTAAAAAACTAAACGAAACGATAGCTTCAAAATATCGCAATAAGTTTTTAGGATTCGTTTTTCAATCTTTCAATTTAATAAATTATAAAACAGCACTAGATAATGTTGCGATGCCTTTGTATTATCAAGGTGTAAAGCGAAAAGAACGTTATGAGATCGCTATGAGATATTTAGAGAAAGTGGGTTTAGGCTCGCATTCTCATCATTTACCAAATGAACTTTCTGGAGGGCAGAAACAGCGTGTTGCAATTGCGAGAGCGCTGGCTTCGAATCCCAAAGTTTTATTGGCAGATGAGCCGACAGGAGCTTTAGACACCAAAACTTCTTATGAAGTAATGGAGCTTATTCAAGGAATTAACGATGAAGGAAAAACTATTTTGATCGTTACACACGAACCTGATATTGCAGCAATGTGCAAAAGAAACGTTGTCCTGAAAGATGGATTAATTATCGATGATAAAATGGTAGAACAAGTTAGAGCTTCATCTTATGTTTAATATTGAACGTTGGCAGGAAATTTTTGAGGCAATCTCTAAAAATCGGCTAAGAACATTCCTTACAGGAGTTTCTGTGGCTTCGGGAATTTTTATTTTAGTGATTTTGCTGGGTGCGGGAAAAGGGCTTCAAAACGGAATTGAAAAACAATTCGAACGTGATGCTGCAGGGATTATTGAAGTTTGGTCTGGAACAACAACTAAAGAATACAAAGGTTTAAATCCGGGAAGACAAATTCAGTTTAGAAATAGCGATTACACACAATCTGTTCAGAAATTTGATGATAAATTAGCAACAAAAGCGTCTACTTATAATTTTTGGCGTGCTCCATTTTCTTATGGAAAAGAGTCCGGAAGTTATCAGTACAGAGGTGTAGATCCAGATTATGGTTATATAGAAAATCTTGTGATTGTTCAGGGAAGATATGTAAACAGTAAAGATCTTGACAACAATGAGAAAGTTGCCGTTATTGGAATGAAAGTAAAGACTGATTTGTTTAAAGACAAAGAGGCACTTGGCCAAGAAATTTTAATTAACAATATCAATTTTAAAGTAATTGGAATTTTTACCGATCCAGGAGGAGAAAGAGAAGAGACGAGGGCTTATCTACCTATGACAACTGTACAGAGAACTTTTGGAGGTGGAGATAAAATAAGTAATATGTTTTTTACTTTAAAACAAACAAAAAATTACGATGAAGCTTTGGCTCAATCTGAAAAATTCACACAGGATTTAAAAGATTTATTGAAGAGTAAAAATGTCGTAGCTCCAGATGACGAAGGAGGTATTGGTGTTTACAATTCGGTAAAAGATGCCAAACAATTTTATGATCTAAATCTCTATATCAGATTGTTTTTTTGGTGGGTAGGTATTTGTACCATAGTCGCTGGAGTTGTTGGTGTAAGTAATATCATGCTGATTATTGTAAAAGAAAGAACAAAAGAAATAGGAATTAGAAAAGCACTTGGTGCTTCACCATTTTCTATTATTTCGATGATACTTCACGAATCCATTTTTATAACAACGATTGCTGGATTTTGTGGTTTACTGGCAAGTTTATTATTGCTGGAATTTGTAGGTCCAATGGTGGAGAGTGAATATTTTAGAAATCCTGAAGTTGACTTTAGTGTGGCTTTGACCACGCTTGTTTTACTTGTATTTGCAGGAGCAATGGCGGGATTTTTTCCAGCATACAGAGCCGCCAAAATTAAACCTATTGTAGCACTTAGAGACGAATAATTATGTTTAAGAAAGATAATTGGGACGAGATTTTACAGGCTTTAACAGCCAATGTTTTCAGAACAGTTCTAACGGCATTTGGGGTGTTTTGGGGCATATTTATTTTGGTAATATTACTTGCTGCTGGAAATGGTTTAGAAAACGGAATTAAAAAAGGATTTGATGGTATTGCTACAAACACAATGTTTATGTGGAGTCAGACTACTTCAAAAGCCTATAAAGGTTTACCGAAAACACGTCGTTATGATTTTAGAAATAGCGATGTAATGGCATTAAAACAAGCATTTCCAGACTTATTATATGTTTCGCCGAGAAATCAGTTAGGAGATTTTAACGGAACAAATAATGTAGTTCGTGGTACAAAAACAGCCTCTTTTACAATCTATGGTGATTATCCTGAGTTGATAAAACAACAGCCAATGGATATTATAAAAGGACGTTTTATAAATCAGCAGGATATTCTGGAAAGAAGAAAAATTGCTGTTATTGGTAAAGGAGTTATCAGTGAACTTTATGGGAAGGAAGAAGAAGCTATTGGTACTTATGTAAAAGTAAACGGAATTAACTTTATGGTTGTTGGCGTTTATAAATCTAAGCAGCAAGGCGGAAATGCAGAACAGGAACAAAAAAATATTTTTGTACCGTTTACCACTTTTCAACAAGCTTTTAATTATGGTGATAAAGTAGGCTGGATGGCGCTTACAGCAAAAGATGAAACATCGATTACGTCTCTAAAACCAAAAATTTTAGAATTAATAAAATCGCTTCATTCTGTAAATCCTGAAGACGAAAGAGCGGTAGGAAATTTCGATTTGTATGAGCAGTTTAATAAAGTGCAGAGTTTGTTTGATATCTTAAAAATCATTGCTTATTTTGTAGGAACTCTGGTCCTGATTTCTGGAGTAATTGGTATTTCGAATATTATGCTTATTGTAGTTAAAGAACGTACAAAAGAAATAGGGATTAGAAGAGCTTTGGGAGCAACACCAGCAGCAATACGCGGGCAGATATTATCAGAATCTATATTTTTAACCATTATCTCGGGTATGCTGGGCATTGCCGTCGCGACCGGAATTATAGCACTTCTGAATGTGGCTTTGGCCTCGATGCCGGCAGACGGTGATACAATGTTTGCCAATCCAAGTGTAGATTTAAGAGTAGTATTTGTTGCCTTATTAATATTAGTAGGATCAGGCTTGCTTGCAGGATTTATTCCGGCGCAGACCGCGATCAATGTAAAGCCTGTAGATGCTTTAAGAACAGAATAAAATTATCAATCAAAATAATCGATTAAACCCAAAAACAAAATGAAAAAAGGAGTAACCATTACCATTTTAATTTTTATTGCCATAGTTTTTTTTGGTGCATTGTACTATTTGTATGCAAAGAATCAAGAGTCACCAATAGTTTTTAAAACTGAAAAAGCAGAAATTAAAACGATTGTAAAAAACACTATCGCTACAGGTAATATTAAACCAGATGAAGAAGTTCTAATCAAGCCAAACATCTCGGGTATTATTGAGCAAGTGTATATCAAAGCAGGTGAAAATATTAAGGCAGGCGACATGATTGCTAAAATTAGAGTTGTTGCCAATGTTTCTAACGTGAGTAGTACTCAAAATCAAGTGCAGACTGCTAAAATTGCTTTAGATAATCAAGAAAAAATTCATCAAAGACAAAAAACGTTGTTTGATAAAGATGTTATTTCAGCAAATGATTTTGATGCCGCTCAATTGGCTTACAAGCAAGCAAAACAAAATTATCTGGCTGCAAAGCAAGGTTTGGATATTGTAAAAACAGGAACAACATCTTCATTAGGAAGTTATGCTAATACTTTGATTCGTTCTACCGTAAACGGAATGATTCTAGATGTTCCTGTAAAAGTTGGAAATCAAGTTATTGAAAGTAATAATTTTAACGAAGGTACTACAATTGCCAGCGTTGCAGATGTTGGAAAAATGATTTTTGATGGAAAAATTGACGAATCTGAAGTAGGTAAAATTAAAGAAAATATGCCTATTGAGATTACAGTTGGAGCCATTGAAAATAAGAAATTCTATGCTGTTTTAACGTATATAGCACCAAAAGGAGTTACAGAAAACGGTGCCATTCAGTTTCAAATAAAAGCTTCGTTAGAAAATAAAGACGCAACTTTTATTAGAGCTGGTTTAAGTGCAAATGCTTCAATTATTTTAGAGAAAGCAGACAAAGTATTGGCTATTAAAGAGTCATTAGTGCAATTTGATAAAAAAACACAAAAGCCTTATGTTGAAGTAGAAACTGCTCCTCAGAAATTTCAGAGAAGAGATTTAATTTTAGGAGTTAGTGACGGAATCTACGTTCAAGTAAAAAGCGGTATCAAAAACACAGATAAAATTAAAATCTGGAATCAAGGTTTGATCACCGAAGGAGAGAAAAAATAATTTGAAAGTAGAATAGGTTTTTTGGTTTTAAAAAATGTTAAATTTGCGTAGTATCGCTGCTATGCTTTCATTCAAAATATATGAAAATAAATAAATATAATAGTCTTGTTTTAGCAATGTTATTTGGGTTTGGCTTATCGAGCCAGGCGCAATCAAAGCAATGGACTTTAGAAGAATGCGTGAGATATGCATTAGATAATAATATCACAATTAAAAACTCTGAACTAGATATTAAAAGTGCAGATATTGATAAAAAAGGCGCATTAGGAAGTTTTCTTCCATCGGTAAACGGAAGCGCTTCTCACTCTTGGAATATTGGTTTGAACGTTAATCCCGTTACAAATATTGCTACAACTCAAACTACGCAATATTCGTCTTTAGGTGTTAATGCTGGAATTGATATTTACAAAGGACTTCAAAATCAAAATATATACAGAAGAACTAAGCTTTCTATCATTGCATCACAATATCAATTGTTGAAAATGCAGGAAGATATTTCATTAAACGTGGCTAATGCATTTTTAGAAATTCTATTTAATAAAGAAAATCTAAAAGTTAAAAAAGAGCAGTTATCAATTGATGAAAAAAGACTTGCACGCTCTGAAGAAATGGTAAATGCAGGAACAATTCCGCGTGGTGATTTATTTGATCTAAAAGCAACTGCCGCTACAGACAAACAAAATATTATTATTGCAGAGAATAGTTTATTAATCTCTAAATTAAGTTTAGCACAGCTTTTACAACTTAAAGAATTTGCAGATTTTGATGTAATTGATGATACAAATGCTAAAGATGAAAATAACATTTTGGCGCAAAGCCCGACTGATATTTATAATAAAGCAAAAGATATTAGAACAGAATTAAAATTAGCGCAGACTAATCTTGAGATTGCCGAGAAAAACGTTGCTATTGCAAAAGGAGCCTATCAGCCAACATTAAGAGGCTTTTACGCTTTTAGTACAAGTGCCAGTTACAGTGATAGACTTGTAGGAGTTGATGCAAACAATGATCCTATTTACGCAAACCCACTTCCGGTTTTTGATCAGTTCAGCAACAATAAAGGACATAATTTTGGTTTTCAATTAAACGTTCCAATCTTCAATGGTTTTTCGGCTAGAAATAATGTAGAGCGTAACAAAGTAAGTTTAGAGAAATCTAAAATAAATTTAGAACAAAAAAGTTTAGATTTGCAACGTAACGTTTATACAGCATTTACAGATGCAAAAGGAGCATTAAATGCATACGAATCGTCTAATGTAACTTTAGAAGCAAGACAGCAGGCTTACAATTATGCAAAAGAAAAGTATGATGTAGGTTTAATGAATTCTTTTGATTTTACTCAGGCACAAACCTTATTAACCAATGCACAGTCAGACGTTATAAGAACCAAATACGATTACATGTTTAAAATTAAAATACTTGAATTTTACTTCGGAATTCCGATCATTCCAATTATCACAAAATAAATCATTATGAAGAAAAAAACAGTTTATTTCTTAGTAGGAGGTGCAGTAGTTTTTATCGTAGCTCTAGTAAGTCTTTCAAAAGCGGGAGTAATAGGAAATAAGGATGAAGGAAAAGAAGTAGAAATTTCAAAAGTTATGGCCTCAACCATTGTCGAAACCGTTTCGGCAACAGGTAAAATTCAACCGGAAATCGAAGTAAAAATAGCTTCAATGGTTTCGGGTGAAATTATTGCCTTAAATGTAAAAGAAGGTCAAGTTGTAAAAAAAGGAGATCTGCTAGTTAAAATAAATCCAGATTTATATACATCAGGTTTAGATAGATCTGTGGCTAATTTGGCTGGATCTAAAGCAGGTTTAACACAGTCTGATGCCAATTTTAAAGAAGCTAAAGCAAGTTATGAAAGAAATAAAACTTTATACGATAAAGGAGTAATTTCAAGATCAGACTGGGATAAAGCGATTGCTACTTTTGAAGTGGCAAAAGCAACTAAACAAAATGCGTATTATACCGTACAAAGTGCCTCAGCATCTGTAACAGAAGCAAGAGACAATTTAGGCCGTACTACTATTTATGCTCCAGCAGCAGGAACTATTTCAGTATTAAATGTTGAATTAGGAGAGCGTGTTTTGGGAACGCAGCAAATGGCAGGAACAGAGCTTTTGAGAGTAGCCAACTTAAACAACATGGAAGTTGAAGTTGATGTAAACGAAAATGATATTGTAAAAATAAAAATTGGTGACGAAGCTAATGTTGAAGTTGATGCTTATCTAAAAAAGAAATTTAGAGGAGTTGTAACCAGTATTTCTAACTCTGCAAGTACAGCTTTAACATCAGATCAGGTAACTAATTTTAAAGTAAAAGTTCGTATTTTAAAAGATTCTTACCAAGATTTATTAGTAGGTAAACCAGCAGAATATTCTCCGTTTAGACCAGGGATGACGGCTACTGTAGATATTATTACCCAAACTAAAACAAATGTTTTGGCAGTGCCAATTAGTTCTGTAGTTGTAAAATCGGATACTGCAGCAGTAAAAGATTTTAAAATAGAAGATCCTAACGATAAAAAAGCGGCTCCAAAAAGCGATAAAAAATTCGAATGTGTTTTTGTAAAAGCAGGAGATAAAGCTAAAATTAGAATTATTAAAACAGGTATTCAAGACGACACTAATATTGAAGTAATGTCGGGTTTAAAACCAGGAGATGTTGTAATTACAGGTCCGTATACAACGGTTTCTAAAGATTTAAATTCTGGAGATAAAGTGAAGCTGAAAAAAGCAGATCTGCCTAAAAAATAATTTGAATACTTAGTATAATTATGATTTCATTATGCGGAAGTCCGCCAGATGGTTTTTTTCAATCCATTGGCATAGGATTAATTATTATAATCATGTTTCTTTGCTTTACGCATTACAAAGCATATCAAACTCAATATTATAATGAAGAATATGTTTATTTTTCTGTGGGTAAGAAAACTTTAATTTATTTAGTTTTTTTAGCTGTAAATTTATGTATTATCCCTGTATTGATTTTATTAGCTGTTTTTCTCTATGCAGGAATTCTCAAATCAAATTTTTAATAATTAAAATAAAACATATTGCCTTTTATCCTTAACATCGAAACTGCAACCAAAAATTGCTCTGTATCCATTGCAAAAGATGGAGAAACTATTGCGTGTAATGAACTTGCCGATGAAGGTTACTCTCATGCCGAAAAACTTCATGTTTTTATAGAAGAAGTAATGGAGTCTGCAGGAATTACAGTTCAAGATTTAGTGGCAGTTGCAGTAAGTCAAGGCCCGGGTTCTTATACGGGTTTAAGAATTGGAGTTTCGGCGGCAAAAGGATTGTGTTTTGCTTTAAATATACCTTTAATTGCGGTAGACACTTTAAAAACGCTGGCTTCGCAGGCTAATGTTTCAGACGGAAAAATTATTCCGATGCTGGATGCACGCCGAATGGAAGTTTACAGCGCAGTTTTTAATGCCTCATTAGAAACGGAAAGAGAAATTAAAGCAGAAGTAATTGATGAAGATTCTTTTTCATCTTATACAGAAACGGTTTATTTTGTTGGCGATTGTGCCGAAAAATGTAAAACTGTTTTAACCAAAGAAAACTTTGTGTTTTTAGAAGATATAAAATATCCTTCGGCACACGCCATGAGTAAAATCAGTTATGATAAGTATCAAAAAAGCGACACTGTAGATGTCGCTTATTTTGAACCTTATTATTTAAAAGATTTTATGATGACAATGCCATCAAAAAAACAATAGAAGTTATTTTATTTTTGCAGTGTATAAGGCTGAACTGCAATTCCTGCTTCGTCTAAAGCTGTTTTGCAATTCTCTAATGTCTCTGAAAAAACAGCTCCATAATTAGCATTTTTTGCCCACGGGCGAACAGAAAATTCTACAGAACTTGTTGTTAGGTTTTTTACAAAAACTTCGGGAGCGGGCTTTTGAAGTACTTTTGGGTTTTTAGTTAAAACTCCTAAAAGAATATCTTTCGCTTTTTTAATATCAGAATCATAAGAAACAGCAAAAGTCAAATCGGCTCTTCTTTCTCCCTGCATTGAGTAATTAATGATATTTCCGTTAGATAAAGCACCGTTAGGTACAAAAACAGTTTGATTGTTGGCATTAATCATCTTTGTTACAAAAATCTGAATTTCGCTTACCGTTGCAACAACTCCTTGAGCTTCTATAGTATCACCAACTTTAAAAGGCTTAAAAACGATAATCAGCATTCCTCCGGCAAAATTAGAAAGCGAACCTTGCAGCGATAAACCAACAGCAAGTCCCATTGCTCCTAAGATCGCAACAAATGACGAAGTGTCTATTCCGATTTTTGAAATAAATGTTACAAACAATAAAACTCGCAGCGCCCATAACAAAATATCAGCAAGAAATTTGGTAAGTGTAGGATCTAAGTCTCTCTTTACCATTATTTTTCTAATTAATCTATTAATTAGCCTTATGGTATATAAACCAACAAATAAGATTATGAAGGCTGAGATTAATTTTGGAGAATAATCTATTAAGATATCAATGTATTTTGTGGCGTACGTGCCAAACTGATCTGGATTCATGTCAATATTTTTTTTAAATAAAAAAACCTTCCCAAAGAGAAGGTGGTATTAATAGTACAAAGATAAAGATATTTATTTGATCCTAAAAATCAGTTTACATTCTTTATTCTTTTGCTTCGTCAACGATTTCACCTGCAGCATCTTCTGCTTTTTCATTAGTATCAACAACCGTTTCTGCAGCTGCAGCTTTGGTTTCACTAGTAAGATCTGCAGTTTTTTCTTTTACAGAATCAATAACATCACTTATAGAATCTGAGGCTTTTTCTACATATTCACTCACAATATCTTTTGCTTGATGTGCATATTCGGCTGCACTTTCTAATATTGGCTCAGAAGCTTCTTTGGCTTTTGCAATGGTTTCTTCTGCGAAAGTTTCAGCCTTCTCAATATAAGGAGCAGCAGCTTCCTTAGCTTGTTCAAAAGTGTTTTCGGCTTGAGCAGCCAAATCGGTTGCAGAATCTTTGGCAGTGCCAAATAAATTCTTGAAGAATGAAGATAGTCCCATAGTTTTTAATGATTAGTTAAGAATACAATATTAACTATTTTTATAGAACTACAGAGGTTTTGGTTGAATAAATTAGTGAGAATTAATTATATAGATACATCATGACCTTTAATTTTTTTGTAAGATTTTTAAAAAATCACCAAAAGTGGGTATTGTTTATTTAAAAAAATTGGCGCAAATTTATCAGAATATTTTTACATTAACTATTTAGATATAACCAAAAAACATGACCCATTTTGCAGACCAAGTACACATCAGTATTGATGGTTTTACTTTAAACGTAATTCATTCAGACTTAAAGATAAGCCAGAAAATGGCAGATCATCATTATTTTTCATTTGCCTGGTATTATGCACCAGAAGTTGTAATTAATCCTGTGGATCAGGCCAAAGCACTTCGCAGCTATATTGGATCTGAAGTGATTTTTACTTTTTTGGTAAATGGAATTCGATTAATGTCAAAAGGAATTATTAACGAATTTGTTTCTCAAGACCGCAACGGAAGTCCTGATGGAATATATGTTCATGGTATAAGTCATACCGTTGCACTCGATGACAGACCAATATCTAGAACGTTTCTAGAACTTGCGCTGCAGGATATTGTTCCTAGAATTTTGTTTGAAGGCCCTGATGAATTTTATCAAAAAGAGTCTATCTCGCCAACTTATAGAAAAGAATTTAAATATCTGGCGCAGTATAATGAGAGCAGTTTTGCATTCTTAAAAAGAATTGCGGCACGTTACGGACAATGGTTTTATTTTGACGGAATGCGCATGCAGTTCGGACAGTTAAAAACCAGTAAAGTGAAACTTATCAATAACTTATCGCTCGAAGATTTTAAAATCCAGATAAATCTAACGGCTCACAAAACTTCATTTGGAGCTTATGATCCAGATAATGCTGTAAACATAAAAAGTTCGGCAGCTAAAACCACAGACGGCAGCCGTGACAGTTTCTCTAATATTGTAGGTTACACGCAGGCAAGTGTAGCACAGCCTCATTTAAATGACGCCTTACATACCTCAAACGCTCAGAATAAAGAAGAGATCGATCAAATGGTAAAACTGCATACGGCTGGACTAGATGCTAACAGCGTTTTTTATAGTGGTACTTCTTCTTTTCCAATTGGCGTTGGACAAATTTTCACTATTGTAAATGGAACTGTAGAGCATGAACTATTAGCCATAGAAGTTACACATCTTTCAAAACTCCGTGGCAATTACAGCTGCGAGTTTAAAGCTATTCCTGCCGATGTTACCGCACCGCATTATACCAATGTTACCGTATTTGCAAAAGCAGAAACCCAGCCTGCAAAAATTACAGACAACAATGATCCTGAAGGAATGGGACGCGTGCGTGTAAAATTTAATTGGGGAGCGAATAGTTCTACTAGTGATTGGATACGTGTAATACAGCAGTATGCAGGACCAGGAAGAGGGGAATATATGAGACCCGAAATAGACGATGAAGTTTTGGTAGGTTTTGAAGGAGGAAATATTCAAAGACCTTATGTTTCCGGATCACATTATAACGGAAAAGCAAAACCTGAGTTTTTTGATTCTCAAAACAGCATAAAAGGCTGGAAGTTTCGATTTGGGCAGTTATTTAAGTTTATAGAAAAAGTTGGTATTTGGCTTTCTGACCCAAGCGGGAATGAACTCCATATGAATGAAGAGACCAAAAGTACAACCCTAACTGTTCCAGAAACGGCTACTATACGCGCAAAAAATATCATTTTTGAAGCCACTGAAAGTATAACTTTTACAGCAGGAATGAATATTTCTGAAACTGCTTCTATAAATAAATCTACAAGTATAGGAGGAATTCTAAATACCAATATTAGTGGAAATAGTTTCCTGCATGTTGGCGGTAGTTATGATGCCAATATTGAAGGAGATTTTAAATCCGATTATAAGAAAGACCAAAATATTGTAGGTAATGGAAAAATAATTTCAAATAGTGAGAAGTCACATGAAATACATTCTAAAAAAGATATTAAAAACAACAGCAGCGAAGACACTAAACACAACTAAGATGAGAAAAACAGTTAGCGGAGTAGATTTAACACTTAATTCTGACGGCAGTGTTTGGATTTACAGAAACACAAAAAATAAAGCTTCTGTTATGATTAGCAGAGACAATGATTTTTTTATGATGATCCATTTGGAAATTATATGACAAGTTCGCCAAGAAGTATCAGTATTAATCTCCAGCATTTTGTATTACAAAATTATGGTGATGAAATTAAAAAATCTGATGGTACGCGAATGATTATGTTACCTAAAGAAGAAATTCAAGAAATTGCCAATAAAACCTTCTATGCAGAAGGGCAGTTTCATGCCATAGATTTTTTAACTTTTGAAATAACCGAAGAAAAATAATTATGTTTAGTAATTTACGAGTAAAAGGAGATATTATCACTAACGTGGGCGGTACAACAAGAATATATGCAAAAGAAGGGTATGAAATAAATTCTAACGCTTCTATAATTTATTCTGCACCTGAATATAGTTTTGGGGAGCCTCTTGATCCACCTTTAACTGACGGTGTAAAAGAAATTGAGCTTTTAACAGCATTAGATCAAGGTTCTGCAAATGATAAAACGGGTACATACCAAGACGGAATGATCTTTGGGAAAACATATCATTTTAAAGTAAAAAATTACATTCAAAATCCTCCAGCAAATATTGCAACTATAAAATGGATGTTGAAATTTCACAGTCTATCACAAAATAAATGGATAGAAATACCTCTTTCTAGTACAGGAGACTCTATAACAATTACCATGAATGACGAAGACATGTGTGGACGTTTTATATATGTACGTGCTTATGTAAGAAATCCAGAAATTGAAGCAGAATATAAACAATGGAAACATAATCGTTTTAGATGGTTTGATAGAATGGTTGTTGATGAT
>NZ_WMID02000037.1 GCF_009711165.2 Flavobacterium sp. MC2016-06 | reverse complement strand
AAAGACCACATCAGGGTATTGATGGTAAAAAACCAATAGAAATGATAAATTCGTTACCGAAATAAGTAACCTTTACAATTGCGAGGAACGAAGCAACCACACTAACTAAGATTTATTAATACAAACATCATGAGATTGCTTCGTTCCTCGCAATGACATAACTCAATAAATTTTATATTAAAAAATGAAAAAAGAACTACATATTTTCTTTACTGCTTTAATGTTTTATACTCGAATACCTTGTCCAAAAAACATAAACCATAATCCTGATTATTTAAATAAAGCTACTCGTTATTTTCCTTTAGTTGGCTGGATAGTTGGAAGTATTTCTTTTTTGGCATTTTATATTTCGTCTCTTTTTTTATCTGTAGAAACAGCTGTTATTTTAGCTTTTATTGCATCCATTTTAACTACAGGAGCTTTTCATGAAGATGGATTTGCAGATGTCTGCGATGGTTTTGGCGGAGGCTGGACCAAAGAAAAAATTCTCCTAATTATGAAAGACAGTGCCATTGGTGCCTATGGAGCAATTGGTTTGGTTTTACTTTTTTTATTAAAGTTTAAAACACTTTCAGAATCTATTTTGATTTTTAATACCAATAATTCAAACTCTGTTTTACAAATCTTTCTGTTATTCGTTTCGGCACATGCCTTAAGCCGATTGGCAGCAATAAGTATTATTTTCACGAATGAATATTCGCGAGATGATGCAACTAGTAAAAGCAAACCTATCGCTAAAAAGAATACCTGGAAAGAATTTTTTGGTGCTTTTTTCTTCGGATTAATTCCTTTGCTTGTACTTTCTTATTTTAAATATCAATTCCTATTGGTCTTGATTCCTGTTTTTCTGACTCGTTATTTTCTAGCTCGTTATTTTCAAAAATGGATTGACGGTTACACCGGTGATTGTCTTGGCGCAACACAGCAAGTCTGTGAAGTTGTTTATTATCTAAGTATTCTTTTTGTATGGAAGTTTATCTAGTTCGTCATACCGAAACTGTCTGTGAAAAAGGAATTTGCTACGGACAATCTGATGTTGCTTTGGCAGAACCTTTTGATTTGATTTTTAAAAATATCATTTCACAATTACCCTCAGAAGCAATTATTTTTTCAAGTCCGTTACAACGATGTGTTATTCTCGCAAAATACATTCAAACTAAAATCAAAACCATTTCTTATCAAGAAGATGAACGCTTAATGGAAATGAATTTTGGAGATTGGGAAATGAAAAACTGGAATGATATTCTACCTGAACAACTCAATCCGTGGATGGAAGATTTTGTAAATATTCCGGCTTCAAACGGAGAATCTTTTATTGAATTACACGAAAGAATTGGCTCTTTTTTATCTGAACAAATTGTTATAGTAAGTGACAAACCTATTGTTATTATTGCGCATGCCGGAGTGATAAGAAGTTTTCTATGTCATCATACTTCACTGCCTTTAAAAGAGGCTTTTCAGAATAAAGTCGACTTTGGACAAGTCATCAAAATCTTACTATAAGAGGTGTTTTGTTTAAAATTTCTTTGAAAAAGTAAAACAAATTTGAAAATTCGGTAATTTTAACTTTATCTTTGCACAAAATTAAGGTTGCGTTATAATTTGATAATGCATTAAAAGGGAATCAAGTAAAATCTTGAGCTGTTCCCGCAACTGTAAGCTAAGTTCTTTAATGAATGCTTGTTGTTAACTACAAAACCACTGCTCGTCTCTGCGAGTGGGAAGGTAAACAACAAGACGCAAGCCAGGAGACCTGCCTTTGTAACAAATATCGAGCTCTCGGGAAAAAGAGTGTAGAATTATGACTTTAAAAAAATGTTTTACTTTTTGTTTGCTATTGCTGTGCCAGATTATTTTGGCGCAAAAGGATTCTATTACAAATCTTAAAACGGTTGTAGTTTCTGATGCAAATCTTAAAAAATTCTCTAATTCACAATCTGTTTTAAAACTTAATGATTCTGTTATCAGCAAAAATGAAGCTTTACTTACTGATTTATTAAATTTCAACTCCACTCTTTATTTTAAACAATACGGACGAGGCATGCTTTCTACGGTTTCTTTTAGAGGAACTACTTCTTCGCAGACTGCTGTCGTCTGGAACGGTATTAATATCAATTCTCAAATGAATGGAAGTACCGATTTTAATACAATTTCTGGTACCGATTATAATTCTATTAGTGTAAAAGCTGGCGGAGGAAGTATCATTTATGGAAGCGGCGCTATTGGAGGAACAGTGCATTTAAATACCGATTTGGCATTTTATAATCGTTTTGAGAATACTTTACAACTAGATTACGGAAGTTTCAACACTATTGGAATAAATTATAAAACAAATATTTCGAACGAAAAATGGAGCGCTCAGATTGGCTTTTCTAAAAATAGTTCGACAAATGATTATAAATATCTGAATAGATATACGTGGAGAGGCGAACAGCGTTGGAATCAAAATGGTCAATATGATATTGTAACCATGAGTGCCAATTTGGGTTATAAATTTGATGCTAAAAACAGCTTAAAATTATACAGTCAGACTTCAAATACGGATCGAAATACTTCGCTGATTACAGAAACAGACACTAAAAGTAAATACGTAAATGGTTTCAACAGAAATTTACTGGAATACGATGGCGATTTTGGGAAATTTAAAACCAATTTTAAAACAGCTTTTATAACAGAAAACTATCAATATTTCGCAGACAACTCGACTAAAGATTTCACCTACGGAAAAACAGAAAGTTTGACTACTAAATTAGATTTAGGTTACACTCTTTTTAAATCAACTCAGATAAATGGTATTGTAGATTACAATAGAACTAAAGGTTACGGAACTAGTTTTGGTAATCATGTTCGCGAAATTAGTTCTGCATCATTACTCATAAAACAAGATTTTTCTGCCGATTGGAAAAACGAATTTGGAGTAAGAAAAGAGTTTACAGACAATTATGAATCGCCTGTTTTATTCTCTTTAGGATCGTCTTATCAAGTTAGTAAATTGTATAATTTGAAATTGAATTTGTCACGAAATTTCAGAATTCCAACTTATAATGATTTGTATTGGGATCAA
The DNA here is from genome assembly GCF_009711165.2 of Flavobacterium sp. MC2016-06. Taxonomy (GTDB): domain Bacteria; phylum Bacteroidota; class Bacteroidia; order Flavobacteriales; family Flavobacteriaceae; genus Flavobacterium. The sequence continues at coordinate 45,665 of NZ_WMID02000037.1, read as the reverse complement.
GGCGGCAACCTCAATTTAAAACCTGAAAGTTCTTACCAAGGTGAAATTGGAAATGTTTTTACCTTCAAGAATATTTCACTTACGCAGACTTTTTATTACATCAAAATAAAAGATTTATTGCAATGGGTTCCTGGAAAAAATGGAATTTGGTCTCCACAAAATACCAGCAAAGTAAACAGTTATGGTACTGAAACTTTATTAAGCTGGAAAAAACAATTTGGCAAAAACTCTTTTGGACTAAATGCTTCTTACGCGTATACGGCTTCAAAAGATGAAGAAACTAAAAATCAGCTTTTCTTTGTTCCTTACAATAAAGTTACTGGAGCAGTTTCTTATTCAAGAAATAAACTTTCTGCTTATTATCAGTTTCTATATAATGGATTTGTCTATACAAGGGCCGATAATAATCCTAATGAAATTATAAACGATTACATGATTTCAAATTTAGGTATCGATTATGATTTTAAATTCTTAGACTCTTTCAAACTTGGCTTTAAAGTCTTAAATCTTTTTAATAAAGATTACGAAAGTCTAGAAGAAAGACCAATGCCGGGTCGCAATTTTAATATGTATTTAACCTTAAAATTTTAATATTATGAAATTCAGTAAATTGCTTTTAGTAGCACTTAGCGTTTCTTTATTTGTTTCTTGTTCTAATGATGATGATGACACTCCAAAAGGTGTTTATGACAATGGGTTTTTTGTTTTAAATGAAGGAAGCCAAAGCAAAGGCACAATTTCTTTTTCAAGCAATGATTTTACAACTTTTACACAAGACGTATACGCAGTGGCTAATGGCAGTGATTTACCTGGTGGATATCTACAAAATATCTTTTTTGATGGTGATAATGCTTATATTATTTCTGGTGGTTCAAATGTAATTAATGTTGTAAACAGATATACTTTTAAATTAATTGCTAAAATAGATTCTGGACTTGCTAATCCTAGATATGGTGTAGTATTAGACGGGAAAGCGTATGTAACCAACGCCAATACTTACTCTTATATAAATCCTGCAACTGGTGATACAGACGATTATGTTGCCGTAATTAATTTAACAACTAATACTGTTGAATCTAAAATTGCATTAAATGCAACTGCAGATAGAGTTATCTTAAAAGATGGAAAATTATACATCACTGATGCTAACGCTAGTGACAAAGTATTAATTGTAAATATTGCTACAAAAGCATTAGAAACTCCTGTAACTATTGGTTATGGTGCAAACTCTATAGAGGAAAAAGATGGTGTTTTATACATCTTAAAAAGTCCTTACGGAGGTTCAAACGAAATTGTTAAAGTAAAAATATCAGACAAAACAACTTCTACAATTACTTTCCCAGAATCTCTAGATGGATCTGCATACTTAGACGTTTACAATGACAAAATTTACTATGCGGTAAACGAATCTGTTTATGTTATAAACACTACTGCAACTGCAGCATCTACAACACCAATTTTAACTTCTGCTACAACAAATTTATACGGATTTGCAGTAAACAACAATCATATTTTTATAGCTGATGCAAAATACACATCTGATAGTTTTGCTTACATATATAGTTTAAGCGGAACATTAGAAAAAACATTAACAACTGGAATTGGGTCTAACGGCTTTTACTTTAACGATTAATTTTTTAAAATTAGTTTTTAGTTTTTGGATTTTTTCAAAAAAGGCTTTCATTTCTGAAAGCCTTTTTTATTTGTTTTATTTTAATGATCTCAAAAGTCCCTCGGGAGCTTTTTCAAGATACATTTGGTTTCTAAATCCGCCACTCATTGCTTTAGCATCAATAAAGGTTCTTAATGCTTCACCTCTATCCTGCTGTACTTTTTTGGCAGTACCACCTGTAATATTAGCAATTGCAGTATTCAATAAAGGCTCTGAAGCATCACCTAAAACACCTAAATTAGAGATGTATTCAAGTTGTGTATAAGTTGGTTGTAAACCATTAGTATACTCTCCAAAATCATTTGCATTTACAATTTTAAGCACTAAAGGCTGCATTGCATATTTATGATTCGGATTTACTTTTGTTTTAGTAAAAGTTTCAGAATCATATAATGTTATTGATCCAACATTTTTACCTACTGTATAATCTCCTATTTGAACCACTGTAACATAAGGAGCCAATCCGTTAATCACCAACTCACTTGCAGATGCCGTACCACTTGATGTTAAAATATATACTTTACTTAAGCGCAGACTGTTTAAAGCCGTTCCACTGATATTATCTACAAATCTATTATTTAATGATTCTGGATCTTCCGTTTCAAAATAAGCATTAACCTTAGCGTTCCATTTTTCTTTAGCAAAAATCTTATCCTTAAATTGTCCTGTAATCATACTCGCCAAACGTGTAGCAGTCTGAATTGATCCTCCACCATTATATCTTAAATCTAAAACAAAATCTGTAATTCCTTGTGCTGCCAATTGCCCAAAAGCATTATTTAACTGCACATCGTAATTAGCATAAAAACCGTTATACATCATATAACCAATTTTATGACTTCCAGAAACAATTACTTTATTGATTAAAATTGGGTTTTCATCTAAAGTCGTTTTAGTTAATGCAACCGTTTTTCCGTTAGTATTTATTGTAGTTCCATTGTAAGTAGCCATATTTAAAGTATAACTATCTGCATTCAATAAAGTTTGGTAATTAGAAACTGTTAACTGCGTACCGTTTACTCCAGTAAAAAGATCACCACGCTTAATATCTTTAGTCGCTGCATCAGAATTAGGAATAATATAGCGCACATAACCTACTAAATCTGTAGTGCTGTTTGGCTTATAGCTTAATCTAAAATCTACTCCATCGTTTTTACTTGTACCTTGAAGTTCTTGCTCCAAAACCGTATAATCATCAACAATCCAGCTGAAACGGTCTACGGCTTCTCCTTTTGGATATTTACTAATAGGTTTATTTAATAAATCTTGAAATAAATTCTCAGGTTCAGAATAACCTCTTAAAAAAGAATTTAATGCTTCTTGATTCGCAAAACGATCATCGGCTAAATTAGGAACATCTGCCTGCCATAAGTAATACTGATTTAATCCTTTCCAGATAAAATCATTTATTTGTAAATCAGATGCTGGGGCTACATCATCTTGATCTTCACAAGACTGCAAAGAAAAGGCAAGTACGAACAATAGTAGCAAACTTCTTAATATTGTTTTCATAAAGTGGTATTTATAACAGTATAAACGTAAAAATACTACCTTTAGTTTTAACGATAATAAATTTGAAGCATTATTTTAAATAAAAAAATTACAACTTGTCTGTAACAAAAATAATAGTGCCTCGTCTTGACTATATAAGCTAACGAATAATATTTTGATTTATGAATCAAATTGTGTTTATAGAATTAATAAATCCTTTTAAAGACAAAGTTTTTCGTCTGGCTAAAAGATTGCTAACCAGTACAGAAGAAGCCGAAGATGCTACTCAAGAAGTAATGGTAAAGTTATGGAACAAAAAAGAAAATTTAGAAACCTACGGCAGCGTTGAAGCTTTGGCAATGACAATGACTAAAAATTATTGTCTGGATCAATTAAAATCGAAACGAGCTGGAAATCTAAAAATCGTTCATAACAATTATACGGATCGTGAACCTCTTTTAGATAAAAAATTAGAAGACAACGACAGCTTACAATGGGTTGAAAAAATAATAAACGAATTGCCCGAACAATTACAAATATTAATTCAGTTACGCGATGTTGAACAATATGAATTTGATGAAATTGCGAAAATTGTCAACATGAATGAAACGGCTATTCGGGTAGCACTTTCTAGAGCGAGAAAAAAAATAAGAGAATCAATGGTTAACACGCACAGTTATGGAATTAAGTAAAATAGAATATATATTAGAAAAATACTTTCAGGGAGAAACTTCTATTGCCGAAGAAAAAGAATTAAAAGAATACTTTTCTTCATCAGATGTTGCGCAGCATTTGGAGCAGTACAAACCAATGTTTGGATATTTCTCTCAAGTAAAAGAACAAAAATCGACGCAAGAAATTCCACTACAAACTAAAAAACGAAACGTAGCGTGGTTATCTATTGCAGCTTCTGCTGTTGTTTTACTAGGAATTGGAACCTATTTTTATGTGAGCGACAAAAACGCAACTCAGCAAGTTGCAGTGCAATCTGAATTAGGAACCTACGACAATCCTGAAGAAGCCTTAGCGGCAACGCAAAAAGCTTTGGCTCTATTGTCTAACAATGTAAATGTAGGTATAGGAAGTGTACAATACATTAACGAATACGAACAATCAAAAAACAGAATTTTTAAACAATAATTAAAATCAATCAAAATGAAAAATTTCATCCTAACAATAGTTTTCGCATTAGTAAGTAATGCATTTTATGCTCAAGGAGCTTTTGACAAATTTGACGGTCAAGACGATGTAACTTCAGTAATTGTAAACAAAAAAATGTTCGATTTAATGAGCAAAGTAAAAGTTGATGCTACTGATAAAGAAACACAGCAGTACATTAATCTGATTAAAAAATTAGATTACTTGAAAGTGTTTACCACAAAAAATCCTAAGGTAGAAGCTGATATGAAAGCTACTGCTGATAAATATGTAAAAACAGCTGGTCTTGAAGAATTAATGCGAGTAAACGACAGCGGTAAAAACATTAGAATTTTGGTAAAATCTGGAGCCAGCGATACGCAGGTAAAAGAATTACTAATGTATATTGACGGTACTAAAAATGAAGATAGTGTTTTGTTATCTCTAACTGGTAATTTTGATTTAAACGAGATTTCTGTACTTACAGATAAAATGCAACTTCCTGGTGGTTCTGACTTAAAAAAAGCCTCTAAAGGCAAAAGATAATATGAAAACCAGCGTCTTTACCTCAGTACTTTTAGTTTTATTAACTTTAATAAGTTGTAATTCTGAGCCATCATTGCAAAAATATTTTGTAGAAAATACAGATAATAAAAACTTTATTGCTCTTGATGTTTCGCCTAGTATTTTGAACTTAGAAAAAGCAAAATTATCTGCAGCACAAACAGAAGCTTTAAATTCTTTTGACAAAATGAACATTCTGGCTTTTAAAGCAAATGACAAAAATAAGGCTGAGTTTGAAACAGAAAGAACAAAAGTAAATGCGATTTTAAAAAATCCAAAATACCAGCAGTTAATGAAGTTTGGTTCTGGCAAAGAAGGCGCTTCTATAAGTTATGTTGGTACTGACGAAAACATTGAAGAATTTGTAATTTTTGCTAACAGAAAAGAAAACGGTTTTGCAGTAGTGCGTGTTTTAGGCAAAAACATGAATCCGAATAACATAATGACTTTAATGTCGGTTTTACAGCAATCTAAAATCAACATGGATCAATTGAAGCCTTTAGAACAACTGATTAAAAAATAAATCTTACTTTAACAACTGAGAAAAGCTCCAATTTGGGGCTTTTCTCAGTTTTAGATTTAAAAAGATTTTTCTTTATAAATTTTCTGGTTCTAATTTTGATATGAGTTTATTTTAACTAAATTTGAAAAATCATGACCAATAAATTCACTTTGAAAAAAGCTCTTAAAATTCTTTTAAAATCAATCTTATTCTTTTTAGGATTTATTTTATTCTACGCAGCAACAGCCTTTACACTTTCAAAAATAACTGTTGACAAGGAAGCCGACACAAAACCTGAAGTCGAAATCTTTATCCTTACAAACGGTGTTCATACCGATCTTGTAATGCCGGCAAAAACAGATCAAATAGATTGGAGTAAACAAATTCTATTTAAAAATACCAAAGTTGCAGACTCTACTTATAAATATATTGCTATGGGCTGGGGCGACAAAGGGTTTTATTTAGAAACTCCCGAATGGTCTGACCTAAAAGCTTCTGTTGCTCTTAAAGCTGCAACAGGCTTAAGTACAACAGCAATTCATGCCACTTATTACAGACAGATGCGATTGGGCGATGACTGTAAATCGATGATGATAAGCAAGGAACAATACAATCGTTTAATTACTTATATTACCAATAGTTTCCAAAAAGATGCTTCTGGAAATTTCTTAGCCATAAAAACCGATGCAAATTATGGCAGAACAGATGCATTTTATGAAGCAAACGGAAGTTACAGCATACTTCATACTTGCAACACTTGGGCAAACAGCGGTTTGAAATCTTGTGGACAGAAATGCTGTTTTTGGACTCCTATGGATTCTCCTATTTTTTCGAAATACAAATAAAATCAATATAAAACATGGTACAAAAAACGTCTAATGCCTTTATAGCGGCATCTTGGGTAGCTCTTGGAGCGGGAACAGTAGGATTTATTGTTGGACTTGCTAGAGCAGAAATGTTACTGAACGAAAAAGGGTATTATTTTACTGTTTTAATGTTTGGCCTTTTTGCTGTAGTCTCACTGCAAAAAAGTGTTAGAGACAGATTAGAAAAACTTCCTGTAACCGATATTTACTACGGTATTTGCTGGTTCGGAACGCTTTTATCAATTGTATTACTAACCGTTGGACTTTGGAATGCTACTATTCTTCCTAGTGAAAAAGGTTTTTATGCTTTTGCTTTTTTATTAGCGTTGTTTGGGGCTATTTCTGTTCAAAAGAATACTAGAGACAATATGTCGATAAGCCAAAACGAATAAAATAAATACAACCAATAAAAAAAACTCCTAAATGGAGTTTTTTTTATTGCTGCATTACGTTTTAACGTAAAATGGATTACAATTGTTTATCTACTTTTGGATTTTAATCCATAAATCAAAGTAATGAAAACACCAAAAATCCTGTTTCTTTTTTTAATTCTAGCTTTAAACAGCTGCTCTAGTGATGACAATATTTCAGAGGATCCTGGATCATCATCAAAATTTGCTATGACTGCAAAAGTTGACGGCACATTATGGGAAATGAATAATCCATACAACTCAGATTATGCTACAAAACCATTATTCACTTATTATCCTGCAACAGAATACATTCAATTAGCAGGTAGAAAAAATTTAATTGACGAAATTAGACTTTACATTAAAAGAAGCGATCTAAAAATTGGGACTTATCCTATTACAAAAATTACTTATGATGCTTCTAAAACACAAATTGAAATGTCTTATAATAGTAAAGGAACAAATTCTCAATACCCAATTGAAGGTAGTTTATCTATAACTTCAGTAGATTTAAGCGCTAAAACGGTAGCAGGAACATTCTCTTTTAATTGTGTTGAAGATGATTCAAAACCAATTAGTACTTCTAATCCTATTACAACAAAAGTAACTAATGGTACTTTTAATTATAAATACGATACTGGAAATTAATCAAACGAAATAAAAACAAAAAAGCTCCAATTACTTGGAGCTTTTTTTATATCTGGATTTGAGCAATTATTTACTCAAATACATTTTTCTTCTTGAGTACAATTCGTAGAATTGGTCATCTTTAAGATCATCAATAAACAAGATGCTTTCTCCTGTTGACTTCATTTCTGGTCCTAATGCTTTGTTTACATTATGGAATTTACTGAAAGAGAAAACCGGCTGCTTGATCGCAAATCCTTTTAATTGCGGATTGAAATCAAAGTCTGTTACTTTATTATGTCCTAACATTACTTTTGTAGCGTAGTTTACATAAGGTTCTCCGTATGCTTTTGCAATAAATGGCACTGTTCTAGAAGCTCTAGGATTTGCCTCGATAATATAAACGGTATCGTCTTTTATCGCAAACTGAATATTGATTAAACCAACCGTTTTTAAAGCTCTCGCAATTTTCTCCGTATGATCTTTTATCTGCTGCATTACAAATTCTCCTAAGTTAAAAGGAGGCAATGTTGCATTACTATCTCCAGAGTGAACACCGCAAGGTTCAATATGTTCCATAATTCCGATGATGTAAACATTACCATCAGCATCACAAATTGCATCTGCTTCCGCCTCGATTGCTCCGGCTAAATAATGATCTAGAAGTAATTTATTCCCTGGAATCGTTTTCAATAAATTGATAACGTGCTCTTCTAATTCTTTTTTGTTGATTACAATTTTCATTCCCTGACCTCCTAATACATAAGAAGGACGAATTAATAATGGGAAGTCTAAAGTATCTGCTAAAGCAGAAGCTTCGTCAGCTGTTTCAGCAATTCCGAATTGTGGGAAAGGAATGTGTAATTCAGTCAATAGTTCAGAAAAACGTCCTCTATCTTCAGCTAAATCAAGTGCATCAAAACTAGTTCCGATGATTTTTACTCCGTATTTAGAAAGTTTCTCAGCCAATTTCAACGCTGTTTGCCCACCAAGTTGTACAATTACACCTTCTGGTTTTTCGTGTTGAATGATATCATATATATGTTCCCAGAAAACCGGCTCGAAGTATAATTTATCCGCTGTATCAAAATCAGTCGAAACTGTTTCTGGATTACAGTTGATCATGATAGTTTCGTAACCGCATTCTTTTGCCGCTAAAACTCCGTGCACACAAGAATAATCAAACTCAATTCCTTGTCCAATTCTGTTTGGTCCAGAACCTAAAACGATGATTTTTTTCTTCTCCGTCACAACACTTTCGTTATCTACGTAACGTTCTCCGTTTGCTTTTTCGATTTCAGCCTCAAAAGTAGAATAGTAATAAGGTGTTTTTGCTTTAAACTCGGCAGCACAAGTATCTACCAATTTAAATACACGATTTACATTCATTTTCTCACGTAAAGTATGCACTTCACTTTCAAGACAATTCATCATGTGAGCAATTTGTCTGTCGGCAAAACCTTTTTGTTTCGCTTCAAGTAAAAGCTCTTTAGGAAGATTAGTTACTTTATAGTTAGAAATTTCTTTTTCTAAAATATAAAGCTCTTCATATTGTTTCAAGAACCACATATCGATTTTTGTAATTTCATGAATACGACTCAACGGAATTCCCATTGCAATTGCATCATAAATTACAAAAACACGATCCCAACTTGCAAAAGTTAGTTTCTCGATAATTTGTTCGTAGTTTTTATATCCTTTTCCGTCGGCACCTAAACCGTTACGTTTAATTTCTAAAGATTGAGTTGCTTTGTGTAATGCTTCTTGAAAAGAACGCCCGATTCCCATAACTTCACCAACAGATTTCATCTGAAGTCCTAAAGTTCTGTCTGCTCCTTCAAATTTATCAAAGTTCCAACGTGGAATTTTTACAATTACATAATCTAAAGTTGGTTCAAAAAGAGCCGAAGTAGATTTTGTAATTTGATTTTGCAATTCATCTAAATTATATCCTAAAGCTAGTTTAGAAGCAATTTTAGCAATTGGATATCCAGTTGCTTTAGATGCCAATGCAGAAGAACGAGATACACGAGGATTGATTTCAATCGCTACAATATCTTCTTTTTCATCTGGCGAAACTGCAAATTGTACGTTACAACCTCCAGCAAAATTTCCAATACTACGCATCATTAAGATGGCATAGTCACGTAATTTTTGAAAAGTTGTGTCTGATAACGTCATTGCTGGCGCAACTGTAATCGAATCTCCAGTATGAATTCCCATTGGATCCATATTTTCGATTGAACAAATAATTACAACATTATCATTTTTATCTCTTAAAAGTTCTAACTCGTATTCCTTCCATCCCATTAAAGCTTTATCAATTAAAACTTCATGTATTGGAGACGCTTCTAAACCACGAGTTAAAAGCTCATCAAAATCTTCTTTTTTGTAAACAATTGCCGCTCCAGTTCCACCAAGTGTAAATGATGGACGAATTACTAACGGAAAACCAAATTCCTGAGCAATTTCTTTTCCTTCTAAATATGAAGTAGCAGTTTTTGCAGGCGCAGTTGGAACATTAATTTTTTCAAGAAGTTGTTTAAACTGCTCTCTGTCTTCAGTAATATTAATTGCATTTACATCAACTCCAATTAATTTTACTCCGAAATCCTGCCAAATTCCTTTTTCATCAGCTTCCAAACATAAATTTAAAGCTGTTTGTCCTCCCATTGTAGGCAAAACAGCATCAATTTGTGGATGTTCCTTTAGAATTTCAATAATCGATTTTGTCGTTAATGGTTTCAAATAAATATGATCGGCCATACTTGGGTCGGTCATAATAGTCGCTGGATTTGAGTTAATTAAGATAACTTCAATTCCTTCTTCACGAATAGAACGTGCAGATTGAGATCCTGCATAATCAAATTCGCAAGCTTGACCAATAACAATAGGTCCTGAACCTATTATTAAAACTGATTTTATTGATGTGTCTTTAGGCATTTTATTTGTATTGTGTAGTTATTATATTCTATTCAAAAACATTCGTAGTGGTTTAAAAACTAGAATGTTGCATCTTTTTTTACCGACAAGGTATAAAAAAAGGCGATACTAAAAAAGTAATCGCCTTATGTATGTTTATAGAAACATTATTTTTTGTGTCTAGGTTCGCTAGAAACAGTTAATTTATGTCTTCCTTTAGCTCTTCTACGCGCCAGAACTTTTCTTCCATTCGCAGAAGCCATTCTGTCCATAAATCCGTGCTTATTTCTTCTTTTTCTTTTCGATGGTTGAAATGTTCTTTTGCTCATTGCTTTGTATCTTTAAAATGGTGTCTATTTTCTTCTTTTTAGTTTTTGAATATCGTTATTCCAAAACCGAGTGCAAATATACAAAGACTTTTTTTTCTGGCAAGTACTTTAATAAAAATATTTTTAATTCATTTTACTATATTTGCAATCACAAATATACATCTATTATGTTTCATAAAAATATTAAACTTATTTTGGCCGGACTTCTTGTAGTCGCTGGCGTTTGGCAATTTACAGAGAGTAATATCGGGAATGGTATTTTCCTTATTTTACTAACTGCTATTCCAATTTTTCTTTACTTTAAAAACGAATTTATCCTTTTAGCTTTCCTTAAATTAAGAAAACAAGACTTTGAAGGCGCTAAAAAATGGCTCTCATATATCAAAAATCCAGAAGGTGCATTAGTAAGAAAACAACAAGGATATTTTAATTACCTACACGGAATTATGTTATCACAAACAAATATCAACCAAGCGGAGAAACATTTCAAAAAAGCAATTGAACTTGGTTTATCTATGGATATGGATTTAGCTGTTGCTAAATTAAACCTTGCTGGAGTTGCAATGTCACGCAGAAGAAAACTTGAAGCTACCAATTTGTTGAATGAAGCTAAGAAATTAGACAAACAAGGTATGCTGAAAGAACAAATTACAATGATGAAAGAGCAAATGAAGAAAATCTAAATCTTTATTAAATTCCAAATATTAAAAAATCCCAAATTCCAATTAATGTGAATTTGGGATTTTTTTATCCTTATTTCTCAGGATTAGTGTGATTGCTTCGTTCCTCGCAAAGACGATGCGTGTGACAACTTTGTCAAAGTTTTAAACTTTGACAAAGATCCAAAACCCAACAATTGGAATTTGGAATTTAAAAAATTGGAATTTATTCTAATATAATAGATGGCAGATTTTCATTAAGCCATTTGTACTTATTGATAATCATAATATGAGTACCTCCTTTTACTAGAATACAGCTGTTGATATATTTTATAGGAAAAACATCGTCTTTGTCTCCGTGAATATGAACTACTTTTTCGTCAACCTGATCTCTATCCCAGCAAATAACCGTTTCTACAGCCCATTGTAAATAATAAAGATCACGTACTGAAAGAAACTTTTCATAGAGTTTAATACGTTTGTTTATTTTTTCTCCAAATGAAAACTTCGCCAGCTTTTCGACATTCAGCAAAAGCTGCATTGGAATCAATTTATAGGCTTTTGTAGTCTTTCCGATTTTCATTCTTCTAGGAAATTCAAGATTACTTCTAACACTCGAAATAATAATTACTTTTCGCGCTTCGATATGTTTGGCCATTTCCTGAACTAAAATACCGCCAAATGAAACGCCAATTAAAACTGGATTTGGATGCTTGATATTTTTAGTAATGCGAAGTGCATAATCGGATAAAGGTTCTTTTGGAAGCGGAATCTCCCACTCTAACAAACACATTTCAAAAAGAGATTCGTCTAATTTTATTCTTTCAAAAATAGAGGAACTTGCTGCCAAACCTGGCATAAAATAAACCGGAATTTTACTCATTGGACAAAAGAAATTACAATTATGACTCTTATTTAAAGTTTAAAGTTACTTTTTTTAATATACTTTGAGCAAATTTCAGACCGCAATATTACTAGAGATACAAAAAAATTCTACTACAAAGTAATAGTCATTGTGACTTCTTCTTTAAAAAATAATTCAATATTGAAAATCAATTGATTACCTTTGTATTTGAAATAAAATACGTTCAAAAATCTTATACAGAATTTTCTTTCGTATTTGTTTCATGCCTCAAACCTATCTATTTTTAAACATTACCTAAAAAAAATTATTATGGAACAAACTATTGAAACTATGGAAATCAAAGACAATACATTTGCAAGACAATTTGAAACCATAGTACCCCAAGGAATGCTTACGGTTGAATATTCATTCCAAGAGAAAAAAATTTTCTTAACAAAAATTAACACGCCAGAAGGTTATGACAACCAACCGGTAATTGATGCACTACTTAAAAACATCATGGAAATTATTATTGAAAAGAAATTTAGACTAATGCCTATTTCCCCAAAAATTGCACTATTTATTAAAAAAAATCCAAAGTATAAAGAATTACTTCCACCGGGAATTAGAATTTAATCTTTAGAAATAACCGATTACTCGAAGCCATGCTCCGCCGATCGCCATATAAATAAAGAGCATAACTACGCCGGTTACTAAGCCTTTTACCCACCAATCTTTGAGATCGACATAACCGCTCCCAAAAAATACTGGTGCTGGGCCATGACCATAATGCGTTAAAGTTCCGTAAAGTGATCCTATAAAACCGAGCATAAAAGCTAAAAGTAATCCCGGAATACCGAGTGAAACTCCAACACCCAGCAAGGCCGCATACATTGCGGCCACATGGGCTGTTGCGCTTGCAAAAAGATAATGACTAAAGAAGTAAACCAAAACTATAATCGGAAAGGCCATCTGCCAGCTCAATCCGCCAATTTCTGCTTTTACCAAATTACTAAACCAGCCTATAAATCCTAATTCGTTAAGCGAACTAGCCATCATTACTAAAACCGAAAACCAAACAATAGTATCCCAAGCTCCTTTTTCTCCTTTTACATCTTCCCAAGTTAAAACGGAAGTTAAAAGCAGAATCACTAAGCCTATAAAAGCGGTTGTTGTAGCATCAATAGAAAACAAATCGCCTGTCATCCAAAGAAATAATAGAATAAAAAACGTCAGTAGCATCATCCATTCGTTGCGCGTAATCGGCCCCATTTCTTTTAGTTTAGCACTTGCAATCTGCGGTGCGTCTGCCGTTTTTTTGAGTTCGGGCGGATAGATTTTATACAACACAAATGGTATTACAAAAAATGCCACTAAACCTGGAACTATTGCCGCAACTGCCCAAGAAATCCAAGTGATTTTGATGCCTAAATTGAGTGCAAATTTCTGGCACATCGGATTACTTGCTGTTCCTGTTAAAAACATAGACGAAGCAATTAGATTCATATTATAACTATTCAAAGTAAGGTAAGAGCCTAATTTACGATGTGTTTCCAGCTCGTCTGGCATTGACCCAAAACTCATTGCCATTGATTTCATTATCGGATAAATAATCCCTCCTCCTCTAGCAGTATTACTTGGTACAGCCGGTGCTAAAACTAAATCTGCCAATCCTAAACCATAAGCTAATCCCAGCGAACTTTTTCCGAATATTTTGATGAATAAAAAAGCAATTCTATTTCCTAAACCTGTTTTTATAAATCCTCTGGCAATAAAAAAAGAAATTCCGATTAACCAGATTACTTTATCTCCAAAACCTTTTAGTGCTAAGGTTATCGATTTTCCAGGATCTCCCGGCGCTAAAACCTGCGAAAATGCTGTCAACGAAATAGCAATCATACACATGGTTCCCATTGGTGCTGCTTTTAAAATAATCCCGAGAATAGTCGCTACAAAAATGGCAAACAAATGCCACGCTTCTACCACAACGCCATTTGGAGCAGGAATTAACCAAATTGCAATTCCAACTGCAAGTGTAATTAAAGTTTGAGGAATTTTTACTTCTTTCATAAATTCAAAAATTAAATTATTAAAGTCGAAGCTGTAACTGAATTATAAACAACTCATCATTATATGTAGATGAATCGGGAATACTTTTATCAAATCTATCAATTTCCAATCCCATCTCGATTCGTCCTAAATAGGCTTTTCCAAATTCAAGACTTACCATTGGCGTATAGGTTTGACGTCTATTGGAATCGATTTTATAACTCGGATCAAAAGATTCATAACGACATGATAACTCTAGCGATGATAATTTTCCATAGTCAACCAAATATCTTAAATTAGGCAGGAAATAAATACCTCGCATTTGATAATCCGCAACATTTGGAGTACGCGCATCAACTGGTAAAGAGAAATACAAGTTATGATTTGTTCCTTGCTTGTATTCGATCTGAAGATCAAAAGTAAATCTATCTGTCAGTTTAAAATCACTAGTAATATCTGCGCCTAATGCAAAAACATCTTCTGTAAAAACTTGTCCAATTCCACCATTTAATCCAAGATTGATTTTATGCTCTTTAGACAATTCAAAAACCCAGCGTGTCAAATACTGCTTTCCATTATCTTTATCTTTTTCCTGATTTTTTCCATTCCCATTCAAAACAGAAAAAGCATAACTTATTGGCATTTTCCCAATATCTACAGAACCTGTTGCCGAAGCTCCGATCTGAAAACTTGTCCAGCCATTTTTCCCAAATTCATAATATTGATTAGAAAAATCAAATGATTTTATAATATCTACCGGAACCAATTCTTCAATACCAAAAGCAGGTCGAAATTGACCTCCGGTTAATGCAATATATTTATTAAAGGTATATTTTGCATATGCATTTTCAAGCACTTTGCCTTGTGTATCTGATTTGAAATCAGCCAAGTTAACTAAAATAACCACTTCTGTTTCTTTGCTTAATTTAGTATTAAGTCCAACACGCATTCTTTTAATATCAAATGACGTCTGTGTAACTTCTCCTGTCGAATGGTGCGCACCCAAAACATCAACATTATCGGTAAGAGAACCTAAAAAACGAGCCTGAAAAAGTCCTTTAAATTGAAATTCAGGATACTTTACAACTTCTTCCGAATTAACTTCAGCTTGATTTACATCATTCTGAGCATTCATAAAAAGTGGTATTATTAAGAAGATAAAAACAATTCTTATTATTAATGGCTTACTCACAGCTTCCATAAATAAAAATTTAAATTTTTATTGACTGACGCGAAATCAGTTTTTGGCTCTCAAAAAAAGGCAACTCCTTGGCATTCAATTCCAAAACCCAGCTCTAAAGTAAGAAAAATAACAATATATTGTAAAAAAAATTGCATTAAAAAAATGTTAGTATCGCTTAAAAACAAAAAAAGCACAAGAATTAACTTGTGCTTTTTGTCCGTATAGTAAAATCAAAAATTACTTTTCGATCTCTCTCATAGAGTCCATTTTTTTATGTGCTAAGAAACCAGCAACATCTTCAAAATGCTCTTTTACTCGTTTATTTCCAAATTCAAAAACTTTAGTCGCTAATCCATCAAGGAAATCACGATCGTGAGAAACTAAAATCAAAGTTCCATCAAAATCACGTAAAGCATCTTTTATAATATCTTTCGTTTTCATATCTAAGTGATTTGAAGGCTCATCTAGAATTAACAAGTTTACTGGCTCTAATAATAATTTAATCATTGCCAAACGTGTTTTTTCTCCACCCGAAAGTACTTTTACTTTTTTGGTAATATCATCACCATGAAACATAAATGCTCCTAAAATATTTTTGATCTGCGTTCTTACATCACCAACTGCAATGGCATCAATAGTTTCGAAAATTGTAGCATTTTCATCTAATAATGCTGCTTGATTTTGAGCGAAATATCCAATTTGTGAATTATGACCAATTTCAACACTGCCTTCGTCAATGCCAATTTCTTTCATAATAGCTTTGATCATAGTCGATTTTCCTTCACCATTTTTTCCAACAAATGCTACTTTCTGTCCTCTTTCGATAACAATATTTGCATCTTTAAAAACAACATGATCTCCGTAAGATTTTGAAAGTTCTTTTACTACAACAGGATATTGTCCCGAACGTGCTGCAGGTGGAAATTTTAATTTTAATGCCGAAGTATCTACTTCATCAACCTGAACGATTACCAATTTTTCAAGCATTTTAACGCGAGACTGAACGGCATCTGTTTTAGAGAATGTTCCTTTAAAACGATCGATAAAAGCTCTGTTGTCTGCAATCATTCTTTGCTGCTCGTCGTACGCTTTTTGTTGGTGAACGCGACGGTCTTTTCTTAATTCTAAATAATGAGAGTATTTTGCTTTATAATCGTAAATTCTTCCCATTGTAACCTCAATAGTACGATTGGTAATATTATCTACAAATGCTCTATCGTGCGAGATTACCACTACTGCTTTTGCTTGATTTAACAAAAACTCTTCTAACCATTGAATACTTTCGATATCCATATGGTTGGTAGGCTCATCCAGCAAAATTAAATCTGGTTTTTTCAAAAGAATCTTAGCCAGCTCGATACGCATTCTCCATCCTCCAGAAAATTCAGAAGTCTGACGTGTGAAATCTTCACGCTCAAATCCTAAACCAACTAAAATTTTCTCTACTTCAGCTTCGTAATTTACTTCTTCAATCGCGTAAAACTTCTCGCTTAAGTCAGAAACTCTTTCGATCAGTTTCATGTACGCATCACTTTCGTAATCTGTACGAACAGTCAATTGCTCGTTGATTTCGTCAATTTCAGCTTTCATTCCAAAAATTTCGCCAAAAGCCTTAGAAGCTTCTTCCATTACAGTTGCTCCGTCTGACGTCAGCAAATGTTGTGGCAGATAAGCAATAACAGCTTCTTTTGGAGCTGAGATATTTCCTGTTGAAGGTTTACTTTGACCTGCAATTATTTTTAAAAGTGTAGATTTACCTGCACCATTTTTACCCATCAAGGCAATTTTATCATTTTCATTGATAGCAAAAGAAACATCGCTAAAAAGTGTAGTTCCGCCAAACTGAACCGAAATATCGTTAACTGTAATCATTTTTTAGATTATAAGATTTTTAGATAATTAGATTATCTGATTTTGAAAGCGCAAAGATAGATTAATTAGATAATTAGGCAATTAGAAAATGTGTCAATTTCTTAATTAGAAAATGTGCCAATTTGATAATTAGATAATTTTTCAAAATCTAAAGCAAAACAAAACCCGACAGATTTTAAAATCTGTCGGGTTTGCCAAAATTATTTCATTATCAAATTGACTAATTATCTCATTGAATTAATCTTTTCTCCATTTTTTAGTTTCTTCAAAAATATGTTCTAAGATTGCTGCTTCTGTTTCGTCAAAATCAATATTTCTGCGTCCCATAACTAGTTTAGCAGTTTCAAAAGCTTTTTTAGTTACATAAGTAGTAAAACCAGCAGCGCCGCCCCAAGAAAAACTCGGAACAAAATTACGAGGGAATCCGCTTCCAAAAATATTAGCACTTACACCAACAACAGTTCCAGTATTAAACATAGTATTGATGCCGCATTTACTATGATCTCCCATCATTAAACCACAAAACTGAAGTCCGGTTTTAGCAAAACCTTCTGTTTCGTAACTCCATAATTTTACTTCTTCGTAATTATTTTTTAGGTTCGAATTATTAGAATCTGCACCAATGTTGCACCATTCTCCTAAAACAGAGTCTCCTAAAAAACCGTCGTGTCCTTTATTTGAATTTGCAAAAAGAACCGAATTCTTAACCTCGCCTCCTATTCTTGATCCAACTCCAACTGTTGTTGCACCGTAAACTTTTGCATTTAGTTTTACTTGTCCATTTTCGCATAAAGCAAATGGCCCGCGAATTACAGAACCTTCCATAATCTCGGTATTCTTACCTATATATATAGGACCTGTTGAAGCATTTAGCGTTACAAACTCTAATTTTGCACCTTCTTCTATAAATATATTTTCTGGTGCAATTGTATTTACGCTTTTCGGAATTGGCTGTGATTTTCTATCTTCGGTTAAATAAATAAAATCTTCACGAATAGCTGCATCGTTTTTAGAAAAAATATCCCAAGTATGTTCAACCGTTAGGCAGTCGTCATTGTATTGAATAATTTCATACGTATCAAAATCAACTTCTTCTTGATTTTCTGTTGTAAAAAAAGCAATTACATCATCTCCTTTAAAGATTGCTTGATTTACAGTTAAATCAGAAACCATTTCGGCAAGCGTTTCATTTGGTAAAAATGCAGCGTTTATCATTACATTTTCTTCTAATTCTACCATAGGGAATTTTTCAGACAAATATTCCTCAGTAATGGTTGTTATGGTTGAACCTAAACGCATTTCCCATTTTTGACGAATTGTCATAATTCCGATTAGAATATCAGCCACTGGCCTTGTAAAAGTAAAAGGTAATAAAGCATTCCGAACGGGTCCGTCGAAAAGAATATAGTTCATAAATAATTGAGTGTTTGTTAAAATTGATTTGGTTACCTGCCTCAAAGTTACAAATATTTTATTTGTATCATTAATCGTATTTATTTGCTCTTATTTTTAAATATCTATGAGTGCAAAAAACACAAAACAAAAACATTTCCTCTACATATGAATATTACAGACAATTTATCTTATTTGTCTTTCCTTTAGCTCCGGCTGTTTAAAATATTGAATTAATTCTAATGAATATATTACACTTGTAATCTTCCAATTTCCATCTTTCTTGATAAGATTTAAATATTTACCGCCCCAATTCGTCATTTTCCCATTAGCCCAAAAACTATAATCCATAATTACCGAAGCAACTGTACCGTCTTCTATAATGGTGATATTATCAAATTTATCTTCGGTTGCTTGGTATTTAAACAGACCACGCATGAATCCTTTATAAGATCCAGAAAAATAATTACTTCCTGCTTTTTGCTTTCCTTTTATTTCTAGCTCTTTGGCTTGAGTACGATCTCTATACGCTGCGCACCACACAACATTTCCATCATTAAACAAGCTATAAAATGAGATAGAATCTCTTTCTATTACACTTTTAGAGTACACATCAATAATAGTTTTAATCTTATTTTTATCATCTGTTTTTTGTTGTCCGTAAAACTGAATTACAATCAAAAGTAAAACCGATATTAATTTAAATCTTCCCATTCTATTACGTATTAATTGTTTGTTTTAAAAGCCGAGATCTTATTGCTAATAATTTTATATTCTATTGTAAAACCTTCATAACCATAAGCATCAGCTTTCATTTCTTCGATTGCTGTGTAGCTTACAGGATGAATATTTCCTATAATAACCGACAAGGAACTATGCAAAGCTTCTACAAACTTTGCTTTGTCATCTTTAAGATTTGTGGAGTCTGAAATTTTAATAGTAAGAGAAAAACTGTTCTTTTTTAAATCTGCCAAAGATTCGGAATTAATAAACCATAGATAATCTGGAATAAAAGAAACCGTTACAACTGTAACTTCCGGCCTTTTGTTTAAAATCTCTTTTGTGTGTTTACTAATAGTTTTTACTAGTTCTTTGGCTAAAGCCGGGTTTTCTTGGCCGCTGACTTTTAAATGAATTGCTGGCATACTTCAAATATTTAATTGTTATTGAAGTACAAAATTCAATTTAAAAACACACTTATTTATTGATGTATGTTAAGAGTTTTATACGGCTTAAAGATTCTGGTTTTATTCCCAAATAAGAAGCAATATGGTATTGAGAAATTTGCTGTTCTATTCCGGGATAAGCTTTATAAAGAATCTCAAGTCGTTCTGATGCTGAATTTTTTAGGAATGAAGTCTCTCGTTTACACTTTCTAATAAAAAAAGTATCAGAAATGTATTTTGCTAATTTCAGAAACGCAGGATCTTCATCGATTAATTTATTAAACTCTTTAAAAGTTATATACTGAATTTCGGTATCGGCCAAAGCTTCAATATTACAGTTTGTAGGCAGCTGGGTTAAATAACTTGTATAAGCAGTTACAAAATTATTCTCAAGATAAAAATCATTATTAAACTCTACTCCATCTTTTTGAACATAGGATCGCAGCTTACCTGAAGTTACAATTCCTACAAAATCGCAAACAGAACCTTCCTGAATCAGATGTTCTTTTTTCTTTAAAACCTTGGTGTAAATTTCATTTGTAAATTTTTCAAAATGATGAATTTCTAATCCAAGTTTTTCAATAAAAATATCTTTAAGCGATTCCATTGTTTTCTGGCTAAATAATTTCTTTCAAAGATAAAGAATCATCCAAGATAAATCTGCTCTTTCGTAAAAGCTTTAAAATTACTGCATAAAAAAAAGCCTCCCAAATTGGAAGGCTTTTGTATGAATAAAAACAAGCTATTATTTTTTAGCGTGTTTAGCATATTTAGTTTTGAATTTATCAATACGTCCCGCAGTATCGATAAGTTTAGATTTACCAGTATAAAAAGGGTGAGATGTTCTAGAAATCTCCATTTTTACAACTGGATACTCAACTCCGTCAACTTCAATTGTTTCTCTTGTATCTGCAGTAGATTTAGTGATAAAAACATCATCATTAGACATGTCTTTAAATGCAACTAATCTGTAATTTTCTGGGTGAATTCCTTTTTTCATCTTTACTTTTATTTATTGTTTAGAGCACTTTTATTTTGAAGCTTTTTCATGGTTAGAAAAAGGTGTAAACAAACTTCACTCTTTTTTGTTTAAAAATTTAATTATTTTTGAGTGTGCAAATTTACAATTCTTTTTTAATAAACAAATGTTTAGCCCACTTTTTTTTAGTTAAATTCAAAAAGCTTTTTTTCTGTACGATTATATTGGGAATTGCTATATTTGTGGATTAATTTTAAACATATAGAAATATGATTAATGAAGTTATTAAAAAGAATGGTATTAATTACGGAGTAATGATTGGTATTGCATCAGCTTTAGTTACGGCAAGTATCTATGCAGTTGATCTAAATTTATTCACGTCTTGGTGGGTAGGAATATTAGGTTTGGTGATAAACCTTACTATTTGTATTGTTTTACTTTCTAAAACTAAGAAAGAATTAAACGGCATTTTTACGTTTAAAGATGCATTTACGACTTACTTCATCGCTGCTGTAATGGGTATTCTTATTTCTACAACTTTTAATATCCTATTATTTAATGTTATCGATCCAGCGGCAAAAGATACTTTAAATGAATTAATCATTAAATATACGGCTGGTATGATGCAAAAATTTGGAAGTCCAGTAGCTGTAATTAATGAAACTATTGCCAAAATGAAACAAAGTAATCCTTATTCGACTATCGAGTTAATAAAAGGGTCTGTTTTTGCAATAGTAATCAGTTCTATTTTCGGATTAATTTTCGCAGCATTTTTTAAGAGCAAAACTACACAAGAATAAAAATATAAATGAATTTATCTATACTTATACCACTTCTAAACGAGGAGGAATCACTAAAAGAACTCTATTCTTGGATTATTAAAGTGATGCAATCTAACAATTACTCTTATGAAATCATTTTTGTAGATGATGGTAGTACAGATGATTCTTGGGCAATTATTGAAGGTTTTTCTAATGAAAATCCGAATGTAAAAGGCATTCGTTTCATGAAGAATTTCGGAAAATCTCAGGCTTTACATGCTGGTTTTGCAAAAGCAAAAGGCGATGTTATTATTACTATGGATGCAGATTTGCAAGATAGTCCTGACGAGATTCCTGGTTTGTACGAAATGATTACGGCTCAAAAATACGATTTGGTTTCGGGTTGGAAAAAGAAACGTTACGACTCTGTTGTAGCTAAAAATCTTCCTTCAAAATTATTTAACTGGGCGGCTAGAAAAACTTCTGGTGTTGAATTAAATGATTTTAACTGCGGCCTAAAAGCATACAAAAATACGGTTGTAAAAAACATAGAGGTTTCGGGCGAAATGCACCGTTACATTCCTGTTTTGGCAAAAAATGCTGGTTTTAGTAAAATTGGTGAGAAAATTGTTATTCATCAGGCTCGTAAATATGGCGAAACCAAATTTGGAATGGAGCGCTTTATTAACGGTTTCCTAGATTTGATTACGATTTGGTTTTTGTCTAGATTCGGAAAAAGACCGATGCACTTATTTGGCGCAATGGGTTCTATAATGTTTATTATTGGTTTTTGTTCTGCTGCATATATTGGAGTTTCTAAGTTATACCATATGTATAACGGAATGAAATATAGTTTGGTAACAAGTAATCCTTGGTTCTTTATTGCTTTAACTACAATGATTTTAGGCACTCAATTGTTTCTGGCCGGATTTTTGGGCGAAATTATTTTGAGAACTAAAAACAATGAAGAACGTTATAAGGTTTCTCGAGAGGTTAATTTTTAACGTAAAGTCCTAGCCCTGATGGGAGCGGCATCCTTTTTCCGGCCTCTTTAGCCGGGAAAAGATATAGTACCGATAGCTATCGGGACAGGATTAGCTCCTTAAATGATTATAATTTTTTAGATTTAAATATAAAATATACGAAGATGAATATAGCACCTAATATTTTGAATGCTGTAAATGAATGGTTAACACCAACTTTTGATAACGAAACTCAGGCTGCCGTTAAGGAATTAATGACAACGTCTCCAAAAGAACTTGAGGAAAGTTTTTATAAAAATCTTGAATTTGGAACTGGCGGAATGCGTGGTGTTATGGGTGTTGGAAACAACAGAATTAATAAATATACGCTTGGAAAAAATACTCAGGGTTTATCTGATTATCTGCATGAAGTTTTTCCAAATCAGCCTTTAAAAGTTGTAATTGCTTACGATTGCCGTCACAATAGTAATACTTTGGCAAAAGTTGTTGCTGATGTTTTTTCTGCAAATGGTATTCAGGTTTATTTGTTCTCAGATTTGAGACCTACACCAGAATTGTCATTTGCACTTAAATATTTAGGATGTCAGTGTGGAATTGTACTTACGGCTTCTCATAATCCACCGGAATATAACGGTTACAAGGTTTATTGGGAAGATGGAGGCCAAATTGTACCGCCAGAAGATGCTGCTATTATTAATGTAATTGAAAATTTAGATTACGATAAAATTAAATTTAGCGCTAACGAAAGCTTGATTCAGTATATAGATACTGAAATCGACAAGGCTTTTGTGAAATCATCTATCGAAAACGCAAGTTTTAATACTCCGGCTGAAGCGAAAGAAAACCTACAGGTTGTTTTTACTTCTTTGCACGGAACTTCAATAAAATCTATTCCTGATACTTTATCTCAAGCAGGATATACAAATGTGCATATTGTTCCTGAGCAGGCTGTTCCAGACGGAAATTTTCCAACGGTAAAATCTCCAAATCCAGAAGAGCCGGAAGCTTTGACAATGGCATTAGCTTTGGCTGATAAAACAAATTCGGATATTGTTGTTGGAACAGATCCTGACTGTGATCGTTTAGGTGTTGCAGTGAGAAACAACGATGGTAAAATGATTTTGTTAAACGGAAATCAGACCATGATTTTGATGACTTCTTTTTTATTGAAACAATGGAAAAAAGCGGGTAAAATTAATGGTAAACAATTCGTTGGTTCTACTATTGTTTCGACTCCCATGATGATGGAATTGGCAACAAGCTATGGCGTAGAATGCAAAGTTGGTTTGACTGGTTTTAAATGGATTGCCAAAATGATTAAAGATTTCCCAGAACTTCAATTTATTGGAGGTGGTGAAGAAAGCTTTGGTTTTATGGTTGGTGATGCCGTTAGAGATAAAGATGCTGTTGCTGCTACTTTATTAATTTGCGAAGTTGCTGCACAGGCTAAAGCTGCAGGAAGCTCTGTTTACAAAGAACTTTTACAGCTTTATGTTGAGAATGGTTTTTACAAAGAATTTTTGGTTTCATTGACTAAAAAAGGAATGGAAGGTTTACAAGAAATTAATCAAATGATGATTGATTTACGTGAGAATCCTTTGAAAGAAATCAGCGGACAACGTGTAATTATGGTTGAAGATTATCAATCGTCTATTGCTTTGAATTTATTGTCTGGTGAGGAATCTGTAATGGATATTCCGAAATCTAACGTATTGATTTATTATACGGAAGATGGTTCTAAAATTTGTGCAAGACCAAGCGGAACTGAACCAAAAATTAAATTCTATATCAGTGTAAATGCCGCATTGGAATCTGTTGAAGAATTTGACGCTGCAGAAAGTTTCTTAGACGAAAAAATACAAAATATCATTGCAGGAATGCAATTGAAATAATACAATGAGTGACATCCTGGACACGAATGACAAACCTGAATTATTAGATTCTATTATAGACCTAATAGATCAAACACGTCATTTTGTTGCCAAAACGGTCAATCAAGAACTAACTTTATTATACTGGAAGATCGGAAAAACTATCAATGAGGAGATTTTAAAAAATGATAGAGCCGATTATGGGAAGAAAATAATTCCAGCCTTAAGCGAAGCTTTGACCAAAAAATACGGCTCAGGTTTTAACAAAAGAAATCTACAAAGTTTTGTTAAGCTAAACGCTACAATTGAAGACTTTACAATTTTGCACACAGTGTGTGCAAAATTGAGTTGGTCTCATATTCGAAATTTAATCTATATTGAAAACGATATAAAACGTGAGTTTTATATTCAGATGAGCATTCACGAAAGATGGAGTGTTAGAACGTTGCAAGAAAGAATCGACAGTATGCTTTTTGAGCGAACAGCTATTAGCAAAAAACCAGAAACTACTATAATTAAAGACTTAGCGTTATTAAAAAATGAGAAACAGATAAGTCCTGATTTAACTTTTCGTGATCCTTATTTTTTAGATTTCTTAGGATTACATGATACTTATTCTGAAAAAGATTTAGAAAGTTCCATCTTAGCTCAATTACAAAACTTCATTACTGAAATGGGAAGCGAATTTGCTTTCCTTGCCCGCCAAAAAAGAATAACTATTGATGATGAAGATTTCTATATTGACCTACTTTTTTATCATCGAGGTCTTCGTCGTTTGGTTGCCATTGACCTAAAATTAGGAAAATTTAAAGCTGGATACAAAGGTCAAATGGAACTTTATCTTCGCTGGTTAGAGAAAAATGAACAAAAAGAAGGCGAAAACAAACCAATTGGATTAATTTTGTGCAGTGAAAAATCTCCTGAACAGATTAATTATTTAATGCTTGACCATGATGAACAAATCAAAGTTTCAGCATATTTAACCCAATTACCTGAAAAAAAATTATTGCTGGAAAAACTCGAAAGAGCCATTGCCATAGCAGAAAATAACATCAAAATAAATGAGTGAGTTCAAAAAAATAGTTCCTTTTATATATCCATATAAAAAATACGCATTCTTAAACATCTTTTTCAATGTGTTGTATGCGCTTTTCAGCACACTTTCGTTTGTTGCTTTAATACCTATGTTGCAGGTTTTATTTGACAAAACGAAAAGCAACACTGTAAAACCTGTATTTCATGGGCTTTTAAGTCTTAAACAATACGGTGAAGATTATCTGAGCTATTATATTACTACAACAAAAGGTACGCACGAAGCGGGTTACATTTTGTCTATAATGGTTGCGATAATCATTTCGATCTTTTTACTAAAAAACCTGGCTGATTATTTAGCTATGTTTTTTATCACGTTTTTACGAAATGGTGTTTTGAGAGACATGCGAAATGCTTTATATAAAAAAACACTTGAACTGCCTTTGGCTTTTTATTCTGAAAAAAGAAAAGGTGACATAATTTCGAGGATTTCAGCCGATGTAAATGAGGTTCAAAACTCATTTCTGGCTATACTGGAGCTTATCGTAAAAGAACCTCTTACGATCGTTTTTACTATTGCTACAATGTTAATAATCAGCACTAAGCTAACTATATTTGTTTTTATATTTATTCCAATTTCTGGATATATTATTTCATTGATTGGGAAACAGCTTAAAAAACAATCTGCAAAAGCACAGCAGGAACAAGGTACTTTTTTATCTACTATTGAAGAAACTATTGGCGGATTGAAAGTAGTAAAAGGATATAATTCTGAGAATTATTTTAATACTGTTTTTCAAAATTCTACTGATCGTTTTTTTGCTTTATCAAATAGCATTGGTAATCGCCAGAACTTAGCTTCGCCTGCCAGCGAATTTATGGGAATTACAGTTATTGCAATATTACTTTGGTACGGTGGTCAGATGGTATTGATTGAAAAAACACTTGACGGCCCCTCTTTTATTGCTTATATGGGATTGGCTTATAATATCTTGACGCCTGCAAAAGCGATTTCTAAAGCTTCATACGGAGTAAAAAGAGGAAATGCTGCAGCTGAACGAGTTTTGGAGATTTTAGATCAGGAAAATCCGATTGTGAGCAAAGTTGATGCTGTCGAAAAAGCGACTTTTGATGATAGCATTACAGTAAACAACATTAACTTCATGTATGAAAAAGAAGCAATCCTAAAAGATTTTTCTCTTACTATCAAAAAAGGACAAACTGTTGCACTTGTTGGACAATCTGGAAGCGGAAAAAGTACTATGGCAAATTTACTGACTCGTTTTTATGATGTAAATGATGGCGGTATTTTTGTTGATGGAATTAACATTAAAGACATGAACCTGCAATCACTTCGCGGTTTAATGGGATTAGTTACTCAGGACAGTATTTTATTTAATGACACTATAAAAGCAAATATTTCATTAGGAAAACTAGATGCTACAGATGACGAAATTATCGAAGCGCTAAAAATTGCTAATGCTTATGAATTTGTAAAAGATCTTCCTTTAGGAATTTATACCAACATTGGTGACAGCGGAAACAAAATTTCTGGCGGACAAAAACAACGTTTATCGATTGCGCGTGCGGTATTAAAAAATCCTCCAATTATGATTCTTGATGAAGCAACATCTAATTTAGATACAGAAAGTGAAAAATTTGTTCAGGATGCTTTGGAGAATATGATGCAAAACAGAACTTCTATTATAATTGCACATCGTCTTTCTACGATTCAAAAAGCAGATGTTATTGTAGTAATGCAAAAAGGAAGGATTGTTGAGCAAGGAACGCACGAAGAACTAATTGCTCACAACGGAACTTACAACAAACTGGTTACTATGCAGTCTTTCGAATCGTAAAACCTTTATTGTTCTCAAAATCTTTCAAACAGATTAAAGAAATATTAAAACTAAACTTAATTTCTTTAATCTGTTTTTATTTTTATAACTTTAGGTAAGTTATAGAAAAAGCCATTTAATCTCCATAAAATGTATCTAAACAATCCAAACATTCTACTGCCGGAAGACCCTAACACTGTTGTTTGGAAATATTTGGACTTGTCTAAATTTCTTGATTTACTACTTTCTAAAAAATTATTTATGTCGCGTTCTGATAAATTTGAAGATCAGTACGAAGGCACTTTTAGCGAACCTACTTTTGAAGAGATTAAAAAGCTGGCGGTTGATAATCCTGACTTTTTAAATTATTACAAAACACATCGTGAAAAAGTAGCCATAAGCAGCTGGCATATTAACGAATACGAATCATTTGCGATGTGGCAGATATTCACTCAAAACAGTGAAGGATTAGCTATTCAATCTACAATTGGTCGATTACAAAAAGCTTTGAAACCTGAGAATAATTTTGACCAGTATATTGGCGAAGTAAATTATATCGACTACAAAAAAGAATATATTCCGTTTGATGATTTGTTCTTTCCGTTCTTATTTAAACGAAAAAGCTTTCAATACGAGCGTGAAGTCCGCATTATTACAGATACTACCAAAAGCTCCATAAAACTAAATGACGGCTTAAAAATCAATGTTGATATTAATCAATTAATTGAAAAGATATACATTCATCCTAAATCAGAAAACTGGTATAAGAAACTCGTTATTGAACTGGTAGAAAGATTGGGTTTTGGTTTTGAAATCGAAAAATCAGATTTGGAAAGTGATATTTTGATTTGATTTTTTTAAAAGATTTTTTTTGCCACAGATTAAAAGGATTAAAAGGATTCTTTTTGCCAAGAATTTCACGAATTTTCACTAATTCTTAGAATATTGATTTGTGGAAATTCGTGAAATTCGCGGCAAATTTTCAACACTTAGAAACTAATTCTTTTAATCTGTGTAATCTGTAGTTAAACCTTTAAATAGGCTTATAACTTTTTACTTCCCATTTTTTAGAAGCCAAGTCAATATAGTTATAATGCAAAACATCGTTTTTATCAAACTGTCCGTTTTGGTTTGTGTCTTCGATTGTTCTAAAATACAAACGGTTTTTAGACTCGATCAAACTCCAATCTACTAATTCCTGAAAGTCTTCAGAAATCTTAGTAAAATGCTCTCCGCTAATATCACTTAGATATAATGTTTTAATATCACCTGTGTCAATTTTACCATCTTTATTGGTATCTGCATCGGCAAGCGTGTACACCATAATTTGATTTTTAGTTTTATCTGCAACTGGCTTTAAGTACGTCGCTGTTAAAATTAATGCAGGTTTATCTGTTAATGCATGAATAGAATCTGAATCTACTTTTTGAAATTTTAAATTCTGTAAATATCCTGTAATTTCATATTCGCCTAAATTAGAAATCGTAAAACTTACGTCATTCACACTAGATGATCCGTAACGGGCTTTTGTTCCTTTTTCATACACTCTTAAATCTCCAACTGGATGAATTAAATAACTAGTTCCTTCCATCTGAATTGGCAAATCTGCTACTTCTACTTGAGTAGAATCTGTTTTTTCTACAGCAGTTGCTTTATTCGCTGTACCATAAATTACTTTAGGCTTCTGTACTTCATCGCGACAACTTGCTAAAGTTCCGATGATTGCTAGGGTTATATATTTTAAATATTTTTTCATCTGCATTAATTATATTCGATTATCAAATATAGCGTTTTTGGGTGTATTATCTATTTTTATTGAATTTTACTAAGGTAAAGATGTTCAGAAGTACAATCCCAAAGTAACCTAAAGAAAGCAGCATCCATTTTTGCTTAAAAAAAGAAATCTGAAAAATACGTTCTTCTTCTTCTTTTTTATTTTTTTGCTCCCAATAAGCCTGCTGTCGCATCATTTCACCTGTATTACAATTCATAGCATGACCTGCAACCTCATTTTTAGTTTTTTTATAAGTATTACTGCTTGCTAAAACATAAATATCATTATCATCTATAATCCAAGTCGGTGCATCTTCTAAAGAAATAATATCAATACTGCTTATAAATGTTTCATAACGCGTTTTTGATCCTAAATGTATTTTAACTCCATTTATTGTATCTCTATTCATCTTTAATCTGCGAAGATAAAACTGCATTTCAATTAATCTTTTATTTCCTAATTCACTTACATCGAAGTCAAATTCTTTATATTTTCTTAGAGTCTTAAATTTATATTCTTCAAAATAATTTTGATCTGAAGGCGGCATAGCCAAATCCATCCCTCCATAAACCTTAAAAGCATCAACCTTATAAAAATGACAAAAACAAAACAAAGGAATCAGAACCAAAGAAATCATTCCGGGAACGTAAAAAATCTTTTTTCTTTTGATACGTTCTTTCATTATAACCTCGCATTCAACTTAACGTTAAAAACCCTTGAAGTCATATAATTTGGAATTGCATATTGGTTTTTAGAATACACATCGCGAACCCAAGTATTGGTTATCGCATTTTGATTGTCGAAAATATTAAAGATTTCAACTCCCAGAGACAATTCTTTAAAGTTTTTCAACCAGCTTGTTTTGGCCATTTTAGTACTGCTGTCTACAAAAACTTTAGCAAAACCAACATCTGCTCTTCGGTAATCATTTAATCTGTTTTGATACAAATAGGGATCTGAATAGGCAGGAGATCCGCCTGGCAAACCTGTATTGTAAACTAAATTAAGATATACTTTTACACTCGGAATATTTGGCATATAATCTTGAAACAACATCGCAAATTTTAAACGCTGATCTGTCGGTCGCGCGATATAACCTTTGTTTTCGTAATTTTCTTCTGTTTTTAAATATCCAAAACTTATCCAAGATTCTGTTCCCGGCACAAACTCACCATTCAATCTAAAATCTAAACCTTGCGCATACGCTTTTGCATTATTATTAGCAATATAACGTATTCTAACATTGTCTAAAGAGTACACATTTACGTCTGAAAGTGATTTATAATAGACTTCGGTAACCCATTTAAAAGGGCGATTCCACATTTTGAAATTATAATCGTTGCTTACTACAAAATGTACAGATTGCTGTGCTTTTACATTTGGGTTTACGACTCCTTCTAAATCACGGAGTTCTCTATAAAATGGAGGCTGATAATACAAACCGCCCGAAAGCCTGAAAATCATATCCATGTCCCAATCTGGTTTTATAGCAAATTGTGCTCGCGGACTAACAACAGTTTGATTTTTGCCTTCTACCGAAGCGCCGTCAACGATCCAACTCTGAAAACGAGCACCGAGGTTATACCAAACCTGACTTGAACCTAATTCTGTTTTCTGGTTCCATTGTGCATAACCAGAAAATCTGTTTATAGTATTGAAATTTGTTGCTCTAACATCTTGATACGGCAATAAAGGCCCTGTATAAGGCTGGTAAGGTTGATTGTTTTGAGGTAAAATAACTATTGGAGGATTGATAGAGAATCCTGCAGAATCTATTACTTCCCATTCTACTACTCTATCACGAATTGATTCTCGCGTATATTTTAAACCAAATTCTAATTGACTGTCTCTCCATTCTTTAAATCCTTTAATTTCCATATTGGCTATTAAAGCGTCTAAATCGTTTCTTGCGTGATTTAACTGCGAGCCAATTCCGCGTGTAAATTCGACATCGTCAATTGTTGTTGCTTCATCTGCATTGGCATTTCCTAAACGATACTGCGCCAAAATATCAAAATGTTCTTGTTCTGTAGTATGAAATAATGATCCGATAAATTTTAAGGTAAAATCTGGCGAAACTTTATACGTTGTTTTTAACGCTCCAAAATAAGTATCATATTGATCTCTTTCTTTTCCTTCGTAATAAACCGCAAGTGCCATTGGCTGGTCTATTGTTCCAAATTTTGTTTCGCGCGTTAAAGGCTGGTACAGATATTTATTCTGCGAAATATTTCCTAAAAAGCTCATTTGCCATTTTTCCGAAATATCATAATTTATATTGGTCTGAACATCTACAAAAGTCGGCGTATAATTGGTTTGCGTATCTTGACTGTTTACCAGCAGACTATTGTTTCTGTATCGAACGCCGGTAACGGCAGACCATTTTTTGTTTTTAGAAACGGCATCAACAGATACACTTCCTCCAAGCAGACTTGCTTCTAGCGAAGCTCCAAATTCTGTTGGTTTTCTATACGTAATATCTAAAACAGAAGATAGTTTATCACCAAATTTTGTCTGAAATCCTCCGGCAGAAAAATCAACATTCTGTACTAAATCGGTATTGGTAAAACTTAAACCTTCCTGCTGTCCAGAACGAATTAAGAAAGGACGATATACTTCGATTTCATTTACATAAACTAAGTTTTCGTCATAATTACCACCTCGAACCGCATATTGTGTACTCAATTCATTATTAGAGTTTACGCCTGGTAATGTTTTTAGAATATTTTCGATTCCGGCATTGGCGCCTGGAATTTTCTTTATAGTAGCTTGATCTATAGTCGTAATTCCCTGAACTCGTTTTTTATTTTTTGAAGTCACAAAAACTTCTCCCATTTGTTCTTGAGAATTGTTCATTACAGGATTAAAAATAAACACTTCGTTCGGCTTTAAACTCACCGTCAGACTCATCATTTTTAATGATATATGCGTAAAAATTAAGGAAACTTTTTTGTTTGAAGGCACGGCAATTTCAAAAAAACCATTGGCATCTGTTTGCACTGTAGTTCCTAAAGATGAAACGTTTACACCTGCAACTGGATGATTTTCAACATCTAAAATAATACCTTTTACCTGCGCATTTTGAGCAAAGGAAACAAAACTTATGCAAAAAAAAAGAAAACCGAATATTAACCTTCTATTGTTCAAATGTTTGGATTTTATTTTTGTTGACTTCTAAAAAAATGAGTTTCAAAGATAGTAGAATTTCCTACATTATCAACAACTTCAATTTTTAAATCATTTGCTCCTTCATTCAAAAGTGCATCATCAAAAACATGAGTTATTTTTCTAGTTTTATTTTCATATTCAAACAAAATCCAATTTCCGTTTAAGTATCCATTGTAAGATTTAATTCCAGATGAAGCATCATTAATTGTAAACTCAATTTTCTTAACATCACTAATCCATTTGTCTTGTATGGGTTTTGCAATAGTAATTGTTGGTTTAATAGTATCTAAAACTAAACCGTACTGACCTAAAACTTTAGCTTTGGCTGTAAAAACATCTCCTTTTCTAATTGTACCATTATAACTGCTGCTTTTTCCAGAAATTTTACCTATAAAAAGTTTATCTCTTAATGCTTCTGGATAAGAACTGTCTTTTATTGTAATAGTAAAATTTGAATGTGCTGGAACTTTATCGTCATGAATGTAAATAAGATTATTTTTTACATCAAAATTCAGATTAAAATCATCGTAGAAAGTTCCTGCTGGAAAAAACACAGACATATTATCTTTTTCAAAATTGGTGTCTTTATTGTATTTTACAAGATATTTTGACGTTACGGGTTCTTCTTTTACAACTGGTGCTGCTGTATCATATTCTATAGTAACTGTTACCGTGTTTGAATTTCCATAATAATCTGAAACTTCAATTCTATAGGTAGAAGCTAAATTTGGTTCGGGTTTAATAATACCTCGCAACGAATCTGTTTTGATAATGCTTAATGCAAAAGGCGTTTTCATAAACAGCTTCTGAATACGCTGTCCCGATTTTTTATACTTATAATAATCCGTGAAAGCATTTATATATCGCATTTCGTCAAACGAATAGGTATTAAACTGATAATTGTAATTCTGATTTCCATTTAAAAAAGTAGAAACATTAAAAACTCCATTTTTATTAAAAGAAACATCATCCGTATCTACAGCATTGATTCCGAAACCAATTTTTCCGTTTGCTTTTACTTTTCCTGCCAAATATGTTCCGTCTTTTTGCAGTGTCATATTTAACAGTAAAGGCTGTTTAGACTGATTAACTGTTGCATTTTCTAACGGATACACATACAAACTTGATAGTGTTGGCTTTTTGGTGTCTTTTATATTTTTATCAAAACCAAAAAATATTGGATTAATTACAAACTCGGTTTTAGTATCGCGAATTTCAAAATGCAAATGCGGTCCTTCTGATGAACCTGTATTTCCTGAAAGCGCAATTAACTGTCCTTTTGTAATAGGAAGTTCGCCTGGTTTTGGGAACATTTCTATTTCGTAAGCGTGTTCTTTATAGTGTGTATTTTTTACGTATTCTTGAATTGTACCAATTGTAGTCTGCAAATGTCCGTAAACCGAAGTAAATCCGTTTGGATGTGTGATGTAAATCGCTTTTCCGTTTCCAAAAGTCGAAATTTTTATTCTTGAAACATAACCATCTGCAATAGCATAAACGTTTAAGCCCTCATGCTGATTTGTTTTTAAATCAAATCCTGCATGAAAGTGATTTGGCCTCAACTCACCAAAATTACCCGAAAGCTGCATTGGAATATCCAACGGCGGGCGAAAATAATCTTTAGGGTATTGTGTTTGGGCGAAAATAAAATTACAAATCAGGAAGGTAAATACAGAAAATTTCATGAGCAACATTTTTGCTAAGATAAAAAATTTATGAGGAAAAAACCGAAGACAAATCGACAAAAACACAATTAATTGAAATTCATTCGTTTGCCTATTTTTAATGTAAAAAAATCGATAAAAAATTGCATTAATAAAAAGGAATACTAACTTTGTATGATTAAGTAATGAATAGGATTTATAATGAGTGTAATTGCAGAAATAATTGATACTCTTGAATATAAAGTCGCAAAGCTTTTTGAGAAATCAAAAGCTTTAGAGAAAAACAATCAAGTTTTACGATTAGAATTAACCAAAGCTGCGCAAATTATCCAGAAACAATCTGAAGAGATGGAGGCTTTGAAGAAGCAATATGAAACACTTAAAATAGCCAATTCGTTGCTCGGCAGCGATAATAACAAGAGAGAGACAAAGCTTAAAATAAATTCATTAATTCGCGAAATTGATTACTGTATAGCACAACTATCAGACTAGAAAAACATGGACGGAAAGCTTAGAATTAAAATATCAATTGCAGACAGAGTTTACCCGTTAACGGTTGAACCAGCTCAGGAGGAAGGACTTAGAAGTGCTTCCAAAAAAATTGATGCTATGATTAAGCAATTTGAAGAAAGTTACGCAGTTCGCGACAAACAAGATGTACTGGCTATGTGTGCCCTGCAATTTGCATCACAAGTAGAACAAAAACAAATTGATAACGCTATTGATGGCGAAGAAACCATTGAAAGAATTAAAAGATTAAATTTGCTTTTAGATCAATATCTCGAAAATTAAACGTTCTTTACAGAAACTAAGATACTGCCTACATTAGTTCACAATTGGTAAACTCAACACTAACAATTTAGAATGAGCGAATCATCACTACTATAGCATGCCACGCTTTATTGCGAGGAAACTTGAACAGTGAGTTAGCTCAAAACTTGTCTTTACGAGTTTATTCAAGCAATTAATGTAGGCTTTTTTATATATAAATTTTAACAAACATGGACATAACGATCATTATTTCAGGCATTATAGGTATTGCAGCAGGTTTTGCAATAGCTAAAATCATAGAAAAAAGCAATATTTCAAATCTAATCAAAAACGCAAAAAAAGAGGCTTCTTCAATTTTAAAAGACGCTAATTTAGAAGCAGAAAATATTAAAAAAGATAAAATTCTTCAAGCTAAAGAAAAATTTATCGAATTAAAATCAGAGCACGAACAAGTTATTTTAGCTAGAGATAAAAAAGTAGCTGAAGTAGAAAAAAGAGTACGCGATAAAGAATCTCAAATTTCTAATGAACTTTCTAAAGCTAAAAAAGTAAACGAAGATTTTGAAGCTAAAACACAAGAACACGTTAGCAAAATTGAAATTTTAGATAAAAAACAAGCAGAGGTTGACAAATTACACAAAAGTCAATTGCAACAGCTTGAAGTGATTTCCGGGCTTTCTGCAGAAGAAGCAAAAGAACAATTAGTTGAAGGTTTAAAAGCCGAAGCTAAAAGTAAAGCAATGTCGCATATTCAAGATACAATTGAAGAGGCTAAACTTACTGCACAGCAAGAAGCTAAAAAAATCATCATTAACACGATTCAAAGAGTTGGTACGGAAGAAGCGGTTGAAAACTGCGTTTCTGTATTTAACATTGAATCTGACGATGTAAAAGGTAGAATTATTGGTCGTGAAGGTCGTAACATTAGAGCATTAGAAGCCGCAACTGGAGTAGAAATCATTGTTGATGATACACCAGAAGCGATTATCCTTTCTTGTTTTGATCCTGTTCGTAGAGAAATTGCTCGTTTGTCTTTGCACAAATTGGTTACTGACGGACGTATTCACCCTGCTAGAATTGAAGAGGTTGTTGCTAAAACAGCTAAACAAATTGACGACGAAATTATTGAGGTTGGTAAACGTACGGTTATTGACTTAGGTATTCATGGTTTACACCCAGAATTGATAAAAGTTGTAGGTAGAATGAAATACCGTTCTTCTTACGGACAAAACTTATTGCAGCACTCTAGAGAGGTTTCTAAACTTTGCGGTATCATGGCGGCTGAATTAGGCTTGAATGTAAAATTAGCTAAAAGAGCTGGTTTACTTCACGATATTGGTAAAGTTCCAGATACAGAAAGTGATTTACCTCACGCCTTATTAGGTATGCAGTGGGCTGAGAAATATGGTGAGAAAGAAGAAGTTTGTAATGCTATTGGAGCTCACCACGACGAGATTGAAATGAAATCATTATTATCTCCAATTATTCAGGTTTGTGATGCTATTTCTGGAGCTAGACCAGGCGCAAGACGTCAAGTTTTAGATTCATACATTCAACGTTTGAAAGATCTTGAAGAAGTTGCTTACGGATTTAATGGTGTAAAAAATGCTTATGCAATTCAAGCAGGTAGAGAATTACGTGTAATTGTAGAAAGTGAAAAAGTTTCTGATGATAATGCAGCAAACTTATCTTTTGAGATTTCACAAAAAATTCAAACAGAAATGACTTATCCAGGTCAAGTAAAAGTAACTGTAATTAGAGAAACAAGAGCGGTAAACATCGCGAAGTAATTCTCAATTCTTATAAATAATAAAGGCTGTCTTTTTTGAGACAGCCTTTATTATTTATATACATTTTCAAAAAGAAAAATTATTGTTACACTAGTTATTCTTAAAAGAAATCAACAACAAATAAAATAATTAAAATGATTTTTTTAAATCTGTGCTAATCTTTTTAATCTGTGGCATAAAAATTTCAGCTCCCTTACACGGTTACCTGACCCAACAAAACTGTTTTACATGTCATTAAAGACAATTTTAAAGCACGTTCCTACTCCAACTTCACTTTCTACAAAAATACTCCCTTTCATAGCTTCAATTTGATTTCTGGTAATATATAAGCCAATTCCTCGAGCTTCTTGATGCTTATGAAACGTTTTATACATTCCGAATAGTAAATCGCCGTAGATTTTTAAATCGATACCTAAACCGTTGTCAGTAATTTTTAATGATTTATAACCTTCAGGTTCAATCGAAAAATCAAAGACAATTACAGGATCACGATCAGGATGAGCATACTTTATAGCGTTTGTTGTAAAATTCAATAAAACACTTTCGAGATAAGCGGGATTAAAATTGATCGTTAAATATTTCGGAACGTTATTTATAATAGTAGCCTTAGTCTGCTTATCGTAACCCTTTATAGTAGAAACCGTTTTTTCGATGTACTCACAAAGTTTTAAAGGAACTACATTTATATTAATATTATTCTGGGTTTTTACAATTTGAGTTAAGTTTGAAATCGTTTCATTCAAATCATTTGAAACCGTTCGCAGGTGTTCCAGCATTTCAGAAACAGTTTCTTTATTTTCATCGGCATCTATAAAATCTAAAATCGATTTAATATTTCCAGCCTGTGTGTTTAAATTGTGCGAAACAATATGAGAAAAATTAAGCAGACGGCTGTTTTGGTCGCTGTACAATTTCATTGTTTTCAGCAGCTCTAATTCTTTTTCCTTTTGCAAAGAAACATCCGTATGAGTTCCGATAACACGCAATGGCTTACCATTTTGATCGCGTTTAATTACTTTTCCCCGATCTAAAATCCATTTATAATTACCGCTGGACGTCATAACGCGATGGTAATTTTCGTAATACGGAATTTTGTTATCAAAATGTTCTTGAATGTCTGAGTAATATTTAGGAAGATCATCAGGATGTACAATTTTATCCCAGCGTTCTGGATCATCAAAAATATCCGTTGATTCTAATTCTAAGATTTTTAGTGACAAAGAAGAATAAAAAACGCTGTTGGTCACCATATCCCAATCCCAAATTCCAGCTGTAGAAGCATCAAGCGCAAATTGGAATCGTTCTTCAGAAATTCGAAGTTTTTCTTCTTTATCCTTCAGTTCTGTAATATCAGAAACATGTCCATAAAAACTCACTCTGCCATCATCTGGTGATAATTCTGTTTTGGCCGAAATTTTAAACCAGCGTAAACCTTTTACTGGCAGAACGGCTCTAAATTCAATATTCCAAGGTTTTATTTCTTTTCTTGCTTTTACCAAAGATTGAAAAAACATATCGCGGTCTTGAGCAAATATTCTATCGTAGATAATAAGTTTAATATCGTTTGTAAATTCTTTAACTGTAAGTTCAAAAATATCGTCTGCTGACTTACTTACTAACGGAAAAGAATAATTATTATCGTTGTCTATAACAAACTGAAAAAGTAAATCTGGCATTTCGGCAAACAATTTCCGATAAAAATTATTTATCTCAATACAATCCTCATTTCCGTATAAATCAAAAACCATATAATACTTATTTGTGTAAATGAATTATTAAAAAATATCAAAGTCAAAAAAATAAAACACTTTAAACCTTAATTTTATTATACGTTATTACAAAATATTAATACAATATATTACTATTTCCTTTAAAAATCATTGCTCAGAACGAAATTTTATTTCCTTGGATGAAAAGAATACATCACTTCTTTTAAGAAACTTCGATCTAAATGCACATAAATTTCTGTTGTTGTAATTGATTCATGACCAAGCATAAGCTGTATCGATCTTAAATCTGCACCATTTTCTAAAAGATGTGTTGCAAATGAATGCCGTAATGTATGCGGGCTGATATTTTTCTTTAATCCAACTTTTAGTGCTAAGGTTTTTATAATAGTAAAGACCATTGCACGTGTGAGCTGTCCTCCTCTTCTGTTTAAAAACAAAGTATCTTCAAAGCCTTTTTTAATAGTAAGATTACATCGAATTTCTTTTTGGTATATTTCCATATACCGCTGCGCAAATTTACCTACGGGCACAAAGCGCTCTTTATTGCCTTTTCCGGTAATCTTAACAAAACCTTCTTCAAAAAACAAATCGGATATTTTAAGCGAAACTAATTCTGAAACACGCAGTCCGCAACCGTACAAAGTTTCAATCATGGCGCGGTTTCTCTCGCCTTCATTAGAACTTAAATCTATAACAGCAATAAGAGAATCAATTTCTTGAATAGACAATGTATCTGGCAGTTTTCTACCTGTTTTTGGGGTTTCGATTAATTCTAATGGATTATCGTTTCTATAATCTTCAAAAACTAAATAATTAAAAAAGCTTTTTAGTCCAGAAATAATGCGCGCCTGAGATCTAGGATTTACTTCTTTGGCAACTTCATAAATAAACTGCTGTACGATTTCGTCTGTAATTTTTAAAGGTGAAACATCAATTTTTTTGTTTTCTAAAAAAAGACACAATCGTTCAATATCAAAGCCATAATTTTCAATTGTATTTTTAGACAAACCTCTTTCTATTCGCAAATACGATTGATAATCTTTTATATACCTGTTCCAGTTCATAGTTACAAAGTAAAACATTTTTATGCATAAAAAAACCTTCCTGATTAGGGAAGGTTTTTTAAATAAATTTTAGAATCTATATCCTGCAGATAGAGAAAAAACACTGTTTCTAACTTTTGATGGATCTCCATCTTCTGTTTTCGCGATATTAGATAATCCTAAATTATATCTTATTCCAGCGGAAATATGTTCAGTAAAATCATATCCTGCTCCTACATTCAAACCTAAATCAATAGACTCAAAAAAATCTTTAGCATCTTTACTTACAGTTTGATTATAGTCATTTAATTTTACAGCTATTTTTGCAGAAGTTAAAAACCCAATTTGCGGTCCAAACTCTAAATTAAACTTTTCGTCAATATAACACTTAAACATTATTGGGATATTTATGTAAGACAATTTGAATTTAGCATTTCCATCTTCATATAAATTTACAATTACATCTTCCAAGTTGTCTAATTTTGCACCTTGTTCAGAAAATAAAACTTCGGGCTGTAGTGTAAATTGCTCAGAAAATTTAATAGCTATAAACCCTCCTACATTAAATCCTACTCTCGATTTAAAATCAGCTCCATCTGTTTTTCCAATAAAATCAGAAACATTCATACCTCCTTTTACACCAAACTTAACTTCTTGTGCATTTGATGCACCAAAAACCAAAACTGCTACTAATACTAAAATGTTTTTTTTCATTCCCTATCTTTAAAATTAACAAATCTATTCAATACAAATATAGCTTTATTCTTACAAAATAATAAATAGATACAAAAAAACCTTCCTGTTTTAGGAAGGCTCAGTATTTTATATTATGAAAATTAAAACTTATAATTAAATCCAATATTCAATGAAGAAAGACTTCTATCATCGCTAATTGATTTATAAGTTGCAAACAATTCTATTTTGTTATTCTGATAACCAAATTTTGGTTGAAATAAAACCCCGCCTCCAGTGTCTGTTGCTCCAACACTATTTTGTCCTAGAAAAAAAGCGTATCCTAAATCTAAACCAACAAATAAATTATTGTTTATAGAATATTGTGCTGTACCAGCCACAGGAATAAAACTAGCATCTTTTATTTTATTTTCATAAGACATACCACCATAATTATATGTTTCCCTTTTGCCCGAATAAATAGTATAACCTGTAGTTGCACCAGCACTGAATTTATCACCTAAATTCCAAAGATATGCCGCATCGACACCTAAATTAATAGTAAATAAATCTGAAGCATCTCCAATAGGAAGACCGGTATGCGCTCCAATTTTAAAGTGCCCATTTTGAGCATTTACAAATCCAAATGCCATAACTGCAATTGCAGATAAAAGAAATCTTTTCATTTTTTGTTTTTGGTTAAAATTAATGTGAATAAAATATAAAATATTATAAAAGTGTATCTAGTTTAATGAGGGTTCAGCATAAAAAACCCTTCCTAATCAAGGAAGGGTTTTGTGATATTTTAAAAAAATAGTATTATTAGAATTTATAAGCTAAAGACAAAGCTAAAACACTGTTTTTAGGACTATCATAATAATCTTCTAAATCCTGAGCATTATAATCTGCAATATTAGACAAACCTACAGTATAACGAAGGCCTACTGAAACATTATCTGTAAAATTATATCCTGCACCAAAATTAAAGCCAAAATCTGTAGATTTAAAAGCATCTTTAGCATCTTCTCCGTCATTTTTTGCAGATAATAAAAATCCAATTTGCGGACCAGCTTCCACAGTGAATTGCTTAGTTATAAAAAATTTAGCCAACACTGGAATATTTAAATAGTTCAGTTTAGAATTAATATCTAAATTATCAAGTTTAGCGCCTTGTGTAGAAAATAAAAGCTCTGGCTGAATGGCTAATCTTTCGATAACTTTAATTTCTGCAAAACCTCCAACATGAAAACCTACCAATGATTTAGCATCCCAATAGTTTCCACCTGCAAAAGTTGTAAGGTTTAAACCTCCCTTTACACCAAATCTAGTCTGTTGAGCATTTGCAAATCCAAACGCTAAAATAGCAACTGTTGATAAAATAATTTTTTTCATTTTTTTATTTTGTTAAAGTTTAGAAAACAAACCTAAAAAACACATGTTAAAATTCCTAATAAAACAAATTAAAAAACAATTACCAAAACTGAAACTAAAAAACCATTAACACCTGTACAACATTGATTTAAAATATATTAATCTTACTATTCTCACTAAAAAACAAAAAGATTTTGACGTGAAAAAAAATCAAAATTTAGCAGGTAAAATCTTTCAAAATAAAAAAAGCCTTCTTAAAAAGAAGGCTTAAAAACTATTTTAGTTCAATCTTAAAATATTAGGCAAAACTAATATCTAATTAGATTGCATTTTCTAATAATAATTATAAAAAATCTAAAAACTTTATCAACTGAAATATTCGCCCAAGAATTTACATAACAGCTGATAATGTTTTATCTAAAAAATTTTTCGTTACTAACAATGATTAAAATTAAAAACCTGCTTAATAAAAAACAGCCTTTAAAAATTAAAAAAGCAATAAAAAAAGACAAAACACATTTTAGTCTAAGACCTTCAATAATAAACTATTTAGGCTCTAAGAAAAAAAAGTATGGGAATTCTATTAATTAATCAGAATAGGATATAAAACAATAAAATGTGAAATAGCTAGTTTTGATATTGTAGAGAACATTAAGAAATATCAAACTTTTAAAACATTTTTTATGAAAAAAATAATTTTAGCAGCTGTATTGTTCATCGCAACATCGGCTACAATTCAGGCACAGTTTTTACGACTTGGAGTTAAAGCAGGGGTTAATTTTGCGAGCCAAACAGGAGACGCCGCTTTAGAAGGAGTTGCTTTTGACAAAAATGGTATTACAAGCTACCACGCAGGTTTAGTAGCCGAATTAAAATTACTTGACAGCTTTTCTATTCAGCCAGAGCTTTTATACTCTA
Source organism: Flavobacterium sp. MC2016-06 (assembly GCF_009711165.2). GTDB lineage: Bacteria > Bacteroidota > Bacteroidia > Flavobacteriales > Flavobacteriaceae > Flavobacterium. Next base: position 3,615 of record NZ_WMID02000037.1, on the reverse strand, counting down.
CTCAAGGAGCATCGTATAAAAACGCAACTACTGAATTTAAAAATGAATTAGGCTATCTATCTATACCAGTTATGGCTAAATTTTATTTAGGAGAATCATTCAGTATTGAAGCAGGACCGCAAGCATCATTTTTATTAAGCGAAAAAAATGATTTTGATGTAAAAGATGCTCAAACTTTTGACTTTGCACTTAATGCCGGAATTGGTTTCAAGCTTACAAAAAATCTTTTCCTTCAAGGTCGTTATAGTTTAGGACTTACAGAAGCTTCAAAAAATGCTGATGTAAAAAACTCGACTGTGCAAATATCAGCTGGATTTATGTTTTAAAAATAATATCACATAGTTTTATAAAAACCGTTCTATTAATTGGAGCGGTTTTTTTATTTTTACAAAGTAAATGGCAATTGCAAAAATCAATGGCAAATGTCAATGGCAATATCTCAATTCAAAAAATACCTTTAAATATGAAAATCTGCATTGTTAATGGACCAAATTTGAACCTTCTAGGAAAAAGAGAACCTGAAGTTTACGGAAGCCAGACTTTTGAAGATTATTTTGAAATCCTGCAGGCAAAATTTCCAAACGTAGAACTTTCTTATTACCAAAGCAATATTGAAGGTGAATTGATTGGGAAAATTCAAGAATGCGGTTTTACTTTTGATGGAATTATTTTAAATGCAGGCGCCTACACACACACATCAATTGGTTTAGGCGATGCCATGAAAGCGATAACAACTCCTGTTATTGAAGTTCATATTTCTAATACTTATGCTCGTGAAAGTTTCAGACATCAATCTTACTTGTCTGGAAATGCTAAAGGCGTTATTTTAGGTTTTGGTTTAAAAAGTTATGAGTTAGCGATTCAATCTTTTTTGTAATCCTTTATTTAACAAATTTTTAATAAGCTCACTTTGAAGTTATTCTATTTTTGTAATAGAACTAACCCTTATGAGAAACTATATTTTACTTGCCTTTTTATTTTTTTCGATTTCAAACTTTGCTCAAATCAAAGGAACTATTACAGACGAAAAAGGAAATCCGCTGCCTTTTGTTTCTGTTTTTGAAGAAAACACCTATAGCGGTACAACTTCTAACGAGCAGGGAAAATACCAACTGAACGTAAAAGATATCGGTAAAAACAAGATTACGTTTCAATATTTAGGTTTTAAAACACAGAAATTAACTGTTTCATCAGATTCTAAAACATTGATTTTAGATGTAAAAATGCTGGAAGAAAGTTTTGCTTTAAATGAAGTTGTGATTGATCCTAAAAACAATCCTGCAAATGCAATTATTAAAAGTGCAATTGCAAACAAAAAAGAAAACTCAGAAAAAACATCCCGATATACTGCCGATTTTTATTCAAAAGGAATGTTTAAAGTTAAAGATCTGCCTAAAAAAATATTAGGACAGAAAGTTGATCTAGGCGAGGACATGGCTTCTAATTTAGATTCAACAGGAACTGGAATTTTGTACTTATCTGAAACGCTTTCTAAAGTTACTTTTCAAAAACCAGATAAACTCAAAGAGAAAATTATTGCTTCTAAAATCTCTGGAAACAACAGAGGTTACAGTTATAATACTGCTGCATTATCAACTTACGATTTCTACGACAATACTTTAGATTTTGATATTCCGCTCATTTCACCCATTGCCGATAATGCTTTCAATTATTATAAATACAAACTCGAGGGAACTTTTTTTGACTCGAATAATAACGAAATAAACAAAATTAAAGTAACACCAAAACGAGATAAAGAACCTGTTTTTGAAGGTTATATTTATATTGTTGATGATAGTTTTGCGATTTACGCGATAGATTTAAATATAAAAGGCTATCGCATGAAAAATGAATTTACCGAAGTTATGACTTTAAAACAAAGCTTTAATTACAATTCTAAAAACAAAATCTGGTCTAAAAATGCTCAGACTTTATCTTTTAATGCGGGAATTTTTGGAGTGAAATTTTCTGGACAATTCAACTACGTTTATTCTAATTATGAATTTCCAGAATCTTTTGAAAAGAAAACTTTTGGAAATGAAATCGTTGCTTTTGAAGCCAATGCTAATAAAAAAGATGATGCTTTTTGGAATGAAATTCGCCCAATTCCTTTAACGATAGAAGAAAGTAACGATTATACTAAAAAAGACAGCCTGCAAACCATTCGCAAAACTCAGAAATATACTGATTCTGTAGACGCTAAAAATAATAAATTTAAAGTTTTCGATGTTTTAACGGGCTATGATTACAAGAATACATTCAAACAATATTCTTTTAAATATGACGGCTTATTAAATATCAGTTCACTGAGTTTTAATACGGTTCAAGGTTTCAATTTTGATTCTGGGTTTTCATTCAGAAAATGGAATGAAGAAAAAGGAAAAAGTACTTCTATAAAAACTACTTTTAATTATGGCTTTTCAGATGAACGTTTTCGTATTGTTGGTGAAATCAATCACAAATTCAACAATATAAATTATGCTTCAATTGGTGTTTCAGGAGGAACAAAAGTGGCACAGTTTAATGGTGCCGAACCTATAACTAAACTTGTAAACTCTATCAGCTCTTTGTTTTTTAAAGACAATTATATGAAGTTGTACAATTTAGAATTTGCTCAAATTAATTATTCTCAAGATGTTGCCAATGGAATAAATCTGAATGCTAAAGTGGCGTACGAACAACGAAAACCTCTTTTTAACACAACCGATTATTCTTTCTTTAAAAGAGATGATATCTATTCGTCTAATAATCCGCTGGCACCAAATGATTTTGAAACTCCCGCTTTTGATCCGCATCATTTATTTAAAGCTAATGTGAGTGCTCGTATTAATTTTGGAAATAAATATATTTCTAGACCTGACGGAAGATACAATGTTAAAAATGACAAGTATCCTACACTATTTTTAGCCTTTGAAAAAGCATTTGCTGCAAGCGAGAAAAAATACGAATTTGAACGTGTTGGTGCTTCTTTACAATATGATTTATCGTTGGGAAACAAAGGTGCCATGGGAATGAATTTTAGAGCAGGAAAGTTCTTTAATGCCGACAATATTTCTTTTATTGATTACAGACATTTTAACGGAAATCAAACGCATATTGGAACAACTGATCGTTATTTAAATGTTTTCAATTTAATGCCGTATTATGCTAACAGTACAAATGACAGTTATTTTGAACTGCATTCTGAATACAATGACACTGGTTTTATAATGAATAAAATCCCGTTATTGAATCTATTAAAATCTACGATGAATTTAGGTTTTCATTCGCTCGCAATTCCAGACAGAAAACCGTATACTGAGCTTACTGTTGGTTTAGACAATCTTGGTTTCGGGAAATTTAAACTTTTCAGGGTAGATTATGTACATTCTTATCAAGGTGGAATACAGCAGAATGGTGTTGTGTTTGGCTTGAAGATTTTGAATGTTTTGGATTAAATTTAGCACATAATCTTGTCATTTCTGTAAAGGTTACTTATTTCGGTAACGAATATTTCGCATCCATTTTCCACAATCTTGTCATTTCTGTAAAGGTTACTTATTTCGGTAACAAAATTTAACTTTAATAAATTTTGTTACGATGAGAAATAATAGCAAGGATTCGACATTAGAGAGA
>NZ_WMID02000036.1 GCF_009711165.2 Flavobacterium sp. MC2016-06 | reverse complement strand
AAAGACCACATCAGGGTATTGATGGTAAAAAACCAATAGAAATGATAAATTCGTTACCGAAATAAGTAACCTTTACAATTTCGACGAAGGAGACTCGAGCGATAGCGAACAGACAAAGTAAATCGCACTAGTGCTTCCTCAAAGGTTGATGATTTTGCTTGTGGAGTTACTAGTGCGATTTCTCCTTCGTCGAAATGACAAATAGAGCCTTTAAAATAAAAATAGCAGACTAATATATTTCAATTTGGTTACTGAAATAAGTAACCTTTACAGAAATGACAAAACTATATAAATAAAAAATTAAAACTTAATAAGCTTTGCATAATCAGTGATAATCATCTGGTTCAATATGAATCAAAACATTTCCTAATTGAGGGATTTTTTCTTTGAGTGTATCTTGAAGTCTGTGCGACAAATCATGCCCTTCTTTTACGGAGATTTTAGCCGAAACAATTGCATGAAGATCTACATGATATTTCATTCCTGCTTTTCTGATGAAACATTTTTCGGTTCCTAAAATACCATCAACAAACAAAGATTTTACTCGAATTTCTTCGACTAAATCATCATTTAGATTTTCATCCATAATTTCACCAAGCGCAGGTCTGAAAATTTTATAACTGTTGTATAAAATAAAGAAAGCGGCAAAAAGTGCAGCCCAATCGTCTGCAGACTCATACCCTTTTCCCATTATTAAAGCAATAGAAATCCCAATGAATGCAGCAATCGAAGTTATTGCATCACTTCGATGGTGCCAGGCATCAGCAGCCAATGAAGAACTATTGGTTTCTTTACTGCGTTTCATTACCAATCTAAAAGAATATTCTTTCCAGATAATGATAGCGCCTAAAATGTAAAGTGTCCATGATTTTGGTAAATCATGCGAGGATTGAATGTTGGAAATACTTTCATACCCAATAACAGTTGCTGAAGTAATAAGAAATCCAACAACCAAAAAAGTTATTAAAGGTTCTGCTCGGCCATGTCCGTAAGGATGATTTTCATCTGGTGGTTTATTAGAATACTTGATTCCAAATAGAACCAGAAAGGATGAAAAAATATCTGCTGTAGATTCTATAGCATCTGCAATTAAGGCATAAGAATTGCCAAAAAAACCTGCAAGACCTTTTACAAGGGCCAAGCAGGTGTTTCCAACTATACTGAATATAGTAGCTTTTATAGCTTTTTGTTCATTCGTCATTTGAGAATTTTATCTACGCTCTCACGATTTTTGCTCCAATAGCTCTTAAACGCTCGTCGATACGCTCGTATCCACGGTCGATTTGTTCGATATTTTGAATTGTACTTGTACCTTTTGCCGATAATGCAGCGATCAATAATGAGATTCCCGCACGAATATCTGGAGATGACATTGTTGTAGCTTTTAGTTGAGATTCAAAATTATGTCCCATAACCACCGCTCTGTGCGGGTCGCATAACATAATTTTTGCTCCCATATCAATTAATTTATCTACGAAGAATAAACGGCTTTCGAACATTTTTTGGTGAATTAAAACATCGCCTTTTGCTTGTGTTGCTACAACCAAAACGATACTCAATAAATCAGGAGTAAATCCTGGCCAAGGCGCATCTGCAATAGTTAAAATAGAACCATCGATATCTGTTTTTACTTCGTACCCATCTTTGTGAGCAGGAATATAAATATCATCACCTTTTTTCTCGATTGTAATACCTAATTTTCTAAAAGTATTTGGAATCAAACCTAAGTTTTCCCAGCTTACATTTTTAATCGTGATTTCACTTTTTGTCATAGCCGCAAGACCAATCCAAGAACCAATCTCAATCATATCTGGAAGAATTGTGTGCTCACAACCACCAAGGCTTTCAACACCTTCAATAGTCAATAAATTAGAACCAACTCCAGTGATTTTAGCTCCCATAGAGTTCAACATTTTACACAACTGTTGTAAGTAAGGCTCACAAGCAGCGTTGTAAACTGTAGTTTGACCTTTTGCCAAAACAGCAGCCATAACAATATTTGCCGTTCCAGTTACAGAAGCTTCGTCAAGCAACATATCTGTTCCTTTTAGTCCTTCTTTTGGAGATTCTACACCATAAAAGTGATCTTCTCTATTATATCTAAATTTTGCTCCAAGATTAATAAAACCTTCAAAGTGTGTATCTAATCTACGACGGCCAATTTTATCTCCTCCTGGTTTTGGGATATATCCTTTTCCGAAACGAGCCAAAAGCGGCCCAACAATCATAATAGAACCACGAAGTGCTCCACCTTCTTTTTTGAATGCTTCTGTTTCTAAATAACCAACATTAACCTCATCGGCTTGAAACGTAATTGAACCTGGTTCGTTTCTTTGAATTTTCACCCCTAAATTACCAAGCAAAGTGATTAATTTATTGATGTCTATAATATCGGGAATATTATTGATTCTTACTTTATCTCCCGTTAAAAGTACGGCACATAAAATTTGTAATGCCTCGTTTTTTGCTCCTTGTGGAGTAATTTCTCCTTTTAAAGGTATTCCGCCTTCGATTTTAAAAATTCCCATAGTTCTTTTTTAGGTTCTTCTTTTTTAGGTTCTGAGGTTCTGAGATTCTAATGTTCTGAGCTAAAAATCTTAGCATCTTAGTCACTTAGCATCTTAGCAACTTTTTTATTTCTGATTATTATTTTTCTGAAAAGGTTTTGGTTTTCCGCCTTTATTATTGCTGTTTTTGTTGCTTTGAATTTTTGGTGGTCCCGCTGGTGCAATTTTATTAGACACACGCTTATTGGTACGCAATAAATCAGTTGTATTTAGAAGCTCTTCTGTGCTTTGCAATAAATTGATTTTTCCTCCAGACAATTCAAATAAATGTTCAAAAATCACATCGTCTTTTACCGTGTCTTTATTCCAGCTTAAATATGATTTTTTCATGTGATTGGCGATCACCAATATCAATGCATTTTTCATTTCGCCGTCTTCCCATTTATTGGCAACATCTATCATATATTTGATGTTGTTACCATAATATCTGTATTTTGGAAAGTTCTGCGGATATTGCAAAACATCAGGTTTTAACTGCAATACATCTCTTGATGGAATTGGATATGGCGATATTACATCTAATTTAAAATCAGACATAATAAAAAGCTGATCCCATAATTTATGCTGAAAATCGGGCACATCACGCAAATGCGGATTCAAACTTCCCATAACTTGAATGATGTATTTCGCAGCTTTATTGCGCGTTTCAGCATCTTCAATAACAGTTGCCTGATCGATCAATTTTTGCAAATGACGACCATATTCTGGAATAAGTAAACGTTGTCTTTCAGAATTATATTCTAAATTAAAAACAACGTCATTCGCGACTTCTTTTTTATATTTTTCGACCATAAGTTATAATGAAACTATACCTTCTATTGTAGAAACTTCTTTGTATTTACCAATTACCTGATCGGCGCTGTGCATTGTAACATCTATAGAAACGCTGGTAAATTTACCTGTTTTAGATTTTGTTGTTTTGATAACCGCACCTAAATTGTCAAAAGCTTTTTCGACTCTCTCAACATTGTCAGCAACTGAAGGCATAATAAATTTATATAAATATTCAGCTGGCCAAGTATTTGAGTTGTCTAACTCAACCTTTAATCTTTCGTAAAATTCGGCGGTCTCTTTTTCTTTATCGTTCTCCATGCTTAATTAAAAATAAACGCAAATATACGGTTTTGATTTCAGATTTTTTAGATTTTTTTCTTTCGAAAAAGGCGCAAAGTTACAGAGGCGCAAAGGTGCAAAGAAAAAAACTTTACAACATTATTTCTTTGTGATTTTTCCTCTTATATTTGAGAAAATAATCTACCGAAATATTGCGCAATCACGATAGCCGTCGGGAGTTAAGTTCTATTCGCCATTTTTGTCATCCTGAGGAACGAAGGATCTCCACAAGAAGCTCCATGCAGTAAAAAAACATTTCTTTGTAGAGTTACTTGCGAAGATCCTTCGTTCCTCAGGATGACAAGTTTGTGTATAAATTTCAAGAGTTAAAAACCCGATTACAATGAAAAAATTTATCTTCTTACTTTTTACATTTTTTACTTTTTACAATTTTCAGGCTCAGGAAGTCAAAACGATGACTTATTTTCAAAACGATACGATCAAATTGGATTTAGATTTGTATTTACCGCAGAAGAAAACTGTAGAAAAAATTCCGTTAGTGATTTTTGCTTTTGGAGGAGGATTTTCAGGCGGAGAACGCACAAGCGAGAAAGATTTCGGAATGTTCATGGCTAAAAATGGTTACGCGGTTGCCAGTATTTCGTACAGTTTATATATGAAAGGAAAAGATTTTGGCTGTAAAGGAACTTTAACCGAAAAAATAAAAGCGATTCAGATTGGCGTTTCAGACATGTGGCAGGCAACTTCGTATTTACTTGAAAACGCTGATAAATACAATCTCGATTCTTCTAAATTCTTTATTTCCGGAATTAGCGCTGGTGCCGAAATTGGTTTTCAAGCTACTTATTGGGATTATAAATTGATGAATTTATACAAAAACAATTTACCTGAAAATTTTAAATACAAAGGTTTTATTGGAGGTTCGGGTGCGATTCAGGATATTAATTTAATTACGAAAGAAAATGCGATTCCGATGTTATTGGCGCATGGAAATAATGACGAAACGGTTCCGTATAGCGCGGGTTCGCATCGTTCTTGCCCAACAAATGCTTCGGGCTGGCTGATTCTTTTTGGTTCTTATGCCGTATATAACCAAGCGAAAGATTTACATAAAGACATTGAACTGATTACTTTTTGCGGTGGCGGACATGAATTCTCTGGTTACCTTTTTCACCAAGGACAGCAATATGTTTTAGATTTTGTGAATGATGTTTTGAAAGGGAAGAAATTTGAATCGCATTTGATTATTCCTTCTGGGAAGAAAGTTGCGAGTTCTGAGAAATATCCTTTTTGTGATTGATTCTATCGCAACTCTTGGTTAAAACCAAGCGCTATGTATAAAAAAACATCTTGAGGATCCGATTTCCTGCAAGGTTTCCAAAACCTTGTAGGTATTATAAGTTCTCTCATGAAACCAACAAGGTTTTGGAAACCTTGCAGGAAAAAGAAGTTAAAAAAAAATAAAAACATGTTCAACCCAAGTAAAATCAAAGAATATAGCCAAAAAAAGCGATTAGAGAAAGTTATCTCTCTTTCCAAAGATTATTATAATTTCGAAAAAGGAGATAATATCTTTTATCTAAAAACAAGAATAGAAACAAAAGGAAATGGTTCTTTATCAGAATTAAAACTAATCATAAATTCACAAAAGAATATAACTTTATCTCTAAAAAGAAATCAGGAACCATATGACTTTTCTTTACTTGACAAAGATGGAATTATTAAAAGCAGTTATCAATATTATGATATCTATTTATTAATCAAACAAAACAAATATTATTATCTAATCATTCAGGAAAACCAATTTCTTAAAAACAACAAAGATTGCGAAGTAGCACATTTCGAAGAAGTAAGCCCTTTCAAACACAAAATAATACATTTCAACAGCTTGAAATTAATTTAAGAAGCATCTAAATAAGTTAAAATATTAAAATGAAACTTAATTACAAAAATTTCGAAATTGAAATATTCGATGATCCAACCTACACTTTAAATTCAGTTAATAATTTGAAAGACTACAAAATGGTCTATACTGACTTAGTAAGTCAATTTCATCCAGCTTGTCAACATTCAATTACTATTAATGAAAACGATTTAGAAATTTCAAGTGCCGTAATTATTGAAACAGGAGGAGCAACTGGCATTCATGACAATTCGTTTATAATTGAAGATGATTTTTTGGTTCATGGCGAATTACAAATCTTTAGAATAACAAAAGAAGGAGAAATTCTCTGGGATTTTGGAGGAAGAGATATTTGGGTAAATATTGAAGGCAAACCAGAAATTACATTTGAAAACAATCTAATTCGACTATTTGATTTTGAATCGAATGAATATGTACTCAATTTTGATGGAAAAGAAATTGAATTCAATCCTAAAATAGCGAAAAAAAGAGACTATTAAAAAGAAATGGTGGAAAATATTTGGCTAAAGCCAATGCTAACCAAAACTTATAATCCGTTGGTTAAAACCAACGGCTATTCATAAAAAAACATCTTAAAAGTTCTATTTCCTGCAAGGTTTCCAAAACCTTGTAGGTATTTATAAATTATCTTAAAAAGGCCTAAAACCAAACCAACGATGAAAATACGAATCATAATACCATTATTATTATTTGGATTATTTATTCAATGTAAAAATCAGATAATTGAGAAAACTAAAATCGAGCAAATCCTTGCAATAAATAATTATGATTATAGAGGTTCTGAGAAGTTTGAACTTTATTCTGACAACACTTATATTTTCACAAGCATTAAAAAAATAATAGGCCCTGAAAAGGTGGAAAAATTTAAAGGAATTTATTTTTTAAAAAACGACACTATTTATTTCGACCAATCACTACATGCTTATAATAAAAGTAAAAAGGCTGTTATTAAAAATAATTTTATTGAATTTGTTGGCGGAATTTTTCCTTTAAAAATTGAAATTAAAAAAAATCGACTTCAAACCAAAAACAAATTAGATCTCAGGAAATACAATGATTATGCTTTTTTTACTTTTGACTCAAATTTTTATGCCATCTATTATAATTACGAACCAAATACAATAAAACCTTACGATTTAAATCAAAAGGAACTAATAGAAGTTAATCAAATTTTAAAGAAATGTTTTTCTGAGAATAATTCAAAACTTAAAAATTTGAGTAAGTATGTAAAACAATGTACCGCAATAATAAATGACAAAAAAGAGAAAGAAGTTTGGATTAAATGTTATTGTAAAGATTTCTACATCGAAAATGAGTATAAATATTCTCTAATTGATATGAGTGATGGAGGAAACTGTAATATTAGTTTAAAAATCAATTTAACTAAACACAGTTATTCAGATTTATCCACAGGAGGATTGGGTTAAATAAAGATGCTGATTCTGAGAAAAATTTAATTGCAATAGCTCCAGAGGAGCAAAATATTTATAGCTATATTTCTGTATCAGAGCATCAAAGCTCCAGCGGAGCGACATTTGACATTTAATATTAATAAAGAATATTTCACCCCGATGGGGTTCTAGGCCGCATAAATCATTGTTTCTATAAACATATTGTCCCTCTGGGACTTTCTCAGAAATGGTGGAAAATATTTGGCTAAAGTCAATGCTAACAATGCATTATAATCCGTTGGTTAAAACCAATGGCTATTCATAAAAAAACATCCTAAAAATTCGATTTCCTGCAAGGTTTCCAAAACCTTGTAGGTATTTATAAGTTATCTTGACATACCTACAAGGTTTTGGAAACCTTGCAGGAGCGTGAAGTTGAGAAATGAATCCAAAAACAAAACTATATCTCCCGATTTAACCCTGATGGAAGCGGAAATCCTTTTGCTTTTTTCTTTAAAAAGCAAAAGATTAGGAGCGGACAGCAGGAACTTTGCCTACTGAAATTGCGAAATCATTCGTTTCTGATAAATATTCTTTTTAATTATCAATAAGTTTAGGTAAATTTGCGTTTTATTTTTAGAAAGTGCAAAAAGAAATCATAGTTCTCATTGGTGGCCCGGGAACGGGAAAATCTACTCTTATTAACGAATTGGTCGCTCGTGGCTATTGCTGTTACCCCGAAATTTCTAGACAAGTTACACTCGAAGCACAACAACGAGGGATTGACCAATTGTTTTTGGAACAGCCTTTATTGTTTAGCGAAATGTTACTTGAAGGACGTATTAAACAATACAATGACGCACTTAATGAACCTGACAATGTAGTTTTTATAGATCGCGGTATTCCAGATGTTGTTGCTTATATGGATTATATTGGTGATGAATATCCGGCGCATTTTACGAAAGCTTGTGAGGACATTAAATATTCTAAAATCTTTATTTTACCGCCTTGGGAAGAAATTTATCAGAGCGACGGAGAGCGTTATGAGAATTTTGAACAGGCAGTTGCGATACAAAAACACCTTATTGGTACTTATAAAAAATACGGTTACGATTTGATCGAAGTGCCGAAAGACACGGTTGACAACAGAATTCTTTATATCTTAGATAAAATTTAGTCGTGTTTTAGAGTTGTAAAACTAGAAAACTGCTTTCTAAATTTTTTAACTTTAAAACGAGACCGATGCCAGAAGCGCAAGAAATTCTTTTAAAATACTGGAAACACGAAAGTTTTAGACCGCTTCAAAAAGAAATTATTGATTCGGTTTTAGACGGACAGGATACTTTTGCTTTATTGCCAACGGGCGGAGGAAAATCGATTTGTTTTCAGGTTCCGGCAATGATGCAGGACGGAATTTGCTTGGTGATTTCGCCTTTGGTTGCTTTGATGAAAGATCAGGTCGCGAATTTGCAAAAAAGAGAAATCAAAGCGATTGCACTTACTGGTGGAATTCATACCGAAGAGATTATTGATCTTTTAGACAATTGTCTATTTGGAAATTACAAGTTTCTATACCTTTCGCCAGAAAGATTACAGTCTGACTGGATTCTGGAACGCATTAAAAATTTACCTATAAATTTAATTGCTATTGATGAAGCGCATTGTGTTTCGCAATGGGGACACGATTTTCGTCCGGCTTATTTGAAGATTTCAGAACTTAAAAAATACTTTCCTAAAATTCCATTTTTGGCTTTGACAGCAACAGCAACTCCAAGAGTTATTGAAGATATTAAAACGGAATTAACGTTAAAAGATACCAAACTTTTTCAGCAGTCTTTTGCTAGGGAAAATATCGCATACATGGTTTTTGAAGTCGAAGACAAATTGTATCGCGTTGAACAAATCTTGAAGAAAAATCCGCAGCCTTCTATTATATATGTTCGAAATAGAAAATCGTGCTTGAATATCTCGACCCAATTACAATCTTTAGGTTTTAGGGCAGCTTATTATCACGGCGGACTTACCTCTAAAGAAAAAGATAAAAACATGCAATTGTGGATGTCCGAACAAGCGCAGGTGATTGTGGCGACAAATGCTTTTGGAATGGGAATTGACAAGGATAATGTAAAAACCGTTATTCATACACAGCTTCCTGAAAATATAGAAAATTATTATCAGGAATCTGGGAGAGCGGGAAGAAACGGCGGAAAATCTTTTGCGGTTTTATTGACTAATGCTTCAGATTATAACCAGACCGAACAACAGTTTTTGAGTAATCTACCTGATAAAAAATTCTTGAAATCGGTTTATATTAAACTTTGCAATTATTTTCAGATTGCTTACGGCGAAGGTTTAGACGATTCGTTTTCTTTTAAAATGAATCATTTTTGCCAAAAATATGACTTCCCTACTCTAAAGACTTATAATGCTTTGCAGTTTTTGAATCAGCAGGGAATTATTACGATGTCTCAGGAATTTTCTGAAAAGATTACAATGCAGTTTTTAATCGAATCGAAAGAGGTGATTCGATATATAAGTTTGAATCAGAATGACGAAGAAATTGTTTTGGCAATTTTGAGAACTTATCCCGGAATTTACGAAATGAAAGTTCCTTTTAATCTTCCGTTGATTGCTAAAAAATCTAATCGTACCGAAATACAAGTCAGCGCTGTTCTAGAAAAACTACAAGAGAAAGAAATCATTGAATATAAGTCTAAAAACAATGACGCTACCATATTATTTAATGAAGTTCGAGAAGATGATCTCACGATAAATAGGGTTTCTAAATATTTAGAAAGACAAAATCAGCTTAAAAAAGACCAGCTTTTGTCTGTGCTGCATTATATAAAGGAAAATAAAACTTGTAAGAACCGATTGATTCTGGCTTATTTTGGAGAAGAAACAAATTCTAATTGCGGCGTTTGTTCTTACTGTATTACACAAAAAGGCAAAATCACCGAAGCCGATTCGATTGCCGATAAAATTCTGGCGTTATTAAAAACGGCAGCTTTGACTTCGAGAGAAATTCAGACGCAAATAAAACTGGATGCCAATGATATTATTTTGGCGCTTCAGGAATTATTAGAAAACAATTACATTATTATAACACCAAACAATAAATACACTTTAAAATTATAATGGAAAAATTGAAAATTATATTTATGGGAACTCCCGAATTTGCTGTTGGCATTTTGGACACCATTATTAAAAACAATTATGATGTTGTTGGCGTAATTACTGCTGCTGATAAACCTGCAGGACGCGGACAAAAAATAAAATATTCGGCGGTAAAAGAATATGCTTTGGCAAACAACTTGACTTTGTTACAGCCAACAAATCTAAAAGACGAAAGTTTTCTAGAAGAGTTAAAAGCTTTGAATGCTAATTTACAAATTGTAGTGGCTTTTAGAATGTTACCAAAAGTGGTTTGGGAAATGCCAAGTTTGGGTACTTTTAATCTTCATGCTTCTTTATTGCCAAATTATCGCGGTGCGGCGCCAATTAACTGGGCTATTATTAATGGCGAAACCAAAACTGGTGTTACTACTTTTTTTATTGATGATAAAATTGACACTGGTGCAATGATCTTGAATTCGGAAATTACGATTGAACCAACTGAAAATGCCGGACAATTACACGACCGATTAATGAATCTTGGGAGCGAAACTGTAATTGATACTTTAAAAGTTATTGAGAAAGGAAATGTAACCACAACTATTCAAGAAGATGATGCTGAAATTAAAACGGCTTACAAACTGAATAAAGAAAACTGTAAGATCGATTGGACAAAATCTGGTGAAGAAATCAATAATTTGATTCGCGGTTTAAGTCCATATCCTGCTTCTTGGTGTTTTTTGAAAGATAAAAATGACGAACAAAGCATTAAAATATATGAGGCAAAATTGATTTCAGAGCCTCATTCTTATGAGATTGGAAGTTTAATTAATAGTAAAAAAGAAATAAAAATTGCGATTGAGGGTGGTTTTGTTCAACTTTTGAGTTTACAGTTACCTGGTAAAAAAAGAATGCAGACTGCCGAATTATTAAATGGAGTTACCTTTACAGAGCAGGCAAAAGTCTATTAAGGTCAGTAAAACAGGGGTTTTCACTTCATTTTCATCGATGAACAACCTGCGTTATGAACAAAAAAAACAAGTTATTAACAATTTTTGCTAAAATTAAAGAAAACACTTGCACGCAACGGATTTCCTACTAAATTTGTGTATTAACAATTTTTTTTAACCAACAATTAATAACTATTATTATGAACAAATCAGAATTAATCGATGCTATCGCTGCTGATGCAGGAATTACAAAAGCTGCGGCAAAATTAGCTTTAGAGTCATTTTTAGGTAACGTAGGAACTACTTTGAAAAAAGGTGGAAGAGTTTCTTTAGTAGGATTTGGATCTTGGTCAGTATCTGCTAGAGCTGCAAGAGACGGAAGAAACCCTCAAACAGGAAAAACTATTCAAATCGCTGCTAAAAATGTTGTAAAATTCAAAGCAGGAGCTGAATTAGAAGGTGCAGTGAACTAAGTAAGAAAGTTCTCTAAACTTATAATATAATTAAAACCTTCCTTATGGAAGGTTTTTTTATGCGGTTTAACGATTTTATTTGGGTTTTTAAAATTTTTATTATTAAATTTAATAAAAATTGTAGCCGTATGATTTCAGAAAAATTAAAAAAAGGACACCTGCTTATTGCCGAGCCTTCAATAATTGGAGATTTATCTTTTAATAGATCGGTAATTTTATTAGCAGATCATAACAAAGAAGGTTCAATAGGTTTTATCATTAATAAACCATTAAAGTACACTATTAATGATTTAATACCTGAGATTGGAGCGACTTTTAAAATATATAACGGAGGCCCTGTTGAACAAGACAACCTTTATTTTATTCACAATATTCCAGAATTGATACCTAACAGCGTTGAAATTTCTAACGGAATTTATTGGGGTGGCGACTTTGAGTCTACCAAAGACTTAATTAACGACGGATCTATTGGCAAAAACAATATTCGTTTTTTCTTAGGGTATACTGGTTGGGACGAAAATCAACTCGAGAATGAAATGCAGAGCAACTCGTGGATCATTGCTGATAATAATTACAAAAACAAAATTATCGGAAAGTCGACAACTCATTTCTGGAAAGAGCAAATTATTGAGCTTGGAGGCGATTACTTAATTTGGTCAAATTCTCCTGAAAATCCATATCTGAATTAATTTTCAGAAATGGATTCATTTAGTTTCTGCATCAATAAATGAGCCATGTTACTTGTAAAGTCTTTTTTTCGATATTTAGTTATCGGCTGTATTCCCATGATTACATTTGTCAAGAATAATTCGTCTGCTTTTTGAAGATCAAACGGTGAAATTATTTCCTCTACTACTTCTATGCCTTCTACTTTTTTAGCCAAGGCTAAAATCTGCTTGCGCATTACTCCATTTAAACAACCTTCTGAAACTGGAGGCGTTATTAGTTTTTTGCCCACAACCATAAATAAATTTCCTTGCAGTACTTCTACCACATTTTTTGTATCATTTAGTAAAATACAATTGTTTAAATCATTTTCGTGAGCAAAAATGCTTCCGGTAACGTTTATCATTTTATTAGTCGTTTTAATAGACGATAATAATTGTTTGGTCACATAGAAATCTTTATATAAATCTACCTCGTAATTAGCCGTATTTAAAGCGTAAGAAGTATTCTCAAGCGCAGTTGCGTGAATTAAAAAAGAAACTTCGTTGGTTTGAGGCAGGTATAAACCGCCATCATTTCTAAAAACGGTAATTCGGGCTCTTGCTGATGCCGAAATTCCATTTTCTTGAACTAGTTTTAAAACTTGTTCTTCAAAGTATTCCATGGTAAAGTTCATCGGAATTTCCATTCTAACAACTCGCATTGAAGCCATTAACCTAAAATAATGATCTTCTAGAAACAAGATTTTGTTGTTGATAATTTTTAGTGTTTCAAAAACACCATCTCCGTACAAAAACGCACGATTTTGAGTTAATACATTATCGTTTTGTGCTGCTATGTTTCCGTTAAAATTAATCATAAAAAAACCCTGAATTTTGTTCAGGGCAAATATAAGGTATAAAATAGACTTTTACTAAACAGATCCTATAAGATGTTTTAGGTCTGAGATCTGATTCTCCCACAATTGTTTAGCTTCACCTACTTCTTCTTTTTCGGCAAAATCAACAACCATTAATGATACATCTTTGGTAAGTTCGTCAACTAAAATGTGGAGTTCAAAAAAGTATTCTGTGTCTTTACTACTTTCATCAACCCATTTAAATTTTACTTTTTCGCCAGATTTTTTAGACGCAAGACGTGCTTTTTCCTGCGAATCATTCCAGATGAAAGTAAAAAATTCACCCCTAGAATTTACATTGTCAGCAAACCATTCTGATAAACCTGACGGAGTTGATATATATTGATATAATAATTGCGGCGAAGAATTTATGGGAAACTCGATTTCGTAACGTATTTTTGAATCCATGTGCTACTTTTAATTTTTTCGAAATATAAGAATATATGTCCAAAAACAATGCGTTTTTAAAAATATTTTTTTTTCTTCATTTTATGCTTGTTCGCTTTAATATTATTTTTATATTTGCACCCGCAATGAGGAACACATTCCGAATGGCAGTCTTGGCGAGGTAGCTCAGTTGGTTAGAGCGCAGGATTCATAACCCTGAGGTCACGGGTTCAACTCCCGTCCTCGCTACAAATAGGAAATTATTCAAAACGAGCGGATTAGTACAAACTGATCCGCTTTTTTTATGCTTTTCAGTTTCCTTTTCTAGATAAAATTGGGCGTTTTTACTTGAATATTTGTTTGCAATGAGAGCGATATTTTAATTCGCTGATTATTAAAAACCATCTTAAAGTTTTCATTTTGATGATATTCTAAGACAAACGCATCATAAAATTAAAGCGCGTATTTTTAGAAAACAGCTCATTCTTGAAACAATTTTATGTCATCTTGATTTATTAGAACCTAAACATTAGTTTTGTAAATACACAATTATTAAAACTAATGTCAGATAAAACCGCAGATTCAAACTCCCTAAAAAGCAAACAGCATTTCGAAATATTAGACGGATTAAGAGGTTTGGCCGCTATAGTTGTCGTTATTTTTCATTTTATGGAAATTGCCATTGCCGATTATAATAACAATCCAATTTCGCATGGTTTTCTAGCTGTAGATTTCTTTTTCTGTTTGTCTGGATTTGTAATCACTTATGCTTATGACAATCGTGTAGCCAATTTGGGTTTTATACCTTTTATTAAACTAAGACTAATTCGCCTGCAGCCTTTAGTTCTAATAGGCGCTGTATTAGGTCTGCTTACTTTTTTATTTGATCCTTATAGTAATCTTTATGCGGTTTATGGATTCGGCCAAACTGCATTGTTTTTTGTAACGTCGCTTTTTTTAATTCCATATCCTGCAATGTCTGAGCGTTTTTTTAATCTATTTAGTTTAAATGCACCTATTTGGTCATTATTTTGGGAATACATTGCTAATATCGTTTATGCTCTTATTTTATTTAAAGCTGCCAAAAGAGTACTGATTGTATTGGTTGTATTGGCTGCCGTAGGCATTTGTTATGTAAGTTCTCATTCTGGCAATTTGGCTGGTGGCTGGGGCGGACCCAATTTCTTTGATGGTTTAGCTCGTATTTCTTTTTCTTTTTTAATGGGAATGCTAATTTATCGCTCTAATTGGATCATCAAAAACAAATTAGGCTTATTGGGCATGAGTGTTTTATTATTAATTGCCTTTTTAATGCCTTATAACGACCATTGGAATTGGTTAATAGAACCTATTTTAGTTATTTTTTATCTGCCGCTTTTGGTCTCATTAGGCGCTGGAGCGAGTTTAGCTGGCAAACATCAAAAAATTAATACTCTTTCTGGCGACATTTCTTATCCGCTTTATATGACGCATTATCCCTTTGTCTGGGTCTTTTTGACTTACACCGCAACAGTAAAACCAAGCATTGCTCAGTTGAGCTGGGTAATTCCTATTTCGGTTATTTTGCTCATTAGTTTGGCTTATTTGGTATTTAAATTTTTAGATTTTCCCATTCGCCGTTATTTAACCGCAAAATTAAAAGCTGGCATAAGTCGTCAACATTAGCTCATGAAGCTGTTATTCTTAAAAAGAATATTCTAACTTAGAATAGCGCAAAAAACATTAATTTAGTTTATCGGTAAGAAATCAATTAATGAACACGATGTCATTATTTTGTTTTCAATTCAATTTTATTCAAACAATAAAAAATAAATAAAATGAAAAAGGTAACAGGTATTGGGGGCATTTTTTTCAAATGTAATGACCCTGGAAAAATGAAAGATTGGTACAAAACTCATCTTGGTTTAGATACTAACGATTATGGAGCAACTTTTGAATGGAAAGAAGCTTCTGATTCTACCAAAAATGGTTCTACACAATGGAGTCCGTTTCCTGAAACAACAAAATATTTTGAACCTTCTGCAAAAGACTTTATGATTAATTATAGAGTTGCAGATCTTGAAGCTTTAGTAGAAGAACTAAAAAAAGAAGGCGTAACTATTGTTGACACTATAGAAACTTACGATTACGGTAAGTTTGTTCATATTCTTGACGCCGAAGGAAACAAGATTCAGCTTTGGGAACCTTACGATTAAGCAAACAAAATCATTTCTTAAACTAGTTATATTTTTTCTAATTATAGTACCAGTAAGTTTGTACAAACAAAATACAAAATGCTATGATTACAACAGTAGAACAAATGATTGAACAATATGTTTCGGCATGGAATGAAAATAATTTCGAAGATTATCATCGAGAGTTTTCAAAATGCTGGACAGATGAAACCGTTTACAGTGACCCGCTTTCTGAAAAAATAGAAGGCTTGGCGGCATTGTCTCAATTTGCAGAAAAATCGCTTGCAATTGTTCCGAACAGAAAATTTTCAGTATTAGAAAAACCCGATTATCATCATCAATTTGGAAAATACACTTGGATGGTAGAATACGATGGGCAAACTAATACGGGTTATGATTATTTTGAATTTAATGAAAGTTTTAAAATTACGCGTTTAATAAGCTTTTTTAAACTTCCAGAAGATTATCCTGTAGATAAATTGCTGTAACAAACTGCCGTCAATTGATTTATTTTTCAACCTACAAAAGAGTTCGTACATTAGCCAATAAAGATTTATAATGTACGAACTCTTTTTTCAAAATATAGCCAAACATATTCAACTAGAATCTTCGGAAGAGCTTTTAATAACCAAAAAACTCTACCTGAAATCTGTTGTAAAAAATGAGAAATTATTACAAAGCGGTAATTATTGTAAAGAAATCTACTTTGTTAACAAAGGCTGTTTGCGCGTTTTCCAGAATCACACCAACGGCGAAGAAACAACAAGTCTTTTTTGTCCAGAAAATTGGTGGGCTTCTGATATTATGAGTTTTTCGCAGAACATACCCGCTTTATCTGCCATTGATGCACTCGAAGACAGCGAAATAATCTGCCTAAACAGTACCGATCTGGAAGAACTTTATATTAAAATACCAAAGCTGGAACGCTTTTTCCGAATTTTATTTCAAAATGGTTTTGGCTTATATCAACAACGGCTAACGCTTGCGCTTTCTACTTCGGCAGCTATTCGCTATACGTTATTTACAAAACAATATCCAACTCTGGTCAATAGGATTTCGCAAAAGCATATTGCTGCTTATCTAGGAATCACTCCTGTTTTCTTGAGTATTATTAGACGAAAAATGGTTTCTGATAAAAATTAGAAAATCTATTCTTGATTCAAAATTTATTAAACACAAAAAATACGACCTTATAAATGGGAACTCGCCGACGATTATTAATTAAAAACATTGACAAAGAAATCTTAGCAGAAAGAATTAAGAATAATTATTCGATAGGAAGAACTGCTGAATTGGACTACGAATACAGAGAAATTTTCTTAGACGAAATGAATTATGTATTAATACTATTTGATGCTTACCTTGAAAACTGGACCGAAATAGAATTGGATTTTAACGAATCTGTAGAAGAACACGATACTTTTTTGAAAAATATTTCTAAAGAATTTAAAACTACCGTACTTTTTGGGTACGAACAAACAACATCTGGCTCCGCAAGATTATTAGTCCTTAAAAATGGTAAAACGATTCGTTCTATCTATCAAAAATTTCAACTTTCATATAAGTTTATAATGGAGCATAATTTTGGAATGCGATTAGAATCTGAGAGTCATTTTGAGTATCCCTCACTAGGAGAAGAAATAACAGAAGGTTATAAGTTTTTGAGTTTTGATGAAATACAAAAAATGTTTTCTGATGCAGGCTTTACAGGAAAAGAAAGAACATCATTTGACAATAGATACCTGCATTTGGAGTATTTAAAATAATCAGCCAAAAACATTAATTTAGCTTGACATCAATAAACAATTATTCTTTTAAGATGTTTTGTACTTATTTTTGATCGTTATAAAAAGTTAGACACGAATTGTTTTAATTAAGAAAACTATGGAAAAACATAGAATATTTACAACCTCATTTGCGAGTGTATATCCACATTATATTGCCAAAGCCGAGAAAAAAGGACGCACAAAAGAAGAAGTTGATATTATAATTTGCTGGCTTACTGGATATAATTTGCAAGAATTACAACAAATAATTGAAAACAGAACCGATTTTGAAACCTTTTTTGCAGAAGCACCACAATTGAATCCAAATGTTTCAAAAATTACAGGTGTGATTTGTGGCTGGCGCGTAGAAGATATGGAAGACAAACTCATGCAGAAGATTCGGTATCTCGATAAGCTGATTGATGAATTGGCGAAAGGAAAAGTGATGGAGAAGATTTTGAGAAGTTAGAGGTATTATTAAAAGGCAAATAAATTTTTATAAATATAAATGTCTTTATTTTTTACTCCTAAAAAAGAGTTCACACATTGATCAATAATGAATCATAGTGTATGAACTCTTTTTTATTGAAGACTAATATTATCTTATGCCTTTAGCAGTTCTGCAACAGCGGCAAAATTATTTTCACCCCAATGTTCTTTTAGTTTACCACCAGAGACTGTAAAAACATCAATGACTTTTATGGTAATTTTTTTTCCAGTTGGTGCAATTCCAAAAAGTGCTCCGGTATGAGTTCCTGTTATTATTTTTCTAGTAGCGACTTTGTCATTTTCAGCAATCATATCTAATACTTCTACCTGGATATCTGTAAATGCTGCATGGAGAATATCTGTGAAAAAATAAATTATACCGTCTATGCTTGCCGGCATTCCTTTTGGAGCAGAATGATTTAAAAAATCTGGAGCTGCTATTTGACGGAAAAAATCCATGTTCCCTTTTTCTATCACTTCATTGTTGTAACTTACAAGTAATGCTTTGTTTTGATCTATGCTCATAGTATATGTTTTTTATACTACAAATTTACTTTAAACAAGATGCTGCATGATAAGGCAAAAGGCTCAGAAACTTGTCGCTAAAAGCTCAATTTACAGATAATCCTTAGGCTGCAACCCAAAATGAGCCTTAAAAGCCTGCGAAAAACTAGAATGATTTTCATATCCTACCTGCAAATAAACTTCGCTTGGCTTCACTCCTTTACGCAGCAACACTGCTGCCGCGGTAAGTCTTTGTTCTTGCATCCATTTAGCGGGTGACTGCTTGTATAATTGTTGAAATTTACGTTTGAAAGTTGGAAGACTCACATGGCAGAAAAAAGCAAGTTCGCTAACAGATAGATTATTAAAAACATTTTGCTGTGTTATTTTCTGAATCCTTTCTTCTGTGGTATTTACTATAGAAACATCCTGAAAGTTATGAAGTACTTCGGGATATTTTGTATAAAGATAAACAAGTAATTCGTTTAATTTAGCAGCCTGCATAGCTTCTGAAAAGACATCAAAATTTAATAATGATTCTACAGAACTAATAAAACTACTTAAATAATCATCTTTATCAATTATAGCATAAGGCGCCTTTTCTAAATCATTATTGTGCGATAGCGAATTAGCATTGACTATATTCTGTAAATATTTGCTGTCAAAAAATACAAGTATACTTTTAACTTTTTCAGAGCCATCGAGCCTTTCAGTAAACAAATAATTTCCAGCAGAGAGCAGCAAGATGCTTTTAGAATTTAAGCTTATCGGTCGTCCATCAGTATAAATAATCTTTTCTCCATGAGTAATTAAGCTTATCATATGCTGGGTTAAACGGCTCTTGCCTTTTACAATAGGCACTTCAGATGCATAGGAAACAAAGGCAACATTGGGTTTAGAACTCCCATCTATTAACAACTTGTCTGGCATCAATACGTAATCCATAATTTAATTTTTTCAAATATAGAGATAAAAACATCTGTAATCTGTCCACTATATAATTCGATTTTAGCACACAAAATAATACCAAAAGTATTTAAACTTAGTGTTGAATATTATTTTTTTTGCTGTTTTATATTGGCTTAAAAAAGTGCCTTTGTTTAAAAGTACAATTGCTGCTTCTCTTTCTTTTTCAATACTTTTATATCTTATCTTTATAAAATCTCAACCTATAAATATTTGAACAATTAAGCTCAAAATGAAAATTTCTAAAAATCCAAATTACATAAAGGCATCAAATTTAATTTTTATAGCCACTATTCTTGGCATTATCAATTTTTTCCTTTCACCGGACATCCTTAAATCAAAAACTGCTTTAATCATTAGTGTGGTTACTATTTTATTAATTTTAGCAATTGGAGTGGTTATTAGATTAGGAATCTCTTGGATTAAATATATTTTATTAGTTTTGATTATTATAGGCTTTAATTCACTTCCAAAATATATTAAAGAAGAATTATCCATTCATCCATTAAACGCAATTATCACAATATTGCAATCCATATTACAAATTTACGCTACCTTATTGTTAATTCTGAACAGATCAAAAAAATAGTTTGATTTTTCTAAACTTTAAACACGAGCTATCAGAGCGTAGAAGACATGAAAGAAAAACTTATGCAGAAGATTAGGCATCTTAATAAGCTGATTGACTAATTGGCTAAAGGAAAAACGATGGAGAAAATTTTGAGAAGTTAGAGAAATTCTAAAAACATATTTTAAATGAGTTTTACCTTACAAATAATCGCTTGTTTTTTACCAAAGTTTATTTTTTTAAAGAATTTTAAATACCTTTGAGTTATGAGCATAGCAACAAAACCCAAACATATTGGCAGAAACATCTGCCGAATTAGAGAACTAAAAGGCATGAAACAAGAAGCCTTGGCTTTTGCCATTGGCGTAAGTCAGCAAACGGTTTCTAATATTGAATCAAGTGAAAATGTCGATGAAGACAAAATAAATTTAATTGCCGAAGCATTAGGTGTTTCTGCCGAAGCTATAAAAAACTACAGCGATGAAGCGGTAATTAATTATTTCAATACTTTTAATGATACAGATTTCAGTAACAGTCAAGGTGCTTTTAGCCAAAATCAAGCCTGTACATTTAATCCACTTGATAAAGTAGTTGAGCTTTTTGAGCGTTTGGTTCAAGCCGAAAAAGACAAAGTTGAATATTTAGAGAAATTATTAAAAGGGAAATAAACTTTTATAAAATATAAATTGATTATTAGAAGAGGCTTTTACGAGGTCTCTTTTTTGTTTTATGAAGTTATTACTTTGTCGAGTTTCTTGCGGAGATTCCTCGTTCCTCGGAATGACATGCTTTACGCATAAACTATGTGCCTTTAGCTTTGTCAAAGTTTTAAACTTTGACAAAGCTTCTCGTAATACTAAAACTTCTTACGTATCTACTTCTGCAAACATAGGATGACAAGATTGTGTTTTTATTTATGTCACGCTGATTTAGCTGATTTAACAGATTTTACTCTCATTTTTGTCATCTTGTAAAGGTTACTTATTTCGATAACAAAATTGAAATATATTATTCTGCTATTTTTATTTTAAAGGCTCTATTTGTCATTCCGAGGAACGAGGAATCTCCACAAGTAACTCTGCAACGAAAATCCAGTCTTTGTAGAGCTTCTCGCGAAGATTTCTCCTTCGTCGAAATGACAAGATTGTGGAAAATGGGTGTGATATATTCGTTACCGAAATAAGTAACCTTTATAGAAATGACAAAAATTGAGGATATTTCTTCTTTTTATGTGTGTTCTAACTTTGTCAAAGTTTTGTGTAATGTTAAAACTTCTTGTTTATCTCCTTATTTAGCATAATTCTCAAATTAAGTAAATCGATCGATTGAAGATTTCATTCTTAATATTTATACTTTTTTAAAATCGTTTCAACTATTTTATCATTAGACAAATCTGAATACCACCATTTTCCTTCAAAGTTTTTCTCTTCTTCAAACCTTCTTTGATAAGCGATTTTAAACAAACTTAAAAGCAATATAAATGATTTATTTCGTTCATTTTCTGGTAAATCTAAAAGTCTTTTTAAATGATGAGTTGCAACTCCTTTTTTCAATAAAACGCAAGGAGTAAAAGTTTTTCTTAATTTACTTTGTTCTATTGCTGGTTCTATATCTCTGTCTGCTGGTTTTGATTGTTGAATTAAAAAAAGCATATTGTTTAGAAAATTCTTTTTTTCATCTGATTCAAATGAATTAAAAATAATCAGCAAATCTTCTATATCAACAATTCCCTGTCCATATTTATTGACTAATATTTCATTTTCTATTTTCATTGACTTTATTTATTACTATTTATAAAATCATTTTCAGCTTTATTTAAAAGTATTGAATTTACATTAGCAATAGTTTGTGATGGAAGATTCTGATAAATTGGTTTCGAAAGATCCATTAAACCATCGTCATTTACTTTATTTACAGTCATCTCTTTTAAAACATAGATCGAATTTTTATACTCACATGGATGAATTTTGTTATCATAAGTAATAGTCATTTCGATAGTAGAATCAAATGCTTTTAGTGCAAACAAATTATCTTCTGTTTTGTAAAACAACAATCGCCAAGATGCTGTTTTTGTTTCAGACACACTTTCCTTACCGTTCTCTTTAACTGTTTTTACTTTCAAATTATTCTTATATTCTATTGTATTTATAAATTCTAAAACAGCCTTTGTTTTTTTATCAAAAACAATTCTTCCTTTTAATCTGCTAAGTACTTCTTCAGTATTTTCCCATTCAGATTCAAATGATACTATAATTTGATCTAACGGAGATTCTTCAACGCTTCCTGTCATGTTTTTACTGGATCTTAGAAAACTAAAAAGATATGAATTGAAATAAAGCGTATTAATTAAAGAATTTGGCGTTAAGTAAACGCTTTTGTTTTCGTTAATTCTCGGTACATCCGTAAAAATATTGAGGGGAATATTTTTATTATAATCAATCGCACCTAATCTTAATTTTAAAGTATTGTTTTTTTTACGTTCGTATGTTTTGTCCCACCAGTTTACTTTGGTTAGAATTAATCTTTTTAACTGATCATCTACAACTACAGTTTCTTTAAAATTACATTCTTTTTCAAATGGAGTATGAACATAAAGATCTTTAAAATTGTCTAAAACATATTGTAATGCTTTATTCAGATTGAAAGATTTTATAACTAGTTCATCAAGTTGAACAGCTTGCGGAGTTAAAAAAAGTGTATCTAGTTTGATTGCTTTTTCAACTTCTACAACACTATCATCAAAACCTAATTTTGAGATTTTAACTGTGCCACTTTTGACATTAATAGACGCTTTTCCTTCTGAATTTGTAAAAGTACCTTGATTAGAATCTGAAGAAAAAACAACAGCATTTTCTATTGGAAAATTTGTCGTTTTATCAATTACAAAAAGGACTTTATTTTGCGAAACTGCAATTTGAGATACAAATAAAAACAAAATAATTATTTGATTTTTCTTCAATTTAAAGTGGGTCATAAATATTGTGGTATTTAAAAATAAAAGATAATGCTGTCTAATTTTGATTTTAAAACTAATATCAAATAAAGACAATTTTTATTACAAAAAGGCAGTGTTTAAAATTATTTGATGTTTATCAAAATAAATAAAAGTCAACCTTATTTAAATTCTAAAAATCTTTTTACTTCAAAAATAAAATTTACGTTAAAATGTACTTCATATAACAGTTTTTATTCAATAAAAAATACTTTTGCTAAGACGAATAAAAATGGTTATTTGCCACTTATAAAACCCCAAAACATAATTGTATGGATTATGATAAATTTATTTTCTGCCTAGAAGGTGTTCCAGATGTAGATAGCACAGATATTACTGATGTTGTAAAAAATTTAGAAGAAATTGCAATCGAACAAGGCATTGCAAGTATTCATAAAACCTGCGATACAATTGAAGGACTTGAAGAAAGCTTGAATGTACTGCTTTATGAAGATCATAATTTTAAAGGTTATGAAATTATTTACTTGGTTATGCCTGGTGAAGCCAATACAATATGCCTGCACGATTATTTTTATAGTCTTGAAGAAATAGCCGAACTTTTTGAAGGTAAAATGAAAGGTAAAGTGATTCATTTTGCCAACAAAAAAATCTTGGACTTAACAAACGACGAAGCGCAATATTTTCTAGACATTACGGGCGCACGTGCCATTTCGGGTTACGGATCTACGTATAATAAAATTGCGAGCTGCAGTACGATAGACCGAGCTTTTTTTAGTTTGTACCAAGACAATGACGATCTTACTGAGGTTGTAGAAGAATTATACCAGAAACATTATAATCTTTGTAAACTACTCGATTTTAGATTGTATTATTAGAGAATGAAAAACAAAACTGCCGAAAAAGTAAAAACGTATGATGCAAAGGGATTTCGAGAAAAATTTCTTGGCTTAGACAATCCTATGCATTTACTTTTTAAGTCAGATTCTGATCATTTTTTTTGTTTGAAAACCGAAGAAATAATGCATCTTCAATATCAAGTTCCACCTTCAAAACACAGCTGTCATACATTGATTTTTGTTACTTCGGGAACACAGATTATGAAACTTGGTTATGAAGAATCTAGAACAACAGCCAATGAAATTATAGTAATTCCGGCTGGTCAGATTTTCTCTGTAGACCATATTGATATTAAATACACAGGCTATATCTGCCAGTTTCATCCTGATATTTTAATTGGAAAATATGGCAGTCGAGAAATGCTGAATGATTTTGATTTTTTGAGAATTTCAGGAAATCCTAAAATCAGTTTAAAAGAAAAAGAAGCTGCATTTGTTACTACTATTTTAAACAGACTTGAAATTGAATATTCTGAAAATGAAAACGCCAATCTAAATATTGTACAGGCTTATTTGATGGCTTTGTTTTGTGAAATGAATAAAAACATTGTCAAAACTTCTAAAAATCTTTCTGCAGCTGCTGTTCTTTCTAACAAGTTTAAAGAACTTATTTACGCGAACATCAAAACACAGCATCTGGTAAGTTATTATGCATCACAGCTTAATGTTACTCCAAACCATTTAAACAAATCGGTTAAAATTGTTACAGGCAAATCTGCTGGTAAATGGATTGAAGAAACCATTTTACTCGAAGCTAAATATCTGCTCTTTCAAACTACACTTTCTGTAAGTGAAATCGCAATACAGGTTGGACATGAGGATCATTCTTACTTTAGCCGATTCTTTAAAAAACACGAAGGTATTACTCCTATTCAATATCGAAAATTGATTGATAAGTCCTAATTATTGATTACGAAATCCTATCAAACCAATCACTATTTTCCTGAAATTTGCCCATCTAAAAAAGCAAATTATGGTTTACGTTTTTAAAACATCTGTAGATACAAAATCAAAATTAGAGTTGGCATCTGCTGTACTTAACGAATTACCTTCGAGTATTTTATGGAATTTTGATCTTGAGGACTGTGATAATATTCTAAGAATTGAAAGCGAAATTGAAATTACCGACTTGATTTTAAACAACGGTATTTTTGACTGCATCGAACTAGACTAAAACTTTATTTACTTATCAATCCTTTTTTCAACCTCAACTTATTATTATGGAAGCTGCACTGCATCAAAACAAAACTTTTGAAACGATTGATTATTCAGATCAAAGATTAACGGATAACGAATTCGTCAATTGTGAGTTCATCAATTGTAACTTTTCTAAAAGCGATTTTAGTTCTATTGATTTTCTAGACTGCACTTTTAAAAACTGTAATCTTTCGCTGGCTGTTCTTAGAAACACGGGCTTAAAGAACATTAAATTTATTGGCTGCAAACTCATGGGATTAGACTTTAGTGCCACAAACAGTTTTCTGTTTACGGTGAGTTTTCAGGACTGCATTGTTGATTATGCTACTTTTATCTATAAGAAACTTAAGAAAACTCATTTTATAGATTGTTCGCTAAAAGATACAGACTTTTCTAATACAGATTTATCTCTGGCTGTTTTTAAAAATTGTGATCTTTCTCATGCCACTTTTATGGAGGCTATTTTAGAAAAAACAGATTTTAGAACTTCTAAGAACTATTCTTTTGATCCTTCTGAAAATAAAATTAAAGGGACTAAAGTTTCACACGCAGCGCTTGCGGGCTTGTTGACCAAGTTTGATTTGGATATTGAATAACGTCGTATTTGTTCACGCAGATTTTGCAGATTAAGCGGATTTTTTTTCTATTTTTTATCACATTTTTGTCATTTCGACGAAGGAGAAATCGCACGCGTAAATCGACAAAGATTGGCGCTGTTTTTTTCGGAGTTTCTAGTGTGATTTCTCCTTCGTCGAAATAACAAATACTGTCTATTATTCAATTTTGAATAAACAAAAAGAGGGATACAAATTGTATCCCTCTTTTCTTTTTAACTTTAACTAACTCTATGATAATTTTATTTTATCCAGCGAGGATCTCCAATTTTGTTATCAATTAAGGTTTGATTTTTAATTGTAAAATCGCCAGTTGCTGCATTTACAAACTGCGGATCTAATGCAGTTCCAGATGTATCTGGTCTATTATTAGCAAGTGGAATTGGGTTACCATTTAAATTTGGTGAATTGAAATAATTGTTACTTGTAAATGTTGGATTTGCAGTAACTGTCTCTCTTGTATATGGTGCCGGTGTATTGGCAAACAAGGTGTTTTTAACCGCTATTACATTGGTAACAAAACGCGTGTACAAAATTGCATTTGCATTAGTTGCCAGCATATTTGGATTATTTATAGTACAACTATCAATTAATATATTGGTTGTTAAACCTGTAAGACCAGCATCCATACGGATGAAATATCTAGCTGTTGCGCAATTATTAAAAGTACTAGTTTTAAGTGTAAGCTGTGCTACTTGCGAACCTCTCACATCAATAAATTCTCCACCCGTTGTTAATATATTTGTAACAATCGTGTTTTCTACTATTATCGAAGTAATTTTAGCAGCGGTTAAATTTGCACTGATTAATGACACTCCGTAATCGTGAATATTACAAGCACTAATTAAAAGAGCACCATAAGAAACCGTATTGTCATTGTATTTGACAACTGAAACAGCAGCTCCTGCAGCTCCTTTATCTCCTTTTAAATCTAAATCTATTAAACTTACATTGGCCGCTCCATTAACCATAACAAAGTTTACATGAAGTTTAGGTCTATCATAACTACGTAAACCTCTTATTGTAATTGCTTTATTTATAGTAATTGCCCCTATTTGGTTTGCAGCTGTATAATCGCCTGGTTCTAAAACTAGTACCGCTCCAGATGCTGCATCAGTAATTTTTTGCAATAGATCATCTGTATTTTTAACTAAAATACCTGTTCCAATATCAATTGCTGTTGTAAAAGCGATCGTTCCTCTTTTCTTAGTTCCATTTAACAAATTAGCCGTATAAGCTGTTTCACCTGTTAAACCTGTTACAATTGCAATACCAGCTGTTTTTTCTGACGGCGTAATTGTATGTGTAATTGCACCCGGATTTACTACAATCTGTGTTGCTGAAGCATTTGGAGTCCATCTTAAAGTAACTTGTTTTGCTTCAATATCTCCATCTACAGAAGGAAGAAAAAGTTGTTCTGACAATGTTGTTGCTGTAGTAACAGACCATTTTGAGTCTTCTAATCCTGTAGAACCTACTTCTTTTACCCTGATCGAATATACTGTTTCTCCTTCTAAAGCTACCTGAATAGGCAATTGTGATGCAGTCACAGTCATTGTTTTGTAAATCGTTTTAAAGTCAGGATCGTCTGCACTAAATTCTACTGTATACTGCCCAGCCGTTTCACCTTGTTTTACTGTCCAATTTAATTCGACTGTAGTTTGATTTCTAATCTTTGCAGTAAGTCCGATAGGAGAAAATTCTCTTGTATTTCCTATACCGTTTAACAACTCCTCATTATAACTCTCACAGCTCGAAACCGCAAAAACTAGCAATAATGTGGTTATTAATCCTTTTAATATATATGTTTTTTTCATCGATATAATAACTTATAATTTATTAATGTTTCCAAAGCTTTTAATAACCGTAATCATTGACTAATTGTCCATTACTTCCGTCAAGAAATACTTGCCATATTGGCCAGAATTGTCTATTATCAGGATTAACTCCTACTTTGTACAAAGAATTAATCTTAACATCTGCAGTCGTACCAGTCCATGTCCAAGGAGTAGATGAATATGCTGCTCCCGGATCTACATTTTCACCTCTATTTAATCCGTAGATATCAAGAGATACATTATCTGCTTTAAATTTATAATACAAAGTTGTCGGCACATCAACGTATTCACCTGTATGAGCAGCTAAATTTGCCATTTTTTGTTTTGCTTGATCTAGTTTTGTTTTAAGCAGATTCCAACGAATAAGCGCTTGTTTACGTTCCATTTCTCCAGTAAACTCAAATTTATTTTCTTCAACAAGAGCATTAAACATTGCTTCCTTACTAGTTAAAGCATTTACAAAATTGTCTACTTTTTCAGCCTGAACTGCAGAAGCAAATGATCTTCTACGAATTTCTTTTAAATAAGGCGCCGCTGCTCCAGGACCTTCTAATTCGTTTGCTGTTTCAGCAGCAATAAGAAGAACCTCAGCGTAACGCATGTACATTTTATTCACTCCATCATCATTAGTAGAGGTCACGTAACGTTTCATCCATTCGTAACGATATTTACCAAAATACCACGTATCTAGAGTATTTAATTCTTGTTTAGCAACATTATTAACGGCAGCGCCGTATTTATAAGGCACACAAGTAACATCTCTACGAGTATCTACTTGATCATAATCATAGAAAACAAATGGTAATGGACCTGCTACTCCACCACGGTTAGCTCCATTAGCTTGAAATTGATCACTAGCTGCTGTGTGTTTTACAGCAAAAGTAAATAGCATTCTTCCTCGTCCATCAGCAAAAGGAAGCTCCCAAAGAGATTCTCCTCCAGCAGCAGTATTTTCTTCATTGTATTTTCTCCATAATCCTTCAAAAGTAGATTCTAAATGAGCAGAACCACTTTGAATAACTTCACGAGATTCTTTTAATGCCAATGCGTACATAGTCGCAACCGAAAGTTCTGGATCATTACTTCTTCTTACTCCATCTGGATATTGTTGATAACCACTTGCAACCAAAGCCAAACGCGCTCTAAATGCTTTTACAAAAGCTTTATTTACATGTTCTACAGTAGTTGTATAAGCAGTTTCATTAGGCCATGCAACCAATGTTGATGCTTCACCTAAGTCTGCAATTAATTGTTTATAAAGAATATCTCTACTTGATTTAGGCAAGTATAAAGTTTCAGAAGTAATAGGTTCAAAACGAGCCGGAACATCTCCCCACGCCTTAATTAAATCTGCATAGTAAATAGCTCTTAACGTTAAAGCTTCTCCTAATAACTGCCCCATTTCTGTTCCTGCAGCAGGATTTCCATATTGACGTATTCCTTTGATACAAACATTAGCACGTTCAATACCTGAAAACATCATCGAGTAAGCATTATTGGTAGTATTCATTTCTGTATTGCTTGGCTTTGCATCATAAACACACAAATCTGCTTTATCTCCTGCTGTTTGCGAAGCATTATACCATTCTACATCTGTATTTAATCCATAATATGGCAAGAATCTTCCTCTATAAGAATTCGTTTCAGCAAATGGCACTTTTATTCCATCAATAGCTCCTTTTGCAAGTCCAGCTGTTGAGAAAATCAAAGCCGCATCTAATGTTGATTGTGCAGGTGCATCTAAATAGTCATCTTCAAACTGTTGGCAAGAACTAAATAAACTCGAAATAACTAATCCCGCTATTATTATTTTATGTTTCATTTTGTGATAATTTAAAATTAGAAATTAAGATTCATCCCAAAAACCATTTGTCTGCTTCTTGGATAAGGACTTGAATCAACCCCTGGTGTAAGTGGATTTTTTCTTCTTGTTGAAACTTCTGGATCAGAACCCGAATAGTTAGTCCAAACAAAAACATTGCTTGCTGTCAGATAGAATCTCAATTTAGAAACTCCAAGTTTAGATGTAAACATCTGAGGGGCTGTATACCCTAATGTTAAAGTATTTAATCTTAAAAACGATGCATCCTCAACTGCCCAATCCGTAAATATTGCAGTTCTCATATATGGAGACCACATAGTCGTATTAGCATTAAGAGCCGTTAAAGCAGCAGGATCTGTTACTAATTGACCTGAAGCTGGATCTAAATTTGTCCATCTTTTTCCATCGGCCATAGTAGAATTTAAATTTTTATACTGTCCTGAAGCAGTAGCCGTTGAAAATTCGATTTTATCAGCATTATATATATCATTCCCAATACTCCAGTTAAAAGCTGCCATTAAATCAAATCCATAAGCATTTCCATTGATTACAAAACCACCTGCGCTTTTAGGATTAACATTCCCGATAACTGTTTTATCATTTATATCTACTTTACCGTCTCCATTTACATCTTTCAATTTCATGTCTCCAGGTTTAAGAGCACTTCCATCTCCAACTAAAGTAGTAGCTGTACTAATTACACCGCTTTTTAAAGTATATTTTCCTCCAGCATAATCAAAGTCTGAAACTTCATATCTTCCATCATTTTTATAACCATACATAGAACCTAAAGAAGAACCAACTGCTATAAGATAATCATCTCCAATTTGAGAAGAAGCCCAACCTGTAGCTTGTCCAAAATCGTTCATCGTACCTAATGAGTTAATACGATTTTTGTTTATTCCCATATTGAATGAGAAATTTAATCCGTATTTGGCTTTTTCAATCGCAACAATATTTATAGTAGCTTCAAAACCTGTGTTTTGTGTTTCTCCCATGTTACGATATTGATAATCATATCCAGATCCTGGAACAGGGAAATTGATTAACAAATCACTTGTAACATTTTTATAGACATCAAAATTACCACTTAAGCGGTTTTTGAAAAATGCAAAATCCAAACCAAAATTCTGAGTTACTGTTGTTTCCCATTTCAAATCAGGATTAGGCATCGTTTTTGAAGGCGCCCAAATACTAGTAACTCCATTAATCCATGGCGTTGAACTAGATTGAAAAATTTGAATTTGCTGTCCAACAGGTATATTATTATTTCCTGCTTCACCATAACTTGCTCTTACTTTTAGAAGACTTATCCAGTTTTTATCTTTTAAAAAGCTTTCTTCAGAAATTTTCCATCCTGCTGCAACAGCTGGGAAATAACCCCAACGATTCTGTTCTAAAAATTTACTAGATCCATCTGCTCGAAATGTAGCTGACAATAGGTAGCGATTTTTGTAATCGTAATTTGCACGTCCGAAAAACGATAATAATTTGTCATCAGGACTGTAATAATTATCAACAGATTGTGGCGTTCCTTGTGTTGTTAGTTTTTTTGCTTTATCAAAATCAAAAAACTTAGGGTATCCATGAATAGTAGACGTTACCGTATTTGAACTATAGCTAATACTTTCTTCTCCAAGAAGAGCAGTCAAATGATGATCTTCTCCCATTATTTTTTTGAAGTCATAATTCAACGTATTAGCATTTCTAAAACGTCTATCTTTAGTATCTGTCATAATCATCGCAGGCATACCTTGCAATGTACCTATTGGAGCATTGGCTACATAATAAGTAGTTAATCCATAAAAACGATAATCTAAATTGCTATAATTATCCAGACCTAAATCTACTTTCAATTTTAAATTATCTACAAGCTCCCATCCAAAACTTCCTAACATATTATAGTTCGTACGAAACTGTTGACGATCATTATCAGAAACAGATCTTAAAGGATTTACTAAAACATCTGAACCATCTCCAGATGTATCATCTGATGTCAAACCTGATACTGGTAGTGGCGCATAACCAACAATAGTACGCATACGTGAATCTGAAGAAGACTTCTCATTTTGTTCATTTACTCCTCCACCATCAATCTCTGTATCTGAATAACGCATAGTAAAAGCAACATCAATCTTATCGGTAATTATACTTTTTAAGGCTAAAGCAAGGTTATTTCTTTTATAATTTGAACCTATCATAATTGCCTTTTCATCATAATGAGCGAAATTAAAATTATAATTAAGCTTATCCGTTCCACCTCTAATTCCTAAATCACGACTTTGCACCTCACCAGTACGTCCGAAAATTTGCTTTTGCCAATCGTCTCCTTTTAAACCTTTGTACATATCTTGATCTTGCCAATTTCCAAAATACTTAGTATATGAAGTTGGATCAGAAGCTACCTTTGTTCCAGTTTGTGACAGTAAGGCATATTCGTATTGCCATTTAGTATAATCATCAGGCGACAAGACATCAATTTCTTTAGCCATCTTTTTCATACCATAGAACATATTGAAGTTTACTGCAATTTTCCCATCTTTTCCACTTTTTGTTGTAATAAGAATTACTCCATTTGCACCACGTGATCCGTATATTGCAGTTGAAGCAGCATCTTTTAAAACAGTCATTGAGTCAATATCAGACGAAGAAATGTCATTCATACTATTTATTGGAAATCCATCTACAATAATTAAAGGTGAGGAATCTTGAGTAAGGGAACCACCACCACGAACTCTAATTCTTATTTCTGCATCTGGAGAACCTTCTGATGAGGTTACCTGCACACCTGCTATACGACCTGTTAAAGCTTCAGCGACATTTGCTACTGGTACTTTTTTCAAATCGCTTCCTGAAATAGTAGAAACCGCTCCTGTTAAATCGGATTTCTTTGATGTTCCGTATCCAATAACAACAACTTCGTTTAAGCTGTTTGAATCTTCAGATAAAGAGACATTTATTTTAGTTTTACCCTCAACAGTAACTTCTTTACTTTTAAAACCTATAAATGAAAATACCAAAACCGCTTTGGGATTGGATACTTTTATTTTGTATTGTCCGTCAAAATCGGTCGAAGCACTATTCTTCGTTCCTTTCTCTACGATATTAACACCCGGCAAAGTTAATCCTGCAGCGTCTTTAACCGTCCCCTCTAGTGTTACAGTCTGCGCACTCATTTGATTGCTCATCAGCAAACACAATAAGAAAACAACTGCAGAGCAATAATTTGCTCCTTTGTTAAATAAATCTTTAAAATTCATGGTTAATTGTTTAAGTTATTAATTAGTTTATTAGTGGTTTTTTGTGGTTCTTTTTATATTTCTTCTTGTCTTTTTTTGGTTTGCGCTAAAACTTTTCCAATATCAAAAAGCTTCATTTTTTCAACTATAGCTAGAGTTTAATGGCATTTTCATCTCTTAAAACACCTTTATTTTTAAGCTTTTGAAAAAGTTGTAATCGATTACACAAACATAAATATTTTTTTGATATAAAAAATTAAAATTCATAAAAAATTCATAAAATAAATTACATATTAAAAATAAAAGACCTTTTTTATATCACATATGTAATTTATACAGTCTATAAATATTAAATATATTTTTATTATTTATTGAATTGTTTCATTTTATCAAAAAAAACAATCGATTACAATCAAAAAAATTATCATTTCATCAGAGCTTAATCTTTTTGTTGTATTGAAAATATTAAGGATTAGGTTTTTTAAGGAAATAATACAAGTATCTATGAACTTGGTGCGTCAAAAAAGGCATTTTTACATTTCTCTAAAGATTAAACAAAACAGTAATGAATCCGTTTTTCATCTATTGCTTAATCCCTAAAAAACATTTCGCAACGGCGCATAAAAAAGCCCTCAAATAAAAATTTAAGGGCTCTCGAATAATTTAAAGTAAGTAATTAAGCGTGCTGCAATTGTAAATTACTTTTATGTTTTCTCATTAAAACTAAAGTTATAATCATTCCGATAATTGACATTGCTACACCAATAAGATTTGGCGAAGCATAACTATATCCTGCTACTAAAGGTAAGCCTCCTAAAAAAGCGCCTAAAGCATTCCCGATATTAAAACTTCCTTGAAGTGCTGCAGAAGCAATCATCTCAGCATCTTTTGCAGTACGTATCATCAACATTTGAATTGGCGCAATAACAGAGAAAGAAATGGCTCCGGTTAAGAAAGTCAAAAACAAAGAAACATATTGATTGGATGAGAAGAAGTAAACTAAAATTAAATCGATAGACATTACAAACAATAATGCTAATGTAGTTGGTGCTGGCGAAAATTTGTCTGCGAGCTTACCGCCTAAGAAATTCCCAACAACCATTCCAAATCCTGCTAGAATTAAGATATATGAAACATCTTCTGGAGAAAATTTAGATACATTAATTAATAATGGTGCAATGTAACTGATCCAAGCAAACAATCCACCAAAACCAATTGCAGTGATTCCTATAATAAGCCAAGCGTCTATTTTCTTAAAAAACTGCAATTGTGTTTTCATATTTACATTTTGATTTTTCTCTAGATTTGGCATCCATAAATAGATGAACAATAATGTAAGCATACCCACAACAGCAATAAGTATAAAGGTATAACGCCAGATAAAATTATGTCCGATATAAGTTCCAATTGGCACTCCAATTAAATTGGCCAAAGTTAAACCCGAAAACATAATCGCTATTGCCTGCGCTTCTTTGCCTTTGTCTGCCAAACGGCTTGCGACTACCGCTCCTACTCCAAAAAAGGCGCCGTGAGGTAATCCTGAAAGAAATCTAGAAGCGAATAAAAAATTATAATTGGGTGCAATGATCGAAAACGCATTAAAAACCGTTAACATCAAAGCCAAAATAAGAAGCATTTTTTTAGGGGCAAAATTTCTCCCGATAATCACCAATAAAGGCGCTCCAATTACAACACCAAGTGCGTAAGCAGAAATTAAATATCCAGCAACGGGAATTGTAACTTTCATATCTGAAGCAATATCAGGTAATAAACCCATCATAACAAATTCGGTAATTCCGATTGTTAATCCACCAAGAGACAGCGCAATAAGACTTTTTTTCATTTTGATTTAGTTAGAAAGGGAAATACTTTCTATGAGGCAAATTTAAGCCGGTTTTACAAAAATTTAGTTGTACATTTGCGATATAAACTTGTAAATTTAAATCATGCCAAAATTAAATCAATTCCAAACACTTGTAATTGATGAATTTGAAGATGAAAAATTTCACCTTCCGCCGCACACACATACGTATTACGAAATCATTTATATCAAAAAAGGAAGTGGCATTCA
This sequence comes from Flavobacterium sp. MC2016-06, assembly GCF_009711165.2. Lineage (GTDB taxonomy): Bacteria > Bacteroidota > Bacteroidia > Flavobacteriales > Flavobacteriaceae > Flavobacterium. Next base: position 19,402 of record NZ_WMID02000036.1, on the reverse strand, counting down.
TCATTTAAACAACAATTTATTACCTTATAAAACAGGTGATTTATTTGTAATTTCTCCTGATGACGAACATTATTTTGACATCAAAAAAAGTACTCGTTTCTTTTATATTAAGTTTACAGACAATTATTTTAATTCGAAACAAAATCTTACTTGCGATGAATTTCTGGTTCATACTCCCGAAAGTTTTATGCGTGATAAAACACTAAAAGAAACGGTTTTAAAATTGGATGATCCATGTAAAACGATTTTAAAAAACACAATCGATAATATTGCAGCTTATAATTGTAAAACCGATGTTTCTAACTCGCCAATCGTTTTTTATCAAATCCTTTCTATTTTCGGATTAATAAAAGAAACAATGCGCGGCATGAATCTTGTCGTAAAAGGAAATTCTATAGACAACGAACAAATTACCTCCTACATTCATCAAAATATTTATCAGCCAAAACTGGTTCAGATCAAAATAATTTCAGATCATTTTAATATTGCTGAAACATACTTTAGTGCTTATTTTAAAAGAACTTTCGCTATTAGTTATCGTGATTACATTAATAATTTAAGGACTACTTTAATAGAGAAACGAATTCACAATAACCAATTACCAATTAAACAGATTGCTTATGAATTTGGGTTTACCGATGAAAGCCATTTGTCTAATTATTTTAAGAAGCGAAAAAACATGAAACCTACAGATTTTAAAAAGCTTTAGTTATTGATATCTTAAAAGGCATCAGAGCTAAATATTTTTATATAAATTTGTAACGTAAACAAATTATCTTTTGATAAAAAAAGTCCACATATTACTCTTAGTAGCTGCAATTGGTTTCTTTTTGATTCCGAGTGGTGCTTTTGCATGTGGAAACAATCACTCAAAAACTTCTCACAAAGAAAAAATTGCTTCTGAGAAACAAGAAAAAGGGTGTTGTACAAAAGACTGCTGCAAGAAAACGAACAATTCTAAAAAAGAGAAACACGAATGTGATGGAAAATGCAGTCATACCAATTGTACAACTTCATCTTTGCAACTTAGCATTCCTACTTCAAACGACTTTGATCTTCAAAACCGAATTTTCAATTTCTCTTTAGAGAAACCTATTACTTACTATAACGAAACCAGCATTTCTGATGGTTTTACTTCTATTTGGCAGCCACCTAAAATATAATATTTGTATTTGTGACAGCCATAAAACTGTCAAATCTAAAAACACATTTAGTTTTTAATGAATAAAATCGAATACTTTTAAACTCAATCAGGAATTATAAATTCCTTTCTAAAAATATATAAAATGAAAAATGCAATTACAGCTGTTTTAGCAGCAATCACAATAGTTTTATCAGTAAATACAATTACAGCAAAAGAAACAAAATCTCAAACAATTATAGCAGATGCTGCAGATTCTAGTCAGCTTCAATCTGTTTTTGACAATTATTTTGCCGTAAAAGATGCGCTTATCAAAAGTGACGCTAAATTAACTTCGGCGAAAGCTGCTTCTTTACTAACCGCAATTAGTGACGTAAAAATGGACAAATTAAAAAGTAGCGAACATACTATTTGGATGAAAGTTGTAAAAAAATTGACTGCTGATGCTAAAGCAATTTCATCTAACCAAGATCTTAAGAAACAACGTGAGACTTTTAAATCTTTATCTAAAAGTACTTACGATCTTATAAAAGTTTCAAATCCAGATCAGCCAATTTACAAACAATATTGTCCTATGGCCGATGCTGATTGGTTGAGCAAAGAAAAAGCGGTTAAAAATCCTTATTACGGTTCTTCAATGCTTACCTGCGGTAATGTGGTAGAAACGATCAAATAAATTATGACGCTCTATATCAAGAACATGGTATGCGGCAGATGTAAAATGGTTGTGAAGTCTGAGTTTGAAAAACTTGGACTTCAGACTATTTCTGTGGAATTGGGTGAGGTTGAACTGCAAAAGGAAATCACACCAGATCAGAAAGAGGTTTTACTTCTAAACCTGCATGCTTTAGGTTTTGATTTGATTGATGATAAGAAAAGTAAAACAATCGAGAAAATAAAAACGCTTATTATTGATTTGGTTCATCATAAAAACAATGAACTTAAAATCAATTTGTCCGATTATCTAGTTGAAAACCTCAACCAAGATTACAGCTCGCTGAGCAATTTATTTTCGGAAATTGAAAATACTACTATCGAAAAGTATTTTATCAGCCAAAAAATAGAGAAAGTAAAAGAGTTATTGATTTACAATGAACTTTCGTTAAGCGAAATTGCCGATTTACTCAATTATAGTAATGTGGCACATTTGAGCAATCAATTCAAGAAAATTACTGGTTTTACGCCTACCTATTTTAAACAGCTGAAGGATAAAAAACGCATTCAGATCGAGAACTTGTAATTGTTTTTTTTACCAAAGGATGTAAAGATTCTTTCTCACGCAGATTCTGCAGATTGAGCAGATATTTTACTGTAGATTTTAAAATTTAAATCTGCAGAATCTGCGTGAAACTAAAAAACCTTTTGTAAATCTTACAAATCATTCTCAAAATTATACAACTTGAAGTAATCGTTACTTCGGAAATTTGCATTGTACTATTAAAAAATAAAACAATGACACATACCTATCAACTTACCGGAATGACCTGCACGAGCTGTGAGGACAAAGTAAAAAAAGCATTGCAATTGGTTGACAATGTAACCGCTGTTGAAGTTTCGAAAAACGAAAATACTGCAACTGTAACCATGAGCAAACACGTTGGCTTATCTGAATTGCAAAATGCTTTAGAAAATAAATATCAAATTGCTGCCGTTCATCATAATGAAATTGCGGAAGAAACAAAATCTTGGACCGAAACGTACAAACCTATTTTACTCATTTTCTTTTACATAAGTTTAATTACTGGATTAATTCAGTTTACCAATTCTCATTTTGATTTTATGCAGGCCATGCGTCATTTTATGGCGGGTTTCTTTTTAGTTTTTTCATTTTTTAAAATGCTCAACTTAAAAGGATTTGCAGAAAGTTATAAAATGTACGATGTTCTGGCTAAAAAAATCCCGGCTTGGGGTTATGTTTATGCTTTTGTAGAACTTGGTTTGGGAATTGCTTATTTAATTGACTATAACCCAATACTTACCAATGCTGTGACTTTTATTGTTATGAGCATTAGTATTATTGGAGTTTTACAATCTGTTTTGAACAAAAAGAAAATTCAGTGCGCTTGTTTAGGAGACGTTTTTAATTTACCAATGAGCACCGTAACGATTATTGAAGATGGCTTAATGATTATCATGAGTTTAATTATGCTAATAACAATGCTATAAATGAATTATAAAAATATATTTACCACCTTACTATTTCTTTTTCTTTTTACACAAAGTATGCTTTCGCAGAAGATTGTGCGATACGATTTATACGTACGCGATACAATTGTCAATTTTTCTGGGAAAGAAAAACGTGCAATCGCGGTTAATGGACAAATTCCGATGCCGACATTAACTTTTACGGAAGGCGATATTGCCGAAATTTATGTTCATAACGAACTAAAAAATGAAGACACTGCTCTGCATTGGCATGGGTTATTTCTTCCGAATAAAGAAGACGGAGTTCCGTATTTAACGCAAATGCCAATTAAACCGGGAAAAACACACAAATATACTTTTCCAATTATTCAAAACGGAACCTATTGGTACCACAGTCATTCTGGACTTCAGGAGCAAATTGGTTTGTACGGACTTTTCATCATCAACAAAAAGGCAGACGATTCTACTTTTAGAAAAGGTATTGATGATTTACCAACTGTTCCAGTTATTCTAAGTGAATGGACGGATTTGAAACCTGAAAACGTGCAACGAATGCTTCATAACGCAAATGATTGGTTTGCGATAAAAAAAGGAACAACTCAAAGTTATGCAGAGGCTATAAAACAAGGGCAATTTTCAACCAAAGTGACCAACGAATGGAAACGAATGAATGCCATGGATGTGAGTGATGTTTATTATGAGAAGTTTTTAATTAATGGTAAAAATCAGGAACAGCTTTCGCAGTTTAAACCTGGAGAAAAAGTCAGGCTTAGAATTGCCAACGGAGGTGCTTCGAGTTATTTCTGGCTGACGTACGGCGGTGGAAAAATTACTGTTGTTGCCAGCGACGGAAACGATGTTGAACCTGTAGAAGTTGATCGCTTGATTATTGCCGTTTCTGAAACTTATGATGTTGTCGTTACAATTCCTGAAGACAATAAATCTTTTGCTTTTTTGGCTACAGCCGAAGACAGAACGGGATCTGCTTCTTTATTTTTAGGCAACGGAGTGAAACAGCCTGTTGCGCATCTTTCGAAATTGAAATATTTTGAAGGTATGAAAATGATGAACGGAATGATGAAAATGAATGGCGAAATGAACGACATGGGCATGGCAATGTCTTTGAATAAAATGGACATGAATAATGTGATGTATCCAGAAATTACGGGTGAAGATGAAAATTCGAAACCTAAAATGGAGAGTATGCAAATGGCAAATGACAGCACTGAAACTGCCGAAATTGTTACTTTGAATTACGCAATGCTGAAATCGCCGACTAAAACTACGTTGCCAAAAGATGCTCCTGTAAAAGAATTACGTTTTGAATTGTCTGGAAATATGAACCGCTATGTTTGGAGTTTAGACAATAAAGTGGTTTCTGAAACGGACAAAATTTTAATTAAAAAAGGAGAAAACGTTCGCATTGTTTTATACAACGGTTCTATGATGCGCCACCCGATGCATTTACACGGACATGATTTTAGAATTTTAAACGAACAAGGCGATTATGCACCGTTGAAAAATGTAATTGACATTATGCCAATGGAAACGGACACGATCGAGTTTCAGGCAAATGCCGATGGTGATTGGTTTTTTCACTGTCACATTTTATATCACATGATGGCGGGAATGGGACGTATTTTCAGCTATGAGAATTCGGCGCCGAATCCGCTGATTCATGATCCGAAAATGGCTTATAAAATGCTAAAAATGGACGATAGAATGTTTCACATTATGGGCGAAAATGATTTTGCTTCTAATGGAAATGACGGTGAAGCGATGTACAGCAGCACACGTTGGAGCATTGGAACTGAATGGAGATTGGGCTACAACGAGCATCATGGTTATGAAACGGAAACGCATGTTGGACGCTACATTGGAAAGAATCAATGGTTAATGCCTTTTATTGGTTTTGACTGGCGTTACAGAAGAATGGGAATGGATGAACAGGAACAAAATCTCTTTGGACAATCGAATACAAAAGACAATCGTTCGGTTTTTAGCGCGGGTCTTGAATATACTTTACCAATGCTGGTAAAAGCGCAAGTTGAGGTTTACACCGATGGAAATGTTCGTTTGCAATTTGAGCGAAAAGATATTCCGCTTTCCAAACGTTTACGTATGAATTTAATGTGGAATACGGATAAAGAATATATGGCTGGGTTGAAATATATCGTGGCTCGTAACTTTGGCATTACCACACATTATGACAGTGACATGGGCGTTGGGTTTGGAGTTAACTTGAATTATTAAATTTTTCACCATATAAGTTATGTAAGTTCATTTTAAAGTTTTTTGGGCATGTTGCTTACTTGACCTTATATAACTTATATGGTTTAAAAAATCTATATATTAGCGTAGTGTATTTTTCTACAGAACATTTTAAGGGTAAAATTTATCAATATATGGAATTGGAAAAATATTGAAAATTTTAAACCCTGTATTAAATATTAATTCACAGAATGAAAAAAATATTTAAATTATCTTTTGTCTTTCTACTTATAAATTTAATTATAAGCTGTGATAATAAAACTGCTTCATTGCAATTTGAAAAAGAGGTAATGTATGAGATTTATCCCGCTCTAATTGATTCTATCTGGGTAAACAACGGAGTTTTTAATACTGTAATATTTCAAAAACCAAACGTTGATAAAAAGCAATTTGAAATATTTAAGACTGAAAGAAGAAAAGCATTAAAAAAAGAATACAATCAAAAGTTAGCAGTTTATAAAAAATCTGGAAACATAGTACAATTTATAATCTTCGATAGTATAACCAGTTTTGGTAAAACAAAATATAAAATTGATAGTAAACAAATTGATTCTTATAAAACTTTTAAAATAAAATATGTTTCTAAAATACCCCGTGGAGTAGACCTAAGAAAATTACTTAACGCTTTCGGGAATTCATTACCAGGAATAATCCATTTTAGTGGGATCAAATTTGATTCTGAAAAAAAATACGGAACCCTTACTGCAGGGATTCTATGCGGCGAAATGTGTGACTATGGCTATCGTATTTACATCAAAAAAGTAAAAAACAAATGGGTAATTGATAAGATTGAAGATGCTTGGATTGCTTAATGGCATTAATTTTGAAATAACAAGAAATCAACAAAAGTTACTTAAATCAAATCTAATGTCAGGAAACAGTCCTTTTTTATTGCTTCTTTTACCGTTAATTTTTCAAATTATATTTGGAATAAAAAGTGTCGCTGAACGCTTAAAATTAAACTTCTCAAAAGTTTGCCTGATTAGTATTCTTTCGCAAATTATAGTCTCTTTCGTGGCGTTTAAAATAATTTCTCGCGATTTGAAAATGAGATCTGGCGGTCAAATTAGATGCGGAATGCCTCTAGTAGGGATAATTACATTAGAGCTCTTTCTTATAATCATTCTATTAGTAATCATATTAATTCAATTTTTAGTAAAGAAATATTATAACCGTAATGACAAATAATATATAGCCAAATGAAAATAATTACTGTACCATTATTCCTTTTATTTAATTGTAATCTATTTGCTCAATTTGCCATAATTACAGACAGTGACGGATATGTTAACGTTAGAAATCAAGCACAAAAAGGCAATACGATTTCAGATAAACTAGAAAATGGATTTGTAGTTTATTGTTTTGAACCTAAAGACAATTGGCTGAATATCGATTATTCTAAAAACAATAAAGAACTAAACGGTTATATTTACAAAGACAGAATTAAATATTTATCTGAATTCACAAAAATCCCATTAATTACAGAAACTCAAACAAAGGTTATTTTTAAAAAAGACAGCCTGAATATTACTGTTGAAAGCAAACCGTTTGACTCTAAAACAGCAAAACTGACTTTTGTTAAGGGTGATAAATCTATACTTAACAAAATTAATGGAAAAAGATTTTGGGGAACTGATGGTGAAATTCCGAAAAATTGCTACAAGTATATAAAAGTTCTTATAGGAAATAAAACTATCGAAATTCCCAAAAATTCAATTGAGGATTTATTTGAACCAACTCTTTTTAATACTAAAATAAATTACAACAAGAAAGATGATGTTTTATACATCTCTTGCAACAACAGCGATGGTGCAGGCGGTTATGAAATTGTATGGATTATTGAAAAAGGAAAATATAAAGAACGAAAAATTGCTTATGCTTTTTAATTAATTCAACATGAAATTAACTCACTTAAAAAAAACATTTAAATTCTCATTGCTCTTATTATTTCTAAATCTGGTTGTAAGCTGCAATAATAAAGGTACTTCATTACAATTTGAAAAAAATGTAATGTATGAGATTTATCCTGATCTAATTGATTCGATTTGGGTAAATGCAAGTTATTTTCATGTACCACCTCCACCATCTCAAATAAAGAACACTCCAGAATATAGAATTAAACAAAAAAAAGAGTATAAGAAACAATTTAATGAAGAATTAGCCCATTATAAAAAAATAGGTTTTACAATAGATATGCTTTTTCTGGATAAAATAACTAAAGCAAGGCAAAATCAGAATGTACTTAAAGCTCATTTTAAAGATGCCATTGTTTTAGAGAGTAATATCCCCGATACAATCGAATACAAAATAAATCGAAGAAAATTTGATAATTACAAAGCTTTTCATATCACATACCTTTCTAGATTTCCTAGAGCAAAAGACAGGCAATATTATAATGAACTGCGATATCAAATACGTGGTGTTTTCAATTTTAGCAGAATTCAATTTGATTCTGAAAACAAATATGGCATGCTAACAGTGGCAATGAATTGTGGCAATATGTGCGGAAATGGCTTTCGTATTTATATTAAAAAAGTAAAAGACAAATGGGTAGTAGATAAAATAGAAGATGCTTGGATTGTTTAGTAGCATTATTTTGAAATGACGAATAAAATTTTACGAACGGGATTCTTACACTGCTATTACTTCTTTCGTCTTTAATTTTTCAAATTTTGTTTGGAATAAAAATACTCAGACCGTTTAAAATAAAACAAAAACAATTATTAGTCGCAATCTGCTTTTTACAAAAACATTAACAATACACTTATTCTTACGAATTGTAAATCACACTATATTTGATTCATCAAAAAACATAAAAAAATGACTAAAATAATTACTGTTCTTACGATTGCTTTATTTTCTCTAGGTATTCAAGCTCAAGAAGCTAAACCTGCTGCAAAAAAACAAGCAACCACAAAAACGATGAGCAAAGCTGACATTGAAAAATGTAAAGCAAAATGCAAGGCAGAAGGAAAAACCTGCGACAAAGACAAGCCGAAAAAAGGTAAAAAATCTTGTTGTGCAAAAGCATAACTCTATTTCAGAATAAAAAAATGGGCCTGCAATTTCTGAAATTGCAAGCCCTTTGCTTTTTATCAAGAATGAGTAACTGTGCTTTATTATGAACCAATTATCCTCAATATTGTCATTTCGACGAAGGAGAAATCGCAATAGATATTCTGTACAAAATGTTACCAATCTTTTTCGATTTACGAGTGCGATTTCTCCTTCGTCGAAATGACATAAATTTGGTGATATTTTTATTTTTTCTTATTCTTATTGAGCATTCAACTTTGTCAAAGTTTAAAACTTTGACAAAGTTTTGCGTAATCCAAAAACCTTCTACTTATCTCCTCCTTCTGCAAACATAGAATTTCTAACCTTGAAAAATTAGAAAAATTATTTGACCGTTCCAACATTCCCTGTTCGCGTTAAGACTCCCCAACTTTGACTTTCGCCTTTTATGGCTCTTCTTAAAGCTCTAAATAGAATAACGTACATCAATTGTCGGTACACAAATCTTTGCGGAATTAACCATATTAATTTAGTTAGTTTTTCTTTTTCAAAAACAAAAGCAATTACGCTAACCAGCATATCAACTACCATAAAAGCGATATAGTAAATTAATATTTTATGCAGACTGTCAGGATCATTATGATTCCAGATTAAACTTATAATCAATACTAAATCTGCCAACGGTGCAAAGATGGGCAATACAATCTGAAAAATTAAAACGTTTGGCAATGCCACCATTCCTAAACCTTTATATCTTGGGTTAAAACATGCATCTCTATTTTTCCAGAAAGCCTGCATGATTCCGTAACTCCATCGGAAACGTTGTTTCATAAATTCTTTCAAACTTTCGGGAGCTTCGGTAATGGCTACAGCTTCTATGCAGTTTATAATATGATAATCGTTTCTTAAAATACGAATGGTTAAATCGCAGTCTTCCGCAAGCGTATCAGTTGTAAAACCGCCCGCTTTTTCGATCGCAGTTTTCTTAAAGGCACCAATCGCGCCGGGAACAACCGTAATTCCGTTGATTAAGTCAAAAGCTCTTCGGTCAAAATTCTGCGCTGTTGTATATTCAATACTCTGCCATTTGGTAAGCATTGTATTTTCGTTACCTACTTTTACATTTCCTGCAATGGCACCAATTTCTTCATTATTTTTTAATTGAATTGTAAATCCTTTCATCAATTGCGAAATGGCATCGGTTTTTAGCTGTGTATCAGCATCAATACAAACTACATATTCGTTTTGAGTCAATCCAATTCCGTAATTTAATGCCGAAGCTTTTCCTCCATTTGGTTTGGTATGCACTTTTACTTTTGGATTATCTTTAAAAGCATCATTAATCATGACAAAAGTTTTGTCTTTAGAACCATCATCTACAAAAACAATATCAAAATCTGGATAGTCTTGGCAAAGCAAATTTTCTATTGTTTTCACCGCATTTATTTCTTCATTATAAGCAGGAACAATAATACTTACTTTAGGATTTCCTTCTGTAGTTTTATAAACGGGCGGATGTTTATGATCTCTCCATTTTTTTACAAATGCCATTATGGCCATTAAAGCAATACGCAGAAAACCCAGCAAAATTGCCACCCAAAATGCAGCTGTAATAAAATGTCCGAACCAATATCCAAAATCAAAAATAATATTGTCTAGTGTTACATATGGACCTTTTGCTTTGGGCATAATTTGGTCTTTTGTTTTTCCAAGCAAATGCGAAACTGTCGTAAATTGAATGTTTTTGTCTTTAAAATATTTAATAATTCTAGGTAAAGCTTCTACAGTTGCTTGTCTGTTTCCTCCCGCATCGTGCAGTAAAATAATTCCTTTATCAGGATTTGCTTCATATTCTCTTATTGTTCTATTGTAAATAGTATCTGCACTCACGCCTTTTTCCCAATCATTTGGATCAATACTTTCTCCAACTGTGTAATAATTTTGAGCTTTGCTTAAAGCAATTGGTTTTAATTCAGCTTCTGTAGTGGGTTCGGCATCTGCATTATACGGCGCTCTAAACAGCACAGTACTTCTTCCGGTAACGGCTTCAATTAATAATCGAGTGGTTTCCATTTCTGCCGAAGCTCTTTCTGGACTTACTAAAGCAATATTAGGATGCGTAAAAGTATGATTGCCTATTTCATGACCTTCTGCATAAATTCTCTGTAATAAAGGAATGTTGTTTTCTCCCTGAATTCCGATTACAAAAAATGTGGCTGGAACTTTTTCTCTCTTTAGAATATCTAAAACTTGTGGCGTATAAGTAGGATCTGGTCCGTCATCAAAAGTCAAAATGACTTGTTTGTGCACGTTTCCAAACTTGCTAATTACATATTTAGTTGGCAATTGTACATACTTTTGCTCCGTAATAATGTCTTCATCATTATCTACTTCCATTTCTATTTTTCCAGGAGCAGGATCAGCAATAACATTTAATATTTCGCCGTCACCAATATAAGCAGGACTTTCTATTCGTGTACTTACGCGTTGCAGTGTTTTAAAATCAAAAGGTTTTTTATTGATGCTTTCGTTGGTTAAACTTCGCTGATAATAACTCCATAAACGCTGATCTTCGCTTCCTAATCTCCACAAAGCAGTTCCTGCCAAACCATATTCGTCACTAAACCTAATGGTATTAAAATTAGTAGCTGCATCTGTAAAATTAACTTGATGCTTTTTACCATTGCTGTCTGTGTAAGCAAAAGAATTGTTATAGCTGTTATTGTTAAATTTAATCTTAGCATTATATTGTTTTGCGGTAGCAATTGCTTGGTCGTACGTTATAGTTTCTCCTTCTTCTTTTTCTTGCCAATCGTATCCATAACCCGCAAAGCAAAGAATAATTTTGTCTGACGGAATTTCTTTTGCCGTTTTATCGACAATTCTTTCAATCCATTTCTGACCGCTTATATCTCCCGGAACACTTTGCGCATAATGCTCATCATAAGCCATAAGAAATACATAGTCATTATATTTTGACAATTCTTTTATATTAAAATCATCATCTCCTGCCATAATATCCTGCGAAACGAGATAGCCAAGCGGATGTAATTTTTGGTATAATTCTTTCTGAAAAGCAATTATTGGTTCATCACTGTTTTCTTTAAACTCTTCAAAATCGATATTAATTCCTTGCAAATTATATTGTTTTAATGCTTTTACAATATCATTAATAAGTCTTTCTCTTTTGTTTGTATCATGAAGAATTCTATGAATTAAATCACCGTCAAAGTCACCTTCGCCTAAAGATTCGTTGATATTATTGATTAACGGAAGTATTTTCACCTTTCCTTTTTTCATCACTTTCAAAGCTGCTGTATCAATTTCAGTTCGAAGCAAATCAGTTTTAGGATCAATAAAAAACCATTCTGGAACTACCATATTGAGTTTGTCAATATTTTTTTGCAGTGAAAATAAACTTTGCGGATCCCAGTCTACATAAAATCCTGCTCTAACTTCTGAAGCCGTTTTTGGAGAAACTGGCAGATTTTTCAGCTTTTCGATTTTAGTTTTAGCTCTTAAAAAATAATCAAATCCTTTAAATTTTTTAAGCTCTTTTACACTTAGATCTTTGGGCGTAATAGGATTTTCTAAACTACGGCCCGTTTGAGAATGATTGGCTAAAAGTGGCAATGCTGGTTTTAATCCTCTTTTTAAAGTGATAATAAAAATGGGAACCATCAAAATAAGAAGAAACAAAATCAGTCGGCTTGACCATTGAAATGTTTTCCAGCGTTTTTGAGTTGTAGTCTGAAATATTTGCTTTTTAGCATCCATATATTCTTTTGTTTTAGACGAATATTATTAAAGAAAATCAATTCAAAATGTAATTTTAAACCTCTAAGACTTTCAGCAACTTCAATAAAATTCTACTTTTTATTATTTCGAAACTTTATAACATAATTATTCTTACAAATATACATTTGTTTTGAAATAAAATTAACATTGCTAAATGAAGCTAGAATGAATGTATTGAATTTGTGCAGTGATAACTGCAAAAGTAACTTTTGAATAAAATTACGAAAGAAAAATTGAGAAAAGCAAAGAAGACCAATAAACATTACTGATTTACAAAGCATTATAAAAAACAAAATATATAAGGCAAAAAAAATGACCTGTTTGGATACAGGTCATTTATTATATTTCTTTTATGTAGATCTTTATTTTAATCTAACGCTCCATTCAAAATCCATTTCAGAAACTTGAACTCCTTCTTCATTAGTTCCTATAGATTTCATCCAGAAAGTCTGACCCTCGCCTGTTGCTATGGTTTGCTGAATAGCTTCGGCAATTAAATGTCCGTCGTTGCAGGCAAATGTGATTCTGCCCGTTGCCTTTTTAGTAAAGTTTCCTTTATTATTGGCAACCAGCATGGATATTTTTCTACCGCTTTCTTGTATTTGTGAAATTACTAAAGCTCCTGTTGTTAACTCGGCAGCCATTGCCTGAACAGCAAAGTACATTGAGTTAAACGGGTTTTGATTAATCCAACGGTGTTTTACACTTACAACGCATCTTTCGTTATTTATCGCTTTTACACGAACGCCGCAAATATATGCCGATGGTAATTTAAACAATACAAATTTGTTGAGTTTGGAAACGGAAACTGCCATAAGATTTATTTTTTTATGTAAAAATACAAAAAAACTATGCACGCACAATAAACCACTCTTACTTTCCTTAAAACTCAATGAATACGGGAGTTACGATTAATTCCAAATCACTTTAACAAGACATTTCAATTTTAAATATGTTAAAACTTTGTTAATATTTGGTACTATGTAAAACAAGATACTGTCTTTTGGATATATATTTGCATAAGAAATTACTATATACTTTTAATCATGGAAACAACAACACCACTCATCATGGAAACATCATCAGAAAAGAACACAGCAGCGTTCACACACTTAAGTACTTTAAGTCAGTACATCATTCCGTTTGGGAATTATATTTTCCCAATATTAATCTGGACGAGTTACAAAGACAAATCAGAATTTGTAAATCATCACGGAAAACAGACTTTAAATTTTCAATTGAGTTTATTGCTTTACACTTTGATTTTAGCTTTAATCGCAATTCCAATTTTTATAGCTGTTGTATTGCAGAATATTCCGATGGAAGCGGTCTTTCACAACGAGGATTTCACCATCAGAAATTTTGATTTTCAAGGCAACATTGGTTTAATAAGTGTTGGCCTTACTGCGGTACTTCTTTTTGGATTATTAAAAATTGTTGAATTCTTTTTAGTGATTTATGCTACTATAAAAGCTTCAAACGGGGAATATTACAAATACCCAATGACGATTCCTTTTATAAAGTAATCTCTAAAAATGTTAAAAGTTATAGGTTACACGAACTAGTTCTAACAGAATAAATTCGAAATCAATCATCAATCAATCATCAATCAATCATCAATCAATCACCATCAATCAAAAAACGAATTGTTCAATCAAAAAAAAACAAAATGAAATTATGAACATTGAAAACACAAAAGCACAGATGCGCAAAGGTGTTCTTGAGTTTTGCATCTTATCAGTATTAAAAGAAAAAGATGCATACACATCAGAAATATTAGACACTTTAAAAAACGCCAAATTACTAGTTGTTGAGGGAACTGTTTATCCGCTTTTAACTAGATTGAAAAACGACGGTCTGCTCAATTATCGATGGGAAGAATCGACTTCTGGGCCTCCACGAAAATATTATGGATTAACCGAAATAGGACAAACATTTTTAAACGAACTTAGCGGCACTTGGACAGAATTGTCTGACGCCGTAAATCTAATCACCAATCAAAATCAATAAGTCATGAACAAAACAGTAAATATTAACTTAGGAGGTATGTTTTTTCACATCGATGAAGATGCATATTTGAAACTAACGCGCTATTTTGACGCCATAAAACGATCATTAAACAATTCGTCTGGACAAGATGAAATTATTAAAGATATTGAAATGCGTGTTTCTGAATTATTAACAGAAAAACAAAAAAGCGAAAAACATGTTGTGGGATTGAAAGATGTTGACGAAGTGATTGTAGTTATGGGGCAGCCTGAAGATTACATCATTGAAGATGAAGAAAAACCAAATCAGTCTTTTAATGATTACAACAACAGAAAACACAAAAAATTATACCGTGACAAAGAAAAAGGTATGATTGGCGGTGTAGCAACTGGTTTAGGACATTATTTTGGAATTGACGCTGTTTGGATCAAAATCATATTCTTAGTATTTGTTTTTGCAGGTTTTGGAACTGGAATTTTAGCTTATTTTGTTCTTTGGATTGTGACTCCAGAAGCGGTTACAACTTCAGAAAAATTAGAAATGACTGGTGAGCCTGTAACAATTTCGAATATCGAAAAAAAGGTTCGTGAAGAAATTGAATCATTATCGGACAAATTTAAAAGTGCTGATTATGATAAAATGGGAAACCAAGTAAAGTCGGGAGCTGAGAGAATAAGTAGTTCATTTGGAGACTTTGTAATGACGATGTTTAAAATCTTCGCTAAATTTTTAGGAGTAATTCTAATCATGTCAGGACTTAGTATTTTGATTATGCTTTTAATTGGAGTTTTTACTTTAGGGACTAATATTTTTATTGATTTTCCTTGGCAGAACTTCGTTGAAGCTGGAAACTTTACAGACTATCCAATCTGGTCATTTGGTTTATTAATGTTATTTGCTGTTGGAATTCCGTTTTTCTTTATGACGCTTTTAGGTTTCAAATTATTGTCACCAAACTTAAAGTCAATTGGAAACATTACAAAATATACTTTACTAGCCATCTGGATTATTGCTGTAGCAATTGCAATCAGCATTGGAATTAAACAAGCAACTGAAATTTCTTATGACAATAAAACGGTTGAGAAAAAAGCAATCAACATTGCTGCAAAAGATACGCTTTACGTAAAATTTAGATACAACGATTATTACGCTAAAGACTTAAATCATCATAGAGATTTTGAATTTGTTCAGGATTCTGCAAACAACCAATTAATCTATTCTACAGATGTTCGCTTACATGTTTTACAAACAGATCAAGCTGCACCTTATATACAAATAGAAAAAAGCGCAAGAGGAAATTCTTTTACAAGTGCTAAACAAAGAGCTGAAAAAATTGATTACAAATTTCAGATCAACGGGAATCATTTAGTTTTAGATAATTACTTCTTAACAGGCGTAAAAAACAAATTAAGAGGTCAAGAAGTTGATGTATATTTGTACCTGCCAGAAGGTCAGTTATTTAAACCAGATTCTTCTGTACAAGATTATGATGATTCTGAAAATGATTTCTTCAACCTGCACTTTAGCGGTGATTACAACTACAAAGTAGAAGGATCTAAAATCAAATGTTTAAACTGTCCAAAAGACGAAGACGACTATAATGATCATGATGAATACGAAGAAAACCACGTTGAGAATGATACTGTAAAAGAAGTTTCGATTAAGATTAATGGAAAAGAAATTTTAAACGGAAAAAAAACCACCGGAAAATTAACCACTGATAAAAACGGAGTAATAATCAAAATTAACTAACTAAGCCATGATAAAAATAATCCTTCATATTACGAAATTCATTATTGCGACTATTACCGCATTATTGTTTGCCTCATGTAATTTTAACGTTAACACAATAGATGGAAGCGGGAATGTTACTAAAGAAAAAAGAATTGTACAAGGTGACTTTAAAAAAGTATCTGTGAGCAATGCGATCGATTTAGTTATCGAACAATCTGATTCTACTGAAATTATTGTTGAAGCTGATGATAATTTACAGAAAGAAATTGAAACAAAAGTTGAAAACGGAACATTGGTAATTAAATGTAAATTCAATTCATTCCACAATGTAACGATGAAAAAAGTAATCGTAAAAATGCCGATTATTGATAAATTGGAAGCTTCTAGCGCAGCTTCAATTACGACTAAAAACACTATTCAAGGCCAAGATATCAACCTAGAAGCTTCTAGTGCGGCAACGATGGATATTAACATTGAGTCTGATAATATATCTTGCGATGCTGGAAGCGCAGGCTCTATTAATGTTGAAGGAAAAGCATTAAAAATTACAACTTCGGCTTCTAGCGGTTCTAACATTGATGCTGCAAAATTATTAGCAAACGAAGTTCATGCAGAAGCCTCTAGCGGTGCTACTGTAAATGTACATCCAATTGTAAGCCTGAAAGCAAAAGCTAGCAGCGGTGGAAACATTAATTATGACATTGCTCCTAAAACTATCGAAAAGACTTCTAGCTCAGGAGGAAGTATAAGTCAAGGTTAACAAATTTATGTGTTAAATATAAAGGAAATCATTCATCAAAAGTGGATGATTTTTTTATATTTGTCCAAATCAAATCTAGAATTAATGAAAAAAAGTACAGGCCTTGTCCTATTATTATTAGTTACAACATTAACATTTGCTCAAAAAAGAGAAAAAATTAAAGGATCAAAAGTTGTAACCACTTCAGTTAAAGAAGTTGGAAGTTTTGATGCTATTGAAGTCGATGACAACTTAGAGGTTTATTTGGAACGAGGAGAAAAAAACGAAATTAAAATTGAAGCCGATGACAATCTACACGATATTATCGGAATGGATTTAAGAGATAAAACACTTCGTTTATACACTTCTAAAGAATCTACCATATTCAAAAAACTAATTGTTCGTGTTACCTACACCAAAACATTAAATAAAGTTATTGCTAAAAATGAAGCTGTTGTTTATGCAATTCAAGAACTTCAGTTAGACGATCTTACTTTCAACAGTTTTGATTATTCAAAATTATTTTTGAATGTTAATTCTAAAAAGTTCACCTTAACTGCAGATGATAAATCTAAAACGGAATTGAATCTGAAAACAGAAGATGGAAGTTTACAATTGAGCAAAAATGCATCGATTAAGTCATTGGTTTCTGCTATAAAATTTAAATGTGATTTGTATCAAAAAGCAGTTGCAACACTTGAAGGTATTGCGGAAAAAGCTACAATTCGTTTAGACAATAATTCTGTTTTCAACGGTCCTAAATTTACTTTGAAAGACGCTAATGTTACAGTAGAAAGTTATGCTACAGGAACCGTATTTGCAGAAACTACTGTTTCGATAGCTGCTAGTGATAAATCGGAACTTACACTTTTTGGAAGCCCAAAAATAGAACTTACTCGTTTTTCTGAAGAAGCAAAGTTGTTTAAGAAGATTAAATAGTTTTCTTTTTGTTTCACGTTTTCTTTGTTTCAGGTTTCAAGTTGAAAATTGAGTACTAAATTGATTTCTCGCAGAGTCGCATTTTTTTTTAATACGTTTTTCGAGAAACAAAAACATAAAAAAAGTCCCTTTCAATTGAAAGGGACTTTTCTATTTATATCAAAAGTCAAATTAACTTAAACAAAGAAAACCTGAAACTTTTAAAATTTACTCTTTTGCTGCTAAATATCTTTCAGCATCTAAAGCAGCCATACATCCTGTACCTGCAGCAGTAATTGCTTGGCGGTATACATGATCTGCAGCATCACCTGCTACAAAAACACCTGGTACATTTGTATTTGATGTTCCTGGAGTATTTACGATATAACCAGTTTCATCTAAAGTAATGTAATCTGCAAAAATATCTGTATTTGGTTTATGACCAATTGCTACGAAAAATCCTGTTGCAGGAATTTCAATAACTTGATCAGTAGTTTTATTTAATGCTTTAATTGCATGTACTACATGTTGATCTCCTAAAACTTCAACAGTATCGTGATTCATTAAAATCTCGATGTTTTCGGTTTTACGAACACGATCTTCCATAATTTTTGAAGCTCTGAATTTTTCGCTTCTTACTAACATCGTAACTTTTTTACAAAGTTTAGATAAGTAATGCGCTTCTTCACAAGCAGAATCTCCTGCCCCAACAATTACCACTTCTTGATTACGGTAAAAGAATCCGTCGCAGACAGCGCAGGCAGAAACTCCTCCACCCATATTTAAATAATGCTGTTCTGATGATAATCCTAAATATTTAGCCGAAGCACCTGTAGAAATAATAACCGTTTCACAGTGTAATTCGATTGAATCGTTTATCCAAACTTTATGAATATCTCCAGAGAAATCAACTTTAGTTGCCCATCCATCACGAATATCAGCACCAAAACGTTTTGCTTGGTCTTGTAATTGAATCATCATTTCTGGTCCGGTAACGCCATCAACATAACCAGGAAAGTTTTCAACCTCATTAGTTGTAGTCAACTGACCACCTGGCTGCATTCCTTGGTATAAAACTGGATTCATATTTGCTCTAGCAGCATAAATTGCAGCAGTATATCCTGCCGGGCCAGAACCTATTATAAGGCATTTAATTTTTTCGATTGTATCTGACATAGTGTATTGTATTTTTGTGATGCAAATGTAAACTTTATTATAAAAAATTACACTGAAAATAAATCCTAAATAACTATCCTCAAATAAGTTTTATTTATTTTTCAATTTTCCTTTTCTAAACGAAATTTATTTCTATCTTTGCATCCGCTTTCGGGGTGTAGCGTAGCCCGGTTATCGCGCCTGCTTTGGGAGCAGGAGGCCGCAGGTTCGAATCCTGCCACCCCGACAAAAGTCTTTTCATTTTTTTGAAAAGACTTTTTTTTTGCTTTAAACTTAAAAAAGAACAGTTACCACGTCCCACATTTTGGCGGAAAGGCCGCAGGTTCGAATCTTGCCACCCCGACAAAAGTCTTTTTACTTTAACTTCCTCCTTAACACGAAAAAGACTTTTTTTTAATGTCAAACCAAAACCTGTGAAATAATACAATTCAAGTCTTAAAAGGAAAAACTCAAGATTACTTACACATCAAATCCTA
>NZ_WMID02000035.1 GCF_009711165.2 Flavobacterium sp. MC2016-06 | reverse complement strand
AAAGACCACATCAGGGTATTGATGGTAAAAAACCAATAGAAATGATAAATTCGTTACCGAAATAAGTAACCTTTACAATTTCGACGGAGGAGAAATCTTCGCAAGAAGCTCTACAAAGACTGGATTTTCGTTGCAGAGTTACTTGCGAAGATTTCTCCTCCGTCGAAATGACAAATAGAGCCTTTAAAATAAAAATAGCAGAATAATATATTTCAATTTTGTTACCGAAATAACTAACATTTACAGAAATGACAATATTGTGGAAAGACAGGAATAAATATTTTTTAGGAATGCCCTTTTATTTCCAATGTAATTCTAAAGCGAAACAAGTTTTATCTTCTTTTGTAATGCTAAATGTAGTTTCAGATTGATCGTCGTTTTCACTTTCGTGAATGATTACTTGATCTTTTAGAGAAAGTTCTTTTAAAAAATTCATTTCGAAGCTTTTTACTTGTTGCTTTAAAATTCTTTTTTCATCAACATGATCTAAACACCATTCTAAATATTTTACATTATTGGCGTGGTTTACAATGTCTAAATCAGATAAATAAACGGTTTTTTCAAAAACAGATTCTTTCTCAGGATTAATATTTATTTTAGAAAATCCTTCCACAGTTGCTCTATTATCTGGGAAAAGTTCAAAATGCTCATAAGGTAAAGCTAATGCTTCTGGACGACGGGCTTTTGTATTAAAAACTGCCCAATACGTTTCACTTCCAACAATCTTTTTACCATTTACATACATTTCTAAGGCACGGACCGAGCGGGAATTTTCTAGACTATTTATCCATGTTTTTACCGTTACAACATCCTGCCATTTTGGTAAAGCGGTAATTTCTACACGCATTCTACTTAAAACCCAAGCTTGATTAAATTCTTGCATATCTGCAAAACTAATGCCTCCAACTTCTGAATGTGCTGCTGCGGTTAATTGCAAAAGATTACATAAATCGGTATATTTTAAATATCCGGTTGGCGTACATTGTGTGAAATTAATTTCCCATTCTTTGCTTAAAACGGATGTGAAATTTGGAGATATTGGCATTTTTTTATTTTAGATTTTTGATATTAGATTTTAGATTTGATATAACTTATGATCTCGCTTTTTGGCGTAGCATAATCAAACCATTTTGTACTTTCGTTTCTTTTGAACCATGTTAATTGGCGTTTCGAGAAACGTCTTGTGTTTTTCTTGATTTCGTCGATTGCGAAATCTAGTTTAAATTCTTTGTCAAAATAACTAAATAATTCTCTGTAACCGACGGTTTGGAGCGCATTTAACGCTTTATTAGGATAGAAGGCTTCTGCTTCTTCTAGCAAACCTTCTTTCATCATAATATCAACTCTTTGGTTGATTCTGTCATAAATGATGGATCTGTCTGCTTCTAGACCAATTAAAATAGGAGTGAAGTTTCTATTGTTTTTCTTCTGATTTAAAAAAGAAGAATAGGGTTTTCCTGATCCGATGCAGACTTCTACAAAACGCATCATTCGCTGCGGATTTTGTAAGGTCTGTGGATTTTCTATTGTTATTTTTTGATAATAATCGGGATCAAGATTCTGCAGTTTTTCTTGAAGATATTCGATTCCTAGGTTTTCGTAATTTGAATTTACTTGAGAACGTATTTCGGGATCAATTTCTGGAAATTCGTCAAAACCTTTTAAAATGGCATCTACATACAATCCTGATCCGCCAATTAAAATGGCATAATCATTTTTTTGAAATAATTCTTCGAGTTTAAGTAAGGCTTCTTTTTCGTAATCGCCTACTGTGTAGTTTTCGAAAATAGATTTATTTTGAATGAAATGATGTTTTGCCGATGCGAGTTCTTCTAGATTTGGTACCGCGGTGCCAATGGTCATTTCTTTGAAAAACTGACGACTGTCGCAAGATATGATTTCGGATTTGAAATGTTGTGCCAAAGCAATGCTTAAGGCTGTTTTGCCTATGGCTGTTGGTCCGACGATGGTTATTAGATATTTCATATTTTTTAGCCCAGATAGTAACGGAAACCCCGGAGTTATAGTTGTTTGTTTTTTTTGGTATAAAAGAGCGACCAGCGGAAGCTCCTTTTATGCCTTAAAAAAACTACAACTATAATGAGGAGTTGTAGTGTATAGCTGGAAATGGCTTCATAAATTAATTATTTGGCAATTCGGTTCCACATTCATAACAATATTTTGCATTGTCAAAATGTACTTGTGAATTGCATTTTTTACATGTTTTTCTTGTGCTTATGGCATTGCTTTTTAGACTGCTTTTGGCAAATTCGGCTGTTACTATTCCTGTTGGAACGGCTATAATTCCGTAACCCATAATCATTACTAAAGAGGCAAGAAATTGACCTAGGGGTGTTGCGGGTGAAATGTCGCCATAACCTACTGTGGTTAATGTTACGATAGACCAATAGATTCCGACAGGAATGCTTGTAAAACCACTTTCTTTGCCTTCTACAACGTACATTAATGCACCAATAATTACGGCACTGATAACAACGAAATAGATGAAAACTAGAATTTTTTCTTTACTGGCCTGCAGTGCTTCTTTTAGTTGAAAGGATTGATGTGATATTTGCGGTATATGCAGAATTTTGAATAATCTGAAAAAACGGAGTACTCGTACGATTGTTAATATGTTTGTGGCAGGAAAAAAAATCGACATGTACATTGGTAAAATGGCTAATAAATCTATAATTCCGTAGAAACTAAAGACATATTTTAAAGGTTTTTGTATTGCGATAACACGTAAAGCATATTCGATTGTGAAGAAAATGGTGATAATCCATTCGCATATTAGAAGCTGTGAATGATATTTATGATTGATTCCTTCTACAGTATCGAGCATTACTAAAATGACACTTAACAGAATTAATCCTAAAAGCACCAAATCAAACATTCGTCCTAAAACGGTATTTGTTCCGTAGAGAATAATTTTAGTTTTTTCTCTGAAAAGCTCGTATTTTGATTTGTTTTTTGCCATATCGCGAAGATACGTAAAGTTTTTAGTATTAAAAATGAAGTATCTTTAACGATTTACTTTTTCGCATATAACCCTGAATAATGTTTTTTACGTCGCGGTTATTCTGCATCGGAATTAGGATGTTTTTTAGGATTTCGATATTGGTGATTTGATAATTCAAATCGTAATAGGCGTAACCTTTATAGATTCCGTTTTCTATTAATACAGCGCTTCGTTCGTTTACGTTTCGGCCTCTGTCAATTAAAATTATGCTTTTATTTTCGAAGCTATTATCTGTAATGAATTGTTGAACACGTGCGTTGTAAATTTCGGGTGTTACTTGACCTAAGCAAGCGCCGTCGCATTCTTTTATTTTATATTGAAAACACTCTTTTTTAGTACTATACAAGCCTGTTAATTTTTGGCATAAATGATATTTGGCTGTATGTCTAAAAAGTGCATTTTTACCTTCTTGTAGGTTGGCGTAAGAGGTGATTTCTTTTTTACGTCCGTCTGCTTTTTCCAATTTTAAATTGAGGTAGCCGTTTGCATCTTTTTCAGCATATAATGCATATTGAAAAATGGTTTTTCGTTGTGAACGATTGTGTCTAGGACGGTTTATTTTGATTTCTTCACTTTCTTTTAAAAGTGCAATCAATTCGCTTCCAGTTTCATCATAAGTTATGGTGAAAACTTCGGCTTGAATTTTTTTACTTTTGGTTGTAATTCCAGTAAAATGCTGATTGATTCTCTTTTTAATATTTTGGCTTTTGCCAATATAAATTAGAGTTCCACCTTCATTGTAAATGTAATAAATACCAGTTTTTGCAGGCATTTGCCCTAGAAGATCTAATAATTTTGGGGCAATTCCTTTTTCGACTTCAAGTTTTATAAAATCTTTTACGATTGTTTTTTCTAGGTCTTTTTCCAAGAGCATTTTAAACAACTTCACCGTTGCCATTGCGTCTCCGCTGGCGCGATGTCTGTCTGCCATTGGTATTCCGAGGGCACGAACTAATTTTCCTAAACTATAAGAAGTTTGTTCTGGAATTAACTTTTTAGCCAATTCTACTGTGCAAAGCGTATGGGCTTCAAAATCGTAACCTAAACGGCGAAATTCGGTTCGTAGAATTCGGTAATCGAATGAAGCATTGTGTGCTACAATAATACAATCTGAAGTAATTTCGATAATGCGTTTTGCAACTTCAAAAAACTTTGGTGCAGTTTGTAGCATAGCATTATTGATTCCGGTTAATTTAACCACGAATGGCTGAATCGGAATTTCAGGATTAACAAGGCTTATGAATTGGTCAACTACTTCATGTCCATCAAATTTGTAGATGGCGATTTCGGTAATTCCTTCTTCATTAAACTGTCCTCCAGTTGTTTCTATGTCTAGTATTGCGTACATGTTAAATGTCAATTTCAAAAATCAATGGCAATGTCAATTTCAAAAATCAATTTCAATTTTTGAAAATTGTTATTGTAATTGACATTGTTATTGTAATTGAATTTATTTTTTGTTTGTTATCATTTTTGATGAAATTGCGACAAGTTGTTCTACTTCAATTAGAAGTTTATTTCTTTTATCTGCTTCACCTTCTTTTATATAATCTAGAATTTTTAATGAGTTTCTGGATTCGTTTAATTCTTTTACAACTAATGAAACTTTGAAAATAAAGTCTTTATCGGTTATTGTACCTTGTGCTTCTCCAAAATTTAATGATGCACTTCCAGAAGATCTAATTAATAAGATCTAATTAATTGATTTTTATAATATTCATTTTCAAATATCTTTTCTAATTGTCTTGTAAAGAAAATACATTCTCCAGCGAAACGAACTAATCGATCTTCAAAATTGAATATTTTCTCCATTTATTTATTTTTGACTTTTACAATTGATATTGATTTTTGAGATTGTAATTGTTATTGAAATTACCTCCCTCCAAATATACTGCTTCCAATTCTAACCATTGTACTTCCGCATTCAATTGCTAGTTTGTAATCTCCAGACATTCCCATTGAAATTTTGGAGATTTGTAATTGTTCATCTTTACGATGTTGAATTGAATCAAAAATAGATTTTAAACGCGTAAATTCTTTTTTGATTTGATTTTGATTTTCTGTGAAAGTCGCCATTCCCATCAATCCTAAGATACGAATATTTTTCAACTCTTTGAATTCTGTAGAAGTTAAAAGTTCGTTTAATTCATTTTCATCTAATCCAAATTTTGATTCTTCTTCTGCAATGTATATTTGAAGCAGACAATCTATAATTCTATTGTTTTTTAATGATTGTTTGTTGATTTCCTGTAATAATTTTAAGCTGTCAACGCCATGAATCAAATTTACAAACGGCGCCATAAATTTGACTTTATTCGTTTGTACATGCCCAATCATATGCCATTGAATGTCTTTTGGCATTTCTTCCCACTTATCAGTCATTTCCTGGATTTTGTTTTCTCCAAAAATGCGCTGACCGGATTCGTAAGCTTCCATTAAATCTGAAACGGGCTTTGTTTTAGAAACTGCAACTAAGGTTACATTTTCTGGTAGTGAAGCTTTTATGGTATTTAGATTTGATGCTATTGACATTTTTCTATTTTCTTTTGAATTCTCATTATATCTAATTTTTCGTCGATTATAATTTTTTCTCCTTTAAGATTTTTAAACTCATTAAAGATTTTAATTATTTGTTCATCCGAAAATGTTTGAAATGAATTTATGATGTAATTATTATTCTTGTTTTTTAATTCTATATGAAAAGTTACAAAACGTAAGCCATACTTAGATGTACTACCTCTTACTTTAATTTTGGTTTCTTTTAGATTCAGAGTTTTTTTCCATTCTTGATTAAATCTTTCTCCTTTTAATATAATTTCGTTTTCATCAAAAGTTATGATATGTATATTAGTTTTAATATGATTTATGGTCATTACATAAAAAATAATAAAAAGAATTACTTCATAAATAATGGCAAGATATAATGTATGGTCGCTATTAAAAATTAAATATGAAAGGAAAATAAAGAATATAAGAAATACGAGATTTTCAAATCTAAAAATACGTTCATTAAAAGTTTTGTGTTCACCTTCAAATACTTTCACAGCTTATAATATATTAAAATTAATGTATTAACTAAACTGCTTCGAAATCTTTTCTGCTTTTTTACTTTCACTGTAATCATAAAAACCTTCACCAGATTTTACGCCTAATTTTCCAGCGCGAACCATATTTACTAATAATGGGCAAGGCGCATATTTAGGGTTTTTGAAACCTTCGTACATTACATTCAAAATAGCTAGACAAACATCAAGACCAATAAAATCTGCTAATTGAAGAGGTCCCATTGGGTGTCCCATTCCTAATTTCATTACCGTGTCAATTTCGTAAACGCCCGCAACTTTATTGTATAACGTTTCTATTGCTTCATTTAGCATAGGCATTAAAATTCTATTTGCTACAAAACCAGGATAATCGTTTACTTCAACAGGAGTTTTACCTAATTTCTCAGATAAATCCATGATGATTTTGGTTACTTCGTCACTTGTATTGTATCCGCGAATGATTTCTACCAATTTCATAATTGGCACCGGATTCATAAAATGCATACCGATAACACGTTCTGGATGCGCTACAACTGCTCCAATTTGAGTGATAGAAATTGAAGAAGTATTGGTTGCTAAAATAGTATTATGAGAACAAGCTTCGTTTAATTGCTTGAAAATATTCAGTTTTAACTCTACATTTTCTGTAGCAGCTTCAACTACTAAATCTACACCAACAACACCGTCCTTTATATCTGTATACGTAATAATATTGGTGATAGTTTTGGCAACATCTTCTTGAGTAATACTTCCTTTGGCAAGCATCCTGTCAAGGTTTGCTGCAATAGTTGCCATTCCTTTATCTAATGATTTTTCTGAAACGTCAATTAGTTTTACAGTAAAACCGCTTTGCGCAAAAGTATGAGCAATTCCGTTACCCATTGTTCCTGCACCAATTACAGCAATTGTTTTCATTTGATTTTGGTATTTAAATTTTAAAAGTTAAGGTTTAAAGGAGCTTTTATACCCGCTTTAAACCTTAAAAATAATGAGTTATATTTTTATGTTATTTATCGAAACAATCAATAATTTGATAAGCTACGCGTAATGCATCTGTAGCTTGCTCAAGTGTTACAACGGGAACTGTATCGGTTTTGATTGCATTTGCAAACGATTCTAATTCGTCAAGAATTGCATTGTTTTGCTCAACATCAGGATTTGTAAAGTAGATTTGTTTTTTTACACCTTCGGCGTTTTGCAGAATCATATCAAAATCTCCAGGAATTTCTGGAGCATCTTTCATGCGTACTACTTCGCATTTTTTTTCTAAAAAGTCAACAGAAATGTAGGCATCTCTTTGAAAGAAACGTGTTTTACGCATGTTTTTCATCGAAATTCTGCTTGCTGTTAAATTGGCAACACAACCATTTTCGAATTCAATTCTAGCATTTGCAATGTCTGGAGTTTCGCTGATAACAGAAACACCGCTTGCATTGATATTTTTTACTTTTGAATTTACAACACTTAAAATCGCATCAATATCGTGAATCATTAAATCTAAAACCACAGGAACGTCTGTACCACGAGGATTAAACTCGGCTAAACGATGTGTTTCTATAAACATTGGATTTTCGATCATGTTTTTTGTTGCAATAAACGCTGGGTTAAAACGCTCAACATGACCGACTTGTCCTTTTACATTGTATTCTTTGGCTAAAGCAATAATTTCTTCGGCTTCGTCTACAGTATTGGCAATAGGTTTTTCTATAAAGATATGTTTTCCAGATTTGATTGCAACTTTGGCACATTTGTAATGTGAAAGTGTAGGTGTCACAATATCGATTACATCAACAGCGTGAATTAATTTTGCAATAGTGCTGAAGTTTTTATAGCCAAATTCTTTTGAAATTCGTTCGGCATTCTCTTGATTTTCGTCGTAAAATCCGACTAATTCATATTTGTCAGATTGTTGTAATAAGCGTAAATGTATTTTACCTAGATGCCCAGCACCTAAAACTCCCACTTTTAACATGATAATGTATTTTAAACAAAAATATAATTTATTTGTTGAAAGTAAAAGTGAATACGTTAAAGATTTAGTGATTTAATAATTTAAAATCAATATAAGATTCACTCAACTTTTTTATTTCGTTTTAATTATTAAAACATCCGATTATTAAAATAAAAGTAAATAACTAACAATGTAAAGACACTGATTCCTAAAAACAGTAAATACTGCTTATCAATACGAGTCTCTTTTCTATTATTTACAACATAAGTATGTGAATCATTATCGTGTAAATTTCTCCCAACTAAAAAAGAGAAACTTTCAAAAGGAATTAATCGATATAAAGTTCGTTTTAGAATCATAGTGAAATTAGGAGAATTTCCATCTTCGTCATTTACATAACTGCCTGTTAAAAATTTTGCAGGTGTTGCTTTAAAGAGAGATTCAAAAACGAGATAATAAATAAATTTAATGACATAGAAAAAGATTATAAAGCTCGATCTTTCTCCAAAAGTTGTTCTTAAAAACATGAAAAAAGTCATGAAAAAGTCATCTCTTTCTATGTTAGAAATGAGACCAAAAACAATAATAAAAATTAAAGTACTGTCTATAATCAAATTTACCAAACGTTTATTTACTGATGCGTTTTGGTTGTGTTTTTCGATTATTTTATCTTCATTATCAGGTATAGTAGTCTCTTTAGAATTTAAAAATTTAGTTATAAAATAATAAGACATGAAAATATAAGTCAAAGTAAGCAGGATGTATAAAATTTCGTAAACATGAAACTCGACTTTATTGAAATAAACAATTGTATATGTGATTTTAATTATTGAATACAAGAATATTAGACAATAATTAAAAGCTAATAATCTAGCTTGTTTGTATTTTGAAAAATAATAAATTACAGCACTTGAAAAGAAAGTGAGATAAAAATATAAATTTAGAAGTTCTAGTCCTATGCCACTATTACGGGTATCTGAATAATAGGTTGGAAGGTAAATTAACATTCCTGAGATTTTATAGGGCTGCGAGCTAAACGCTATGAAAATTGTAAAGTCTGTAAGGCTCTTATGATTGAAAAAAACAAAAAAAAAGGATCTTAAAATTCCTAATAGTGAAAAAAAGAAAGATAGAATAAGTATAATTTTCTTCATAAAACGGTGGTTTTTATAAAATTAAGGTTTAATCAAAAATAGAGATTAATTGATTCAAAAAGTACTTGATAATTGATAATTTGTTTTCTTATTTTTGCTGAAACAAAACATACCAATTTTGAAAGACACTGCCAAACATCAAGGACTTCGTAATCAATTAGTAAGCACTTTAGAACAAAAAGGAATTACTGATAGAGCTGTTTTAGATGCGATAAAAAAAATTCCGAGACACCTTTTTTTGAATTCAAGTTTTGAAGATTATGCATATCAAGACAAAGCATTTCCTATAGGAGCAGGGCAGACTATTTCACAGCCTTATACAGTAGCTTTTCAATCGCAGCTGTTGGAAATAAAAAAAGACCATAAAGTTTTAGAAATTGGTACTGGTTCAGGATATCAAACTGCAGTTTTGTTTATGCTTGGCGCTAAAGTATATAGTGTGGAAAGACAAAATGAATTGTTTAAAACGACTTCAAATCTGTTTCCGAAATTAAATATTAGACCCAAACACCTTTCGTTTGGAGATGGTTATAAAGGGTTGCCAAATTTCGCTCCTTTTGACAGTATCATTGTAACGGCTGGTGCTCCATTTATTCCACAGCCGTTAATGGCGCAATTAAAAATAGGAGGAAGACTCGTTATTCCACTAGGAGAAGATGTTCAGATTATGACTCTGTTAATTCGTAAAAACGAAACACAATTTGAGAAACATGAGTTTGGCGAATTTAGATTTGTTCCGTTATTAGAAGATAAAAATTAAGATAAAGCCCGTTTAGTCGGGCTTTTTTATTTTGAAACCAATTTTATGGCACGAATTAAATTTTCTTTTTCAATTTGAAGTATATAATTAATAAAAATCGAGTTGTCATTTTTATTCTGGCTGTCTTCTAAAATAAAAAAATATTCATCGATGCTATCTTGACTGTCTTCAATTACAACGTAGGTATAGTTGTTTTGAAGTAAAATCCAATTTAAAATTAGATTTGCGATTTGGATAGTACCATTTTCAAAAGGATCAATATTAAGTATTTTCAGATGTGCTTCTGCAGCTAAAATAATTGGATGCAGCTTATTTTTATGGGTTTCATACCAATTAAAAAACAAGTTCATTTCGCGGATGACTAACGGATCATTTTTATATTTTCCTAAGTTTTCGGGCTTAATTCCTCTAAATATTAAATGATGAATGGCAAGAAACTCTTTCTCATTCAAAGCTGATTTCTTTTGATTTAAATCTTTTATATGAGTAATTGTTTCTTGAAAATTAATAGCTTCAAGATGTTCCTGCATATTTTTGCCTGAAATAGTTAATCCGTCATTAATAACAGATTTGGTTTCTTCTAGAGTAAGAGAATTTCCGCTTAAATGAATGCTTTTAAAAATAAATTCTAATTCTAGTGTTTTCGATATTTGACGTAATTCAAAATGATTGAAAGATTGTATTTTGTTTTTTAATGTTTCGATTTCATCTAGTACGATTTGAAATGAAGATAAAATTACAGAGTCGCTATTTGTTCTATTTATTCTGAATTTCCTGCTCAGCCAGAAGTAAAGCTTTTAGAGCAAATTCTTCGTCTCCAATTTCATAAAGAATTTTTTCTTTCAACCAAGCAATCATCAGAGTTTCGTAGTCTATTTCTAAAAGCTGCGAAAGTCTAGAGATTTGATCTTTGGTTGGTTTTCTTGTTCCAGATTCAAATTTGCTAATTAAGGCTTGATCAATACTTAGTAATTGCGCTACTTCGCGGGTTTTTAATCCTTTTTGTTCTCTGGCAGTTTTTAGTAGATTTTTCAATTAAAAAAAAGATTATAAAACGTCTTGACTAATTTAGTCATCTTTAGTGATATAAAAAAAAGTAATATCATCACATATTACTTTCTTTAGATATAATATTATTTTGGAGGCAGTGAACCGTCTTTTTTCATTTCTTTTACTACAGCTTGCATAATAGCATCTACAGTTTGTCCCAAATCTGTAACATAGTCAGATTTTGTAGTTCCAGTCCAGATTAATTTATTTTCTTTTAATGAAAAAATATTGGTTTCTACCATATAAGAAGTAGTTTCTTGATAGTATCCTGGATCATAGAAGTTAGGAGAATACATTCCGTACCAATTTCCAAAACCATATCCATACATACCAGTATACATTCCGTCAAAACCTCCATAGTACATTCCGGTATAAGTTCCCGGAACATAATTGGTTTCTTTTTCTTTGCTTACTAAACGCATCGTTACTACACCATCAAAATTTTCATCTTGAAGAACCTTTAATTGCTGTTCTTTAGTTAACTGCGAAGCACTGCTCATATATTGATATGATGTTTTAAAAACAGGATTAGCAGCGGCAATTCTATTTTCAGTAATTCTTCTAGAGGCTTCATCTTTAACTAGCGCTACAACTAAGACTTTTTTGAAATTTTCTTGAGTAACTGTTATTTTAGGATCTCTCCAGCTATTAACAATTGAAGTGTTACTACTGCAGCTTACAAGGAATACGATGGTTAATAAAACGGCATATTTTTTCATAATATTTTAGCTTGATTTATAATTGTAGTAAAAATAAGCATAAAATATCAAAAAAACATCTTCTAAAAACTTATTTCTTTAGTTGTAAGCTTTTTTTATTCGGTCTAAATCGCGTTTTGTATCTTGTTCTTTAAGAGATTCACGTTTGTCGTAGTTTTTCTTACCCTTACAAAGACCAATTTGCAATTTTGCTAATCCTTTTTCATTGGTAAATAATTTTAACGGAACGATCGTTAAACCTTTTGCTTGAACATTTTTGTGAAGCGTTTTTAATTCTTTTTTATTCAAAAGTAATTTTCTTTCGCTTCTAGATTTATGATTGAATTGATTTCCAAAAGAATACTCTTCAATATAAGTATTGATTGCAAAAAGTTCGATACCGCTAAACTCGCAAAAGCTTTCTGTAATATTCGCTTTTCCTAATCGGATAGATTTGATTTCGGTTCCTGATAAAACAATTCCAGCAGTATAGGTATCGATTATTTCATAATCAAACCGAGCTCTTTTATTAAGTATATTGACTGTCTTTAACATAGATTGCAAATGTAAAACAAAAAAGAAAAACTTTAATAGAATCAAGAATAATTAAAGATTTTTTTTAACCTATGATTTTGATCATCCTTTAAAATTTGTCTTACTGCTAAGTTTGTTTTGAAATTTAAAACAAACATAAAAATGAAAAAAATTATTACACTAGCTGGTATTCTATTAATAGGTTTAACAGTAAAAGCACAAGATTCTAGTCAAGGTTTAAAAGGAGCATGGTTTGCAACCTCTCAGTTTAGTTACCAACAAACTAAAACGGCTGATGTAAAAAACACAAGTTTGTCTGTATTGCCAATTGTTGGTACGTTTGTGACACCTTCTGTAGCTGTTGGTGCAGGTATTGGTTATATTAATATAAAAGCAGATTCTAATGCTGGAACTGCAGCAAATACAAATTTAATTGTTATTGAGCCTTTGGCTAGAAAATATTGGAACGTTGCAGGATCTTTGTATTTCTTTGGTCAATTGGCACTGCCGGTTATTACTGGAAAAGAAAAAGAAAGCGATCTAAAAGTTACTCAATATGGCTTGTCACTATCTGGAGGATTTGATTATTTTATTACAAAAAATTTCTCTGTTGAGTTTTCTTATGATTTAGCAAATTTTACTTCTACAACTCTTGATCCTAAAAGTGGAGAAAAAACTACCGTTACTAATTTTGGATTAGCACATGTGGCAAATGTAGAATCATTTTATAATGGAGCATTGGGAGGAAGTAATCCAAACTTAACATCTCCACTTTCTTTCGGATTCAAATTCTTATTTTAAATTGTTGATTGATTTAGGTAATCAATTTATTAATTTTGTAAAAAAAGAAAGACCGTGCTTTTTAGAGTACGGTCTTTTTAATATTTATTTTAAGAATATAAAATGGAAAGTCAATCTAAAGATCCGTTACACGGAATTACACTTCAAAAAATAGTAGAAGCATTAGTAGATTATTATGGTTTTGATACTTTAGGAGAATTAATTCCTGTAAAGTGTTTTACATCAAATCCTAGTATAAAATCGAGTCTTACTTTTTTAAGAAAAACCGATTGGGCTCGAAAAAAAGTAGAAGATTTATATGTAAAATCTTTGCCTAAATTTACGAAGTAATTATAATTTATAAGAAAGCATTACGCCACCACGGTATGGAAGCCATTCGCCACTTTTATTCCAGTTTTTAGCAGTTTCATATCTTCCAGGAGTACCATCATTGTAATAGCCATGGTAAAAACCTTGATGCCATCCACCGCCAGCAAAAACATCTAATAAAAATTTATCGTTTAGTTTTATGTTGTATCCAACCGTAACACCTAAGCGATATCCAAAACCATGTTCATATTTAGGAAGATCCCAATAATTCCATTTTTGAATTTTATAAAAGTCTGGTCCTGCATGACCTCCAACATAAAAACCATTGTATTTTTCTTTAAAATGGTAACGAACTTCAGGGGTGAATGTATAAAATTCCATTGGGCTATGGCCATTAAAAGACTTCCAGAAAGATGCCATTACATCAAAACTAAAAGTAGTTTTTTCCCCAATGCTGGTTTCAATACCAATATTTGGAATTCCTACTACGGCTGTTGCTCCGTTAAATTTTATAAACGTTTGACTTTGTGATTGAATTGTAAATAAAAGAATAAAAAAGAAGAATAATTTTTTCATAAAATATTATTTGTTGAGGAAATATAAGGGTGGTATCCTTATTTCGGGAGCAAATATAACGCAATAGAATAATTTCTAGTGTGCAGGAATAAGCTTTTAACAAGAATTATTTTTCTCTATCAATAAATGTAAATCTATTTGTTTAATAATGAATATATTACCTTGTCTAGGAATTTACCTTCCCAAAAATCTGATTCTTTAAGGTGTGCTTCTTTTACAAAACCACATTTTTGCAATACTTTTTCAGAAGCAATGTTATCAGGGTCTATAACAGCTTCAATTGAATGTAATTGCAAATCGTCAAAGCCATATTGTATTAATCGATTTACAGCCTCTGGAATAATTCCTTTTCCATGAAATTCGGGTAATAACATATAACCGATTTCTGCACGATAATTTTCGGGCTGCATTCTGTAGTATCCAATAATGCCGAGTAATTTAGGATTATCTTTTAAGGTAATTCCCCAATTTATACCAATATTTGTTACAATTTTATCTTCAATCATAGCAATATGTTCAAGAGCATCTTCGGTTGTTTTTACCAAAGGTCTTGGGATATATTTCATGGTTTCAGGATTCGAACGTAATTCAAAAATTTCCTTTGCATCATCATTAGTAACTCTTCTTAAAAGCAGGCGTTCAGTCTCTATAGTAGGAAACGGAGTAAAATTAAATTGTAACATTTTTCTATGATTATAATATCTTTATACTGAATTTTGAATTGAATGTTTGATTGGCATTCAAAACTAAAATCCCTTCTTTTTCAAATAAATCCCCTGAGTTTTCAGCAGTATCTGAGTAACCAAGCCAAGGTTCTATACAAATAAAAGGTGCATTTTCTTTTGTCCAAATTCCTAAACTCGGAAAATCTTCAAAATCAACTTTGATGTAAGGTTTTGAATTTTCAAGAATAGTTAGAGAATTTGATTCTAGGGTTTTGAAAATTAAAGCATCATTTTCGAATAACTCATAACTTAGAGGAATCAAATTATGAGTAGTTTCCAGAGTTTTAGTTTTATTAGAAATTAAATCATTTTCTAAAAGATAATATTTTAGACTTTCTTGTTTTTCAAATTCTAAAGCATAATTTTCAAAATTCTCAGATAGAGCAATTGCCGGATGTGCTCCTATAGAAAATGGCATTTTAGTATTTCCATTATTAATTACTTTGTATTCAATATTTAATGAATTCTCGGTAAGTGTGTAAATAAGCTGTAATTCAAACTCAAAAGGATATTTTACTAATGTTTCATCTGAAGAATGCAATGAAAAAACAGCACTATTTTCTGTTTTTTCAATCAATTGAAATTCCATATCTCGAGCAAAACCATGTCTTGGCAATTGATATTCTTTTCCGTTAATTGTGTAAGTATTGTTTTTTAACGTTCCTACAATAGGAAAAAGGATAGGAGAGTGCTTTCCCCAAAAATCAGGATTTCCTTCCCAGATATATTCTTTATTTTTATTGTCTTTTAATGAAAATAATTCTGCTCCAGAATGTTTTATAGATGCGCTTAGTATTGAATTTGAGATAGTTGTATTCAAGGTGTTCAAATTGAAATGAATAAATTTTAGATTGCTGTAAATATATTTTATAAATTTTAGTTTTTTAAGAAAACAGCTTAATTTATTTTTTTGATAAAATTTTGCTAAAATCGAATTTATCTTTTAGGTTTTCTCTGCCAATAGCTTTTTTTTTCATTAATTTGCTACATAAACAGCTAAAAAATATGAAAAAGCATTCCTTAAAAGCCACCTTAACCATGGCTTTATTTGTTGGGATTTCTTCTGTTTGGGCACAACAAGCGCCTGCATCTACAGCAGTAAATCCAGTTAATAATTATAATTATCATGATGCATTTGCACCAAATTTTTATACTAAAAACGGAACATCAACCCGCGCAGCCAGCGGTCAGCCAGGTGCTGAATATTGGCAGAATAGAGCTGATTACCAATTAATAGTTAAGCTTAATGGTACTACAAATGAGCTTGTTGGTACAGATGTGGTTACTTATACAAACAATAGTCCAGATAAATTATCATTTGTTTGGATGTATTTAGATCAAAATTTATTTGAAGAAGATTCTAGAGGAAATGCAGTTGTACCTTTAACAGGAAGTCGTAACGGAGCTCAAGGCCAAGTTTTTGATGGAGGTAATAAAATAAAATCTGTAAAAGTAATTTCTGGCGGAAAGAATAAAACCGAGGTTGAAGCAAAATACATAATTACAGATACAAGAATGCAGGTTTTTCTTCCAGAACAATTAGCTTCTAAAGGCGCATCTGTAAAAATTAAAATCGAATTCTCTTTTATTGCACCTTTTGAAGGTTCTGATAGAATGGGAGTTTTAGAAACTAAAAACGGTAAGATCTTTACAATTGCACAATGGTACCCGCGTATGTGCGTGTATGATGATGTAAAAGGTTGGAATACTGCTCCATATTTAGGTGCTTCAGAGTTTTATCTAGAGTATGGAGATTTTGATGTAAAAATTACTGCTCCAGCAAATCATTATGTAGTAGGTTCTGGAGAATTATTAAACGGTGCAGAAGTATTACCTGCAGACCAGTTTAAACGTTATAAAGAAGCTGCGCAAAGCGATAAAACAGTTATGATTCGTTCTGCTGAAGAAGTAGCTGCAACAGCAAAAACAAATGCAGCAGCTGAAAAAACTTGGCATTATCAAATAAAAAATGCACGTGATTTTTCATGGGCATCTTCTCCAGCTTTTATTTTAGATGGAGCAAAAATAAACTTGCCAAGTGGTAAAAAATCTTTAGCATTATCTGCTTATCCAGTAGAAAGTGCAGGTAATGATGCATACGGACGTTCAACAGAATATGTAAAATCTTCAATCGAACATTATTCAAAAAGATGGTTTGAATATCCTTATCCAGCAGCAACAAACGTTGCAGGAAATGAAGGAGGAATGGAATATCCTGGAATTGTTTTTTGTGGATGGGAATCTAAAGGAGATGATTTATGGGGAGTTACAGATCATGAATTTGGACATATTTGGTTTCCAATGATTGTAGGTTCTAATGAACGTTATTTTGCATGGATGGATGAAGGTTTTAATACTTTTATAAACTCTGTTAGTTCTTTTGATTTTAACAATGGAGAATACAAACAAAAGCCCTCAGATCTGCATAAAGATGCAGAGCATCTTACAAGACCAGAATTAGAGACAATTATGAGTTCTCCTGATAATATGAAAGAAGCTAATATTGGTACTTTATGTTATTCAAAACCAAGTGCTGGTTTAGTAATTTTAAGAGAGCAAATTTTAGGAGAAGAGCGTTTTGATAAAGCATTACGCACATACGTAGAGCGTTGGGCTTACAAACATCCAACTCCAGATGACTTTTTTAGAACAATTGAAAATGTTGCAGGAGAAGATTTAAGCTGGTTCTGGAGAAGCTGGTTCGTAAACAACTGGCGTTTTGATCAAGGTATTAATTCTATTAAATATGTGAAAAATGATCCTGCAAAAGGAGTTATAATTACAGTTGAAAATTTTGATAAAATGCCAATGCCAATTGTTTTAGATGTAAAAACTAAAAGCGGAAAAGTAACAAGAGTTAAATTGCCAGTTGAGATTTGGCAGCGTAATAATTCTTGGTCATTCAAACATAATTCTACAGAAGAAATTGAGAGTGTAACTTTAGATCCAGATCATGCTTTTCCTGATAACAATGAAAAAAATAATGTTTGGAAATCAGGAATTGGTTTAGTAGAAAAAGATATTATTTTAGAAGATTTTGTAGGTACATATACAACTAAACTGGCACCCTTGACAATTGATTTTACAGAAAAAAATAGTGTTTTAAATGTTGAAATAACAGGTTATCCTAAGTTTTCTGTAACTCCAACAGTAAACGAAAAAGATACGTTTGATTCAGCTAGAGCGGGATTAAAATTCAAATTTAATGAAGCTAAAACAGGTTTTGATATGATTGTTTTAAGCAGCGGACAAGTAATACCGTTTACAAAAAAATAAAAATAAAAAACAATAAGTTTTTTAAAACCCGATAGTCATTAACAACTATCGGGTTTTTTGTTGTTAAAAAACAACAAAACATTAAAAAAATGTTAGAATTTTGATTTTTTGTTTTGTAAAT
Organism: Flavobacterium sp. MC2016-06; assembly: GCF_009711165.2. Classification (GTDB taxonomy): domain Bacteria; phylum Bacteroidota; class Bacteroidia; order Flavobacteriales; family Flavobacteriaceae; genus Flavobacterium. Next base: position 39,486 of record NZ_WMID02000035.1, on the reverse strand, counting down.
TAAAAAATAGTGTACTTTTGCACCGATGAATAAAATAAGTTTACATACAACTTCTTTGTCACGGACAAACTCACCTAGTACTTCTCCCGAAGTACGGATACTATCTCTATAGTATTCACAGAGTTTTTCGCCGCGTATTTATTTATATTCATTTTTCATTTTGAAATCACATAATTTGTCCATTGGACAAACATATCCTAAAAGCACATATTGTATAAAATCGCTTCATAATCAACTTTTTGATTTAGAGGAGGTTATCTTTATTTTGTTTACTTTTATAGGATTGGTTTTTAGATTTCAAACTAAACAATACGTTTTAATTTTTAACTCTAACTTCAACTATTGAAATGAAGATCTCTATTGTTGTAACTCAAGAAGAACATTTTAAGTATGCGCAGGAAATTTGCGATACGATAGAATCATCGGCCTTGTTAAGAGGTACGGGGATTGCTAAAAGAACTCCTGAGTACATTCAGAAAAAAATGTCGAATGGTGATGCGATGATCGCTCTGGCAGATGGAAAGTTTGCGGGTTTTTGTTATATCGAAAGCTGGCAGCACGGAAAATTTGTAGCACATTCGGGCTTAATTGTACACCCAGATTATAGAAGTTTAGGTTTAGCCAAAAAAATAAAATCAAAAGTTTTTGATTATTCACTGCAAAGATATCCAGATGCTAAAATATTTGGTATTACAACTGGTTTGGCAGTAATGAAAATCAATTCAGATTTAGGATATAAACCAGTTCCTTTCTCAGAACTTACAACAGATCCAAGTTTTTGGGCGGGCTGTAAAACCTGCACAAATTTTGAAATTTTACAAAGTAAAGAAAACAAAATGTGTCTTTGCACAGGTATGTTATACGACCCAAAAGAGAAACAAAAAGTACCGCCAAAACACCCATTTAACGAAAAAGTTCTTAATAGACTGAGAACCATTAAACAAGCCTTATTTTTAAAAAAGTAACATTATGAAAAAAGTTGTATTAGCTTATAGCGGAGGATTAGACACCTCGTATTGTTTGAAATATTTAAAAAACGAAAAAGGATACGAAGTTCATACCGTGCTTGTAGATACAGGAGGATTTGATGCAGAAGAGTTGTCAGCTATAGAAAAAAGAGCCTACGAATTAGGAAGTGCACAACACGCCAACCTAACTATTGTAGATAAATATTACGATAAAGCAATAAAATATTTGATTTTTGGAAATGTATTAAAAAACAATACCTATCCATTATCAGTGAGTGCAGAGCGTGTTTTTCAAGCAATTGAAGCTATAAAATATGCTAAAAAAGTAGGAGCAAGCGCTATTGCGCACGGAAGTACGGGTGCAGGAAATGATCAAATACGTTTTGATTTAATTTTCCAAACTATCGCTCCAGAAATCGAAATTATTACTCCAATTAGAGATTTAAAACTTTCTAGACAAGAAGAAGTAGATTATTTGGCTCAAAATGGAGTTCATTATTCTTGGGAAAAAGCACAATATTCTATTAATAAAGGACTTTGGGGAACAAGTGTTGGAGGAAAAGAAACCCTAACATCAAGTAAACCATTGCCAAGTGAAGCATATCCGTCACAATTGCAAAAAGAAGGCGAAGAAAAAGTGACTTTGCATTTTGAACAAGGAGAATTAGTTGGCATAAATGGTAAAACAGATAAACCTTCAAATAATATTGTAGCACTTGAAAAATTAGCAAATGCTTATGCAATTGGTAGAGATATTCACGTAGGTGATACTATTATTGGAATTAAAGGAAGAGTTGGTTTTGAAGCTGCTGCACCATTAATTATCATCAAAGCACACCATTTATTAGAGAAACATACGCTAGGAAAATGGCAGCAATATTGGAAAGAACAATTAGGAAACTGGTACGGAATGTTGTTCCATGAAGGTCAATTTTTGGATCCAGTAATGAGAAACATCGAAACTTTTTTACAAGACACACAAAAAACTGTAAATGGAGTTGTTACTGTTTCTTTAAAACCTTACCATTTTTCTCTTGACGGAATTGAATCTGAAAATGATTTAATGAATACAGGTTTCGGTCAATATGGAGAAATGAACAATGCTTGGACATCTGACGATGCAAAAGGATTTATTAAGATTTTAGGAAATGCACAAAACATTTTTTCATCTGTAAATCATTTAGATCATGATTAATGCCGGAATAATTGGTGGTTCAGGCTACACAGCTGGAGAACTCATCAGAATATTAATGTATCACCCAAATGTAAACATCGATTTTGTTTACAGTACCACAAATGCTGGAAAACCACTTTCTGTGGCGCACCATGATTTGATGGGAGACATTGAAATGAATTTTACTGATGTTATAAATCCAGATGTAAACGTTGTTTTTTTATGCCTTGGACATGGAAAATCTATTTCGTTTTTACAAGAAAATAAATTCGCAAGCCACACTAAAATTATCGACTTAGGAAATGATTTTAGATTAAATAAAGACTCTAATTTCGAAGGAAAACAATTCATTTACGGATTACCTGAACTGAACAAATCAGAGATAAAAAAAGCAAATTATATTGCAAATCCGGGTTGTTTTGCTACAGCTATTCAGTTGGCTTTATTGCCTTTGGCTAAAAATAATCTTTTAAATAATGATGTTCATATTAATGCAACAACTGGAAGCACAGGCGCAGGAGTTGGATTAGCAGAAACATCTCATTTTAGCTGGAGAAACAATAATATGTCGCATTACAAAGCTTTTGAACACCAGCATTTAGGTGAAATTTCAGAAAGTATAGTGCAATTGCAAGATGATTTTGAAAGTGAATTGCTTTTTATTCCAAATAGAGGAGATTTCCCAAGAGGAATTTTTGCAACATTATATACAACCTCTGACGAAAGTCTAGAAAATTTGCTTGCTAAATACCAAGATTTCTATAAAAACGAACCTTTTGTAACGGTTACAACAACTAATATCAATATGAAACAAGTTGTACAAACCAATAAATGTATCATTAGTTTATTAAAAAAAGGAAACCGGGTTTTAATAACATCAATTATTGATAACTTAACCAAAGGTGCTTCTGGACAAGCCATTCAAAACATGAATTTGATGTTTGGATTAGAAGAAAGCACAGGTTTACATTTGAGACCAAGCGGATTTTAGAAAAAAGTTATGAGTTAAAGGTTAAACGTTTTTTAACGTCTGCATTTTAAACTTCTAACTCATAACAAATAACCTTATAACTTTTTAAACATGAACTTATTTAACGTTTACCCATTATATAATATTACTCCTGTAAAAGCCGTAGACTGTACAATTACAGACGAAAACGGAATTGAATATTTAGATTTATACAGCGGTCACGGTGTAATTTCTATCGGACATACACAACCTGATTATGTTGCTAAATTGAAAAATCAATTGGATCATTTAGGTTTTTATTCGAATGCAATTCAGAATCCTTTACAAGTTGAATTAGCTCAAAAGCTGGGAAAACTTTCTGGTTTAGAAGATTACGAATTGTTTTTATGCAGTTCTGGAGCAGAAGCAAACGAAAATGCTTTAAAATTAGCCTCTTTCCATAACGGAAAATCTAGAGTTGTAGCTTTTCATAATTCTTTTCACGGAAGAACTTCTGCAGCCGTTGCCGTTACAGACAATAAGAAAATTGTTGCGCCAATAAATGCACAGCAGGAAGTTATTTTTTTACCGCTAAATCAAATTGAATTAGTAGAAGCTGAACTTGCTAAAGGTGATGTTTCGAGTGTAATTATCGAAGGAATTCAAGGAGTTGGAGGTTTAGACGAAGGAACAACAGAATTTTTTCAGGCTTTAGAAAAAGCATGTAAAAAACACGATGTTGTTTTGATTTTGGATGAAGTACAATCAGGATACGGAAGAAGCGGAAAATTCTTTGCATTTCAACACCACGGAATCAATGCTGATATTATTTCAGTAGCAAAAGGAATGGGGAATGGTTTTCCAGTTGGAGCCATTTTAATTTCACCAAAATTCGAAGCAAGTTTCGGCTTATTAGGAACTACTTTTGGCGGAAGCCACTTGTCTTGTGCGGCAGGAATTGCAGTTCTGGATGTAATCGAAAAATTAGATTTACAGAAAAATGTAAACGAAGTTTCGGCTTATTTTTCAGAGCAAATCAAACAAGTTCCTGGAATCAAACAAGTAAAAGGAAAAGGATTAATGCTTGGAGTTGAATTTGATTTTGATGTTGCAGCATTGAGAAAGAAATTAATTATCGAGAAACATATTTTTACAGGAAGCGCAAACAACAAAAATCTATTGAGAATTTTGCCACCATTAACAGTAAAAAAATCAGATATAGATACTTTTATTACAGCTTTAAAAGAAAGTTTAGAAGAGCTGAAAAATTAAGTTTATTATCCTAACAGGTTTCCAAAACCTGTTAGGTATAAATAAGGTTTCGATTAAGAGACAACCAAAAACCAACCAACTATAAAATTATGAACCACCAATTATCAATTGAAAAGCGAAATTTGGTTTTACTCTCAATGGCAAAACTTGTCGAGCAGGAAAGAAACCAGATTATTCTAACCAATCAAGCTGATTTAATAGCTTATAATGGCGAAGATCTTGCTATGGAAGAACGCCTGAAAGTAGATGATAAAAAGATTGATGAAATGATTTTGTCGTTGAATCAATTGGCTTCACAAGAAGATCCGGTTGGAGTAGAGCGTTTTCATTTTGTACACGATAACGGCATTAAAGTTACCAATAAAACGGCTGCTTTTGGAACGATATTAATTATTTACGAATCTCGTCCAGATGTAACAATTGAAGCCGGTGGAATCGCATTTAAATCTGGAAATAAAATTTTATTAAAAGGAGGAAAAGAAGCGTTACAATCTAATTTGAAAATTGTGAGTTTATGGCACCAAGCATTAGAAGAAAACAACGTTTCTAAAGATTGGGTTGAATATTTGAATTTTAATAGAATAGAAACACAGGCATTTTTAGAAAAACCAACGCAAAAAGTAGATTTAATAGTACCTCGTGGCGGCGAAAAACTTATTGAGTTTGTAAAAGCGCACGCGACTTGTCCTGTAATTGTGAGCGGACGAGGAAATAACTTTGTTTACGTTCATAAAGAAGCAGATACAGATATTGCATTAAAAGTAATTATGAATGCCAAAACCTCTAAAATTTCGGCTTGTAATGCATTAGATAAAGTTTTAATAGATTCAAGATTGCCAAATTTTGAAGGTTTTGTAGCTTTATTAAATGAAGCTTTGGTAGAATCTAATGTTGAAATTATTGTAGACCAAACATTGGCTTCGTTTAAAAATACAAGTGTACTGAAAGATGAAAATATCTGGTACGAAGAGTTTTTAGATTATAAAATCGTAATCGGAACTATAGATTCAGAAGAACACGCGATCGAAAAAATAAATAAATATTGCGGCGGACATTCGGCTTCCATTATTACGAGAAATGCAGCAGTTGCACAAGAATTTATGGAAAACGTAGATGCTGCAGCCGTATATCAAAACGCATCAACTCGTTTTACAGATGGCGGACAACTCGGTTTAGGCGGAGAATTAGCCATAAGCACAGATAAACTCCACCAAAGAGGACCAATTGGTTTACAGCATCTTGTAACCAATAAATGGTATATTTATGGTGAAGGACAGATACGAAAATGATTTTAGATTTCTGATTTTAGAATGTAGATTTTAGATTTTTGGAGTTTGAATTTGAAATTTTTTAAAATTTGGAATTAAAAAAAACTTAGTGCCTTAGAGCCTTCGTGGCAAAACAACAACAATGAGCAAAAAAAGAATTTTATTAAAAATTGGAAGCAATACGCTGACAAAAGAAACCAATCATATTTCGAGAGGAAAAATTGAAGATCTCGGTATACAAATTGCCGCTCTTAACGAGGAATATGAATTTATCATTGTGAGTTCGGGAGCAATTGCGGCAGCAAAGCAATTTGTAAAGCTGGACAACCAAGATAAAGATGTTTTTGTAAAGCAGGCTTTGGCTTCGATTGGCCAGCCTCATTTAATGCGGATTTATAATGAAAACTTTAAGGATTTAGGATTAAACACTTCACAATGTTTACTTTCTTATTCTGATTTTGAAAAAGAACAGACAAAAAAGAACATTGTAAATACGATTAATGTATTAGTCAAAAACAATTATATTCCGATTATCAACGAAAATGATACTGTTGCCACAGATGAAATTAGGTTTGGAGATAATGATAAATTGGCAGCTTTAACAGCAGTTCTTCTAAATGTTGACATTCTGATAATTGCGACCAATACAAACGGAATTTATACAAAAGATTCAATTAATAATGAAAATCCTGAAACGATAAAATTTGTAGATGACTTAAAGCTTCTAGAAAAAGAAATAGGAGACTCAAAATCATCCCACGGAACAGGAGGAATGCAGTCGAAAATTGAAGCAGCCGGAATTGCAAAAGCAGCCAATATAGAAACCTGGATCGTCAACGGATTAAACGATAATTTCATTTTAAAAGCATTAAAGAACGAAATTTCATTTACAAAAATAATATAAATGAGTCAATTAGAAAATTAGATAATAAGACAGAATTATCTAATTTTCTAATGATCACATTATCTAATTAAAAAAAACATGAACTATATTTCAATTCAAGATATCAACTCATTATCAAAATGGGTTAAAAGCGCATTAAAAATTAAAAAAGAACCGCTTAAAAATCAAAGCTTAGGAAAAAATAAAACCTTAGGAATGTTATTCTTCAATCCGAGCTTAAGAACGCGTTTGAGTACTCAAAAAGCGGCCTTAAATTTAGGAATGAATGTTATGGTGATGAACTTTGGAAACGAAGGCTGGACATTAGAATTTGAAGATGGAGCAATAATGAATTCTGGAGCTTCAGAACATATAAAAGAAGCGGCAGAAGTAGTTTCTCAATATTGCGATATTATTGCTATTCGTGCTTTTGCAGGATTAGAAGATAAAGAAAAAGATTATGCCGAAACCGTTATCTCAGGATTTCTAAAACACGCAACAGTGCCAATTGTAAATATGGAAAGCGCAGTTCGTCATCCGCTTCAATCATTGGCAGATGCTATTACAATGGAAGAGTATAAAGTAAAGCACAAACCAAAAGTAGTACTTTCGTGGGCACCGCATCCTAAAGCTTTGCCTCAAGCAGTTGCCAATTCATTTGTAGAAATGATGCAATTGCAAAAAGATATGGATTTTGTAATCACACATCCAGAAGGTTACGAATTGAGTCCAGAAATAACAAAAGACTGCAAAATCGAATACGATCAAAATAAAGCTTTTGAAGATGCTGATTTTGTATATGTTAAAAACTGGAGTAACTTCAACGATTACGGAAAAGTAACCAATATAGATCCGACTTGGACAGTTAATGCGGAGAAAATGGCTTTAACTAACAACGGAAAATTTATGCACTGCCTTCCAGTTCGTCGTAACGTTATTGTAACCGATGAAGTTATTGACAGCGAGAATTCAATCGTAATTCAGCAGGCCAATAACAGAACATACGCTGCACAATTAGTACTACAGAAAATATTAAAAAAATTGTAACCTTAGCAACTAGAAACCTAATGAAAGAAGTTACAGTAATAAAAATAGGCGGTAATATAATTGATAATCCAGCTGAATTAGAACAGTTTTTAACCGATTTTTCTAAAATTGAAGGTTACAAAGTATTAGTTCACGGAGGTGGAAAATCGGCTACAAAAATGGCACAAAGTATTGGTTTAGTACCTCAAATGATTGAAGGACGCCGTATTACAGATGCACCAATGCTAGATGTTGTGGTTATGATTTATGCAGGTCAGATTAATAAACACATTGTAGCACAATTACAGTCAAAAGATAACAACGCAATTGGTTTTTCTGGAGCTGATGGAAATTTAATTCAATCAACAAAACGAAACCACCCGACAATCGATTATGGTTTTGTAGGCGATGTAAAACAGGTAAATACAAAATTATTGGCTACATTGCTGGAAAACGGAATTGTTCCAGTTTTCTGTGCGATTACTCACGATAAAAACGGACAATTACTAAATACAAATGCCGATACGATTGCTAGCGAATTATCAATTGCTTTAGCCGAAGTTTTTGACGTAACACTTACTTATTGTTTCGAAAAACAAGGGGTTTTGTTAGATTCAGAAGATGATTCGTCTGTAATTACAGAAATAAACGAAGCCTTATACACAAAGTTAAAAGCAGAAAAAGTGATTCATTCAGGAATGATTCCTAAGCTGGATAATTGCTTCAATAGTTTATCAAGAGGGGTTCAGAAAATTAAAATCGGGCATCACAAAATGCTTCAAAACCCAGAAGTTCTTCATACAACTATTACATTATAAAAGTTGCCACAAATTACACGAATTTTCACGAATTATTATTAAAGAAAAAAATTAGTGCAAATTCGTGTAATTTGTGGCAAAAAAAGACAACTACGGAAGTCATTTTAAATATTAATTTTAGAAATTTGCGCAAATTAAAAATGTCGCAGATTTAATTAAAAACTTTGTGACTTCGTGCCTTAGTGGCAAAGAAACCATATCTATGAAAAATATTGCAACGCTTACCCAAGAAGCAATTAGTTTATTAAGAAACCTGATCGAAACGCCTTCATTTTCTAGTGAAGAAGATCAAACAGCACTATTAATAGAAAATTGGTTCAATCAAAATGACATTCCTTTCAAGAGAGAAAACAACAATGTGTGGGCATTCAACAAATATTTTGATGCCAATAAACCAACACTTTTACTAAACTCTCATCACGATACCGTAAGACCAAATCAAGCCTACACAAACGATCCGTTTAAAGCAATTGAAAAAGACGGCAAATTATTTGGATTAGGAAGTAATGATGCCGGGGGCTGTCTAGTTTCTTTATTGGCGACTTTTGTTCATTTTTACGAAAATCAGAACTTATCGCACAATATTGTAATTGTAGCTTCTGCAGAAGAAGAAAGCAGTGGTAAAAACGGTCTAAACAGCGTTTTACAGCATTTACCAGAATTAGATTGCGCAATTGTTGGAGAACCAACTTTAATGCAATTAGCCGTTGCCGAAAAAGGTTTATTGGTTTTAGATGTAAAAGTAAAAGGAACCGCAAGCCACGCTGCGCATCAAAACGACGATAATTCATTATATAAATCAATTCCAGTAATGGAGTGGTTTAAAAATTATAAATTCGACAAAATATCTGAAGTTTTAGGTCCCGTAAAAATGACCGTAACGCAGATCAGTGCAGGAAAACAGCACAATGTAGTCCCATCAGAATGTGATTTAGTAGTTGATATTCGTGTAACAGATTGTTATTCGAATACTGAAATTCTTGAAGTTGTAAAAGCAAATATAAACGCCGAAGTTACACCAAGATCAATGCATCTTAATGCTTCGTCTATTCCAGTTGAACACGGTTTAGTTCAAGCCGGAATATCTTTAGGAAGAACAACATACGGTTCTCCAACACTTTCAGATCAATCTGTTTTAAGCTGTCAATCCTTAAAATTAGGACCAGGAGAAACGCTGCGGTCACATTCAGCAGACGAATTTATTTTCATTAATGAAATAGAAGAAGGAGTCGATTTGTATATCAAAATACTAACCGATTTCTTTAAATTATAGATTGTCATCCTGAGCGAAGTCGAAGGATTAGGAGCTATTTCCCGCTATCCGTTCCAATCTTTTATTTTTTTAAAGAAAAAAAATAAAAGGATTTCCACTACTATCGGGGCTAGAAAACCGATAGAATTAAAAGAGATTATATTTGTTTAAGCACGACCTAATTATTTTAGAAGAGTAAAAGATAAAAATGCAAAAGCCTATTTTATTATACCAAACAGCAGACACCAATATAAATGTTGAAGTAACCTATATTGATGAAAGCTTTTGGTTGACTCAAAAAGCAATTGCCCAATTATTCGGAGTTGAATCTAATACGATAACATACCATTTAAAAGAAATTTTCAAAAGCAATGAGTTAGAAGAAGTTTCAACTACTCGAAAAATTCGAGTAGTTCAAAAAGAAGGAAATCGTGAAGTAAATCGCGAAATTGATTTTTATAATCTCGATGCTATAATTGCTGTTGGTTATCGTGTAAATTCTAAACAAGCAACTCAATTTAGAATTTGGGCAACTAAAACCTTAAAAGAATTTATTATAAAAGGTTTTGTATTAAATGATGAAATGCTGAAAAATGGTGCATCATTTGGTAAAGATTATTTTGAAGAATTATTAGGCAAAATAAGAGAAATAAGATCTTCAGAAAGAAGGTTTTATCAAAAAATAACCGATATTTATTCTCTTGCAGCAGATTATGACAAAACTGCCTTAGAAACAAAATCATTTTTTGCTTCTGTACAAAACAAATTACATTGGGCTATTTCTGGAAAAACGGCAGCTGAAATTATTTACACAGAAGCCGATGCAGCAAAAATACATATGGGTTTGTCAACTTGGAAAGATGCTCCAGATGGTAAAATTCAAAAAATGGATGTTGTAGTTGCGAAAAACTATTTGAGCGAAAATCACATTCAGGAATTAAACAGAATAGTTTCTGCCTACTTAGATTTGGCCGAAAATAATGCGAAAAGACAATTGTTGATGAATATGAATGATTGGAGTACTTTTTTGAATAATTTTCTTCAACTGTCTAATTATCCTATTTTGTTAGATAATGGTAAAATTTCACAATTAGAAGCAAAGATAAAAGCAGAATCTGAGTTTGATAAATTTAGAATAATTCAAGATCGAGAATATATTTCAGATTTTGATAAAGAAGTTTTAAAAATTAAGAAATCAAATAAATAAGAAAACATAAACCTAACAGGTTTTTAAAACCTGTTAGGTTTTCTTAAAAATATAAAACCTATGAAACTTTGGGAAAAAGGAATACCAACTGACAAACAAATCGAGCAGTTTACGGTTGGAAACGATAGAGAACTTGATTTGGTTCTTGCAAAATACGATGCGCTTGGCTCTATTGCTCACGCTAAAATGTTGGGACAAATTGGTTTGTTAACGCAAGAAGAAACTACTTCTTTGGTTGATGCATTAAATGATATTATAGCTGATATTGCAAAAGGAAATTTTGTAATTGAAGACAGTTTTGAAGACGTTCACTCTAAAATCGAATATTTACTAACGGTAAAATTAGGCGACGCAGGAAAGAAAATCCATACAGCGCGTTCTCGTAACGATCAAGTTTTAGTAGATGTTCATTTATATTTAAAAGACGAAGTAAAAGCTTTAAAAGAGCAAGTAAAAACACTTTTTGATTTGTTGATGGAATCTGCAGAGAAACATCAAAATGTATTATTGCCAGGTTATACACATTTACAAATCGCAATGCCGTCTTCATTCGGAATGTGGTTTTCTGCTTATGCTGAAAGTTTAATTGATGATATTACGATGCTGAATGCAGCAGGAAAAATTGTAGATCAAAACCCTTTAGGTTCTGCAGCTGGTTACGGAAGTTCATTTCCTATCAACAGAACGTTTACAACGCAGGAATTAGATTTTGAAACCTTAAAATTCAATGCCGTTGCAGCACAAATGAGCCGCGGAAAAGCAGAGAAAACTGTAGCTTTTGCAATGAGCAGTGTTGCAGCAACTTTGTCAAAATTTGCAATGGACGTTTGTTTGTATATGAGCCAAAATTTTAATTTTATTGGTCTACCATCACATCTTACAACAGGTTCGAGTATTATGCCTCACAAGAAAAACCCTGATGTTTTTGAATTAATTAGAGGAAAATGCAACAAGATTCAAGCCTTACCTTACGAAATTACTTTAATTACAAATAATCTTCCAAGTGGATACCACAGAGATTTACAGTTATTAAAAGAAGGTTTATTTCCAGCTATTCAAAATTTAAAAGCTTGTTTAGATATTGCCATTTTCTCAATCAAAGATATCACGGTTAAAGATCATATCCTTGAAGATAAAAAATATGATTATTTGTTTACAGTAGATACATTAAACGAAATGGTTGTGGCTGGAATGCCATTTAGAGACGCTTACAAAGCCGTTGCAGAACAATTAGAAGCAGGAACATACCAATCTCCAAAAGAAACAAAACATACGCACGAAGGCAGTATAAACAATTTGTGCTTAGAGAATATAAAAGAGAAAATGAAATCGGCTTATTAAATCAATTTTTTCTAAGGAAAATAAAAAAGGTTATTGATTTGTTTCAATAACCTTTTTTTTGATTAGTTTTTTATGACTTTAAACGTTTTAAGTTTATTTTCAAGCTGAACTTTACAGATGTAAATTCCTTTAGAAAGATTTCCAACGTTTAATTCTAATTTTTCGTCAGGTATTATATTTTTTGATTCCGAGTATACTTTAGCACCGCTTGCAGAAAATAAGTTTAGTTGAGCTAAACCATTGTCAGCGCTAGAAAAATCAATATTTAAAAATTTATTTATAACTGATGGATAATATCTTAAATCTAAATTATTAATATTTTCATTCAGTCCTAAATTGTTGCAGCCAGTAGACATTGTGCCTTGAGCAGAAACCTGCAGTGTTGCTCCAGCACCACAAGTAGTATTTGATACATAGGTTGCAACATTTGCAGTAGGAGTGACCGTATAAGTATAAGAAGGTTTGTCTACAGTTGTGCCAGAATTAGCCGGAGCATTTAGACAATTAGAAAAAACAATTCCGATAGTTCCACCGTCAGTGCTTACATAACTTTTAAAAGCAGTTCCAATTTTAGCAAAATCACTTCCTTCAACATAACACGTTGTGTTGTTGTTACCACCGCCCAAGCCAATAGCAAGAGAACCAGAAACCGAAGTATTGTAATAGCAATTTAAGATATGAAGTTCTGCATTTCTAGCGCGAGGCATTCTTTCTTTACAGCCATCAGCCCAATAACAATTTTTAAAAGTAATGCTGTAATGCCCGTCAGAAGGAACATCAGTTTTAGAAGAACCAACCAAATCCGTAAAACGGTGATCATCTGTGCCTCCAGAACCTCCAGCTTTTGGGACTTTCAAATAAGTGAATTTACACCATGAAATCGTAACATTATCTGCCGCGCCTTTATTATCAAAATTACCATCCATTCCATCTTGAAATTCACAATGGTCAACCCAAAGATTAATTGCCTCAGAAGTAAGATTATCATGTCCATCAACATCATACGCACCAGGACCTTCAAAAATTAGATTTCGTATAATGATGTTGCTAGAACCAGGTTTTAGATTCAGAATCCCAGAACCGCTTGCAGTTTGATCAAGATTAACCAATTTTGCTCCCGGAAGTCCAATAATTGTTTTGTCGTTGATTAATAAGCTGGTATAAGTACAAGAAATTGTACCAGAAACCAAAATCACCTGCGGTGTAGTTAATTTTAGTTTTGCAACTAAATCTGCATAAGTAGAAACAGTTACTGCTGTAGTGCTTCCGCCTCCAGTTGCAGCTGCGCCAAATCCTTCAGGAGCCGACATGTAATAGTTTTGAGCAAAAAGCTTAGATAAACTGAGCAGAAGAAATAAGAAGAGAAACGTTTTTTTCATTTTAAAAGTTAATTATGTTTGGTTAAGTGGTTTAAATTTTAATGTAATCGATTACACAAATGTAAAGGAATAAAAATAAAATCAAATTGATTTATTTTAAAAATTTATGTTTTTTAAAGGTTTGATTCAAAGCTTTATAAGTGTTATTTTTACACTATTTTGTGCAAATATAATTGTATTTAAAAATAAAAATATGTTTTCGAAATTAAAATCTAATTATAAATCAAAAACAGAAAATTCATGCTAAATACATATATTTGAGAATTAGTTTAAATTATTCTTATGGCAAAATCAGAAGAGAACGCAGCTCAAAATCTTTTTGAGAAAAATTTTATTACTCATGAGCAATTCGATCAAATAAAAGAATACAGGAGTTTAGGTATTTTTTCTCTGAATAGTGAATTAAAATTATTCTTGTATTTATCGGTTCTATTGTTTACTTCTGGTATTGGAGTTTTGATTTATAAAAATATTGATACCATTGGACATATTGCGATTCTTTCGATATTGCTTTTGGTTATTATTGCATGTTTCTATTTTTGTTTTAAAAACTCAAAAGGCTTTCAGAAAACAGAAACTACTTTTGAAAGTCCTATTTTAGAATATTTAGTATTGGCAGGGAATATTTTAACCTGCATTTTTATAGGTTATCTGCAGTTTCAATACAAACCTTTTGGAACACATTACGGTTTAGCGACTTTAGTACCAACAATTGTTAGTTTTTTCTGTGCCTATTACTTTGACAACAAAAGTGTTTTAACTATTGCAATTACAGGTTTAGCGGCCTACATCGGATTATCAGTTACACCTCAGGATTTACTTCACAACGATTTATATTTAAACCAAAACTTAAGTTATTCAGCAATAATGCTGGGGATTTTATTTGTTTTATGGACAATTTACAGTGATAAGATTTCTTTAAAAATTCATTTCAAATTGATTTATCTCACGTTTGCTCTGCATATAATTAGTATCGCATCGATTAGTAATATGGTGAATGAATATTATGGGTTATGGCTGCTTTTTTCGGCAGTATTAGCAGGATCTTCTTTTTACTTTTATAAAGTAAGTCATGAAATTAAGTCTGTTTCAATATTCGTTTTTATGATTGTGTACGCCTATATCGGAATTAATATTTTTCTTTTCAGGATTTTTGAGCATATTGATTTTTCTGATATATGGGGCCTTTTTGTTATGATTCTGCCTGTTTATTTTATTGGCTCGATCGTCTTGTTTATTAAATTAATTAAAAACTTCAATAAAGAAATAGCCGAATGATAGTTTTAGATAAAAATAAGTTAGAAAATGAAGTCTTAATTGAAGAAGCAGCTTCATTAAAAAAAGCAGGCTTTATTGCAAAAGAACAGTTTGATTTTATAAAGAAAGAGCTTCATATATTAAAAAGGAATAAAAATATTTTGGTTCGTTTAGGATTCTTTTTACTAGGCTCATTTTTATATTCTTCATTATGCGGCGTAGTTGCTCTTTTAGGACTTTCTGGTATTGATAATATGTGGAAAATATTTCCTTATATTTTTGCTATAATAGGTGTTGTGGGATCAGAAATCTTAGCCAAACAAGATTATCATAATCACGGATTAGACGATGCATTTATACTAGGAGTTCAATTAAACGTTGGTTTTGCATTTGGAGTATTATCAGATGGAGTTAGTATACTATCAATTCTAATTGCGGTAACTATAACTTCGTTTATTATGTATTTACGATATGTGCATTTACTGTCAGCTTTAGTTTTTTACTTGGTATTAACTGCACTATTAGGATATGCAATATTTGAATATCTAGAAGCTGGACAAGCAATTTTACCTTTTTTTATGATGTTGTATAGTATTGCAGTATATTTCTTTTCGCGTAAGCTTTTAAAAATAATAATAGAATCTTTTTATCATGACGGTTTGCTTTTAATAAAAAGCCTTAGTCTCATTTTAATGTATTGTGCAGGTAATTATATGGTTGTACGAGAACTTTCAGCAATATTATCGGATGGTTATTTTGATGTAAGTCCAGAAATTCCGTTTGCCATTTTCTTTTGGATTTTCACATTCGGTATTCCAGTTCTATATTTGTTTTTTGGATTAAAGAATAAAGATCGAATTATGCTTTGGATAAGCTTTCTCGCGATTGCTTTTTCATTTTATACATTCCGATTTTATTATTCGGTTTTACCAATAGAAGTTGCCTTGACTTTGGGCGGATTAGTTTTATTTGCGATAGCTTATTTTTCAATACAAAAACTTAAAAATAAAGAATCAGGAATCACATTCAAGCCAGATAGAATTAATAATTCAGATTCACTTTTGAATGCAGAAGCTTTAATTGTGGCTTCAGCTTTTGGAATGAAACCGGAAGTAAAAGGACCAGAATCTCCAATGGAATTTGGAGGTGGTGGATTTAGCGGCGGCGGTTCTGAAGGAAGTTTTTAATTATGTAAGATTGTTTTTGTGAGATTGTTTTTGTGAGATGTGAATTGCATTATTGTAAAATGAAAATTCTGAGATAAAAAAAGAAACCCTAAATTGTCAATTTAGGGTTTCTTTTTTACTTTTTACATTTCATAAAAAACTACACTTTACTTTTCAATGCCACAGCATCAATATCGCTATGAGAAACATCATAAACAGCTTTACCGTTTTTGATTAAAATTAACTGTGGGGATTCATGATAGACATCATATTTCTTTGCAATTTCATTCGAAATATCGCGATGTGCAATTAAATCTAAAAAGTAAGTATCGGCAACATTTTCTAAATCATATTCACGTTCAAATTGTTTCAAAGCCATACGGCTGATACTGCATCTTGTACTGTGTTTAAAGATTACAACTGGCTTTTCATTAGATATTGCATCGATTTCCGTTAATTGAAGAATATCTGTTAATTCTGTCCAATTTACGTTGCTTTTGGGAGAGTCTGTGTTATCTGAATTTCCGAAGATTGAATTAAAAAAACTCATATTTGTCTTGTTTTGCGACTTTTTGACGTTAAAAAGCCGTTAAGAGCTTGTTTTTAATGTCATTTTGTCTGTATTTTTAGTATGGAATATAATTTGAATATCTAGAAGCAAAGTTAACTATTACAAATATAAATCAATCATAAATCATATAAATATGAACATAAATAAATTTACTATAAAGTCGCAGGAAGCCATTCAGCTCTCACAGCAGTTGGCGCAGCGCAATGGACAGCAGCAAATAGAAAACGAACACATTTTTAAAGCTATTTTTGAAGTTGATGAAAATGTAGCGCCATTTATTTTGAAAAAACTCAACGTAAATGTGCCTTTGTTTTTACAAATTTTAGACAGCACAATTCAGAGTTTTCCAAAGGTTTCTGGAGGAGATATTTTACTTTCTAGAGATGCTAATAAATCATTGAATGAAGCTGAAATTATTGCACAAAAAATGAACGATGAGTATGTTTCAATCGAACATTTGATTTTGGCAATTTACGATTCAAAAAGTAAAGTTTCACAAATATTAAAAGATCAAGGCGTGACTGGAAAAGGCCTAAAAGCTGCGATCGAAGAATTGCGTAAAGGAGAAAGAGTAACATCATCTTCTGCTGAAGAAAATTATAATTCATTAAACAAATATGCTAAAAATTTAAACGAATTAGCACGTACAGGAAAATTAGATCCAGTTATTGGCCGTGACGAAGAAATTCGTCGTGTATTGCAGATTTTAACGCGTAGAACAAAAAACAACCCAATGTTAGTTGGAGAGCCTGGAGTTGGTAAAACAGCTATTGCAGAAGGTTTAGCACATAGAATTGTAGATGGCGATGTGCCTGAAAATCTAAAAGATAAAATTGTTTTCTCTTTAGATATGGGAGCATTAATTGCTGGTGCAAAATTTAAAGGAGAATTTGAAGAACGTCTAAAATCGGTTGTAAAAGAAGTTACTGCTGCCGAAGGTGATATTGTTTTGTTTATTGATGAAATTCATACACTTGTAGGCGCGGGTGGAGGTGAAGGTGCTATGGACGCAGCGAACATCTTAAAACCAGCTTTGGCTCGTGGAGAATTAAGAGCAATTGGAGCCACAACATTAGACGAATATCAAAAATATTTTGAGAAAGATAAAGCGCTGGAACGTCGATTTCAAAAGATTTTAATTGATGAACCAGATACCGAAAGTGCGATTTCTATTTTGCGTGGAATCAAAGAAAAATACGAAACACATCACAAAGTTCAAATTAAAGATGAGGCAATTATTGCAGCGGTAGAACTTTCGCAAAGATATATTACCAATCGTTTTTTACCAGATAAAGCGATCGATTTGATGGATGAAGCAGCTTCTAAACTGAGAATGGAAATCAATTCAAAACCTGAAGAATTAGATGTTTTGGATCGTAAAATCATGCAGTTAGAAATCGAAATTGAAGCTATTAAACGTGAAAAAGAAGAAAGTAAACTGAAAATTTTAGGTATGGATTTAGCCAACCTAAAAGAAGAAAGAAATGAAATTTTTGCCAAATGGAAATCGGAGAAAGATGTTGTTGATGGAGTTCAGGCAGTAAAACTTGAAATTGAAGATTTTAAACACGAAGCAGAACGTGCAGAACGCAACGGAGATTATGGAACGGTTGCAGAAATTCGTTACGGAAAAATCAAAGAAGCGCAAGAGCGTTTGGATGTTTTATTGAAGCAATTACAAGAATATCAATCGGGTAATTCTTTGATTAAAGAAGAAGTAACTCGCGAAGATATTGCAGAAGTTGTAGCAAAATGGACAGGAATTCCGGTTATGAAAATGCTTCAAACTGAAAGAGAAAAACTATTGCATTTAGAAGACGAATTACACAAACGTGTAGTAGGTCAGGAAGAAGCAATTGAAGCCGTAAGTGATGCCGTTCGTAGAAGCCGTGCAGGACTGCAGGATTTGAAAAAACCTGTTGGAACATTCTTATTCTTAGGAACAACTGGAGTTGGCAAAACTGAGCTTGCAAAAGCTTTGGCAGAATATCTTTTTGATGATGAAAATGCGATGACACGTATCGATATGAGTGAGTATCAAGAACGCCACAGTGTGAGCCGTTTAGTTGGTGCGCCTCCGGGATATGTTGGTTACGATGAAGGCGGACAATTGACAGAAGCCGTACGTAGAAAACCGTATTCTGTAATTTTGTTAGACGAGATCGAAAAAGCGCATCCAGATACGTTCAATATTTTATTGCAGGTTTTAGATGAAGGCCGATTGACTGACAACAAAGGCCGTTTAGCCGATTTTAAAAATACTATTATCATCATGACATCTAATATGGGAAGTCAGATTATACAAGAGAAATTTGAAAATTTAAAAGGTGGCGTTGAAGCAGCAACAGAAGCAGCAAAAACAGAAGTTTTAGGATTGTTGAAACAAACCGTTCGCCCGGAGTTTATAAACCGTATCGACGAAATTGTAATGTTTACACCTCTAACGGTTGAAAATATTTCGAGAATTGTAAGTCTGCAATTGAAGAGCGTTACCAAAATGCTGGCATTGCAAGGCATTACAATGGATGCAACGCCAGAAGCAATTACATACCTTTCTGATAAAGGTTTTGATCCGCAGTTTGGCGCAAGACCTGTAAAACGTGTGGTTCAAAGAGAAGTATTGAATCAATTGTCAAAAGAAATTTTGGCAGGAAATATTACAACAGATAGCATTATTTTAATAGATGCTTTTGATGGAAAACTGGTTTTTAGAAACCAGACACATAAAGTTTAATATTTGTTTAGTTAATTATTAAATTGAAGAAGCACCAGTCGAAAGATTGGTGTTTTTTTTTGTTTAAAAATTGTTTATAGTCCGTAAATCATGAAACTTTTTTTAAAGTATTATAAGACAATTATAAATTAAGTTCTGATCTTTACTTAAATTAGAAAATTAAGTAAATAACTTAAAAATAAAATATCATGAACAATATATTCAGAGGATTAATAGCTGGTTATGGAGCTAAAAAATTAGGTGGCGGATGTTTCGGAACTATTTTTGTTTTTGTAATTATATGGTTGCTTTTAGGGCAATGCAGTTAATTTTTTGGAGAAAAATTCAACAAAAAGTGTTAGATTCGCGTATATAAATAATAAAATGCGCTAATTAAATTTGTGGTTGAAAATCAGAGATTTGTGCAATTCTTTAAAAAATAAACTAATTATAATGGCTTCAGGTTTTTTTGTACTATTAGATGATATCGCAGCAATCATGGACGATGTTGCAGTAATGAGTAAAATTGCAGCAAAAAAAACGGCGGGGATTTTGGGTGATGATTTGGCTGTTAATGCCGAAAAAGCATCTGGATTTGCTTCTTCAAGAGAACTTCCGGTTTTATGGGCAATCAGTAAAGGTTCACTTCTTAATAAAATCATTATTCTGCCAATTGCCTTTTTACTAAGTGCTTTTTTACCAATAGCAATTATTGTAATTTTAGTACTTGGAGGTCTCTTTTTAGCTTACGAAGGTGCTGAAAAAATATATGAATATTTTGTACCTCACGAAAAAGAATCGGAAGGAATTACAGAAGAAACTTTTACAGAAGAAGAAATTCTAGAAGCCGAAAAAGGAAAAATAAAATCAGCTATCGTAACCGATTTTATTCTATCTGTAGAAATTGTAATTATTGCACTAGGAACCGTAATAGGAAAGCCTATTTTATCGCAGATAGTTGTAGTGTCGATTGTGGCAGTAATTGCAACAATTGGTGTTTATGGCATCGTAGCTCTAATTGTTAGAATGGACGAAGCAGGTTATAAGCTTATTAAATTTAGCAAAAAAGAAAAAAGTATATCAAAATTTATCGGAAATATATTGGTTAAAGCTCTTCCTTTAGTTATCAAAGGGTTGACTGTAATTGGGACTCTTGCATTGCTTTTAGTTGCTGGTGGTATCTTTGTACATTATATTCCGTTTTTTCATCATTATGTTCCTCAAATTAATATACCTACAATTATAAAAGAATTTATAGTTGGACTAGTACTTGGGTTTATAGTTTTAGTAATTATAAATCTTTTCAAAAAAATCATTGGAAAGAAAGCACATTAATTAAACTCGTATATAATAATAAAACACTATCTATATTGGTGTTTTTTTTTTGTTTTTAGAAGCAGAAAACACGTTTTAAAAGACCAGTTGTCCCGCTATTTGTTTCAATCTTTTATGGTGAACACCACCATAAAAGGATTTCCACGTCTATCGGGGTTAGAGTACAGGTTATAGTTTTCTTAAGAACCTTTGGCTTGCTTTGAAATCCTTCTAAAAATTACTATTTTTGCACTCTAAATTTTATGTCATGCCGAAAAGAAAATATAAAATAGCCGTTATTCAATTAAACTTGAATGACGTTGCCGAAAATAATCTTAAAAAATGTATTAGCTGGTTAAAAGATGCAGCCACTAAAGGAGCTGAAGTTATCTTGTTACCAGAATTATATAGCAGTCATTATTTCTGCCAAAGCGAAGATGTAGATAATTTTGCATTAGCAGAACCATTATATAGTACTTCATTTATAGCTTTTAGCGCATTAGCAAAAGAATTAGGGGTGGTTATTATTGTTCCTTTCTTTGAAAAAAGAATGGCTGGAATTTATCATAATAGTGCTTATATTATTGATACAGATGGAACAGAAGCTGGATTATACCGTAAAATGCACATTCCAGACGATCCTCATTTTTATGAGAAATTCTATTTTACACCAGGTGATTTAGGTTTTCAAGCAATTGAAACTAAAAAAGGAAAAGTTGGTACACTTATCTGTTGGGATCAATGGTATCCAGAAGCAGCTCGTATAACAGCTTTAAAAGGTGCTGAGGTATTGTTTTATCCAACAGCAATTGGATGGCATCCAAAAGAAAAAGAACAATACGGAGAAAACCAATATGGTGCATGGATGAATGTAATGAAAGGTCATGCAGTTGCAAATGGCGTTTTTGTTGCTGCAGCAAACAGAATTGGTTTAGAACAATATATTGATGGAACTGACGGAATTCAGTTTTGGGGAGCATCTTTCATCGCTGGACCTCAAGGTGAAATTTTAGCACAGGCTTCTCACGATCAAGAAGAAATTTTAATTGCTGAAGTAGATTTAGATCTTCAAGAAAATGTACGCCAGAACTGGCCATTTTTTAGAGACAGAAGAATTGATGCTTTTGGTGATATCACAAAAAGAGCAATTGATTAAGGTCTTTATTTTGTAAAATTTAAAGCGGTCTCAAATATTTTTTTGAGACCGCTTTTTTTTAGTTTTCTAAATGAAGTCTAGATGTGTTTTGAAAGTAATTCACTTTTTAATCTGATAAATTTCTTTATGATTTTTAATTATTACTAATTCAATATTCGAGATTACATTTAGATCTTCAAAAATGTACTAGAACATATGTCATTCTTTTAAGGAAGAATACTCGCTTCTGAGATATGAAAAAACTAATTGATTTATATTTCTCGATTAGTTTTTAAAATAAGAAAGCGGTCTCAAATTATTTTGAGACCGCTTTTTTTATAAGCTTATATCTTTTATAAGACTAGTACACTTTAAAAGTAACTCTTCTTACGATTTGACGAGCTTCTTTAGATTTTTTGTTAACTGAAGTATCTTCTCCATTAGCAACAACATTCAATCTTGATGCATCAATTCCAGCACTGATTAAGATGTTTTTAACAGATTCAGCTCTTTTTTGAGAAAGTGCTTGGTTGTAATCTGTGTTACCAACTTCGTCAGCATATCCAATAACATCTGCTTTTTTAGATGGATTGTTTTTCAAGTATTTAACTAAGAAATCAACACCAGCTAAAGAAGTGTTAGTTGGTTTTGCAGAATTAGATTCAAAATAAGTATTTACATAACCTCCGTTGATTAAATCTTCAACAGTACTGTTTGCTGGAGGTGTTTCTTTTTGTCCGTAAGTTCTTTCTAAATAGCTTTCTAACTCGTCTGGTACACCATTTTTGTTAGCATCAACAGTTTGTCCTTTTGTATTTACAGCAACTCCTGTAATAGAATTTGGCTCTAAATCATATAAATCAGCTACACCATCTTTATCTGTGTCAATAAGACCAGTTTCGATTGTAGTAACTCTTTGCTCTAAATCATTATATTTAGTATCAATTTCTTGAGCCCAGTCAGCATGTTTTTCGTTTTTACCTAAGTAAACTGTCAAACCAATAGATGCATTTAATAATATTCCATCAAAAGCACCAACTCTTACAGGACTTGTTCCGTCAAAACTCTGATCTTGTAAACCATGAGCAATACCTGTAAGATCTCCAGTTAAGGCAAGACTGTTAGTTAATCTAATTTGTGCAGTTAAACCAAGCATTGCATTAACCATATAATCATCGGAATCAGAACCATCTTTAGATTTAAATTTAGAAACCCCAAATCCACCATGTGCCAATAAGCCAACCGAGTTTGTGAAGTTTTCAAAGTTTAAAACTCTTCCTAAATTAACAACACCTTGTAAATCAGTTCTCAAATAAGTTGTTTCGAACTTAGGAGAAGCATCGCGTTCTTGAAATTTATCATATCCGAAATCTAATTTCAAACCAAATTTAGTATTAAACATATATCTTGCTCCTAAATCACCGTGAAATAAGTTAAGTGTTTGTGCAGAATAACCAGGGCTAAATGCTCTAATTGGTTTGTTTACTCCACCATTTAATTCGATAGACCATTTATTATATGTTCCGTTTTCAACAGCTTTTGTTGAAGTTTCAGTTGTGCTTTGAGCACTTGCTGCAAACGACAGGATTAAAAATGATACAGATGCTAATTTCTTTTTAGTAATATTCATCATACTGGTTTTATTTTTTATATTCTTGGCAAAAATAAGAAGTTGTGTTTAAAAATATGTTCTATTCAACTTATATAATTTCCATTTTTTTGTTGTTATTAACGTAAATACTTAGAAATAAGCACGATATATTGTTAAAATAAAGGTTAAAATTTACTTTTTTTTATTTTTTGTGTTTTCTTTAAGAAGAATATTACTTCAAATCTGGCTGATAAATCTTTATTGTTCCGTCGCCTTCGCTGCTTACAATTAATAAACCTCTTTTAGTGTGGCTTTTAGAAGCAGGAATATAAAGCAAACCTTCTGGAGCATCACCTGTTTTTACCGTTTGTAAATATTGTGGAGAGGCAGGATTTGTAACGTCATAAGTCATAAAAGCATCAGATCTTTCTAAACCAACAAATAAAATAGTCTGGCTTCCTATTTTTGCTACTGTCACTGCTTCTGGTTCAGAACCTTTATCATCGCTACGGTTATCATCGTAAGTTCCTAGTTCATTAGTTTTTTTGTCAACATCATTTTTGCTGTCATAAACGATTTTACCAGTGTTTCCATTCCAAATAGAAAAAGACCTAGCTCCAAAACTAACCATCTCATCTAAATCTCCATCTCCGTCTGTATCTCCCATATCGACAACAAGGTTAAGTCTTCCTAGGTTTGTATCTAATTTTAATGTTGCAGCATCAGGAAAAACAGTTACGTCTAACTTCATATCTTTCATTCTTTTAATGTCAGAATAGGCCGTATATTCTCTAGAATCACCTTCATTAGCAGTAACAAAATAAGGAACATTATTAGCTGTAAAATGACTGATAGCATCTGGCATATACATTCCCTTTACTTTAAAAGGATTAAAAGCTATTTTACCATCTTTGTCACTTACATCAATCGCATTTTCAGCTGAATTGTAATCTTTGAGACCTAAAGGATAAATTGCTGTAATTGTTTTTGCAGTTAAGTCTACTTTAGCAACACCATTATTTTCTTGTAAAGTAACCCAAGCCATTTTAGAATCATCTGAAATTGTGATGTATTCAGGTTCAATATCTTGAGCAAAAGATTTTGCGAAAGTTGAAATTCTAAATCCATCTTTTTTTAAGGTCGCGGCTTGACTGCTGAAAGAACTAAAATCTAATGTTGTAACCGTATATGTACTCGTCTCAATAATTGAAATTGTTCCATTTGGATCTTGAGAATAATCTGTGTTTGGTTCTCCTTCATTAGCGGTCATAATTAGTTTTCCATCAGGAGAATACGCAATCATATCAGGTAAAGCACCAACTGTAACTTGTTTGATTAAGCTGTAGTCAGAAGTGTTAAAAATAACAACCTTTCCGTTTCCTTGTTTGTTTACAGTAGATTCTAAAGCAACAGCTAGTTTTCCGTCAAAAACAGCAACACTATTTGCTGCGCCTTGATAAACAGTTAAATCAATTTGTCCAATTTTTGCAGGTTTTGAAGGATCGGTTATATCAATTACATCAATTTGATTTACACCGCTATTATTTACTGTAAAAAGTCTTTTAGTCTTTAAATCATAAGCAGAAATTTCAGCGGCGCCCGCACCTCCAATAGTAATACTTCCTATTTCTTTAAACGATGCGGCATTTTCATTAACACTAATTTCTGGTTCTTCATTGTTTGATTTTTCATTATTATCACAGCTTGTCATGATAAATAAAGCTGTTAGTAATGAGATAGTTAATTTTTTCATTGTGTGAGTTTTTTAGTTTTGCCAAATGTATATTGCAGAATTCGGCTGAATATTAAGACTTCATTATTTAATCTTTAACTTAATTTTCATCAGAATTTTTATCTAAATACAATTTGATTTTCGTTCAATTGTTTTATAATCCTCACGAATCATTATCTTTGTACACTTTTAAATTTAGAACCTCTTTATGTCAACAAATAATAGAAGATTCCCAGCAGAATGGGAAAAGCAGCAAGGAATTGTATTGTGTTTTCCGCATAATGGCAACGATTGGCCGGGAAAATACGAAGCTGTTCAATGGGCTTTTGTAGAATTTATTAAAAAAGTAGCTGCTTTTGAAACAGTATTTTTGGTTGTAGCCGACGAAAAACTTAAAGAAAAAGTTGCCGAAATGTTAGAAAGAGCAAGAGTAAACAGTGCTAATATTTCTTTTATCATTCATAAAACAAACAGAAGCTGGATGCGTGATTCTGGCCCGATTGTCGTTAAAAATGGATCGAAAAGAGAAGCATTAAACTTTAATTTTAATGGTTGGGCAAAATATAAAAACTATCAGTTAGATAAATTTGTTCCTGGAAAAGTTGCAGAGTGTATTGATGTCCCGTTAACACAAGTAATGTATAAAGGAAAATCAGTAATAGTTGAAGGAGGTGCAATTGATGTAAACGGAAAAGGTACTTTGTTGACTTCTGAAGAATGTTTAATGCATCCATCAATTCAGGTTAGAAATGCTGGATTTACCAAAGAAGATTACGAAGCTGTTTTTAAAGAATATCTTGGCGTTACCAATGTAATTTGGTTAGGAGACGGAATTGAAGGTGATGATACACATGGGCATATTGATGATTTATGCCGATTTGTAAACGAAGATACAATAGTAACAATTGTTGAAACAGACAAAAACGATTCAAACTACAAACCGTTACAAGATAATTTGAAACGTTTACAGAATGCAAAATTAGAAAACGGAAAATCTCCTGTAATTGTGGCGTTGCCAATGCCAAAACGTGTAGATTTTGAAGAGTTAAGATTGCCAGCAAGCTATGCTAATTTCTTAATTTTGAATAATTGTGTTTTAGTGCCCACTTTTAATGACAGTAATGATAGAGTTGCTTTAAATATTTTATCAGAATGTTTCCCTGATCGTGAAGTAATCGGAATCAGCTGTATTGATTTTATCTGGGGATTTGGAACTTTACATTGTTTAAGTCAGCAGATTCCTGCTTAATAAAATATATTTTCAATTGCTATAAATATTTTTTAGCCACATATTAAAATGATTTTCACAGATTTTTTTAATCATTTTAAATCCTTTAATCTGTGGCATAAAAAATGAACATAAAAAAACCTTGGCGACAACCAAGGTTTTATTTTTTATATCAATCCAGATAATTTATCTTCTCTTCATTGTCTCACAAAAGGCGGTAACAATTGGCTGGCAACTTCGCCAAAACCAATACGTACCTCTTTAGTTTCACAAAAACCTCTGATAATTACCGTATCATTATCTTCTATAAATTTACGTTCGCTTCCGTCTTTCAATTTTAACGGATTTTTTCCACCCCAAGTCAATTCTAACATAGAGCCAAAACTATCCGGAGTTGGCCCAGAAATAGTTCCAGAACCCATCATGTCGCCAGAATTTACACGACATCCGTTAGAAGTATGATGTGCTAACTGCTGGCTCATATTCCAATATAAATATTTAAAATTTGATCTAGAAACGATTGTTTCTTCCTGATCTAAAGGCTGAATAGAAACTTCTAAATGAATATCAAAAGCTTTTTTTCCTTTAGTTTGTAAATAAGGAAGTGGAGATGGATCTTGTTTTGGGCCTTTAGTTCTAAAAGGTTCTAAAGCATCCATAGTAACAATCCAAGGTGAAATTGAAGTTGCAAAGTTTTTTGCTAAGAATGGTCCAAGTGGCACATATTCCCATTTCTGAATATCACGTGCGCTCCAATCATTCAATAAAACCATTCCAAAAATATAGTCTTCCGCTTCATAAGTTGGGATGTTTTCTCCCATTATGTTTACATCAGTAGTAATAAAAGCAGTTTCCAGCTCAAAATCTACTAATCTAGAAGCACCAAAAACAGGAGTGTTTTGTCCATTTGGCAAAGTTTGTCCCATTGGTCTATGTACAGGGATTCCAGACGGAACAATGGTAGAACTTCTACCATGATATCCTACAGGAATATGTAACCAGTTTGGTAATAAAGCATTTTCTGGATCACGGAACATTTTACCAACATTGGTAGCGTGTTCTTTACTTGAATAAAAGTCAGTATAATCACCAATTAAAACCGGTAATTGCATTTCGACATCATCTATTCTAAAAATAACAATATCTCGATCTTTTGTTGAATCTCTTAGTTGAGGATTGGTTGCATCAAAAATTTCTGCGATACGATTTCGGACTAAACGCCATGTTTTTTTCCCGTCAGAAATAAAATCATTTAACGTATCCTGCATAAACATATCATCAGTTAAATCTATTCCGGCGAAATAGTTTAATTGTTGTAAAGCGCCTAAATCTATAGCGTAATCGCCAATTCTAGTTCCTACTGTAACGACATTTTCTTTGGTAAGAAATACACCGAAAGGAATATTCTGAATAGGGAAGTCACTATTTTCTGGTACTTCTAACCATGATTTTCTTTTGGTATCGTTGGCGGTTATTGGCATGTTAATGTTAATTATTTGTTGAAAAATTACTTGTCAAATATATCATAATCTAACTGTATGACAAACGTTTTTTTGTATTTTTGCAGGAAATTAACGAAAAACGAAAAAATGCAACGCGACGAACAAATTTTTGACCTTATACTAGAGGAACAAGACAGACAAATTCACGGATTAGAACTTATCGCTTCAGAGAATTTTGTAAGTGATGAAGTAATAGAAGCTGCTGGTTCTATTTTAACAAATAAATATGCTGAAGGTTATCCAGGTAAAAGATATTATGGAGGCTGCGAAGTAGTAGACGTTATCGAGCAGATCGCTATCGATAGAGCTAAAGAATTGTTTGGTGCTGATTATGCAAACGTACAGCCGCACTCAGGTTCTCAAGCAAATGCTTCTGTATACCATGCTTGTTTAAGCCCTGGTGATAAAATATTAGGATTTGATTTATCTCACGGTGGTCACTTGACTCACGGTTCTCCAGTAAACTTTTCAGGACGTATTTATGTACCTGTATTTTACGGAGTTGAAAAAGAAACAGGTCGTTTAGATTATGATAAAATTCAAGAAATAGCAACTAAAGAACAGCCAAAATTAATTGTTGCTGGAGCTTCTGCTTATTCTCGTGATATGGATTTTGCTCGTTTTAGAGAAATCGCTGATAGTGTTGGAGCAATTTTAATGGCAGATATATCTCATCCAGCAGGTTTAATTGCAAAAGGATTATTAAACGATCCAATTCCACACTGTCATATTGTAACAACTACAACTCACAAAACATTACGCGGACCTCGTGGAGGTTTAATCTTAATGGGGAAAGACTTTGAAAACAAACAAGGTTTAAAAACTCCAAAAGGAGAAATCAGAATGATGTCTTCATTATTAGACTTAGCAGTTTTCCCAGGAAATCAAGGTGGACCTTTAATGCATATTATTGCTGCAAAAGCAGTTGCTTTTGGAGAAGCTTTAAAAGATGAATTCTTTACTTATGCAATGCAGTTACAAAAAAATGCGAACGCTATGGCTGATGCTTTTGTAAAAAGAGGATACGATATTATTTCTGGAGGTACAGATAATCACATGATGCTTATTGACTTGAGAAACAAAGGTATTTCTGGTAAAGAAGCAGAAAATGCATTAGTAAAAGCAGAAATCACAGTAAATAAAAATATGGTTCCATTTGATGATAAATCACCATTTGTAACATCTGGAATCCGTGTAGGAACAGCTGCAATCACAACTCGTGGTTTAGTTGAAGAAGATATGGAAACTATTGTAGCTTTAATCGATAGAGTACTTTCGGATCATACTAATGAAGAAGTTATCGAAGCAGTTGCTGAAGAAGTAGACGAAATGATGAGCGAAAGACCAATTTTCGTTTACTAAAAATAAAATTTGAAACTTAATTGTTTCAAGTTTCAGGTTTCAAGTTTAAAGTTTTGTGACGCGTAACAAACGAAAAGCAAAACTTTAAACTTTTTTCGTTCCTAAATGAACCTGAAATTTGAAACAAATAAAAACAAAAAAGACCATGGGCGTACTAAGATTACAACTGCCAACAGACCCAAGATGGGTAAATATTGTTGAGAAAAATATCGAAGAAATCTTAACAGATCATGCTTGGTGCGAGCAAAAAGCGGCAACAAACGCGATTACAATTATTACTAATAACTCTGAACATCAAGATTTGGTGCAGGATTTATTAGCTTTGGCCAAAGAAGAAATCGATCACTTTGAGCAGGTTCATAATATCATCATCAAAAGAGGATTAAAATTAGGACGCGAGCGCAAAGACGATTATGTAAATGAATTGTACCTATATATGAAGAAAAGCGGAGACGGAAGCAGGATTTCAGGTTTAGTAGAAAGATTATTGTTTTCGGCTATGATTGAAGCGAGAAGCTGTGAACGTTTTAAAGTTTTGTCTGAGAATATTCAAGACGAGGAATTAGCTGTTTTTTACAGAGAATTAATGGAAAGTGAAGCTGGACATTACACAACATTCATAACATATGCTAGAAAATACGGCGTTGGAATTGATGTTGAAAAACGTTGGAGAGAATGGCTGGCTTACGAAGAATCAATCATTGCTAATTATGGAAAAGGGGAAACTATTCACGGATAGAGGGAATTAAATTCCAATTTTTTAAAATTCCAAATTCCAAATTCCAAGTTTCAAGTTTCAAGTTTGTCACGTTGAGCGAAGTCGAAACGCGTTATGATTGGAAAATTTAGTATAATAAAAAATCCGTATAAATCTGCGTTTTCGCTTTAGCGAATCAGTTTAATCAGCGTTCATAATTTTCAGTTTTTATAATCTAAATTCCTTACATTTGAAAGTAACGAAAATTTAGAACTATGAGAATTGAAACTGATTTGAAATTAGGATTTAAAGATGTAATGATTAGACCAAAAAGATCTACTTTAAAGAGTAGATCTGAAGTATCTTTAGAACAAACGTTTAAATTTTTGCACAGCACCAGTACTTGGACAGGAATTCCAATAATGGCCGCTAATATGGATACAGTTGGAACTTTTGAAATGGCCGAAGTTCTGGCAAAAGAGGGGCTTTTTACTGCTATTCATAAACATTATTCACCCCAGCAATGGAATGATTTTCTACAGAAAGTATCTCCAGATTTTTACAATTATATAGCAATAAGCACCGGAACAGGAAAAGAAGATTCTGTAAAAATTGCTGAAATTATAAATGCAAATCCTTTATTAAAATTCATTTGTATTGATGTTGCAAATGGATATTCTGAACACTTTGTTCAGTTTTTAAAGCAAACCCGTAAACAATACCCAGACAAAGTTATTATTGCAGGAAATGTTGTGACAGGCGAAATGGTTGAAGAACTATTATTAGCCGGAGCAGACATTGTTAAAGTCGGAATTGGTCCAGGCTCAGTTTGTACAACTCGTGTAAAAACAGGAGTTGGATATCCACAGCTTTCTGCGATTATAGAATGTGCTGATGCTGCGCACGGTTTAGGCGGACATATTATAAGTGATGGCGGCTGTAAAATTCCGGGTGATGTTGCTAAAGCTTTTGGAGCAGGTTCAGATTTTGTAATGCTGGGCGGAATGCTTGCTGGACATACAGAAAGCGGAGGAGAATTGATCGAAATTAACGGTCAGAAATTCAAACAATTTTACGGAATGAGTTCTACAACTGCAATGGATAAATATGTTGGTGGTGTTGCAGAATACAGAGCAAGTGAAGGTAAAACAGTTCAAGTTCCTTTTAAAGGAAATGCAATCAATACCGTTTTAGATATTTTAGGAGGTTTACGCAGCACTTGTACTTATGTAGGTGCTTCTAGATTAAAAGAATTGACGAAACGAACTACTTTTATAAGAGTTAGTGAACAGGAAAATCAAGTTTTCAACAATTAAGTTTCAAAATAATAAATAGCATTTTTTTTAAATATATGATTACAATTTCAGAAGCAGAATTAAACGATATAAAAACAATTCAAGAGATTACTTATATAACTTGGCCCATAACGTATGGCGAAATTTTATCAGAAGAGCAATTGAAGTTTATGCTGGATTTGTTTTATTCTAATGAAGCTTTAAGTGCTCAATTTGAGAAAAGAGAGCAATTGTTTTATTTAATTTCTGATGAAAAATCTACAATAGGATTTATCGGAATTGAACATCAATATCAAAAAAGAGCGGTAACAAAAATTCATAAAATATATCTTTTGCCAGAAACGCAAGGCAAAGGAATAGGAAAAAATGTAATTGAATCTATCGGAAGATTGGCTTTAGAAAACAACTCAACTTCACTTTTATTAAATGTAAACCGCTTTAATAAAGCTTTAAATTTCTACGAAAAAGTAGGCTTCAAAATTATTGAAGAGGTTGATATCGAAATTGGGAATGGTTATTTGATGGAGGATTATGTGATGGAGAAACAAATTTCGAAATAGTTTTTCACCAAGAATTTAAAGCTTTATTTCTCATTCTATGTTTGCAGAAGGAGATACGTAACAGATTTTAGTATTACGAGAAACTTTGTCAAGGTTTAAAACTTTGACAAAGTTAAACAAACACAATTTATGCGTAAAGTTTGTCATTTCTGTAAAGTTTACTTATTTCAGTAACCAAATTGAAATATATTATTCTGCTATTTTTATTTTAAAGGCTCTATTTGTCAGAAATGACAAGATTGTGGAAAATGGGTGTGAAATATTCGTTACCGAAATAAGCAACCTTTACAGAAATGACAAGATTGTGGTAAAAATGACAAGATTTATAATGTTAACTCACAATAACATCATGCTTAAACAATAAACCCTTTACTTCATTCAAAGAAAAAACAGCTTTCTTCAATTTAGTTTTCGATGGATCAATCGTATAATTGTAACTCGTTTTAAAATCGGCTTTGTTGACGATGGCTTTATCAAACTCAGAACGGTACAAATCGCAATTATCAAAAATAACACTTGTAAGATCTGCTGCCATAAAATCTACTGCAATAATACTGCAATTGGTAAACGTTGTGCCTTTTATTTTTAAGGTATAAAACTTAGAGAAATCTAATATACACTTATTAAAACTAACCTCAAAGATGAGTTTGTCGCACATGGCAAAATTCACGTCTTTTATCTCGCAGCGATTGAATGTGGCTGTTCTAAAAGCTACATAATTGATTTTTGATTCATTAAAAATACAATCATTAAATACGCAGTCAATAAAAGTAACCGCTAGAAAAGTACAGGCAGAAAAGTTGCAATTATTAAAAATACAGCCTTCAAAATCTTTGTAATTGAGACTGTCTTTACTATAGATTATAGTATTGTATTCTTTTTCAAGGAAATATTCGATTGTCAATTTACAGAGTTCTTTTTGAAGTAATTTTTGAGTTTTGAAAGATAATAATTATAGAAATAGCAACAGAATCAAAACAAGAAAATATTTTATAATTTTAGTGTATGCTTTTATTGAATTAAAAGTGAAATGCATGTTGCTTTTTTTGAGTATTGTTTTGTGAATTTGATATTTTTTTAACCTTAAAACGCTAAGTGTTTAATGTTTTAGACTGTATTCTGGTAAATGTTTGTTAATTTTCAATTTGGTTTGTTTTTTTATAATAGTAATTTGATGTAGCTTTACATTCATTTTTTAAGTTAATACGAAACAATCTTATATACAATGGCATCAACAAGAAAAGAGCATGATTTTTTAGGAGAATTAGACATTCCAGATCATCTATATTATGGTATTCAAACCTTTAGAGCTGTAGAGAATTTCAATATTACCGGAATTCCAATTTCAAAAGAACCTTTATTTATTAAGGCCTTTGGTTATGTAAAAAAAGCAGCTGCTCTGGCTAATAAAGATTGTGGAGCACTTGATGCTAAAATAGCAGAAGCAATCTGTTACGGAAGTGATCAGGTAATTGCTGGTAAATTTGATCAGGAATTTGTAAGTGATTTGATTCAAGGCGGTGCGGGAACTTCTGTAAACATGAATGCTAATGAAGTTATTGCAAATATTGGTTTAGAATATTTAGGACATAAAAAAGGAGAATATAATTTTCTGCATCCAAATAATCACGTCAACTGTTCCCAATCTACAAACGATGCTTATCCATCTGCTTTTAGAATAGCACTTTATCTTAAAATGGAAAGTTTTATTAAAACCCTGGAAGGACTTGAAGTTGCTTTTGCTAAAAAAGGAGTAGAGTTTAATCAGGTTTTAAAAATGGGAAGAACACAGCTTCAAGATGCTGTTCCTATGACATTAGGTCAAGAATTTAAAGCTTATGCAACTACAATTGGCGAAGACATTATTCGTCTAAAAAATGCTCAAGATTTATTGTTAGAAATCAACATGGGAGCAACAGCAATTGGTACAAAAGTAAACGCGCCAGAAGGTTATCCTGAAATATGTGTTGCTTATTTAGCAAAAGAAGTAGGTATCCCGTTAACGCTTTCACCAGATTTAATAGAAGCAACTGTAGATACAGGAGCTTATGTACAAATTATGGGAACATTAAAACGTTCTGCTGTAAAAATCTCTAAAATCTGTAACGATTTAAGATTACTAAGTTCTGGACCAAGAACAGGTTTCAACGAAATCAATTTACCAGCACGTCAGCCAGGATCATCAATAATGCCTGGAAAAGTAAATCCAGTAATTCCAGAAGTAGTAAACCAAACTTGTTTTTATGTAATAGGACAAGATTTAACAGTTACTATGGCCGCAGAAGCAGGACAATTACAATTGAATGTAATGGAGCCAGTTATTGCTTTTGCAATGTTTACATCGTTAGATTATCTTTCAAATGCAATTCAAACATTAATAGATAAATGTATTAACGGAATCACTGCAAACGTAGACCATTGTTATAATATGGTAATGAATAGTATTGGAATCGTAACGCAATTGAACCCAATTTTAGGTTACGAAGAAAGTGCAAGTATTGCTGGTGAAGCTTTAAAAATGAATAAAAGCGTTCATCAAATCGTTGTAATCGAAAGAAAACTAATCACACAAGAAAAATGGGACGAAATTTATTCATTAGATAATTTAATCAATCCAAAGTTTATTACGAAATAATAAAGTCATTTCAATATTTTAATAATAAGCCGTCAATTTTATTGGCGGTTTTTTTATGAAAGAAAAATAGTAGTATTTACTTGTAATGTATTGTAAATAAGGTGTATATTTATGCTGTTGTTTAGGTTTTAAAAAAAAATAAAGCATATAAATGATGAATTTTTTAATAAATAAAGAGTTTAGATATACATATAAAATCATAGGATTCCTCTTTTTTATTTCCTTCAATTTATTCTCTCAAACCGAATCTGTAAATCCAGAATTATGTCCTCCTAAAACAATATTAGAAATTTTTAAAAAGAAAGATTCAACTTTGGTAGTAAAGCCAGCCAAAAATGACTTTTTTTTGGTTATTCCTGCAATAGGTTCTCAACCTGCTACAGGATTTTTTTTTGGCGGAGTAGCACAGTATACTTTTAAAGGAAAGCAAAAAGCAGATAAATATTCCATAGCCAATCTAGGTATTACTTATACCGTAAAAAAACAATGGCTGGTTAATATTAAGAACAATATTTTATTAAAGAATAACAGAATATTTCTAAGTGGAGATTATCGATTGTATATTTTTTCACAGCCCAATTATGGTTTAGGTACAGATATTATTCCGCATCACAGTAAGCAGGAAAATTTTAGTATAGATTCTATTGCTCAACCAATGGACTACAATTATTTCAAGTTTCACCAAACGGCATCTTTTGAGGTAAGTAAGAATTTTTATGTTGGCGGAGGTATAAATATAGATTCCTATTCGAAGATAAATGATAAAAAATTAGATGTAGAAAACGGAAAATTAACCTACCATTATAATTATAGTCAAGAACATGGGTTTAATAATTTAGAATATTTTTTAAACGGCGTAAGTCTTAACTTAGTTTACGATTCTAGAGATAATCAAGTTAACGCATCTCACGGTTGGTTTGCCAATATAAACTATCGTTTTAATCCAGTTTTATTTAATAATCAGACGTATAGTAATGTTTTGTATGCAGAATACAGAAATTTTATACCGCTTTCGAGTAAAAACGATCGTTACATTTTAGCAATCTGGACTTACGGACAATTTGTAACCAGAGGAAAAGTACCTTATCTAAATCTACCCGCAATAGGCTGGGATCAGCGCAGTCGAAGCGGAGAAGGCTATACTCAAGGATTATTTAGAGGAAATGGCTTAGTTTATCTTTCTACAGAATTCAGATTTCCAATTACTTGCAATCAAATGTTGAGTGGTGTCGTTTTTACCAATTTTGTAACAGCAAGCAATTCAGAAAATAATACATCACTTTTTGCCGTAGTTCAACCCTCGGCAGGTTTGGGGCTTCGTGTTTTAATCGATAAAAAAACGCGTACCAATATAATCTCAGATTATGCTTGGGGAAACAACTCAAAAGGATTTTATCTAAACGCCGGTGAAACATTTTAATATACGAGTCCTAAATCGTTAGTTCTAATTAGTTAAGTTTTTTTTAGAAATATATAATTTTTTGAAAGAAAAAACTTACATTTGTTTTTTAAGTCAAACTTTAAAATTAAATAATTATGAAACAGTATGGTTTATTATTGGTTGTATTTCTATCAGCAATAGGAATGAATGCTCAAGAGGGAAGGTCTTTTTCTCTTAACTTGTATGGAGGTTATAATTTCTCTGACAGTGTAGATTATAATGGTTATTCGGGAAAAATTGAAGATGCTTTTCAATATGGAGCAGGTTTTGAATATTTTTTCTCAAACAACAATTCGGTAGAACTTAAATATTTAAGAGCAGATACTAAAATGCCTTTTTATGGTCCAGCAGGAGCACAGCTTAATGCAGGTCATGACAAAGGAGCATTAAACTATATCTTAGCAGATTATACCCATTATTTTGAAGTTGGTTCTAATGTATTACCTTTCTTAGGAGCTGGAGCTGGAGTTGGTATTATTGAAACTCCTCAAAGTGGCAGCGGTACTTATTTTGCATGGGATATTAAAGCAGGTGTAAAAATTAAAACAGCCTCAAAGGTTTCTATCAATCTTCATGCTTATCTTGAATCTATGTCTGCAGCGGTTGGAAACAGCTATTATTGGACTTATTATGGGCCAGTTGGAGTAGAAGATTATGTAAGTACATACCAGTTTGGTTTAGGAGCAGCTTTTAGTTTTAATTTCAAAAAATAAGAATTAAAAATTTTACTCTTAAATAATATAAAAAAGCAGCTTATTATAGCTGCTTTTTTTATGTTATATTTAAAAAAAATTATCGTTTAGCAGTCAAAGTTGATCCTGCTGAAGCAGTGACAACACAAACAACTGCCAAAATCTCGTAAAAATTTAGTTTTTCCTGCAAAAAAATAAAAGCACAAATTGAAGCTGCTGCAGGTTCAAGGCTCATTAAAATACTAAAAGTTCGGGGTGGAAGCTGTCCTAAAGCTTTCATTTCTAGTGTAAACGGAATTGCACTTGACAAAAGAGCCAAACCAACTCCCAAACCAAAAAGTTTTGGAGTAAGGTTGACCAATCCGTTTTCGTAAAAACCAAAAGGCAGAATTAAGAGTGCTGCAAAAAGCATTCCTGTAGAAACAGCTTCGCCGCCGTTCATTATTTTAGAAATTTTTCCGCCTAAAACGATATAAGCCGCCCAAAGCGCACCCGCCAAAAGAGCAAACAATATACCTAATAAATCTACATGAGTATTTGTCCAAGGGGCAATTAATAAAATTCCCATAGCAGCCAATAAAACCCAGCAATAATCAATTAAACGTCTAGAACCAATTATCGCAACCAATAACGGCCCAACAAACTCTAAGGTTACGGCCAGCCCAATAGGAATTCTTTCTATAGCGATATAAAACACCAAATTCATAGCTCCCAGAGATAAGCCATAAGGAATAACTATTTTCCACTGCTGTGGCGTGATTTTAAATAGATTTGGTCGGTATGCT
Source organism: Flavobacterium sp. MC2016-06 (assembly GCF_009711165.2). GTDB lineage: Bacteria > Bacteroidota > Bacteroidia > Flavobacteriales > Flavobacteriaceae > Flavobacterium. The sequence continues at coordinate 2,273 of NZ_WMID02000035.1, read as the reverse complement.
AATAATAAAATTAAAGCAGAAATACCAATTCTTATAGATGCTGTTCCAGCAGCGCCGAGCGCAGGGAATAATGTTTTAGCAATTGCAGCTCCAGATTGTACACTAATAATAGCTAAGAGTACTGCAGGAATAGGAGGCAGGTTAAATATTTTATTTTTCATGAAAAGTTTAAACTAAGGAGCAAAACTACAAATTAGTAAGCAGAATAAACTTTTGTATTTTATAAAAGAATATAGTTTATAAACTGGTTCGAATATTCTTTTTTACGCTAAGTGTGGAAATATTTTTGACTTGAAAAATAAAACTTAGTTTAAGTCAATACTATGATAAAGACAGTTACTCAATTGCTGGTAAAATCTATCTAGATTTTTTTTAAACCCAAACCCAGAATTATTTAAGGATAAGATGTAGTAATTAAATCAAACGGCTGATTTTTAGATCACTTAAGATTTGAATATTGGATTTGCTTACGATTATGATAAACATGTTCTAGGTACTTGTAAAGTGATTTTCTTTTTGGTTGTAATTATCTGATTTTTAGTTTTTTAACAGTGTTTGTGCGTGATTAAAAACGGTTTAAAAGCATATATTAAAAATTAAGAATGGCTTAAGTTATTAGTTTAAAAACTTCTAGGGGTAGAAAAAAAAGGTTAACGGACAGAAATTTACGTAACAAAATTAAGGATAATTAAATTGCTAAAGTTAGATTCAAAGTGTTGATTATTAGATAAATTAATCATTTAGCTTTTACTAAATTAAAATTTAGTTATCAAAAAAATAATTAAATAATTAAAAGTTATGAAGAATAGATTACTCCCGTTATTTTTTGTTTTAGGTGCTTATTCAGCTTACTCACAAGTAGGTATTGGAAAATTATACCCAGATACTTCTTCACAATTAGAAGTTTTTGCTACTGATAAAGGTATTTTGATTCCTAGAGTAAAGTTAGAAAGCTCTACTGATAAAAAAACTATTCATCTTGATGAAGGTAAAAATTACGAAAACAGTTTATTAGTTTTTAATACAGAAACTGTTGCAGATGTAAAACCAGGGTATTACTACTGGTATGTAAATAGCTGGCATAGAATTGCTGTTGCTGATGAAATAGTGAATGATGCATCGGCAGTAGGAGATGGTATTCCGGGACCTAAAGGTACAGACGGCTACCCTGGTGCAAATGTCATTATTTATAGAGATACAAAAACAAACACGATATATGTTCAAAATCCTGATGGAACTTGGATACCTGTTAATGGAGGTAGCTCAGATGCAAGAGATGGAGTTGATGGAAAATCAGCTTATGAAATCTGGAAAGAAATATCAGGTAATAGTGAAAAATCAGAAAGTGATTTTTTTGCTAATTTAAAAGGAGATAAAGGTATGCCTGGGGAGCCTGGACAAGGTATAAGTATTTACACAGATACCCAAACAGGTATTGTTTATGTTATGGGAGATGATGGAAAGTGGAAGCCGATCACTGGACCTACAGGACCTGCTGGAGCTACAGGGCCAAAATTAGCATTTGGAGATTTAAGCGATGACGACAAACTTGCCTTAAAAGGAGATACTGGGGCAACAGGAGCTACAGGACCAAAATTAGCATTTGGTGATTTAAGTGATGATGATAAACTTGCCTTAAAAGGAGATACTGGGGCTGCAGGAGCAACTGGAGCTACAGGACCAAAATTAGCATTTGGAGATTTAGGTGATGATGATAAACTTGCTTTAAAAGGAGATACTGGGGCTGCAGGAGCAACTGGAGCTACAGGACCAAAATTAGCATTTGGAGATTTAAGTGATGATGATAAACTTGCCTTAAAAGGAGATACTGGATCTGCAGGAGCAACAGGAGCTACAGGACCAAAATTAGCATTTGGAGATTTAAGTGATGATGATAAACTTGCTTTAAAAGGAGATACAGGAGCTACAGGATCTGCTGGAGCAACAGGAGCTACAGGGCCAAAATTAGCATTTGGAGATTTAAGTAATGATGATAAACTTGCCTTAAAAGGAGATACAGGAGCTACAGGGCCAAAATTAGCATTTGGAGATTTAAGTAATGATGATAAACTTGCCTTAAAAGGAGATACAGGAGCTACAGGACCTGCTGGAGCAACAGGAGCTACAGGACCAAAATTAGGATTTGGAGATTTAGGTGATGATGATAAACTTGCTTTAAAAGGAGCTACAGGAGCTACAGGACCTGCTGGAGCAACAGGAGCTACAGGGCCAAAATTAGCATTTGGAGATTTAAGTAATGATGATAAACTTGC
>NZ_WMID02000034.1 GCF_009711165.2 Flavobacterium sp. MC2016-06 | reverse complement strand
CAGTTTTGAAAATTCCTGTTGAAGCTTTTCAGAATTTTGATGAGGAACAGGCAATAAATATTATTTCTAATACTTTTAACGACCAATCTAATGGTTACAACTATTATCCAAATTTCAATATAAATCCAATAGAAAAATGGATAGAAGCTTTAGAGGAAATTAAACGTTTAAATTTAGAACTTTTGAAAACCAAAGATGAACATATTAAGGTTTTAGAAAAATTATTAAAGGATAAATAAACTTCATAAAAGATATTGATTCAAGTAAAATTTGAGTTGAGTATGAGACATAGATTTAACAAACTAATAAGTAAAGCTTCAGAGAAATCTGAGGCTTTTTTGTTTTATATTTACCTTTAATAATTGCCGTATGAAAGGATTTCTCCGGAAGAAAGAGTTATATCTATATTCTAAAAATAAATTTCTTCAACCTAATTAAACATAGTAAATGAGTACAACACCAAAAATTTTCATTTCATATAGCTGGACTACACCTGATCATGAAGAGTGGGTTTTAAATTTAGCAGAACGCTTAGTTTCGGACGGAATAGAAGTTGTTTTTGATAAATGGGATTTAAAACCAGGAAACGACAAGTATAAATTTATGGAATCATCGGTTGAATCACCAGATATTATAAAGGTACTTCTCATACTTGATAAAAAGTATTCTGAAAGGGCAAATACAAGATCTGGAGGAGTTGGTACCGAAACTCAAATTATCAGCCCACAAATTTATAATAATGTTGAACAGGAAAAATTTATTCCAATTATTGCAGAAAGAGATAATGAAGGTAATGCATTCGTACCTACTTTTTTAAAAGGAACTGTTTATATTGATCTTTCCTCAATTGAAAATTACGAAAGTAATTACGAACAATTATTGAGAAACATTTTTAAAAGGCCTTCTTATACAAGACCTAAGTTAGGAAAAGCGCCAAGCTACTTGTTTGAAAATATTGAAACTACAATTAGAACTTCATCGTTTGTACGATCTTTTTCAACGCAAATAGACAAAGATCCAAAGCGATTAAATGGAATGCTAAAAGACTTTTTGGATGAATTTTATAGTGATCTAGAAAATTACAGATTAGAACCAACGAGCAATGAATTTTTAGTTTTTGGTAAAGAAATTTTCGATAATATTAACTCATACACACCGCTACGTAATAACTTTATTGAATTCATCAATAAGTTATTAAAAACTGGTCTTGATTTTGATTATGATATTATTATAAGTTTCTTAGAGAAATTACCTCTTTATCTAAATCACAAAGATTCAAATCACAGATATGCTTCTGAGAATTTTAAGTTTATTATACATGAGCTATTCCTATACTTAATTGCAATTGGATTGAAAAATGAAAGATATGACTTTATTGATGCTATAATGAAGTCTACTTATTTTGTAGAAAACCGCTCCGAAAGTAAACTTGAACCATTAGGTATTGAGGTATTCTATAATTATATAATTTCAATTGAACAATATTATAATGAAACCTATTCTACTAATTTCATCAGTCCAATGGCAGACTTTATGATTAAGCGAATTCCTGAAACCTTTACCAAAGAAAATTTAATTGACGCAGATTTACTTTGTCACTACATCGCTGTTATGTGTATGGGAAGATGGTTTCCAATTACTTATCATTATAAAGAGCGTTGGAAAAGCTTTCCATTCTTTGATAAATTTTTATCAAGAAAGCACTTTAACAAAGTTAAGATGTTGTTCGGTGTAGAAAATGAGGAAGAATTGAAACTAAAACTTACAGAATTGAAAGAATCGCCAGAATTTAGGCCACTTCGACATAATAATACAATTGATAAAGTAATTCCAATTTTTGAACGTATAACTATTGAGGAAATAGGAACAGTTAATTAAAAAAAATGACATATTAACACGACAAAAAATATGTTATCAATTACAAAATGCAAAAAGATTTTAAACAAAAAAGGAATTTCATATACTGATGAGGAAGTCCTTATAATACAGAATGTTCTCCATAAATTTGCTGAAGTCGCACATACCATTATTGAAAAACAAAAACACCTTTCAGTTATTTCCAATGAATCAATAAATAGTAGTAAGAATACAAGTATTTGCTCTAAAAATATAAAATAATAGATAATAATCTTAGCTAACAATTTTGTAATAATCTTCAAAAAATTGATTAGATAATTGAATGCTTCCCGCTACTAAGACAAAAGCTTCAGAGAAATCTGATTTTTTTGTTTGTATCTATTTCTGTATAAAGCCGGAGTTTACGTTTCATAACAGATAGAAAAATGCGCAAATTCAGTGGCGTTTACACATTTTTTCAGGAGAGGGCTCTTCGCGAAGCGGACTGTTTTACTTTATTTCAAATTGCTTTACCATCCAGTGATTTTAATGATTATTAGTCAAATTATTCATTTCTTCTAAATACACTTTTGTCAATACTTTCTACCGAATTTGTCCAAGAATAAGGAATATTTAAATCATCTGATGACATTATAGACATTCCACCTACAATTGCACAAATAGTATCTCTGTCACCTAAAATAGATACTGCTTTCCAAAGTCCTTCTTCAAAATTTTGTAAATTATATGCCGTACACCAAATCGCAAAAGGTACTGTATCTTGTGCAGTCATATTTATACCGTTACCTAAAATACTTTTTACAGTTTCAATATGATAATTGTAGGATACACTTTTAGATTTTGATATCTTTGACTTTGTATCACTATCTGGTAATTCTTTTAAAATTTTATCTATAAAATCAGTTGGTGTCAATATGCATCTATCAAATTTCATTTGAGTTGTCAATGCAGTACCAATTGCAATCGCAATAGCACCTGTAATTGCTTCAATATTTGAATGAGTAATTTCAGCTGATTTTATTGATAATTCTTTCACTTTTTGAAAATTGTCGAAATGGAAAGCACCAATTGGACAAACTCTCATTGCAGCCCCATTCCCCATTGAACCTTGTCCTTCAAATGCTCTTTTTGATACTTCATGCCAATTCTCACCATTTTGAACTTCTCTTAACAGCCTTCTCAAAGTTGCACCATAACCTCTATTTGTATCTAAATCGTGATTTATACAAAACTGTTTTAGTAAGTTTTCTTGGTTTATATCGCCATTTCTTTCTAATTCCTCAAAAACAGCAATAGACATTACTGTGTCATCAGTAAATTCCCATTTAGTTTCGGGTATTTGTCTTAAATAAATACTTTCTGAAATTATGTCTAAATCACCAAAAAAACTATCTCCAAACGCATCTCCAACTGACACACCTAATAGTGATTTCTTAGCATTTTCAATTCTATATGTATTATCAATCTGATTCATAATTATATCTTGTTTTTATAATAGCGCACAACGTACTGGCGATACAGGCAGTTTAAAACTAAATTAAGCTCTATTTTCGGATTTGCAAAATCTTCCAAATACAAAACCAACTTTGCATTAAGCGTAATAATCAAATCCTTTGTAATAACTCCTGTGCGTTGTTTTTAATTCACAGTATAAACTTCCGTTTTCCATCTATTGTATTCAAATACTTCCGTCAAAGTTTCATTTTCGATTTTAAATATCTTTGAGCTACCTTCTCCTTTATTTTGCTTGCCTTTGTAAATTGCAATTCTGAAATATTTTTTATTTTCGGAGAAAACAGGAATTGAAAAACTGAAATAAAATTGATCTTCAATGTTTTTTTCTACATTTTCTATTTTTTCAGTAGCTTTTCTTATTTCCAATATTTTTTTATGTTTACCCCATTTAGGGTTTATTATTACGACAATTGCATTCGGAATGTTTAAATTTATAATGCTATCATATTCTGTTTTGTTTTTTACTTTAATTAAATATCTTGAATTTCTAACAATACTAATACAATCGTTTTCAGAATATATTTTACAATTATTCAATTTAAAAGTTTTCCAATTTATTCTTCTTTTTTCTTCTTTTGATATCGTTATCAATTCAATTGGAAAAAGTGAATCTTTAATGAATATTTCTCTTTTTTGATAATTCTGAATACTATAATCAAATTCTTTTTCAATTAAGTTTTTCTCTGCAAGATTTATATATTTAAAATTACTCGGTATAATTTCTGTGATTATTAAATTTATAGTTTTTTCTAAATCAATATTCTGCCCATAAACTTGAAACGAGCATAAAAATATAAACAAAATGAGTTTTTTCATTTTAGTAGTTTTTGAGTCAAAATAGCGCATAACTTATTTACATGTGGCAAACCACGCAAAGCTATCCAAATTGGAGTATATATATATGATAAAGTATTATAGTTTTTCATTATAATCATCAAAAAAAGCTAAGATGCATATGTAAATACACTATAATAATCTTCAATAAAATAGTTAGATATTTCAATGCTTCCCGCCACTAAAACAAAAGCTTCAGAGAAATCTGAGGCTTTTTTGTTTGTATTTACTTTTATAAAAAATCTATTCCTCATTGTTGTGAGTGCGAAGTCAGGAGACATTCGCACAGCTTGAAACTCTTCGGGGATCGAGGTTCAAGCATTGCTTAAATTCTCAGTTTTTTACTCTTATTTTTCAGTCATTCAGAAACGTTAATACATAATCTCTTATTTCTTTACGTTGCTTATCAGTTGCATTATCGCACATGTCGCTGTGAATAGTGTTAGGCAGCTTTATAATCGTTATTCCATATTTTTTCTGTTCTGCTTCTGTAGGTAAAACACCTGGGTCGGCAGGTTGGTCGCTTGAACGCAATGAATATACTTTTGGGTTAGTTGTTCTCGGCAAAGCCATACGCCTATTATCAAACGTAATAATTTTGCGAACAATACCTGAATATTTTTGAGGGAATAATGCGGTCATATCTCCACCAATTGAGTGTCCTATGAGTGTGATATGTTTAAAGTCTATTTCAGGATTTGATTTTTTTAATTCGTTTATTACGAACAAAATATTGTCTGCTCCTCGTTCCCAAAATGGTCGCCTTACAATTTGTGGAATTCCTTTTTCAGGAATTAAACTATCTGTAGGACGTTCGTGCTGAATACTTACGACAAAGTACCCTTTTGATGCCATAAAGTTGGCGAGGTCTGAATAGCTTAAATAAGGTTTACCTTCGTTTTGACTATAACCATGACTAATGAGTACAATTTGCGGATGCTTAGTTTGTGGCTTATAAATCGCAATTGGAATTTCCCTATTTCTTGATTGGTCTAATAAAGTCAACGTATCCAAAGCGACGCTGAATACAGATTCATTTTCAATTGATTTTGTTAGTGTTGAGCAACTTGTCAGAAGTCCTAATGCAAAAACGTAAATTATTCTATTCATTTTATTGTATTTTGGGGTATATCTTTTAGCATGGGATATTCATACCATTCTTTTCTTATATTTGAAAAAATAACAACCAGAGTTTTTTTTCTTAGACTGATATTAACAGCAATTAAGCATGACGAATAAAAATCTCCAATCACTTACACTTTATAATTTTTCAGTTGATTATTATCAGATTAATTTTGACAATAAAGATATTAATAAACCAATTGTAGATTTATCTCTTGAAGATATTAATTGGTGCTTAAGAAAAAGACTCTTTCTAGATCAAATTATAGATATTACAATACAAAAAATAGAGAATGATTGGGAAAAAATAGATATTTTTTATCCGACAACTTTGTGTCAATGGTATGATGATGCAATAAAAGAAATTGTAACTATACCTTTTGATTTTTGGAGATCAAGAATTGCGGCTTTTCATAAAATCCAAAAATTTATTGTTTCCTCAACAAAACGTAAAATTGAAATTGAACAAACTATAATTGATCATTTCATCAATCATAAACCAACTCCAATCTGTTGGACAAAAAAAGATTCGGATGATTTTAACTCAAATCTTGACTACGCGCTAGGAATGGATATAGCGGGAAATTTAATTGAAGCATATAACCAAATAAAGAGAGTGAAATATGCCTTGATGCATGGACAGTCAGTATTTATTGAGCAGGAATATAAATCAATTTCAACTGATGAAGAATTATATACCTTTTTGCGGGATCTATACAGCGAATCTGAAGAAATATTATTGTTTGTTGAAGAAAATATTATTGACGAATTAAAAACGGAAAAACGAATATAACATCCGTTAATCTAAATAGCGCTATTCTTTATCGCTGCGACTGCGAAGTCAGGAGACATTCGCACAGCATTACAGCAATTAGAAAACTTCGGAGAGCAGGGATTATTTTAATGATAGAATGTTTTATTACAATATAGAATATTAATATTTGAACAAGATCTTTATGGATGATACTAAAGAAAATTTTATACACGTACTTAAAGATGCAGGATGGCATCAAGGAAGAAACATAAAGAGTAAAATAGAAGATAATCCTCTTTATAAATTATTCCCAAAGAATGTTCAAAATTTTTTTTGCGAATTTGGAGGTCTGACACTCCATGTTGAAAATAAATTTGAAATAATGGCTATTTATATAAATCATTTTAGCAATCCAAAAGCACTCGAATATTATGATTCAAATACTTACAGAATAAATGATGAAATTGATTTAGGAAAAGATGATCTTACATATTATTATTCAACATTGATTGGCTTGCAATTGTATCCAGTTGCAGGATTAATTGAACACAATACAGTGTTGATGGATGAAAATGGTAATTTTTACATTATTGATTTTATACCACAACTTATCTGGATTTCTAATAACACTTTTGACGCCCTTGTCAAAATTGTATTAGGATCGTCAGATATTTCAATTTTAAACGAGCATACTTTAACATGGATGGCTCCTGTTGGAAAAGAATTAAACCACATCCTTCCGCTTAATCCATTGTTTAGAGAAAATAATCCTTGGGGGTAATCGACAAAATTATATAATTATAGCCTCCACGCACCTCAGTCACTCCTAAAAAATTATAAGATCAATTATCAAAGTGAATTGACACTTAAGTTTTTCAAATCATTAGTAAAATGGTTAGATTTTTCAAGATTTCTCGCTACTAAGACAAAGGCTTCAGAGAAATCTGAGGTTTTTTTGTTTTGTGTAAAGTCAGAGCGTTTTTAGAGGTTTACGTTTCTTACAACAATAAAAAAATACACAAAGTTAATCCCGAAAGTTTTCGGGATTACGCAATTTTTCGTGAAACCTCTTTCAAGAACAGAAGATTCGTTGTTTTTCTAATAAAGATCTTCGTCAACCAGCATCTTAGATAATTAGAACACTTCGGAAAGCGGGCTAGCATTGAGAGAAAAAATTAAATTCATTTTTGTTTTACCTAAAATTAATTTCAGTGCATTAATATCCAAGTAATCCTCTAAAAGTCCGAAATTAAAAAAACTTATTGTATAAGATTTTAAATCTAAATTTTCATTGTCTATAACAAAATCAATAACTGAATCTTCTAAAGAATCCAAATTCGAACCCAAATAGCCTCTATCACCAAAAAGTGTTTTTCCCAATAAATAATAAAAATCATAGTCTGATTTAATATTTGAACAATCAATAGATAAATTTTTATTACAATTCAAACGATAACTTCCAAAATTCCATAAAAAACAACAGAAAAAATATTGTCGTTTAAATTCATTATCATCAATTTTAATTAAATCATATTCTAAACCTTTACTCCAATCATAAAATATATCAATATCATATTGATGAAAACTTTGAACATTTTTCGCGCTTCTTAACAATCCGATTAATTCTATCCTATTATTATTAATTTCAAAAAAAGTATATTCAGTAGTAAAAATCAATTCATTATAACGTATTGTTTTATTATGTTTATTTTTAAATTTAAACTTTATTATATTTGTTTTTTTTAATATTTCATCAATATCTATATTTTTCTCTTTAAAAACTACGTATAAATAATCTAAAATTGTATTTGGATCACGCTTTATTTTTATTTCTATAATTTCAACATTATTAAATGTTACAGATAGTTTCATTCGTTCAATGGTTTAATTTCATGTATACCTTTATAATCCTTAGTCCAGCAATAGGAACTTAATCGATCAGTATTGTTCTCTTTAACACTCTTCGCTGTGCGAAGTCTCCCGACTTCGTACCCACAAACTAAAACCAATTTAGTGAAAATCTCCAATAAACTGGTTAGATATTTGAATACTTCCTACTACCAGACAAAAGCTTCAGAGAAATCTGTTTTTTTGTTTTATATTACTTAAAAGCTTCATTCCTTATCGCTGCGGGTACAAGTCAAAAGACATTCGCCAGCATTGCACGAATTAGAAAACTTCGGAGAACAGAGGATTTTCATTTTTAGCAGGAATTTTTGTTTATCTATTGCTGGTAACATATAAAGCGTGCCAGCATACCAAATTAATGATTAATTCAACTCTGCAGACATGATTTTCATGCATTATTAGCGCTAATTTTCAGTGAATATAATTTCCAAAGTCTAAAATCAATGATTTATTATCAGAATGAATAAAAAGAACTCTGACTAAACTTCCATCTTTAGTATCAATCAAATATTCATAACTGGTTAGAATCCATAAGTCGATCAGATCAAAAATGCTCCTTTTTACTTTTTCTACTAATTGATTTAGGTTGTCAATATGATAATTGCTTTTGAATATATCAGGTGCATTGTTGAATGCGGTTAAATGATCAAGGCACCATAAAAAGTTCTCATTTATTCTGTCTTTGATCTTATCAATATCTTTTCTTGTTGGTTCAATATTGTGTGTAAAAAAAAATTCTGTACCCTTACTGTTTGGAGAGGGAAATATAAATCGATCTCGATCATTCAATCTTTTGTCAATGCTAATTCTTATGTCGAGAATTGTCGGGTTATATCCGTCTGACAATACACCCATGAAATCGGAAAACAAACCAATTGAATTTTCCAATAACTTTACCCGAGTCAATTCATCTTCATTAATTACCATATACTTATTAATCACTTTTAATTTACATATCTGTATGACAAACGTTATACTTAATTTAAACCAAATATATAGATAATTCTTTTAAGAGAAAGCTTCCGAAAAATCTGAGGTTGTTTATTTTATACTTAAAAAATCTCACACAGATTTTGCAGATTTTAGCGGGAAAAGAGTGGAAAAATCTGCAAAATCTACTCCCGATAGCTATCAGGACTGCGTGAAAAAGCATCTTAACTTAATAACATTGCGCGCGCCATTGGGAAGCTGGTACAGAAATAAATAAGTCATAAAACTGATTTTAATCAAAATCCCTTTTACTTTTGCCAAATGTTAGAAATTCTTTACCAAGACGAATATATTATAGCAATTAATAAACCAAGCGGATTGTTGGTACATAAATCATTTTATGCGCGCGATGCAAAAGTTTATGCTATTCAAGAATTGAGAAATCAAATAGGGCAACATGTTTATCCTATTCATCGGCTAGACCGAAAAACATCTGGTGTCTTGTTATTTGCCTTGGATAAAGAAATTTTGAAAATTATGAATGATCGTTTTGCCACACGCGAAGTCGAAAAAAAATATTTAGCCATTTTACGTGGCTGGTCTCCAGAAGAACTAACCATTGATTATGATTTAACCAATGATGATGACATTACACAAAATGCAATAACATACTTTCGTCGTTTGCAAAATGCCGAAGTTGAGTTAGAATTTAACAATCGCCCAACTTCACGATATTGTTTGGTAGAAGCGATTCCTGAAACTGGACGTATGCATCAATTACGAAAACATTTCAAACATATTTTCCATCCCATTTTAGGAAGTCGTCCGCATGGTTGCAACAAACAAAATAAATTATGGCTAGAGAATTATGACCTGAAAGGAATGATGCTTCATGCACATCAGCTAATTTTTAATCATCCAATAAAAAATGAACAACTAATCTTGAATGCAAAAATTAATGAAGAGTTTAGCAGAGTTGGTACTATTCTTAATCTAGATTTGAGTAATTATAAATAAAATACTTCCCGCTACTAAGACAAAAGTTTAGAGAAATCTCAGGCTTTTTTGTTTATATTTTCTAATTGTGTTTGCGGGCAAAGATTGGCTTTAAAACAGATTATCGAGTTTCTTGCTAAGATTACTCCTTCGTCAGAAATGACAATGTTGGGAAAAATCAAACTAATACTATACTTTTAATGAAATACTAAAAAAGATCATCTGCAGTCTAAAAAATAACTTTTTACGCTAATTCTGTTATATGATTTACAGGCTTCTTAGGCTGTAATTGCAGAGAGATCGTATTTTTACAAAAAAGATTAAACAGTCTAAATTGATCTCATTATTTGCAAAAATCAATTTAAATGATGTATATCTTTAATTTCATATTTTATTCAAGAATTTTTATATAAGCCAAATTACAATTAACAAAAACGATGAAATACTTTTATCCTTTATTTATTTTTTACCTTTTTACAGGTATAGCCAGCGGGCAGCAAAAGCATACATTTTCATTGGCTAAAACAGATTTTATGCTAGATGGAAAACCTTTTCAGGTAATTAGCGGTGAAATGCATCCAGCAAGAATTCCTAAAATATATTGGCGCCACCGCATTCAAATGGCAAAAGCTATGGGATGTAATACTATTGCTGCGTATTTATTTTGGAATTATATTGAAGAAAAGGAAGGTGTTTACGATTTTAAGTCGGAGAACAGAAATATAGCCGAGTTTGTAAAAATATGTCAGGAAGAAGGAATGTGGGTTCTCTTTAGACCAGGACCTTATGTTTGTGCTGAGTGGGATTTTGGCGGACTGCCTCCTTATCTTCTAAAAATACCCGATATTAAAATCAGGTGTATGGACCCTAGATATATGGCTGCGGTAAGTAAATATGCAGCAGAAGTTTCTAACCAGATCAAGCCTTTGTTGATTAGTAATGGAGGTCCTATTATTATGGTTCAGGTAGAAAATGAATACGGTAGTTATGGAAATGACAGAGTGTATATGAATGCCGTAAAAAAGCTTTGGGTAGACAACGGAATCAATGTACCGTTTTATACTGCTGATGGTCCTGCTAATGCTTTGCTGGAAGCCGGAACAGTAGATGGTGCTGCAATTGGATTGGATAGTGGCAGCAGTGATGCTGATTTTGAAAGAGCTTTAAAACAAAATCCGAATGTTCCCTCTTTTAGTTCAGAAACATATCCGGGATGGCTTACTCATTGGGGCGAAAAGTATCAAAAACCAGCAGTTGAGGATGTCGTTAAACAGGTTACTTATCTAATGGATCATAAAAAATCATTCAACCTTTATGTAATACATGGCGGAACCAATTTTGGTTTTAATGCGGGTGCTAATTCATTCAACAGAACACAATTTCAACCTGATATTACCAGTTATGATTATGATGCTCCTATTAACGAAAGAGGTGAACCGACTGCAAAATATATCGCACTGCGAAATCTGATCGGGAAATATACCTCTAAAAAGCTGCCAAAAATTCCAGAATCAACAGCAGTAACAGTAGTGCCGACATTTGAAATGAAACCTTTTACAAGCATCTGGAATGAGCTCCCTATTGGTATCAAAGCTACTCAAGTACAATCAATGGAGAGTATGGGACAGTATAATGGTTTTATTCTGTATCGTACCAAACTAATCGGGCATAAAAGTGGCGAACTTGTGATTAATGAGCCTCATGATTATGCAAAAGTTTTATTAAATGGAAAATTAGTAGATTCTATTTATCGTGATGGCGGCAAATGGACAGTCAAATTACCCGAGTCGGATGTCAAAGATCCTGTATTGGAGATTTTGGTAGAAAATATGGGACATATTAATTTTGGACAATTTGTAATTGACCGCAAAGGGATTACGGATCGTGTTACACTAGAAGGAATGACACTTTTTAATTGGGAAATATTTAATTTACCAATGGATGACCAATATATTCAATCGCTTAAATCACATGAAAATACAGATTTACATGATGGTGTCTTTTTTAAAGGTTCCTTTAATTTGAAAGCAGCTGCAGATACTTATTTAGATCTCAGTAAATTTAAAAAAGGTGTGATTTGGGTAAACGGACACAATCTTGGAAGGTATTGGAATCTAGGGCCACAATTCCATCTTTACTGTCCTGCAAACTGGCTTAAAGAAGGAGAAAACGAAGTTATTGTATTAGACCTGCATCAAAAAAATGCAAGTTCTATTAGTGGAGTAAAAACACTAGAATAAATTTTATCCAGCTGAAATTCAATATATGAAAGGTTTCAGAAACAAAAAAAGAGCTAAATGTTATCGATAAACATTTAGCTCTTTTTTTATAATGTGATTTAGAAGCTGTAAATCGTATTCATTTATTTTTAGCAGTTCAAGCAGAAAAAGATAAAGTTGACTATTTAGAAAATTATTAAAAGAAAAATAGTCTTTTTAAAACCTATTGATTCTTAAAGAGTCGAATAGAAATGTAAAGCTTCGGAGAAATCTGAGGCTTTTTTGTTTTATGTTTTTATTTCAATTTAGATTGCAAACATAAAGTGAGGAGACATTACAAAGCATTATAAATAAAATTAGAATACATCAAAGACAAGGTATTTTTAGAAAATTTTTCAAAAATGTTCTAAAAAATAAAAAAGAATATTCTTTCAAAACAAGAAATGCACAATAAAATTTTTGGTTAATCATTTTAATACAAAAAAGAAAAAATATGCCTTATCCTTTTTTTTATAAAAAATAAGCAATTACAAATCAAATAAATACAACTTACTTAATTTAATTTATTTACTGCTACAATTACCAAATGTGCTTTTTTTAGAATAACTAAAAAACTCTTTTTTTTGAAATCTCTTTGCACATTTCAAAATTAATTGCATTTTTGCACCCGCATTAGAAAAACAGGCCCGTTCGTCTATCGGTTAGGACGCATGGTTTTCATCCATGTAAGAGCGGTTCGATTCCGCTACGGGCTACATAAAAAAAGCTTCAGAGAAATCTGAAGCTTTTTTGTTTCTATCGAGCAGTCTACTAGTGTTTAGAAATAATATCCTATGTTACATTGCAAACGAGCGTGCCATTTATTGCTATAATCATTATACAAACTCGCTTGATTATCACCTAAAAATGGATGATTATATCCCGCAACATATTCTACGTAAGTATATATTTGATCTAATACTTGTATCAATACCCCGTTTGTAAGCATTTGTGATCCTTTCAAATTATATTTTTTCCCTAAATATCCATATTCACTATAAAAAGTGATTTCATTTAATGATTTGCCTTTAAAAGGTATCCCATATTTCGCAGATAAAGCGTAAACATCTCCTTTTGAAACTACTTGATATGTATAATTAAAAGATCCTATGTCTACATATTCTGAATTCATACCTTTGGGATTAAATTCATATTTATAAACTTCTGCTTTTATCCCCAAGCTTTTATAATCCATATTGTAATGTACTGCAAATGCATTTCGGCTTCCCATTTTGTCTTCTACAAAGTTATATAGTTGTCCGAATTGCCCAGAAACTCCTATTTTATGCGAAAAATTATTTGTTTTCACCTTGTATAAAAGTTGTCCAGAGAGCTGATTAATTTCTTTATTGTCTCCCAGCACACTTGCAGACCATTGGTTGTCTCTTAAATCGGGGTCATTTGTAAATGATTCCATCGCATTTTTCATAAAAGCAGCCTGCCAATCCCAAGTATTTCCTTTGTGATGGTATTTAGCACCCATGCTATATTTTCCTTCAAATCCAAGTGCATATCCTATTCCTAAAAACCAGCTGTATGAATTGTAATCTAAATTACCAAACGGATCCTGTACCAATCCTACCTGAATATCATCTCCATTTTGAAAATCATACCCTATCCATCCCTCTTTTGGCATTGTTCCTCCAGACGAAGGCGGCATAAATCTCATATCTGCAAATACTTTGAAATTTTTATACGAACCGCTTACTACAAGATTAAACAAGTCGAAACCAAACTCGCCTCCTTCATTTTTTCTTGTTTCATTATAAAACTCATCTTTATAATGTACTCTGAATGATCCATTTATAGCAAGCTTTGGTTTTTCAGATTTTGCAACGAGAGTGTCGACTTTTAACTCCGTATTTTCTTGAGAATGAACAAATTCACTTATCAATAGTGTAACTAAAATGATAAGCAATCTACAATGTGTATGATGCATAATATTTATATTAATTAAATTATAAAATCTGAACTAGTTGAAAGTTGAGTTTAGAGCATACAAGTTTGAGAGCATGAAATATACAGTTGTACATTATGCCGTCATTTTATTGTAAAATTGATTGTATACTTGAGTAAAAAACAGCTTTCTAATCTTAGAATAGAAAGCTATTTTAATAGTAGAAAAGAAAACTGAAGATTTATTCTGCTTCTAAAGTCTGCATTTCTTTTAACGTGTTTTCTAATAGCAGCGGTAACTTTTTATAAACGGTATCGTTGATTTGTTTATATTTTTTATGATTTTCTAAATCTGGCAGAAACTCCTCTTTTTCTTTTACCATTTTTTTAACTGCGGTTTCAAAATCGGGGTAACAGCCTATGGCTACAGCTGTGCAAATAGCTGCGCCTAAAGCTGCTGAACCACTCATTTCATTTCTAACAACAGGCGATCCGCTTATGTCGGCAAAAATCTGCATAAATAAATCACTGTTAGCACCTCCTCCTGATATAATAATTTTTTCAGGATTGTGTCCCAGCGTTTCATTCATTAACCTGTAATGATTATTTAATGTAAAAGCAATTCCCTCTAAGACAGCGCGATAAATATGACCGCGTCCTTGTTGTCCATTAAAACCAATCATCACTCCTTTTCTATAAGACTGATTTGCTGGTGCGAGCCAATCTGGAACGATCATCAAACCGTCTGATCCTACAGCAACTTTCAAAGCTTCTTCTTCTAAAATATCTTCAGGTGAAACTCCTTTTTCTTTAGCTTTGATTTTTAATTCTTCGCCTATAAGATCTCTAAACCATGAAATTAACCACATTCCTCTTCTAACGCCGCCACTTTCAAATAAATAACGGTTAGGCATACAGGATAAGTTTGTAAAATAATTATCATGAGCTTGTCTATTCTCTTTACCTACAACCATAGACGTGATATAGGTGCCTAAAGAAAATAATCCTCTGGACGAATCTATTAATCCGGCTCCCAAGGCTTCTACCGCTTTATCATTTGCTGTGGCTACAACAGGTAGTCCTTCTGGTAAGCCTGTTTCTTGAGCTGCGGCTTTAGTTACAGTTCCTAAAATGGTTCCAGGCATTTGCAATTGTAATAGCTTCTCTTTTGGAATTTTAAAATTGCTAAGAACATTTTGATCTTCAGACCAATTCCATGTTTCCATATCTACAGGAAACTGCCACTGAAAAGCATTTGCAGCTGTATCTTTTAATTCTCCTGTAAGACGATGTGTAATGTAACCAGTGGTTGGGCATGTGTATGCTATTTCTTCTGAGTCTTCAAAAGATTCATACGCCCTGATGTCCATCCAGCTCATAACGGGAGCAGCCAAATTTCCATCTTTTTTCATAAATACCCTGCAGCATCGAATGGTACAAAGCCCTACTCCTTTTATAAGGTTTACATCTCCTTTGAAGTTTTTCATTAACCGAATCAATGCTGTTTTTATACTATCCCACAAATCATCATCAGGATGTTCTACATATCCGGTTTTCCTAAACATCATAGGTTTAAGCGGTTCAATTTCAGAATGTATTATTTCGCCTTTAGAGCTTATAATATATACTTTTGTGCTTTGAGACCCATTATCGATCGAAATAAAATATTGTTCTTTCATAACAACTTATTTTTATCTCGTTAAAAATCCGCCGTCAACAGCTAAAATATGTCCGTTCACGAAGTGAGAAGCCTTACTTGCCAAAAACACTGTTGTTCCCATTAAATCGGCTACATCTCCCCAACGCCCTTCAGGAGTATGATCTACAATCCATTTATTACGTTCAGGGTTTTCCATTGATGCCTGTGCTACTTTTGTTTTAAAATAACCAGGAGCAATTCCATTAACCTGCACGTTGTATTGTGCCAGTTCATCACAATATGCTTTTGTTAAACCTGCCAATCCGTGTTTAGTAGCAGCATATGCTGGAGACCATTGTCCTCCTAAAAAAGAAAATAAAGAACAAATATTAATGATTTTTCCGCTTTTTTGAGGAATCATAAACTTTGTAACTTCAGCTGACATTTCAAAAGCGGCAGTCAAATTGATACTAACCATTGGATCCCATTCTTTTCTGCCAAAATTCAAGACATCGGCAATTACGCAAATTCCTGCACAATTAACCAGAATATCTACTGATCCTAGTTTTTCTACACAGTTTTCTACAATTTTTTTAGGTATTCCGTCTTTGGTAATATCTGCTTCCATATACACAGCCTTTCCGCCTTCATTCTCTATCAATCGATTGAATTCTGCGTCATCTGGCATAATACTCGGCATAAAAACATTAGCGCCTGCTTTTGCCAATGCTAAAGAAAAAGCCTGTCCTAATCCTGTATTTCCTCCTGTTACAATTGCGTTTTTCCCTTTAAGAGAAAAATAGTCCATTTTAAAATCTGTAATATTCATTTTATATATCTTTTTATATTTAATTATTTTTCTGAGTCTGTTGTTTAAAAATCGTGACAAAGCAAATTGCTGCTATTCCAAAAATGGCACTTATTATAAAATAGGCATTGTATCCTCCTTCAGGACCAAATTTGTTAAAGACTATCGTACTGAAATAGGGTATAAGAATGTCTGGCAAGTATCCTAAGAGAGAAATAAAACCTACCGCTGTGCCCATTATTTTATTATCTATTCTACTATCTCCCAACAGTGACCAATACGTACCGCGCACGGCATAAACAAATGTTCCTCCCAACACTATTAAAATGTAATATATATTGAAATTTGTTGTTGCTGCAGGAAGGAAAGCAATACCGAATAAAGTAAAAGCAGCGCCTAATAATGCCAAAACTAATACTAGGCTTTTTCCAAATTTATCTGCTAAAAAACCTCCTAAAATTCCGCCTATAGGACGCATCCATAATACAATTACCATAATCATGTTTACCATAACGGGCGTGATTTTAAGGTTTTTTTCCATAAAACCTCCGTAATAATACACTACCCAGGTTACTGCGTAAGAACAAAAAATAATGGCCCCCATGAGGTATACAAACTTATTTTTAACAACAGAATTGACATCTTTAAAATCAAAACCTTGTTCTTCTTCTTGAGTGCTTTCTACAATAGTTAATTCATTTTTATTTGATTTAACTCCTTCTTTTTCTACAAAAAGTGCAATGAGGATTCCTGCAGCAAGCAACACAGCAGAATACATATAAATAACATATTGAAGTGCCTGAGTCTTATTTTCTAGAGTTTCTCCTTTTTCTAAAATATGAGAAAAGATAAGCAGCGCTACACTTGCTAATACAGCCTCTATTATTCCTCTGCCTCCATCAAGAAACCCAAAGAAACGTCCTTCTTCTTCTGGAGTAGACAACAACTTTACCAGCTTCATGTGGGCTCCCCAAAAAGTAAATACTGAAAACACTCCCCACAGACAAAATATACCTATGATTGAAGCATAGTCTGGAATCTGAGCAAACCAAAATCCTCCAAATGCTGTACCTAGCAAAGAAAAAACAAGCAGGTATTTAGCCGAAAATTTATCACTTAATATACCGCTTGGAAAATATCCTAATATGAATATAAAGCCCAATACGGTATAGATAATATTAAGATCATCTAAACCAATTTTAAAAACAGTTAAAATAGTTTCTTGATAATTTGTCCTTAAATAAATTAGTGGATAAATTGCTCCGGCGGCCAGCACTATGAGGATAAATTGAATATATCGTTTCATACGCTTAATTTTTTTAATGACTATTATTTTTGATATTTTTCGCCCTCTACCTGAGGGAAAATTGTCCCGAAATTCATGATTCCATTAGGATCAAAAACTTCTTTTAATTTTTCAAGCATATAGTAGGCACTTCCGTGCTCTTCCTTGGTCCATTCGTTTCGATATTTACCAATACCATGATGGTGACACATAGAACCTCCAAGTTTTAGCGTTTCTTCTACAATAATGGTTTGTATTGGGTGGTGGTAAAGGCGCATTTCATCTTCTGGTTCGCAATTGATATTGTAATTGTATACAAAATACATATTGGTTCCGTTGATGTAACTGTGTGAAGAATGCCCGCCAAGCATGGTAATATCTTTATTTAGAGGAAATTCATTTCTAATTCTTTCTATTACATTGTAATAAATTTTTGTAACATTTTCCCAATCGGCAGCTATTTCTGTTGTAAAGCCATCATGAGCGTTTTTGGTAACCATATCATGAATCTCATCTTCTATTCGCTCCTGTGTCCAGTTAAGATGATTAAACCAATCTGCTATCAATTCAGAATTAACTTTTTCTGTGATTCCTGTTTTATACTTTTCTACCGCCTCTTCTATTCCGGCAGAAGTAGCTTTAACCATATTTTCGGTACCTTCAGCAGTAAAAATTAAGATACACTGCCCTTTATGAAAATGGCTGAAATGCTGCGCCGCATCTTCTTCAGAATATACTCTGGCTACAGATGGTCTGTACCCATTTGCCATTACTTCTCTTAAAACATTAACTCCTGTATCGATGTCTTTTATTAAATAACCAAAAAAACGGTTGTTTTCAGGAAAATACCTGTAGAGTTTAACGGTTACTTCTGTAATGTAACATAAAGCACCTTCGTTACCTATGGCAATATGCCTAATGTCTGGACCTCCTGCTCTTCTTGGTACATTTTTTATACGGGAAATATGTCCGTCAGGAAAAACACATTCTAATCCTACAACCATATCTTCAATACCTCCGTATAAAGTGGAGAATTGGCCAATACTTCTGGTCGACACCAAACCTCCCATTTGCGCTACAGGTTTAGATTGAGGAGAATGTCCTGTTGTTAAATTATACTTTCTAACTTCGTCTTCTAACTGCTGTAAAACAACGCCTGACTGAGCAGTAACCTGCATATTTAAAGGATCTATTTTTATAATATTGTTTAGATTCTTTCCGTCAACAACTAAAGTTTGTTCTTTCCAGTTTTCTAAACCTCCTTCGGTAGCAGTTCTACCGCTTCTAGGAATCACATTAATTCCATAAGCATTACAATACCTCAAAATTTCAGATACTTGTTCTGCAGATTCAGGATAAACAATTGCTATTGGAGCTGGAACATTCAAAACTTTTTTTGCTTTGGCATATTTTTTATATCGATCTGCCGATGCTTCATATAAATCATCTGAATTAATGTTTATCTGCTCTTGTTTTAGAATCTTCTCTAAATCATTTAAAATCGTCTTATTTTCTTTCATAGTCATTTAAGTTTTTTGCCTTAAAATTTACTTTCCTTTTCTATTTTTATTATTTTTCAATTATCTATTTTGTAAATATTAACTTACATAATAATAACAAACATAAGAAAAATATTTCATCAATTACTCAATAATTTTCCAAATAAGTTATTTTAATTAATTAAAGTGGAAAATAATTAAAATTAAAAGCATCTAAAAAATTCTATAAACGACAAAAAGAACAGAAAACAGCTCATATAGATTGAAATACGACTAATTAAAAGAATAAAATAGCCATTAACTTAAAAAAATAATCAAATTTAAAACAGAAAATAAAAAGCTAATTGCATCTAATATTTGGGTTTATTTGTGCAAATACCTTTAAGTACATTGAAAAAAACAGAAAAAAGACCTGTTTTAAACGAAATGTAATACTTTTACTAAAAAATATTACAGCAAAATGTATATTGTAAATAAAGATCTGCTTAACTCACTAGAGAAAAATATTTATTCGGCCCTGCTTCAAGAAATTAAACAAAACCATACGTTATCTATCACAGATGCTGGCGCAATATGCGGTTGTTCGCCTTCTAAAATTTCAAAATTTATACAAAAGCTGGGATTTAAAAATTATAAAGAGTATTTGGGATTTATAAGCGGAAAAGCTTTTAGTGTTATTCCTAATGAAAACGAGCGCTTAAATAAATTCTTAGAGGACTTCAATCCCGAAATTATTAACCAGTTCGCCGCACATATCTGTAAATTCGAAAAAATCATTTTATTTGGGTATGGTCCTTCGTTTATTGCCGGAC
Source organism: Flavobacterium sp. MC2016-06 (assembly GCF_009711165.2). GTDB lineage: Bacteria > Bacteroidota > Bacteroidia > Flavobacteriales > Flavobacteriaceae > Flavobacterium. The sequence continues at coordinate 44,005 of NZ_WMID02000034.1, read as the reverse complement.
AATATTTTGAATATAAATTACGAAATCTTTTAGAAATTCCTATTTGGGCAGTTGCTCATGAAACATCTATAAACGACTTATTGAGCAAAAATAGTCTAGTAATTATTTTTTCTGTTACTGGACAATTTAAACCTTTTAAGGAACTGTACGAAAATATCGTGTCTAAAAACAGTAAAGCAGCTTTTATATTAGAAGAAGGACGTACTGATTTTTTAGAAGCATACGATTATACTATTACACTAAGTAATTATCTTCAAAATACAGAACTGCTGCCTCATGAAAAGACAAGAACAACTTTTTTTACTTTTATAGAAGCTGTAATTAAGCAGTTAGAAAAATCATCTGTTGAAAAGCATCCTAAAAAAAGATAAACACTTATTATTCCTTCCATAATTATTAAAAGAGTCGGATAAAAACAAAAAGCTTCAGAGAAATCTAAAGCTTTTTTTATATCTAAAATGTCTATTTAGAAACTTTGTTTTTTGACCATTAACTTGGTACTTAAAAATTAATATCTGGAGCAATGGGCAAAAAGAGACAATATTTTTATAACAGCAAGTATTATAAAAAAAATAGATTTCCCTGATAAACCCGATGAACTACTACTTGATGACGAACTTCTTTCAACACTATTAGAAAGAACAGCTTCTCTATTTTTGACCAAAATATCAGTCAAATTAGGATCATAAGCAACATATCCCTGCATAGAAGATATGCAAGCCATATAAAAATCAGATAGTTTATTGGCATTATAACGCTCGGAAACAATGTTTACAAGGCTTCTTATTTTATCATCCATCTCGATAGAACTGAAATAGGATAGCAAAACATAAAAACTTCTATATTCTACATATGGAATTGCCGACATGTCTGACGACGCATTGTATCGACTAAAATTTGCAAGTATTGAATCTAGCTTTCCGCTTAGTTTTTTATTTAATTGAAAAAGTGCGTCTTCAGGAAAACAGTCTTTAAAATCAAAAATATCATTAATGAAATCAAATTTATTTTGAGACAAATGCTGATCAAAAAACAATACTAAATCGTCATTAAGAAACTGATTTATAAAAGACTGAATCTTTTCAGCATCATATTCTCTTTGAGGAGAAGGAAAACTATTCCTTGAATAATTTTTTTTCGAAAAAAGATTGTACAAAATTCGGTTTGAAACTATAAAATAGAGTTCATGGCGATATTCTTTTAAGGCCAAAATTAGATTATTGGCGACATTAACGTCTATAGCTGTATTTATTCTTTTCTCAACATTAATCTGTTTTTCTATTCGGATTATTTCTTCTGGGGAAAATAATAGAATATTGCTTTTATCTATTTTTAACTCTTCAAATAACTCTATTATGTTCATCCTTAATGCTGATTTTAGAGCACAAACATAATCTTTTTAACTCTTTTGTAAAAGATTAAACAATAAATAAATTTAGAAGTATTTACCCACTACAAAAGCTATAAAACAAAAGACAATAACAATGATTACAAATATAGCATCACGCCTTTTTTCTCTATCCTCTTCTATAAAAACAGACACAACGTTCCTATTTTTTGCAAGAGTATCATTTATATTCTCATTAAAAGCATTATAAAATGCCATCGATTGTATAACACAGGTAAAAAAATTGACATTAGCCTTTTTTTTATAAAATTCAATCACTAACGACAATAGATTACTAATTTTTTGATCTAATTCTACCGTTGTAAAATGAGATAGTAAATCGTAAAAGGTTTTGTATTTAATATAAAGGATATTCGAAAACTCATTAGTCTTTAAAACAGCTAATTGATAAATAGCAAAATCAAGTTTAGAAAAGATAAGCAACCCCATTTTATAGATAATCTCTTCGGGAAAATATCTTTTTAAATCTAATAGAAAGTCAAGTTCTTCTAAATAATGATACCAACTTTTTGATAGTTTTAAACTGAAAATAGAAATCAGATCATCTGCTAAAAAAAGAGCAATAAAGTGTTTCATTTTTTCATCAGAAACAGCTAAATCATGATTTGAGAAATAGTCTTTGGAGAAATTATTATTTGTAAAAAAATTAAAAAAAATACGATTAGACATTATAAACAATAACTCTTCTTTGTATTCTTTTAATGCAGTAATTAAATTTTCACTCACTTTAGAATCTATTTCTGAGTTTATCTTTTTCTCGAAATTTATTTTTTTCTCAATTCTAATATAATCCTCAGATTCAAATTCTAAAATTTGATCCTTTTTTAAATCTAATAAAGAGAATAATTGAATAACATTCATCGCGTTATAAGTTAATTAAAGCACTAATAAAAAATAATATTGATACTTAATATCGTATTAAATAAATTGTAAATTGCTCATTCATAAAAATCCGATTTTAAAAAATGAATGTAATAATAAACCAACTGTTTGAAATTGAAAAAAAAGCATTGGAACAAAACTTCAATGGTTTTGAGCGCAATCTAAAAAGAATTTATAATGAATTGGAAGAAAAAGGATATAAAATTATAAATCCTTTGGGGACAAATTATGATGAAAGAGACAGCTCTATTGATGCAAATATTCTTAATTCAAGTTCGAAGAAAATAACCAAAGTTATTAGACCCACAATTTACAAAACAGAAAACGACACGCTGCAACTGGTTCAAAAAGCAGTTGTTATAGTAGAATAATAGTATCATTATATGAAGAATATCAATATCGGAATTGATTTAGGAACAACGAATTCAGGAATTGCAAAATACGAAAATGGAAAAATCAGTATTTATAAAAATCCAGTTGGATTTAAGGATACTATTCCGTCTGTAGTTTCATTTAGAAAAGGACGCATTCAAATAGGCGAAAAAGCAAGAGAACACAGCGCAACAAATGCCGAAAATGTATTCTCATCTTTTAAACGAAAAATGGGATCTGATGAAGTCTATTTCATTAAAGATCTGGATAAAAACTGCAGTCCGATCGAACTGTCTTCAATGGTTTTAAATGAATTAATTAATTTCGCTCAAGGCGAAAGTTTAAAATCTGCTGTCATTACAATTCCAGCTTCTTTTGATACAATTCAGTCTAATGCCACCAAAAAAGCAGGTTATCAGGCAGGTTTTGAAGAAATCGTTTTGCTTCAGGAACCTATTGCTGCTTGTTTGGCTTATTCAAATTCCTTAAATATCGAAATTACATCCGATAAAAAATGGCTGGTATACGATTTTGGAGGTGGAACATTTGACATCGCGTTAGTAAACATCAACGAGCGAGATCTTAAGGTATTTGATCATAAAGGCAATAATTTTCTGGGAGGTGTCGATTTAGATACGCTATTTGTGGAAAAAATAATATGCCCAAAAATTGAAAAAGCAACTCAGGAAAATAATCTTTGGGCAAAACTAATTGCTAAAGAAAACCCCGTATATAATAAACTCTTTTTTGAACTTCTTTACAAAGCAGAGGAAGCAAAAAAAGAACTTTCGATAAAAGAAATCTCAAGTATTGAAATTGATTTTGATGAACTTTCAATCTCATTAGATATCGATATCAGTCGAAAAGAATTTGAATTAATCGTTCAGTCTAAATTTGAAGAATCCTTTAATTTGGTTGAAAAATTAATTAAAGAAAATCACCTGAATTTTTCAGACATAGAGCGCATTATACTTGTGGGCGGTACTACTTATATTCCTTACATCCGCCAGCAATTACAAGAGAGAACTCAAATTCAGGTAGAAACAAGTATAGATCCTACAACTGCAGTAATGATTGGAGCAGCCTATTATGCTGGTTCAAAACCTTCAGAATTAATGGATGAAGAGGTTGTAAAAGAGCCTGCATTTGAAGAAAATAATATCCAGGTTGAAACGATCTACGAACCACACTCTAAAGATTCTGAAGAACTAATTGTTATTCTTTTGGAAGAATCATTTGAAGGCTATTACAGAATTACCCGAGCAGATGGTGGTTTTGACACTGGTCTTCTGAAAGCAAATAAAAAAATAGCCGAGTTTGTTCCTTTACTGGAAAAAACAACCAATCAATTCACACTGTTTTTATTCGACAATCAACAAAAACAAGTGTTTAGTAAGGCGAATATTCAAATTACTAACGGGTTGTACAGTATTCTGGGACAGCCAATTCCGAATGACATTTGTTTGGAACTAGATGAAGAAACGGGCAAAAGCCACATGGAAATTATTTTTAAGAAAAACGATATTCTGCCTCTAAAGAAAACCATTTACAAAACCTGTTCTAAAAACATACTAAAAAACTCTGACCAAAAACTTATTATAAATGTAGTTGAAGGCAATGCAGGAAGTATGGTGGGCAGTAATCTCTCTATTGGATATATCGAAATATGCGGTAGTAATTTTGAACAGGATCTTTTAAAAGGAATGGATATTGAACTGAATTTTAAAGTTTCTGAGTCCCGAGATTTAAGTATTGATGTTTATATAGGTGCTCTAGATTTAGAAATAAGTGAAGTCTTTAATCCGCATCAAAGAACAATTTCGATTGAAAAATTAGCATTGGAAATTAAGAATGCTTTAGATACGATTTTAGAAGAAATTAAAAATGAAGAACAGGATGAAAATTATGAATATTTAGCCAAATTAAAAAGATCTCAGGAATCGTTAACGATTCTGTATAATGAGGCATTGGAAAATAAAAATGATGCTATTACAGATAAAAAATATCAAATTGATGAATTGAAAAAAATCTACATTCAGGAATTTGACGATCTTATCCGACATAAACATATATTGTCTGAGCTTGAAGAGTACAATAAGATAAAAGACAGCCTTTCTTTTTATATCGAAAAAGGTACGCCACGCCAGAAAGAAGAATATGAAAAGATTATAAAAAACGAAAAGGAAGTTATTCAATCCAACAATAAATATTTGATTCGCAAAAAGAATAAAGAATTAGAAAATCTGTTAGATGACATCTATTACAATCAAGACGAAAGCTACATTAATTATTTTTATCATTTGCGATTTGAAGATTCAAGTGCCTTCAAAGACAGGTCTAAACACAGCAAATTGATAGAATTAGGAGAAAAAGCAATTGACAATTCTAACTTAATTGAATTAAAATCAATCTGTCACCAACTCTATCATTTATTAATTGTTAAACCCAAAAGAAAAGATGACTTTAATACTTTTGATGGAAATCTTGGAATAAAATAACTTATTGAGATATTTTAATAAAGCTATAAAAAGGTATAAAGAACAATTTAAAGGAAATATTTTAAATTCGATATTTGAATGTTTCCTGCTAATAAAACAAAGCTTCAGAGGAATCTGAGGCTTTGTTACTTTATAAAATTATTTGATTATCATAGCAATCGGATTGTAAATTGCTAAAGAGGTTTCCGAAATAGCTTTCCTTCTGAATCAAAATTTTTAATAATTATACTCGATAATAACTTACAATTCTGTATGTCTTTTGCTAATTCTCTGTTTTTTTTACCACTAAGTTTCAAGGTGATATTCTTAATATCCCTTTCAATTTTGCTTGAACAAGATATTTTATATTCATGAATGTATTTGTACTTATTTTTAATATCAAATTCTACAATAATAATATCTCCATCATCATTTGATTCAAAAAAGGTATGCTTATTTAATAATACATCTTTAAGAAAAAAATCATTTTTCAATTTCATACCATTTTGAAATATATTCATTTTAGTTTCAATATAAACTGGAAAATAACCTTTTAAATCAGAATATATAACTTTAATTTTTTCTGACTTGGAATAAAAAAACTCACACACCAGCCAATTATCATATTCATCATTTCCGATATATTTCTTAGTTTTAAACCAGTCATATTTAATCATATTTTCATAACTGCTTTCCAATATTTTTTCTTTAGTTAGATTTCTTGGGGCATTATTATTTGTGCTAAAATTTAATAAAAAGCTAAATAAAAATATAGTAATAAAATTGAAAATTGTTTTCACGTAATTGTCTATTTAAAGAAAAAATTAAAATATTTAAATTAAAGTATCTTCGATCGAATTTGAACCTAAATTATCTGCAAACACAGACTTTGCAAAACTAAATAGAATCTGAGAAATCAGGATATTCTTTGAATTTCTCAAGGGTTTTCCAGTCAATAGTTTTAATGTTTTTTGACTTCTCTATTAGATTTTCAATTCCGCCAAGATTTGCTAACCAGTTTTCAACTTTTTCATCCATTTCAAAAAAATCTAAAGCTATAGGCTCCTTTAAATTTGATTTACATCGAATACCAATTGCAGGATAATTTTGTCCTAAAAAATTGTAAAATGAAACTAAAAACACATAAACATCATTGCCGTTAATTTCTAAAATATTTGGAATTTCAGTTCGAATATACTCTAAACACGAAACAATTAAATCGTAGTCCCAATTTAATTTACCGTGAATATCAGGTTCAATGGGAATATAACCTTTTTTGGCATTTTCATTAGATTCCATAATTAGTGATTTTAATTTTAGATTTTGACGATTATTTATAAGCCGTATTGAATAACAATCTTAATTTTCATTAAACCTCCAGTTCGTTGATATAAAATAAATTGACTCCGAATCATTTGTTGGCATAAAAATTATGTGAATAAGATTATCGCCTTTTTGAATCGTTTTAAGGGTCTGATCGCTGCTAAAAACAAAATATTTGTTTTTTTTATAAATCACTACCAAAGGCAAAAGCTTAACACCTAATAATTTTTCTGGAACATTAGCAATAATTCCATTCCGATCAAAATTGGTATCGCAAACTATACTATTTTTAGCAATTATCATAACTTTAAAACTATTATCTATATTGAAAGGATTGTTCCTAAAGCTAACGGAAAGTTTTACTGTTTTTGATTTTGAAAAATGCCATTTCCGTGTTTTTATTATACTATTTTTGTCACCTGTAAGTTTGAACGAATTTGAATTTTCTATCAAATCCAAATGCTTATTTTGAGAATATATTTTGTTTAAAAAAATAAACATAAATATCATGAAAAAATACTTCTTTTTAATTTTAATAAGTCTTTATTTTTCGGCTAAATGTGATGCTCAAGAGACTTCTAAAGATGAAAAAAAAATCAACTCTTTTAAAAGAATTTTATTCTAACTATACAAAAATAATAAGCAAAAGTTATTTTTTAATCAAAACCTCAACCCTCAAAAAAAGATCTCAGATACCATTATTCAAAAAGTTTATCTATGAAAAAAAGATTTACATTACTATTAGTTTTTAGTTTTTTTAATTTATTTAGTCAAATTAATTCGCACCAATATTTTGAAGACTCCAAAAAATTTACAAATAATAAGGATTATAATAATGCTTTAACTTCAATAGATAATGCTTTAAAATCAGATACTTTAAATAGAGATTACTTACTGCAAAAAGTAAGAATACTTTATTCTAAATCTGATTGCGAGAATGCTTTGATTACTTTAAATAAAGTACTTCTGAAAGAAAAAAAAGGTGATGATGAAACCTTTTCTTTTTTCTGTGATTTGGCAGATTGTCTTAATCAATCTGAAGCTGCAACAAAAGTTTTGATGGATTATGTTAAAAAAAAGAAATTCAAATCTGATGAAATGATTGTAAAATTGGCGCAGCGTTTATATTTAGAAAAAAAATATAATAAGTCTATTTATTATTATAATGAATATATAAAATTAAATCCAAAAGATAGTAATGTCATAATTGATTTAGCAAAAATAATATACTCGTACAAAGGAAGTGAAGAGGGAATTAAAAATATAAAAAGTGCATTAAATAATAATAAAGATAATATTGAACTACTAACATGCTTATCTAATTTTTATCTTAAAAGTATGGATTATCAAAAAGCTATTGAAATAGAAGATCAAATAATTAGGCTGAACTATAATGTTACCCATATAGCAACAAGAGCAATACTTTACGAAAAGGCAGCAAAATATGGCAACGCTTATGAAGATAATAAAACAGTTATTAAGCTATTAAAATGTGATGGTGAACATTATTATATGAAAGTGCTTCAATATGAATTTGATAATCATCTTTTTGAAGATCTTGTGAACCACAGTTTAGAATTAATAGAATGTAATAAATCTACTTATGAAAGCGTCGTAATAGATGGTTTATATACAAGCTTATTTTTTTGTGGTGATTTTGAAAAAGGAAAATTTTATCTTGAAAAGCGTTTAGCTTCAAATCCAGATATTTTTAATCCTTATTATTTAAAATTGCTTATCTCATTTAAAGAGAAGCAATATGATGATATTTTAAAATATATAGATTTAGCAAGTAAAACGAAAGATATTGATTCTTCTAATTTACTTAATCTTAATTCATTAAAGCTTGGCTATTATTTAATTAAAGAAGATTATGATGGTTTTATAGCTTATTGTAAATCTGGTGAAGTAAAATCATTAGAGAATAATTTAAACTTTACATTTTTGGAAGGAACAATGAGTGATAAAACAACATTAGAATCGAATTTTAATAAAGAAACTGGAGGTATAAATACAACATTAGAGATACCAACTAAAGTTTTTAGAACGTTAATGGATAAATATAATTTCAAAATAGAAATTAATACTAAAGAATAATTGTTTTATAGCAACGTATACAATATATCTGCATTATCTGATTCTTAAATTACAGTCTCATTTTCAATACATTATAAATACAAATTACATAATACTACTTTGAAGGATCTTATTAACAATTAAATAATATACTATTCTTAGTATAACCGAGTTTATATTAATAAATGTTTTTATAAATTTGCGGTCTTGTATTAAAAATCATTATTTATGCTTTAAAATACTGAATAACAAATAAATAAAACGAACAAAACAGGTAATTATCTTACATGTTTTGTTTCACATTTTATTATAACAATAATTAAATACCATGCTTAAAAAAAACAAATCCCAAATTCTAATTCTTCTTTTAACTTTATTTTTCTCCATCAACTCTTTTTCTCAAAAAAATCTTTATGCTGGAATTGAAATCGGACGTAGAGCAATCAAAATTTCAGTTATTGAGGTAAATAATATCCGAAAAGCCGATTATAAGATTATCAACTTCTCAACAGAGAGACTTAGTTTTGCCGATCATATTGCTGCTACAGGTGAGCTTACTCAAGAGGATATTGATAGAACTGGAAGTATAATTGCAGATCAATTAAAGAAAATAAAAACGGAATTTAAAGTTCTCGAAGAAAATACCTTTATAGTAGCTGCTCCTGTTTTTTCATCTGCTCGTAACATCGACGCTTTAAAAAATAAAATTACTTCTTTAACCAAAAAAAGTTTTGACATTATTAATGTTGATGAAGAAGCTAAAATATTAGTTAAAGGTGCTATTCCACCTGTAGATTATGCTGATGCTTTATTGCTTGATATTGGTGCTCAAACTACTAAAGGCGGATATATTGATGAGCTTAAAGACAACAAATTAGCGTTTATTCCTTTGGAACTTGATTTTGGTACAATGACACTTACCGATGCTGTTAAAAAAACGGTTGTAAATCCAAACCAAGCCGAAGACCTTTCTACTTATCAAGAAAAATCTTTTGATTATAATCCGGTTTTACGCAAGAAGATAAAAGATCTGCTTGATGCAAATCCTACTTTATTAAAAAAAGAAAAAATCTATTTATCTGGAGGAGCTGTATGGGCTTTTGCAACCCTGTATTATAATGAAAATGTAAAAGATCATTATATTCCTTTATTCATGGAAGACATTATTAATTATGATGCAATTCTAAAAAATAATTTCAGTAAATATAGTACGCTTGCTAAAACGGATAAAGAAGTTGCTAGAGTTTTAAGCACTTACGACCAGAAATACCTTATTTCGGCAAATAACATCCTGCAAGGTATCTTGGAAAGTATTCCAAATTTAGAGACTAAGAAAATATATTTTGTAAAAGACGGACAAGTAACTTGGTTGATGTCTTACATAGCAGATCGTTCTAAAAAAGTAAATACTAATTTTTAAAAACGTATCTAACAATCTTAAAAGGCTTCAGAGAAATCTGGAGCTTTTTTTTATGCAAAATTACAGATTTTGCCCAATACCATATTGTATTGCTTCTTTGAGTATATCGATGCTTATATCTTTGAGTGTTTTAAATTTAATACAATAGCCGCTCACGTTCGCCTTTCCCAGCCTTTCTCCAAATGTCTGTGCTAAGTATTTCTTATCTTCAATACCAATGATATAGACCGAGATTCCAGTTGTGTTTGCACTAATGCCTATTTGATAAAACTCTTTGGTTTTTCCATCAGCATATTTTATGGTTTGAAATCCATATCCTATATTAGGATTAGAAACAATTTTACCCTCATCATTTTTACCATCTAAGAACCATAATTTGCTTCCTGGCATAACTTGCAAAACAATGCGATGCAACTCTTGCATGTCATTACGCTTTGTTTCACTCTGACTGGCAATATAATTTCCGATTTGTTCTTCTACGTTCATATCATAATCTTAATTGGAAATGGTAAAACGAGTTAATAATTACAGCAGCTTTTATTTCTTCAGAAATAGATTAAAAACACCAAGCAACACTCCAGATTGTAGATTTGAAGCACCAATTGGATTGAAAGAATCAATTTTATTATTTCTAAAATAATTTTCAGTTAACACATTTGATTTTACATATTGCACTTTATCTGTAGAGAAAGCATATTGATCGTTATTTTTTGAAGTTTGGTTATATATTGAAAAATACGGATTCTTTACGCTATTATTTTTAGTCCAGATTAAAGTATTATTTAGTCTTTTTATGCTGTCTAAATTAGTAGAACTGAATCTATATTTTATTTTTTTTATTTCAGGCAACGAATCTTTTGACTGCGAATATAGATTTGAAATTGAAAATAAAACCAAAAATATTGTCGCTAGATGAGCAATTTGTTTCATAAAAATCTTATTTGGAGTTATTTTCTATTAGATATTGTTATTTATTCTATAAAGTCAGCTGCACAAAACCTTCTAACTTTAGAGAAATTTTAATAGTTTCAAAAATACTAAATTTGTCATAGTAAAACTATGTTTATCAACAATCTAATTGTCAGATATTAAAAATCATCATAAAAAAATTAAATCATATTTTTACATACCGATCGGTATTTACTTTTTATTTTTGTTTATATTTACTTTCAAATTGAACAAAGCTATGAATACTTCTGAATTTATATTAGATAAAATTGCTCCTATTTTTAATAAACAAGGATATATTGGAACTAGTTTGTCTGATATTACAAATGCAACTGGTCTTACCAAAGGTGCTATTTATTGTAATTTTTCTAATAAAGAAGATTTAGCTCTAAAAGCATTTCAATACAATGTAAATATTGCCATAATACCGCTGTTTAAGCTCGTTGCGACCAAAGAAGGCGCTATAAATAAACTGCATACTATAACCAATTATCATCGCACTTATTATGATTTGGTCAAAGACAGAGGAGGTTGTCCTATGTTACGAGTTTCTATTGACACGAAGTTTGTAAATCCGTTATTATTTAAAGCTGCTGAGAAATTATCTCAAAAATTCATTACCGGATTAACTGATATTCTCAGCGAAGGAATTAGCAATAATGAAATTCAACCTGATACAGATGTAACCAAATATGCTCAACTGATTTTATCTATGATAGAAGGCAGTTCGCTTTTGTCATTTACACATAATGATGAAACTTACATTACCAATGCAATGGATTTTATTGACGATATGATCATTAAAAGTATAACAGAGTAAAAAAAATTTAACCACTCAGATACCAATCGGTATGTGATAATTTAATTCAAAATGGAAAAAGTATTAAAAACAAAAAGAAAAATTAGATTTCAGGATTGCGATCCTTTTAATCATTTAAACAACTCGAAATATCTCGAATATTTCATTAATGCCCGTGAAGATCAAATTGCAGAACACTACAATCTTGATATTTTTGAACTTATGAAAACAGCTACATTAAGCTGGGTTGTTGCTTCTAATCAGATAAGTTATATGAAACCGGCTTTTACAATGGAAACAGTTGTAATTGAGTCACAATTGATTCAATATACCGATAATGTTCTACTGGTGGAAATGAAAATGTGGAACGAAAATGAAACAGAACTAAAAGCATTGCTTTGGATAAAATTTGTTCATTACAGCCTTCAAACAAAAAAAACAGCCAATCACTCAGATGATTTAATGCAATTATTTCAATCGGTTGTTGTTCCTGTAGAGCACCCTGTTTTTGAAAATCGCTATTTAGAAATCATTCAAAAAATAAAAAATTATGCCTAAACTAGAAACTATAGAAAAGTTTATCTCAATGGTAGAATCTAATGAGCATGACAAAGCAATTGAAAAATTTTATACCGAAGATGCATCCATGCAAGAAAATCAATCGCCGCAGCGTGTTGGTCGAAATCTTCTTGTTGCTAATGAGCAGAATGTACTAGCAAAAGTCAAATCACTATTTTCTAAATGTATTCGCCCTGTTTTTATTAATGAAGATTTAGTGGTAATTCAGTGGTATTTTAAATTTGAATGGAAAGACGGCACTGTTTCTGAGATTGAAGAAATTGCCTATCAAAATTGGGAAGGTGAATTTATAAAAAAGGAAAAGTTTTTCTATGATCCAAAATAATTACAAAACAGTACAACAAATTAAAAATCAATAAAAAAGGGTAGAACTTTTATATAAAGTCCTACCCTTTTCTATTTTATATTCAATAAAAGAACTTCTTATTAAATTTCTATTTGCTTTTTTTCAATGCATCTAATAATTCTACCATATCAACTGTAGCGTATGTAGAAGAATAATCAGATACTGCATAAGGCAGTATAAGGCTGTCGTTGTGAATAATGGCACCGCAGGAATATACAACATTAGGTACATAACCTTCTCGCTCATCTTCTAAGGGCGAAAGTAAAGGCTCTGTAAGTCTCCCGATTTCTTTAGACGGATCATCAAGGTCAAATAAAGAAGCACCTATACAATAACGTCGCATTGTACCTACGCCATGGGTAATTACAAGCCATCCTTCTGGTGTCCAAAGCGGCGAACCACAATTCCCTATCTGTGTAAGCTCCCATGCAAAACGTGGTTCTTGTAGAAGAATTGGAGTATTCCATTGTGTAGCTCTGTCCGAATACATTATGTAATTATTTACACCATCTATACGAGCAAGCATAGCGTATTTACCTTTTATTTTTCTGGGGAATAAAGCTAAGTTTTTATTTTGGGCGCCAACGCCGTGCAAAGGCATCACTCTAAAGCTGTAAAAATCTTCGGTAGAAATAAGTTTTGGCAGTATCGTGTGTCCATTATAAGCAGTGTATGTTGCCATAATACGAACAGAATCATCATCGTCAACAAAACGTACAAAACGAGCATCTTCTATACCTCGACTTTCAGATTCAGATATCGGGAATATAACACGTTCGGTAATGTCTGAATCGTGCTTAAATTGTAAATCATAAAATGAATTGGCTAACCAAAGTATTTCCTCAAACGCAGTTTTTCTTTCTTCTCGAATCGACGGATCACTTAAACCTTCATTTAGCATATTTTTGAGAACAGCAAACTCAAATTCATCTGGAAGATCCTGTGTAATTTGGGCTATATATCTGTCCGTTGTATGCATTTCTGCCAATTTGGTTAAAAACCGTTCTTTATTAAATAAAGTTTTGTGTTCGATCTCGGCCTTATCAATCTGATTTCCAATTTTCATTACCTGCAAATTGTTGTCTTTGTCTAGAATTCCTCTTCTAAAAACAATAGATGAAATGTGGCCTTCGCCTGTTGCACGAAAAGAAATAACAACACGTTTTTCGCCCGCTTCCAAACCCGTCTGATCAAAATCTTCTACAATTGAAGGATTAAAAATAGCGGCAGATTCTATCGCGTATTCCATTGTACAATAAGAACCTATGAGCATTTTGCGATCTAAAGACATTCCCTCATAATCTAGTTTCATATCTTCGATTATGGGTCTTATTCTTTCACAATGTCTAAAAAATACTGCAGATATATTTCGATGTCGCCTTGCAAATTCACGAAGTGTCTGCTCTAAGGTTTGAGAGACTTGTTTTTCATCTAACATCATTATACGAATAAGCATTTGCTGCGTCCGCTCGTAACCGTTCATAAAATATCGGGCAACTACTCTTCTTGAATCTGGGGTAAATTTTATATTTTTTCGTGTTACAGATACTCGCATAAATTTGTTTTTTAATTACAATAAAGTAGAAGTACAATTGCTTGAAACAACAATATCAACTCTATTTTACAACAAGTTAAGGATTTTGCTAAAAAAAAGGCCTAATTTTTTATTAAAACTTTTTGATGAGACTTTTATTTCATTCTTGATTTACATACTTTGCATGCATAGATCTGGAAGCTATTGTATCTTTACAGAAAAACATATCGAAGATTTAAAAAAATTATAACACGAATAAAATGTCTTTAAAAGTATACATCTTTGGTAATGGTAATCTTTCTTTTAATGATTATATGGAGTATTATCAAAATACCATAAACAAACTATTAAAAATAGAAAATGTCCACTTTATAGTCTGCGATTTCAAAGGTGTAGACACCTTAACAATGGAAATGCTAAAATGCACCACTAATAATGTGACTATTTTACATATTGGCGAAAAACCAAGATATAGTCCCGATAAGTATAAAACAAAAGTAAGTCAATGGAATTTTATTGGTGGGTTTGAATCTGATCTGGATAGAGATACTACTGCTATAAATATGTGTACTCACTTTCTTGCTTTCGATACAAATTCTAATGAAAAAAGAAAAAGCGGTACATTAACTAATATTGAAATTTGCCTGCAGAAAAGCAAAATAGAAGCAAAAAGCCTCTTTTTATAAATCAAGAGGCTTTTGTATATTTATGAAAAAGAGGCTTTAAGAATTAGCCTCTATAATGTTATGTACACTTTCTATAAAAGTTGCTGTATCTTTTACTTCGTGTTTGATTAATATATCATGTTCAGATAATTTAAATTGCTCTAACATATCTTTCTTCAAATATTTAATCATTGATTCTATACTTCGCGTATCATTTTCTTTTTGTCTTTTTAATTCGCGATGTTTACTTTCGAGGTAATTTAAAGTCTCTTTTAACCTTTTAATGTTTAATTTTTCCAATCTTTTAATCTTCTTAAAATTTAATACAAAAAACAAACGATAATCAGGAATGCGATAAGATTCAATATGTTCCAAAAACGCACTACCATTTGAATTTATCTCATTCCCAACCATCGTTTCTGTACTTACGAATAAATTGATATTTTGGTTTGAAAAAAGTCTCCATAATTTTAAAAATGTTTATAAAATTTTATTTTTTTGTTCTGTTAACTAATTGGAATTATTTTGTTTAATAGTATCTTTAAAAGGAGAAAAAACAACAAACTCTTTATGCTGAAAAAATACAGTTCTCTAATTATTTTTGTTTTAATTGAAATTATTTTAGCTTTTATAGGTTATTCACTTTCTCCATTATCCAACTCCCTTTTACTTTCAATATTAACGGCTTTGTTTTTTATTGGCACTCCTATTCTTTATTATGTAATAACTCGAAAAAGACAAACAGAATTTACGTCTTGGTTTGTTTTCTACTTAGCGTTTAAAATAACTCCATATGTGTTTACGATGGAGAATAACTTTTTTCAGCTCCTATTTCGTTTTAAAATCTATTTAAATATTTTATTTCTTTTCTATCTCATGTTTAAAATTATAGTATTCATTAAAAGTTTTAGAAAAGATGTTCTGCAAAAAAAGAATGAAGATATAGATGAATATACTTTTATCTCAAACTCACTGCAAGAGTCTGTAAAATTTAAAAATCTAGGAAAAATGATTGCCTTTGAGGTTTGCTCCTTTTATTATTGCTTTATAAAATGGAACGGAAATAAAAACAACGAAATCTATTTTACGGGTTATAAAAACAGCGGTGTTGGCGCAATATATATCGGATTAATGCTTGTTTCTGTAGTTGAAGCTGTG
This sequence comes from Flavobacterium sp. MC2016-06, assembly GCF_009711165.2. Lineage (GTDB taxonomy): Bacteria > Bacteroidota > Bacteroidia > Flavobacteriales > Flavobacteriaceae > Flavobacterium. The sequence goes on along the minus strand of NZ_WMID02000034.1, from coordinate 28,018 downwards.
GGTTTGCACTTTTTACTAATTTCATGGAATAAGATTTTTGCCATTATTTTTCTTATCCTTCACGTCTATTTATTAATCAATTTAACGGGACATTTAAAAGCAATATTTTTCAGAAGGCACTTTATATCAAATGAAAAAATCATAATTCGCTACGGTCTTTTTGAAACTGTAGAAATACCAATAAGCACTATTGATGAAATAACTAAATATGAAGGTGATTATGAGAGAAATAAAGATCTTGTAAAGTTTGCATTGTTAGGAAAATTAGAAGCTCACAATATTTCTCTTGAACTTAAAAACAATATACAGATAAACCTGCCTTTTGGCATTATAAAAAAACCAAAAAACATATTGTTTTATATTGATGATGTAAGTGTGTTTATAAAAACAATCAAAGACAGTATGGAATACAATCAAAAAACATAAACAACTCAATTCTAATAAACTACCTAAAATCATTTAAAATTGTGAATATCTATTTCTAGAATAACCTCTTTTATTTTCTGCTAAAATCTATCTTTGGCATCCTTAAAAATATAAAGAGATGAGCGCAACTTGGTACGAATGCAAAGTAAAATATAGAAAAACGGATGAAACGGGCGGGCAAAAAGTATTAACAGAACCTTATTTGGTAGATGCTTTGTCTTATACTGAAGCCGAAAAAAGAATCAACGAAGAAATGGCTGCTTATATTAGTGAGGAATTTAAAATCACAAATATAAAAGTAGCAAACTACGCAGAGATTCATCCTTTTGAAAATGCAGATAGATGGTTTAAATCAAAAGTTTCTTTACTAGCTTATGATGAAGAAAGCGGTAAAGAAAGAAAAACAAATATGTACATACTAGTACAAGCAAACGATGTAAGAGAAGCTTTTGACAATACGCTTGCAATAATGCAAAATACAATGGGCGAATATTCTATTCCTGCTATTTCTGAATCTCCAATTATGGACGTTTTCCCATATTTTAGCGGTGAAGAAGGTGAAACAGAACAATTAGAAAGATTTAATGCGCTTAAGGCTTCTAAACCTGAAGTCAATAAATGGGAAGAAAATCAAGAAGCAGCAACGGCAGATGCTCTTGAAGATGTAAATGCATAATTTTAAGAAAGAATAAATTCAAAAAGCCATTCAGAAATGAGTGGCTTTTTTTTGTTGCTTTCCAAAAAAAAATGATTAAATTTTAAATCTTATATTAGCTTTAAAATACTGATTACAATATCTTTTAGCTCCAAAACTAAAATATCACAACCTAAGAACCCAACCTTAAAAATGACCAAGAAAACACTAATTTTAATTGGATTTATAATTTTAAAATTTGTTCTGCAATATGTACTAATAAGCCCAGAATACGATTTGCAGAGAGATGAATATCTGCATCTTGATCAAGCACATCATTTGGCTTGGGGTTATTTGTCTGTTCCGCCCGTTACTTCCTGGTTTTCGTATATTATTTTAGTACTCGGAAATTCTATTTTCTGGATTAAGTTTTTCCCTGCTCTTTTTGGTGCTTTAACTCTAGTTATTGTCTGGAAAACTATCAAAACCTTAAAAGGAAATCTTTATGCGCTAATTTTAGGCGCAGTTTGTGTTTTATTTTCTTCTTTACTTCGAATCAATATGCTTTATCAACCCAACTCATTAGACGTATTGTGCTGGACTGGTTTTTACTATATTTTAATCTTATACATTACAACAGAAAACAAAAAATGGCTTTTTATTAGCGCTGCTGTTTTTGCTTTTGGTTTCTTAAATAAATACAATATTCTATTTCTTCTTATCGGACTCTTGCCTGCTCTTCTGCTATCAAATCAGAGAAAAATTTTAGCAGAAAAAAAGCTTTATTTGGCCTTGATTTTTGGATTTTTATTGGTTTTTCCTAATCTTTTATGGCAGTATAATAATCATTTTCCAATTGTACATCATATGAAAGAATTAGCCCAAACACAACTTGTAAATGTTGATCGCGTAGGATTCTTAAAAGAGCAGTTATTATTTTTTATTGGTTCGTTTCTCGTTATTCTTTGTGCTTTGTATGCTTTGTTATTTTACAAACCTTTTGGCAAATACAAATTCTTATTCTGGTCTATTCTTTTTACGCTTATTGTTTTTATATATTTTAAAGCCAAAGCGTATTATGCAATTGGTCTTTATCCGATTTATATTGCTTTTGGATCTGTTTTTTTATCTGAAACTTTAAAAACAGGATGGAAACGTTATTTACAACCCGTATTTATTTTAATGCCGCTATTATTTTTTGTTCCGATGTACAACTTGGCTTTTCCAAATAAAAGCCCTGAATATATTGTACAACATCAAGAAAAATACAAGAAACTGGGCATGCTGCGCTGGGAAGACGGAAGAGACCACAATTTACCTCAAGATTATGCCGATATGCTGGGCTGGAAAGAACTTGCCCGCAAAACAGATTCTGTTTACGCCACGCTTCCTAATCCTGATAAAACACTGGTGCTTTGTGACAATTACGGACAAGCTGGTGCTATTAATTATTATTCGCAAAAAGGAATTAAAGCCGTTTCTTTTAATGCTGATTATGTAAATTGGTTCGATCTTAACATCAAATATAAAAACCTTATACGAGTTAAAGAATTTGAAGAACACAGCGGAGAATTTAAAGAAACAAGTCCTTACTTTGAAACTGCAGCGATTACTGGCCAAATAACAAACAAAAATGCAAGGGAATACAAAACCACCATTTTTGTTTTTACTAATGCAAAAATTGACATTAGAAAAAGAATAGAAAACGAAATTAAAGAAACCAAAAACTATCAATAATGATAGACTTTACCAATATTGATTATCTACAAACCGGAAACTTAAAACAAATTCGAGCCTTTGAAATTTTAACTCAAAATAAGATTTTATTGAATCTTGCTGAATTTGACCCAATTTTAGCAGGCACAATTCCGATAAATATTGATATTGAAAACAGCGATCTTGATATTGTCTGTTTTTGGACAAACAAAACTGATTTTACTGCAAAACTTAAATCTGTTTTTGGAAACGAAAGCGAATTTAAAATCATAGAAATTACAATTGACAACCAAGAATCTATTGTAGCAAACTTTAGGATAGAAGAATTTGAAATAGAAATCTTCGGGCAGAATATTCCAAGCAAAAATCAGAATGGTTACAAGCACATGGTTATTGAATACAAAATATTACAACAAAAAGGTGATGAATTTCGTTTAGCCATTATTAACCTCAAACGAAATGGTTGCAAAACTGAGCCTGCTTTTGCTTTTTTATTAGATTTAAAAGGAAACCCATATTCAGAATTACTTGAATATCAGTTTTAATTGCTCACAACAAGAATCTTAAATAACTATTCCTCAAAAAGTTACATCAAAAAATACATATAATTAAAATAATTCAAATTTTTCTTTGCATAACCGTATTTACTCCGTATATTTGCACCCGAAACATCGCGGGATAGAGCAGTAGGCAGCTCGTCGGGCTCATAACCCGAAGGTCACAGGTTCGAGTCCTGTTCCCGCTACAGAGAATAACCCATCAAAATTTTGATGGGTTTTTTGTTTTTTACTACTTACATCAAGCCTTGTAAATGTTGACACCAACTTAAAAACAAGGTTTACTTTATCAGTTAGATACTGTCTGTTTTTAGCCCTAATTGACAATCCGTCTGGAAACACCAAGTTTTGAATCTTGATTTTGCTTTCAATATTTCCCTCTCTCCAGTATTTACTGATGTTCGAGACTTTTTCTACTACCTTATCGATATGCCTGCTGTGGTTAGATATTTTTTTTGAATTGGAGTATATCTGGCTTTCAATCATCTTTAATTCGGTCTCAAATTCAAGCGCATATCTATTATATTTTTCATCTCCAAAATTTGGATTTTCAAAATAGCGTTTATCTAAATTCTCAATTTTAGTTTCAATGTCTTTTTTCTTTGCATGCAAGCTTTTCATTTCCTCTTTAGCTTCTGCGTTCACATCTTCAAAAAATTTATTTAACTGTATTTTAAAAGGCTCTACAAATTTTGAGTTTAATGTATACTTTGACAATAATCTTTCGAAAGAATCATTAAGTCCTTCCGTCTTTGATTTTTGAGTGGTCAGAGCATTAAAACTTGCATTTTTACACTTTTGACATTTGTAATAGTGCGCTTTCTTTTTTCGAACCTCATAGCTTGTCAGCAGGCAACCGCACTCACATCTTAAAAATCCTGTAAGGGGTCGAAACTCATTAACTTTAGTTTTACAATATTCTTTAACTGCAATTACGTTGTTTTCCGAAAGCATGTTATCAACTTTCAGGAAATCTTCCTCACTAACCAGACCAGCCCAGTTTCCTTTCACTGGTTCTTCAATTAATGCATTAACTAAGATCCCGCAATAAAATGGGTTTCGCCACATGGAGCTAATGCCTTGCTTTGAAATAATCAAATTAAGTTTTTCCAGTTTCTGTCTGATCACGTAATCTCTTTCTCCTGCAAGTTTCCATTTCCATGCTTTCTTTAAAACCTCTCCTTCCTGATTGATAGTAATAGACTGCGTGTCCTGCATCAAGGCATAGTCTCCTACTTTTCTCCCCCGCATTGTATATCCTCTTGGAGCTTTGCCAAGCCAGTTGCCTGACCTTAACAGTGCTTTCATGCCAGGAATTGTTTTCTCTAATCTGTCCATGTTTTCCCTTCTGGCATCCAAGAGCTTGCTGTAAATATCCAATTTACTGTATTCATCATTGGTGCATAGTCCTGATGATGTCTCAATCAAATGAACACCCAGTTTATCCACTAGTTCATGTACAATTGTAATTGCATTCCCTCCTGTTCTGGAGAACCTGCTGATAAATTTGATGGCAATTGCAAAAGGTTTCTGCTTTGCGCTTTTAACTTCCTCCAATAGTTTTGTAAACTCTTTTCTTGTGAAATCTCCCGACGCACTTTCATAAGTACCCCCCAGTATGTTTTTAAGTGTATAGCCATTCTTAGATGCAAACTGAACTATTTCACTCCTTTGCTCTTCCAGACTGTTATTTACTAACTGCAGTTTAGAGCTTACCCTAGTGTAGCCCCAAATTTCTTTTACCTCGTCCTTTTGAGCTAGTTTTTCTTTTTGGAATTTTTTGAAATTTTCTATACTCATCTTTTTAGTTTTAAAAATTATAGACTATTACTGCTAATTGAAACAGGCTCTCAATTATCTCCTGTCCCTCCGATTCTGATACTGTTTCAAAACCTTTACAGCTTCGTAATTCTTCAATAGTTAATTTTACCTGATTGTTTTTGGCTCTTTCTTTCTGATCGTTAAAGACATTTTCTCTTTGTTCGAGCGTTATATTTATGCCTTCAGTATTTGGATTTATTAAGTCTCTGTCTACAATGATTTTTCTTTTGTCTTTTTCTTCATTTGCCATCTCGCACCTCCTGCTCTAAACTTTAAAAGACCGCTTTCACAATCTTTACTGATTACACATAATTATATTTATTTTATTAAATATAATTATTCATGTTTGAAGCTATGACGTTTATAGTGCCACTGGTACTATTTGTCTTTTAAAGGCACAATATCCAAAACGAAAATTGCAGGCTTACGGCAATTTCAATAAATTAAAGCTTGGCTAGAACATAACAGAAAGGTGTTTTTTCGATAAACAGCAATTAATAAAATCTTACAGATGTATCTTATCAATTCTTTATATATGGTACAAGAAAAATCATGTTTCATACATTAGAAATGAATTAACATTTTTATAGACTTACTTCTTTTGGAATTTTCGCTGTCAGATCAAGATTCTTTTTTCAGGTGCTTTTCTTCAAATTCCTCAGTGAGTGATATAATCTTTTGGGATAAAACGGCAAATTCTGCAGTCTGCTTTTCCAATTTGTACAGAAATGCAGAAGCTTTCCTTTCGGAAAATTTTTGATATAAAATCTTGACAACCTGATTGTAATTTACCCCAACAGCCCTAAACTGGCTGTAAAAGGAGGTCAGGCGCATATAATAATCCATTGTCGCTTTATCGATCTTAACTGTTTTTATTCCCTTTTGAAAAACACACGCTGTAATAAAGTGAGCCATTACATGCATTCCTGATGTTTCAAAAAGAGTCAGAAAACGGGCATTTTCTTCTGCAGTAAGACTGATAGAATAGCGGTGGACTGCTGGATCTATTTTGGGAGGTCTACCTCCCAAATTTCGATTCTTTTTTTCTTCATTTTTCATCATTTCAATTAATAGCATTACTTAAAACCAATATATCTTATAATCAGCACTTGCTCCGTAATGTGGAAGTACTAGGCAGTGTTTGGAAGCGATTGGCTTATTTGTTTGTAAAACGGTCTTAAACCTTTAAGATTGGACATTCGATGCCAAGTAAAGCCATCATAAGGCAATTTAAAAGAGCAGGCATTTTTCAGAATTAATTTTCTGAAAACATAAAATTATGCTCTGCAAAGAAACTGTTACTTCGGAGATGTGGGAACTTCTCCAAAGGCTTATGAAAGATGAAAATTTGAAAGACCACATATTAGTTGGCGGTACGGCGCTGGCCTTACGATTAGGACACCGCTTATCGGTAGACATAGATCTTTTTACAACAAAAGATTTTAATCCGCAGGCGATGCTCAAATATCTGCATGCCACTTACAACGCAAATAAAGAGATAAGCAGACTCTACAATAACACAGTTCTTACCTTCATTGACAATATAAAAGTCGATATTGTGACACACAATTACCCTATTCTGAATTCTGTGGAAACAACGGAAGGAGTCCGCATGATTTCTAATGAAGATATTGGGGCAATGAAACTCCATGCAATCCATCAGAGCGGTACAAGATACAAGGATTTTGTCGACATGTACTTTATGCTTGAGCAAGAACCTCTAAAGTTTTATCTGCAAGCCTACCAGAGAAAATATGACAAAGATCCTTACTGGGCTTGCAGAGGCCTGAATACTTATGACAAGATCACCACATTTGAAGGAGTAGATATGCTGAAAGAAAAAGAGCAGAACTGGAAAAACATCCAAAAACGTCTGGAACTGGCAGTAAAAAATCCTTTATATAAATTTAAATCAGAAAGTCAGGATTTACCAATTAACCCCAATAAAAAGAGAGGTTTTCGCAGGTAATTCAGCAAAAAATGCTTATATTTGATACTAACCATTATTCAAAAAACAATGGAGAAATTAACTAGAAAAATACCCAATCTTCACCCTAAATTCTTCTGGGATTTTAAATTCGACAGTATTGACTGGGATGGAGGATATAAAATGGTTATTGCCCGTATTGTGGAGCGTGGAGGTCAGTATCAAATTGACGAGATCGTCCGTTTTTATGGTCGTGAAAAAGTAATTAAGGCTGTCCGTGAAGAGATTTCCTTTCTCCCCAACTATGCCATTGAAGATGCCCTTAAATTCTTTCCCGAACTCAAAAAGGAAGAAATGTACTGCTACCTCAACCGCAAGGACAAACCCTATCAGTGGATTTAATCCTGCCTTTAATAAATTAAGCCCTCCGACACATAATGCTAATCACTTCATTACAGTGTGGAGGGCATGTCCATAAACATAATCTTCCAATTTTATGTTTACTATCCGCACTATGGCGTATGCTTTTAAACGATTATGACAATAAGATATTACAAGCTTAAAATATTAATTTAAGATCAGTTTGTAATATTATAGTATTTGCTGGGATTTTAATTATAAAATTCCAGCAATATGTTCTATTTTTATAAGCACTGATTTTTATTCTTTTTTTAAGAAACAATAAAAAAGAAAACGAAGATATGACGGGCTTATTCAGTCTGGCAAAAAGACTTCGGCATAATGTCTTGCTCGTTCCTCACAAACCACCCTTCGGGACTTATTCCGATTCCTTTTGGCCTGTCTGCATCCCGTCCTTTGAAATTGCTTTCTTTTTCTTTTTTCCGTTTTTCTGTTTTCTTTGTAAAAGATGTTTTTATTGGTATTGTGAGGTTCAATTATCTTTTCAAGGTTTGCCGGAAATAAAATCGCAAGTTTCCGGAAAAACCATAAAGCAATAAAACCATAAAAGCATTTTTACATTTTTACATTTTTATGCTTTTAAAAACACTTTTACAAATAGGTAAATCCCTGTAGGCTTGCATACTTGCATATCTGAATACCTGCAAGCCTGCAGGCCAACATACTTGCCTGCTTGCATTACTGCAAACTTGCACACCTGTATACTTCAATGCCTGCATTTCCTCATGCTTACTTGCACTCCAGCATACTTGAGTCTTTTCTTCTAAGAAAATATTTTAAAATACAACTCAATTATTGCATCAAATATCTCCCCGCATTCTGCTGGAGTAACCAATAACACTGTTATATGATAAGGATCCGCTTTATTCAGATATATCTTTAAAATAAATTACGTTATAACCATTCCAATAAAAAAAGGGCATCAAGCCCTTTCATTAAATCTATCTCTAAAAATGGTTTCGCAGGAAACCTGCAAGTTGTGTTTTGAGATGCTTGAAATGAATTCAGCATCTCAAAACAACTTGCCCTGCGGGGCTGGAAAACGCCTCCGAAGTCGGCATTTTATTAAAATTATAATTGGTCATAGATTAGTTCGCAGTGCTCTTTTTATTTTCTTTTAAATATTTTCGGTGAAGAATGTCCAATAAATCTGCTTCTTCTAATGGTATCAGCATTTCTATTATTCTCAGCAGGCTGTACACATATCTTTCGACTTGCCTCGGACTATTATTGGTACTGACCTCCATTCCGTCTAACGCAAGCATTCCTGCTTTGAGTAAATCCATAATCATACAAAACAGATCTGAATATCCCTGAACATTTATTGCGAGATTGTGGATATCTTTTCGCATTTTTGATGCAGGTTTAAGCATTATAAAATAATGTTCCGGATTTTCAATCAGATCATTTAACTTGATTTTATTTTTTTTCATAACATTTATTTTTAAGTCGATTAATCATTTATCTAGCGGACTTTTTGAAGTTTCATCACGTCGTATTTTTAAAGTTTTGATCAGGACTATTAAAATAAGTGTAAACCGATTCTAAAAATAGCCTTACCAAACCAAACCATGCCATCATCTCAATATGCTCCTGTAAATCAAGATCATTTTGAAGAGCCTGTACCTGTTCAAAATCTAAGTTTTGAATTCTCTGCTGAAACTTTTGATAGTAATCTGTTCCTGTAATTGCTATGACAAGCAGAAGCAGTTCATGAACAAACTCGTAACAGGTAATCGATCTTAAAATATACCTCAGACTATCAAAATTATTATCCTTTGGATTTGTATTTTCTTTCAGTTCGTAACAGAAATGTATCAGAAGTTGCAGGCACGACAGCAATCCTGCCGTCTTTACGTCCTGTACTTCTGCATCAATGACTTCAAGATCACCTGTAAGCAATTCTTCCAAATCGTATTCCTGTAAAAGGTCTGGATATCTGTCCAGCAACAGATCAAGCTTGGGATTTTTCAACTTTTCGAGAAGTTCTGAAATCCCGCTTTCCAGATTCTTTTTTGGATTCTGCAGGAGCATATTGAGTGCTGTCTTTGCCTGTTCTGCGGATTTTACAACTGCTGTTTCTTTCTTAAGGTTTTTATTTTTTTTCATATTAAAAATTATTGTTATTAAAGTTGAGAGCGTACTGATATCGGATCGCGCTACCGCATTCCTATTCCTGTGAAAGTTGATCTTTTTTAATCTTTTCAACGCCTCTCTCACGCATAAGCTCTCCTGCATCAAGCATTTTGATTAAATAGACATATGGAGTCATAAGGTCATAATCAAATTCTTCTTCGTGGGGAGACAATGACAGCTGGGTGATTTCCCATATGAAGAATTCAAATTCCTCCAGAGTGTTCTCAGAAAACGCTTTTTGAAACACAAGAAAAGGATTGTCAAATTCCTGCTTTGTCAGCGAAGAGAGATGAAATACGTCATCACTGCGGGCTGACTTTTTCACTCTCCATTTTTTACTTTTCATTTTTAAACTGTAACAGACCTTGAAAAAAGAGCAGATTGTAGAATAGAAAACAAAAACTTCGCAAGGGTTATCCTGTTTATAGATTTTTCTCCTATGGCTGTGAATTACTGCTTCACTTAAAATATTTTTATGGTAATCAAGATGTGCAAAGTCAAAAAAGGCTTCAAGAGCATAAAATGGATTTCCTATATCCTGCCCCAACCAAGGATTAATTCCAAAGGATATCTTATTCTTTTTCATAATTTCATAATTTAGATTAATCATCTTTTTTCTCATTTCTACTTTCATGATCTTTGAGTATCTCCAAATACTGCTTGTACAGTTTATCAAGCCCTTCAGCTTCTGCGCATGGCAGGAGCTGAATTGCAATTTCCAAAATACTTGTAAGATGGAAAGTGGGATCCTGAATCTGGCTGGAATTTTCCAGACCAGAATTTTCCAGCGAGTGAAGTGCTGTTTTAAGTAGATCCTGTACAGTGAAAATCAAATTTATGTAACTTGTAAATTTCAGGCTCGCATAATAAATACCTTCTTTCGATTTATCAGGAGTCAGGGTTCTGAAAAAAAAACTTTCTTTGAGTTCCTGTATAAAATCATCAGCTCTTTTGTTTTCATTGGTTTTCATAATTGCTAATTATTTGTTTTCTGAGTTTCACTTTCAGCTTCATTGAGTCTTTCGATTTCATTTTGAAGCATGATATCAGCCTGCTTTCTAAATTTCCCGCATCTTTCTTCAAGCAATTGATAAAGTATATAATCAACGTCGTTACACTTGCTGAAACGAAGAGTGTTGGGCTGTTGCTTAAGCAAATTGAATATGGACTTTTCTTCCTTGGTTTGGCGGGGAAAGAAATCTGCTGTTATACTGGTAAAGTATTCGCAAAGCATAAACAGGTACTCTAACGCAAAATGATTGGGAGTATAGCCAGTAAAAACACGAATTAAAGCGAGGCAACTCTGCTCCACTATTTGATGAAGGGCGGACATTTTTACTTCATCCGAACTCGAAACATCATCATCATTATATACCCAGTTCCATAGTGTAACAATAATATAACTCCTGCTCGCTCTATAACTTGATGCTGATTTTAAATTTCTTTTCGGAGTTTCAGAAATATTTAAATACGCAGGCTTGTTAATATCCTGAAATAACAGTTCTCCGTTCTGCATAATCTGCCAAAAGAAAAACTGCTGGTCTGCGCAAAGGTTTTTAAGACTCTGTACATGGTGGATAAGAACAGTTGTGGTCAAAGAACCCTGACTCTTTGTTTTTATCTTATCACTTATATCACTGGCAGAGTTTTCTATAGTTTCAGAAACAAAGACTAAGAGATATAAATGAATATGCTCTTTCTGTACTGCTTTGTCAGGATTAAGTATCCTGCTTGAACTGTAAGTGTTTGCATGCCTGCCAAAACAATAAATAGCAGATGTTTTAATGTGTTCTGTAATTACTTCAAGTAATTCTTTTTGCTGTGAAAATTCAATTGCATTCATAATTTTAATTTTTTAGTTAATACTTGTGTGAAAAATTGTATTTTTGTTTAACACACAGGCAAGTAAGTGATTAGTCGTACTGTACCGTATCAATTTGTATTGTACAGTACAAGACTATTTCTATATCATACAGAAGACTTACTTCTTTATTCTTAATTATTATCTTTGAGCTATGAGTACACTAACAAAACCAAATCACATAGGACGAAAAATCAGTCGTATTCGTGAATTAAAAGACATGAAGCAGGAAGCATTGGCACAGGCTATGGGAACAAATCAGCAGGCTATTTCTATTATGGAAAACAGCGAAACAATTGAAGAAGAAAAACTTATTGATGTAGCAAAGGCACTGGGTGTGAGTGTGGAAGCAATAAAGAATTTTTCAGAAGAAGGGGTGTTTAATTATTTCAATAGCTTCAATAATTTTAATGATAATTCATCATTAAATAGTCAATGTACTTTTAACCCTTTGGATAAATTAATGGAATCCGTAGACGAGAATAAAAAACTTTACGAAAGATTATTGAAAGCCGAGCAAGATAAAGTTGAATATTTGGAAAAATTATTAAAAGTAAAATGATGCTTTTTATAAAAGATATATTAATTCCAAAAAGAGACTTTCGAGTCTCTTTTTTGTTTTCAAATATTTGTGCGTTTAACATAAAACGAAATACGATAAATACAACTATATAAAGTTAAGAGAAAAGAAATTGATAGGAAAAGTGAGCTTAAAGTATTAAAAGTAAAAGATATATTAATTAATAAAGCTATAGAGAAATCATTCATATTATAGATAAAGATGAAGATTTTATGTAAATAATTTTTCAACTTCTAAAGATCTTAAAAAAGAAGCAGAGATTATATTCTGTCTCGGGATTTTATATCTTATCACTTTGAACCTAATTCTACATATAGAAATAAATGTTTTTTTATTTAAAACCTTTAAATTTAAAGGGTAATTCCCCTTTAAATTTAAATTACATACATTTTTTACATATATTTGCAGGGTAAATACCCTGAATATGGAATCAACAGATATTAATAAATTACTACAATCGATTTTTTCTGAGGAAAAATATATAGACATTAGAGAAGTATTTGAAAATAAGTTAGTAGAATATAACTTAAGTAAAACCAAAGCTCTTAAGCTACTTAACATAGATAAAGATGTTTTTGAAGAAATAATTTCCGGAACAGCAAAACAACCAAATTTTATAAATATTGTTAAAATTTCAGAATTTTTAAATATTGAAATTAATGAATTTATAAATGTGGTTTTAAAAAATCAAAGCAGAGAAAATATTACTTCGATTGAAAATGCAAGGAAAGCTACTTTTTTAGTCAAGAATTTTGATGTCAAAGCATTAACAAAACTTGGTTTCTTCTCCAATAACGATGAAACTGAAGTATTAGTCGACAAAGTTTTATCGTTTTTTGGTTTTAGTTCAATAAGAGATTACGAAGAACAGCTTGATGAACCTTTATATAGCAGAGTTAAAAGAAATTTTTCAGATAAAATGAAAGATTTTTGGATAAAATCTGCATATCAAAGTTTCAAAATAATTGATAATCCAAATGAATATAATCGTGAGAGATTAAAAGATTTGATAGTTAAAATTAAGCCATATTCGCAAGATTTGCAAAATGGACTTTTCACTGTTTGTAGAGCCTTATACAATCTTGGGATCACTGTTATATTTCAAAATTACCTTGCCACAACACAAGTTAAAGGAGCTACATTTATTATAAATGGAAAACCTTGTATTGTCTTAACTGATTTTAATAAGAAATATGCAACTCTTTGGTTTACATTAATGCATGAACTACATCATGTTTTATTTGATTTTGATTTAATAGAAACAAATAGTTTTCATTTAACTGGTAATAATGATTTATTCTTAATTGAAGAGAAAGCTGATTCTTTTGCGAGAGATATTTTTTTAAGTGAAGAGAAGTTTCACTACATCAAGAAGTATATTAATAGCCCGTATTTAGTCTCAAAATTCGCAAAAGAAAATGAAATACATGAATCAATTGTTTATTCATTTTTTACTTGGTATCAAGACAAATTATACAAGAAAAGTTATCATGCCGCTTTCAGAGAATTTTATCCTGATTATTCAGAATCATTAATAAAATTAAATCCTATTTCTTGGGATGATAAAAATTTGAAGCAAGCAAGTGAAAAAATAAAATCCATTTTAGAAATTAAATTTTAGTGATTATGATTGAAGACGAGAATAAAAAAATTAGAAAAGAAGAAGACTTAGAGATCTCGAAGGCTGATTTAGAAAGATTAGAAATCCTTCAAAAATCTAATGAGAAAATTGGACGACAACTAACTATAAATTCCGAGACTGGCAGTCTAGAGGAAATCAATGAATTACGCGAATTAATTGGTAAGCAGTTTGAAAATCCTGAAGAAAAATACAATACTTATTATAAAGGAATAGAAAAATTACTAAAGCAATTTCTACCTAAAGGAAAAGAATTTGAAATTGTTAGACGTATTATTCGTGACGAAAAAAGTGTTTTTTTAAATAATGGAAAGAAAAAATCTGACAATAATGGTATTAGAGGAAGTGACGAAAGAATGACTTTTCAAACGAACATGAATGAAATATTGGATATTATTGTAAAATGGATTGCTGAAAGCCAAAATTCTTTTGAACTTTATAGATTACTTTATGATTTAAATGAAAAGTTTGAATATGGACATGAGCAACACGATAAAACAACTTTAAGTGTAGCAAATGCAATGCTGAAATTAAGTCAAAAATAAAATAACAGAATGTTTGCATCTGGTTACACCAAAAAACATAGCCCCCCACTTTTAATAGGGGGCTTTGAATTTTAATTTGCCTTTTTGACGTTATTTTCAATTAAATCTACAAGTTCATCATCGTTAAGAATATAAACTCTTTTTCTAACTTCTTCAAAAACTTCGACCAAATCCTTATTATCAAATTCAGTTAGTATTTGTTGTGATATAGCTTTCGGATTTAGACCAATAGTTTTATTGTATTCATCAAATTCTTTTCTTTTAAGCTCGGTATCAATTCTTCCATCTTTACCTCTAACCAGTTGTTTATAAACAGGAGAAGTTTTAAAGAATTTATTAAAACCATATCTAATAAAAGAACTAAATGTTCCCGATATTGATGCGTAGGAAGACACAATATCCTTTGGGATCATTATTACAGCTTCACCACCATAACTCGGAAGATCGACGAAACTCGTATTCCATGTTAAACTATTAGAATCAAAAATTTTATTAACAGCAAAACGTTGCATTGCAATGCCATGCTTGAAACACTGATCTTGAGTAAACTCAATTAATCTAAGTTTAATTATACTTGTCACAATATCTGATATTCGATCAGGACCGATATTTTCAATTCCAAAATATATACTATTAATCTCAAGATTACCATTCAGAAAAGATCTTCTTAAAAATAATAAATTTTTAAAAATCTCTTTTTTTAGCTCGTCACCTACAGAATTACCTTGAGGCCTATTCTTTGACATTCCTAAATGTGTAGCGTTTGTTTCATGTAGTCCTTCTAGCAAGGCAGACAAATTTAAATCTTGCCTCCTTGTCAAATACACAAACATTCCTCTCATGAAAGCATCAATATCAGATTTCATTGTTAAATAAAGTGGGGAATTACCTAACAATATTTTATTACAATCTAAAAACAATAAATTATCTATGCCTAAGTATAGATCTAAAAAATCAACATTCTGTTGAGTGTAGCCTTGCGCATCAAGACCGTAATGTTCAATAATTTTAATCATGGTGTAAAATTTAATTTTTTATATTATTTGGTGGTATTTTAGTGCCTTAGCCCGCATAATATCTAGGAAATTAAATTTTAACATATTTTTTAATTGTTAATTCAATTCTATTTGTATTTTTGTTCCCTCGTAAAGAACAAAGACAATTAATATTATTTCATAAAAACCTTTAGGTGACTAGCCTTTTGGATAACAAATAGGCTATAATTTGTTTTTTTTCATATAACGTCTTTCTTATTAATTTTAAGAAAAAAATACTACAAAAATCATACCAAAAACACTTTAATAGGTTTTTTGCCGGAATAAAAAAATAAAGCAGTCATTATGACTGCTTTATTTTTTTAAGAGTCAGACTAAATACGTGTCATCTGTCACATCATTCTTCCTGTAATACAATGCTTTAAGCTAATACATTTTCCAAAATTTTATGTTTTGTATTTGTGAAATAGAAGGTTTTTTAAACGAAAGCAATTAAAATCTAATAAACCCGTATAAATACGTAGTGCTTACTTTATTTTATTTCATATACTTGTTAAAAATATTTTAGTTAATCGATTAGAGTAAGTGGTAAAAAAAAATCAAGGTTTTTAATAAAAATATCGTAGAATAACGATTATTTCTATTTTGTTTATATTTGTGTTAATCTAATTTAATAGAAAAAATATGAGCCAAAGTACAATATATTCTATTGGACATGGAAACAAAACTTTAGAAAAATTTATTGAAGAATTACACACTTATAAAATTGAATATGTATTTGATGTAAGATCGAAGCCATACTCTAAATTTAATCCTCATTTTAATAAAGATTTACTGGAAGCAGAATTAGCCCTCAATAATTTAACTTATGTATATGCAGGAGAGTATTTAGGTGGGCTACCTAGTGATATAAGTTGTTATGTAAAAGGAAAAGTGGATTATGAAAAAGTGAAAGAAAAAGACTTTTTTCAACAAGGTATAAATACAATTGTAGAAGCAAATCATGAAAAAATGGTAATCGCATTAATGTGCAGTGAATCAAAACCTGAAACTTGCCATAGGAGTAAATTGATAGGTCAAGAACTATTAAAACATAATATTTCTGTTAATCATATTGTTAATTCAGGTGTAATCAAAGGTCAAGAAAAAGTGATGAATGAAATGATGCAAGGTAAAAACACAACAAATCTATTTGGAGATGAATCTTTAACGTCAAGGAAAAAATATTAGTTATGATCGAAATTTATACTGTTGGCGTTTACAACTCTTCTGAAGAAACTTTTTTTAAAAAACTTACAGATAATAAAATTGATACTTTTATTGACGTAAGACAAAGAAGAGGCGTTAGAGGGGCTAAATATTCATTCGTTAATAGTATAAAATTACAAGAAAAATTATCAAATTTAAATATAAGATATATACATAAGCAAGATTTAGCACCACCAACCGAAGTAAGAGATTTACAAAAAAAAGCAGATATTAAAAAAAGTGAAGTGAAAAAGAATCGTGAAATATTAGATGATGATTTTAAAGTTGCATTTGAAAATCTAATATTAAATAAATTTGACTCAGAATCATTTCTCCAAAGTCTTAAAATGGAGAATTCTTCAAAAATAGTACTATTTTGTGTCGAAGAAAATGCAAATGCATGTCATCGATCAATCATTGCAAAAAAAATAGCCACAGAATTTAATTTAAAAATATATAATTTATAACTTAAATCTATGGATGTATTGATTGTAGCAAAAACAAATTGGGGTGCATATTTTTGTATTGGAGGAATAGAAATTCAAACAAACAAATATATCAGATTAATGGATTTAAATGGTGGCTATCAACCATCTAATACTCCCTTTAAAGTTGGTCAGATCTGGGATGTTACGTATATATCCACTCCTGGAGTACCACCTCACGTAGAAGATGTTAGAATAACTAAAAGTAAATATATTGACACAGTAACACCAAAAAAATATATTGTAGATAATTGTAATATTTGGCAAGGAGATCTTAACAATATATATGATTCAAAATTAGTATGGGATAATGGAAAAGGTTTTCTAAATAACCCACAAAATGTACCGATAAATAGTGTTGGATTTTGGCAAAATGACAGAGATCTAATTCTAAATCATAGTTTTAACAAATTTAACTATAGCTACAGCTATAACAATATATTTAAAAGAGATAAAAAAATGCCTTATAAAGGCGAAATACCTCCTGTTAAGACAATTCCTGCTGGTACTTTAATTAGAGTATCCTTAGCTAAATGGTGGAATCCAGTAGACAAGCCTGAAATAGAAAAAAGATGTTATCTGCAACTCTCTGGATGGTACAATTAAAAAGTCCACCATCTAAATGTTGGACTTTTTAAATCTGTAATAAAATTAGCATAATATAAATTAACTTAGCATTAATAACAATTGATCCTCTGTAATATGTGGAAAATTGTTCTTTATGTGCATTTGAAACTCCAAAAGCGAACCATTGTATTTCTTTACAAATTCTACTAATTCTCCTTTCGGCTTTTTAAAGTGTTTGTTGATGTTTTTTATAATAACTCTTTTAGTTCCGTTTTTTAATCTGTTTATAAATCCTTTCGAATTATCAGATTTCAAATTCCCATTTAAGATTTCTTTGGACAAATAATTACTAGATATAAACCAATTAAATGCACTTGTGTAAGCTCTCTTGCTACCTATCAAAAATTTAGGAACTAATATAATAGTCTTACCTAGAAAAGATGGTAAATGAGCGTCCTTTAACATCCAACAATTTCGATTAGAATCGTAATATTCGATTTCAACTTTTGAAGTAGCTATACCGTGTAGCAGACATTGCTCATAGGTAAATTCAGCAAAAATATCTCTACAGACATTTGCCAAAGTATCTGACATATTATCTGGACCAATTCCTTTAACTAATAATAGTACATTGTGAGCTTCGTTAGTTATCGATATACCTTCTCTAGCAAAAAGATTACTACTCAAAGAATCAAAAATTACTTCTGCTTTAGTTAGTCCAATTCCTTTTCCTTTATTTGTTTTAGAGTACCCAAATCCATATTCATTTGCCTCCTGCAGGTGAGATAAAAAATTAAGACCGTTCAACCTATCATTTGGAACGATGTAGGTTCTATTTAATTTTTCTAAAAACGACCTACTTCTAAAGTACACCTTTTTAGCAATCTTATTTTCTAAATTATTAGCAATATTAAAGGGGTCAATAAAAAGCTCTAAATCACTTCCTAATAAAATATTTACATGTTCTGTTGTTTTTTTGACATCAAAATGTCCATTAAAGTTTTTCTTCTTTTTCATAATTATATATTTTTTATTTTTTTAATTCCACTCATTTTTAAAATAGAGTGGAATTTCAATTGTGTTTGACAGCATTATTTTTTTCCTTTACTATCACTTCTGTTACTTCTAATATGTTCCTTAACCTCAATTTTTTTTCCTTCAACAACTTTCGTGTATGCAGGAATTCTATTGAATTTCTTTCCTTCTGAATCTTTAGCCATAATTTCTATACCTCCTTTCTATTTTTTTTCAATTATTAATAATTTTTATTATAAGTTTGTTAAGCCCCTACAATATCATATTAATTGCATTTTTAAAAACTCCCCCAAAAAAGGGTAAAAAAAATTTTTACAGTAAATAGATAAATATGGAAGACCTTGGTGATTTTTATGAATTTAACTCCCGAAAACTTGAAGAAGTTTCTAATCCGGAATGGAAACTTGCTCTTATTAAATGTGAAAAACATCTTGATACTAGATTAAAAATGAAAACCCTTTATGGAGCGCACACAGCTAAAAATTTAGGAATTGACGCTAAAGAATATTATATGAATTTTGCTGAAGACGCACTATTTTTTGGCCACTGGCAATGGAAGGATGATTTTGATTTGCCTGAGCAGTTAATAAGAATAATTGATAGTAGAATTACAACAGTAGTTAAATCATATAGAGATCGCAAACTCAAAAAAGAAAAAAAAATAGAAGAAGGTTTTGCTCCCGATACAATTGAAATTGAATTTAGAGATATTGAAGTAGACTTCTATAGTTTATCTTCGGAGGAAGAATTTGATATATCTAAAGCAGAAGAATACGAACTAAAAATTATTGAGGTTGAGAAGACTATTAAATCTCATAAAGATCCAAATGTTGAATTTCTATGGGAGTGCATCAAGGAAGGAAAGAAAAGAAATGAAATATCTGATTTAATGAGTGTAAACCCGAAACAACTAGATAAAATCAGAGAAAAACTTATGTCAATTACAAAATCAATTATTTAATTTTATAAATTATGGATGCGAAAAATGCAGTAGAGATTT
Source organism: Flavobacterium sp. MC2016-06 (assembly GCF_009711165.2). Lineage (GTDB taxonomy): Bacteria > Bacteroidota > Bacteroidia > Flavobacteriales > Flavobacteriaceae > Flavobacterium. The sequence goes on along the minus strand of NZ_WMID02000034.1, from coordinate 8,426 downwards.
TAAATAATTATTATGGTTTGATGATTGAAATAAATTATCATAAACCAATAGAAGATTATTTAGATGAATTAGACAATACAAGTGAATTTGTAAATAAGCACTTTGATTTAATTAAATTAAAACAAGCTAAAGCTAAAGCATTATTTATCAAAAAAAGATTTATTAATCTTCAAAATGAGTTCCAAAGACTTAAACAATATGGAGTTGAAGAATTAAAAAAATTACTTGGCACAAAAGAAAGACAAGATTTAGTACCATTGTTTAGAAAATTTGAAGAATTATCGAAAAATGAAGAATCTGATATTATTGACGATAATGATTTTCTAGATTTTATTGCAGTTCTAAAAGAAAAAATAGATAATGAAACTAAGTAAATCGCAAAAATATGCGAATGAACTATTAAATTCACTCGGCTGGAAACAACCCGGAGATTTATCTTTAGAAGAAATTGTATGGTCGTCAGGAGCTTATATTAAGTATTCTGACATGAATAAATGCGAAGGTAGGATTCTAATGAATAAAAGCAATGCAATTATTACCATTTCCTCTAAAATAAAATTTCAACCAAAAATAAATTTTACCATTGCTCACGAAATCGGTCATTTAATAATGCATCGTGGCATATCGTATTTATTCTCGGACACAAAACAAACATTACAACAGTGGCTTGCAAATGGTACACATGAAATGGAAGCTAACGAATTTGCTTCTGAACTTCTAATGCCAAGTCAATTATTTAAAGAAAAAATCAAAGGGAAGAAATTAAATCTAGATTTAATAAAAGATACTGCAAATTATTTCGGAACTTCCCAAACCGCTACGTTTCTTAAATATAAAGATATTGGTGACTATCCTATTTCAATAATCTATTTGGAAAACTGTAAAGTTGTATGGAAGCAAGAATCTGATGATTTCCCTTTGAAATTTATTCCAAAAGGCTTTAGAGCACCAGAGCAATCAAATTGTGGAGATTTTTTTAAAGGACTTCCTATTGAAGACGAACCAACTCTTATTGATGCTTTAGAATGGTTTCCAGAAGATTTTGAAATAGAAGATTATTTACAACTAGAGCTATATGAGCAATGTTATAAAGTTAGTGATAATTCAATTTTATGCTGTCTTTGGACTAAATAAAAAAACTAATAATTTATTCAACTTAAGTCAATGGTTTAAAACCTTTTAGAATTAATGATCAAGAAAAATTACTCAACAATTAATTTCTTCAAATCTTAAATAAAATGATTCGGAAATTTTCCCGTTAGGTCTGCTAAGATAAAAGCTTCAGAGAAATCTAAAGCTTTTTTTGTTTTTAAATAAATTTGTCGTGATCATAATTCATTTAAAAACTATTAGCAAAAAGTCAGGAGACTTTTATCGAGTTTACAATTTCCAACAAACAAAAAAATGTGCAAAGTCAGAGACATTTGCCTTTTCATGAGAACGTTTAGGAGAGCGAGGTCTAATTCAGCGTTATCTTTCGGATTTGCCAAATTCTTCTAAATACAATCCGAGTTTTCCCTTAAGTTAAACGCCCAAATTACTTATCGCGTGTATCAGACAAAGTTTATTTATTTAATTTTTATTATTTTTAAATTGATTTTATATCCAAAAATCTCTTTATCATATTTAAAATTATTTTTTTTATTAAATTCTACAAAAGCACTTTTTTTATAACGTATTTTTAGGCTTTCACTTATAGAGTCATCTTTTTCTAAATCTTTTAAAATGGTAAATTTTTCAATTCGTGTTTTAAAGTTTTTAAATCCTCCGGTCGCAATTCCGTTATACAGAACAAATTTTAATTCTTCAGAATGAAATTGAGCTCTAACTAAATCTGAATATGTAGATTTCCTTTCAACCACACAGTATGTATCTACTATCTTAAGTAAATTGTGTACCGTTTTCATAAAAGTTGATGAACTTTGATTTATATCATCATATACTGACCAAAATGCTTTTTCAAAATTGTCATTTTCATCACTACCTTCAACTTCATTTAATGATTTGTATAAATTTTCGATATTCTTATTTATTATATAGAGGGCATCTCTTCCGTGATGCGTTTTGTCAAACCTTTTAAATGTTATCAAATTTTTATTTTCATCAATAACATCAAATAATATTTGAAATAGATATTTAAATTCAGATTGTTTATTTTCAATTTCTTGACCTTTAATAATGTCGTAAGTTAAAACAATCGTAATTATACCAAGAATAGGATTTAAGGCTCCTCCAAGAAAATCGCCGAAAGTTCCCCATTTACCATTGTCATCAGATAAATTAAAATTAAAATTATAAAAGTAAAAAGCTATAAATCCTAAATAGAATATTATTGCAATTTGAACAGGTTTTCTAGCAATTATCTTCATAATTATTCAGAATGTTCTGTTTCTAACGTAGCTTTATCAATTATCAAACATCCTTCAGATGTTGTTTCCTCATAATTGAAAAAACCTTCAGGATATTCATATCCTTCAATAGTTATTTCGATTGAATTTTTACAGTTTTCGCACTCGTTTTCATAATTCCATACAAATTGAATTTCATTTCCCATATTTCTACTTTCGTAATAAACTTCAGGTGAACCAAAATCTTCAATATCAGTATTGAATTTTTTTTTACATTTATTGCATTTAAATGTTGGAGGTGTTATTATTCTCATTTTTTGTATTTAATTTTGCCAACTTATTTACATGTGTGACAAAGCCAAGCAAATTTGGGTAGATATGTGTGATAAATTTCACACATTATTTATTTTTCAAATATATAATTTTTTCACTACAAATTATCAAAGGGACTTTTAATTTGATTGATACTTTTTGGCACTTATATGAGTACCTATTCAAAAAAGTAGAAAAAACATTAAGATACGCATGCTAAAATACTGTAATAATCCAAGATAATCTGGTTAGATAATTGAATGCTTCCCGCTACTAAAACAAAGCTTCAGAGAAATCTGAGGCTTTTTTGTTTTATATTTACTTTTAGATTGTCGTTAAAGCCACAAATTAAAATGTTTAGTGATTAAGAAAGTCTTTTAAGTAAGAAAAATCTTTAAATAATGAAAATTTTATTATATTCGTGATTCCTAAATTACAGAATCATGATATTAGAAAAACTCTTGCCCGTGTGGTATGGTGGCGGTATTGGAAACAACCGTAACACTTCTGTAAGTGTAGGACACCTTAGCTATACGGGTTTTATATTTCCTAAATTACAGAATTATGAGCACAAACACATTTTCAAAAGAAACTGAAACGAAGTTAATTGATTTCTTTAACAAAACCATAGACATAAAAGATATGGCAAAGTTAATTAGAAAAGTAAATTATGTACTCGCTTTAGAAGCTATGAAAGAACAAGGAATGACCGATTTAGAATCTAGCTTTTATTGGTTGAATGAATTAGCCGAAATCTTAAATCCTTATTTGGATAAGGAATAGGTTTCATTCTCATTTCTAAAATTAGTAACAAAACGTAAAAACCTCGATTATAAAAAAAATCGAGGTTTTTTTATTTTACCGTTAAGACAGATTACAAATCAACGCTGTTGTTGTGTATATTTTTTTTAATAATAATTCTAAACAAAAAACCACTTCATTATAGAAGTGGCTTTTGATTCTCTTTGTGGGCACAGATTACAAATCATAAGTGTTCGAAACCTTATGATTACAAATCTGCGCTAACTTTGTGTAGATAAATCTACGCAATCGGGATTCTTTTAAAAGTGATTCGCTGATTCGGGTAGTTCAAAAACAAATTTTTTCATGGCTCCCTTAAGAAAAAAATCTGATCTCTCTGAACTATTATTGAGGATATGCGAAACTATTACATTATGCCTATTCCAATCGCCATCTCTTCTTAAAATATAGTCTTTATAATTATAGTTGAATTTGTAAGGCAATAAAAAGCTATCAACGAATTCCCACTCATTTTTTTTATATTCAAACTTCATTACGTCCGTAGATTTTTTGTTTCTACTATACATAACGAATATTCGAGGTTGATAATACTCTCCAGAAATATTCGTTTCAACAATAAAATAATCTGAAATCTTTAAATATTGATCTGACAATTTCTGTAAAAACTTATATCTAACCGAAACAGTATTAACTTCATCAAAACTCTTAATGTCCTCTTGAACTTTAAATAACTCTAATTCTTTGCCATATTCCTCTTTTCGTGAGTTAAATAAGCTTTTTGCCTGAAATTCTATTGACTTATAAGTTGATTTATTCCATGACTTAAACAAATCATTAATATTCATTTCTTTGTCTAATTGCAAATCTTTATAATGTCCACAGGAAGCTAAAAAAAAAGTAATTACTATTAAGCTTATATTTTTTTTCATTTAATTCGGTATTGGTCTTGGTGTTACACCTTGTTCTTTTCTTATTTCATTGTCCATTTTCCTTACAGATATTTCTTCATTCGTTATAACCCCTTTTTGACCAGAATCTGGACATCTGCCTTACTTTGCGGGCACAGATTGCAAATCATAAGTGTTCGAAACAGGAAATCTTTAGAAAATTTCAATTGGTTTTTACTAAAATTAAACTTTTTATTTAAAGAAGGTTAAGTTATTTAAGTCTCTGTAATTGTCTTTTATATTTAAATACAAGGTTTCGAACACTTATGATTGCAAATCTGCGCTAACGTTGCGTAGATATATCTGCGCGATTGGGTTGCAGTCTAGAGATATTTGCGCAGCGTTTCATGAGAACTCTTCGGAGAGCGGATTAAGTTTTTTATCAATTTATTTTGTAAAAAATTCTATTGTCTATTGAAATTTTTGTCGCTGATATAATTTTTATATCGGCTTCATCAATACTATTTGTAATGTCAAATTCAGTTATTTTAAAATCCTCTATATCCAGATCGCGCAGATTTACCCACAAACAGGATCGTTAGCGCGGTTTTGCAAACATATCTGTGCCATCGGAATTGTATGTAATAATAAAAATTAATCTCCCCATTTTTTTATTTCAGACCAATTTTTGGGAGTAACATCAAATACTTTTATGCTATCCCTGCACATCACGCATTCTACAGCTTTTACATTGTTTTTTTTTGAAACATTTATAAAAAAAGATCCTTTTTTGAATTTTGAAATATCAAGGTAATAGTTAAAAGAATCTTTATCTATAATATTAGTGAAGTAAATTTCCATTTTAGGTGTCTTCTTTTTCTTTTTATTAGCAAAATCATTAATATTTTTATAAATATAAATTTTAAAATAATTAATATTTAGAGTGTCTCTTATTTGATACGATCTAATAGCAAAGCATTGATTAATATTACTTGGGCTAGCATTAGATGAAATTGAATCACAAAGCAATGTGTGAGGGCCATTTAAAAATAATCGACTATTAACTGAGTTTTTTGCACAATCAGGAATTGATTGTGCTTGAGAGATTAAAGATAGGGAAACAAAATAAATGAATAATATTAGTTTTTTCATAATTAAAAAAGATTATTTAGATCACTAGCTCTAAGAGCAATTCTTTCTCCCCGATCGCTCAGATTTACTCACAACCAAATTCGTTAGCGCGGTTTTGCAAACCGTGTCCGCAAAGATTGATAAGCTTAAAACAAATCTAATAAGATTACCTCTAAATCATTATCTAATCCAGAATAATTTCTGGCAGAACTAAAATATACCACTTCTGTAATTGTTGCTTTATATTTTTTAGATATAACTTCTTTTTATTACTACAAACATACTTATTCTCACAAACAAAAAAAGTACAGCATTACAACACTGTACTTTTTATAAATTCTTGTTTGTGTGCCTTACTTTGCGGGCACAGATTGCAAATCATAAGTGTTCGAAACATGAAATGAGCAAAAAATTTCGATTTGTTTTTTCTAAAACTGAACCTGTTCTTCAAAGAAATTCAAGTTGTTTCAGTGTTTTTTAATTACTTTTTAAATTTAAAAATAAGGTTTCGAACACTTATGATTGCAAATCTGCGCTAACGCTACGAAGACATATCTGCGCGATCGGGTTTACATTACCGATCAACATTAAATTCGACTGGTAATTTTACTTTTTGCTTAAACATATTATCTAAATTGTAAAATTCCAAACAATCATCATTAATCGAATAGAATGGAATTCCGCTCAAATATTCAGATTTAATATTCAAAATGTTAAATTTCTTTTTTTCCAAAGAAAACAAAGCAGGCACGAATTTTCCTTTATATAGAATATTGTCATATATATATTTACCAGAATCTAAAATAACTGTAGATTCACCTGAGATATTTGACAATATCATAATATTTTGTTTTATGTCTTTTACATTAACTTTATGTAAGTCTGCATTCGCATAATCTAAATTAGCATCATGTTCTACATTATAAAATAAAAAATCAGCAAATAAAGAGACGACATAGCCTTTAACACCTAAATCTGTAATTTTCCCTTGATTTAAAACCTTTATAGCTTTTTTTGTATCGGTAATATAAACCAGTCCATTTTCACTCGCCGCTGCGTATGAAGTTGAAATTGGATATATAGTATCTTTTCCTCTGTAAGAAACAATTGTGGTACTTTTGCAAGAGTACACTATACAATCATTATTTACAATTAAAACATTATTATTTATAGGATAAGAAGTTAAAAACTCAAGTTTATCCTTTAAAACATATAGTTTTTTTTCATTAAACGAATCAAAAACTGGTAGGTTGTTAAAATAACCTACAAAAACTTTTTGATTTTGTGTTGCTGAAAGAGCTTTCACTGCAATTATCAAAAATAAAAATAAAAATTTTGCTTTCATAATTTAATATTTAAAAACCTATAGTACCAAGAATTGAGCCAATAGTTTGAATAATTGGCATTTTACTACTTTTCAATTGTTCGCTATAAGAAGCTTCTGGACTTTGTGAAATAGTAGCTGAATTGTTTACTCCTTTTTTAGTAGTAGTATTAGATGACGATGAAATTGTTGTATTTGTTGTATTTGTTGTATTTGTTGTATTTTCTTCTGAATCAACTGTTGGGATAGCTCCGCCAACGTATTTAAAAAAAGACACACTTGATTGTTTTCCTTTACCAAAGGACTGATTAATTGGTTGTGAATTTGTTCGCATACCAGCACCTGTGTCCATAACATTTGGTAATCCACCCAATGATTTAGCCGATTGACCTTCCCAAGTCCCTGTCATCGAAGCTTCACCCGGCACTACCATATCTACATGCCCATGACCTGATGAAGATTTCCATGCAGGTATAATAATGTCACCATTATTCGCAGCTTCTTGAGCTTCACTAACATCAATCGTAGTAAAATTATTTGAGTTGGACATATAGTCATACATATCATTGGCTACCATGCCATCTAATTCGTGGCTGCCTGTTAATTCCGTAAATGCCGTATTAACTCCAACATTACATCTTGCAGGTGTTGTCCCTCCCGTATCTGCTGCTACTACTGTTGCAACAGCATTTGCGGCAGCTTGTTTTATTTTTCCAGGGTCAATTGGGCTCATACCATCGGGATCGATAAATTTAATAGGATTATCAAAAGCATATACATATGGACTAAACCTTCTTGATGTTTCTGCTAATGGGTCAATATTCATCCATCTACCTAATGCAGGGTCATAATTTCTAGCACCATAGTCATAAAAATTAAGCTGAATACCTCCAATACTCTCGTCTTGCAACTCCTTTCCGTTGTATTTATACTTATTATCTACACCATTCACTACACTGTTATATCCTTTCTGTGTCAGTCCAAAAGGATAATAGTTGGTCTCCTGAACAATTTCTGTATTGTTTACAACTCCATTATTGTCTTTGTCCTGATAACTTAAACGGATATTCCCTAAATGATCTTTGTACTGGTAAATATAATTAAAAACTCCCGAATTATAAACTACATATCCTTCTGGCTGGGCAAATTGTTTTAGAGCATTATTCTCGTAAACAAAACTTCCCGCATAATCAGTGCTTCCCCCTGTACTTATGGTTTTTCTTTGTTTTACTCCAGCAGCATCATATACATAATCTATAGAACCTGTGCTTAAAGTAACTTTTAAAGGCAGGTTCATATAATTGTAAGTTACAGCTGTGATGCCTTTGTTGGCATCGGTTTTCATGTTGCCGTTGCTGTCATAAGTATATTCAACTGCCGTATTACTTCCGTTATTAAACCCTTCTGTACTACCTGAGCTGTCTTCAACTTTCACAAGTTTGTTGCCTGTATCGTAACTGTAAACCAGATTATCCATAGTACCGAATGCTGTGGTTGCGGCATTGGTATTTCCTGTTCTTAAAAGACTCATGATGTTCCCGTTTTTATCATAACTCAATCCTTCGTTATATCTTCCTGGATTAACAGCAGAAGCATCTGTTCCCTGTGTTAATCTGTTTAAAGCATCATAAGCATAGGTATAGGTTTTTAAACTGCTGTCGG
>NZ_WMID02000033.1 GCF_009711165.2 Flavobacterium sp. MC2016-06 | reverse complement strand
TCGTTGGTTACTTACATATCGGAGTTTCTTGTGAAGATTCTTCGTTCCTCAGAATGACAAGATTGGGGTTACAAAATGTAAAAAGAAAAATTCAAGCCTATTTCTACAATTCTGACGAAACGTATTTTTGTCATCTGAGGAACGTATTTTTGTCATTCTGAGGAACGAAGAATCCTCGCAAGTAACTCTACAAAGATTAATAAAAAAAGAAAGAATATTCTTTCTTTAGAATAAAATTATTATTTTGGTTTCATGAAATTACATGAAGGCTATCACACTTATTATATTTATATAATTACCAATAAATACAAAACTGTTCTTTATACAGGAGTAACAAACAATTTGAAGATTCGCTTAAATCAGCATAAAGTAAACATTAAAAGCAACAACAAAACTTTTGCATCAAAATACAATGTAGAGTATTTATTATATTACGAAAAATTCAATTGGATTCAAGAAGCAATTGCTCGAGAAAAAGAAATAAAAGGCTGGATTAAGAATAAGAAAATTGAACTCATAAAGACAATAAATCCCGACTTAGATTTTTTGAATTGCTTGTTTGAATAGAATAACGTTTTAATACTTTGTGGAGTTTCTTGCGAGGATTCTTCGTTCCTCAGAATGACAAGATTGGGGTTACAAAATGTAAAAAGAAAAATTCAAACCTATTTCTATAATTCTGACGAAACGTATTTTTGTCATTCTTGACGAAGGAAGAATCTTCGTTGGTTACTTACATATCGGAGTTTCTTGTGAAGATTCTTCGTTCCTCAGAATGACAAGATTGGGGTTACAAAATGTAAAAAGAAAAATTTAAACCTATTTCTATAATTCTGACGAAACGTATTTTTGTCATTCTTAACCAAGGAAGAATCTTCGTTGGTTACTTACGTAGCGAAGTTTATTGTGAAGATTCTTCGTTCCTCAGAATGACAAGATTGGGGTTACAAAATGTAAAAAGAAAAATTAAAACCTAATTCTACAATTCTAACGAAACGTATTTTTGTCATTCTGAGGAACGAAGAATCCTCGTTGGTTACTTACATATCGGAGTTTCTTGTGAAGATTCTTCGTTCCTCAGAATGACAAGATTGGGGTTGCAAAATGTAAAAAGAAAAATCCAAACCTTTGTCAAAGTTTAAAACTTTGACAAAGGTAAAACGCACAATTCGACAAAGAAGAAATGACAAAATTGCATAAAAAAGCCCTGCAATTACAGGGCATTTAATATATTCTTAAGCTTTAACTTTTTTCGGTTTAGATTTTTTTCCTTTTTTCCACCAGATAATAAATCCTGTTATGGGTAGTGATGCGCTTATTAAACTAACAATACTCCAGATTATTTTTCCGATAATACCAAAGAAAGTTCCCGTATGCAGATCATGATTACTTGCTTCATATACATCTGCTGCGTTATTGTCTTTGTAAAGTTTAGTCCGTAATAATTCGCCTGTTTTTCCATCAAAGAAAATAATATTCTGATTTCTCGCCCAATCATTCGGATAAATCATTCTTACTCTAAGTTCTCCTGTTTTTCTAATGGATAATGAAATTGAATTTGCTCCTGGATATTTCGAGTTTACACTTTCGTAAATCTTGCTATATCGCACAGGAATTGTAGTTGAATCTATTTTTTCTTTATTTAAAACTTCATCGCCTTTTCTTAGTTTAGTTCCGGTTACTAAATCGACCGATTTTTTTACGGTATCAAATTTAAAATAGACTCCAGAAAATGCTATTAGAAGTAAAAAAAGACAAGCATAAAATCCTAAAACTTGATGCAGGTCATAATTTACTCTTTTAAAAGAACCGCTCCATTTTATTTTTAGTGATTGTTTTAGTAAACGCATTTGGTTTGGAAACCATAATATAAGCCCAGTTATAAGCATAACTAGAAAAATTACAACCGACCAGCCTTGAATAAATTCGCCTGCATCTCCAAGTAATAAAGTTCGGTGTATTTCTAGAATAATATTCAGCCAATCTGAACCTTGTTTATTGACTAAGCTTCCATCGTAAGGGTTGAAGTAATAGGTCTTTTTCTTTTTATTTGTAATCTCAACCGTTGCATTAGGCTCGTTTTGAGCAATTTTTATTGCGGTAATTTTCTGCTTTGGTTCCAGTTTCTGGTAATTCTCAATTATAGGTTTAAGACCAATAAAAGATTTTTCTTGAGCAGGTACATGCAGATATTCTTTTTGTGCAAAATCGCGAATTTCTTCCTCAAAAACATAAAGAAATCCTGTTATACTAATTATAAAAACAATGAGGCCCGATGCTAAACCGAGCCACAAATGTATTTGTCTTATTGCTTTTTTAAATCCTTTATTCATAATTTATGGTAAAGTCCAAATGTAAATAATCTCAGCTAAAATGACTAACTGAAATCTTTAGAATTTGAATGTAATATTACTTGTGATTCTTGTAGGATTTTGTGCCTTTTCTTTTATCTTTCTTATTGATTTCCAATAACATTACACACAATAAAATCTTCTTAACTTGAAATTATTCACCTCTATCGTCTATCAAATAAGGACAATAGCTCTGTTTTTTAAAGAATGTTTTTCAAGAGCAGTGTAAGTTTTTGTTATGTTTTCAAAAGAAAAATCTTCGCTGTTAACTGCTGGTTTTAATTTTCCTTGATTGGCAAGTTGTGTTGCTTTATTCATAATTTCGCCATGATGCGCTCTGCCCTCTCCTGTCAAAAGCGGCATTAAAGTAAATACTCCCGAATAGGTTGCACCGCGAAAAGAAAGCGGTGCCAGACTATGAGAACCCCAGCCTAAAATACTTACTACATGTCCTGTATATTTTTTTACTGCTTTAAATGAATTATCTAAAACAGTTCCTCCAACGGTATCAAAAATAACATCAAAACCTTTTCCATCTGTATATTCATTAACGTATTCTTCCATAGAAATAGCATTATAATCAATGGCAGTTGCACCGTATGCCATTATTTCATCCAAATTTTCGGCACTGCCTGTAGCATATATTTTTGCTCCAAAAGATTTAGCCAGCTGTATCGCAATATGCCCTACACTACCTGTACCACCATGAATTAATACCGTCATTCCTGCCGCTATTTTTGCTCGATCAACAAGTCCTTCCCACGCCGTAATAAAGGCTAGTGGAATTGCTGCTGCTTCTTTAAAAGATAAAGCTGTTGGTTTAATGGCTAATAATTCTGAATCAACTACAGCATATTCTGCCAAAGAACCTTGCACACCACCAACACCGCCAGTCATTCCGTAAACTTCATCTCCGGGAGCAAAAGCAGTTACATTTTTACCAACGCTTTCTACAATTCCGGCCATATCAATTCCTAAAATTGCAGGAAGTGTAACTTGTGCGTGTGCGGCGTTTCCTGCTTTAATTTTTGTGTCGAGCATATTAATACCGCTGGCTTTTATTCTAACCAAAACTTCACCTTCGGCAGGAATTGGTTTGTCTATATTTTTGATCTGGAAATCTGCGCTGAATTCTTCAAGGATAAGTGCTTTCATATTTTTTAAATTTTATCTAATTATTGTACTTTAAATTTATAGTACAAATTTCTACAATACTCGATTGCAAATTGTTGTATTTTATGATTCTAAAAGTGTATTTTTTTGTCTTCGTTTAATACTAATATTTCATATTTGTGCCATAACCAATTGTAAAATATTGTATTTTTATTTTCTAAAACATAATCTTTCATTATGAAAAACGATGTACTACACGAACCTTATGAATTGGTTCTTAAAGATTTAATGGATGAATGCCCTAGAGGAGAACATATGCATAGTTTTTTTGAGCTGGTATATATTGTTCAAGGCAGCGGTTTACAGCATATTAACAATAATACGTTTGCTTACCAGCAGGGTCATTTGTTTCTTTTAACTCCTGAAGATTTGCATCGTTTGGATTTTAAAGAACCAACACAATTGTTTTTCATTAGAATTAATACCATTTATTTAAGCAGAAATTCGCAGCAAGAATCATTGCATAAACTAGAAGTAATTCTAAAAAATGCATCTCACGAGCCTGGATGTATATTAAAAAATGAAGATGATAAAACAATTGTCCATCCGTTAATAGAGGCTATTATTAGAGAACATAAAAACAAAGGTTTGTATCACAAAGAATTACTAACGCAGTATATTGATACTTTGCTGGTTATTGTTGCCAGAAATATTATGCTGAGTCTTCCGGAGAAAATTGACGAAAAAAGCGAACAGAAAATTGTTAGAATATTACAATATGTACAGGCTAATATTTATGATCCCGAAAAATTAAGAGGGGAACATATTGGCACCAAATTCGGAATTTCTGAAACGTATCTGGGGCGTTTTTTTCGCAAACATACAAATGAAACATTACAACAATATCAAACCAATTATAAATTGAAACTGGTAGAAAACCGCTTACTGCATACAGATATGCGCATTAATGAAATTGCTGCAGAATTTGGTTTTACTGATAAAAGCCATCTTAATAATATGTTTAAAAAACATAGAGGTTTTAGTCCGAGCGAATATCGCAAAATGTTTTTTGGGCTTGGCGGAGATGTTTAAATAATCTCTAGGATCAATGATTAGAAGCTGTTTTCTGCTTTTATTTACTATGTCTTTTTCATAATGTCGCAATTAATTATTGTATCTGATTTTTTTAGAAGGCGTATAAACTAAACGCTCCTGAAATTCTACATAATTATTTAAAAACAGACCTTTAAATAAACATCGTTTTAGAATCAACAAAAAAAAGACAGCTCTAGAGCTGTCCTTTTCCTATTATTTATTTCGTTTACCTAGTTTCCTCTAGCTTGAATTGACTTCTGCATGATCTCATCTAAGTTAAAACTTGCAGGTTTTTGTCTCGGTGGAAATTCTTTAAAAGACTGCAGCCATTGTGCCACCAAAGCACCAGTTCCATAATCAAGATAAATATGATGCATTAACCAATCATCATACAATAAAGATTTATCTGCACGCTCAAACGGATCAATATACATATCGTATATATTAGCAATTCTCAGTTTTGTAAATCCTTTTCTCCAGATATCAAATCCTTCATTATTCTGCTCTATGTACACCGATTTCCATCTTTCGTGTCTAATTGCAAATATGTCACCATCATCACTCCAATAAATAAAATCTTTACGCGGTGATTCTTTTACTTGACCTTTAAAAAGCGGCATTAAATTATAACCGTCCAAATGTACTTTAAACGTTTTTTTACCTGCTTTATATCCTGTAAGACATTTGTTTACGATGTCTGGTTCTCCAGCTGCTGCAACAAGAGTTGGCAGAATATCTTCGTGTGCAAACATTTCTGTACTATAAACTGTACCTGGTTTTATTGTACCTGGCCATCTAATTACAGTTGGCACACGATAGCCGCCTTCCCAATTGGTTGCTTTTTCTCCACGAAAAGGTGTACTTCCTCCATCAGGCCATGTCATTAATTCTGTACCATTATCTGTGGTATAGATCACAATTGTATTATCTGCAATACCAAGATCATCTAGTTTTTTCAATAATTTACCTATATCATCATCATGCTCTGTCATACCATCTGCTTGTAAACCTAGACCCGTTTTACCTTCATATTCTTTACTTAAATGGGTAAAAACGTGCATTCTGGTAGAGTTGAAATAACAGAAAAATGGTTTATCATCTTTAGCCTGTTTTTCCATAAAACCTATTGCTGCTTTTGTAAATTCATCATCTACAGTCCTCATACGTTCAACCGTAAGTGCGCCAGTATCTTCTACTTTTTGTGTTCCGTCTGCATTTGCATAGGAATGAATTACGCCACGCGGACCAAATAATTTTTTGAATGCTGGATTTTTTGGATAATCAGGGCTTTCTGGTTCTTCTTCTGCATTAAGATGGTACAGATTTCCAAAAAACTCATCAAAACCATGCATTGTTGGCAGATATTCGTCTTTGTCTCCAAGATGGTTCTTACCAAACTGCCCTGTTGCATAACCTTGAGGTTTTAATAATTCTGCTATTGTAGCATCCTCAGGTTTAAGTCCAACATCAACACCTGGAAGTCCAACTTTTGTTAATCCTGTACGAATTGGCGATTGTCCTGTAATAAAAGCGGCACGACCTGCAGTACAGCTTTGCTGTGCATACCAAGTCATAAATAATGCTCCTTCATTGGCAATTCGGTCAATATTTGGAGTTTTAAATCCCATTAAACCGCGATTATAACAACTTGGATTAAACCATCCAATATCATCACCCATAATAACAAGGATGTTTGGTTTTTTATTCTTCTGTGCCTGCAATCCTGACAAGCAAAAACACATTAAAGCAATAAAAACCATGCTTTTGAATTTAGTAAACTGTTTCTTCATAGTTACATCATTTTAGTATTTAATTAATTGTTTGTATTTAATTTCTAAAGAAGTATTTTTAATTCAAAACGAGACAATCAGTTTCTGCACTCCTTTTTAAGGATTTTTGCTTCAACAAAAAATAAGATTATTCATATAACTTTAAATTCAAATATAGCGATTTTATTATAAATATCACAATTTTCTTACAAAAAATACTTTCCAAGATAAAATCGCTATAACTGAGATTAATTAAAATTCTAAAAACATACAAAACACTCCTAATTTTTAGAATAAGTCAAAAGGATCAAATAATAATCAAAACCTTATAAATAATAAACTGCATTATGATACTTAAAAACATATCATACATTTGTCTAACAAGAACTAAAATAGAAAACCAGTGAACCCCAAATTCAGTATAATCATTTCTTTATCATTTATTCTTCTTTGCAGTATTTCAAATGCTCAAAGTGCTGTAATAGACAGTTTAAAAAAGATAATTTCGATTACCAAAGTAGATACGGCGAGGATAAATAGGTATAATAATTTAGCAGATTTATACAAAGAAATCGATCCTGATTCTACTTTATTTTATGCAGAAAAAGCGATTGCAGCCAGCCAAAAAAAAGGATATAATTTTGGTTTAGCTACAGGATATTTAAATGAAGGTAACGCCTCTATTATTTTAGGAAATTATCCAGAAGCTTTAAAATATTTTAAAAAGGCACAGACAGAATTTAAAATTGCTCTTAAAGACAATTCTAATCAAAAACAAATTAAAAACGGTTTAGCCCGCTCTTATGCTAGTTCTGGTGTTGTACATTCTGAACAAAGCGATTATACCTCGTCATTACAAAATTATGAGCAGGCTTTAAAATTATATCAGGAAACTAATGATAAACTGAGTATTTCTAAAATTTTAAATAATATTGGAATTTTATATAAATCTCAGAGAATTTATCCCAAAGCATTGTATTATCTAAAAGGTGCTTACAAAATACAATTGGCCATTAAGGAACAAAATGCACCAATTACGCTAACCAATATTGGTGTGATTTATTTTGAATTGGGCGAATATCAAAATGCTATTGACTATTACGAGAAAGCAAAAAAAGGTTTCGCAAAAAACAATAATAAACGAGGTTTTGCTCTATTAAACAATTACTTAGGAGAATATTATACGAAGCAGAAAAATCCAGATTTAGCCCTTAAATATTACCAGCAGTCATTGGATTTATACGAAGGGATTCAGAATAAATTTGGCGCTTCTTACGCTTTATACAACATTGCATTGCTACTTCAGGAAGAACAAAAATATAAGGAAGCGCTCTTTTATGCGAATAAATCACTGGCTTATGCACAAGAAATTGGAGTTCTGGATCAGACGTTTAATACTGAAAAATTATTGAGCGAACTGCACGAATCTTTGCATAATCCTGAAGCTGCTTTGGCACATTATAAAAATTATGTAAAAGCCCGCGACAGTATTAACAATCAGGAAACGAACAAGAGATTTGCTGCTGCTGAAATGAATTATGAATTTAAGAAAAAAGAAGCATTGCTTTCTGAAGAACATAAAAGACAGATTCAGCTTGTTGTCTTTTCTATCTTGGGCGGTTTACTGCTAATTGTTTTAAGCTTGGTTGTTTATAATAGAATGCAGGTAAAAAGACAGCTTACACTTAAAAAAGAAGTTGCAGAATACGAACAAAAAGCACTGCATTTGCAAATGAATCCGCATTTTGTATTTAATTGTTTGAGTTCTATTTCGAGTTTTATTGTTCAGAACGGAACCGATTCGGCTTTAAAATATTTATCGAAATTTTCTAAACTAATGCGCCTTACGCTCGAATATTCTAAAGGTTCATTGATTCCGATTGATAAAGAAATTGAGAGTTTACAGAATTATCTGGAACTGGAACAGCTTCGTTTTCATGATAAATTTGAATTTAAAATTGAATCTTCTGAAAATGTTGAATTTAATGTAGGATTACCGCCTTTACTTATTCAGCCTTTTGTAGAAAATGCAATTCTTCACGGAATGGTTCCTAAAGAAGGTAAAGGAAAAATTGAGGTTTATTTTGATACCAAACAGGAACAGCTTATTTGTACGATTACAGATGATGGAATTGGTTTGTCTGAATCTAAACTCTTAAAAGAAAATTCTGTTACGGCACATCAATCTATGGCGCTGGACATTACCAAAAAACGCTTGAAGATTATGGAGTCTATTACTTCTAAATCTGCTAGAATTGAGATTATCGAATTAAATTCTGAAAAACAAAAAACGGGTACAAAAGTTACTTTGTATTTACCTATTCAATACCTATCATAATATTATAAACCAATGATAACAGCATTATTAATAGACGACGATAAACATTTACGAACTGGTTTAAGAGCGCTTTTAGAACGCTACACTAATGATATTTTGATTATTGGTGAAGCCGAAAGTGTAAAAACAGGAATCATTGCCATAGAAAAACTGCGGCCGCAGGTAATCTTTCTTGACATTCATTTGACTGACGGAACTGGTTTTGATATTTTGGAAAGAATTTCAAAAGTAAACGGTAAATTAAAAGCGCATATCGTTTTTATTACGGCGCACGAACAATATGCTTTAAAGGCTTTTAAATTTAGTGCTTTAGACTTTATTTTAAAACCTGTTGATCCTGAAGAATTACAGCAGACGATGGCTAAAATAAAGGAAGCTGTAGGAAAAAACAATTCGTTTGAAAACATCGATTTATTGCTGGAAAACATTCGGAAAAAAGTAGACAATTTTAAAAGAATCGCTTTGTCGACAAGCGACGGAATTCATTTGTTTGAGGTTGCGGATATTATTCGCTGTGAAGCCAAAATAAATTATACGCAGTTTTATATCAAAAACCATAAACCGGTTTTGATTTCAAAAACACTCAAAGAATACGAAGAATTGCTTACTGAACATGGTTTTGAACGCGTTCATCAATCGCATTTAATTAATTTATCTTATTTAAAATCTTATATAAAAACAGACGGCGGTTATGTAATTATGGCTGATAATGCTAATATTCCGATTGCTCAAAGTAAAAAAGAAAAATTACAGGAACTGATCAATTCCCTTTAACAAGACATCCCCAAACTATTTCTAACGAATACTCAAAACCAATTAATTATGAAAACAAAATTACTTTTGGTGTTATTTCTTTTTGCCGGTATGGTAAATGCACAGACACTTTCTTTTACCGATGCTACTTTTAAAGCCATGCTTGTAAATGGCGGTGCTAACAACTTTACGGCTTATTCTGGTGGTGTTGCGGTTACTAGAATTGATACTAATTTTGACAATCAGATTCAAGCTTCTGAAGCGGCTTTGATTGATAAACTTTGGATTGAAGGCGCAAATGCTTACGCGGTAACTAATATTCAAGGTATTGAAGGTTTTACCAATCTTGCTGAATTAGGTTTTAACGGAATTAGTGTAACGAGCATTAATTTGAGCGGTATGAGTAATCTAAAAACTTTTTATTGCAAAAGTCCAACTTTAGTTTCGGCTGCGTTTTCTGGTTTTACTGCTGCAACGAATATTTCTATGATGGAAAACCCGTTAATGACAACTTTAACTATTTCTAACTGTCCAAATTTAGACACTATTTTAGCCCAGCAAAATCCTGCTTTTTCTACGCTGAATGTTAGTAATCTTGCAGCATTAAGAGAATTATATCTTGCCGATAATCAACTTACGGCTGTAGATTTAACGGCTTGTCCTAACGTACAATATTTTAATGCTGTTAACAATCAAATTACAACGCTGAATGTTTCTGGTTTAACTAAACTTACTGGATTAAGTATTGATAATAACCCAAATCTTACCTCGATTAATGCTGCTGGATGTACTTTACTTAATATTCCTGCTTCTGCCTTTACAGAAAATCATGAACTTGTGACTGCCGATTTTTCTAATTGTACCAGCTTAACTGCGCTTGCCGTTTCAGCCAACAAATTAACTTCCTTAAATCTTTTGGGCTGCAGTGCTTTAACAGATTTAGATGCTTCAAATAATAATCTGAATACGCTGAATGTTTTGGGTTGTTCGTCATTGACTAGAGCTGTAGTTTACAATAACAAGCTTACGGCTTTAAATTTAAGCAACTCTCCAAACTTAATTGAATTGAGAGGAAACAATAATTTGATTTCAAATTTAAACTTAACAGGCTGTGTTAATTTAGAAACAGTGGCTTTGAGCATTAATCAAATTCCAGCCTTAAACTTTTCTGGAAACACACATTTGAAAATTCTTGAATTTGATGAAAATCCTACTGCTGATTTGAATCTTGCGGGTTGTACTGCTTTAACTAATCTTTATGCACCAACGGCTGCAATTCAAAACGCAGATTACTCTAATTGTTCTGCTCTAACTTCTATTGTCAATATAAGTGCTTTATTAACTACTGTAAATGTACAGGGCTGTACGGCGCTTACTTCGCTTACGTTATTAGGGCCAGGCCCTGAAAGAGCGCCTATGACAACACTAAATGTTGCTGGCATGCCTAATTTAACACAGCTTAACTGCAGCCTTAATAATCTATCCTCTATTAATCTAACAGGTTGTACTGGCATAATCAATTTTAATTGTACAGATTCGCCAATAACAGCCATAGATTATTCTGATTCGCCAAATATTGAAATCTTAAATTTTAGTAATACAAAATTAAAGACTATTGATGTTTCTAATTTAAAAAATCTGCAAGCTTTATCTGCAAATGATATTACGACTCTAGAAACGGTTTTTGCCAAAAACGGAAGAAATGAAACCTTATTTTTTACTAGTGCAAACACAGCCCTTAAATTTGTCTGTCAAGACGAGGCTGATGTAAGTGCTACTAAACTATATTTGGGTAATTTAGGATTATCTGCTGCTGTTGTGAACTCTTATTGTTCTTTTACGCCGGGCGGTAATTATAATACTATAACAGGAACTGTTGCTTTTGACCTTGATAATAATGGCTGTGATGCCAATGATGCAAAACAATCTAATGTAAAAATTGGAATGAATGACGGTTCTGTACAAAGTGAATCTTTTACCAATACAAACGGAAAGTATACTTTTTATACCGATGCAGGAAATTTTAATCTAACAACACATTTAGAAAATCCATCACTTTTTACGGTTTCTCCTCTCAATACGGCGCTCACTTTTGCAGATAATAACAATCATACCGCTATACAAGATTTTTGCATTACTGCTGCTGGTTCTCATAACGATCTAGAAATTGTGATTGCTCCTATTGAAACTGCAAATCCCGGCTTTATGGCTTGGTATGAAATTGTGATTCGAAACAAAGGAAATCAAACCACAAGTGGCGATTTTAGCTTTACTTACAATCCAGCTATTTTACATTATGGGATCGCAACCGTGGCGCCAAATACGCAGACTGCAGGTTTAATAGGCTGGAATTACAGCAATTTACAACCACTGGAAAGTAGAATTTATTATATTGGATTGAATGTAAATTCTCCAATGCAGATTCCGCCCGTAAATTTGGGTGATATATTAAACTTTACGGCTTCGATAAATCCTATTGCAGGCGATTTTAATGCTGCTGATAATGTGTTTAATTACAACGAAACTGTAGTAAGCTCTTTTGATCCTAATGATATTACTTGTCTAGAAGGCAAAAATGTTTCTCCAAGCACAATTGGCGACTATTTACATTACGCAGTCAATTTTGAAAATACGGGAACTGCAGACGCAGCAAATGTAGTAGTGAAAATTGTAGTAGATCAAACCAAATACGATATAAACTCTTTACAGTTGCTCGGAACTTCGCATCCTGCACAAACACTTATTCATGGTAATACTGTCGAATTTATTTTTCAAAATATTAATTTGAGTACAGCGAAAAGTTTACCAATTGGCGGTCACGGTAATATTTTATTCAAAATAAAAACCTTACCAACTCTTATTCCTGGTGATGAGGTAAATAAAGATGCTCATATTTATTTTGATTATAATTATCCTATTGATACTAATACTGCTGAAACTATTTTTAAAAGTTTAGGTATTAAAGATATTCCAGAAGATAAAAGCGTTGCGCTGTATCCAAATCCGACAAAAGGAAATGTAACTATCAATTCTGATTCTGCTATAAAATCTATCGAATTATTTGATGTTCAAGGACGAATTCTTCAAACGATTATAGAAGACAGAAATTCAACACAACTTGATATTTCTAATAAATCGAATGGTCTTTACTTCATCAGAATTACAACTGAAGCCGGCAGTAAAGTCGAAAAAATAATCAAGGAATAAATTTAGTTCAAATTATTATTCTACTTAAAAAGCCTTCTCAAATCAATTGATTTGAGAAGGCTTTTTTCTTATGTGTTATTAAGTTTTAATAATAAATATTCATTACAATATTTGATTTTGAAGCATCAATTATTTTTTCTAGTTTTTTAAAGAAAACTTCATTTACCATAGGACATCCATGGCTTAAAGCAATATAATGACCTTGTTCTTCTTCTGGTACTGCTGAATAGGAATGCATAACAATTGCTCTTTTTACAGCATTACTATTTGTTGCGTCAAGGCCCGTTAATTTATACGATTTACCAAACATACCATTGTAGGATTTACCAATTAAATAATGTCCTAATGAAGTAGCATTAGAATTAGGTTCATTGCTAAACTTCAAATTGCCTCTAACTTCTGTTTCTGAACCAGAACCATTGGCAACCAATCCTTGATCTAAAATTTTATCATTGACAAGATCATAAACAAAAAATCTATTTTTACCCGACTTAATTTTCATATCAACCAAAAAAACAATTTTAGTATTATATGTACCTCCAGAATTAATTAAGGCTTTTACTTCTGTAACCTGATTGTTTAATCTCTCCATTTCAGCAGCTGGAGATTCTATTGTAGTATTGGGTTTTGGAGTAGTAAAAAAACTTGCAGTAATAAATAATATTAAATTAAATATTTTCATAATGTGTGGTATTTAAATTTTAATGTCCTAAAAAATTAGAACATGCAAATTTACCATCAAACAAGCTACACAAACAGTCATTAAAAGCTTAAAAAACAAGACGATAAGTCTTTTTTTTCACACCACTTAACATTTTAACTAAGCACAATAAAAATATTAAACAAAAAAGACAGCTTTAAAAAAGCTGCCTTTTCATAGTATTCAAATTTATCTAGTTGTTACCTCTAGTTTGAGTTGCCTTTTGCATTACTTCGTCTAGATTAAAACTCGCAGGTTTTTGTCTGGGTGGAAAATCTTTAAAAGACTGCAGCCATTGTGCGACCAAA
Organism: Flavobacterium sp. MC2016-06; assembly: GCF_009711165.2. GTDB lineage: Bacteria > Bacteroidota > Bacteroidia > Flavobacteriales > Flavobacteriaceae > Flavobacterium. The sequence continues at coordinate 50,740 of NZ_WMID02000033.1, read as the reverse complement.
GCCGTTGTGCCATAATCCAGATAAATATGATGCATTAACCATTCGTCATACAATAAAGATTTATCGGCACGCTCAAACGGATCAATATACATATCGTATATATTAGCGATTCTAAGTTTGGTAAATCCTTTTCTCCAAATATCAAATCCTTCATTATTTTGTTCTATATAAACAGATTTCCACCTTCCATAACGTATTGCAAATACATCACCATCATCACTCCAATAAATAAATCCTTTACGAGGCGATTCTTTTACTTCTCCTTTTAAAAATGGTATTAAGTTGTAGCCGTCTAAATGCACTTTAAATGTTTTTTTACCCGCTTTATATCCTGTAAGGCATTTTTTTACAATATCTGGTTCACCGGCTGCAGCGACTAAAGTTGGCAGAATATCTTCGTGCGCAAACATCTCTGTGCCATAAATAGTACCTGGTTTTATTGTTCCGGGCCATCTAATTACGGTTGGCACACGATAACCGCCTTCCCAATTGGTCGCTTTTTCTCCGCGAAATGGTGTACTTCCTCCATCAGGCCATGTCATTAATTCTGTCCCATTATCGGTAGTATAAATTACAATTGTATTATCTGTAATACCTAAATCATCTAATTTTTTTAATAGTTTACCTATATCATCATCATGTTCCGTCATACCATCTGCTTGTAAACCTAGACCTGTTTTACCTTCATATTCTTTACTTAAATGAGTAAAAATGTGCATTCTGGTAGAATTAAAATAACAGAAAAAAGGTTTATCTGCTTTGGCTTGTTTTTCTATAAAACCTAAAGCTGCATTGGTAAATTCATCATCTACCGTTTTCATACGCTCAATTGTAAGCGGGCCTGTATCTTCAATTTTTTGTGTTCCATCGGCATTTGCATAACAATGTAATACACCTCGCGGCCCAAATAATTTTTTAAATTCTGGCATCTTTGGGTAGTCTGGACTTTCTGGCTCTTCCTCGGCATTAAGATGATAGAGATTACCAAAAAACTCATCAAATCCATGCATAGTTGGCAGATATTCATCTTTATCACCAAGATGGTTTTTCCCAAATTGTCCCGTCGCATAGCCTTGGGGTTTTAATAATTCTGCTATAGTAGCATCTTCAGGTTTTAATCCTGCATCAACGCCTGGCAGTCCAACTTTTGTTAATCCTGTACGAATTGGCGATTGTCCTGTAATAAAAGCAGCACGTCCTGCAGTACAGCTTTGTTGTGCATACCAAGTCATAAACATAGCACCTTCACTGGCAATTCGATCAATATTTGGGGTCTTAAACCCCATTAATCCTCGATTGTAACAACTTGGATTAAACCATCCAATATCGTCACCCATAATGACAAGGATGTTTGGTTTTTTATTCTTCTGCGCCTGTAATCCCAATACACAAAAGAACATTAAACCAATAAAAATCATGGTTTTAAATTTTGTAAAGTGTTTCATAGCTTTCGGCATTTTAGTATTAATTAATTGTTTGTATCAAATTTCTAAAGAAGTATTTCGAAAAAAATCAACAGAATTTTCAATCAAAAATGAATATCATAATCATTTTCAACATCACTAAAAAATAAGCAAAAAATTGTAGTATAAAACTCAAATTTAACAATAAAATCTGACATTTAATATTTTTAAGCCAATTATATCACACAGAACAAACTCAATATCAATATCTTATAACAACTTAAAAAGAAAAGGGAACAAAAAACATTTCTTGGAGTTTGATGATATCTCCTGCTTTATCATTATTTTTTTGAAGAATAAATCCTAATTTTGCGCCAAATAAAATATGAATGAGTCTTCACGAACTTACTGTTATTGATACTGAAAAAATTAGCTTGGATGATTTGCTTTTCAGCGAAGAAAACAAAACTGCTTTAGTACAAACGATAAAAGAACATCAATATCTTGATGAATTAAAAAAGTATAATCTTAAAGTCGATCATAAAATTCTCCTGCACGGAAGTTCTGGCTGTGGAAAAACTTCTGCTGCAAAAGCAATTGCCAATGCCTTAAATAAAAATATTGTTATTGTAAACCTCAGTACTTTGATAAATGCTAAAATTGGCGAAACATCAAAAAATGTAAAGGTTATTTTTGATAAAGCTATTCGCGAAAGAGCGGTTTTATTTTTAGACGAATTTGATCAAATTGGAAAAAGCCGAGACAGTGACGATAAAGATGTTGGAGAAATGCGTCGTTTGGTCAATACTATTATTCAGCTTTTTGATTATTTTCCGTCAGACAGTTTGTTGATTTGTGCAACCAATCATTTTGAGGTTTTAGATACTGCTTTACTGCGAAGATTTCAACTTCGATTAAAATTTGAAATGCCATCGGAAAATGAATTGGATATTTATTACGATAAAATATTGGCTGGATTTCCTTCGCATTTGCATAACATTGAACGTAAGTATCAAATTTCTTATGCCGAAGCGCTGGATTACATTCATACTAAAATGAAAAAACAAATTATTGACGAGTTAGAATTAATTCAAAAATAACATACTGAAATACATTAGTACAAAAATAAAACCTCTTAAAATTTTACTTTTAAGAGGTTTTTGTTTTTCCGGAGATAAACCTTTTTAGATTTTATAAAAAAAATCTGTCTTTATTATTTTTCGTTTAAAAAAAAACTCATCGCTCTTATTTTTCGTAAATTAAAATTAATGCATTAAAAATCGGACAGAATTATTCAACACAATGATAATCAGAAGCCAAGTTTTATAAAAATTATTTTGTTTTAAAAATCTTATCAATTTTGCAATAAAAGAAGCTCTAGAATAAGAAAATCACATTGATTGAGTCTTAAATTTAAAAATTTACTCAAACGTTTTCTATCATTTGTTGTACGCTAAATAGTACGTTTCAGAAATTTACAAAATGTTTGACCTCTTATTTTTGATCTGATAAAGTTTTTAATAAATAATTATCAATAAAACATTTCTTGATTTTCTTTTGCTTTAAGAGTGTACAAACTATTTAAAAAAGTAATAATATTGCTCAAACTTAACAAATTGGTTACATTATGTCTTTAAATTCCAGATCCAACGAAGGTACACTTCTCCGTGAGTTGTCTCAGGGAAGCGAACTGGCATTTACAACTTTGTACAATGAGTATAAACATATTGTTTATTCGACAGCATTAAAAATAACCAAGTCTAAAGTCTTGGCTGAAGAAGTGGTGCAGGATGTGTTTTTAAAAATCTGGCAGAATCACGAGAGTCTTGCCGAGATTACCAGCATTGAAAACTATCTTTTTATTGTGGCGCGAAATCATATTTTTGATATGATTAAAAAAATTGCACGCGATACCAATTTCATCAATACTTTTTCTGATTCTAAAACTTCTTTTAATGATACGGATTCGGCCGTAAAAGACGATCAATACAATGTTATTTTAAATCAGATATTAGAACAGCTGCCACCTCAGCAGCAAAAAATTTACAAAATGTCCAAATGGGATGGTTTAAGCCACCAAAAGATTGGTGAAGATTTAGGCATTTCTACTGCAACCGTAAAAAAACACATGGCTCAGGCTTTAAAATTCATTCGAAGTAAAATTGCTCCGTACATGAATATGTTTATGACGCTGTAATTCTTTCTTGTGCTTTTTATTTTTAACTGCCGTGTCAGTAAATAGAGACTTTTTATTTTTTTTTACACTTTTTTTACATTTTTTTAACTTTAGACTACTCCCTCCCCTTTTTTCAATCGTCTTTATAATAAAGATCAATATTTATTTTGCTTTGACCCCAATTTTTACAGGGCTATAACAAAACATCGATTTTTTGTTAGATTTTGAAATTTCAATAAAAAAAAATAACACCTAACCAAATCGCAAATGCATCAAGACGTATTTGAAAAATTATTTGAAAACTACTTGAATAATTCGCTATCAGAAAAAGAGCAGCTGCAACTGATGGAAATTATTCAGGAAGGTACTCATGATGATTTTATAAAAGAAAAAATCAACATGATCCTAAAAGAAAAAGAAAGCACTGTTTTGCTGGATAAAGATAAGAGTGATAATATTCTAGAGTATATTCTTTCTAAATCTCCAGCCGAAGAAAAAGTGATTGCTATTTCTGGCAGAAAAAAATCCTACCAAAAAACAACCAGAATTTTATTTGCTGCTGCTGCCGTAATTATGGTATTGTTTGCTGTAAGAAGTCTTTTCTTTTACAACAGTACAAAAATCAATACTGTACCAACTCTTACAGAAGTTCCTGCTGAAAAAGCCAGTACTTTGTTATCCTACAACGGAAAACAACTTATACATCTGCCAGACGGAAGTACGATTGTTTTGAATGAAAACAGCAGCATCGAATACGATCAAAGCACTTTTGATACTAAAACGAGGGAAGTGACTTTGTCTGGTGAGGCTTATTTTGATATTAAACATAATGATAAGAAACCTTTTATAGTGCATACTGGAAAAGTTAGTACAAAGGTTTTGGGAACTGCTTTTAATATTAATGCTTTTAAATCTTCTGACCATATTGAGGTTACGGTACAGCGAGGCAGGGTTCAAGTTGGAGATGATAAAAGAATTTACGGTGTAATTACACCTAACCAGCAGATTAAGGTAAATACTGAAACGCTAAGCTACGAGCAGAATAATGTTAAGGCTGAAGAGGTTTTGGTTTGGAAAAGTAAATACTTGATTCTAGACAATATTAGTATGGAAGAGGCTATTGCTTTAATTTCTCAAAAATACAATGTGCCAATAAAACTGGCTAACGAAAATATTAAAAAATGTCAGATAACGGCCAGCTTCCTAAACGATGAAGATCTGGATCATATCATGAAAGTAATTTGTAGTGTTATTGAAACCGAATATCACTATACCGACAAGGGTACCATTATTCTTGAAGGGAAAGGCTGTGAATAATTAAATTAAATACTAACCAAAAACAAAAATTCTATTAATGAAAAAAAAGAGCCATCCAGCTCCTACACCGGATGGCACAAGCGTTTTAACAATTAAAATTCCAAGTAACCATTAAAAACATGCAAATTTATGAAATTACTCTCTAAAACAACCAACTTTGAGAGGGAAAAGAACACGTCTCTATTCCGCCTTTCTGAGAAAACTCTAAAGATTATGAGAATCAGCTTATTCCACTTTTTTTTACTAATCTGTGGCACTCATATGATCTTTGCAACGGAGATGAGTGGCCAGAACCTAGAAACTATATCTGTTGATATAGAATTACATAACGAAGACATAAAAACGTTATTCAAAAACATTGAGAATAAAACGGGATTACTCTTTGCTTATCAGCCTCAAATCATTAAAGATTTTCCTAAAATCAGCACGCCTAAAGGGAGAAGATCTGTAAGCGAAATACTTTCAACTGTTTTAAGCGGTACCAATCTGGTTTTTAAACAAGTAGATCAGAATGTTGTAATTTATAAAAAAGAAAATACTGCTGTATCTTCAAATGGAACAAAAACAGAAAGTACAATGGAAAAAGACCATACGCTTTCTGGAAAAATCCAAGATGAAAACGGGAACCCTCTTCCGGGTGTTTCTATTGTTTTAGTAGGCGCGAACAAACAAGGTATTTCTGATTTTGACGGACAATTTTTTGTTGACATTCCTGCTGGAAAGCATACTTTAAAAGTTTCCTACATAGGTTATAAAACTCAAGAAATTCTTATCGAAAACCAAACTACTTTAACGATTACTTTACAGCCCGATTTGGCTAAATTAGATGAGGTTGTTATTATTGGTTATGGTACTACGACCAAAAGAACTTCTACAGGATCTGTTGTAAAAATTACAGCAGAAGATATAGAAAAACAGCCTATAACGAATATTTTACAAAGTTTACAAGGTAGAACTCCTGGTGTTTTTGTTACACAGACTTCTGGTTATGCTGGTAGTAATGTAAACATTAGTATTCGTGGTACAAACTCTATTGCTGGAGACAACTTACCGCTATATGTAATTGATGGTGTTCCTTATATTGGAGATGATATAAAAGAACAAGTACAATCAGATCGTATTATTAGAGGTGCGCAAAAACAAACCAGCCCATTAAATATCATTAATCCAAATGATATCGAAAGTATCGAAATTCTAAAAGATGCAGATGCTACTGCCATCTATGGTTCTAGAGGTGCAAATGGTGTAGTTTTGATTACAACTAAAAAAGGTGAATCTGGAAAAACAACTTTTACCGTAAATACAAATTCTGGTATCTCTGAAGTTGCACATATGGTAAAAACGTTAGATACGCCTACTTACCTAAACATGTTACGTACAGCATTAACCAATGCTAATGCACAGCCTAGTGCTTTTAGTACTGGAATTGCGCTAACCGATTTTGATCAAAATGCATACACCAACTGGCAGGATAAATTGATAGGCGGTACTGCAAATTTCAATAATTTTTCTGCAAGTTTAAAAGGCGGTAACGAAACTACTAATTTCTTATTGAGTAGTGCTTATCATAAAGAAACTACTGTTTTACCGGGAGATTTTGGTTATAATAAATTCTCTACCAATTTTAATGTCAATCATACTACATTAGATAAAAAATTAAAAATTGGAGCTTCGGTTATTTTTGCTACAGATAAAAATGAACTGCCGTATTATGATATTACCAATTATGCCGTATTAACAGCGCCTAATCACACTATTTATAATCCAGATGGAACTTATTATTGGTCGCCAACTTATTTTAGCGATGTAAATCCATTAGCTGCTTTAGACAGAAGAGTTGAGGATAAAGGAAATAATTTGATTACAAGTTTCACCGTTCAATTTGAAATTGCAAAAGGATTATCTCTTAAAACTGATCTTGGATATGGAAGAGCGCAGATGATCTCAAAACAGATTTTACCTGCATCTGGAATGAATAATGTGTATTATACTGCCAACAACATTTCGTTGAATGCTTCTAGATCTTACACTGTTTCTACCAACAATACTAATAATTTTACTATAGATCCGCAATTAAACTACAGCACTCCTTTATGGAAAGGTAATTTTACGGCTTTAGTAGGTGGTTCATATCAAAACAGAAAATCAGAAATGCCGTCTTATGTAAGTACATCTGGTTACAGCTCTGATAACTTAATTGGTATTACAGGAACTGCTACAACTGTAACGTCTTACAACGGAACTTCTGAGTATAAATATGCTTCTTTATTTAGTAGATTAAACTATAATATTGAAAACAAATATATACTTAATGTCAATTTTAGAAGAGATGGCTCATCACGTTTTGGAGCTAATAACCGTTATGGTAATTTTGGTTCTATTGGTGGCGCTTGGGTATTCTCTGAAGAAAGTTTTGCAAAAAATCTTACTTGGTTGAGTTTTGGTAAACTTCGCTCTAGTTATGGAGAAATTGGAAGTGATGCTATTGGAGATTACGGGTATGCAAATACTTATTCTACATCAACTTATGGAGTTGGAAATGCTTCTATGGCAGCCACTAGAATTGCTAATCCAAATTATCAATGGGAAGTAACTAAGAAGTTTGAAGCTGCAATTGATCTTGGTTTCTTTAATGATCGCATCTCGTTTACTGCTGCGTTCTACAGAAATATTTCAGGAAACCAATTAGTGAGTGCTACACTTAGCCCGCAGGCAGGTTTTACCAGCTATCAAGCAAATTTAGGTGCAGAAGTTGAAAACAAAGGAATCGAATTTACTTTAAGTACAACTAACATTCATACTAAAAACCTAAATTGGAGTACTTCTTTTAATATTTCTAAAAATGAAAACAAACTGCTTTCATTCCCAGGAATAGAAACATCAAGTTATTATACTACTTATGTAGTAGGAAATCCATTAAGCAGCCGTTATTTATACAATTTCACAGGTGTAAATGCAAGCGGAATAGCACAGTTTCAAGACTATAACGGTGACGGAAAAATCTCTACTGGATTTGCACAAACTGGAAATGGAGACAGACAATATTATGGTCCTACTTATCCTAAATATTACGGAGGAATTTCAAACTCTATTTCTTACAAAGCATTTTCATTAGACTTTTTATTCCAATTTGTAAAACAAGAAGGAAGAAGCTTATTGTCTTCTATCGCTGTACAACCTGGATATCCTTATGGTTTAGCTAATTATCAAGTTGATGAGTACAATGATTATATCGCACAAGGAAATGTTTTGAGCTCAAATTACCAATCTAGTTTCTTTAATTATGCAGGCTCTACAGCTACTGTTGTAGATGCTTCTTATATCAAATTAAAAAATGTAAGTGCTTCTTATATGATTCCTTTGAATGAAACTACACAAAAATTCCTTCAAAGTATTCGTCTTTCTTTACAAGGACAAAACTTAGTAACGTTTACTAAATACAAAGGATTTGATCCAGAAACTCAAGGTTTAGCTTTACCTCCTTTACGTACTATAACTCTTGGAACTCAGTTTACATTTTAAATCTAAAAACATGAAAAATATTTCTATAAAATACACTTATATATTTTCGTTTTTTCTTTTACTAGGACTAACGGGTTGTGATGATATGCTAGATGTTAATCTTCCAAGCAATGAGTTATCTTCTACTACAATATATGCTTCTGATCCTACTACAGAAGCTGCTGTAAACGGAATTTACAACAGTATGGTTACAGGAACTTATTACGGTTCTTTACATTATATTTTTGGAGAAACTTCAGATGAATTAATTCTAAAAACACAGCTTGCAACGGTTTATACTACAAACGAAATTCCTGTAAATGATGGAACTACCGGCACAATGTGGACTGAATTTTATAAAACGATCTACAATGCAAATAGTGTTATTGAAGGTATAAACGGCAGTACAACTCTTAGTGCAGACAAAAGTGTGCGCTGGATTGCCGAAGCAAAATTTCTTAGAGCTTACTGTTATTTTTATTTGACTAATATTTACGGAGATGTGCCGTTGGTTTTAACATCAAATGTAGATCAATCTGCTTTAGCGCCGCGTACTACTCAAACCGAAGTTTACAATCAAATTGTTCTTGATTTAACAGATGCTGCCAATAATCTTCCCGCAGATTACACTAAATATACTAGCTCTCAACGTATCAGAGCTACAAAATGGGCAGCAGATGCTTTATTAGCAAGAGTAAACTTGTACTTAGGAAAATGGAGTGAAGCTTCTACTTTTGCAACAACTGTAATTGATCAGACTGCATTATACAAAATGATCCAAGGTCTAACAAGTACAAATAGTCCGTTTATTGCAGACAATACAGAAGCAATCTGGCAAATTCCTTATTTCAACACGACTTATTCTTACGAAGGTGCTGCTTTATTTACCACTGCAGGAACTTATATGCTTAGAAAAGGAAATACTATGTTTGAAACTGGCGATGCTAGAAAAACAAACTGGACTATAAGTGTTACTGCTAGTGACGGAACTACATTTTTGGCACCTAGAAAATATAAAAATGCTTATGTTGCTGCTCCCGTAGAACGTTCAACTGTAATTAGACTAGCAGAACTTTATTTAATTAGAGCAGAAGCCAGACTAAAATCTAATGATATTACTGGAGCACAGCAAGATATTAATGTAATACGTAATAGAGCTTTACTGCCTTCAACTACATTAACAGATCCGACCCAATTAGCAGATTTAATTGCTGTAGAAAGACAACGCGAACTTTTTGCAGAATCTGGACACAGATGGTTTGATCTAAAAAGAAGCGGTACAATCGATCAGGTTCTTGGTGCAACTGCCGGAAAAACATGGACTGCTGCAGATGCTCTTTTCCCAATACCAGAAACAGCTATTCGATCTAATCCCTTTTTGACCCAAAATTCAGGATACTAAATACTAAAATTTCCGCAAGAATGTGTTTTCAGTAAAAATACATTCTTGCGATTTTAAAAAACACTATGGAAACAACAATTGTAAGAGTTGAGGCTTTGTCACATCAATATAGCAAGGATTGGGCAATACAAGATATTAATTTTGAAATTAAAGAAAACAGAATTCTTGGTCTTTTAGGCTCTAATGGAGCAGGAAAATCTACTACCATGAATATTCTTTGCGGCGTATTAAACCAAACCAAAGGAAACATTTTTATTGACGGTATTAACTTAAAAGAAAATCCTGTTGAGGCCAAAAAACTAATTGGTTTTTTACCGCAGACTCCCCCATTACATCTTGATTTAACGGTTAATGAATATTTAATTCACTGCGCGCAGTTAAGATTGGTAAAAAAAGAAGATTTGCACCAAGCCGTAGAAAGAGCCAAAGAACAATGCGGTATTTCACATTTCAGCAATCGTTTAATTAGAAATTTATCAGGCGGTTACAGACAACGTGTTGGGATTGCACAGGCGATTATTCACGAACCAAAATTGGTAGTTCTGGATGAGCCAACAAACGGATTAGATCCAAATCAGATTTTAGAAGTTCGAAACTTAATCAAAAAAATTGCAAAAGATAAAGCGGTTATTTTCTCTTCTCACATTTTATCTGAAGTACAGGCAACTTGTGAGGACATTAGAATGATCGAAAATGGACATATGGTTTTTGCTGATACGCTTGAAGCTTTTAATAATCACATTAAATCTAATACGTTAATTGTTTCGCTTGAAAATGCACCAGCTGTTGAGGTTTTAAAAGGAATTACAAATGTTACAGCTGTTGAATTTCTTTCTCCAAAGAAAATAAAAATCACATTTGACGGCGGTCAGGAAATTGCCGAATCGCTGGTATCATTAAGCGTATACAACAATTGGAAATTACGTGAAATTCAATTTGAGAAAACTTCTCTTGATGAGATTTTTGCTCAATTATCTAAAAAAGCGCCATCAAAAAACGCTGTAACTCTCTAAAAAAAAAATTAAATGAAAACAATATATAGACTAGCTAAAACAGAACTCAACACCATGTTTTATTCGCCGGTGGCTTGGGTCGTTTTAGTCATTTTTACCATACAATCAAGTTGGAAATTCTTTGATAGCATCGAACGTTTTGAGAAATCTCAAAAATTGGGAATGGGAGCTAGTAACATAACGCAATCTCTTTTTTCTGGTTTCAGCGGTTTATTTCCAGAAATACAAAATTACTTGTACTTATATGTTCCCCTTTTAACCATGGGATTAATCAGCCGTGAGATCAACAGTGGTTCTATTAAACTATTACTTTCATCACCCATAACAATCAAAGACATTATTCTAGGTAAATTTTTAGCCATTGCAGCATACTGTCTTTTGTTTATGGTCATTTTAGGCTGTATAGCAGGAGTTGCTTATTTCTCTGTAGAAAACTTAGACATTAAGTTTGTTTTATCTGGACTTATTGGTCTTTACCTTTTGGTTTGTACTTATGCGGCAATCGGGCTTTTTATGTCTTGTCTTACTTCGTATCAAGTTGTTGCTGCCATAAGTACTTTGGTCGTTTTGGCTGGTTTAAACTTTATTGGTAAACTTTGGCAGGAAGTAGAATATGTAAAAGACATTACCTATTTTCTTTCTATCGCGGGTCGTGCAGGCGAAATGATCGATGGTTTGATTATTAGTAAAGACGTACTTTATTTTATACTCGTAAGCGGTCTTTTTATTGGTATCAGTATTTTTAAATTACAAACCGGAAGAGATGCTCAAAGCACTCCAAAAAGAGTTTTAAAATACACTGCATTAGTAGTACTTGTTTTGGCACTTGGGTACATTACTTCTAGAGCACCATTGACATTGTATTATGACATGACTCGTAATAAAGACCGAACTTTAACAGAAAGCAGTCAGAAAATTGTAAACAAAATAGACGGTGACATTACCATAACAACGTATGTAAACTTATTAGACATCAATTATTTTATTGCACTGCCAAGATCTCAAAATCAAGATATTACAAGTTTCGACAAATACTCTAGATTTTTACCACAGATAAAGATGGATTATGTGTACTATTTTGACACTTCTACCAATACGGCTTTATACCAATTAAACCCAGGTTTAACAGATGCACAGCTTGCTAAAAAAATGGTTGAAAGTCAGGATTTAAAATTCAAAAAATTATTAACTCCAGCAGAAATTCATAAAATCATTGACTTAAGGCCAGAGCAAAACAGATTAATCAGAACAATTGAATACAATGGCAAAAAGACCTATTTAAGAGTTTACGATGACTTGTTTAAAATGCCAATGGAAAAAGAAATCTCTGCAGCCTTAAAACGTTTGGTTACAGATGTGCCTAAAGTAGTTTTTGTTACTGGAAACATGGAGCGCAGCATTGACAAAAACGGAGACAAAAATTACAAAACAGGTTTTAATGAAATAACATTTAGATATTCCTTAATCAACCAAGGATTTGATGTTACTTCTGTAGATGTAAACGCGCAGGATATTCCAGCACAAACGACAATTTTAGTAATCGCAGATCCAAAAAGCGAATTAAGTCAAGGCGCTGTGGACCGTATTAATAAATATGTAGATCAAGGAAAAAACCTTTTAGTATTAGCAGAGCCGGAAACCAATTCTGCACTTGCAAAAATTACAGATAAATTAGGTATCAACTTTACCAAACAAGCATTGGTACAAGAAAGCGGTGAAAATGCTCCTGATTATTTAGTAAGTGAGTTTGCTAAAAACATAGATCCAAAAATGATCAAAGTAACACCAGCCAAAAACATAATCCCGTTTTTAGGAAGCAGCGGTATTACAGCCAATCCAAATTCTGGTTTTAAAGCCACAACCTTACTAAAAACAAACAGTAATAAAGTTTGGGAAGCGCCGGCAGGAATTACTTCAATCTCTGAAGACTTAAAAAAACAACCCTCACAATCTGATGTACCACTTGTAGTAGCGCTTACGCGAAAAGTAAACGGAAGAGACCAAAAAATAATCGTTTCCGGCGATGCTGATATTATGAGTAATTCAGAATTAAGCAGAGGCGGTTCTGGAACATTTCAATTTTTCACCGACAGTTTCAGCTGGTTAACTAATTACGAATTTCCAATAGATACAGTACGTCCGCCAAGTACAGACAATAAAATTATCACTACCGCTAATGCTTTATTTATGAATAGAATTCTATTCATTACCGCATTCCCACTATTAATCATCCTATTAGGCGCTTTTATATTAATTAGAAGAAACAGAAGATAAAAGTTATGTACACTTATAAAAAACAAATCATAGTTGCGGCGATTACATTGTCGTCGCAGCTCATGTTTTCGCAGTTCAAAACCACAATTCCGTTAAACAAAAATGTTACCTCGGGAAAATTAGAAAATGGACTTACCTATTACATTCTTCATAACGAAGAACCAAAAGACAGAGCCAGTTTTTATTTCGTGCAGAATGTTGGTGCCATATTAGAAGATGACAGCCAAAACGGATTGGCGCATTTTCTAGAGCACATGGCTTTTAATGGTACAGAACACTTTAAAGGAAAAGGAATTATCAAAATGCTGGAGAAAAACGGTGTTAGTTTCGGGAAAGAAATCAACGCATTTACAGCAACAGACGAAACCATTTACAACATTAGCAAAGTACCTGTAAAAAACGAAAAACTAATCGATTCTACACTTTGGGTATTACACGACTGGTCTGGATCATTGTCTTTGACCGATGCAGAAATTGATGCCGAAAGAGGCGTAATCCGCGAAGAATGGCGTACTAGAAGAACGAGTGATTTTAGACTTAAAAAACAAAACGATCAAACTTTATACGAAGGTTCAAAATATAAAAATCGTGATGTTATCGGCGATTTAAATATCATCAATACTTTTAAGTATAAAGAAATTAAAGACTATTACAAAAAATGGTACCGTCCAGATTTACAAGCTGTAATTATAGTAGGAGACATTGATCCTGCAGCGATGGAAAAAAAGGTGAAAAGCATTTTTTCTGGCATTCCATTAAATAAAAACAGAGCAGAACGTACTTATTTTGATGTTCCAAAACACAGCGGTTTAACTTTTAATATTGCAACAGATAAAGAAGCAAACAACACTTCAATTTCATTGCGTTATATTAAAGACGAACCTGTAGTAAGAGATGAAACTGTAACCTTTAAAAATGTTTTAGGATCGTTTTATAACAGTATTTTAAACAATAGATTTAAAGAATTAACCCTTAAAAAAGAAAGTGCAAGTTTAGCAATTCAATCTTATTTTTCTTCTATCTCTAGATTAAATACTTCTTTTAATATTACAGCAGTTGCCAAAAAAGGAAAACTATCAGAAGCTTTTACAGAAGCCTATACAGAAGCAGAACGCTTTAAACGTTTTGGTGCCACAAAAGCAGAATTAGATAGAACCAAAAAAGATTTTATAAGTTCTTACGACGATTTTATTAAAAACAAAGATAAAGTAGATAATGACACTTGGGCAGATAAACTAGCCGATTATTTTCTATTGGCTAAACCATTTTTGGCTGTACAAGACGATTATGATTTAGTAGTTCGAACAATCAATAAAATGACTTTAGAGGATTTAAACGCTTACGCGAAAACCATCCAGACGCCAGACAATCAGGTTGTTTTAATAAAAAGTCCGGAGCCAATAGAAAAAGAACTTCCTAAAAAAGAAGACGTTCAGGCAATTATGGCAAAAGTAGAAGCATCAACATTAGAACCGTATTCTAAAAAAGAGAATACAAGCCCGATGATTGACAAAGAATTAACTCCAGCACCAATTCGCAGTACATTTGCTGTACCCGGAATAAGCGATGCAAAAGGTTATGTTTTGGCAAACGGAGCAAAAGTTGTGGTATTACCAACTGCTTATTCTCAAGATCAAATTTTGTTCTCCTCTTTTAGTAAAGGCGGAAAATCATTAGTTAAAACTGAGGATTTAATTTCGGCAGAAATTGCAGCTTCATTAACAAGATCGTCAGGTTTGGGGAATTTTGATATTACCGCTTTACGCGAAAAATTAACAGGCAAAGTGGCGCAGGCTGCACCGTTTATTGGAACAAATATGGAAGGTTTTGACGGAAGTTCTAACCATCAGGATTTTGAAACTTTACTGCAATTGACCTATTTGTATTTTGAAAAACCTCGTTTTGATCCGAATATTTTTTCACTTTTAAAAGAAAAATACCAAGATCGTTTGAGTACTATTGCTAAAGATAATACAAAAGCTTTTAATGATACTGTTGCGTTAGCCAATTCAAATCACAATCCAAGAACTATCCTTTTTAATGAGAAGTTTGTGGAGAATATGAATTTTGAAAAAGCGGAATCAATCTATAAAGGAAGAATCAAAAATGCTTCAGACTTTACTTTTGTTTTTGTTGGAAATATTACAGAAGACCAGATTGGTTTAATTCAAAAATACATTGGAAACATTACTTCAAACGAAAGTGTAAAAGAGAATTTTATCGATTACAATATCAATCCTAAAAAAGGAAAAACGACCGTACATTTCAACCGTGCAATGGAAATTCCTAAAACAACAGCTTATGTAAATCTAACTGGAGCGGCTAAATATTCGCAGCAAGATGCACTTGAAATGTATGTTATTGGAGAATTATTATCAAAACGTTTCCTCCAGACTATTCGCGAAGAAGAAGGTGGCAGTTATGGCGTAAGTGTTGAAGGAAGTTTGTCTAAATTTCCTAAGCCAAGTTTTAATCTTTCTTTGTCTTTTGATTGTAATCCTGAAAAAAAAGAAAGACTAATGGAGATTATTTGGAAAGAATTAAACCAGATTAAAACAAATCTTCCAATAGCAAGTGACTTAGAAGACATTAAAAAAGCAATGCTTAAAAAGAGAGAAGAATCTAAAATTACCAACTCTTTTTGGAGCAGTATTTTATCTAGTATTTACATGTACGACAACCCATATAACAATGATGCTGAATATGCAAAACTGATTAACAACATCAGTGCAAAATCTATTCAGAAACTCGGGACGTACATTATCAATAACTCGAATAGTGTTGAAGTTCTTATGAATCCTGAAAGTAAGGCAGGAAAGTAGTAAGAGCTTAGCAATATATTTTTTATTTTTAATTAGTCATTAAAGGTTGTCGCCAGGCAGCCTTTTTTGCTTTTTATAGTAGTTATGAAATCTCCATTATTTTATTAGAGTAGTTTTAACTTTTTGAATTCCGTAAAAATTAATTATTTCTTTTTTTTCACTAAAATTTCCTCGTTCAAAAATTCTTTTTATAACTGCAGAAGACTGATCCTGCCAATTAATAGAATCGATATTAGTATCCCAAAATAAACTTTTTCTGAGTATCGAAATATTAGGTTTATCAGCTTTTAACGATTTTTGTTTTTCTTTTTTAATGTCATAATATACCTGTAAAATCGAAAGAGTTCCTTCTTCCAAATCTAATGCGTTTTCAATTTTTAAAGCTAAGGCTGTACTAACTCCTCTTTTTCCCTTAATAATGGCATTAAAAGTCTGAGGATATTCTAAAAGTGAAAGCGCAAAAGGACGCTGAGCAAGATTTCTTTTTTTTAATTCTCGCTCAATTACAGCACCAGGATGAATTCCTTTATATTTTTCTATTTCTATTTTCACAATACAAATATAAGCAAAAATGTTTATATACTTAAAACTTGACATCTAAAAAACAGACTTTCAATATTATAAAAGAAACAAAACTATTATAAACTATGAGTCGTTTATTTTTATTAAAATATAGCTTTTAGCTTTACTTCTTTGTGTTAATTCTGTAAAACTTTTGAATTTTATTATCGTCTTAACAACTTTCTACCTCTTAATATCCGTTTTTGATAATGAAAAAACTTTAAAACTGAGATCTCTTTAATTCAAACTATACATAACCCGTCGAACTTATGGGTTTTTAACCATATCTTTGCCCGAATATTTCATTTTCAATAAAAACATAAAATAGTACTCATAAAAATAAAATGATTGAATTAAAAAATATAAGCAAATCCTTTTCTACTTCGCGAGGCACTTTTCATGCGTTAAAAGAGGTCTCACTTCAAATTCCTCAAGGTTCTATTTTTGGAATTATCGGAACTTCTGGAGCTGGAAAAAGTACTCTTATTCGTTGTGTGAATCTTTTAGAAAGACCGGATTCTGGAGAAATCATTGTTGATGGTGTGAATCTTTTACAATTATCATCAAAAGAACTAACCTTGAAACGTAGAGAAATTGGAATGATCTTTCAGCATTTTAATCTGCTTTCTTCTCGAACTGTTTTTGACAATGTTGCTTTTCCTTTAGAGTTAGCCGGAATGTCTAAAAGTAAAATTCACCAGCGTGTCGAAGAACTTCTGGAATTGGTTGGATTAACAGATAAGAAAAACGAATATCCTGCCAATTTATCGGGCGGACAAAAACAGCGTGTTGCTATTGCGCGTACGCTTGCCAATAACCCAAAAGTATTGCTTTGCGACGAAGCTACAAGCGCACTTGATCCTGCTACAACGAGATCGATTCTTACACTTCTTAAAGACATCAATAATAAACTGAATATTACGATTTTGCTGATTACGCACCAAATGGAAGTTGTAAGAGCTATTTGCGATACAGTTGCTGTTATTAGTCAAGGTGTTGTAGTGGAACATGGAACGTTGAGCGAAATTTTTACGAATGCTCAAAACCCAATTACACAGCAATTTATTGCTTCTGCGCTTCATGTAGATATGCCTCAGTTTTATGCGGATAAACTAAAAACAGAATGGACGGCTGATAGTAATACTTTATTACAATTAGAGTTTACTGGAAAAAGCACCGATGAACCTTTGTTAACGCAAGCTGCTACAAAATTTAAAATTAACGCCAGTATTGTAAGTGCTCAAACAACTTATGCAGGAGCAACTAGATTAGGAATTCTATTGGTTGATCTTTCTGGAACAACAGAAAATCAAAAATTGGCTATTGACTATTTTAAAGAAAATCATATTAAAACTCAAATTTTAGGCTATGTCTGAATCTATCATAAATTTACTCTTACAAGGCACTTGGGAAACTATTGTAATGACTTTTGTTTCAGGATTTTTCGGTTTTGTATTAGGTTTACCTGCCGGAATATTTTTGTTCCTTACTAGAAAAGGGCAATTATTAGAAAATCCAATTATTAACCGTTTACTTTCTATTACTGTAAATGTTTTTCGTTCTATACCATTCATTATTTTAATCGTTTGGATGATTCCATTTACAAGAGCACTTATCGGAACATCAATTGGTGTAAGCGCTGCTTTAGTACCGTTAAGTATTGGTGCGGCTCCATTTATTGCACGGCTTGTAGAAAACAGTCTTCTGGCTTTACCGCAAGGTTTAATCGAAGCAGCAAGAGCTTTGGGCGCAACTCCTTTTCAAATTATTTTTAAGGTTTTACTTCCAGAAGCTTTACCCTCTTTAATAAATGCGGCAGCAATTACTTTTATCACTCTTGTAGGTTACTCGGCAATGGGCGGAGCTGTTGGTGCTGGCGGATTGGGACAAATTGGTTATCAATACGGTTATATTGGTTACGATAGTACAATTATGAATACGGTTCTTATTCTACTGGTTGTAATTGTTTTTATTATACAATTTGCAGGAGACAAACTTTCAAAATATTTTGATCATAGATAATAATTTAAAAATAAATAAAAATGAATTCAAAAAATAGCATAATCACTGTAATTCTAGCTGGTTTTTTCCTTCTAACAAGCTGTGGAAATTCAAAAAAGAATGACCCGCATTATATTAAAGTCGGCGTTTCTTCTGGACCTGAATTTACAGTTGCGCAGGCTGCGCAAAAAGCAGCAAAAGAAAAATTTGGATTAGAAGTAGAATTAATTCCGTTTAACGATTATGTAGTTCCAAACGAAGCCTTAAGTCAAGGTGATATTGATGTAAATGCATTTCAGCATCTTCCTTATTTACAAGAACAATCTAGACAAAGAGGTTACAAACTTGTGGTGGTTGGAAAAACATTTTTATACCCAATTGCAGCTTATTCTAGAAAAATAAAATCAATTACCGAATTAAAAGACGGAAGTACAATTGCAATTCCAAATGACCCAACAAATGGCGGACGTTCTTTGTTATTACTTCAAAAAAACGGATTGATTACGCTTAAAGCTGGAACTGGTTTACTGCCAAAAGTGATTGATATTGTTGGCAATCCTAAAAAATTAAATATAATAGAATTAGAAGCACCTCAACTTCCTAGAGTTTTAGATGACGAAAAGGTTTCAATTGCTATTATCAACAATACTTTTTCTGCACAAGCTGGATTAATTCCTTCTCGTGATGCTCTTTTTGTAGAAAGTACAGATTCTCCTTATGTAAACTTAATTGTTTCTAGAGAAGACAACAAAAATGAAGAAAAAGTAAAACAATTTGTGAAAGCTTTTCAATCTCCAGAAGTAGAAAAAGTAGCTAAAGAACAATTTAAAGAAGGTGTTGTAAAAGGGTGGTAAGATTTTAGATTTTAGATTTTAGATTTTAGATTTTAGATTTTAGATTTTAGATTTTAGATTTTAGATTTTAGATTTTCCGAGACGGGGCTTCGACTTCGCTCAGCCTGACAGACGTATATTACCTGACTAAACTATGTTATCCTGAAAACGTATGTCATCCTGAGCGAAGTCGAAGGATCATTCCAAACTTCAAACGTAAAAAACTTTGTGCCTTCACGCATAATACACACGCCTGAAAAACGTATGTCATCCTGAGCGAAGTCGAAGGATCGTTCCAAACTTCAAGTTTAAAAAACTTTGTGCCTTAGTGCCTTTGTGGCAAAAAAATCTTGCAGCAAATAAACACAGATCTAACAAATAAAAAAACCGTCTCAAAAAAATATTGAGACGGTTTTTTCGTGGCATATATTTGTTAATATAGGCAGATAATAGATTATTTGGCTTCTAGACCTCTTGTGAGCCATCCTTTTTTATTGGCTGTTGCAATTGCGTATGGCGCAATCCAGAATAAACTGAAGGCATAAAAAATACTATACGAATACGCCCAAAACGATTCTGAAACGCTATATCTTTTTGCATAAAAGAATGCTGTAAAACTTGATAAAATAAAGATTCCTAAAAATGTAGAACTTATAAATAATAACGGATGTATTGCAATAAAGAAAAACATAAATAATAAGAACGGATACGTCATTGCAATTTTAAAGAATTGATTTATGAATAAAAGTCTTGCTCCAAACTTAGATTCTTTTCTAAAATCTGTAAAAACGTATTTTGCCATTGCAAGATTTTCGCGCACATTACTTCTACTC
Source organism: Flavobacterium sp. MC2016-06 (assembly GCF_009711165.2). Taxonomy (GTDB): domain Bacteria; phylum Bacteroidota; class Bacteroidia; order Flavobacteriales; family Flavobacteriaceae; genus Flavobacterium. The sequence continues at coordinate 30,604 of NZ_WMID02000033.1, read as the reverse complement.
CATCTAATAAACATTTTGTACAAACCAGTATATTCTTCAGGAACATTTGTTAATACAATAGCATTTTTTTGAAATAGAACATGTTTACCTTGTCTTAAAATCATGTTAGTCATAGCGCGGTCTTCACCAATATCAGAAGGTTGTCCCATAAAAGTCTGGTTGATCCATTCTGGAAGACACGCAAATACAGCATCACTTTTGTAAGCTGCCAAAGCTCCAGGAGTACAAAGTACAGAACCCAGCATACTTTCGGCAGAACGCATAAACTCAAAACTCATTACAAAACTTACGTTCAGCATTTTTGGAAGAATTGCTTTTTTATTGTTCAAAACTTGAACATTTCCTGCAACTGCACCACATTTTTCGTTAACAACAAACGGACTTACTAAATTTCTCAATGTATCTTTTTTCACAATAGAATCACTGTCTACTGTTACAAAAATTTCTCCTTTTCCTAGATTAAAACCACGGTATAAAGCGTGACGTTTTCCTTGATTTTTTGGTTGTTGAAAAATCGTCAAACGATCACCCAATTTCCTTTTAGCTTCCTGCATCCAATACCAAGTATCATCTTTACTTCCATCATCAACGGCAAGAATTTCTAATTTATGTTCTGGATAATCACTATTTGCTAAACTCAATAAAGTATCCCAAACTAGTTTACCCTCATTATACGCAGGAACAATAACCGTTACAGTTGGCAGTAATTCGTCAGAAACAGAAGGAATTGCTTTATAACGTAAATACAGATAGGAATTAAACAGAAAAACTCCTGTTTGAAAAAAGAATAATAATCCTGTAATAATTAGAAAAGGAAGCCCCCAAGCTGAGTTTACTCTCTCGATCTGAAACTGATCAAAATCAGACTGAAATTGATATACAAAAAAAGCACCACCTAGCATTAGTACAAAAGTGCTTATTAATACAAGTAATCCAAATGGACTTGTAGGCCTTTCTACATTTACTTTTGTTGATTTATTTTTTGTTCTGAAAATGGAACTATTTAAAGAACTTTCGTTAATAACGACATCGCTATTTGAAGAATAAAATTGTTTTGATAAAATTGTTTCGCTTTCCATGCTTGTACTTCTTTAATTTGTATTGTAAGGCTTTTAGAAAACTCCTGTCTTTAAAACAATTTTCAGCTCACTTAAACTGAAATGAATTATTGAGAGGAATTGACAGTATCACAATTTACAAGCGCTGTGCCAATATCATTTTAAATTGATGTAGAGCTGTTTAGATAATTTTGCACACAATTAGAGTGTATAATTAATACACACTTGTGCAAAATGTATACAGATTTTTGAGGTGTTTTTTAAAAAGAATGTGAGTAAAATAAGGCAGTTTGAGTCAGAAAGCTAAAACTGTGTGTAATTTCATGAAGTAATTTAATAACGTTGAAATTCTAAAAAAATTGCATTCTAAAATTATTTCTTAAAGCAAAACTAAAACAGATTATTAGTTTGAGTACAGTCGGAGTACTTTTTAAATTCAAAAACCCTTCGACTTCGCTCAGGCTGGGAACCATTTATTTACAAAACATATTTTTCGTTCCAAATAATTAGATTAAAGAATCTTCGTAAAAAAAATATTAATTATTGCAAAAAAGAGTTAATTTTATCAATATAATTTTAATTTTCACAATTAAAATAAATGCCATTTTGATGATTAATATTTTTACTTTACTTAAAAAATGAATAAGCAGATTTACAATCTTTTACTTGCAGATGATGACGAAGATGACTGTGATTTTTTTAAAGAAGCTCTTGATGAATTAACGCTTCCTACTAATCTTGTTACTGTTAATGATGGTGTAGAACTTATGAATTATTTAGATATTAATTCTTCTGATAATCTGCCAAATATACTTTTTCTTGATTTGAATATGCCTCGTAAAAACGGCCATGAATGCCTAAAAGAAATTAGAGAAATTGATACATTAAAAAATCTTCCTGTAGCCATTTTCTCTACTTCTCTAGATACAGAAATTGTGGACCTTATGTATGAAAAAGGAGCAACTTATTACATTCGCAAGCCTGGTGATTTTTCTAAACTAAAAAAGGTTATTGAAAACGCACTTATTACAGCCTCAAAAAATAACTTTAAACAACCTATTAGAGCCAATTTTGTACTTCAACCCTAAATAAAGTTTTTGGAATGAACCGAAAAAAAAAGGAACATTATTTTCTAGCCGATGGCGGAGAAATGGGTGAATTAATTCGCTCCAAAGATTGGAGTAAAACCCCTTTAGGTGATCCTGAAAAATGGCCTAAAAGTCTTTGTACTATGGTTTCGGTTATGCTCAATAATCCTTTTGGTATGTACATTGCCTGGGGAAAAGAATTTACTCAATTGTATAATGATTCTTTTCGTCCTATTCTTGGTTTAACCAAACACCCAAAAGCTTTAGGAATTAGCACAACAGAAACTTTTTCGGAAATCTGGAATATAATCAGTTCTATGTTTGATGATGTTATGAAAGGCCAAAGTGTTAGTCTTCCAGATTTCATGGTTCCACTTCACAGAAATGGATATGAAGAATGTTATTTTGACTTTTCTTACAGTCCGATAAAAATAGAAAAAGGAGAAGTTGGAGGTGTTTTGGTAACTGTAATTGAAACTACCGAAAAGAAAAGAGTTTCTGATGCCTTAAAAGAAAGTAATGCTCGATTTATAAATAACATTATGCAGGCGCCCGTTGCAATCTGCATTTTAAGAGGTGAAAATCATATTGTAGAAATTGCAAATGATAAAATGATGCAGCTTTGGGGAACCGAAGCAAAAAACACACTCAATAAATCTATTTTTGATGTATTACCAAAAACAAAAGATAGAGATCTGGAAAAATTAATTCGTAATGTTTATACAACTGGAAATAAATTTACGACTAATGAAAATTTGATTCAATTGCAGCATAATGGCAAAAACGAAAATACATATGTTAATTTTGCTTATGAAGCTCTTACCGAAACAGATGGAAGTATTTCGGGTGTTGTTGTAACGGCAACAGAAGTAACAGATCAAGTTTTATCGCGATCTAAAGTAGAAGAAAGCGAGCAAAAAGTAAGAGAGCTCGTAGAGAATGCTCCTTTTCCAATTGCTTTGTATGTTGGTAAGGAAATGATTGTAGAATTGGCCAACGATTCTATTATTAAAATATGGGGAAAAGGAAATGATGTAATCGGAAAATCATTTAAAGATGTGGTTCCCGAACTCAATAATCAATTGGTATTTGAACAGATTAATGAAGTTTTAACTACTGGAAAATCCTTTCACACAAAAAACACACCGCTTGATCTTACCGTTGACGGGAAACTTCATACTTACTATTTCAATTACAGCTTAACACCAATATACGATGTAAAGGGGAATATATATGGCGTAATGAATACTGGTGTTGACTTAACGGACTTGAATTTAGCAAAGAAAAAAATTGAAGAAAGCAATAAACGTTTCCGTAATACTGTTAAGCAGGCTCCCGTTGGAATTACCATTTTGCGCGGTCCTGAGCTTGTGGTAGAAATGGCAAATGAAGCTTATCTTAAATTAGTAGATCGATCAGAAAATACTTTTGTCGGCATGCCATTATTTGATTCTCTTCCCGAAGTAAAAGAATCGGTTAGTGAGTTATTAGGAAATGTTTTAAAAACAGGAATTCCTTTTCACGGATATGAATTGCCAATTCCATTATACCGATACGGAAAACAGGAAATTTGCTATTTTGATTTTCTTTATCATCCCTTAAAAGAAGAAGATGGCGAAATCTCAGGAATTATTGTAACGGTTACCGAGGTAAGTGAAAAAGTGGAAGCTCGAAAAAAAATTGAGCAAAACGAAGAACGCCTTAATATTGTTGTACAAGCAAGTGAACTTGGCACTTGGGAACTTAATGTAAAAACTAGAGAACCTAAATATTCTAAAAGGTATCTTCAAATTATTGGCGGTTATACTAATGATGTAGAATTAACTCATGAAGAATTATTGCAGCATCTTCATCCTGATGATATGCACATTAGAAACAAAGCTTTTAAAGAAGCTATCTCGACTGGAATTTTAAGTTTTGAAGCTCGATTAATCTGGAAAGATAATTCTATTCATTGGATGGAAGGAAAAGGAAAAGTTTTTTATGATGATGATCAGAATCCTGAAAAATTAATCGGGACAGTTAGAGACATTACGATCGAAAAAAATCATCAAGAGGAATTAGAACAACAAGTTACGGCCAGAACCAAAGAGTTACAATTGATTAACGAATCGCTTAAAAAGAGCGAAGAACGCTACCATTTAATGGTCGAAGAAGTTCAGGAATATGCCATATTGTATTTAAATCACGACGGGATAATTGAAAACTGGAATATTGGCGCCGAAAAAATAAAAGGTTATAAAGCAGAAGAAATTATAGGTAAATATTTTGCTGTTTTTTACACTGAAGAAGATCAGAAAAACAAACTGCCTCAGACTTTACTGCAATTGGCTCGAGAAAATGGCAAAACACTGCATGAAGGCTGGCGCGTTAAAAAAAACGGAAAGCTTTTTTGGGCAAGTGTTGTTATCACTGCTGTTCATAATAAAAAAAATCAAGTGATCGGATTTTCAAAAGTTACACATGATTTAACGGAAAAAAAACAGGCAGATGATAAATTAAAATTAAACGCATTAGAACTTAAACAAAAAAACATAGAACTAGAGCAGATGAATAAAGAGCTTCAATCTTTTGCCTATATATCAAGCCATGATTTGCAAGAACCTCTTCGGAAAATTCAAACTTTTGCAACACAAATTATGGAGAAAGAAGCTATGAATTTATCTGATAATGGAAAAGATAAATTTCAGCGAATGCAAAATGCAGCACAGCGAATGCAAACTTTAATTAATGATTTGCTTTCGTATTCGAGAACAAATATTCAAGAACGAGTTTTTGAGAAAATAGACCTTTCTAAAATTATCAACGAAGTAAAAGAAGACCTTAAAGAAGAATTAGAGCAAAAAGAAGCCGTTGTAGAAATTGGAGAAACAAGTCAAGTAAACATAATTCCGTTTCAATTCAGGCAATTGCTTTATAATTTAGTTAGTAATTCACTTAAATTTTCCAAACCAGATATTCCTACTATTGTAAAAATTAAAAGCGAAATCAAAAAAGGCAAAGATTTAGAAAATGACTCTTTAATTAAAGAAATAAATTATTGCCATATCAACGTTTCGGATAACGGAATTGGTTTTGAACCGCAATACAGTAAAAAGATTTTTGAAGTTTTCCAGCGTCTGCACGGAAGAGATCAATACAACGGAACTGGAATTGGTCTTGCTATTGTAAAAAAAATTGTAGAGAATCATAACGGAATAATAACGGCGTCTGGCGAACAAAATAAGGGTGCTTCTTTTGATATTTATATCCCTGTTATTCAAAATAAAAAATCATAAAAAAAACGGAAACAACTTTAAAAAAGTCATTTCCGTTTTTATTTTTTATCTCTAAAGAATTAAAGATTTTTCTATCTCGTATAAACTGTGATTATACCAGTAGTTTTGTCTTTTATTTTCAATTCTTTATTAGTAAGATTCATAATATCGCTAGTTGTAGTAACACCATTAACCACAAGAGTTAAATCATTGTGAGATCTTACGTATGTCCCCTCAGTCGTTGTTAAAGCACAAGCACTAACAGTTGAGTCATAATCACCTACAACTGCTACATTACTTAATTTTAGCTCTAAGTAATCTCTACTGCAGCCACTTGCGTTTTGCGGTGCATCAACAAGCACTTCTGCTCCGTTTACAATAGTACCTGTTTTACTTAAATTGTAAGTTCCTGCAAGTGGAATAATTGTTTCCCCTTCGTTGTCGTCACTGCTGCACGATCCTGCAAATAAACCAATACTCAATAATAGTCCGAATAATATGTTTTTAGTTTTCATGTCTGATTTGTTTTAAATTATAATTGTTAATAATGATATTGGCTAAATTAGTAAGGAAGAATGTAAGTAATGTTTTATAATTTTATTTTTGATTTACATAAATCTCATCAATTTATTTTATCAGCAATTCAGAAAAACCTTGTTTAATCTAGCTTCCAAAAAACAATTAACCATTTCATAACCTTTACATTACCATTAATTTAAAGTTGTTTTATTAATTTGAATAAAACTAATCGTTATGAAATTCTTCAATCTAAAATTTCTAGTATCATTTAAAGAATGGCTTTTTTTAAGAGCTATGCAATCTTCTTTTTTACACTAATAGCGCATAAAAGGAAAGTATTTTTGAATGAATAAAGCTGAGACCTCATTTTTGCATAAAGACCAATTTGGTGAAGATTTCTTGTGGGGTGTTTCTACCGCCGCTTTTCAAATTGAAGGCGCACCTGATGCCGACGGAAAAGGAAGTTCTATCTGGGACATTTTCACTTCCAAAAAAGGTAAAATTAAAAATGGGCATCATGCCATTACCGCTTGCGATTTTTACAATTCGTACGAAAGTGATATTAATTTAATAAAGGAATTAAACATTCCGAATTTTAGATTTTCTATCAGCTGGGCTCGAATTATGCCTACAGGAACTCATCCTGTTAATCAAGCAGGCATAGATTATTACAACAAAATCATTGATTATTTACTAGAATCGAATATAGAACCTTGGGTAACTATTTACCATTGGGATCTTCCGCATGCTCTAGAAGAAAAAGGAGGCTGGACCAATAGAAATTGTGTCTCGTGGTTTTCTGAATATGTAGAGGTATGCGCGAAGCATTTTGGCGATCGTGTAAAAAACTGGATGGTAATAAACGAACCGTCTGTTTTTACTGGAGCGGGTTATTTTCTGGGTATTCATGCTCCTGGAAAAAAAGGCATTACCAATTATTTAAAAGCCATGCATCATGTAACTTTGTCTACTGCTGCGGGCGCAAAAATAATACGTAATTTAGTTTCTAATGCTAATATTGGTACTACTTTTTCCTGCACTCATATTGAGCCTGCTACAGAAAAACCTGCCGATATACAAGCTGCAAAACGTGTTGATACGCTTCTTAATAGAACTTTTATAGAACCTATTCTTGGTCTTGGTTATCCGCAAAATGATCTTCCGGTTCTTAAAAAACTAAACAATTATATTTTAGAAGACGATTTAAGTAATCTGGCTTTCGATTTTGATTTTATAGGCCTGCAATGTTACACACGAGAGGTTGTGAAATCTTCTGTTTTGATTCCGTATATAGGTGCCGAATTAATCAGTGCCGAAAAAAGAAATGTTATTTCTACCGAAATGGGCTGGGAAGTCTACCCTCCTGCTCTTTACCATGTACTCAAAAAATTTAATGACTATAACATTAAAAAAATTATCATAACCGAAAACGGTGCCGCTTTTCCAGACACACTTACCAACGGAAAAGTATATGATATTAAACGTGTACATTATATTCAAGACCATTTAGAGCAAATTCTCAAACTCAAAAAAGAAGGCTACAAAGTAGACGGCTATTTTGTCTGGAGTCTTACCGACAATTTTGAATGGGCCGAAGGCTACAATGCCCGATTTGGATTGGTTTATGTTGATTTTGAAACACAGCAAAGAACCATTAAACAATCTGGATTGTGGTTTAGCGGTTTTTTATCTTAAGATTATTTACAATGATTTTTAACGTACTTATTAATAATATAATGAGTTACAGGTCTTAATGCCTTTCCATTTTCTGGATGCATTCCGTGCGTGTTAAAAAATTCTGCATTGTCCCCTACTTTTGCATACCACACAACTGCTTTATTGTTTATAAAAAATGTTGTTGTGTCACAAACCTGAATCCTTCTAAGGTTTATAATCCTTTCATCATAAGTTTCAGGAGAATTAAATGTTCCTGCTCCTTGCACTTCCAATTCACAACTTACCTCATCGTAATGATCGCCAGACCATTGTATACACCCTTTTTTTAAAAATTCAAAATAGATTACTGTTCCTAATGTACCTATAGCTATTAAACTAAAAATAATTGCTGTCGCTATTATAGTTCGTTTTGAATTTTCTAGTATTCTTTCAATAAAACTTCTTTTTTTAACTTCTCCAAAAAATCCAACAGATTGAACGACTTCTACTGAACTTACATCTTCTTTTGGGCTTTCTTCCATCATTGAATTTTCTTCTCCATTTGGAATTTCAACCCCATTCAAAATTTCTTCTTCCCATAAATCTTCTTCTTCATCTAAAATATCTTCCTCTATTAAACTTTCATCTTTTGTTAGATTTTTATCTTCTTTAAAATATACTTCTTTAATTTCAATAATATTTTCCCCTTCTTGCTTATCATCAATTTTCGCAAAAAATATTTCTGGTCGATAAGGATTTCTTGTTGGTCCAGCAGGACCTTCTATTTTATCTATTTCAATAAATCCTTTTTCTTTAAATTTTTTAAAAGGTCTTGGCTGAAAATCAACCAAAATTGCAGCTAAATCTAAAGTATTGATTTTTGTCGACTTTTTTCCTTCTCTGTATAAATCTCCAATTTTTCTAAATTTATCAGTATATGGAGCAGAAGTATTTTCATCATTTGGATCAAAGTCATCTTTAAAAAAAATTCTGTACACATTTAAATCGTCAGTTCTTGGATTTGACTTTAAAATTTCCCTACATAAATCTCTTAGAAGTGCTTGTGATGGATTATCTAAATAATAAGAATATTCATCCGACTCTTTTTGACTAACATACTTATTTCTAATAGCTTCTTTATAATCATTTTCAATTTTTTCTTGAGTAATGTTTTGCATAGACAATCGGATTTTTAAGGGTTTTAGGATTTTTTTATCGGATTCTTTAAGGGTTTCAGTAAAATTCGGAACTCTCGGAATTCCGTATCAATGCAGGCTCATAATCGTTGTTCCTTTGCCTCAGAATCAAGTAATACTTTGATCTGCAGGTCTAAAATCAAAAGTACAAAACTAGTTCTATTAAAAGTGCGGAAAACCGTAAAACGGACTTTATCCGGGAAGTATAAATAAAATTTTATAGTTCTACGCACTTCACTTCCCAAAATCATTTGGCTATTGATAAGATCTGGAAAAGTTCCGGACAGCAATACCCATCCTAACTTTTAACATTAATAAAAATGAAAAAGCTAATCTTTTTGGGTGCGTTAACACTATTATGTACAACATTATTTTCATGCACCGCCGACGAATATGATACTCAAACAAAAAATGAGGTAAAAAAGAATATTAATCCTGTAGCACCATCTTATGCAGATGGTCCTGGTGATACTCCGGTACCGCCACCGCCACCGCCTCCAGGACCAGAAGATCACTAAATAAAATTTTTGGTATATAAATAATTACTAAATTCGGGGAAAGTAAGTTTTATGCTACGATCCCCGTTTTTTTGTTTTATTGTTTTTCTTTTTCTTCTATCGTGCAAGGAAAAGAAAACTATTACTGTTAATACAAAACCTATTAAAAAAGAGGCAATTAGTTTTAGAGAAAAAGGAATAGAGAACTTTGAGAAGAAAAATTTTAATGTTTCTTTCTATAACTTCAATAAGGCAAAAATTGCATACGAAACTTTAAAAGACAGTGCTAATATTGTATTCTGCCTTACTAAAATGGCTTCTATTCAGCAAATAAACGGAGATTATTACGGAAGCAAAGAAACACTGACTGAAGCATTACCTTATATCAAAAAAAGAGATATTTACACTGTTTCTATAAACAACTACTTTGGTATTGCTGATAAAGAACTTTTACTTTATAATGATGCTGTTTATTATTATAAAGAAGCAATGAAAGATTGTACTGATTCTGTAACCAAACAGGCGCCTTTAAGCAATATTGCAGTTGTTTACATTCAGCAAAAAAAATATGATAAAGCGATCACTATTTTAGAATCCATTCTAAATAAAAAAACAGCAGACAGCAAATCCAAAATATTTAGCGAAGCAAGAGTGACAGATAACTTAGGCTATGCTTATTTTAAAAAAGGAATCAACGAAAAAGGTCTTTTATTAATGAATGAAAGTCTTGAAATGAGAAACCAAGAGGATGATATTTATGGTAGTATTGAAAGTAATCTTCACTTAGCTGAATATTATGCCAAAATAGAGTCCAAAAAATCCAATCAATATGCTTTAGATGCTTACAAAACTGCCACAAAACTAAATAGTATTGATGAACGACTGGAAGGTTTGCAATTTTTAATTTTGAATCATTCAGGCAGTGAAAGCACACATTATGCACAAAAATATATTACGCTAAACGATAGCATAATCAATATTAGGAATAACTTTAAAAATAAGTTTGCCAAAATTAAATACGATTCTAAAAAAGAGAAGGATGAAAACCAGAAACTTCGTTTAGAAAAAGCAGAGGATTTAGTAACGCTTCAAAAATCTAAAATTCAAAGAATTGTACTTTTCTCTGGATTTATCATTCTTTTACTTACTATAATTTATCTAAAAAAAGACCATCAAAACAAAACTCGAATTGTAAAAATAAAAACGGCTTACGATACCGAAACCAGAATTGCCAAAGATATTCATGACGAATTAGCCAATGATGTTTTTAATGCCATAACTTTTACTCAAACACAGCCAATAGCAACTACTCAGAGTAAAGAAACATTATTAAAAAAACTAGATCATATCTACACCCGTGTACGCGGCATTTCGAGAGAGAATAATGATATTGATACGGGAGCAAATTATGCAGATAACTTAAAGGAGATGCTTTCAACTTATAATACTGACCAGACAAATGTTATTATTAATAGTATCGAAACGGTTAATTGGGATTTAATTGATGATATAAAAAAAGTTACGATTCATAGAGTTTTACAGGAATTAATGGTTAATATGAAAAAGCACAGCGACGCTTCTTTGGTTGTTGTAAAGTTTGACATTAATTCGAATAATCTGTTTATTGACTATACTGATAATGGGAAAGGAAACGAAAAAAAACACATTATTAAAAATGGTTTACAGAATATGGAAAACCGTATTCTAGCCATAAAAGGAACTATTAATTTTGACACTGAACCTAGTAGAGGTTTTAAAGTAAAAATATCCATGCCTAAATAAGTTTTTTATGCTACAAAAAATAATAATTGCAGAAGACCTTGATGCTATGAACTTGGGAATTGTACAAGTCTTAAAAGATTTAAATCTTTTAAATTTTCAACATACAAAATTTTGTGATGACGCATTTTTAAAAATACGCGCAGCAATTCATCAAAATGAACCATTCGATTTATTAATTAGTGATCTTTCGTTTAAAAAAGACCATCGTGAAACTAACATTGCTAATGGAGATGAACTCGTTCAAAAAGTACGTGAATTACAGCCTAACATTAAAATCATTGTTTATTCTGTAGAAGATAAAAGTTATCGCATTAAATCACTTTTTGACAATGCCGAAATCGATGGTTTTGTGCTCAAGGGTTTAAATAGTATTGAAGAGTTGAAAAAAGCGATTCATCTAATTTCAACTTCCGATCAAAAATTTATTTCACCAGAAGTTGCTTCTGCATTACAGGAAAAAAATAATTATGAAATTGATCATGTCGACATTAAAATTCTAAAACATCTAGCTGCAGGAACTTCGCAAGATGAAATTATAGAAATTTTTAAAAGTACAGATATCAAACCCAACAGCAAAAGCGCTATGGAAAAAAGACTTTCGAGACTTAAAGATTTTTTTAAGGCAAACAATACTGTTCATTTAGTTTCTATAACTAAAGATATGGGGATTATCTAAAATCTTATATAACGTTATTTCACATTTTAAAGCTCCTTCTGGAGCTTTTTTTATGCCTAAAACATAGTTAGTAGGAATTATGGATTTCCGTAAAATACTGGTTTTTATCGGGTTTACATTTGAATAATTAAATTTTCAAGTACCAACCAAAATTAAAAATCATGAAAAATTATTATGTAAATCAGAATGCGCAATTAAATGGTGATCACGAAGTTCACACATCAGATTGCATCTATTTACCATCTTCAGTAAATAGAAAATATTTAGGTGAATTTTCAAGCTGTAAACCCGCAGTTGCAGAAGCAAAGAAAACTTACTCAAAGTCTAATGGCTGTAAAACTTGCTGCCCAGATTGCCACACCAGCTAATTTATCATGGGCTTTCGATTTCAAAAAAGGATAAAACTTGGAGGAGGATTTGGCTTAAACGTAAGTAAATCTGGTATTTCTCCAAGTTTAAGAACTAAAATGGGAACTTTTAGCAACAAAGGGTATTCTACAAAAACTGGAATTTCTGGAGTAAGATATCAAAGTAGTGGCTGCATGCTGATTTTTGCCTTTATCGGGCTTCTTTCTTTTATAATTTATCATCTAAAATAATAGCAACAATGAAACATAAAAAAATTACAGTAATTCTCTTTTCACTTCTAACATTAGTAACAATTGCAATCTCTTGTTCAGAATCATCGGACTCACTAAGTGAATCTTCAGGTTTAAATACTGGCTCAAGTTCAAGTTCAAATTGTCCAACAAAAACCTGTGGTGATTTTGCAACTCAAGCACAGGCACAAGCAGCTTACAACAGTAATAAAAGCTGTTATAAAAACTTAGATGCAGACGGAGATGGAAAAGTATGTGAATCTTTAAAATAACCAAACCAAAAAACATGATAACACTAGAACTAAAAAGCCATTTTTTGAGATTATATCAAATGGCATTATGCGATGATAAATTTGATGTGTTAGAACTTCAAATGCTATATCATTTTGCCGATGAACGCGGCATTCCTAGAGAAGAATTGGATAAGCTTTTTCTAAACCCAATTAACTCAGAACTAATTATTCCGGAAGAACTAAACACGAGGATAGAATATTTGTACGATTTTACACGTATCATTTGGGCTGATGGAAAAATTACTGACGATGAATTAAACATGCTTAAAAAGTATTGCAGGAAGTTTGATTTCTTAGACGAAAATATCAATGATTTATCTAGTTATCTTATTGATTGTGTAAAGAAAAACATTCAAAAAGAAGAAATTATTAGTCAATTAAACTCTTAAATTATGAAATCACTCACACAAATATTCAGTTTAAAAAAAGCAGAAGATACTGCATTCAATTCTTTTGACGAGAATGAAGAAGATAGAGAACAAATAAGAATAACGTATTATCAGAGTGGTTTTGCCGCATCTGTAAAAGCAACAGGAAGACCAATTGTACTAAAGGCTTGTTTACAAAATTTATATATGAGTTTTGAAGATCAATGCCGAAAACAAAAATTAGAGCAGGACAAACTAAAACAGCCTTATCGCGAAGAACAGGAAAAAAATAGAACGGAGCTTAAAAAATGTGAAGCGGCGATTGGTATTTACGAAAAGAAAGAACAGGATATTAATGAGTCTGTAGACTTAATTAAAAATGAAATTATAGAGGTAAAACGCAATCCTGATAAATATGGAATTGAAGATGGCAAAGGTTTAAAAGCACAATTTTACATTGGTTTGTTTTTACTGCTGCCAATTACACTATATGTATTAGTATTTTATATCTCGGCTTCTTATTCTGCCTTTTTCAAAGAATTTTCTAATGACAGTTTAACTGCTGCCATTTTTGATGCCGATGCCTTCACAAATTCTTTTAAAGCAAGCTGGTTAGAAGGAGTTTTGGTTGTAACCATTCCGTTTGTTTTTATGGGATTGGGTTATGCAATTCATATGGTTCAAAAAGAAAAAGGTTTAAAAAATGTCCTTAGAATGATTGTCTTGTTTCTTACCACCTTTTTATTTGATGCTTTATTGGCTTATCAAATAGAGAAAAAGATTTACGAGTTTAATAAAACAACAGATTCAGCTCCTTATAACTTAAATATTGCTTTGGGCGAGGCTGAATTTTGGATGATTATATTTGCTGGGTTTGTAGTTTATGTAATTTGGGGACTTGTTTTTGATTTTGTAATGAAAGAATTTGAAAACATCGATAAAATTAGAGCTTTTATAAGAGGCAAAAAAGAGAATCTTATTGATTTAGAAAAACTAAAAACAGAATACAACAATAAGATTAATGCCTTTAAGGAGCAAATTGTTACCATAACAGGTAAAATCTCTGAGCTTCAATCTAAAATTGACGGGTTTGTATTTCCTGTAAAAGAATATCTTCATTATCATCATCAATACAAAGAAGGCTGGTTTCAGGCAATTAACACCGAAATTGCTTTAGCAAATAAAGAAAAAACAGAACTATTAGAAAACTGCGAACTTCATTCTGAAGAACATTTGAGCAGATTAAACTTGGTTGATCCAGATTTTCAACATCTGGTTTATTCTAAAAACTAATACTATGAAAAATATTCTAAAAACATTTGCAATATCATTATTGCTTATTTCTACATTCTCTTGTAAACAGGAAGCAGATAATGATAAAAAGGAAGTTTCTATTAAAAGTCCTCCAGCAGAAAACTATAATATTAGTATCCTTTTAGATTTATCAGACAGAATTAGCCTTGACAAAAATCCAAATCCAACAATGGAATATTATCGGAGAGATTTGGGCTATATAAAATCTGTTTCAGAAGCTTTTACACAACATTTAAAGTCAAAAAGAATCAGACAGATTAATGATAAAATGCAATTATTTTTTAATCCAGAACCTAAAGATTCTAATATTAATTCGATCTCTCAAAAGTTAAAAATTACTATTGATAAAAATAATGCTTCAAAAAATTTATTGAATTCTATCAATGCAAATTATGCTTCACAAACAGCCAAAATATACGAATCTGCCATAAAAGATAACAATTTTATAGGTTCTGATATCTGGAGTTTCTTTGACAATAAAGTAAACGATCAATGTATTGAAAACGGTGACCGAAATATACTTGTTATACTAACAGATGGTTACATGTATTATGAAAATACTGTAATAAAAGAAGAAAACCGAACGACTTATATTACTCCAGAATTAATTCGGAAAAATGGTTTAAATACTAAAGATTGGGAGAAAAAAATGCAGAAACAAGATTTTGGTTTTATTAAAACTGGAGATGATTTATCAAACTTAGAAGTTTTGGTTTTAGGAATTAATCCTAGTCGAAATAATCCATATGAAGAAAAAGTAATAAAAGCATATTGGACAAAATGGTTTACAGAAATGAAAATAAAACATTTTGAAATTAAAAATGCTGATCTGCCTTCAAACATGGAGAAAATCATAAAGGATTTTATACTAGTAAAGAAACTGTAATTACGTTTCATGAAGAGGATTTTTATAGTCCTCTTTTTTCTGCAAAAAAGTTTTTATGAATTATGGATTTCCATAAACTACTGATTTTTATTGGTTTTAAATTTGAATAATTAAATTATAAACTTAAAAAATATGAAAAAATTAGTCGTTTTGTTTAGCTTATTTTTCCTTGTATTAGGAGGAAGTATTAATGCCCAAAGAGGTCATTATAAAAGTGGGAAAGGAAGTTCTCACAAAGGAGGGAAATATAAAAACTCAAGTACAAACAATCATTACAAAAAAAGAAAATAATGGAATATAAAGTAGTACCATTCGTAGCTTCAATAGATCCTAAAAAGGGGAACTCTAATCATGTAGCAGAACAGCTGGAAAGTTTGATTAAAGACTATAATAATCAAGGCTGGGAATATATTCGCCTTGAAGGTGTATCAACTTTTGTTCACCCTGATAATGGATGCTTTGGTCTTGGCGCAAAAGCTGGCTATACAACCACTAGACAAATGGTTGTTTTTAGAAAATAAAATGAAATATTTAATTCTACTGATTATTCAAACGTATTGGAACTTTATTCCTCAATCTAAAAGGAAAAGATGCATTTTTAAAACATCTTGTTCCAATTATGTTTATCAGATTACGAAAAATGAAGGCTTTATAAAAGGAATAAAAGCTTTCATTTTTCGATATAAAAATTGTCGAGGAAACTTCGAAATTTTTGAAAACCCAATAAGTAAGAAAAAGCAAATTTTACTGCCCTCAAAATTGATAATTGACAGTGATGAAATTGCCGAAAGATTTCTTTAATTAAATCAAAAAAAAGCAATAAAAAAACACCTAAACCCTTGTTTTTATTAGGATTATTGGTGTTTTTTACTTATCTTTATAGTGTAACCAACTACCACTATATGCAAAAAAGACAAACTTTTCAATCTTCAAATTATTCCTTAAAACAATCTTTTCCTTACCTCTTAATGCATTTTATTTTTTCAAATGCACTAGCATTTCTTTTAGACAATACTTCTATGCTTATTCTTTTTTCTGTACAAAATACAAACAGGCAGAAGACACCAAAGCGACAGTTCCAACCGTTATCGCAATAATTTTTGTTGGGTACATTTTTTTAGTAATCATATCTTTAAAATCTAGAAAAAGATTTCCTTTTTTAGGAATCTCTTTTGTCTCTTCATTTTCACTTTCAACTAAATTTTCTACATCTATGACTTCTTTCTCTACTTCTACAAATGGTTTAATTTTATTAAATCCTTCCGTTTGCTTTTGCTCTGCAATTCTGCATTTTTCATTAAACTTTTTAAAAGGCCGCGGTTGAAAATCAACCATAATTGCGGCAAGATTTATAGCATCAATATTTGATGGATCTGTTTCTCCTTTAAAAAAGGTTTCAATGGGTCTAAACTTATCTTTCTGTTCTTTAAACTTATTCTTTTTAGTATGATCAAAATCTAAACACAATAAATTTTTAAAAACATTTAAATCTTCTTGAGCTGCATTATTTTCAAAAATAGTCCAACACAAATCGCGGAGTTTTCCGCGTGAAGGGCAATTTAAATAATCAAAATATTGTCCTTCTTTTTCTATTTCATATTTAGCTTTAATTGCCTTTTTATATTCTTCTAAAGTATTGTTATACATGGGCACATGGTATTTTTAGGATTTCTTGGGAATCTTAGGAAAACGCGGGAATTCTGGGAATCCCTTGTCAACAATCACTCTTAAATACAATTACTTTGCCAAAGAAATTAGTTCACGTTTTTATCTGCAGATCAAAAACAAAAATACAAAACTAGTTCAATTAAAAGTGTGGAAAACCGTAAGAACGAGTTCATTCGGGAGGTATAAATAAAGTCTTACAGTCCAACACACTTCACTTCCCAAAATCATTTGGTAATGCTTTCAAAAAAGAATCTGGAAAAGTTCCGGAAAGCAATACTCATGTCTAATTTCTAACAATAAATAAAATGAAAAAAATTATACTTTTAGGCGCTTTTGCGTTACTAAGCACTCTGTTTTCTTGTACAGCTGATGAATACGAAACGGAAACAAAAACAGAAATAAAAAAGAATATTAAGCCTTTGGCTCCTTCTTATGCAGATGATGGTCCTGGTGACTCTTACCCGCCACCGCCGCCACCGCCAACTGATGAATAAATATATTTTTAGTATAAAATTAATTACTAATTTCGGGGAAAGTAAATTTTTATGTTACGGTCCCCTTTTTTTTGTTTTCTTATCTTTCTTCTTCTTCTTTCCTGTAAAGAAAAAAAAACTATTAGTATTGATACAAAACCTATTAGCAAAGAAGCACTTAGTTTACGAAATGAAGGAATTTCAAACTATGCGAAGGGAAACTTTAATATCGCTTTTTACGACTTCAATAAATCCAAAATACTATTTGAGACTTTAAAAGACAGTGCTAATATTGGATATATTCTTATTCAAATGTCCACTATTCAGCAAGTAAATGGAGATTATTATGGAAGTAAGGAGACATTGACTGATGCATTAACTTATGTTAAAAAAAAGAGTGTTTATACTGCTTCTATAAATAACTTATTTGGTATTGCAGAAAAAGAACTTTCAGTTTATAATGATGCGGTTTTTTACTACAAAGAGGCCATTAAAGATTATAAAGATCCTATAGATAAACTATTTCCTTTAAGCAATATCGCAGTTGTATACATTCAGCAAAAAAAATATGATAAAGCAATTTCTGTTTTAGAATCTATTTTAAGCAAAAAAATATTAGGCGATAAAGCCCAAGAAAGTAAAGCCAGAATTCAAGACAACTTGGGTTATGCTTATTTTAAAAAAGGAATGACTCAAAAAGGTTTTTTTTTAATGACCAAAAGTCTTGAGATGAAAAAACAAATTGATGATACCTATGGAAGTATAGAGAGTTATATACACTTGGCTGAATATTATGCTAAAATAGATATCAATAAATCAAATCAACATGCTTTAGCAGCTTATAATACTGCTACAAAATTGAATAGTGTTGATGAACGACTAGAAGGTTTGCAATTTTTAATTTCTAATGACCACAGCGCTAAAAACACCAAATATGTTCAAAAGTATTTTTCACTAAATGATAGTATAATTAAGGTTAGAAATAACTTTAAAAATAAGTTTGCTAAAATTAAATACGATTCTAAAAAAGAGAAGGATGAAAACCAGAAACTTCGCTTAGAAAAAGCAGAAGATTTATTATCACTGCAAAAAGCGAAATATTTAAGAATTGTATTTGCTATAGTTTTAGTTTTTTTGATTGTTTTAATAGCGATATTGGTTCGTTATTTTCGAAATAAAAATAGGACTATAAAAATTAAAACTTCGTATGATACTGAAACTCGCATTGCAAAAAAAATACACGATGAGTTAGCCAATGATGTTTTTCATGCGATAACTTTTGCCGAAACACAGCCTTTGTCTAAAGAGCAGACTAAAGAAAATTTACTGCAGAAATTAGATGATATTTATATTCGTGTAAGAGGAATTTCGAGAGAAAACAATGATATTGATACTGGCGCAGGCTTTTCTAGAAATATAAAAGAAATGCTTTCGACTTATAATAGCAACAGCCGAAATATTATTGTCAATAATCTTGAAAAAATAAACTGGGAAACAATTGATGATGTAAAAAAAATTGCCATCAGTCGAATTTTGCAGGAATTAATGGTAAATATGAAGAAACACAGCGAGGCTAATCTTGTTGTAGTGAAATTTGAACATGACCAAAAATTACTCTTAATAAACTATTCTGACAACGGAAAAGGATGTAAGAAAGAGGAAATTATAAAAAATGGTTTACAAAATATGGAAAACCGTATTATTGCTACCAAAGGAACTATTACTTTTGACACGGAACCGGATAAAGGTTTTAAAGTAAAAATATCCATGCCTAAATAAACTTATAATGTTTAAGAAAGTAATAATAGCCGAAGATTTTGACAGTATTAATATAGGTGTCGAAAAAGCCTTAAAAGATTTAGGGATTACAAATTTTCAACATGCAAAATATTGTGATGATGCTTATTTAAAAATACGAAAAGCAATTCAGGACGATGAACCTTACGATTTATTAATTAGTGATTTGTCTTTTAAAGCAGATCATCGTGAAGTAACGATTGCTGACGGCGATGAATTGATACAAAAAGTACGTGAATTACAACCTAATATTGTAATTATAGGATATTCTGTAGAAGATAAAAGCTATAGAATTAAATCTCTTTTTGATAAGTCTGGAATAAATAGTTTTGTGCTTAAAGGCAGAAACAGCATCGATGAGTTAAAAAAAGTAATAACAATTACTTCAAATTCACCAGAAACCTATATTTCATCGGAAATCGCAGCTATTATTCAAGAAAGAAATAACTACGAAATAGATGATTTAGATATTGAAATCTTAAAACATCTGTCACACGGAACTCCGCAAGATAATATTACAGAAACTTTTAAAACTTCTGGGATAAAACCCAATAGTAAAAGTACTATTGAAAAAAGAATCGCAAAACTCAAAGATTTTTTTAAAGCAAATACTACCATCCAATTAATCGCTATAAGTAAAGATATGGGGATTATTTAAAATCTCTTTTCTCCGATTACGGATTTCCATAAAACACTGATTTCGGTTGGTTTTACATTTGAATAATTAATTTAAATTAAAACCAATGGAAATCAATATTCAACTCAAGTCATTGGCTGATAAAATCAATCAGCTAAAAAGCAAAATAGAGACCGAAGAGTCTACCAAACATGCTTTTGTGTTACCCTTTATTCATGTTTTAGGATATGATGCTTTTAATCCTCTAGAAGTTGTTCCTGAATTTACGGCAGATTTAGGTTTAAAAAAGGGAGAAAAAGTAGATTATGCCATCTTCCAAAATGGAGAGCCCATTATTATAGTTGAATGTAAAAGCTGGAAAGAAAAACTAACTATACACAATTCTCAGCTTTTCCGATATTTCCATGTAACTAAAACTCGATTTGCGCTTTTAACGAATGGCATTACCTATCAGTTTTTTACCGACTTAGATGATCAAAATAAAATGGACGAAAAACCATTTTTAGAATTTGACATCACCAATCTTAAAGAAAATACTATCAATGAAATTGCAAAGTTTCATAAGACCAATTTCAACGTTGATAATATTGTAAATAATGCTAGTTCTTTAAAATATATCAAAGAAATCAAAAAGCAGATCAATGCAGAATTAGAAAATCCGTCAAATGATTTTACTAAGCTTTTTGCCAATAAAGTTTATGCTGGAAGACTTACTGAAAAAGTAATGGACGAGTTTAAAGATTTAGTTCAAAAATCATTAAGCCAATACA
Source organism: Flavobacterium sp. MC2016-06 (assembly GCF_009711165.2). Lineage (GTDB taxonomy): Bacteria > Bacteroidota > Bacteroidia > Flavobacteriales > Flavobacteriaceae > Flavobacterium. Next base: position 10,070 of record NZ_WMID02000033.1, on the reverse strand, counting down.
TTAACGAGAAAATTAATGATCGTTTAAATGCAGCATTAACTAAAGAAACAATCAAACAGCAAGACGAAGAAGTTACAACTGTTGAAGAAGATAACAAAGTTAATACAACTGAGGAAGAATTAGAAGCTTACCGCATAGTTGTTGCAATTTTAAGACGAAAACTTCCTACCAGCAGAATTGTTCACCGTGATACACAATCTTATTTTGGTATTTTATTAGATGATAACAATCGTAAGCCTCTTTGCCGATTGCATCTTAACGGAGGAAAAAAATACATCAGCCTTTTTAACGATAATAAAACAGAATCTAAAACTGCTATTTCTTCTATTGATGATATTTATCAATTTGAAAAAGAATTGTTAGAAACTGTTGAAATTTACGAGACTCAAATTCAGGTATAATTACTCATTATAAAAAACTCATTTCTAATTAGATTTAAACACCGTTAAAATCAATTTTAAAACTCATTTATAGAAAAAAACTACCCCAAGAATGTTTTCAAAATATAAAATACCATTCCTCCTATTACTTTTAGGAACAATTGGCTGTAAAAAAGAAGTACCACAGCTTAAAGTAAATTCTTTTTACAAAGAGGTAATTGCATCTGATGATCGTAAAACTATTACGCCGGAAGAGGCCAAAACCTATCATATTGACACGAAACGTAAATATGAATATCGGACAGGAAATTCTGGTCAATATGAGTATAATTATGACGTAAAAGGAATTAATACTATTGGTGATTCTGTTTTTGGAAACATTAATACTAAAGGAAAATACGGCGCCGGAATATTGATGTTTGATACGATTGGAGATATCGAAATAAAAACGGAATGGGTTGCCTACGGTAAACTAAAAGCTGTTGACAAAAAGGGAAATGAGTTTCAATTAGTAGTTAAATAACCGTAGTTAATTAAAAGAAAAACTTCAAATGAAATATACTGCCATTTTACTATTTGTTTTCTTGACGTCTTTTATGCCTGCAGAAACATCTGTTTACATCTGCGGTTTAAGCGGCGCAAAAAAATATCATTTTAAAGATACCTGTCGAGGCTTATCTTCTTGCAAGCAGGAAATTGTACAAACAACCATTTCGAAAGCTAAAAACAGCGGTTTAACGCTTTGCGGATGGGAAGATTAACTAAAATTCAAAAGCCTTTCAGAATTACTTCCGAAAGGCTTTTATCTACAAATTAACAGGCAAAACTTTATTTCCAACCGCCGCCTAAATCTCTGTAAACATAAACAGCCGCATTTAACTGTTCTTTTTTAGTATCAATTAATTCTAATTTTGCCTCTAAAGCATCACGCTGTGTCATCAAAACTTCGAAATAATCAATTCTAGCTGATTTAAATAAGTCATTAGAAACATCTATAGACGTACTTAATGCATCAACTTGTTGTGATTTTAAATCGTAACTTTTTTGTAAATTTTCAATTTTAGAAAGTTGGTTGGAAACTTCTAAATAAGCATTTAGAATAGTACGATCATAATTATATAAAGCTTGAAGCTGTCTTGCATTTGCGCTAGAAAACTCTGCTTTAATTGCATTTCTATTAATTAAAGGCGCTGCAAGATCTCCTGCCAAAGAATACAAGATAGACTCTGGGAATGTAAACAAATAAGATGGCTTGAATGCTTGTACTCCAAATGCTGCAGATATATCCAATGAAGGATAAAACTCAGAACGAGCTACTTTTACATCTAATTTTGCTGCTACCAATTCTAATTCTGCTTGTTTCACATCTGGACGATTCATCAACAATTGAGATGGAATTCCAGAATTAACTGCAGCTGGTAATAAAGCTAAGAAATTACTATTTGTTCTCTTAACATCTTGTGGATATCTACCTAACAAAAAGTTGATTTTATTCTCGCTTTCTTTTATCTGCTGTAAGATTTCAAACTCTTTACTTTTTGAATCCATAACTTCAGCTTGAAACTTCTGAACTCCAAGTTCTGTTGCTCTTGCTGCTTCTTTCTGAACTTTTACAATTTCTAATGCATTTGTCTGCAATTCGATAGTTTGTCTTACAATAGCAAGCTGGCTGTCTAAAGCCATTAATTCGTAATAAGAATCTGCTACTTCTGCAATAAGATTTGTTATTACAAAGTTCTTACCTTCTACAGTTGCTAAATATCTGTTTACAGCTGCTTTTTTAGAGTTGCGTAATTTTTTCCAGATATCAACTTCCCAATTTGCATAAGCAGCAATTGTAAAATCTCCAAGAGGATCTGGCGTTTCTACACCTGGTTTAATTTCTGTAGTAGCATCACCAGCACCTTGACTTGTATAACGTCCTACTTTTTCTACTCCAGCACCTGCGCGAACACCAACTTGTGGCAATAAAGCTCCTTTTCTAACTCGAATATCGTTCTTTGCAATTTCAATTTCCTGCAAAGTAATATTCAACTCCTGATTATTTTTTAAGGCCACATCGATCAAGTCAACTAAGTTTTGATCTTTAAAAAACTCTCTCCACTTTATACCCGAAGTATTTATTGTATCCTGAGTTTTAGCAGCTCCAAATGATTCTGGAACTGGTGTACTTGCAACGGTAGTCTCCGCTGCAGGGGCTTTACAGCCCACTACAGCAAGACTAAGTCCTAATGCAATACTATATTGATATGCTTTGAATTTATACATGGTTATCGTCAATTTCTTCTGTTAATGGATTCTCTTCCTCATTTTTCACCAATTTGTATTTCTCAGAGATTTTTGCAAAAATGTAATACAATCCCGGAATAACAAATACCCCGCAAATGGTTCCTAAAAGCATACCACCTGCTGCAGCTGTACCAATAGTTCTATTACCAATTTTACCTGGACCTGTAGCAAAAGCTAGAGGTAATAAACCAGCGATAAAAGCAAATGAAGTCATTAAGATAGGACGGAAACGTGCTTTTGAACCTTCCATAGCGGCTTCAAAAACTGATCTTCCTGCTGCATGTCTTTGTATTGCAAACTCTACAATAAGTACGGCATTTTTACCAAGTAATCCGATAAGCATTACCATTGCAACCTGAGCATAAATGTTATTCTCTAATCCTGCGATTTTCAATAAAAGGAAAGCTCCAAAGATACCCGCTGGTAAAGAAAGAATTACTGATAATGGCAGAATAAAACTTTCGTATTGTGCTGCTAAAACTAAGTAAACGAATCCTAAACAGATTAAGAATACCCAAATTGCTTGATTACCTTGAGCAACCTCATCGGCAGAAATACCTGCCCAGTCAATATCATAACCTCTAGGTAATTTTTTAGCTGCAACTTCCTGAATTACTTTAATCGCCGTACCAGAGCTATAGCCCGGTGCTGCAGATCCACTAATTTGTGTAGAAGTGTACATATTATGTCTTGTGATCTCAGAAAGTCCGTATACTTTTTCTAATTTCATGAAAGCAGAAAAAGGAACCATTTCATCACGATTGTTTTTTACATACAACTTTAAAATATCATCTGGCTGAGCACGATACTCTGGAGAAGCCTGAACGATTACTTTATAGTTAATTCCGTATTTAATAAAACTGATTTCGTAGTTACTACCCACAAGAGTTGACAAAGTATTCATCGCATTTTCGATAGACACTCCTTTTTGCTGTGCCAAATCATTGTCTACTTTCATCATGTATTGAGGGAAACTAGAACTGTAAAAACTGAACACGTTAGATAATTCTGGATGAGTATTTAACTCCTTAACAAAATCATTATTTACCTGCTCCATTTTTTTGTAATTCCCAGAACCTGTTTTATCTAATAAACGAAGCTCAAATCCTCCAGCAGCACCATATCCTGGTACAGCAGGCGGTTGAAAAAATTCGATATTTGCACCTGCAATATCTTTAGACTTTTCTTCCATTTCAGCCATAATCTCAAGAACAGAGTGTTTTCTATCACTCCAGTCTTTAAGGTTAACCAAACAAGTTCCTGAGTTTGATCCTGTACCTTCAGACAGAATTTCATAACCTGCTAATGAAGAAACTGATTTTACTCCGTCTATTTTTTCAGCAATTTTTTGCAGTTTTTCTGCAATATTATTTGTTCTTTCTAATGATGAACCTGGTGGTGTTTGAATAACGGCGTAAAACATACCCTGATCCTCATTCGGGATAAATCCAGAAGGAACAGTACTACTAATAAACCATGTACCAGCACAAAATCCAAGAAGCGCAATAATAGTAACAGCTCTTCTGTTTACAATTTTAGCCAATAAATTTTGGTATTTACCTTGCGCTAAATCAAACTTATTATTAAATCCATCTATAAATACATTTATAGGTGTTTTCTTTTTAGGTTTACCATGATTGTTTTTTAACATCATCGCACAAAGTGCTGGTGTTAAAGTCAAAGCCACAATACCAGAAAGGATAATAGCAGTTGCCATAGTTACAGAGAACTGTCTGTAAAATACCCCAACTGGACCAGACATAAAGGCAACTGGAATAAATACCGCGGCCATTAAGAATGTAATCGCAATAATAGCTCCTGCAATTTCATGCATCGCTTTTTTGGTCGCTTTAAGTGGAGAAAGATGATCTTCTTCCATCTTGGCGTGAACGGCTTCGATTACTACAATGGCATCATCGACGACGACTCCAATCGCTAAAACTAAAGCAAATAATGTAATTAAGTTCAATGAAATATCAAAGAATGTCATGAACACAAATGTTCCAACCAATGATACAGGTACCGCAATTGCTGGAATAATTGTAGAACGCCAGTCTCCTAAGAAAAGGAATACTACTAAACCTACTAGAATAAAAGCTTCAACAAGTGTATGAATTACTTTTTCGATAGAAGCATCAAGGAATTTAGAAACGTCATATGAAATTTCATAATCCATTCCTTTTGGAAATCTTTGTTTGATTTTTTCCAATTTAGCTTTTACTTCTTCAATAACCTGATTGGCATTACTACCAAACGATTGTTTCAATACAATAGCTGCAGATGGTCTTCCATTCAAATTAGAATAAATATCATACATCGAACTACCAAATTCAACTTTGGCAACATCTTTCAAACGTAAAAGTTCCCCGTTAGCGTTTGATTTTACTATAATATTCTCATATTGTTCTTTTGTTGTAAAACGTCCTGAATATTTTAATACATATTCAAATGCTTGAGAACGTTTACCAGAACTTTCTCCTGTTTTACCCGGTGAAGCTTCTAAACTCTGACTTGATAATGCATCCATTACTTCATCGGCAGAAATTTTATAAGCCAACATACGATCAGGTTTCAACCAAATACGCATTGCATATTCACGTGTTCCTAAGATATCTCCAGAACCAATACCATTTACCCTTTTCAATTCAGAAAGTACGTTGATATCAGCATAGTTATACAAGAACTTCATGTCGGTATTTTTGTCTGTACTGTAAAGATTCACGTACATCAACATACTCGGCACTTCTCGGGTAATTTTAATCCCCTCTCTAATTACTAACGGAGGTAATTTATTAGTAACCGAAGCTACACGGTTTTGAACGTTGATCGCTGCCTGATTAGGATCTGTTCCTAAGTTAAAGACAACTTTTATAGTAGCCTCACCATCATTTCCAGCATCAGAAGCCATATATTTCATTCCAGGAACTCCATTTAAGGCTCTTTCTAAAGGAATTACAACCGCTTTGATCATTAATTCACCGTTAGATCCTGGATAATCTGCGGTAACATTCACCATTGGTGGTGAAATTGTAGGGAATTGTGTAATAGGTAAACTTAATACCGACAATATCCCAAGAAAGACAATTATAAGCGATATTACTATCGACAGTACAGGTCTTTGAATAAATTTATTAAACATTTTATATATTTTTAATGATTAAACCAGTTAAATCTATTCTGCTTTTACGCGCAAATGATTCATTACCTCTTTTGGAGATTGGAATTCATATTTAATTTTGTCATTTTCTCTAACTTTCTGAACACCTTCAAGTAAGATTTTGTCATTTTCAGTCAAGCCGCTGCTTACTACATACAAATCTGGAATTTCACCTGTAATAGTAATTTCTCTTGAACTTACTTTATCGTTTTTATCTACAACGAAAACATATTTTTTATCTTGAATTTCATAAGTTGCTTTTTGTGGGATCACAATAGCATTTTTAAGTGGCACCAACATTTGAACTTGTCCAGTTTCACCATTTCTAAGTAATTTACCAGAATTAGGGAATCTTGCTCTAAAAGCGATATTTCCTGTTTCATTGTTAAATTCACTTTCAATTACTTCAACATTTCCTTTTTCTTTAAAAACATCTCCGTTAGCTAAAACTAAACTAACTTTAGAATCTGCGCGGTCTTTTATGTCTGTTTGGTATTGAATATATTCAGGTTCTGACACGTTGAAATAAGCAAACATTTGGCTGTTGTCTGAAAGGCTAGTCAATAATTCACCTTCATCGATAAGACTTCCAAGTTTTAATGGAATTCTATCAATTGTTCCGTCAAACGGAGCTTTAATTTCAGTAAATGATAAGTGAAGTTTTGCCAAAGCTACTTCTGCTTTTGCAGCTTGAAGTTTAGACAATGCAACTGCCTGCTCGTTTTTAGAAACGATGTTTTTGTCTGCCAGCAATTTAGTATTTTGCAATTCTATTTCAGCAGCTTTTTCTTCAGACTGAGCTTTAAGTAACTCAGCTTCATACATTTTAGGTTGAATTCTAAATAATACTTGACCCGCTTTTACAAACTGGCCTTCATCAACATAAATGTTTTGTAAAAACCCTTTTTCTTGGGCGCGTAGTTCGATATTACGAACCGATTTTATTTGTGAAACGTATTGTTTCGTAAATGAAGTGTCCATTTTTACCGGATTAGTAACGGTAAATTTTTCAGCTTCTTCTTTTTCTTCTTTTTTTTGTGTACAACTAGTAAGGCACACTAAGGCCATAAAGCCTGTGAACAAGATAATTCTTTTCATGATTTTAATAGAAATTTAAGCGATTGGATTGCTTGGAATACGAGATTCCTTTAGATGAAAAATGCATCAGCCAGCCTTAAGTTTTAGACCTTAAAATTTCATATTAAGAAGAAGTAGAAAAAATATACATCAACAAGATATGCAGGATCACAACTTAGGTAACCGATGTATACTTGTAAATCAAATTCTTAAAACTCGTTGAGTAATGTAAATAGGATTTGATTGGCCATAAACTGGCTCGAAGATTTTAAAACGATTGTAATCATTTACAGTAGATTGACCAGAGAATGTCAAATACCAACTGTCCAGTAAACTATAATTTACTGCAAAAAACTTATTTGTAAGTCCACCTTTAAGATCGTCACATCCAACAAATTCCTCTTCAAGATCTAAATCGGCATCTTCAATAATAGAACTGCCTTGATCTTGATTTGTAAATTTTACCCTGTGTTTTCCCTCAAGATTATGAAAGTGAGAGTTTTGATGTGTACTAGCATTAAGGTATTGACCTCCGCCAAGCAGAAGTAAATTCATGAATACTAAAAACATTGTAAACTTTCTCATTTGGGTGCGAAAGTAATAAAAGATTCGAATAAAAAAAATAAAATAAGAAAGTCTTAACACCAAGAAAATTAACGAAAACGTTTTCACTATTTTATTAGTATAAATTTGACTCTTGCAACCTCAAACCGTTGTGTTTACTAGGATGTGAAATTGATAAAAAAGCAATTCTATAAATATCAATACAATTATAAATCAACTATTTAAAAACAGAATCTTTAAAAATCCCAAATTATATTTTTTAAATTCCTGCACTAAAATAAAATTTCCATTATTGTAAAATTCTGCCCCGATTTTGTAAAAATTTTATGCGTATCTATCATTTCAAACTTCTCGTAAAATGATTTTTTGTTAACTCTAGCATTACACCAAACTTTTTTCAAGCCTTTTTCTTTTGCTAATTTTAAAATATGTTGAAGTAATTGTGATGCAATTCCTTTTCCTTGATAAGCTGCTAAAGTTGCCAATTTCCTAAACTGCATTTCATCATTAGTAATAAAACAAGAAACTATCGAAACTAGTTTATCCTCATCAAATACTCCAAAATGCAACCCTGAATTGTCTTCTTCTAGCTGCACAAATTCAAAAGGCTGATTGGGCCACATTATTTCGTGTCTAATCTGCCAAGTATCTGATGCTTTGATAGTTTTAACTTTCATTTTTTAATCATTTTATTCAATTTGCCCCAAATTTAGCGTATTTTTATAGTTGAATTCGTCTATTATTAAAAGAACATATAAGAATCGATATTAAGAGCAGATTTTAAATAACAAAAATAAATAGGAATATTCTTTCAATTAAATAAATTATAATTATTTTTATAATCTCAACAATTAATAAATTCAATTATGAAAAAATTCATTCTAGCAGTATTATTATGTATTAGTGTAAATGGTTTTGCACAGTTAATACAAGTCGGACCACAATTTTCTACAAATATTACTTCATTAAACAGCGATAATTTCAGCTCAAAAAGTTCTGGTACAGGTGTTGGTTTTGCTGCTTTTGCAAGAGTAAATTTATTAATGTTTTATGGTCAGGCAGAATTCGGATATGCACAATCTAAATTCGATGTTTCGTATACTGGAGTTGGAGAAACTGAATATGAACTATCTGGAACTGATGCTACACTTATTGCAGGTTTTAAAATCATTCCTTTAGGTAAACTAGGAAATGTTAGAGTTTTTGCAGGTTATAACTGGAAGAATTATTCGGATATAAAAGTAAGTAATGATTTAAACCCAATTGCATTAGAGAAAAATAACCATAGTATTCTTGGCGGTGTTGGAGTTGATTTATGGAGGTTTACTCTTGATTACAGATACTTAGGCGGACTTACAGATATTGACAGCTCTGAGGGAGATATTAAAACACGTGTTTCGACTGTTTCACTCGGATTTAAGTTTTTATAAGAAATACAAAAAGGGAAGCTAAATAGCTTCCCTTTTTCTTTATAATACTTTTGGAGAAAATTTTACAGATTCAAATTTAATTCGAAAATGCATTTAAAATTTCCATCGCATTCTCGGCATCTTTTTTATTGACAAAAATATGATCATGATAAAATGCAGCAACCACATTACAGCTTATTCCATGATCTGAAAGCGCTTTTGAAAACGCTGCCGTTAAACCAACTGCTTCTAATGATGAATGAACTGAAAGCGTGATCCAAGCCATTGCAATTGAATACTCTAGATTTAATTTTTCGGCAATTTCTTTTTTAAGAATCAATGTTATTGCCTCTTTTTCCTTAAAGACCATATCAATTTCATCTACGTTGAGGTTTTCTAATGTCTCAACTTTACAAAAAACATAATCGCCTTTATTACATTCGGGCTTCATGCTTTTCAATAACTGCTGTAAATCTTTTTCTCCAGACATTTTTATATTATTTATTTAGAAGACCAAGTATTATTTCCTGGAGTTGCATCCATAAAAATACCTCCATCAAGATTTACCTGCTTAATTTTTTTAGTTCCTTTTAAAACAATCTTTACTGCTATTTTGTTCTTTTCCCAAACTGCTGGAGTTTGATGCAATGTTTCTTTTGAATTATCTGCATAAACGATATTTACATCAAACGGAATTGCAAACCCTCCAACATTTTCTACCGAAATAGTTTTGTTATCCGGCGAAACACCTTTTACAGCAATATCAATATAATTGTTGGTAAAAAACCAGTTGTCAAAAAACCAATTCAAGTTTTTACCTGTTGTGCTGTTAAATGAATTAAAATAATCCCACGGAATAGGATGTTTACCATTCCAAGTTTCCATATAAGTATGAAGCGCTTTTTTAAACAAATCATCACCAAGCATATCTTTTAAAGCGATATAAGAAAGTGAAGCTTTTCCGTATGAATTGTTTCCATATCCTGAATCTGACAATTGAGATGACATCGTAATAATGGGCTGGTCTTCTTCTGTCGAAATATCATTTATGTATTGCTCTACTCTAAATTCTTTGTAAAATTTATCAGCCGCTTCTTTACCATGTTCTGCAACTCCAATTAAATATTCAAAAGTAGTTGCCCAGCCTTCATCCATAAAAGCATAACGCGTTTCGTTGATTCCCATATAAAAAGG
>NZ_WMID02000032.1 GCF_009711165.2 Flavobacterium sp. MC2016-06 | reverse complement strand
GCCTGTCAGTATATCAGTGAACGTCTGCGTTGTTGCGGGTGCAAAAGTAGTCAACAATTCCAGTTACGCAAGCTTTTCTAATAACTATTTTTAATCTTTTTTTACTTCTTTCCTTAACTTACTGATAACAGCTTTTTTACAAATGAAACTTTTTTACTGTTTTTGAGAATTTTCTTATTTACAGTACCTATATGGTAATTTTGATTTTCATTCAATCCCCGGTTTTGCTGGTTTTTTTGTTTTTTTTATGGATTTCTTGAGGATTCTTTAATCTTTCCTTTTCTGCCTTTTTAAGCTTTTGAGACCGTTTTAGCTGGTTCTCGCAAAGACGCAAAAGCACAAAGTCTCTCTTTTGCTTCTGAAAATGGGATTTAAGCCTATGAAAACAATCCTTATTATGAAAACAGCTCCCCTAGCCCCGATGGAAGTGGAAATCCTTTGGCTTTTTTCTTTAAAAAGAAAAAGATCAGAACGCACAGCGGGATTAAGCTCCTGATTATGCTACATCTTATATCATACTATATTAAAGTTTCAAAACCTCTTCCTTATATATGTACAAAAAACTAAGAGGTTTTGAAAACCTGTTAGGTTGTAGACAAAACTAAAGTCCTAATATATAATGGAGCCAAATTGTACCTATGCATATTTCAATCCGTCCTCTTGACATATAAATATAAACTTCTACTTATATATTGTATGTATTTTACGAATACGCTATATTTGCATTCACAAAATTATAAACAATGATTAAGATTACTTTACCCGACGGGTCAATTAGAGAGTTTGCTTCAGGCGTAACTCCGATGGAGGTTGCTAAGAGCATTAGTGAAGGATTTGCTAGAAACGTGATTTCTGCGTCTTTTAATGGTACAACAATAGAAACTGAAACTCCATTGACGACCCACGGTAGTCTTATTTTATATACTTGGAATGATGCAGAAGGTAAAAAAGCTTTTTGGCATTCGACTTCTCACGTAATGGCGCAAGCTCTTGAAGAACTTTATCCTGGAATTAAACTAACTCTTGGACCAGCAATTGCTAATGGATTCTATTATGATGTAGATTTTGAAGACCAAAAAATTACTGAAGCTGATTTTAAAAAGATAGAAGATCGTGTTCTGGAGATTTCTAGAGAAAAACATGAGTTTAAAATGCGTCCGGTTAGTAAAGCTGATGCTTTAGAGATGTATAAGGACAATGTTTACAAAACAGAATTGATTTCGAATCTTGAAGACGGAACTATTACGTTTTGTGATCATGCTACTTTTACTGATTTATGTCGTGGTGGACATATTCCGAATACTGGAATTATCAAAGCGATGAAAATCATGAGTGTTGCTGGTGCTTACTGGCGTGGTGATGAAAAGAACAAGCAGTTAACTCGCGTTTATGGAACTTCTTTTCCTAAACAAAAAGATTTGACTGAATATCTTGAACTTCTTGAAGAAGCAAAACGTCGTGACCACCGTAAACTTGGCAAGGAACTTGAATTGTTTGCTTTCTCGCAGAAAGTTGGACAAGGTTTACCTTTATGGTTACCAAAAGGTGCTGCACTTAGAGATCGTTTAGAGCAATTCTTGAAGAAAGCTCAAAAGAAAGCTGGATATGAGCAAGTAGTTACTCCACATATTGGACAAAAAGAACTTTATGTTACTTCTGGGCACTATGCAAAATATGGTGCAGATAGTTTTCAACCAATCAACACTCCTGCTGAAGGTGAAGAGTTTTTATTAAAACCTATGAATTGCCCTCACCACTGTGAAATCTACAATGTAAGACCATGGTCTTATAAAGATTTACCTAAACGTTATGCTGAATTTGGTACTGTATATAGATATGAGCAATCTGGGGAATTACATGGCTTAACTCGTGTAAGAGGGTTTACTCAGGATGATGCCCATATTTTCTGTACTCCAGAACAATTGGATGAAGAGTTTAAAAAAGTAATTGACTTGGTACTATATGTATTTGGTTCATTAGGTTTTGAAAACTTTACTGCTCAAATCTCATTAAGAGATCAAGAAAATAGAGAAAAATACATTGGTACTGATGAGAATTGGGAGAAAGCTGAGAATGCAATTATCAATGCTGCTGCTGATAAGGGATTGAATACTGTTGTAGAATATGGTGAAGCTGCTTTTTACGGACCGAAGCTTGACTTTATGGTTAAAGATGCTTTGGGCAGACAATGGCAATTAGGAACTATTCAGGTGGATTACAACCTTCCTGAGCGTTTTGATTTGACTTACAAAGGGGCTGATAATGAATTACATCGTCCAGTTATGATTCACAGAGCTCCATTTGGTTCTATGGAACGTTTTATAGCAATTTTACTAGAGCACACTGCAGGAAATTTCCCACTATGGCTAATGCCTGAGCAAGCTATTATCTTGTCTTTGAGTGAGAAATACGAAATATATGCTAAAAAAGTTTTAGATTTGCTAGAAAATCACGAAATTCGCGCCCTAATTGACAACCGAAGCGAGACTATTGGTAAGAAAATTAGAGATGCAGAAATGCAGAAAATACCATTTATGCTGATCGTTGGTGAGGAAGAAGAGAAAAACGGAACCATTTCTATTCGTCGTCACGGACAAGAAGGAAAAGGGAATATTACAGTTACAATTGAAGAATTTGTCAGAATTGTAAACGAAGAAATAAATAAGACATTAAAAGTTTTTACAGTTTAACTTAAATTATAAAGTCATAGCAATAAGAAGCAACAGAGGTTTTCAACCTCGAGTAGAAAAAAAAGATGCACATAGGATAAACAATCTTATTCGTGGTGTACAAGAAGTGAGACTAGTCGGTGAAAACATCGAGCCTGGTGTATTTAAACTAGCAGATGCCTTACGTTTGGCAGACCAATTTGAATTGGATTTAGTTGAGATTTCGCCAAATGCTGAGCCACCGGTTTGTAAAATCATGGATTACAAGAAATTTGTTTACGAGCAAAAGAAACGTGATAAAGCATTAAAAGCTAAGTCGTCTCAAGTTGTTGTAAAAGAAATTAGATTTGGTCCTCAAACGGATGAGCATGATTACGAGTTTAAAAGGAAGAATGCTGAGAAATTCTTAAAAGAAGGTGCTAAATTAAAAGCTTTCGTTTTCTTTAAAGGACGTTCTATTATCTACAAAGATCAAGGACAGATTTTATTATTACGTTTGGCTACAGATTTAGAAGAACACGGTAAAGTTGAGGCTATGCCGGTTTTGGAAGGAAAGAGAATGATTATGTTCATTGCTCCGAAGAAGAAGAAATAAGTCTTAAAATAAAAATATTAAACTCAAAAGTTAAGAAATTGACTTTTGAGGTTAAATATTTAAACCTTTAGACCAAGATATAAGTAAGTAAGAATAAATTAAAACACTAGGAAAAATGCCTAAAATGAAAACAAAATCTAGCGCTAAGAAACGTTTTAAAGTTACTGGTTCTGGAAAGATTAAAAGAAAGCATGCTTTTAAAAGTCACATCTTGACTAAAAAATCTAAAAAACGTAAATTAGCTTTGACACACTCAGCGTTAGTTCACAAAACAGATATGAAAAGCATTAAACAACAATTAAGAATTATCTAATAATTCTTTAGGTTAAAAAATTATTTATATAACCTTGGAGTATGGCTTTTAAGTTCCTTTGATTTAATTCAGGACGCCTGCTACAAAAACACATTAAAATTATGCCAAGATCGGTAAATTCAGTTGCTAAAAGAGCAAGAAGAAAAAAAATAATGAAGCAAGCCAAAGGTTTCTTTGGTAGACGTAAAAACGTTTGGACAGTTGCTAAGAACGCGGTAGAGAAAGCAATGAGCTACGCTTACCGTGACAGAAAACAGAATAAAAGAAATTTCCGTGCTTTATGGATTCAACGTATCAACGCTGGAGCTAGATTAGAAGGAATGTCTTATTCTCAATTCATGGGTAAAGTTAAAGCTAACGGAATCGAATTGAACCGTAAAGTTCTTGCAGATTTGGCTATGAACCACCCAGAAGCTTTTAAAGCTATTCTTAATAAAGTAAAATAAACGTTTTATAAACTCAATTTAAGATTACTTACTTATCATAGAAAACCCAGTCAAATGACTGGGTTTTTGCTTTTATAAAGGTTTTTAAAATTCTCTCTTAAAAAATTAAATTTTAAAAGTAATTTTACATAAAATCAATTATCTAGATGTACAAAGCGCTTTTTCAACATATAGAAAAATTCATAACATTAGAGCCTTCAGAGATTGATGTTTTAGAATCATGTCTTGTTCTTTCTACGATAAAAAAGAAAGTACATGTTCTTGAGGAAGGTCAAATTTGTAACACCATTTACTTTATTGTAAAAGGATGTATGCGCCAGTATATCATAAATTCTAGGGGAACGGAGCAAACGCTTCAATTTGGAATTGAAAATTGGTGGATTACAGATTACTTAAGCTATCACAACCATATTCCATCTCATTTTTACATTCAGGCTGTAGAAAACTCAGAAGTTATTGCAATAGAGAAATCGACTTTAGAAGTTATATTAATTGAAATCCCAAAACTAGAACGTTACTTTAAAATTGTTTCACAAAAATCGTTTGGTGCTGCTCAAATGCGGATTAAATTCTTGTTTACAATGTCGGCTGAAGAAAGATATCATCATTTTAATAATCAATTTCCAGAATTTGTACAACGTATTCCTCAATACATGCTTGCCTCCTATCTTGACTTTTCTGCTGAATTTATGAGTAAAATTAGAGCTGGGAAGGTTTGATTCTGAATTTCTTGAAGTAGTTCAAGTTTTTTAAAGTGATTGTGCTTGACCTTTGTATCAAACTTTAAAAGATAAATAAAATGAAACCAAGAATCGTTATTCCAAAAGCAGCTCCGGACGCTTATCAAGCAATGTTAGGTCTAGAAAAATACATCGCTTCAACTTCTTTAAATCCTGTTCATAAAGAACTAATCAAAATTAGAGCGTCTCAGGTAAATGGATGCGCATATTGTATTAATATGCATACTGCTGATGCAAGAAAATTAGGCGTTACAGAACAACGTATTTATTTGTTAAGTGCTTGGCGTGAAGCTGATGTTTATAGTGAAGAAGAAAAAGCAATTTTAGCGTTAACTGAAGAAGTTACTTTAATTAGCCAGCATGTTTCTGAAGAAACGTATGCAAACGCTGCTCAATTTTTTGATGAAAAACATTTAGCCGAAATCATCATGATGATTATAACTATAAATGCCTGGAACAGAATTGGGATTGCCACTGGTATGAGAGCAGTATAATTCTATAGTATCTTCTTATAAAAGCAAATCTTCTCACAGAGGGTTTGCTTTTTTTATGTGCAATAAAAAAAAAGAAAAATACCGTATTTATACGCTTTAACAAGAATTAAAATTCTTTATTTTTGGCGCATGATACCACGGAGAATACACATACCCTTATATATAATTATTATTTTATTTACCATATATTGCTGTCAGAAAAAAACCAATAATACGAATACCAAAAGCAATAAATCTCAAATTGAAAAATTAATCTCTGAAGCTGACGAACTCTATATCTCTAACAAAAAAGAAAAGGCTTTTATATACTACAATAAAGCAAAATTCATTTGTGATCCTATAACTGATACTGACAATTACATTAATGTATTAAACAGTATGGCAAAGATTCAGCAAGATAACAAAGATTATGCTGGCAGCGAATCTATAGCTTCTGAAGCTATTCCATATTTAAAACATATCAAGTATTCTAAACACAAATGGGATTCTTATATGCTTTTGGGTGTTAATTATATGAATACATATGATTATAAAGATGCTTTGTACTATTTACATGAGGCTTTAAAGTTAGCTACTACTGACCAGCAAAAACAAACAGTTAAAAACAATATTGCATTTGTTTACATGCATCAAAGCAAATATATAGATGCTTTACAAGTTTTTCTTTCATTAGCGGTTAATATATCTAGTCGAGAGTCTTCAAAAGATTACGCTGTAGTTCTTGACAATATCGGGTTTTGTTATTCTAAAATTGATGACTCTCGTTCTCTTTTATACTTAAACAGTGCTTTAAAATTAAGATCTAACATAAACGATATTCATGGGTTGGGAACTAGTTATTTTCATCTTGCTGAATTTTACAAAAACAAGGATATTATTTTAAGTAAAAAATATGCTGCGTTAAGCTATAAAGATTTTACAATTTCAAACAGTATTGATGATCGCTTAAATGCATTAGAATTAATTATAAAAAACGAATCTGGTAAGGCATTAAAGGAAAAAGCTATTTTGTATACTGAATTAATTGATAGTATTTTTGAAGTTAGACAAAAAGCAAAAAATCAGTTTGCCCGAATTAAATACGATTCAAAAAAAGAAAAAGAGGAAAACTTAAAGCTTAATACTCAAAAAATAGAAAATGAATTGCAATTAGAGAGGCAAGAGAATAAAAACATACTTTTATATATCATCATTATTCTATCACTATGTTTTATTCTTACTCTTTATTTCTATTTGACTTCTAGAGCAAAACGCCAAAATATAGAAGCTACTTATTATAGTGAGACACGAATTTCTAAAAAATTACATGATGAACTTGCTAATGATATCTACCATACAATGGCTTTTGTTGAAAACAGAAATCTTTCTACGGAGGAAAACAGGGAGCATTTACTAAATAATCTAAACGAAATATACTCTAGAACTAGAGATATCTCAAAGGAAAACTGTACAATTACAACAAATAAAAACTATGCATTTTCTTTAAAAGAAATGATTTCTGGTTTTAATACTTCTAACATTAATTTGTTGTTGAATGGATTTGACACAATTGTTTGGGATGAAATTGATAAAAACAAAAAAACAGCGGTTTACAGAGTGCTTCAAGAATTACTAGTTAATATGAGAAAACATAGTAATGCTACATTAGTTTGTATCAACTTCAAAAAAACTAATAAAAGTGTTGTAATAAATTACATTGATAATGGTAAAGGTTTTGACATTAAAAACATCACTTTAAAAAATGGCTTACATAGTGTTAAGAATCGAATTCTAAAGATAAAAGGTGATATTACTATCGACTCTAGTCCTGATAAGGGGTTTAAGGTATCTATTAAATTCCCACTATAATACAATGAAAAAAACTTTTAATCTTTACCCTAACATAGTTTTTCCAAAATATCTATTTTCTCTACTTATAGTATTAAGCATGACATTGTCTATTGTGTCTTGCAAAAAAAAGAATACTTTAAAACAAGAAAATAAAACTGCGGCTATCAATAAAGTTCTTGATAGTGCTGACCTAATCTTTGACAGTAATAAAAAAGATAGTGCCTATTACTATTATGATAAGGCACTTTCTATGAGTGACCCCGAAAAAAATCCTAATCAATATGTATATTCGTTAACCTGCATGGCAGAGATTTTACAAATTGAAGGGGATTATACTACTAGTGAAGATATCTTGAGTAAGGCAATGCCTTATATCAAAAAAACAACAAGACCTAGATATCCGTGGTATGCATATAATGTTATGGCCAACAATTATGATTACACATATGATTATAACAATGCTGTATTGTATCATAAAAAGTCACTGCAGTATACTGCTTCAAATCTAAAGAAAAGAGCTTCTTTAAACAATATTGCTTCTGTTTACATTAATCAAAAAAAATATGCTGAAGCTATAAAAATTCTTTTGCCACTGGCTGCAAAAAAAGAAGTTTTCGGAAATGATCCCAAAATTAGCAAAAGAGATTATTCTATCGTTTTGGATAATCTCGGGCATTGCTATTACAGCCTTAATGATCCAAAAGCGCTGTATTATTATACTGAAAGTTTAAAAATTAAAACGGAGTTAAACGACGAAGAACTCATAATGATCAGTCATAAGAATTTGTCCAACTATTATTTAAAAATCGACCCTAAGCTTGCTAAAAAATATGCTGAACTCTCTTATGCGAAATCTTTTAAGATTAGATCTATTTTAAACCGATCAAGATGTTTAAGCTTATTGATTAATTGTAGTGAAGGTTCTGATTTAAAAAAATATACTTTAAAATACATCGAACTTATGGATAGTATAAGTGATGCGAGACAAAGAAAAAAAAATCAATTTGCTTTAATTAGATCGGTGTCGAAAAAAGACAGAGATGAAAATTTAAAACTTAAGACTCAACAATTTGAGAATGAATTACAGCTGGAAAGGCAGAAAAACCGAAATATCATCTCTTATATTATTATTATTTTTATTGTTGGAGTATTATTATTTCTAAGTTTTTATTTGTCTGCAAAAGGTAAAAAACAGAAAACAGAAACTATTACTAAAAGTGAAATGAGAATATCTAACAAACTTCATGATGAACTGGCAATTGATGTTTACAATACCTTTGCTTTTGCAGAAAGTGAAGATCTTGAATTAAACGAAAATAAAGAACAGCTCCTAAACAGTTTAGAAAACATTTATAATCGAACTAGAAACATTTCTAAAGAGAACAGCAGTATTATAACTAATGAAAAATATGCTGATTCTCTTAAAGATATGATTGCTGATTTTAAGACTCCGAACATTAATATTTTAGTGAATGGAATAGATACAATTCCGTGGAATAAAATTGACAAAAACAAAAAAATAACTGCTTATAGAATCATTCAAGAGTTATTTATAAATATGAAAAAGCACAGTAATGCCTCTTTAGTGAGTGCTATTTTTAAAATAATAGATCAAAATGTTGTCGTGATTTGCACTGATAACGGGGTTGGAGTTCCAAATGGGAAAATAATTTTAAAAAATGGTTTGCAAAATGTGGAAAGCCGTATAGAAACTATAAATGGAACGATTAATTTTGATGCTAATTCTGACAAAGGTTTCAAAGTAAGTTTTACCTTCCCTTTATAAACAAAATAATATGTTCAAAAAAGTATTAGTTGCCGAAGATTTAGACAGCATTAGTATTGCTGTTATTCAAGTATTAGAAGAACTAAAGGTTCCTACAATTCATCACGTTAAATATTGTGACGATGGATTATTAAAAATAAAAAAAGGGTTAAATGACAATCAGCCTTATGATTTATTAATTACAGATTTGTCTTTTAAAACTGACCATCGTGAATCTAATCTTACCTGCGGAGACGAACTTATCGCTGCCGCAAACGAAGTGCAATCTGATCTTAAAAAGATTGTATTTTCTATAGAAGATAAATCATATAGAATTAAAACGTTATTTGATGATTTAGGGGTTAATGCGTACGTTTCTAAAGGCAGGAATAGTATTAATGAGCTTAGAAATGCAATAGAGGGAACTTTTAGAAATGAAGAGAAAATCATTTCATCCGATTTATCATTTAGTTTTAATGACAAAGCTTTAATTGAAATTGAAGCTTATGACATCTCCATTTTAAAACTTTTAGCACAGGGCTACATTTTAGAAAACATTTCTAACGAGTTTAAATCTTTATCTATTACTCCCAACGGAACTAGTAGTATTGAGAAGAGAATTAATAAACTAAAAATCTACTTTAAAGCCAACAATAATGTTCATTTAATAGCTATTGCAAAAGATTTCGGTCTGGTTTAAATTTTATTGATCATTACGGATTCCCGTAAGGAAATATTGTTATATAGAATTAAGTTTGCCTTAACTCTATCGATTAACCAATGAAACCAAGATATAGAATTAATTTTCCAGCAAAAATTAATACAACCAACAACAAAATTATTATGAAAACAATGCTACTTTGTCTCTTTCTTTCTATAAGTTTTGCTTTTGTATCTGACAAAACAGGATGGCTAGAAATAGATTGGAAAATAATTTTTATTCCAGCGCTTCTTGTTTTGCAAATCATTATTATAGGCACTGCTTTAAAAAATAGATATAAAAAACACTAGAGCCTTTTCTTTTTAGGTTTCAATTTAAATAAAAGAACAATTCCAAAAATTGGAAATGCTTATATTTGATATTTTAAATACTGCATGAAAAATATTCTACGTTTTGTTCTCTTATTTATTTCTATTCAATCATTTTCACAAACCAAGGTTTTATCTTGGAATCTAGAGAATTTTGGAAAATCAAAATCCCAATCCGGTTTAAACTTTGTTGCCAAAACTATTCTCGATTATGACATTGTAACTATTCAGGAAGTTGTTGCTGGTTACGGAGGCGCTCAAGCGGTAGCTAAACTTGTATCTATTTTAAATGAAAAAGGATCAAAATGGGATTATACTATAAGTGATCCTACCTCAAGCAGCAGTTATAAAACGGAACGATATGCTTTTATTTGGAAAACAAATAAAGTAAAGCTAAAGGGGAATGCATGGCTTGAAAAAAAATACCATTTAGAAATTGACCGCGAACCTTTCTTTGCTACTTTCGAGATTAACAAAAAGACAGTGACTTTAGTAAGTTTTCACGCCATTACAAAGACTAAACAGCCTGAAACCGAGATTAAGTATTTTAAATTTCTACCTCAAGAATATCCAAATCTGAATTTGATTTTTACTGGAGACTTTAATTGTCCGGAAAAACATTCGGTATTTAATCCGTTAAAGAAAATGGGGTATTCTTCAATTCTGACTAATCAAAAAACTACTTTAAAACAAAAATGCAACGGCGATGTTTGTTTGGCTTCTGAATTTGACAATATGTTTTACAACAATAAGAGCTTAAATTATATCAATTCTGGAGTGCTCCTTTTCTATCAAAAGTTCAATACTTTACAGGAAGCCCGAAAAATATCTGATCATATTCCAATTTGGTTCGAATTTTCTTTGAACTAAATTATGTTTTGAGCTTTTTCTTTTTTGCTGCTGGAAACAAAACATTGTTTAAAATAAGGCGATATCCTGGAGAATTAGGATGTAGATCTAAAACTGTTGGCGGATCTCCAACTTGATGTTGAAAATCTTCTGGATCATGACCTCCAAAAAAAGTAAACATTCCTTTTCCTTTTTCGCCATGAATGTATCTTGATTCACCATTAAGCTCACAAGTTCCCATTATTAATACATTAGATTTTATTAAAACGGTATCAAATGAAGTGGTCTGACCCATAAAACCTTTTACTAATTGGGTATGATTTTGACATAACATACTAGGAATTGGATCCCATTTTGCAGAAAATTCCATTAATGTAAAATAGTCTTTTTCCATAGGAACTCTACGTTTTGCTGTCATATCAATATCTGAAAACTCATATACCTCTGGTTTTCTTTCAAGGGTAAAGTTTTTAAATGCAAATGAGTTATCGTAATTCAATTTTGCTTGATAATTAGATTCACTTGGATCTCCATCAAACATTGCTTCGCAAATATCAACGCCATCTGCAGAAAGTGCTATATCAAAACTGTCTGTTGCAGAACACATGGCAAACATGAAACCGCCGCCAATAACAAAATCTCTAATTTTTTTAGCAACTGCTCCTTTTTCCTGCGAAACTTTGGCATAACCTAATTTTGTGGCCAAGGCTTCAGCATCTTTTTTCTGATCAATATACCAAGGTGTATTTTTATAAGCTGCATAAAATTTACCGTATTGACCTGTAAAATCTTCATGATGCAGATGCAGCCAATCGTAAAGTAATAATTGATCACTTAAAACTTCTTCATCATAAATTGGAGTAAACGGAATTTCGGCATAGGTTAAGACTAATGTTACTGCATCGTCCCAAGGCTGTTTTCCTTTTGGAGTATAAACGGCAATTTTAGGGGCTTTTTCTAGAACAACCGATTCCATATTTTGAGAAGGACTGGAAATTTCATTTAAAATTGAAGCTTCTTCAGTATCCGAAATTATTTCAAAACTTACACCTCTAATTTTACATTCTTTACGTATTTCATCGGCATCTGGAAGTAAAAATGATCCTCCACGGTAATTAAGCAGCCAGCTTGCTTTATAGTCTTTACTTAAACACCAATAGGTTATTCCGTAAGCTTTCAGATGGTTTTGCTGCGTCGTTTCGTCCATTGGAAGTAAAATAAACGAAGCTTTAGCATTTATTGAAAGTAGTAATATAAAAATATAAGCTAAACTCTTATTCATTAGAAAATTATTTTAGTAAAGATATAAAGGAAGCTCCTAAAAAAGCAACTGTTGTATAAGTTTTATATCTGAATGAAAAGTTAAATATCTCTTAAGCCTATAAACTTCTTTTTTCTTGTAAAAACACGTAAAAACACGTGGGTATTGAATCTATTTTCTGGTTAAATTTGTTCTATCAAATCATCAAACTAAATCAATGAAAAAAAGCAGCCATGAAGTTTAATGATAGTAAAAAGCAGCCAAAGGGATTAAATTTATTACAAAAAATAGGGTTATGTATTCTAGTTCTTACAATAATTATTTACTACATATTATCGATTGAATATTTAACAAGTTCTTAAAAATCTAAATAGTCAAAACAGCAATTTCATTCTGAATAGCATATACTACTAAACCAGCAATATTTCTTGATTCCGTTTTAAGTAATAAATTATTACGATGCCCTTCAACCGTTCTTGGACTTAAAAAAAGGTGTTCGGCAATTTCAGATGTAGTTTTTTGCAGACAGATTAGCTGCAGAATCTCAATTTCACGTGGCGAAAGAAAACTAGTTTCTAAGCAGCCTTTAGTATTTTTTGAAGATACAATGGTATCTTGAATTGTTTTTAGCACACTTTCATCATAATAAAACCCTTTTTTAGAAACTTCGTTTATGGTTTTAATTAAATCTTTTGGTGTTGTATTTTTTATAAGATAGGCTACAGCACCAACCTGAATCATGTTTGCTATAAATGATTTTGTGTCATAACTTGTTAGGGCTATAATTTTAATATCTGGAAACGCCTTTCGAATAATTTTTGTTGCTTCAACACCATTTAAAACAGGCATTTTTAAATCCATGACAATAATGTCTGGCTTAGTTTCAATATCATTCAATAGAGAAATGAGTTCTTCTCCATTTGAGGCTTCAAAAAGAATATCAATATTATCTTCTCTTTGCAGTAAAAAAGCTATTCCTTTCCGAAATAAAACTTCGTCATCAACTAAAGCAATTTTAATAGCTGCACTCATTATGTAGTTTGTTTTTGGTCGTTTGTCTGCCGAAATTACAAAATATGCATCAAAAAAAGCTTAAGTTCCTTATTTTATTGACTAAAAAATAAAATTGTCAGCTGAATCTCAACTTAAAATGTAAAAACAACTGCAATTCCTTTATCAATTTCAGAGTCAACATCAATTGTTCCATTTAAAAAAGAAATTCGGCTGTCAATATTTTTCATCCCAAGACCTTTCTGATTATCAGGATCATTACTATCAAAGCCTACTCCATTATCTTTATAATTACAAGTAGCAGTTTCATTTTCATTCTTAAAAGCAATCCAAATTTCATCAGCCTTACCGTGACGAAGGGAGTTGTTCATTAATTCTTGCAAAATTCTAAAAACATGTAAATGACGGTCTATTTCCTTATCATCAAAATCAATTTCGTTCTTATAATATGTTTTTACCAATTTACTGCTTTCAAATTCTTCGCATAATTCTTCGACTGCAGCATTAAGTCCAAATTTTTCAAAAACTGGCGGTAATAAATTATGAGCGATTTTTCTAGAATTTTCTAATGCCTTTGTGGTTAGACTAATTATATTTTCTGTGATTTCTTTTGTTTCTTCTTCTGTAAGATTTGGTGAATTAAGTAAATGGCTGTTTAGCGAAACGATATTAAGTTTTGAACTAATATCATCATGCAAATCTTGAGCAATTCGTCTTCGTTCATCTTCCTGCGTAACAATAATGGCATGAAGCTGCTCTTTTTGATACTGAATTTCTAAATCTCTTTTCTCTAATTCTTTTTGAGTAATTTTTTTTTTTGAGAAGTAAAAAAACAAAACTAAAACTAGCCCCATTAATATAAAAGACACACAGCTGAAAATCGCCGTTGCTACTATTTCAGATTCTGGAATTATTTTGGAACTCATATTTTTTTGCGCTTAAATTTATTCTGATAGAAAAAAACCTTTGACAAACATACGATATGCCAA
This sequence comes from Flavobacterium sp. MC2016-06, assembly GCF_009711165.2. Lineage (GTDB taxonomy): Bacteria > Bacteroidota > Bacteroidia > Flavobacteriales > Flavobacteriaceae > Flavobacterium. The sequence goes on along the minus strand of NZ_WMID02000032.1, from coordinate 53,304 downwards.
AGGTCTTTTAATTTATAATTTCTTTTTTTTATTTTCAAAATAACTGATTTTCCATTCGTACAAAATAAACAAATGATAAACAACTATTAAAGCTGCATTGAGCATCCATGTTATTAAATTAAACTTTTTACTAAAGTTTACAGTTAAATTTCCAACTAAAAATAAAATTGTGCTTCCAAATAGGTATAATAAAATCCCCATGTTGATAAAATAGAATTCTTTTTTTTCATCCAACATATTATAAAAATGAAATGTTGCATAAATTATCAATAAAAATGAAGTAATGAAAATTTCATATAAATTGAATTTAAAAAATAATTCGGGTTTTAATACATACTGAGTTATCAAGGTTATTAAAACTAATACGAAACCAATTTTGATTGCTTTTTTTTGAAACTGATCTTTTACTAGTGCCAAATAAAAAAAACTCAAGGATATAAACTGCCCTATAAAATACAAATGAGACATAAAAAGATTGCTCACTTTCATTCTCATAAGAATAGCTGCTGCTGCTTGAACTCCAATTAAAACTAATAGATAAATGGTGAAAATCTTATACGCTTTTCCGTGTTTTAAAAAACCTACAGCATATAAAATAAAATTAAGCAACAAGAGCATATACCCAAGGTTTATCAAAAATAAACGCATCTCTTTTAGTCGTTCATTGGGCTATTAGGATCAGCTGTAGAAGGAGGACTTGGCTCGGCAAAATCGTATATTCCTGCATCTCCACCGCCAAGCTCATCTGGATTACCATAACCAGGAATCATATCTACATAAATCCCTGTTTCTTTGTTGTATTTTGTTCCAACAATCATAAGGGTTTGTAGTCCATTCTCATTAATTCCAACATAAGCTCTAGCTGCATCAATACCTTGACCTAAAACCATTGCTAAATTTTGTACAGGAATTAGATACGAATCAATTTTTTTTCTTCCTTGTTCTTCTCCTTCTTTTGGGTTTTTCCAATTATTTACCCAAGTCTGCGCAGTTGCCAGAGTAATTTTAGTGTCGCCTTCTTTTAATTTGTTGTTTGCCATGTTATAAATTTGTTTTTTGGGTTACAATTTAATAAACAATTGTTTTGAGCAATCGTTCTGCTAAGCTAATAAATTTAATCAGAAATTTTAACATAAAGGCATAAAAAAAAGCCTTTAAAAGGCTTCTTTATTTTATTTAAAACGGAACATCGCTGTCATCGTCATCGTCATTCAAATTACTACCAAAAGCTTCATTGGCAGATGGTAGATTTTTAGTGATAAATGGATTATCATCATGATTCATTTTTGAAGGCAAATCATCATAACTACCAGAAAAATCATCCAGATTATCAAATTTTCCTAGGTGTCCGATAAATTTCAAACGAACGTTTTCAATACCACCATTACGGTGTTTTGCGATCATAATTTCTGCCTGGCCAGCGGTTGGCGAAGCTTCATCATCATCCCATTCGTCAATTTTATAATATTCAGGACGATATAAAAACGATACAATATCAGCATCCTGCTCAATTGCTCCAGATTCACGAAGATCCGAAAGTAAAGGTCTTTTACTCGATCCACGTGTTTCAACGGCACGCGATAACTGAGAAAGTGCAATCACCGGAACATTAAGTTCTTTTGCCAAGGCTTTTAAGTTTCGGGAAATTGTTGAGATCTCCTGCTCACGATTTCCTCCTCCTTTACTATTTCCTCCTGCGGTCATCAACTGTAAATAATCGACAATAATAATTTTAATACCGTGCTGCGAAGCCAAACGACGACATTTTGCTCTTAAATCAAAAATAGAAAGTGACGGTGTATCATCAATAAATAAAGGCGCTCTTTCTAAGTCCTTCACTTTTGTACTCAACATCGTCCATTCGTGAGGTTCTAATTTACCAGTACGTAATTTCTCTGATGATAATCCGGTTTCAGACGAAATTAGCCTTGTAATTAACTGAACAGACGCCATCTCTAAAGAGAACAATGCTACTGCGTGACCAAATTGGATAGCAATATTTCTGGCCATAGAAAGTACAAAGGCAGTTTTTCCCATCGCAGGTCTCGCAGCGATAATAATTAAATCACTCGGCTGCCATCCAGAAGTTAGTTTATCTAAATTGGTAAAACCCGTTTCAACACCACTTAGTCCTTCTTTTTTAGAAATTTCCTCAATTTTCTTTTTAGCTTGTAAAACTAAACTCTGAGCGGTTTCAGAACTACGTTTGATATTTCCCTGGGTTACTTCGTATAATTTTGATTCGGCCTGATCTAATAAATCAAAAACGTCTGTAGTTTCATCGTACGACGCTTCAATAATTTCCGATGAAATTCGAATTAGGCTTCGCTGAATAAACTTTTGAAGAATAATACGCGAGTGAAATTCGATATGGGCAGAAGAAGCAATTTTTTGTGTAAGCTGGATCAAATAAAAATCGCCTCCAGCTAAATCTAATTTTCCGTTCTTTTTTAACTGGCTTGAAACTGTAAGCAAGTCAATTGGCTGTGTTTCGGTAAAAAGCTGAATAATGGCTTCAAAAATATGTTTGTGTGCATCTTTATAAAAAGCATCTGGTTGTAAAATATCAATTACGTCATCAACCCCTTTTTTATCAATCATCATCGCACCAAGCACAGCCTCTTCTAAATCAAGAACTTGTGGAGGTAATTTTCCTTTTTCTAGATTAATAATAGTGGTTTTATCTACCTTTTTTGGGTTTACATTTTTGAAATTTTCCATATAGCGAAAGTAGCAAAATTAAAAAAAACTATGCTATCGAGTTATAACTATTAATTGTTTATAAATAAGTTTATTTTGTTGATAACCAAAAAAAAATCCGAAACTATAAGGCTTCGGATTTTTAAATAATCTGTAAGAATTTACTCCTTATACTCACCCATATTACTGTATTTGTCCATTCTTTGGGCAATCAAGTCGGCTGTTGATAAATCTTTCAATTCGTTATATCCTTTTGTAATGTATTCGGCTACTGTTTTAAAAGTAGTTTCGCGATCATAGTGCGCGCCACCTAGTGGTTCTGGAATTACATCATCAACTAATTTTTGTCTTTTCATATCTGATGAAGTCAATTTTAAAGCATCTGCAGCACGTTCTTTGTACTCCCAGCTTTTCCATAAAATTGAAGAACATGATTCTGGTGAAATTACAGAATACCACGTATTCTCTAACATATATACTTTATCACCAACACCTATTCCTAAAGCTCCACCTGAAGCACCTTCTCCTACAATAATAGTAATGATTGGCACTTTTAAACGAACCATTTCGAAAATGTTTCTAGCAATTGCTTCTCCTTGTCCGCGCTCTTCAGCTTCAAGACCTGGATATGCACCCGGAGTATCTACAAGAGTTAAAACTGGGATTCCGAATTTTTCTGCCATTTTCATCAAACGCAAAGCTTTACGGTATCCTTCTGGATTTGCCATACCAAAATTACGGTATTGACGTGTTTTTGTATTAAAACCTTTTTGCTGTCCTACGATCATAAACGATTGTCCGTTTACTTTTCCTAGTCCGCCCACCATCGCTTTATCATCTTTAAATCCTCGGTCTCCGTGAAGCTCTAAAAAAGTATCTCCACAAATCGCTCTGATGTAATCTAAGGTATAAGGTCTATTTGGATGTCTTGAAAGCTGTACTCGCTGCCAAGCCGTAAGGTTTTTGTATATTTCTTTTTTAGTTTCTACAAGTTTCTTGTTGATTTCCTTACAAGTTGGGGTTACATCAACATCAGACTCTTTTCCAATTATAACACACTTTTCTAACTGTTCTTCAAGTTCTTTTATTGGAAGCTCAAAATCTAAATATTCCATGGATTTTTGAATTTTGTTTGTAAATCGAACCGCAAATATAAAAATATTATATCATTGGCAGTATTAATTATTATTTAAAGTATAAAAATGTAATTTTAAAATAAGTAAAATATTACACTTCTTTCTTGTTTTGATAATGCTTAAAAACACCATTTAAGATAACTGTAATTACAATTATAACGGCGCCAATATAAAATTCTGTGCTCATTTTTTCTTTCCCTCCTAAAATAAAATAAGCTAGTACAATACCGTAAACAGGCTCTAAATTAGTGGTTAACATTACGGTATAGGGTGTTAATCGCTGCATTACTTTTACCGAAGCTGTAAAGGCATAAGCGGTACAAATTGAAGCTAAAATGAATAACAAAACCCAATTATTGAATGACATCGTAAAGAAATCTGCGTTGAATTTTCCTTGAAATAAAAAATAAATAGAAATAAAGAAAACACCAGCACCAAATTCATAAAAGGTGATTACAGACGGCTCGTGATCAGCAATTAACTTTCCGTTCATCAATGTAAATAATACACCTAGAATAATAGACGCTAATGCAAAATATACGCCTTGCAGGTATTTAATCTCTACTTGTAAAATCAATGCTAGTCCTCCAATAATTACGAGTCCGAATAAAACTTCGTACCATAATACTTTTCGTCCATAAAAAATAGGTTCTAATAAAGAAGCAAAAAATGCCCCAAGAGAAAATATCGAAAGTGTTATAGAAACATTGGAAATGTGTATGGCTTTAAAAAAGAAAATCCAATGTAAAGCAATTAGTAAACCAACAAATATTAGTTTAAATAATTCTTTTACAGGAACCTGAAAAGACTGTTTTTTGAAGGCAATAAAACCACCTAGAAAAATTCCAGCAAACAGCATTCTGTACCAAACCAAATTTTCGGCATCAATGGTTATTAAAGCGCCTAAAATGGCAGTAAATCCCCAGATAAAAACAATTAAATGAAGATTTAAATAACTTTTTAAATTATCGTTTCGCATTACGTAATAAGTAAACTGCTAAGATTCCAAAAACAATATTTGGGAACCAGACAGCTAATAAAGGTGAGAAAGTAGATTTTTCGGCAAGCGTACCAAATATTTTATCAAAAAAGACAAATGAAAAAGCAATTGCAATTCCAATAGCTAGATTTGTCCCCATACCACCGCGTCGTTTCATAGATGAAACTGCAACGGCAATAATAGTTAAAATAAAAGCAGAAACTGGCAAACTATACTTTTTATAAAGAACTACTAAATAGGTATTTATATTTCCAGATCCTCTCTTTCTTTCTTTATCAATAAAATCAATAAGTTTTCCTAAAGAAAGCGTTTCTGCAATATAAACAACAGGTGTTAAATCTGATAATTCAAACTTAAACTTAACTTTTTTCTCCGGATTTTTTTCAATTGCATCGTTTAGTTCTCCAAGCGTTCTTTTTGTATAATCATACAAGATGTATGTTTTAGCTTTCGGATCCCATTTTATACGGCTTGCAGTAATTTTGTATGTTAGCTTTTCTTTTTCAAAATGCTCTAATGTAAAATTAAACGCGGTTTTAGATTCTTCATTAAAGCTGTTTACAAAGATAAAATCATTATCATTAATCTGTCTGTAAACATTGGTGTTCTCGCCTCGCATTTCAACTTTTCCATTCCCTTTAAGATAAGTATACCTAAAGTTATTGAAACCTTCACTGGCTGCAGGAACAATAAAAAATCCCATTAACAATACAAAGACCGAAACAATACTAGCCCCAATAATGTAGGGCCTTAAAAATCTGCTAAAGGAAATTCCTGAACTTAAAACAGCAATAATTTCTGTATTGTTTGCCAGTTTTGAGGTGAACCAAATTACTGATAAAAACAAAAATATCGGAAACAATGAGTTTGCAAAATATATTGTAAAATTGTAATAGTAGATCGCAATATCCAGAAATGGAATCTTGTTTTCCAGCATTTTATTCACCTTCTCAGAAACGTCAATTACAATTCCTATCGGAATAAATAAAAGAATCATAACCGAAAAAGTGGCCAAATATCGTTTTAAAATATACTTATCTATTATCGTCAGCATATAATATCTTTAGTTTCAAGTTTTAAAGTTTCTTTTTGTTTCAAGTTTCAAGTTTCAGGCTGCTCTTAAGCAACTTGAAACTTGAAACTAAAAAAACTTGAAACTCTTTTTATAGTCTTTGACTCATATTTTTAACCATCATTTCTTTCCATGGTCTAAAATCGCCTGCTAAGATATGTTTTCTAGCTTCACGAACCAACCACATGTAGAAACCAAGGTTGTGTATTGTAGCAATTTGTTTTCCTAAATATTCATTAGCAGCAAACAAATGGCGTAAGTAAGCTTTTGTATATTCTGTATCAACAAATGTAATGCCCATTTCGTCGATTGGAGAAAAATCAGCTTCCCATTTTTTATTTTTAATATTGATAGTTCCGTTTGCTGTAAACAACATTCCGTTTCTCGCATTACGCGTTGGCATAACACAATCAAACATATCAATTCCTAATGCAATATTCTCTAAGATATTAATTGGAGTTCCTACTCCCATTAAATAACGAGGTTTATCTTCTGGTAAAATTTCGCAGACAACTTCTGTCATTGCATACATTTCTTCAGCTGGTTCTCCTACTGATAATCCGCCAATAGCATTTCCTTGCTGCCCTGCATTTGCAATATATTCGGCAGACTGCTGACGCAAATCTTTATAAGTACTTCCTTGAACAATCGGGAAAAATGTTTGCTCATATCCATATTTAAAAGGAACTTTATCTAAATGATTGATACAACGATCTAACCAGCGGTGCGTCATGTGCATTGAACGTTGTGCGTATCTATAATCGCAAGGATAAGGCGTACATTCATCAAAAGCCATAATAATATCGGCCCCAATTGTACGTTGAATTTCCATTACATTTTCTGGCGTAAAAAAATGATACGAACCATCAATATGCGATTTAAACTTTACTCCTTCTTCCTTAATTTTTCTGTTATTAGAAAGAGAATATACTTGATATCCACCAGAATCAGTCAAAATATTACGATCCCAGTTCATAAATTTATGCAATCCACCTGCTTTTTCAAGAATTTCAGTCTGCGGACGTAAATATAAATGGTAAGTGTTTCCTAGAATAATATCTGGGTTAATATCGTTTTTAAGCTCTCTTTGGTGTACACCTTTTACAGATGCAACGGTACCAACTGGCATAAAAATAGGAGTTTCTATAACTCCATGATCTGTAGCAATACTTCCCGCTCTTGCTTTAGACTGCGGATCTTTTTGTAATAAATCAAACTTCATAAACGCGTTTTTCAGTCGGCAAAGATAGGCTAATTTGAGGAAAATTTAATTAGATAATTAGTCAATTAGAAAATTTGGTAATGATTCTAATTCATTTGAAAGCTCAAGCAATGAAAATTTGGATTTTTGGTTGTAATTTAGAATTTCAAAAAAAATAAATTTGAAGTGTCGATTTGAGATTTAATTGAATATGTGAATACTAGAACATTTTTACATTAAATTGTAATACTTTAAGAATAGGAACTTTATAATTTTACTATAAAGATTCTTAAAATTATAAATCATGAAAAATTCTGAAGAAAAAGAAATCGAAAAAAATCTAAACGAATTAGATTATCCTGCCAAAGATGACATTTATAATAAGGAACAAAAACTAAAAAATATAAATCCTGAAAATATCGATAACAAAAAAACTATTGATCAAAAAGAAGGAGAATGGAATGAAAACACTTTTAATATTGACCATAAAGATAAACTAGGAGACAATTTAGATGTTCCTGGTTCTGAACTCGATGACCAACAAGAAGAAATAGGTTCTGAAGATGAAGAAAACAACTATTACAGCGAAAGTGATAACTAAAGCTGTTTTATTCTTAAAAAAATTGTATTCAAAAGTCCTGTTTATCAGGGCTTTTTTATTTAAATATACTACAAAATCAGCCTAACAAATCTTAAAAATGCAATTCTTACTTCATTGAGCCCAGCAGCATTTATCATTTTTTCTGCTATCTTTAAAAAAACATGAGAATTTAACAATTGTGATAAACTAAAGCAAAAAATCGCTTGTCTCCCCGCAAAATAACGATTACTTTTGCATCAGTTTAACTTTTACATACAAAATGAAGCCTAACACACAACAATTAAGCGATTTAACTATCCAAGTAAGAAGAGATATTCTTCGTATGGTTCATGCAGTCAATTCAGGTCACCCAGGTGGATCACTTGGTTGTACAGAATTTTTGGTTACTTTATACCAAAACATTATGGACCGTAAAGAAGGTTTTGATATGGACGGAATTGGCGAAGATCTTTTCTTCCTTTCAAACGGTCATATTTCTCCAGTTTTTTATAGCGTTCTAGCACGCAGTGGTTATTTCCCTGTATCAGAACTTGCTACTTTCAGATTATTAAATTCTCGTTTACAAGGACACCCAACTACTCATGAAGGATTGCCTGGAGTTCGTATTGCTTCTGGTTCATTAGGACAAGGTATGTCTGTAGCTCTTGGTGCTGCTCAAGCTAAAAAATTAAATGGCGATAATCATATAGTTTACACGTTACATGGTGACGGAGAATTACAAGAAGGTCAAAACTGGGAAGCGATCATGTATGCTTCTGCTAAAAAAGTTGACAATATTATTTCTACTATTGACCTTAACGGAAAGCAAATTGACGGAACAACTGACGAAGTTTTACCAATGGGAAGCATTCGTGCTAAATTTGAAGCTTTTGACTGGGATGTTTTAGAAATTAAAGAAGGAAATAATATTGATGCTATCCTTGCTGGTTTGAATGATGCTAAATCAAGAACAGGAAAAGGAAAACCAGTTTGTATTTTATTACACACTGAGATGGGTAATGGAGTTGATTTTATGATGCATACTCATGCATGGCACGGAAAAGCGCCAAACAACGATCAATTGGCAAACGCTTTGGCTCAAAACACTTCAACTTTAGCAGACTATTAAAAAATGCTTTAAGCTATAAACAATGAGTCATATGCTTATTGCCACAGCCTAATGCGTACAGCAAAAAAGACAAAAATGAAAAAATATACAAATACAGGAAGTAAAGATACTCGTTCTGGTTTTGGAGCGGGAATGACTGAATTAGGTCAAAAAAACGAAAATGTTGTTGCCTTATGTGCCGATTTAATTGGATCATTAAAATTTGATGATTTTAAGAAAAATCATCCAGAGCGTTTTTTCCAAATTGGTATTGCAGAAGCTAACATGATTGGTATCGCTGCAGGTTTAACAATTGGAGGAAAAATTCCTTTTACTGGAACATTTGCTAACTTCTCTACAGGAAGAGTTTACGATCAAATTCGTCAATCTGTTGCTTATTCTGATAAAAACGTAAAAATCTGTGCTTCTCACGCTGGTTTAACACTTGGAGAAGACGGAGCAACTCACCAAATCTTAGAAGATATTGGTTTAATGAAAATGTTGCCAGGAATGACTGTAATCAATACTTGTGATTACAATCAGACTAAAGCTGCAACACTTGCTTTAGCAGATCACCATGGTCCAGCTTATTTACGCTTTGGACGTCCAGTTGTAGCTAACTTTACTCCTGCTGACGAGCCTTTCGTAATTGGAAAAGCAATTTTATTAAACGAAGGTACAGATGTTACTATTGTTGCAACTGGACACTTAGTTTGGGAAGCTCTTATTGCTGCTGAAGCTTTAGAAGCTAAAGGAATTTCTGCTGAGGTAATCAACATTCACACTATTAAACCTCTTGACGAAGAAGCACTTTTAAAATCAATTGGAAAAACTAAATGTGTTGTAACTGCAGAAGAGCACAATATTCTTGGAGGTCTTGGAGAAAGCGTTTCTAGAGTATTAGCTTTAAACACTCCTGCTCCACAAGAATTTGTAGCAGTACAAGATAGTTTTGGTGAGTCTGGAACTCCAGAGCAATTAATGGAAAAATACAAATTAAACAATCAAGCGATTGTTGAAGCTGTAGAAAAAGTTATTAAAAGAAAATAATTTTTAGATTTTCTTACTTTATAAAAAAAGCCTCGAAATTAAATTTCGAGGCTTTTTGTTTGTTTTAGAAAACAAGTAAATATTAAACAATTATTAATACCAAGATAACTCCATAGAAGAAAAACCTACTGTACCATAAATTTGACACGTAATTGGACCTAAAATGTAAAAGTTTGGATACAAAGCTAAAGGAGTATAGGGTGCCCAATTTGCAATTTGGTAAGTTTGAGTACCCGATACAGGAGAAGTAGTACTAACCCTCGCTATAACACCCCAAGCTCCAGGGACACATGATTGACAAAAATCACTATCTAACATTCTTAAATTTGAAGCCTCTTTCCAACTGCAGCTAAAAGTAGAACATGATCTATATTGCAATATAGATCTTATATACATCTTACTTGTGTAAATTTTATCATTTAGAACAATTGTTTCATTAAACACATCAACAACATGTCTAAGTCTACTACCGGATACATTCATTTCAGCAGAAGCAAATGTTTTTACTCTATTTTCATTTGGAAGAACATCTCTACCTGTTGTGCTTTTTTTCAACTGTGATGAACTTAATAATTGACCAAAAACTTCTAAGTTATTCTTAATACTTAAAAGCTCATCAGCACTCTTATCTATATCATTAGCTGGCAATATGTAAAAATTTAATTCATTAAGCCACAAAACTCTATCACCAATTTTCACTTTAGATTCAGAATTTAATATTGCTTCTAGAGCATCTGAATAAACCAATCTAGATTCAGGAACAGCATCTGCTTCAATACCTTTTGAGGTATCGGATGTATTTAGTAACGAAACCATTTTTTTAGAAGAAACCCAATTTTTAATTTCTTCACTGTTTAATTTTGCTAAATCAGAATATTCTTTAATAAAAGATTCTTCAGTTTTAAAAGACAACATTTTACCAGTCAAAACCGAAGAATCTTTTATTGAAGCTTCAAGAGATGGAGCTGTTTGATCCTCGTTACTGCACGCTATAAGTGCAGTTAAAATAAAAAAAGCAATTAATTTTTTCATTATAATAATTTTAATATTAATAATCTTACTAATATATAATTATTAAAGCTAAAAAACTTATAAAATATAAAAAAGAAATAAGAACTATACAAGAAAATTTTAGGCTAAAAAAAACCTCGAAAGTGATTTCGAGGTTTTTACTTTTATAATTAAAACTTATTTCTTTTGATAAGGATATGTTTTATCTATATGAATTCTTAATCTTGTAGGTTCCGTATAATCTTCCGGAACAAACTTTCTAGGATTATCGATAGATTCCGCTTTATTAGGATCAGTAAGTGCTCCAGTAGGTCTTCTTGGAATACCCCAAGTTTCCGTTTCATCAATATTTGGAGTAGCAGGATTATCCGAGATAGGACTGTAAGGATAATAGATGCTTAAACCAGAGTAAGCAGCACCTGTAGGTTTAGTGATTTCAAACCAAGTCGAAAAACCATCTCCATCATCATCTTGATCCAAAAAGTCAGGAATTCCATCTCCATCAGTATCATCAGGATTAACTGGAGCATTAGGATATAAGGTTGTATTACGATAATCACGTACATAACCATCACCATTTATATCTTCTTGGAAGTCAAAAACACCATCTGGATTTAAGATTACAGCGCCAGTAGTAGAACTAATACCATTATTCTCGTGATCCAATCTTCTAAAATCATATAATTTAATACTAAAAATTAAAGGAGAATAAGCAGGAATCGAGCCTGAACTTGATGTTGAAGCATAATATCCCAATCCTGAAGGAACAAACAACACTCCAGCTCCAAAATCTTTATAAATTGCAGCGCCATCGCTTCCATAAGAAACAGTTCCTGTTTTAAATTGAGGGAAAATTTCACTCCACCCCATTATAACTCCATATAAGTCTTGAATATTACTTGGATATACAACTTGTTCAAAAAATGTAGTTGTCAAATGCGTTGGCTCAGTATCAGTCTTTTCAACACGTGACAAATACTCACCTTTGTATGCAGTTAAAACTCCATCTGTATTCATTGGTGATCTACCTATACCTTCTCTTAAAACTAAATAATACATTTTATATGTTATTCCATGCAAATCTATATTTCTCAAAAGAAGCTTCGGAAATGAAGCACTATTCAAATAAGACATAATAGAAGGCTGCGTAGACGGATCCGTAATTTTTGACATGGTTACATCCATATCAGCAGTTACTGTTATATAATTTGTATTTAAATATTCTTCAATATTTGCATTATCAGTATTAAATTGTTCTGTATAATCGTGCAAAGGAGCTACTGTTGCATCATCATCACCACTTTTATTACAAGAAATGATAGCAGTACCCGCGAGTAATAAAACAAAATAATATTTTAATTTATTCATTATTGTTAATTTTTTAGGTGCGCAAGATACAATATTGATTTATTTTTGTAAAGAATTTAACTTTGATTTTGGAAAAATTATGAGAATAGATAAATACTTATGGTGCGTGCGCTATTACAAGACCAGAAACATGGTAACTGAGGCTTGTAAAAAAAACCATATTACTGTAAATGGACAAGTTGCAAAACCATCTAAAGAGGTTTTTCCTACCGATAGAATTACCTTTAGAAAAGATCAAATCACACAAATTATAACCGTACTCGACATTCCAGAAAGCCGAGTTGGCGCAAAACTTGTTGATATATATCGCAAAAATGAAACTTCACCAGAAGCTTATGCGCATTTAGAGTTACTAAAACTTTCTAAAGAACATTATCGTAAAAGCGGTACCGGACGTCCTACAAAAAAAGACAGAAGGGATATTGACGAATATGGAAATGAAATTCCTGAAGAGGAAGATGAAAATTAAATTCCAATACTCAAATTCCAAATTCCAAAATGTATTGGAATTTAATCTAAGTTTTGGAATTTGGAATTTTTAAAATTGGAATTTAATTTATTGTATTTTAGCAAAAAAAATAAATCATGAGCAAAAACATCATCTTAACCAATCAGGAAATTGAACACAAAATAAAACGTATTGCCTACCAAATCTACGAAACTTTTGTTGACGAAGAAGAAGTTGTAATTGCTGGAATTGCTTCTAATGGATCTATTTTTGCTCAAAAAATTGCTGTAGCTTTAAATACCATTTCAACTCTTAAAGTTTCTCTTTGCGAAGTTAAAGTCGACAAACAAAATCCACAGCTGCCAATTCAGACCTCATTAAGTATTGCAGAATACGAAAACAAAGGATTAGTTTTGGTAGATGATGTTCTAAATTCGGGTACAACATTAATATATGCAGTTCGTCATTTCTTAGACGTTCCGCTTAAAAAATTCAAAACTGCAGTACTTGTAGATAGAAATCATAAAAAATACCCTGTAAAAGCTGATTTTAAGGGCATTTCTTTATCTACATCATTATTAGAGCACGTACAAGTAGTTTTTGATGCTGAAGAAGGCGATTATGCCTCTTTAAGCTAAAATCTTCAAAATATCTTCAACCGTTTCTTCGACAGTTCTATTATCAACCGCCACTTTATGGTGTGCATGGTTGTAATAAAAGCTTCTGTCGAATAAATGCTTTGCAATAAACTCTTTCATTTCTTCCTCGTCCATATTAGCAATTAACGGACGTTTACTTTTATTATATATTAATCTATCATATAAAGTATCAATAGAAGCCTTCAAATAAATCGATGTTACATCGTCTTTTTGTAATAATTCATGATTATTGGCATAACATGGTGTTCCGCCGCCTAAACCTATTATACTATTTTCTGAAGATTTTAGTAACTCTAAGAACATTTCATGCTCTAATTTTCTAAAATATATTTCTCCATGTTGCTCGAAAATCTCATTTATAGACAAATTTGCTTTTTTTTCGATGCATTTATCTAAATCGAGAAACGGAATATTTGTAATTTTTGACAAATTTTGGGCAATTGTTGACTTTCCGCAACCCATATAACCCAATAACACTATTTTTTTCATATTAATAAAACCTTATAAACTAAGACGTTGGAAATTTTTCGTAAAAAAAGACAAATTTATAATAAAAATGCTTGGAAACTTCGAAAATAACTCCTTATATTTGCACCCGCATTCAAGGAAAGAATATGACTCGATAGCTCAGTCGGTAGAGCACATCACTTTTAATGATGGGGTCCTGGGTTCGAGCCCCAGTCGGGTCACAAATTTAGTGATCAACACATAATTTCCTTGAAAGCAATGACTCGATAGCTCAGTCGGTAGAGCACATCACTTTTAATGATGGGGTCCTGGGTTCGAGCCCCAGTCGGGTCACAAAAGGTCGAGTAATTTATTTTACTTGACCTTTTTTCATTTACGGCCACGTGGAGAAACGGTAGACTTGCCATCTTGAGGGGGTGGTGCTCGTAAGGGCGTGTGGGTTCAAATCCCACCGTGGTCACTTGATGGGACAAAGAAGTGACACTCTTCTTTGTCCCATTTTTATTTAAATCTAATTTCTTTATAAATAAAAGCCTATATTTATATTTTAGTGAATCATATTTAGATGAGGACTAAATCAACAACTAGTCTTTCAAACTAAACTTCTTAGCTCATATTCTTCATTCAGTTTACACGATTCTAATTATAAAATATCTAATCCTGATTGGAAGCATTTATAAAATCAAAACCAAACTTAACAATAATAAGTTAGTGGAATAAAAATGGATATTCAAAAAAACAAACCATTCATAAAAGAATACAGTTTACCTGAAAATACTTGGTCTGGTATTTCTGTAATTGACATGGAGGAAAAAAAAACTGAACATGATATTTTTAATCCACATCGAGATAGCCATTATTTATTGGTTATTTCTAATAGTGGACGATTCAACTTGATGGTTGATTTTGAAAATATAACCATCGAAGGAAGTGCCTTTATATTGATTGCTCCTGGCTGCGTGCACCAAATTTTAGAAATTATTGATCCAAAAGGCTGGGCTATTAGTTTTGATGGCTCAGCAATTCACAAAGAAACCTCAACTCTCCATCATGAATTATTCAATAAACCATTTCTATTGTCAAATGACGATTTTCTTAGTCACCAACTTTTCACAATATCTAAGTTATTATTAGATCTTCAAGCTTCTGATAGAATTTCCAGCAAACAGGCCAAACATTGCCTACTAAATGCTTTAATAAATTTAATCGGAAATCAAAACTCAATTGAACACACATCTAACAATCGAATTACTCGAAAAAAAGCAATTGAAAACGAATTTCTCTCTTTACTTTTCAAATATTTTCGAAACGAGAAAATGCCTTCCTTTTACGCTAAACAATTATCGCTTTCTACTGCTCATCTTAATGACACAATAAAAGAGCTAACAGGCATAACGGTAACACAACACATACAAAGGCAGTCGATATTGGAAGCAAAAAGACTACTGTATGTAACTAATCTTACTGTTAAAGAAATTTGTTATACTGTAGGTTATCAAGAACCAATTTATTTCGGAAAATTATTCAAAAAATTAGAACGGATAAGCCCCTTGGCATTTCGTGAGAAATTCCACGATTAGTACTATTTATTCCTTGTTTAGTCATAGTCTTGACCCGCGCCTTGCAACTATTTTTGCTAAAAAATTAATACTATGACAAAAGAAGATATTGCTTTTTGTAAAGCTTTGATAATTCACGCCGCGGAGCATATATTGCCCATTTTCGAAAATCAAGAAAGAGAAATAAATCTAAAAAATGGAATTAGCCAATTCCGAAATGTAAACGGTACTGTAACTGCATTGATTCGTCCTGAACTCGCAAAACGTTTTCCATCAGTAGCTTGGTCAGAAGATGAATTTAACACCTCTAAACAACACAATAATAAGAAAAAAGAATATTGGGTTTGCGATACTATTGATGGTGGAATTCACTTTATGCAAGGATTCTCACCATGGTGCATAACATTAGCTTTAGTGAATCAGGGAGAGACTACCTTTTCAATAGTCTATGAACCAGTCAGAAAAGAGCTTTTTCATGCAATAAAAAATGGTGGAGCATTTTTAAACGACGCTTCTATTGTGGTTGGAAATAAAAACAATTTTAATGAAGCGATTATAGGATCATCACATCCAAACAATTTAGCAGAAGACATTGAAACAACAGAAAAATGTATGATGACTTTGAAACTCCTAAGTAAAAAAGTATTTGCATTTAGACTAATGGGACCAGCATCTCTACAATTAGCCTATGTTGCTGCGGGTCGTCTTGATGGCTATATCGAACATGGTGACGACATATATGATTGGCTTGCTGGCGCACTAATTGTTACTGAAGCTGGTGGTCTTGTAAATTCCATCAATGGAAATAAATTCAGCTTCGGAAGCCTAGGTATTATTGCTTCTTGTTCCAATATTCAAGCTAAACTCTTACTTTGTCATTAAATAAAACATCTCGAAATCATACTTAAACTACTATACCGCTTTGTTATTTAATACATTAAAAGCTTTAAGTCAAAGATTCGATTTCTGTACAATATTAATCATGACATAAATTAAAAAAGCCTGAGAATCTAAATTCTCAGGCTTTTTTATTGACTAGAACAAACAATCTGTATTTGTTTCAAATTTTGAATTATTGCTTTTTCAGCAAATGCTTCTATTTAAATCTTAAAAATATTGAGCAAACTGCAATAAATAATGGGTTTTATAAAAAATACGAATACCCAAGGGTAATATACAACCATTTAAATATTTGTTTACATACATATTCAATGTTCGCATATAAAATCAGAGTATCTTTGACCACGTTCAAAATAAGAATATGCAGATAATTGATTGCACAAGGAAATAATCAATACAAAAGCTAAATCTCTATTTTAATTGCAGCAAGCTCTTCTTTTCGCAAAACAGAATTCTTGTTTCGAGTCATAAAGTTATTACGCATAAAACCCATTAACAAACAACTAATACAAGCAGCTTCAATTCCTTTTAGCCTCTTTATTAGTTTTCACACTCAACCTTAACAGTTATAACATATGACTTTGATATCCAAAGAAAAATTTTCTGAAGTTGCCGGCCTTTCCAAAATTCCTATTCCTGGATTATCTTCTTATTTAATGAAAGTAATGAAGATTGACAATTTAAATACTATTGTAAAAGAGGGTGGAAATCTGGAAGGTGCTGATTTTGCTAATTATGTTCTGACAAAAATTGGCGTGAATGTCAAAACTGATAATGCCGAATTATTAAATATTCCACGTGAAGGAGCATTTATAATTGTAGCAAATCATCCCTATGGAGGTATCGAATCATTAGCTTTATTAAGTACGATTGCAAAAACGCGCCCTGACACCATGTATATGGGGAATTTTTTATTGAAGCACATTCCAAATCTTGAAAAATGCATTATTGCAGTAAATCCATTTGAAAACGTGCAAAATTCCGCTAGTATTACAGGATTAAAAATGACACTCAAAGCTTTAGAAGACGGTATTCCGGTTGCAATATTTCCTGCAGGAGAAGTTTCTTCTTATAATTTTAAGACAAATGAAATCACAGACCCAGAGTGGCATCCAGTTGTGGGGAAAATTATATGTAAAGCAGGCGTGCCTATTTTGCCTGTTTATTTTCATGGCAATAATGGTTTTTTCTTCAGTATGTTAAAATCAATTCATCCTATGTTACAAACCTCAAAACTGATCTCGGAACTCTTTAACAAACAAGGTTACGCTCTAAATATGACTATAGGAAAAACCATTTTCTTAACTAAGGAAAAAGGCAAGGCTTTCGATCCTTTAGCTTTAAAAAATATTAGAAACAAGCTGTACGCTCTCAAAAATTCAGTACATAATTAATGAACAATAAATTAAAAGCCTGAAATAATCAATTTTCAGGCTTTTTAAATTTTATAAAACAAAAGAAAGCTAAATAGCAAACCCTAACTTACAGAATATTTTTTAGGCTTCATTCCAATATGCTGTTCAAAAACCCTTGAGAAATGGCTAAGGTTCGTAAATCCCAATTGATAACCCACTTCTGACACCGTTAATCGTTTATCCTTTAATAATCTTGCCGCTTCCTGCATTCGTAAAGTCTGATAATATTCAAAAATACCTTTACCAAAAGTCTGCTTAAACAATTTACGCATTTTAGGCTCGCTCATTTTAGCTTCACTAGCCAAAACAGCTATATTAGGAGATACGTCTAAATTTGACTCTAAACGAAACTTAATGGCATAAATAGCTTTTATATCCTCTATGTGCATCGTACTTGTTGGAGACGCTTTGCGCTGGATCAACAAAGCAAAAATGTAACACAAGATCTCCTCACATTTTAATTTATAAAAATGACTTTCAAAACTTTCTGGAATAGACTGACGCAGCATTTCGCTAGCCGTTTTAATTATTTCTGCCGAAATACCAGTCTCAAACACAAAATTTTCTTTAGCACTCAATATACTTTCCACAACAGGATGTTTTACACCTCCAAAAAGCTCTTTTAAATATTGTCTCGAAACTGCAATTGTTACATTTCTAAAAATGGTATTTGAAGGCATTTCCATGATAGAAGTAACAGCGTGTTTACAAATTAATACATTAGCTTTTTCTACCGACAAATTTTCTTCAATTTTTCCAGATGATGGAAAAATACCGCTTAATAAAAAAATAACACTTTCATTATCTTCGGCCAGTTCATTTGTACGTTCTATAAAAACATCTTCATTAAGATGATAATTCCGAATCATCATTCGCAGATTATTTCCCCAAGAAAAGCCTGTTATATAACCTCCACCCTTACTTTCTGGGATATTAATAAATCTTCCTTGAACATCTGCTCCAATAACTCGAGCAAATTCAAACATAATACCAGAACCATGATCTGTAATTGATATTTTCATTTGCGACTATTTTAATATTGTTTACGGTTATTTTAGCTATAAAAGTAAACATAAATTTGTATTCAGAAATAAAGTCAACGATTAAAACAAAAAGATATGTTATTAGACAATAAACAAATAGCCATAATTGGCGGAGGTCCAGGAGGCTTAACACTTGCAAGATTACTACAACAAAAAGGCGTAAATGTAAAAGTTTACGAAAGAGACATCAATAGAACAGTAAGAGTTCAAGGCGGTACTTTAGACCTTCATACAGAATCTGGCTTAGCAGCTTTAGAAAAAGCAGGTCTAACAGATGCTTTTAAAGCAAATTATAGACCCGGCAATGACAGACTTCGTATTCTAGATGAACATGCCGCAATTTTCTTTGATGAGCACAACGATAAGGTAAAAGCAGATTTTGGAGACGAATGGTTCAGACCCGAAATTGATCGAGGTCCTTTAAGAGACCTTTTATTAGATTCTTTACAACCCGACACAGTAGTTTGGGACAGCCATATTGTATCTCTTGAAAACGTTGACAATACTTGGAAAATAATTTTTCAAAACGGGAATATTGTTACTGCAGATATTGTTATTGGAGCAGACGGTGCAAATTCTAAAATTCGTCCATTTGTAACACCAATCAAACCTTTTTATTCTGGCGTTACCATTTTAGAAAAAAACATCTTGGACGCTGAAAAAAATGCTCCAAAAATTTACGAGCTTATAAAAGGCGGCAAAATCATGGCTTTTGGAGATTCAAAAACAGTAAGCGCAAGTGCAAAAGGTGATGGAAGTTTAGATTTCTATATAGGTTTAAAAACAGACGCAAATTGGAATATAGAAAGTGGTATCGATTTTAAAAATAATGATGAGGTTTTAGAATGGTTCAAAAAAGAATATTCTAAATGGGACAATGCCATTTGGCTAGATTTATTTGGCTGCGAAAAAAGCATTTTTACACCAAGACCTTTATACTGCATGCCATTAGATCAATCTTGGGAAGCGCAATCTAATATAACGCTAATAGGCGACGCCGCGCACTTAATGCCTCCTTACGCAGGCGAAGGTGTAAATATGGCAATGCTTGACGCTTTAAAATTGAGCGAAAGCTTAACCAGCAAAAACTTCTCAGATTTAAAAACCGCAATTGGTCATTATGAAAAAGAAATGTTTGCAAGATTTGCCGAAGTTGGAAAAGAAACATTAGACAATACAGAATGGATGCATTCACCAAGTGGTCTTCAAACCATATTAAAAATGTTTAATCACATGCATAAATAAAAGCACTAGTTTTCTATACAATTCAAAAAGCCGAATTTTAATTCTAATTAAGATTTGGCTTTATTATATAAGCGTAAATTTCAAGTGCCCTATACTAAATTGATACTTGCATTTTTTTTCATTTACCAACATTATTTTACAAAAGAACTACTCTTACAAATAAATCTTTCTTAAATTCGTTCCAAATTAATTAACCTACTAATCCCAAATTAGTTTATGAAACATTTACTACTATTATCATTTATCATGATTACATTCTCTAGTTTTGCGCAATCTGCAACTAGTTATTTTGACAAAGCCATGAAAAAAGCCGAAGCTGGAAACACAAAAGGCGCTATTGCAGATTATACAAAAGCTATCAGTCTGAATTCTAAATTTGTTGAAGCTTACCAAAACAGAGGCGTTGCAAAACTTAAACTGAACGATCTAAAAGGAGCACAAGCCGATTTTAGCAAAACAATCGAGTTAGACAGCATGAATGCAGATGCTTTTACAGGAAGAGCAAATGTAAACTACAAATTAGAGAATTACCAAGGCACAATAGACGACTGTACTGCTTCGTTAGGTCTAAACCCAAAAGATTACATAGCCTACAATCTTAGAGGTTTGGCTTATAATAAAATTGGAGATAAAAAGAATGCCTGCAAAGACTTCTCAAAAGCAATAGAATTAGGCAGTCAAAGCGCC
This sequence comes from Flavobacterium sp. MC2016-06, assembly GCF_009711165.2. GTDB lineage: Bacteria > Bacteroidota > Bacteroidia > Flavobacteriales > Flavobacteriaceae > Flavobacterium. The sequence continues at coordinate 32,654 of NZ_WMID02000032.1, read as the reverse complement.
ATAAAAAACAAAGCAACCTTTTGTAAATAGCATTCCAAAAAAACGCAACAATACACTAAGCAATCTGCAGATATCAATTTCTCAGATTGCTTTTTCATTTTACAATCCTATTTATTTCATCCAAAAGATATTATTACATTTGGCTATTCAAACAAAATAATTAATGGCAATTCTTAAAAAAATAAACAACAAAGCTAAAGCAGACAACAATTCTGGTTTCGGAACCAATGCAAACAGTTACGGAGGAAGATTTGTAAACAAAAACGGAACTGCCAATATAGAAAAAAGAGGCATGCATTTATTGCGTCGCATTAGCTGGTATCACACCATGATCGATATGCCAAACTGGAAATTCATGTCGATTCTGTTTACCTTTTATATTGCAATCAATTTTATTTTTGCCATTATTTATTACGCAATTGGTATTGAGCATCTTGACGGAATATCGGCTTCTGGCAGTGTTTTAAAACAATTTGGTCAGGCTTATTTTTTCAGTGCGCAGACATTTACCACTGTAGGCTACGGACACATTAGTCCAACTGGTTTTTTAACAAGCGCCTTATCTGCAGCCGAAGCCTTAATAGGTTTACTAAGTTTTGCAATTGCAACTGGTTTATTTTTTGGAAGATTCAGCAAGCCCACAGCTTTTTTAAAATTTTCGCACAATGCCTTAATCTCACCTTACGGAGAGGGCAAAGCATTAATGCTGCGTCTAGTTCCTTTTAAAAATACCAATTTTACAGATGCTAATGCAAAAGTAACTTTAGGAATGAGTATTGAGGAAGATGGTAAAATGACCAATAAATTTTATGCTTTAGAACTTGAATTAGACCACATAAATGCACTTTCATTAAGCTGGACATTAGTGCATCCGATAACAGAAAACAGTCCATTGCATAATTTTACCGAAGAAGATTTCAAAAAAATACATGGCGAAATTTTAGTTTTCATCACCACTTTTGATGACATGTTCAGCAATACAGTAGCTGCAAGAACATCTTACACTTTTGACGAAATTGTTTATGGTGCCAAATTCGAAACCATGTACGAAAGAAGCAAAAACGGCTCTAAAACCATCTTACACTTAGACAGGCTAAATATACTTAATCCTACAAACTTCATATAATTTATCTTTTTAAGACTGTTTTAAGGTTGTATTTCAGATTTTATTTTATTTTTGTTTATTTAACCTCCCCAAATGATAAACAACATAAAAACTGTTTTCAGCATAAAAGATCTTGAGAATTTATCTGGAATCAAAGCGCATACAATTCGTATCTGGGAAAAGCGATACAACATCCTTGAGCCCATGCGAACAGACACTAACATTAGACTTTATAATCTTCAAAACCTACAGAAGCTTTTAAATATAACGTTACTTCACGAATACGGCTATAAGATTTCTAAAATAGCAACGTACCCAGAAGAAAAAATACCACAATTAGTCCGCGAAATTATTTCAAAGAAAAACTCTCAAAATTTTGCCATTACTTCTTTCAAAATGGCAATGATGAATTTTGATCAAGAATTATTCTTCAACACTTTCGACTGGCTGATTTCTGAAAAAACTTTTAAAGAAGTCTTCAAAGAGCATTTTCTGCCTTTATTGAAAGAACTAGGTCTGTTATGGCAATCTGAAACTATAACGCCTGCAAATGAGCATTTCATGAGTCATTTGATCAAACAAAAAATATTAATATACACCGAGAGTCTTCAAATAAAGAAACCCACAAAGACTAATCGAATTTTTGTGCTTTCGTTACCCTTAAATGAAATTCACCAAATAGGTTTATTATACCTGCAATATGAAATTTTATCTAAAGGTTACAAGACAATTTATCTAGGCGAAAGTATGCCGATTGAAAATCTACAAGATTTAACCAAGCATTTTGAAAACATCACCTTTATATCTTTCATGACCGTTCAGCCCGATCGCAGCGTAATTAATCAATACGTAAAATCAATGGCAAACAAACTGCTTCAAGAAACCAATGAAATCTGGCTTATGGGTAACATGGTAGAGCATATTGAGCAAAAAAACCTATCAGATAGAGTGAAAATTTTCGAATCAATGGAAGAAACAATTAATACGATATAACTATTTTGTTTAAAGTTTTTGTACATTTGTTAAACAAATGAAAAAAAACATCGCAATAATAGGATCTGGCTTTTCCGCTTTAGCCGCTTCATGTTACTTGGCTCAACAAGGAAACAGTGTAACTATTTATGAAAAAAACGAATCTATTGGCGGGAGAGCTAGACAATTTAAAAAAGACGGCTTTACCTTTGATATGGGGCCAAGCTGGTATTGGATGCCTGATGTTTTTGAACGTTTCTTTCAGGATTTCAACAAAAAAACATCTGATTATTACGAACTCATAAAACTAAATCCTGCCTACAGTGTTTATTTTGGAGTAGACGATTTTATCAGTATTTGTGATAACTTAGAAGAAATAAAAAACACTTTTGAGAACATTGAAGCCGGAAGCGGTAAAAAACTCCAAAACTTCATCAATCAGGCAAAAAGCAATTATGACATTGCTATCAAAGAATTGGTTTATCGTCCTGGAGTTTCTCCGTTAGAATTAGTCACACCGCAAACAACTTTAAAACTAAATCAGTTTTTCAGCACAGTGAGTCGTGACATCAGAAAGAATTTCAAAAACGAACGGATAATTCAAATTCTAGAATTTCCCGTTTTATTTCTTGGAGCAAAACCTACCAAAACGCCATCTTTTTATAATTTCATGAATTATGCCGATTTTGGGTTAGGAACTTGGCACCCAAAAACCGGAATGTTTGACGTAGTGCACAGTATTCAAAAATTAGCACTCGAATTGGGTGTTACTATTAAAACCAATGCTCAAATTGATAAAATTGTTGTCGAAAACAAAACAGCAGTCGGAATTATAATTCAAGAAAAACTCATAAAAGCCGACATCGTTTTAAGCGGGGCAGATTATCATCATACCGAAACTTTACTTGACGAAACATATCGTGCTTACACCAAAAAATATTGGGAAAGCCGCGTCTTTGCGCCGTCTTCTCTCCTATTCTTTGTGGGATTTGATAAAAAGATAGAAAATGTCTCCCATCATGCTTTATTTTTTGATGTCGATTTTAATCAGCATGCTGCAGATATTTACGACGATCCAAAATGGCCGGATGCACCATTATTCTACGCCAATTTTCCATCAAAAACAGACAAAACTGCTGCTCCAGACGGAATGGAAAGTGCTTTTTTTCTAATTCCGTTAGCACCAGGAATAGAAGATACAGAAGCACTTAGAGAAGAATACTTTGAAAAAATTATAAGTCGTTTTGAAAAACTTACACAACAAGAAATCAAAAAAAGCATTATATTTAAGAGATCCTTTTGTAAAAACGATTTTGTAGAAGATTACAACGCATACAAAGGAAATGCTTACGGCATGGCCAATACATTATTGCAAACTGCCTTTTTACGACCCAAACTAAAAAGTAAAAAAGTACGTAATTTATATTTTACAGGACAATTAACCGTTCCTGGTCCAGGTGTTCCTCCTGCTTTAATTTCAGGAAAATTAGTTGCTGCGTTAATACAAAAATCTATCAGATCCAAAAAAGATGAAATCACTATTTGACCATGTTTCCTACAAGTGCAGCAGATTAATCACCAAAAACTACAGCACTTCATTCTCACTTGCCGTAAAAATGTTATCTCCAAGTATCAGAGACGGCATTTACAGTATTTACGGTTTTGTACGTTTTGCAGACGAAATTGTAGATTCTTTTCATGATTATGACAAAGAATATCTCATTAATGATTTCGAAAAAGAATATTATAAAGCAATGGAAATAGGCATTAGTCTAAACCCAATTCTAAACTCATTTCAACATACTGTAAAACAATACAATATTACAGACGATCTCATTCAAGCATTTCTAAAAAGCATGAAACTCGATCTCGTAAAATCAAATTACAATACTCAAACCGAGTACGAAGATTATATTTACGGATCTGCAGATGTTGTGGGTTTAATGTGCTTGAAAGTTTTTGTAACGGGAAAAGACCAAAAATACGAACAGCTCAAACACCAAGCCATGCGATTAGGTTCTGCTTTTCAGAAAGTAAATTTCTTGAGAGACTTAAAAGATGATAATTTGATTTTAAATCGAAATTATTTTCCAGGAGTCGATTTAAAATCTTTTGATGAAAATGCAAAAAACACGATCATTCAAGAAATCGAAGAAGATTTTAGAGTAGCCTATCAAGGAATCGAAAAGCTGCCAATCGAAGCGAAATTTGGTGTTTATACGGCCTATATTTATTATAAAAAACTGCTTAAAAAACTAAAAAACACGCCTTATTACGAAATAGGAAATTCGAGAATTAGAGTTTCAAATTACACAAAAGCCGGACTTTTAGCACAGTCTTTTGTAACATACAAACTTAAATTGGTTTAACAGATTTATGCTTTGTGATTTCTCGTTCCTCGAAATGACAAGATGCAGTAAAAAATGTTCATTAGAGTTAATCTTTTATAATTTAAAGTCAAACTCAGCAAATTTTAAATAATAACTTTAAAGTTTAATACATACAAAATGATTTCTTTTTTAATTTTTCTCAGCGTTTTTCTTTTCATGGAATGTGTAACGTGGCTAACCCACAAATACATCATGCACGGATTAATGTGGTATTTTCATGCCGATCATCATCAGCCAAAATACGAACATACATTTGAGCGCAACGACGTTTTCTTTATCATTTTTGCCACGCCAAGCATTATTCTATTTTATTTAGGAGCTCAAGGCGGTTTTAATTATTTGTTTTTCATCGCTTGCGGTATAACCCTTTATGGCGTTTGTTATTTTTTAATTCACGACGTTTTAATACATCAACGCTTTAAGTGGTTTAAAAACACCAAAAACAAATACCTCATCGGATTAAGAAAAGCGCATAAAATACACCATAAACACTTAGGAAAAGAAGACGGAGAATGTTTCGGAATGTTATTCGTTCCTTTCAAATATTATAAAATGTAAATTAATTTGGGCGTTACCCGCAGAAAAAGCGGGTCGGGTTTTACGTTCCCGCTTTTTTATATCTGGCAAAAAAAGCCAGACATAAAAAGAGCTCCACTTCAACCCCTAACGCAAACATCTCGTATATAAGAACTATAGTCGTAATAATTGAGAATTATGAAATTATACAAAATAGAAACTATTCAGCATGTAAACTCAAGCATCGAAGAATGCTGGGAATTTTTCTCAAGTCCAACAAACCTTCAAACGATAACTTTGGACAATATGAGTTTTGAAGTTCAAGATTTCGACAACAAACGCATGTATCAGGGGCAAATTATTACCTATACATTAAAACCGCTTTTAGGAATTAAAATTTCGTGGGTAACCGAAATTACTGTCTCAAAAGAAAATGAATACTTTATAGATGTACAGCGCTTTGGACCTTATAAATTATGGCATCACAAGCATTTTTTTGAAGCTACCGAAACTGGCGTAAAAATGACAGATATTGTACATTATGCTTTGCCATTTGGTTATTTGGGACGTATTATGAATAAATGGGTGGTAGAAAATAAACTAAAAGTTATTTTTGATTATCGCCGCAACAAAATAGACGAATTGTTCAACTTAAGAGCATAATGAAACAAAAAGTTACTTTTTTCTGGTTCCGACGTGATTTACGTCTGGAAGACAATCTTGGATTATTTCAAGCCTTACATTCTGAATTCCCTGTAATTCCGTTATTTATTTTTGACGAAGACATTTTGGAAAATCTTCCTAAAAATGATGCTCGCGTAAGCTTTATATACGATTCGCTTAAAAAAATAAACGAACAGCTTACTGCAATTGATTCTTCCGTTTTAATTAAAAAAGGGAAAACCACTGCCGTTTGGGAATCTCTTTTAACCGAATTTGATATTCAAAAAGTATTCTTCAATAAAGATTACGAACCTTTTGCTATAAAACGTGATCTGGAAATTACTTCTATATTAAAGCAAATCAATATTGAATCTTATTCTTTTAAAGATCATGTAATTTTTGAAGAAAAAGAAATCACAAAATCCGACGGACTTCCGTATACGGTTTATACTCCTTATAAAAACAAATGGCTCGAGAAATATCATCTTTCAGGACAAGCTCCAGAATATGACACAAAACCTTTGTTTTCTAATTTCATCAAACACCAATTTACATTTCCAGAATTAGCTGTAATAGGTTTTGAAAGAAGTGCCATAAAAGTACTTCCGCATAATTTAACTCAAATTACAGAGTATAAAGAAACGAGAGATTTTCCGGCATTAGACAGTACTTCTTATCTTTCGCCTCATTTACGTTTTGGAACCGTTAGTATTCGAAAATTAGTCAATTGGGCCAATAGAAAAAATCAGACTTTTTTGAGCGAACTAATTTGGCGAGAATTCTTTATACAGATACTATTCAGCTTTCCAAAAGTTGTCAATCACAATTTTAAATCGGCTTACGACGGTATTCAATGGCGTAATAACGAAGACGATTTTAAACGCTGGTGTTCTGGCACAACAGGTTACCCTATGGTAGATGCCGGAATGCGTCAGCTTAACGAAACGGGCTATATGCACAATCGCGTGCGTATGGTTGTCGCAAGCTTTTTATGCAAACATCTGCTCATAAACTGGCAATGGGGCGAAGCTTATTTTGCTGAAAAATTATTAGATTTCGAATTAGCCTCAAATGTCGGAAACTGGCAATGGGCTGCGGGAACAGGCTGTGATGCTGCGCCGTATTTTAGAGTTTTTAATCCCGAAATTCAACAAAAGAAATTTGACGAAAAAGGAATCTACATCCGCAAATGGATTCCAGAATTTGATTTGGGTTATAATGAGCCAATGGTAGATCATGCTTTTGCTAGAGATCGTGCGATTTCTACTTACAAAGCAGGAATTGTTAAATAAAATTCCAATCTTTTGAAATTCCAAATTCCAAGTGTTTAGAGGTAAGAAAGCTTTGTCAAAGTTTTATGTGCCTTTAAATTCTAATCTTGCAAAATTTTAAATTTCTGCTCTTACGCAGATTTTGCTGATTGAGCAGATTTATTCTCTTTTTAATGTACAATCTTGTCATTGCGAGGAACGAAGCAACCTCACTAACAACGAACCACAAAGCTTGATTTAGCAAATGAGATTGCTTCGTTCCTCGCAATGACAGAACAAAAAAACCTTTGTCAAAGCTTAAAACTTTGACAAAGGTCTATACGTATTTTATGCAACCTGAAACTTTAAACCTGAAACAAAAAACTCTCTAATACTTCAAATAATTATCAACGACAATTTTAGCCTTCAAATCAAACATTAAATTATACAAACCGAAGAAAGTTCGATTCATGTAAATAAAGTGTTTAGAGCCACGATTTCCGTTCATTTTTTTAAGATTAGTATCATTTGAGAAACGTTCGCCTAATTTAGCGATACTGTCAAAGAAAGTTTTATCGGCAAAATCGAAAGTATCATTTTGAAAAGGCTTCGTAAAAAGTGACAACAAATCATGAAACATTTCGGTAAAATATTCAATTTCTGAAGGAGAATCATCTTTACGAAGAATTTCCAATTCAAATAATTTCTGATTGAAAAGTGCTGGGTCTGTAATTACATTTTTGTTGATTAACTCAAAATACGGAACATAAAATTCTTCTGGAATTTGTTTCATACAGCCAAAATCAAGCGCAATTAAATGGTTTTGATCGTCTACTAAAAAATTTCCCGGATGCGGATCTGCGTGTACTTTTTTCAAAACATGAATTTGATACATATAAAAATCCCAAAGTGCCTGACCTAATTTATCTCCAGCTTCCTGATCCTTATTTACTGCGGTAAACTCAGAAAGGTGAATTCCCGTCATCCAATCCATTGTAATTATTTTCTCTGACGAAAATTCTGGGTAATAGTTTGGAAAAAGTATATTTTCTATTTTACTACAAGCTTGTACAACTTCTTGGCTTTGCTCTAATTCTAATAAATAATTGGTTTCTTCAATCAGTTTATCTTCAACTTCTTTAAAATATTTGTCCGAATCTTTTCCCTGAAGATTAAACATTCTAATGGCAATAGGTTTTACTAAAGCTAAATCTGATGAAATACTATTGGCTACACCAGGATATTGAATTTTAACGGCTAGTTTTTTGCCATTTTTTACGGCCAAATGTACTTGCCCAATACTTGCTGCGTTTACAGAATTAGCATTAAACTCATCGAAGATTTCATAAGGTGTTTTTCCAAAATTAGTCTTGAAGGTTTTTAAAACCAAAGGCGCAGAAAGCGGCGGAACAGAAAATTGCGACAACGAGAATTTTTCTACATAAGCTTGTGGCAGAAAGTTCTTGTCCATGCTTAACATCTGAGCCACTTTTAAGGCACTTCCTTTTAAGCTTTTTAAACCATCATAAATATCTTCGGCATTGTTCTCATTTAGTTTATCTCGCGTTAAATCTGGATTTACCATTTTTTCGGCATAATGCTTAACGTAGTTTACTCCAATTTTTGCTCCAGTTTGAACTAATTTACCGGCTCTTTCAATTTTTGAAGTTGGTATATAATCTATAGTTTTCATTATCTGCTGTAAATTTTTTCTTTAAATAGAAATTTTCCAAAATCTAAAAGATGGTTCATAGGAGCAACATTCATTAATTCAAATGAAGCGTTAACTGATTTTTCGATAAAAATATCTGTTTTTTCAAAAGCTGGCGAAGCATCCTCCATCCAAAACTTAATTGTAAGCATTAATTGCAGCCAAGCCGATTCTTGAAGCGTTTTTTCTTGAAATTTTTGAAATCTTTCTTGTTCCAGTCTATAGTCGTCTGTTAGAATTTCTGCAACATATTCTTTAAAGCTTTCGCGAAGAGCGGTCAATTGTACTAAATTTTTAATCGGATTTGGATCTATTTTTAAAGTCTGTAAAACATAACTTCTGTTGGCGGTCAAGATTTCGAAGAAGGTAAAATAGAAACTCAACATTTTATTTTTCATGTTGTATTCTTGATACTCTTCGTTCTTATGGAGTAAATCTACTGTATTAACAAAAAAGAGTCTGAATATTTCTTTTTCTAATCCTTCTAAGGTTCCAAAAAAAGAATAAAATTCAGCTTCGGTAAAATCATTTTCTTTAGCAAAATGAAATACCGACTTTGGCTTTTTTCCATTTTCTAAAACTTCATTCATGTATATAGAAACGATATCATCTTTGGTGATGGTCTTTTTTTTAGTAGCCATTTTCATAAAAATTTAGAATTTGACTTTAAAGATAAGCATTGTTTAACTATCTTTACTCACCCATAAATAGAATTTATTGTTAAATAAATTTACTAACTATCATGCCTAAAAATGTTTTATTAACCGGAGGCACAGGCTTTATAGGGAAACATCTAACCGATACACTTCTCGGAAGCGGTTTCTCAGTGTCTATATTAAGCCGTTCAGATCACAAAGATAATTCCCTAATCAGTTATTACAAATGGGATCTAAAACACAATTACATTGACGAAGAAGCAGTCTTAAAAGCAGATTATATTGTACATCTTGCCGGCGAAGGTATTGTCGAGAAAAGATGGACAAAAAGGCGAAAGAAGCTTATTCTAGAAAGTCGTACAAAACCCATTGAACTTATACATACGATTTTAGACAAAAACCAAAAACCTTTGAATGCTTTTGTTTCTGCATCTGGAATTGGAATGTACGGCGCCATAACGAGTCATAAAATTTGTAATGAAACTACACATCCTGCAAATGACTTTTTAGGAACTACATGCCAGAAATGGGAAAACGCTGCAGATAGAATTGCTTCTTTAGGCATTAGAACCGTTAAGGTAAGAACCGGAATTGTTTTAGGCAGAGATGAAGGTTTTTTAAAAAAAATAGCCCCTAATTTTAAATCTGGTTTTGGTGTAATTTTAGGAACCGGCAGACAATATTTTCCTTGGATTCATATTGATGATTTATGCCAGATTTATTTAAAAGCAATTCAATCTGAAGAAATAAGAGGTCCATACAATGCCTGTGTTACCGACAACACTACAAATGCGAAATTCTCAAAAACACTCGCTGGTATATACGGCTACACTATGTGGATGCCAAAAATACCATCATTTATACTTAAAATCTTTTTAGGCAGCATGAGCGCTGCAATTCTAAAAGGCCGAAGGGTTTCGTCTGAAAAAATTCAGAAAACTGGTTTTGAATTTCAATTTACCGATTTAGAACGAGCGCTGGTAAGCTGTGTAAAATAAATTTTATTTCATGATACCGCTTAAATCTGTATAAACCGTTTTTGAAATTTTATTTGCCACTACATACGGTATTTCTATATTAAAGTCTGAAACCGAAATCGGGAAATTGGATACAATTTGTATGCCCTCAGGAACTCTCTTTATTAGTGCTTTTACAGTAATAATTTTCGATTTCCCGTGCAGATATAGTTTTCCTTTTACGTCGTATTCTTTTTCAATTTCATTAATATCTTTTAAATCAAATTTTTCGATTTTACCTTTAAAAACAGCTTTCGGATAACGGCGGCTTTCAATATAGTTATCATTAAAATGTTCTTGCATTAAATCCATTTTAAACCTAAAATCTTTGATTGTAACAATACAAGTTAAAGCACTTGTTTGAGGTTCTAGAACAATAGTTCCGAGCTTATTTACCGCTTTTACTTCTTCAAATAAAGGGACTGAAGCTTCAAAATTTACAATAGCTGTTGTGGTTTTAAACTTATCTTGAGCTAGTATAGAAAATGCAGTAAAAAGCAGCATAAATAAAGTAGTTCTTTTCATAATCGTCAACAATTAAACAATTATGTCATTCGATTTTTTTATTTGTTATGAATCAGAAAAAACTGAATGGCAGTACTCCGTGAATTAATCGCAGGAATTAAATCCATGTACTTAAAGTTACGAAAATTTCTGCCTTACAGTTGCTTCTTTTGTGCTAAATATTTGTGAAAAGTTTTCTTGAATTATGAGATGAATTTGAATTTATATTTTGCCTTTTATCAATGCTTGAATTACATTAACAAAAAATAAGATTTGAATAATGATAATTGCAAAAACGGAACTAAATATTGCTATAGTTATTTTGGCATTAAAGTCAATATTTTTTATAAGAGATTCAAAATCTCCCGGCTGTGTTTCACGAATGAGTTTATAAAATCCTAAAATCAAAAGCAAACCTCCAATAGAAATAACAACATGCGTAATAGTCATCCATTTAATTAAACGAAAATTGAATTGAATTAAAAGAAAATAAACAATCGCTAAAAAACTATAAATAAAAGATAAAATAATCCCTAAATCACGATAAGAAATAACATAGTAAGTATCATGAATATTTATACCCAATATTTCTTTCGCATTTAAAAATCCAACTATTAGAAATACTATTATTAAAGCTAGGAACAGAAAATAAGGTTTATTAAGTATATATGTCATTTATCAAAAAGCTTTTTAGTCATTACCTTGAATATCTAATTTAAATTATCCTTGTACTTCTGTACAAATCTCAATTAAAAAACCATCTAAGTCTCTTACGTATGCTACAATTTGTCCCCAAGGTTTTTCTGTTGGCTCTTTTATTAAAACTGCACCAAAAGAAGTTGCTTTTTGAACCATTCCTGCTACATCATCAGTTATAAAACCAATTTCATTAGCAAAAGGCTTATTAGCCAAACTACTTTCTATAAAACCTTCTTTTAAGTTTTGACTTGCTAGTTTTTTTGATGCAAATGAAAGTGTAGTTTCTCCCGTAATTAATTCGCCATAATCATTATCTGGCGTTATAAATTTTCTTGAAAAACCAAATGCATTTTCATAAAATACAATTGACGCTTCAACATTTTCAACATATAAAATGGTGTATCCAAATTTTATCATTTTCTTTCTATATTAAACATTATAAACATTACAAATTTCACCAAAGACTATCCAATCTCTAGTAAAACATTGTATTTATCTAAGCTAGCCAAATCTTCAATAGAATTGATATTGGTAATTTTGGCATGTTCTTCTACTTCTCTTTTAGATTCTATTTGTTTGATGCATTTTCTAAAACGGCGTACTTCATCAAGATTGGATAAAATAAGTCCTGGAACCTGCACACTCTTACCTTCTTTGTCTTTGGCAACCATTGTAAAATAAGACGAATTGCAGTGTTTTATTGCTCCAGTTTGAATGTTTTCTGATTCTACTCGAATACCTACAATCATCGAACTTCTACCTACATAATTTACAGAGGCTTTCATGGTTACTAATTCGCCAACTTCTATAGGTCTCAAAAAATTCACTGTATCAACAGAAGCGGTTACACAATAATTCCCTGAAAATTTTGATGCACATGCAAAAGCAATTTGATCGAGTAATTGCAATATATAACCTCCGTGTATTTTGCCGCTAAAATTGGTGTGCGATGGAAGCATTAACTCTGAGATACTTATTTTTGATGAAGAAACGGGTTTAAAATCTGCAGTCATATTATTTTATTTGTATTTAAATGGGGATGTTTCTTTTTTAACAGCTTTAATGAAGAAACGCGAATCTCCCCACCAGCTAAATGTTTTATATCGTTCAACATAAGTCAATTTTACATATTGGCCTTCTAGATCATTCAAACTATCAATAACTTTTTGATCGCTGTCTAAAACAGAGAACCTAAAAATCTGCGAACCAGAAACTCCTTGACTCAGTTCTCCTTCCCAAGTTTTCATGAGTACGCCTTTATGGCTCATTCTTATTAATTCTCCAGACCTATAGCCTTTACTATAAGGAACGTAATAAATAAAAGCGAAATAACCTGCTAGAATCAGCACAAAGACTGCGACAATAATAATTAAAATTCTTTTCATCTGACTTTAATTTAATGATTGATTTTCTTCTGAATTTGATGCTCTTGTTATAATATTTTCTGGAAGTGATTTTTTTGCCTTCGCTCCCATTTTCTTTAATCTTTCTACACTCGAAATTAAATTTCCTTTACCATCAACCAGTTTGTTCATGGCACTTTCATATTCGGTTTTAGTGTCTTTTATTTTGTTTCCTATTCGAACTAAATCTGAAACAAAACCTTCAAATTTATCATACAATGCTCCGGCTTGTCTTGCAATTTCAAAAGCATTTTCCTGCTGTTTCTGGTTTGCCCACATACTGTCTATAGTTCTTAATGTAGCCAGCAATGTGCTTGGTGTTACAATCACAATATTACGATCAAATGCTTTATTGTATAAAGTAGTGTCTTCGTTTAAGGCAATTGCAAAAGCGGGTTCTATTGGTATAAAAAGCAATACAAAATCGGGGCTTTCTATTTGATATAAATCATGGTAATTTTTACTTCCAAGTTGTTCTACGTGCCTTTTAATAGAATTTACATGTTCTTTTAGATATTCTATTTTAAGAATTTCAGATTCTTCGTTTACCCATTTTTCATACGCAGATAATGAAACTTTAGAATCAACTATCATTTTCTTTCCGTCTGGAAGATTGATTACTACATCTGGAAGAACACGATTTCCTTCACTATTGGTAAAACTTTGCTGTACTTCGTACTCGCGGCCTTTTTCTAAACCCGATTTCTCAAGAACGCGTTCTAAAACCAATTCGCCCCAATTGCCCTGCATTTTACTATCGCCTTTTAATGCTTTAGTTAGATTTAAGGTTTCTTTGCTCATTTGAGCGTTCATTTCGCTTAATCCAATAATCTGCTGGCGCAATGCAGCGTGATAATCAATACTTTCTTTATGAGTCTGCTCTACTTTCTGCTCAAATCCTTGAATTTTATCCTGCAGCGGCAACAGAATACTTTTCATGTTTTCGCTATTCTGTTCGGTAAATTTAGCTGATTTTTCTTCGAGGATTTTATTGGCTAAGTTTTCAAATTCTTTGGTGAATTTTTCTTGTAATTCGGTGATTTCGCTTTTTTGTTCTTTATGGCGTTCCCATAAATTTTCAAAATCTACTTCTTTTTTAGAAAGCTGAATGGCAAGACTATCTTTTTCTGTTCGAATGTTTTCTTTTTCTGAATTATTAATTTGAAGCTGTTTCTGAAAATTATTTCTTTCACCTTCAAATTGTTCTTTCTGCAATTGCAACTGATTTACGTTTGCCTGAAGTCTTTCTTCTAAACTCACTTTTTCTGCTTGAAATCTAGCCGAAAAAAGCAATTTCCCTAAATATACACCTAAGAATAATGCTACTGCAAAGGCTAACAAAACTGGAAGAAAATCAAGCATAGTTCAAATTTTATTTTAAGTAAAAGTACGCAATTATACGTAGTACGTAATTCTTAAAATCAAAATTTCACGAATTAGTTCTCATTCTAAATTAAAAAACATCTCAAAAAATAAAATTATCACGCAACCATTTTAAAAGAAGTGCATCTACTAAATATAAACTATTAAAAAATTACCATGAAAAAAATAATGTTAAGCTTGTTTATAGCTTTTGTATTTAATGCCTGCTCAGTCAATAATGACAATATGGATGTTGATTGCGGTGCAAATACAGAATTGGCTTTTACAGGATTTCCACTTCCATGCAATTACAGCATAAAAACATTACCTAATAATCCTGCTGCACTTGTTGCCAGCAGTCAAGAAAAGATGGATTTGTATTTTACAAAACATGAAAATACTTGTTCTTCTCCAACTGATCCAAATATTGATTTTACCAAAAACTACTTAGTAGGTATTTTTGCAGGAGCAAAACCTACTGGTGGTTACGCTATAAAAATGACCTCTATTGTTGAAAACAACTGCGAGATCATTATTAATTTTTACGAAAAAGGACCAATCGCCGGAGAAAATCTAACTCAGGCTACAACCTATCCATCCGATTTTATTTTGATTCCAAAAACTTCAAAACCTATCCTTTTCAATAGAACAACAGAAAGCTCAGACAACATTAAAATTGGAAGTTATTTTGGTTCTTGCTCTGGTACAGACTGCCAAAAATTCTATCAACTTAATGATTACAATATTTTAAAATTCTTAAATGTAGTTTCTGGAAGTTATAATTTTGACCAATATAAATATACTACTACAACTAAAAGAAACGAGTATACTTTGTTCTTAAAAAATGTTCCTACAGAAATTTTAGGCTTAAACGGACAAACAAAAATTTATGGTTCGCCAGATGCGGCAGATCAAGGCGGTATTTATTTTGAATTAACGCAGGGTTCTGTTGTTACTAAAGTTTATATCGATAACAATGATACTGCAGATCAAAGTGATGCCATAAAAGTTTTTAAGAATGCTGTTAAAGCTAAAATTACAAGTTTAAACTAATCTTATTATGAAAAAATATTTACTTTTTTTGATTGTTTTCTGCCTTTTTTCTTCGGCATATTCTCTAGATTCCACTAATGTAGAATCGGGGTCTATTGTAAACACATGGACTTGGGAAAAATCTTTGGGAGGAACTAGTAATCCTTATACCTCAACTCCAAAAACTATCGGATTTACTAAGAAAGTAGTTTTTACTACTAATGGAAGAGTTATTACTTATAAAAATGATGTTGAGATTAGAAACAATACGTACCAAGTAGAAAAAGGGATTGGTTATTTTGATCAGTCTGAACATGATCTAATTACTTTTGAAGGCAAAACTTATATCATAGAAAAGCTTGATAATCAAAACCTAACAATTGTAAGTAATAATCAAGACGGAGCGCGTACTATTTACAAAAGATAATTTTGTAAGCTTTTAAAAACTATTTTTGCAAAAACAAATTTAACCTTTTCTTGAAAGAAGATTTAGAAAAATATATTAAGCTGTGCATTAAAAATGA
Source organism: Flavobacterium sp. MC2016-06 (assembly GCF_009711165.2). Lineage (GTDB taxonomy): Bacteria > Bacteroidota > Bacteroidia > Flavobacteriales > Flavobacteriaceae > Flavobacterium. The sequence continues at coordinate 16,851 of NZ_WMID02000032.1, read as the reverse complement.
CAGAGAGGGACAACTGAAAATTTATCAGTTGTTCTCTCCTGTTTTATATGGTATCTGCTTAAAGTATATGAAGAATGAAGACGATGCTAAGGACGTTTTTCAAGAGGCTTTTGTAATTGTTTTTCAGAAAATAAGCCAATACAAATTTGAGGGAAGTTTTGAAGGCTGGTTAAAGCGGATTTTCATTAACAAACTCATCGAAACTTTAAATAAGAAGAAAAAAGAGAGTTTCTTTTTGGATGTTTTTGATCCTGATACTGATTTTGTCGAGGAAGAGGAATTAGATATTATCCCGATTGAACAAGAGAAACTGCTAGAATATATAAGAGATTTACCAGATCAATACCGGACGGTTTTTAACCTGTATGTTTTTGAAAAAATGAAACACAAAGAAATCGCCGAATTATTAAAAATTTCAGAAGGAACATCAAAATCAAATTTAAATAGAGCTAAGCACATTTTGCAAAAAAAGATTTTGAGTATAAAAAATTTTAAAATAGCATGAAAAAGCAAAATATAGAAGATATTTTTTCATCAATGGAAGACTTTTCAAGTATTCCGCCTCCAGAACTATGGGGACAAATTGAGGAGAAATTAAACAAACCTAAAAAGAAAAAAAGAGCTATTCTTTGGTGGTCAACTGCTGCATGCTTAACACTGGGCTTGGGGCTTTTTTCTGTTTTACATTTTAATTCGAATTCTGGAATCAAAAATATCAATAATGGTTCTCTTGAAAACAACAATGTGGTTCTTGACCAGAATAAAAATGATTTAGAAAAAAACAATACCATTTCTACCGAAGGGAATACTACTTTAGAAAAATCAAATACTAGCAAAGGCGCATCTGGAAACAAAGATTTAAACGGTTCTAAAAAAGAGAATACTAAAGAAATACAAACAGCAGCGACTAATACTAAAAATAATACTCGCAATACCACTTTAGAGTCAAAACAAAACGTTCAAAGAGAAAATACAAATCAAGCAGTTGCTGAAGAGACTTTTGTTTCTGCTGAAGAAAATGCATCTAATACTTCTTCAAAAAACCATAATTTAAATGGTAAAAAAAGAAATACAAATCAAGCTGTAGCGGAGCAGTCTTTTGTTCCTGCTAATGAAAATTCATTTAATACTGAAACAAAAAATCAGAACTTAAACAGTAAAAAAAGAAATACAAATCAAGCTGTGACTGAACAGACCTATGTTCCTTCTAACGAGAATGCCTTTAATACGGCTTCAAAAAATCAAATTTTAAACAATAAAAAAAGAAATACGAATCAGGCTTTAGCTGAACAAAAGATTGTTTTTGGCAAACAAAACAAATTCAATTCAGTTTCAAAAAAACAGCTTTCAAATTCTATTTTTGATGATAAATTGATTTCTAAAAACAGTACGAATGTTGTTTATAATTCTTTAAATCCAACTTTAAGCGAAAGTAAAAACATTATAAACGAAAGTAAAACGAGACAACAGAACCAGACTATTGCAACTGAAAAAGGTATAGCAAGTACTCCAAAAGAGAATTCTAAATTTAATGATGTTGTATTGAGTAAGCAGGATTCTGTTCAATTGGCCGAACTTCAAAACTTAGAAAAAGGAATTGTTACTCCAGAAACAAAAGAAGAAAAAGAAACGAAAGCTCTTGCAAAAAAAGAGAAATGGGCTCTAGCTGTTTTTGCAGGTGTTGCAAATTCTGAAAATTATAGAAACGAAAAGACTTTAGGTAACGTAAACGACTCTAAACAAAGCAGCACCTATGGTGTAAAAACAAAATATAAGATTAGTAATAAATGGGCAGTGGGTACTGGTGTTAAAATAAATGAATTAGGGCAAAGTGTTGCCAATATATCTTACGTGAGCGCAAAAAACAATGCTTTTTTTGCTCCTGGAGATTATTATCAAGCTGGAAATGCCGCTGCACCACAAATTTCCAGTAACAGCAATTATATCCTGGTTACGAGTAGTACTAAAGAAGCTTTACAAAGTGATAACATTAAGAGCGGTAATTTAGACCAAAGTTTAAGATATATCGAAATGCCTTTGGAAGTTTCGTATTCTATTTTTAATAAAAATAAAGCAAGCATCAATTTAAATACCGGAGGTTTTGTTGGTAAGTTAATTTCTAACAATGTGGCTTTAGACGGAAATTCGATAGGGCAAAATATTAATGCTAATGATTATGTTTATGGTTCTACCTTGAGCAGTACATTACAGTATCGTGTTTACAAGAAGACTAATGTTTTTGTTGAACCGGCTATGAATTATTACATCAATCCATTAAACAGTCAATCTTTTAACCAGTTTCAATGGGGATTAAATTTTGGATTGAACGTTTCGTTTTAAACTTAAACACTTTACTTAATTATATAAAAAAAAGCTAGATTCTTTATTGAATCTAGCTTTTTTGATTTATACAATTGTGTAAATTTATTTTTTGATGATCTTATCTTTATAAACTACTTTATTGTCTTCACTTAATGTGTAAACATAAATACCTGAATGTAAATTACTGATCTGAATTTGAGCAGATGTATTAGCATCAGATGTTGCTTCGATATCAAAAGGAACTACGACTAATTTTCCTGTCATGTCATAAATTCTTAATTTTAATTTTCTAGACGAATCTGACTTTACTACAATACTTACAACATCTGTTGCTGGATTAGGATATGCTTTTGCAAAGAATGTTTTCTTGTTTCCAAAATCAATAGTAGACAAGTTTCCATTCAATTCAAAACGTGCAATTACCGGCCCGTGATCTGAGGTTGTATTTACATAATTAGCAATATCTGTACGCGGATCGTATACAGCAATTGAGTTCGGAATGTATTCGCTTGTTAATTCATTAGAAATAGTAATATGATCTAAAAATCCACCTGAACTTAAGAAACTGTAAGCTCCAGCTTGACTGATTCCTAAAGTCAAAGCATTGTAACGATCTGTATCTTCTACCATTTTTTGATAAGAGGAAGGATTTCCTGCAATAACAGATGCTTTAACATCGTCATTATAATCTCCAAGAATCATAAAATTGGTATTAGGATAATGAACATCTAAACTGTCTTTTAATAATTCAGCATCATATTTACGCATGTTGTATTTTGAGATATCTGTTCCGCTATTAGCACGTCCATGAAGATCGATAAGCGTTATTGGTCTTTTTACTCCGTTAATATTAGCTTCTATGTCTACCATATAAGGCAAGCGTCCAGATGCAAAAAAGCTGTCATCGTTAACTTGAGCAGTTCCTGTACCTGGATAACCAGGCAGAACCGTAGTATTGGCACGAACAGCATCATACAAGTCTTTAAACATTACTCTTGTCTTTTTTACTGTAACTGTTTGTGTATTGTAAATTACGACTAATTTTTGTGGAGGAAAATTTGGATCAGCAGCATTAAATGAATACGACCATGATGTTGAAATTGATTTATCGAATGTTTTACCGTTAATACTGATTTGAGTAATTAAATCATTTAAAGAAGGCTCATCAGAAACTTCTTGAACAACGTAAACATCAGCATCAAGTTTATTCATTACTGCAGCAACATTCTTAACTTGTAATATATTATCAGTTGGACCAAATTCAACTCCATCTGTTCCTTTTACAGCTGTACCAAAAAATTCTAGGTTATAACTTACTATGTCAAAAGTTTCTGTTTTTGGTAAAGACGAACCTTTTAAGCTTCCTACTTGTTGATTTAGACCTGTTCCTGTTACCGTTATTGCTCCCGAAATACTTATTGATCTCACAGTAGGAGCAAATCTTGCATATACTGTTTTTCCAACTAAAGCATCTGCAGCAGCAACTACTATACTTGATTGAAAACTAACATTATCAAGAGATACTTGAAAACCTGAAGGTGCTGTTACCGTAATGTCTCCATAACCTCCCGCTGCAACTGTAAAGGCCTGTCCTGCAGAGAATGCATTTGGACTTACGTCTCCAAAATCTAAATTAGGATTAGAATTCAAGAATGTCGCTTCGTTTGTAACTGCATAATCATCAAACGACCATTCTGCAGCATAATTAGTACCACCAGCTGTCGTTTCATAAACCCAAGCCAAATAAGTATGATTGGTTTTATATGCTGCTAAATTAATATTTTTAGATTGAACGTATATATCTGTCAGACTAGTAAAACTACCGTTTAACTCTGTCCAAGTTGCTGTTTCAGGACTACTTACTCCGTCATAATCAGTAGAAACCATTAATTTCAAACTTGGTCCGTTGTAAAATTTACGAGCATAAAAAGATAATACTGGAAATTTATCAAATGTATCTAAACGTAATTTAGGCGAAATCAACCAGTCTTTACTTGGGCCACTATCAGAATATCCATTCATTAAAACAGCACCAGGTGCACTATTTACATTTCTAGCTACAGTTGTTGGTACCCATTTATTAATAGTTCCAGCAACATTGTATGCCGTCCAACCACTATTTGTAAGCACATTTGGATCGTTAAAATCCTGTACATAAGGATTCGTTCCAATTCCAGACAAACTAACCGTTTTACTTGTTGCTCCAGTAGATTCGTGGTTTATTGTACCCGAAAAAGTCCCTGCTGCATTTGGAGTAAAACGTACATAAACTGTTGGCGTATTGTTCGAAGCAAAATCAGCTGCATTGTATACAACAGAAGATTGAAAAGTAACATTATCTTTAGAAACACTAAAATTAGCCGTTGCAGTTACTGTAACTACGTCGCTGATATTAGCTCCTTGAATTTGATAATTTAAAGTTGCTGAATTTGTATTTTGTTCAACAATTCCAAAATCAAGTGTAGCGCTTGTAGTTACTAATGAAGGAACTGGAATACTTGAAGTTACAGCATCTAATTTGTTAACTACAGTTTGTATATTTCCGTAAACATCTTCTGAAACAGAATAAACAATATAAGCCGTATTTGAACTTAAACCTGTAATAGTTTTAGAATATGCTAAAGAATTATTTGTAATATCTAAAAATCCTGATTGTAAAGCAGCAGTTCCATTTGCATCCAATCCTGCTTTTACTTGTGCTGCTGTTGGTTCTGCACTTCCAGAAGCAACTACTGTATAGTATGTTTTACCAGCTTCATCTATTTGACTAGAAAAATCAAATTCGTTAGATAAAATGTTAGTGATTGCCGGAAAACCAGATGTGTTTACCGGTGCTATAATATCTGGTCGAATCTCTATATTATCAATAGCAAAAGAAGGTCGAGAACCTGATCCAGAGTTTTGTTTAGAAATCCATCTAATTTGAACTATTGGCTGATTATCACATTCTGCAGGCAATGTTACTTTTATAGTTACTGGATTTTGTCCAATAGTAACACCAGAAGCCGTTTGTAAAGTACTTGTACTTAAATAAGCTGTTTGTGGCAAAGTAGTAAATGCATTTGTTTGTCCAACTCTATACTGCAATGACATTTCATTATAACGAATATTATTAGCTCCATCATAAGGGTTACGAATAACCATTGCTTCATATTGAACCTGAATCCCCGCTTTTCCAGTAGTCTCAAAAGCAAAACCAATAGCAAGATCTAATGAAGCGCTGTTAAGGAAACCTATCTTACCGTTATAATTATGGATATTACCACTGGTAGTGGAAGCTGAACTATTAGCTGTTAAAGCTCTATCTGCAACTAAAGTACCACTTGTAACATAAGCACTTCCGGGTGCTCCCGCTGTATTCCAGCCTTGAAACCCCGCTGGATATATCGTTTCACTAGCTCCTAATCCAGAAAAATTCTGCGTATAAGGCAAATCTGTTACTGGAATTGGATTTGGCATAGTCTGCGCAAAAAGATTTCCCGAAAAGCAATAAAAAAAACTTAAAAAAGCCATCAAATGGCGAAAAGAGTAAATATTTCTCATACGTTAAAAAAAAGAGTTTTTAGAAGTCAAATTTATAGTGTTTAAAGTTAAGGTAATATTATAAAATTTTAAAGTTAAAGTTTGCTATTTTATCAAAATACCTCAACTAAAAACAACAAAACTTAATATTAATTACAAAATAATCAAGCAAACAAAGACTTTACAGCACAAAACTCATTATTATTTATTTTTCATTTTTATAAAAAATGACCGCTTTTTAAGTGAATTTCGAGCTGTTTTGTTGTAGTTTTGGGCTAAAATAACCTTAAGACTATTCTCATAAAATGATAATAAAAAGCAATTGGGCAGATCAAAAGCAAATTCCCAGCGATTTAATCCTAGCAAAAGAACTGGTTTATGATTTTTGTAATTTTGAAGTAACTGTACCTCAAGCCGAAGCAGAAAGTAAGGAATACGATGCTTGCGATTTTCAAATCAATCAAAAGCATATCAAATTTAGATCGGCTAAAATAACGCCTACAAAAAATGGTCAGTTTGTAACTTTATGGAAACGCAATAAAAGCGGCATCATCGAACCTTTTGATTTTTCTGATACAATTGATTTTGTGATTGTAAATGTTAGAAAAGAAGCTCTTTTGGGACAGTTCATCTTTCCGAAAGAAGTATTATTAGCAAAAGGAATTTTTTCAACTCCAAAAAAAGAAGGAATAAGAGCGACGAGAGTTTATCCGCCTTGGGACGAAACTACAAGTAAACAAGCCCAAAAAACACAGCAATGGCAGCTCAATTATTTTTATGAAATAAATAAAAGCACCAATTTTAATACCATCCAAAACCTATTTTGCATTTAAAACTAAAAAAGGCTTTCTGGAAATTCCAGAAAGCCTTTTTTCTATCCTTATAACAATTTATAATGCTGTATAACCTCCATCGGCAATGATATAACTTCCGGTAGTAAAAGATGATTTTTCAGAACTTAAAAACAAAACCAATTCTGCAATTTCTTCTGCAGTTCCTAAACGGTTCATTGGCGCTTTTGCTGCTATGGCATCCATCATACTTTTATTCAAATTATCTTTCAATAAAGCTGTCTCAATATAACCTGGACCAACTGCATTGCAACGAATATTTTTTAATGCATATTCTGCAGCAATATTTTTAGTCAATCCTACAACACCATGTTTTGAGGCAGTATAAGCAGGACTATTTGGCGCAGCAACCTGCCCGTGAATTGAGGCTATATTTACTATGCTTCCGCCTCCATTTTTTTCCATCTGCTCTAATTGATAACGACAAGCATAAAAAACACCGCTTAAATTCAATCCAATTACGCGATCCCACTCTTCTGGTTCATACTCTCCAGTTGGTTTTGCGGGTCCGCCCATTCCAGCGTTATTACAAGAAATATCCAATCTTCCATATTTAGCAACAGTTTCTTCTACCAATCTTTTATTATCGCTTGCGCTTGAAGAATCTCCTTTAATAAAAAAAGCTTCTCCTCCGCTCTCTTTTATAACTTTTACGGTTGCTTCACCGTGTTCAACATTAACATCTGAAACTATAACTTTTGCTCCTTCACGAGCATAAGCTTCTGCAACTGCGCGTCCGATTCCCGAACCGCCTCCAGATACAAAAGCAACTTTGTTTTCTAAAAGTGACATATTCTTAAGATTTAAATTTGTACGTACAATTTACGCAGATCTAAACGCCTTACCACAGATTTTGTCCCTTTTATCATAAGATTAACGGATAATGCTAATCAAATGTTATTTGACTTTAAAATAATCAAAAACCGCAGAAAATTTCGTATTGTTAATTATTCCTCTTCGTCTAATTTCATGTTCCCTCTGTCTTCATGATTGTCGGGATGAGAATTAGGATAACGATTTGGAGTGATATCTGAATTTCTATCTTTATTTTCTACAGTCTTCTTTGCTTCTTCTTCGTTAGAAACTCCTCTGTTTGCATTTTCGTTATTGGGCAAGTTTGAAACTTTTTTAATTTCTTCATTTTCATTACGTGCTCTTTCTACAACTTTTTTGTTACCGTCGGCATCTGTTACGATTTCTTTCTTCAATTTTAGTTCATCATTTTTTACATCATGAGAAATATTTTTACCTTTAGATTCGTGTATATTTTTTTTTACTCCATTTATCTTTTTAGAGCCTAAATTATTAGTTTCCATATCCTTAATTTTAAAATTTTGTATTATAATATTACAAATTCTAAAACCAAAAAGTAAGTCATTTAACATTGCTTTTAGTTTGTCGTTAAATATTTGTACCTTAATTACGTTTTTATTTTTAATTCTAAAAAACAAATAGATCATGAAAAAATCAATATTCATCACGGCTGTTATATGCTTATTATTATCATGCAATTCTAAAAAGAAAGAAGAAATAACTGCGCCAGAAATCAAGAAAACAAAAACAGATAAAAGACTGCATAAATTAACCCTCTACGAAGGTGTTTTGCCTTGCGCAGATTGCAGTGGCATACAAACAACTTTAAAAATTGATGCTGATTATGGCGTAATGCAAAACAATAAATTTGAATTGATAAGTGTTTATCTGGACAAAGAACCTAATAATCCGTTTACAGAAACAGGCAGTTTTAATACCGAACGAGGCTTAGGCGATGATCCTGATGGAACAATTTACGTGCTTAATTACGATCAGCCTCAAGAAAAACAAATTTATTACGGATACTTTAGTGCTAATCCTGAAAAAATGTACTTATTGGATAAGGACCGAAAGATGATTAAATCTAAACTCAATTATTTTTTAATGCTGAAAAAGTAATTGTTCTTTTACTGCTAATGAAACAAAGTTATCTTTGCATCAAAAAAATAACATGCACAAACACTTCATTCTTTTTAAACCTTACGGCTATTTAAGCCAATTTATATATGAATTAAAAAGGAAGAAAAAACTTTTGGGCGAATTGCACAATTTCCCTGAAGGTACAATGGCTATTGGCCGCTTGGATGAGGATTCTGAAGGTTTACTTTTATTGACTACTGATGGAAAAGTGAGCGAACAAATAAGAAGTAAAAAAGTAGATAAGGAATATTATGTACAAGTTGACGGCGTAATTACTTCAGAAGCTATTGAAGCGTTACAAAAAGGTGTTGAAATAGGTTTTGACGGCGGAAAATATATAACTAGACCTTGCAAAGCTTTTATCGTTACCGAAATTCCTGATTTTGGACCTCGAGCTAAAAAAATCAGAGACGAACGCCACGGCCCGACTTCTTGGGCTTCTATTACGGTAAATGAAGGTAAATTTCGTCAGGTACGAAAAATGACTGCTGCAGTTGGGTTTCCCACATTGCGATTGGTTCGCGTTCGGATAGGAAATGTATATTTGCAAAACTTAAAAGCCGGAGAAGTTATAGAAGTTGCCGATTTTAAATTAGAAAATTAGTCAATTTGATAATTAGATAATTTTTGGAAACTCATAACTCATAATTCATAACTCATAACCCATAATTCAAAAAAATGCTAAACATTGTTCTTGTAGAGCCTGAAATCCCTAACAATACTGGAAATATTGGCCGTCTTTGTGTTGGTACAGAAAGCCGACTTCATTTAATTCATCCGTTTGGATTTGTTATTAATGATAAAAATCTAAAACGTTCTGGTTTGGATTATTGGGTGCATCTTGATGTGACTGAATATGCTAATATTGAGGAATGGATCAAACAAATTCCAGATCAATCGCGTGTTTTTTTAATGAGTTCTCATGCCGAAAAATCGTATTTACAAACTGATTTTCAAGATGGAGACTGGTTGGTTTTCGGAAAAGAAAGTGTTGGTTTAAGCAAAGAAGTTCTGGCTCGTTTTGAAAATCATTTAACTATTCCGATGTCGAAATTAATTAGAAGCTTTAATATCGCAAATTCTGTTGCTTTTGTAGTTGGCGAAGCTAAAAGACAGATTGGTCTAAAGGTTTAATCTTTTGTTTCCTGCAAGGTTTCCAAAACCTTGTAGGTATATTTTATGTAAACTTAATTCTAAACCTACAAGGTTTTGAAAACCTTGCAGGAGCGCTAAAGTTCTTGTGAATACAGCTGTATTAGCCCTGATGGGAGGAAAAATCCTTTTGCTTTTTTCTTTAAAAAGCAAAAGATTTGGAAGGACAGCAGGATTAGTTCCTAAAAATCAATAAACTTCTGAATACCCAAATTATGAAAAAAATGTTTCTGTAAAGAAAAAATTAGTCTAAAAATATAATTTTCACGTCCTGCAAGGTTTTAGAAACCTTGCAGGAAAGCAGACTTATTAAGTAATTACAAACTTGCCTTTTTCGGAATCAAAAATAATATGTTCGTCTTTGAATAGAGTTGCAAAACTTCCTTTAGAAATCAAATTACAAGGTTCGTCCTGCGCTACCAAATTTGGTGTCATGATAATCATTTCGTCACTTAACTGAATCGCCAGATCAATATCGTGAGTCGAAAATAAAATGCACTTTTGTGTTTCTTGTGTCAACTTTTTCAGCAATTTAAAAAGTGAAACTTTGTGCAATAAATCAAGATGAGTTGTAGGTTCATCCAAAATAATTAACGGTGTATCTTGTGCCAAAGCTCGAGCAATTAATACTTTTTGTAATTGGCCGTCGCTTATCTCAAAATGTTTTTTTCGAGCTAAATGACTAATTTGAGTCAATTCTAAAGCTTCGTTTACTTTTGTAATATCATCTGGAGTTAAAGTACCAATCCAATTGGTGTATGGCTGGCGTCCAAGCGATACTAATTCGAAAACTGATAAATTGCTTGGCGGTAACTTTTCGGTTAAAACGACGCTTAAATTTTGCGCTAATTCTAAAGGTTTGAAAGCCGTTATGTCTTTTTCGCTCAGCAATACATTTCCAGATAATGGCTTTTGAATTCCTGTTATAGTACGAAGTAAAGTCGATTTTCCGATACCGTTTGCTCCTATTAACGAAATGAGTTTTCCTGAAACCAGATTCAAATTTAGGTTTTCGGCAATGGTTACAGTTGCTTTCTTGGACTTATAGCCAATGCTTAAATTTGAAGTTTTTAGAATGTTTTTCATTTCAGGACAATTTTATTTTTAACACATAGAAACATAGATTTTTTCTTTGTTTTTTTAATAGATTGGATAGAATTTACTTGTAAATTATCACCTAGCTTTTACTATCTATTCTTTGGGTAATAACTTGAAATATTCATTTACGAATGTTTTTTGTCCTTCTTTAAAAATATTAAAGCAATTAAAATTAATTATAATTCCCTTTGGAGCTTTTAAAAGTTTCATATAAGTTAAAAGCTGAGCCTGATGCATTGAATTTATCTCGGAAACTGTTTTTAATTCTACTATTAGACAATTTTCAACAAACAAATCGCATCTCAAATCTGTAGTCAATTCCTTTTGTTTATACAATATTGGCACTTTCATCTCTGTGAAAAAATTTAATTTTCTTTGAGAAAGCTCTTCTTTCAAGCATTGATGATAAACACTTTCAAGCAATCCTTTACCTATTATTTTATGCACTTCTATCGAAGCTCCAACCACTTCATAAGTCAGTTCGGTCAAATATTTTTGAGTAATCATTATTAATTTAATTGAAATAAAAACTATGTTTCTATGTGTTAAAAAAACAATACACTAAATATCTGTAAGTTTTTACGTAAAATTTCTTTTCCTTACCAAAAGCCAAATCACAACAGGTGCACCAATTATTGAGGTAATTGCATTTATAGGAAGCGTAACCTCAAAGCCAGGCATTTCTGATACAATATCACAAAACAACATTATTGTCGCACCAAAAAACAAAGTACTCCAAAACAAAATAGTGTGATTGCTGGTCTGAAAAGTCAGTTTTGCTATGTGCGGAACAGCCAGACCAATAAAAGCGATCGGACCGGCAAAAGCTGTAATACTTCCTGCGAGAATACTCGTTGCAAATATGATTATCAATCGGGCTTTTTTGAAATTCAACCCAACACTTTTAGCATAATTTTCACCCAAAAGCAAAGCGTTTAATGGCTTAATACTGCTCGCACTTAAAAGAAGCCCAATTATTACAAAAACAGCAAAAACTCCAATGGTTGACCAAGAAAGATTTCCTAAACTTCCCATTGACCAAAACGTGAATTTCTGAAGCTGTTCTGCTGTACTAAAATAAGTTAGAACACTAACAATTGCGGTAGTAAAACTGCCGAACATTAGTCCGACAATTAAGATTGCCATTGTATCTCGTAATTTCTGAGAGACAACCAAAACTAGTAATAAAACTAATGTACTCCCTAAAGTTGAAGCGATTACAATTCCGTAAGATGATAATGCAATTACCCTTAAAAAAGAAGGGAGAAATCCAGCTCCCAAAATTACAAAAGCGACGCCTAAACTGGCACCAGAACTTAGTCCTAAAACATAAGGTCCTGCAAGCGGATTTCTAAATAAAGTCTGCATTAACAAACCGCTGATTGATAATCCTGTTCCCACTAAAACAGCAGTTATTGCTTTTGGCAGTCTATAATTAATAATAATATATTCCCATGCCGATTTACTGGCATGTCCTCCAGTTAGACTTGTATACACTTCTTTTAACGGAATTGTAACCGAACCCAGACTTATGCTGGCAAGAAACATAAAAACCAAGCCTAAACCTAGTATTAAAAATAAAATAGTATTTCGTTTTTTATCTACCAATTTAATTCAATTTAGTCGCAAAAGTAAACTCATAGCTCGGCAGTAAATCAGGATGAAAAATCTTAATATAATCTTTAAGAACCAAATCAGGTCGGCTTGGCGATAATTCATAATAAATTGTACCTCCAGTTTTTCCTAATTTACTTTCGAGAGTATATACATTTTTATTTTTAAAGGCATCAAATTCGGTGTAATGCGGATTACTTTTTCCTAATTCATCTAAAGTTTTAACTGAACCCGTAACAATCCAAAAATTAGCCGTTTTAGCTTTTACTAATACTTTTTCAAAAGATAAACCTTCGCTTCCAGTTCCTTTAAGATCAGCCCATAAATAGTTAGCCTGTGCATCTTTCATAAATTCTGCAACCCAGCTGTTTCCTTTTGCAACATACCAAACATCCTCGTACATAGAACCATACAAAACAGTTGAGGCCGCTTTTTGGTCTGCTGCTAATTTTTTTGCCTGATTGTAACTCAAAACAATTTTGTCGAATAATTCTTTTGCTTTCTCCTCTTTTCCAAATAAAGCACCATAAAGTTTAATCCATTCTGCTTTTCCTAACGGTGATTGTTCCATCCAATCGGCTTGAATAAAAACATTCAATCCACTTTTCTTTAAGTTATCCAGCATCGGATTATTGTTGTCTACTCCAAAAGTGACAATCAAATCTGGTGACAATTCTATTAATTGCTCCATATTCAACTTTTCATTTTGTCCAACGTTTTTGACAGAACCTTTGTCAATTAATGCTCTTGTTTTTTCTGAAGAGATATAATCGGTATGCGGAAAACCAACTAATTTGTCTTCTACTTCTAACATTTCTAAAAACGGAATATTTGTTGTTGACGTTACTACAACAGACTCTAACGGAACTTTAATCGTAGTATATTTTTGGAGGCTGTCTGGGACTTTAGCATCTTTTTCTTTTAAAATATAAGTGAAATTTTTATTAGCATTTGGCCACGGATTTGTAACAGTAACAACAGAATATCCTTCTTGTTTTACGATAGAAAGTCCAGAGGCATATTCTATACTGTTTTTTGCATTTTCAGATTTTGTAACTTCTTGTGTTTCATTCTTCTTACACCCGATTAAGAGAAAAAAAGAAAAGAGAAAAATTAATTTGGGGAATAATTGTTTCATATAGTGGATGGTATTGTTTCAGTTATTTAAGCAATATCGCGGTATTGTTTTAGTTGTTTAAAGTATCGTGATACAATTATTTTTTTTAATAGTGACAAAGGTAAAGCAAATTCTAATTTTTTTGTTTAATTTTATTCTTACAAAAAATCAACAAATTTATCTTTATAAAATGAATATCATAAAAACAAAAGTTTGTACAAGCTGTGAGTCTGTTTTTAGCTGCGGTGATATTTCTGTTGAAAACAAATGTTGGTGCAATGATTTTCCTCCTATATTCAATCTTTCTGAAGTTGGAGACTGTCTTTGCCCGACTTGCTTTAAAGAAGCCTGCGTAGACAAAATCGATGCTTACGTAGAAACTATGACTCCAAAAAGAGCACTTCAAAATAAAGCGATATCTTTACCCAAAACCGAAAAACTAATCGAAGATATTGATTATTATATAGAAAACGGAAATTATGTCTTTACATCATGGTTTCATCTAAAACGCGGCACCTGCTGCGGTAATGACTGCAGACATTGTCCTTATTAGAAAAAGTTATGAGTTTTGAGTTATGAATTATAAGTTATAAGTTCGTCATAAACATTACAGATATCTCTTTCAAACTAAACCCAAAAACTCATAACCCGCAACCCAAAACTCAAAACTCATAACTCATAACTCATAACTTATAATTCATAACTTATAATTCATAACTTATAATTCATAACTCAAAACCCATAACCCATAACCCGCAATCCATAACTCATAACTCATAACCCATAACTCATAACCCATAACCCATAAAATGATCTACTTAATTACTGGAGGCGAACGATCTGGAAAAAGCAGCTATGCCCAAAAATTAGCTTTACAACTATCTGATTCACCTATCTATGTGGCAACGGCCAGAAAATGGGATGCCGATTTTCAGAACAGAATCGATAGACATCAGCAGGAACGCGACGAACGCTGGACAAATATTGAGAAGGAAAAACATTTGAGTGAAATTGATTTTTCTAAAAAAGTTGCTTTAGTAGATTGTGTAACGCTTTGGCTGACGAATTTTTTCATTGATACTAAAAATGATGTTTCCTTATCTTTAGAAGAAGCCAAAGCTGAATTTGAAAAAATAGCCAGTCAACAAGACGCAACTTTAATAATTGTTACCAATGAAATTGGAATGGGCGTTCATGCTGAAACGCACATTGGCAGAAAATTTACAGAACTGCAAGGCTGGATGAATCAATTTTTAGCTTCAAAAGCAGATGAGGTTGTCTTGATGGTTTCTGGAATTCCGGTTACTATAAAAGGGAAAAATTCCAAGTTTTAAATTCCAAATTCCAATTATAAAAACTTCGTATAGAAATACAAAATTTCAAAATAGCAATCAATTTTGGAATTTGGAATTTTAAAAAATTGTAATTTGGCAACATTATGAGTTATTTAGATGATATTTTAAAATCGCGTCGTGATACCAGACATTTTACAACTGATGAGGTTCCTGATGAAGTTATAGCGAAAGCTTTACAAGCTGGACATTGGGCGCCTTCTGTTGGACTTACTGATGCTACAAAATATTATATCATTAAATCGGCTGAGGTTAAAATTGCAATTAAGAATCTATTTTTAGATTATAATAAAAAAGCAGAATCCCTTACGGATAATCCGGAGCAAAAAGAACATTACAGATCACTAAAATTAGAAGCAATTGAAGAAGCTCCAATCGGGCTTATTATTGCTTATGACAGATCTGTTTTAAATCAGTTTACTATTGGAACTGTTGGAAGTAACGAAGCGGTAAAATTCAGTTCAGTTTGTGCAGCGCAAAATATTTGGCTTTCACTTACCGAACAAGGCTACGGAATGGGCTGGGTTTCTATTTTGAATTATTATCAATTCAAAAAAATAATAGATCTGCCTGAAAACATTGAGCCTCTTGGTTATTTCTGTATTGGAAAACCTGCTACCAATTACAACAATCAACCGATGCTGCAGCAATTAAACTGGAAACAAAAATCGGAACTTCCAGATTGTACAGAAATCAAAAATGTGATTAAAAGTGAGGTTTCTTATTTTCAGACAAATCTTCAAACTCAAACAAAAGCAGCTTTCAGTCGCCTTTTACAAGAAAAAATAGATGCTAAAACTAAACCTATCGGCGCTTTAGGCGTTTTAGAAACGTTAGCTTTCCAGATCGGAAGTGTTTTTGAAACTTTAAATCCAAAAATAAAAAATCCTAATATCGTTGTTTTTGCTGCAGATCACGGAATTGCGAATCATGGCGTAAGCGCCTATCCGCAAGATGTAACGCGACAAATGGTGAATAATTTTCTAGAAGGCGGTGCTGCAATAAACGTTTTTTGCAAGCAAAATAATATTGAATTATCTATCGTAGATGCTGGTGTAAATTATGATTTCCCGACTAACGCTAAATTAATTAATGCTAAAATTGCCAAAGGAACGCACTCTTTTCTACTTGGGCCGGCAATGAGCAAAACAGAACTGCATTTGTGTTTTGAAAAAGGAAAATCTATTGTCGAAAACATTGCTCAAAAAGACTGCAATTGCATTGGTTTTGGAGAAATGGGAATTGGAAATACCTCAACAGCTTCTGTTTTGATGAGTCTTCTAACTGGTTTTCCAATTGAAGAATGTGTCGGAAAAGGTACTGGCGTTGTGGATGAAAAACTAATTCAGAAACAAAATTTACTTAAAAAAGCTATTGAAAATTATTCCGGTCAAGCCGAATTAATGTCGCAACTGGCCTATTTTGGAGGTTTTGAAATTATTCAAATGGCAAGCGGGATGCTGGCGGCTTACGATCGTAAAATGCTGATTTTAGTTGATGGCTTTATTTGCAGTGTGGCTTTTTTAATTGCTTTTAAAATAAATGCTGATATAAAACAAAATGCTGTTTTCTGTCATGTTTCAGCCGAACAAGCGCATCAAAAATTATTAAATTATTTGAATGTTAAACCAATTTTAAATTTAGATTTGCGTTTGGGTGAAGGAACGGGCTGTGCAATTGCGCTGCCTATTTTAAAATCGGCCGAAGCTTTTTTGAATGAAATGGCAACTTTTGAAAATGCTGGGGTTAGTAGAAAATAAAGATTCTAGTTTGTCATTGCTGTAAAGGTTACTTATTTCGGTAACAAAATTTAACTTTAATAAATTTTGTTACGATGAGAAATAATAGCAAGGATTCGACATTAGAGAGA
>NZ_WMID02000031.1 GCF_009711165.2 Flavobacterium sp. MC2016-06 | reverse complement strand
AAGAAAAAGCAAGTGCTAATGTTATCATTATAAATTTTTTCATTTTGATAAGTTTTAAAGTGTTAGTGAATTATTTATAGGGCAAATTTATGCCAGCTCTCCTCTTCAATACGATGAGAAAAGTCACAAAAAAAGTGTGATGAATATCACACTTAGAAGTTATTGGGGTTGTATTATTTGTCTTTAGAGTAGAGCCTGCTCAAGGTTTCACGGCTGTCTCCGAGATATTCTGCAATATATTTTTTTGGAATCTTTTGCATTAATAAGCAAAACAAAAGTATTAAACTTGTCCAGTCCCGCCATCAACTGATATCGATGTTCCGGTAATGTAACTGGAGTCATCTGATGCCAAAAAAAGTGCGGTACTGGCTATTTCCTGGGGTTTTCCAACTCTGCCTAAAGGTACTTTGCTAATGTATCCTTCTTTTTGTTCCTCATTTAAATTACTCCAAATAGCTGTATCTATTGGCCCCGGATGAATTACATTTACTCTAATTCCTCTCGATTTTAAATCACTTGTCCAGCATTTTGCAAACACACTAAGCGTTGCTTTAGTAGCACTATATACACTTGTATAGGCATCTCCTTTAAGCGCCGCTATAGACCCTGTCATAATGATTGAACCATGGTCGTTAAATAAAGGAAGTGCTTTTTGTACTGTAAATAATGTACCTTTTGTATTGGTATTAAACTGCTTGTCAAAATG
The DNA here is from genome assembly GCF_009711165.2 of Flavobacterium sp. MC2016-06. GTDB lineage: Bacteria > Bacteroidota > Bacteroidia > Flavobacteriales > Flavobacteriaceae > Flavobacterium. Next base: position 70,947 of record NZ_WMID02000031.1, on the reverse strand, counting down.
GTCTTCAGTAATCTGACCTATTGGTGCAAATTCAAAAATTCCAGCACTAGCATACAAAATATCTATAGATCCTTTTTTGTTTTTTATAGTTTCGAATAGATAATCTAAATCTTTAAGATTTGACGAATCACAAACTACACCTGTAACATTACTGCCTATAAATGCTGCAGCCTCATCAAGTTCCTTTTGTCTTCTTCCTGTAATAAAAACATAGGCGCCTTGTTCAACAAACAACTTTGCTGTGGCAAGAGCCATTCCTGATGTTGCACCGGTAATTACTGCTATTTTATTTTCTAATTTTTTCATGAAATTTAAATTTTTATAATACTAATTTTTAATAATTTTTAATTGCTTCTAAAATAGAAGTCTCAAATTTTTTGGCGTGATTTTCTAATGTTTCCTGCCCCAGATTAACAGCACGCATTCCTCCCGCTAAAACAAATTGTATGCTCTTTATTCCCATATAATTAAGAACACTAGTAAGAAATCCGTTTACATGGTTAGAATAATGCTCAGGTGCATCTATAGTATATAATCTGCCAGAAGCGAGAATAATAGTTGTCCTTTTATCCTCAAGCATGCCGCCATTAAGATTATAGGTTTGATTAAATCTTACTATTTGATCAATGTATGCTTTGAAATTTGCAGGCACATTAAAATTATGCATCGGCGTTCCTATGAGTATCTCATCAGCAGTTTTAAATTCTAATACAAGTGCATCAGAAATTTTTAAAGCATCTGCTATTTCAGATGTATGCTTCTCTTCAGGTATATACGCGCCGCTCAACCAGTGAGCATCAATAAATGGAAGTTCTGTTTTCATCAAATCACGGGTAATTACTTTTCCATTTGGATTAGAAAGCAGCCATTGTTCTATAAACCGAGCACTGAGAACCCTGGATAATGAAGTCTCGTAACGCGGACTGCATTGGATATTTAAAAGTGTTGTCATAAAATTCATTTTAAGTTTATACAAAATTAAAACACTATTCAATACTTATGGTACCTAAAAGTATTATATATTTGCTTAATCGTATCGATTTTATATGGATGTTTTAAGTAAAATATTAGAAAATGCAAATCTTACAGGTGTCGTGTATGATAAATTATTGCTTAACTCTCCTTGGGGAATAGATGTTGCAAAAGATGAAAACTCGCAATTTTGGAGACTAATAAGCGGCACTTGTACTTTGGGTTTAGCCAACGGTGAAATTATTATTCTCAAAGAGGGAGACCTTATTTTTATACCACACGGAGCTTCACATTGGATTGCTGATAAAGAAGGAAGCCCACTTATAAAAGCTCCCGCTTACACAAAAGCACGTCTGGCCGGACAATCTATCTTTCAAAGTGCAGGAAATGAAACAGTATTAATTGGAGGGCATTTTCAATTTGAAAAAGAACAATTGCACCCTTTTTTTAAGGATATGCCTGCAATTATTCATATAAAAAGTTTTGAGACTGAAAATCAGTTATTACTACAGCATAGCGCCCAATTGATCTTTAATGAACTAAAAACTGAAAAACAAGGAAGTAAATTAATACTCCGTGGATTATCAGAACTTTTGTTTATACAAATCATAAGAGCTTATCTAGAACAGTTTGGTACTCCCAATGGTTTCCTATCTGCTCTAAATGACAGCAGAGTCAGCAAAGCATTAAAAATTATTCATAAACAGCCAGATCAGGATTGGACAATTGAAACACTTTCCAATGAGGTTGGTATGTCGAGATCGGCTTTTTTTAACCGCTTCAAGAAACTCACAGGAGAAACACCTTCAAATTATCTTACCAATTGGCGTATCAACAGCGCTAAACAGATTTTAATCAAAACGGATCATAACATAAATGATGTTGCTGCACATGTAGGATATTACTCTGAAGCAGCCTTTAATCGAATTTTCAAAGCAAAAACAGGATTAACTCCTGCACTATTTAGAAGAAAAAACAGATCTTAAAACTATAAGGTTCTGTTGAGTTGTAATTCCTTTTTTTTATCTGTTCTTCACACATTTTCATTATTTCTTCCACATCTCGATAACTTAAAGTAAAACTAAGTTTAAAATAAAATGTGCCAATTATTCCGCTGTAAACTTCCTTAAAAAAAAGTTATAATTTCTTTATTTCTACTTAAATGAATATTAATTCATTTAACTTTACAATATGAGACCCTTAGATCCTGATAAAAGAGAGAAAATTTTAAAGTCTGTATATATGCTTACAGGTAAACAAGGCTTAGCAAGCGTTACTATTTCGGGTATAAGTAAAACAGCTGGAATTGCAGCCGGCACCCTGTATATCTATTTCAGAAATAAAGAAGAGATCGTACAATTAGCCTATGCAGCTGTAGAGGATAAAATGACACAGGCAATGTACCGCGACTTTGATATTAATATACCTGTAAAGCAATCCCTTAATAAGATTTATATTAATATGCTCAACTACAGACTAAAGAATTGTGACGAAACAATATTTATCGACCAGTATCAACAGTCCGGTTACATCCAAATCAATTTCTCAAAACAACTGGCAGAATATGAAAAGCAGAATAAACCACTATATAATCTTTTAGAAAAAGGACAGCAGGAAGGAATAATAAAAGCTCTTGATGCAATCATACTTATCAGCTTTTTTGATGGTGCTGTACGCTCCTGCTCTACAGGCATAATTCAAAAGTTATTTCCATTAAACAAGCAGCTCATCGATGATAACTTTGATATGATATGGAGAGGTATAAGCTAATAATTTGAATTTTAAATGAATATTTTTTCAACTAACATATTTTAATACTATATATTATGAGCATATTTAAAAACAAAACAATTATCATTACCGGAGCAGCTATGGGTCTCGGACTCGCAGCAAGTAAAGCAGTAGCACTAAAAGGAGCCAACCTGTCTATTGTAGATTACAATGCCGAAGCTCTTGAAAAAGCAAAAGCAGAAATTCAATCACTTATACCAACTGCAAAAATTATAACTATAGTCGCTGACGTTTCAGATGAACAGGCAGTCAAAAATTATGTAGACAAAACAGTTGAGGAGTTTGGTCGTATCGATGGATTCTACAATAATGCAGGTATCGAAGGAAAACAGGCACCATTAGTTGACTATGACATCAATGTATTTAAAAAAGTAATTGATATCAATCTTATGGGTGTATATTATGGTCTAAAATACGTGATTCCAGTAATGCAAAAACAAGGAGGAGGGAAAATTGTAAACGTAGCTTCTGTCGGCGGAATCAGAGGGGTTATAAATCAGATGCCTTACGTGGCAAGTAAACACGCCGTTTCTGGAATGACAAAAAATGCAGCCATCGAATATGGCAAAGATGGAATATATACTAATGCAATCGCACCTGGAGCTATCCTGACCCCAATGGTTGCAGAAGCATTTAAACAAGTAAATCCTGCTGACCCAAAAGCTGCTGAAACAACATATGCACAAAGAAACCCTACAAGGAAGTTAGGTAAACCTGAAGATGTGGGTAACCTCGTAGCCTTCCTGCTTAGCGATGAATGCCAGTATGTAAATGGACAGACCATTGCCATTGATGGAGGGGAATCAAACCTGTATGGTAATTCATAAATTAAGAGACTTTATTTAGAAACGGATTGCTACCCTGTGATCCGTTTTTTTTTTATAATCCTACTATGGAATTACTAATATACTGAGACATAAATTTTAGGTACTATCGTATCAGCCATATAAAAACAGAAAGAAATTGCAGAGCTGAAAATTATACAGCCAATTTATAAAATGATTTAAACATACCTATGTCTGGTTTAAACATTTGATTCTTTCTCAACATGGTATGATCAACTTGTATACCACGCATTTTCATTATTTCCTCGACATCCCAATAACTCAATGTAAATCTTAATTTAAAATAAACTGTTTGGAGAATAATAGATTTAGGATAACAATAACCTTTAGTATTCATTTGAAGAGTTTTAAATCTTTAAAGGTAAAAGTTATTTGCAGATGCGACAAAACCCACGAGTCAAAATACTTAGTGACAACTATTACTTCACATCTAAAAAGATTTAGTATATTATTCTTATATTCGTTTAAAATCTTACTAATGGCACAACGCCTTCTATAAATACTATATTGGTGCCATTTTATGGCTGGTATAAATTAGTTGCCTGCAAGTTTAAAACGACTCAAATGAAAATAACAGTTGGACTCATTGCGTTATTTATAATCACAAATTGCTTTGGACAAAAAACATTTGACAAAAAACTTTCAATACAGTCAAAAGCTAAAATCGATAAGATTTTTTCCGAGTTTGACAAAAAGAATTCACCAGGATTTGCAATCGGTATTTTAAAAGGGAAACAGGTTTTATACACCAAAGGATATGGTTCAGCAAACCTTGATTATGAAATTCCCATCACGCCAAATTCCTCGTTTGATATTGCTTCTGTTTCCAAACAATTTACTTCGGCCTGTATAGCATTATTGATTTTGGACAACAAAATAAGTTTAGAAACACCAGCGAGTAAATTTATCCCAGAACTATCAAAATATAAGGACACAATTCGAATAAAGCATTTGATTTATAATACCAGTGGGATTGTGGACTACTTCAAACTTCCAAGACCAGACGGCAAATCTTGGATAACTTTTAATTATTTTGATATTGATTATTGTATCAAAACTTCCTTAGCCCAAGACACACTTTCTTTCAAACCAGAGGAAAAGTGGGATTATTGCAATGTTAATTTTATGCTACTCACGAAAATTGTTGAAAAAGTAAGTGGACAATCATTTAGTGAATTTTGCAAGCAAAGACTTTTTCAGCCACTCGGTATGACAAACACATTAATTAATGACGATGTAACAGAGATTATAAAAAACAGAGTGACACCATACAATAGAAGAACTCCAGAATATGTCGAGGCTTACATAAAAGAAGGCATTACTATAAAAAAAGAAGGTGAATGGATACAGCATCCAAGAAACTCACCGCATTATGGCGGAAGCGGAGTTGTAACAACAGTAAACGACTTACTTAAATGGAGCGAAAACTTCTTCACAAAAAAATTTGGCGGACAAGAATTTTACGACCTCATGCACTTGACGCAGACATTTAAAAACGGAAGAAATAATCAGGCGTTTGGACTTTACTTTGACAATTACCAAGGAAGACCTTTTGTTGCTTGGGATGGTGGCGACTATGGCGTTAGTTCACAACTTATGCGTTTTACAGACAAAAAACTTGCAATTGTTGTACTTTCAAATTTAGGGACAGGTGAAGCCTACAAAAAAGCAAATGCAATAGCAGACATATTGATCGGCGATGGCAGCTTATAAAATCTGCAAGCAACAACCGTTACAAAAGATTCGGAGATCAGGCTGAATTTAAAGATGGTTTTGTATTTGGAAAATTTGTGCATAATGGAAAAAACTCGGGTTCTGTAGCATCTGTCATATAAATTCGAAAGAAATCAGCCATCTAAAAATTATGAAGACAATTTACAAAAGGATTTAAACATGCTTTTGCCTGGCTTAAGCACCTGATTTTTTCTCAACATATGTAGTACTTCAATTCCTCCTAAGGTTCTTTTGGCAGGTACAAAACTTTTGAAACCCAAACCGTTTTGTATTCCCCCGCTCTGCAAAGAGTTCCTCATGAAAAACTACGCAAATACTCTGACTTTGCGCAACGCATAACTGATAAAGAACTCTTTGCACAGCGGTTATTCATTTGATGAGTTTTAAAGCTTTAAAAGTAAAAGTTATTTGCTGATGCGACAAAGTCTTCGAATTTGGTTTAGAGTCTTCTACTAAAACTAACCATTGTCAATTTGGAAACAACTATCAGTGATATGGAAACAAACAGTCCTTGATTACTGTAGACTTTTGCATTGTAATTTTAAAATCATATAAAAATGCAGAAGGTAAGTTTTAAAAACAGAACTTGGAATATATCAGGTCATTTATATTTTCCAGAGAATTTTAATCAAACGCAGCAATATCCCGCTATTGTATGTGTGCATTCGGGAAGTAGTGTAAAAGAACAGACAGCAGGATTATATGCATCAGAACTCGCCAAAAAGGGGTTCGTAACTTTGGCTTTTGATGCTTCTTATACAGGAGAAAGCGGCGGTGAACCAAGATTTATGGAAGACCCGACTACCCGAGTTGAAGATATTCGATGTGCGGTAGATTTTCTAACTACATTAGAGTACATCAACAATGATCGTATTGGAGCTATGGGAGTATGTGCAGGTGGCGGCTATACAGCTAATGCTTCTATTTCTGAAAAAAGAATTAAAGCAATAGCAACGGTTGTTGGTACAAATACAGCCAGAGCATTTTCAGAAGCTAATCCTTTAGAAATTCTAAAAGCAGTTGGTAATCAAAGGACTGCCGAAGCGAATGGTAACGAAAAGCTAATCAATAACTGGATACCAAATTCTGCCCACGAAGCCAAACAAGCCGGTATGGAAGAGCTGGATCTGCTGGAAGCTATCGATTATTACAGAACACCTCGAGGCGAACATCATAATTCTTGCAATAAACTACTTTTTACAAGTATGTCTGGCTTAGTGATGTTTGATGCTTTTCATTTGGCAGAATATTATCTTACGCAGCCGTTATTGGTTATTGTCGGCGATAAAGTAGGTGGTTTTGGTTCTTATAGAGATGGTTTTGATTTATACAACAAAGCCGCTTCAACAAATAAAAAAATGCATATCGTAAAAAATGCGAGTCACTATGATTTGTATGACCAGCCGAATGCAACCAACGAGGCATTGGAACATTTGACTGCATTTTTTCAATCAAATATTTAATTAAATATTTAATTAAATTAGCTTTATCAAAAAAAGAAGGCTGCTATTGAATCTTTCTAATTTTAAAATCACCATTAAGCGGTATGCAAATTATAAATTCTTTATCCGATTTTCACAGATTGTTATCTATTCCTGCTCCGCTCCATCCCTTAATAAGTGTGGTACAGGTTTCTGAGTTACATGCAGTAAATTCGGATATATGGAAAAGATTTACGACTAATTTCTACACTATTTCTCTGAAAAAAAATATTCAATCCAAAGTAAAATACGGACAGAACTATTATGATTTTGACAGTGGTACAATGACTTTTAGTGCGCCTAAACAAATTCAATCTGTAGAAGTTGCAGAAATCAATCGCTTAAATGAAGGAAAAGGTTTCGCGTTAATGTTTCATCCCGATTTTTTAGCAAAGCATGCATTGGCCAGCATTATCAGTAATTATAGTTTCTTTTCTTATTCCTTAAATGAAGCGCTGCACCTTTCAGAAAAAGAAGAAAATAATGTTCTAGCCATTTTCAAAAAAATTGAAGAAGAATATCAGCATATTGATCATCATACGCAGGACATAATTCTTTCTCAATTGGATTTATTACTTAATTACAGTAATCGATTTTATGAAAGACAGTTCATTACTCGAAAATCAGCGAACAACGATGTACTGGTAAAAACAGAAAACCTAATCAATGAATATTTTAAAAATGAAGACGGTTTAAATAAAGGCATTCTAACGGTAGAATATTTAGCTGATCAGATACATTTATCTCCAAAATATTTAAGTGATATGCTGCGTTCTCTTACCAATCAAAGTGCACAGCAGCACATCCATAATAAATTAATTGAAAAGGCCAAAGAATATCTAACAACCACTAATTTCTCAGTTTCTGAAATTGCCTATCATTTAGGTTTTGAACGTCCGCAATCATTCAACAAACTATTCAAAAATAAAACCGATATGTCTCCGTTGGAATTCCGTGCAGGTTTTAATTGATAAGAAAAGCCTGCTATCCTAAGTTTTCTAATGAAATGCTTTGCGAATGCCTCTGACTTCGCACTTTTTTATTTTGGACTTGATACCTTAATTGCCACAAAAAACTAAGGCTATTTTTCTTTGAGTCATTAAAATAATCTCAAATTTATTTCCTAGTCTTAATTTGTGAAAATTTTGTATTTTAAACTTGAAACAAGATTTAAATCAGTTTGGAAGTTTCAATACTTTTAAAAATACTGAAAATCTTCTTGGCGCATTCGTATGCAACGCAAAAAAATATTAGAAATGCAGTATAAGCAGGACTTCAAAACTATAGGTTCGAATCCTGCTCTCCCCACCAAAAAAGCCCTAATTTTCATTAGGCTTTTTTATGCTTTTTCATAAAGGCTCTGAAATTATAAAGAATATTTTAATTTAAAAATTTGTAGTTTTTTACATTTAAGGCACCGTACAAAGGTTTTCATTTAGTTACATTACTATTTTTAAATAGAACTAATCAGGAACAATAACTAAAGGTTTTAAGACATAAGAAATCCCTTTTTTAGTTTCAAATACTGCTGTATAACCTATAGACGATTTCTCGCTTTTGATATTAAGTTTTTCAATTACAAATGGCTCCGCAGCTCTCAGCGAACAAACACCGCCATTGTTAGAAACTATTCTGGCCTGATTTAATTTGCCATCATTCCATTTTATGTCTACAGTAAAATTCCCTTTCGCCGTAATCCCCTTTATTTCGCCGTCTGTCCACGCATCTGGTAAAGCAGGAAGCAGTTGTATTTCATTGTTTTGACTTTGCATCAGCATTTCTATAACACCTGCTGTTCCGGCAAAATTACCATCGATCTGAAAAGGCGGATGCGCATCAAAAAGATTGGGATAACAACCTCCATGTCTGCTGTATTCTGTATTATTTTCTTTTGTTAATCTTAATTGATTTTTAAATAATGTGTACGCATGATTTCCGTCTAAAAGTCTTGCCCACATGTTTACTTTCCAAGCGAGACTCCAACCTGTTCCATCGTCTCCGCGAAGTTCTAATGTTTTCTTTGCTGCAGCGGCCAATTCTGGCGTTTTCAGCGGAGATATTAAATTAGCAGGATGCAATGCATAAAGGTGCGAAGTATGCCTGTGATGCGGATCTTCTTCTTCAAAATCTTTATACCATTCCTGCAGTTGTCCTTTACTTCCAATTTTAAAAGGAAGTAATTGATCTGCTGCTTTGTTTAATTGCTGTCTGAATTCTAAATCGGTGTTTAGCACTTTTGATGCTTCGATGGTATTTTCAAATAAATCTTTTATAATTCCAATATCCATTGTTGAAGCTGTGGTTACAGTACCACGCTTTTTACCATCGTAGTAATATTTGTTTTCTGGCGAAGTCGAAGGCATTGTTACCAGATAGCCATCTTTATCTTTTTGAAGCCAGTCTAAACTAAATGTCGCCGCTCCTTTTATAATGGGATATACTTTCTTTAAATATGCTGTATCACCTGTATATTGATAATGTTCCCACAAATGTCTGCTCAGCCAGTTGGCGCCCATATACCAATTTGCCCACATAGGATCTCCTTTTCCTAAATCACCTACAGGATTTGTAGTTGCCCAGATATCTGAATTGTGATGCAAAACCCATCCGTTAGCATGGTAATAACTTTGTGCTGTTTCTGTTCCTGTAACAGAAGCATTCTTGATAAATTCATCAAGCGGAAAAAATAGTTCAGATAAACTTGCAGATTCTACAGGCCAATAATTCATCTGTAAATTAATATTTGTCGTGTAATTACTGCTCCAAGGCGCGCGAAGTTTATTGTTCCAAATCCCTTGTAAATTGGCTGGAGCGTTGTGTGTGCGTGAGGAAGAAATTAATAAATAACGGCCAAATTGGAAAAATAAAGCTTCAAGTCCAGCATCTTTTTCTCCTTTTGCATATTGTTCTAATCTTATATCTGTAGCCAGATTAGATTTATCAGCTTCTTTTTCGTTAAGCTTTAAGGAAACTCTATTAAAAAAATGCTGAAAATCTTTAAGATGTTCTTTTAATAAACTGTCGTATTTTTTACTCGCTGCATTTTTAATAGCACTTTCGGCCAATTTTTCTTCGTCTTTTCCTTGACTGTCCGGGCATTTATCAAATCCGTTGAAACTGGTCGCGGCAGAAACAAAAAGTAAAATTTCAGAAGCATTTTTGATCACTAATTTATTTCCGTCAGCACTAATTTCGCCATCTTTTATAACGGGTTTAATAATCAATTCAAAACGCATTCCTCTACAGCCTGCTGTATCTTCGTAAACAATAGGTTCTTTGTTATAATCTATATAATTTGGATCTGCGTGTGAAGGTGCTTTTCCTTTTAAAACCAATGCTTGATTTTGTATGGCTGTTTTATTTTTTAAAAGACTTGAAGCATCAATTGTTATCGAAAGTTTTTTTAATTGATCTGCCGAAATTTTAATCACAATACATTTTGCAGGTGCTGAAGCAAATATTTCTCTTTTGTACTTTATACCATCAACTGTAAAATTTGTCACCGCCAATCCTGTTTGTAAATCAAGGCTTCTGTTGTAAAGATCAGGTTTCTTTCCTCCAAAATCTTGTACCAGAATAAGATCTCCCAATGGCATAAAACTTTCGCTGTAAGCGCCCTGCATATTTTTAGTGAGATCGTATGCTTTTTCAAAATCTTCATTTCTCAGCGCTTCTCTAATCGGAGCCAGATTTTTAAACGCATCTGGATTCACATTTTTTTTCACGGGTCCGCCGCTCCACAAAGTAGCTTCATTCAACTGAATTAATTCTGAATCAACTCTGCCAAAAACCATGGCACCAAGTGTACCGTTTCCTATAGGTAAAGCTTCTGTCCATTCAACAGCGGGCTGGTTGTATTGTAATTTTAAATCCTGCTGCGAATACGAATTAAATCCCGCGATTATAAATAGTGAAAAAAAACTTTTTTTAAGAGAAGTATACAGCATGCTTTTTTAATTTTAATTTAAAATAATGTTTAAAACCGATTAGATCATTTTTAATTTTAAAACCGTAATCGAATAAGCAGGAAGATTCAATTGCTGGTTTCCTTTTGTTATTTTGTATTCACTTTGTTTTGGTGTTATTTTTTTAGGTTCTGCAAAAGTATTTTCATCTTGCGTACTTGAACTTGCAAGTCTTATAATTGTGCCTTTTGCTCCTAATTTTGCTCCTTTTAAATCAATACTAACTTCTTCTGCAGATTGACTTGTATTTACCAATTTCACAATAATTTCTTTGCTGTTTACATCTTTTACTGCCGAAGCGTATAAATTATTTTGTCCCGTTAAAGCTTTTCCGTCTTTGGTAATATTTAGCAAATCTGTTCCTTTATTCGTCGAAAATAATTGCTGTACATAATAATTTGCAGATCCGTAAGATTCTAAATTATTAAACCAAATCATATCGGGTGTCCATTGCCACGCATCCTCGTGGGCCATTAGCGGCGCGTAAGAAGTTAAATGAACAACTTCTGCATTTCGTTCCAGTCCAGTCATAAAAGCAGCTTCAGAAAAAGCGCATTCCCAATTGTTTCTGTTATTCGGATTTGCCCCTGAAACACTTTGTGCAGCATATTCCCCCGCAAAAATTTTTGGTCCTTTTCGATCGTATTTATCGTAACGGCCTGCATTTTCTCTAAACCATTGCGGACTTTTATAATAATGTTCGTCTACCAATTCTGCATTCAGTTTTTTAAGTTCTTCCATTGCAAAATCAAAATGTTCGCCATCTGGAGACGGTCCGCTTCCTGAAACAATAATAATATTAGGGTATTTTGCTTTTATCGCTTTTTCAAAAACTTTGTATCTGTCGATATAATCCGGCCCCCATTGTTCATTTCCAACGCCAATATATTTTAGATTAAATGGCTGCGGATGTCCCATATCTGAACGGATTTTTCCCCAAGTTGTAGTGACAGCACCATTTGCAAATTCAATTAAATCTAAAGCATCTTTTACATAAGGATCGAGTTCGTCCATTGGCGCCAATTCTCCTGTGTTGTATTGACAAGCCATTCCGCAGCTTAAAATTGGAAGCGGTTCTGCACCAATATCTTCTGAAAGCTGAAAATATTCAAAAAATCCTAAACCAAAACTTTGAAAATAATCCGGAGTTTGTTTATGGGTAAATTCTACATTCCAGCGGTTCATCATGGTTTTTCTTTCGTCAACATTTCCAACAGATTTTTTCCATTGATAACGATCAGACAACGTTCTTCCTTCAACAATACAACCTCCCGGAAAACGTAAAAAACCCGGTTTCATATCATACAAAAGCTGTACAAGATCTTTGCGAAGCCCATTTTTTCTGTTCTTCCAAGTATCTTCTGGAAAAAGCGAAATCATGTCTAAATCTATAGTTCCCGTTCCTTCAAAAGTAATTTTAAGTTTTGCTTTTGCTTCGGTTTGTGCTGCTGTAAATTGTGCCGTATAAGCAGTCCATTGTTCCGATTTTGGAATAATATTCGTTTCAGCAATTACTTTTTGGTCTTTATCAATCAATTGAAAAATTATCTTTTTGATTGCTCCGTTTGGATTGGCAGCTTTTAAAGAAAGATTGTATTTGGCATCTTTCTTCACGCCCATTCCTCTAAAACCTTCATTTATTAGAATATAACCTTTGGCATTGTTTACTTCTACTCTGCAAAAATTAGTATTATTTTCTGCCAGATATATTGGTGTTGCACTTCCCGATTCTTTATTCAAAGAAGACCTTTTAGTATTAGGCTGTTCCCAACCCATCAAAGGTTTATCAAATTCAAAAGATCTGTTTTTAATCATTTCGGCGTAAAGTCCACCATCTGCAGCAAAATTGATGTCTTCAAAAAACAGCCCAAACATCGTTGGTTGAATTTTAGTAACCGTTTTTGAGGCATCAACTTCTAAAATTGTTTTTTGAGCTTTTGCATAAAAACTCGTTAGTAAAAAACCGCAAATCGTAAATGTTGTAAGGATTGTATTTTTCATAGTTCTTGTAATGAAACTTAATATTTTTTTACTGCCTCTAATTTAGCAGGAAAAGCTGATTCTCCGTCTAAATTATTAATAATTAATGTATCTACATTTTTACTTTCTACCGCATATTTAAAATATTCTGGTTTGTTTTTTCCCCATTGTACGGTACAATTCTGCACTTTAATACGTTCTGCCGAATCAAAATAAAATCCTGAAGTACTTCCTTTTACAAAACCTTCTACGCTTGATGGTCGTCTGTCGTAAACACCGCCGGGAAAAGAGGTCGTTTTATCCATATAAACACTCACATTATCAAAAACAATGTTTTTAATTTTATCTTTTGATTCACCGCTTACAAAAACACCGTTTTCTCCAGTACATTGAATATTAGAAAAATAGATATTTTTGATCTCGCCCACTTTTCCTTCTGTTGCTCCTTTTGGAAAACGCCAGTTTGCATCTTTATGGTTTCCTTTTGCTCTGCTAAAAGCTGTTATATAAATGGGTTCTGCTTTTCCCCACCAAGTATCTGTATTTAATTTGCTTTCGACAATTATATTTGAGAAAATCACATCACTTACCGTTCCTTCATCACGATTCTGAATTCCTAATGCACGATTACTATTTTTGATAATGCAATTATTGAATACTACTTGTCTAATCGCATCCATGTTTTCAGATCCAATTTTTATCGCACAACTGCTGCTCGTCATCGTACAATTGGTAACGGTAATATTTTCGCAGGCTCCGAATTCTTCAAATTCTCTTCTGTTTTTTAAACAAATGCAATCGTCACCACTTTCAATATAACAATCGCTGATTCTAACATTTTTAGAATGATCCAAATCGATTCCGTCGCTGTTGCGGACTTTTAAACTATTTAATAAGGTAATTCCGCTGATTACAACATCGTTACATCCCACTAAATGAATCGTCCAATAGGCTGAATTTCCGATGTGAACGTCTTTGATTCTGATATTTTTTCCTCCAATAATTGTCAAAACGTGAGGGCGGGGATCCAAAACATTAAAAGGTTTTAAAACATAAGAATCTTCTAATTCTTCGCCCATAAAAGAAATTCCGTTTCCATCTATTTTGCCGCTTCCGCTAATGGTAAAATCTTCTACATTTTCTCCGCCAAGCCAAATTGTTCCTTCTCCCGGATTGGTTCTAAAAGCACTTTTTGTATACAATTTTTCATCTGGACTTGCCAATAATTTTGCTCCTGCTTCAATGTGTAAATCTACTTTTGATTTTACATCAATCGGCCCGGCTAAAAATGTAAATGGCGCCGGAATCAAAACTCTTCCGCCCGTTTTACTGCAATCGTTTATTGCCTTTTGAATTGCTGCTGCATCATTTGTTTTTCCGTCTCCTTTGGCACCGTATTTTTTAATGTCGTAGACTTTTTGCGCAGCAGCCGTCAGGGAAATACAAAAAATAAGGATTGCGATTATAGATTTCTTTTTCATTTCTTATTATTTATTAAAACGTTGTTTAAGATAGCTTACGCAAAGTTTTTGGATTATTTTTTTTAATCTCGCAAAGGCGCAGAGTCGCAAAGTTTTTTTTCTTTCACGCAGATTTAAAAAGATTTAAGCAGATATTTTAAAAATTATAACTAAATATGCGTAAAATAAAAATCCTTTTTAATCTTATAATCTGTGGCAAAAAAAATTGCGCCTTTGCGGCAAAAATTTACCTCGCAGGCAGTTCAAATTTATTTTGTTCTGGTTCTATTTTTCGTTTTAAAGATTCAGTGTCCAAATTGCTTGATGAAACATCTTTAAAAATAATCTGATTGTTTTTGTCTGATGGAACATCAATAGCTTTCATCGTTAGATTTTTGACATCATCAAAAACAAAAGCGGGACGAAAATCTTCTTTCTCTAAAATCAGTTTTATATTCTTCATTTCGATTCCGTTTACATGACGAACATAAAATCCCCAAGAAGGCAATTCTCCAAACATGCTGAATTCGGGATAACCGTTTATGTTTTCTTTTACATCTTTTAATCGGCTTAAAGGATGGTACGCCATGCCTTTTGAAGCTTTTCCCGGATAAACGATTTCTATATTTTCTAAAGTTACGTTTTCTATTAAATAACCCGGAATTCCTGCAATAGAAGCCGGAAACGGATTATGGAAATAATCTACTTCGGGTCCGCGCATATCGTAATCAATATCTGGACGACCAAACGGAATCTGCGCTTTTAGATTTTTAATGGAAACGTTTTTAATATAACCCGGCTTATCTCCGTTTCTGTGACCTAATCTTATCAAGATTGCATTTCCTGTATTTACAGCCGTAATATCTCTAACTGTAATATTTTCAATTTCAGCTCCATCTACAGATTCAATCGCAACAGCCGATCTAAAAGTATCAAAAACCTTGATATTTTCAATAGTTATGTTTTTGAAACTGCCGTAAGAACCTGTTCCAAATTTCACAGCATTAGCGCTCGATCTTATCGTACAGTTAGCAATGTAAATATTATTATTCTGCATTCCTGGCGACTCCGATTTGATACAGATTCCGTCGTCGGCAGCATTTACATTACAATTTGTGATTCGAACATTTTCGCATCCATCAACATCAATTCCGTCATTATTCCAGTAGGCTCTGCTCTCTACTTTCATCGAATCAATAACAATATTACTGCATTGATTAAAACACTGCACCCAGCCCGGACTGTTTTTTAGCGTAATATTGATCATTGTTATTGAATCGCATTTTACAAACGAAATCAGTTTTCCTCTTCCGTCTTCGGGACGCATTCTTCTATAGTTATATTTTGGATCAATGCGAACTCCTGTATGATGTAAACTATCAATCGCCAAAGCCAATTCTCTTCCTTGTCCGTCTATAATTCCTTTTCCATTTATGGCAATATTTTTAGCTTCGTAAGCAACAATAAAAGCTCTTATTTCATTATATTTTGGATAATCGTCTGGATTTATACTTCCTAACAAAATGGCTCCTTCTTCAAAAAATAATTCAACACCGTTTTTTAAAATTATGCTTCCAGATAAAAATTTACCTTTAGAAAAAATAACTCTTCCTCCTTTATTTTTAGCAGCCGCATCTATCGCTTTTTGAATTGCTTTTGTGTTTAAGGTTTTTCCGTCTGCAATTGCTCCGTAAGCGGTCACTAAATAGTCTTTCTTTTTAAAAGCATAAACTTCCTGATGAAAACTTAGCTGTAAAAGAAAAACCAAAACGAAACAACCTCTTAAAATTTGTTTATTGTAAATCTTCATATTAATTTCAATTTTAAAAATTACCAAAAAACGGTGTATAAAGCGATTAATACGCCACAGATAATAAAGGAACCGACAATAAACTCTGAAGACACTTTAAACATCGAATTATCTACTTCAATTGCATGTATTTCAGCTTCTTTATCCGAAACTGGTTTTGCTAAACTTATACCTACCATTATTAAAACAATTAAAAAGAAAACAAATGTCATTCTGTCTAAGAAAGGATAATCAGGAAAAGCACCTTCTGTCCACATAGGCAGGAATTTTAATATAGCGGCTAAAGGAACGGTCAATAATGCGCCCGCAAGTCCTGCTGATGGCGTTGTTTTTTTCCAGAACATTCCCAGTAAAAAAACAGCCAAAACTCCCGGCGAAAAGAATCCCACATATTCTTGTATAAATTGATAAGCTTGATCTAACGATTTTAATGCGGGAGCTACAAAAGCAGCAATAACCATACAGACTACTACACACCATCTTCCTGTACGTACCAGCTTTTTTTCTGATGCTTGAGAATTGAAATATTTTTTATAAATATCTAAAGAAAAAATAGTTGAAATACTATTTGCTTTTCCTGCCAAAGAAGCTACGATTGCAGCTGTCAAAGCGGCTAAAGCTACGCCTTTTAATCCCGCAGGAAGTAAATTCATTAAAGTTGGATAAGCATGATCTGGTTTTAAAATTCCAGCTGCATCTACCATTTCCTGCTGAAACATTCCGTTTTGGTGCATTACGTACATGGCAATACCCGGCAAAACAGCGATAATTGGAACTAATAATTTCAAAAAGGCTGCAAATAAAATTCCCTTACGAGCCGTTTTTAAATCGGCACCTAAAGCTCTCTGAACAATATATTGGTTACAACCCCAATAGGCTAAATTATTGATTAACATACCGCCAACCAAAACCGACATTCCCGGTAATTCATTATAATGCGGATTTGATTCCTCTAAGATCATATGCAAATGTCCGGGAGCTTCATGTGCGATTATGGATAATCCTTTTAAAATGTCTTTTCCAAAACCAAACTGATCAGAAAGTAGTGTTAACGCTAAATAAGTCGTTACTAATCCTCCAAGTATCAAAACAATAACCTGAAACATATCGGTATATCCAATTACTTTCATTCCGCCTAAAGTTACAATAACGGAGAATAAACTCAGACCAATAACACAAAACTGAAAGCTTACTGGCGCAATAGACGAAATCGCTAAAGCTCCTAAATAAATTATGGAAGTAAGATTGACAAATACATAAATCAAAAGCCAGATAATAGCCATAATAGTACTTACTGTTCCACTGTATCTTTTGGCTAAAAACTGAGGCATGGTAAATATCTTATTTTTAAGATAAATGGGTAAAATAAACATCGCCACAATAATCAATGTAGCTGCAGACATCCATTCATAAGAAGCAATGGCCAATCCGATGGCAAAGCCTGAGCCACTCATACCAATAAAATGTTCTGCTGAAATATTGGAAGCAATTAATGACGCTCCAATTGCCCACCATGTTAGTGATCCTTCGGCTAAAAAATATTCATTGGAACTGGTCGCTGCAGTTTTCTTGCTTCTGTATATGTACATTCCGTAGCTCGTAACTAGGATAAAGTAAATAAAGAAAACAATGTAATCTGCGGTTTGTAATACATTATTCATAATTTTGTGGTTATTGTGTGGTTAGATAGTAAGCTGTATTTTATTCTAATAATATTTTAACACATAGAAACATAGTTTTTCTTTGTCTTAAAAAGGCGTTTCACTTGCATGAATACGCATAGCTATGTGTGAGAAACTAGTTTCCTTTTATTCTCTTTTTTTAATTCTAGTACATCATAAATCTATGTTTCTATGTGTTAAAAAATATACTCCATATTTATTTTTCTAAATTTTCAAAAACCATTTCTTTTTATATAAAAAGTAAAGCAAAATAAGCTGTACAACGGTTACAGATAAAGCAGCAAAAACCGGCTGCCAAATAATGGGAAGAAAATGTATAAGCCCTCCAAAAACATAATCTGCTGTGTGCTTAAAATCGACTAAACCTTCGGCTGCGATATATATTAAAATAGAATTTGATCCGATTAATATTAAAGGAAATGCCCATTTCTGAAAACCAAAAAAATCAATTATCAGATAGAAAAAAACAAAAAATAAAATACTAAATCCGCCCACAAAACACACAAAAGAACTCGTCCATAAATGTTTGTTTATGGGGAAATTAATATCCCAAACTAAACCTGCAATTATTAGAACGACTGCTGTAACAGTCATTAACAGCAATTTTATTTGTACCGAAAAAGAAGATTTTTCTTTTAGAAAAGTTCCCATAAAAACGCCTAATAAAGCTGTCGCTACAGCGGGAATAGTCGAAAATATTCCTTCGGGGTCATACACTGTACTATGCAGTCTGCCGGGTAAAAATAGGCGGTCAATATAACCTTCTAACGATCCTTCTTTGGTTAAAACTCCAGCGCCAAAATCAGGAACAGGAATCCATTTCATTGCGGCATAATAGCCAATTAAAATTCCGAAAAACCAGATTAACTGTTTTTTAAAATCAAAATTCAAATAAATAATTCCGGCAAAAAACCAAGCCAGTCCAATTCTTCCTAAAACACTAGCAAAACGTGTTTGATCGAAGCCATCAAATCGCAATAATCCATTTACTATAAATCCTAAAACCAGTAAAATACAGGTTCTTTTCAGCATCGATAAATATATTTTTCGCTTTTCGGTTTTGGGTAAATCTTTTGGCGTTTGTACTCCTGCCAGCTGCATTTTTTTTTCAAAAGAAAACGGCATTGAAACTCCAGCAACAAACAAAAACACAGGAAAAATCATATCATAAAATGTAATTCCATTCCATTCTGCGTGATGCAATTGCGATGACATCCAGATAAAAACTGGAATTGGAGCCGCTTTTGCCAGAGCATGAATAATATGCTCCCCGCTCATAATCCAAAACATAACAAATCCGCGAAGCGCATCTAAAGAAACTAATCTTCCGTTTTTAGGGTTACTCATTTTTTTAATATTCAGTGGTCAGTTGATAGTTTTTTTAATATTCAATCTCAGTTTACAGTCGCAGTATTCAGTGCAAACTGAGACTGTAAACTGAGACTGAAAACTGTAAACTTATTTTATAGGTTGTATTATAAATCCGTAGCTGTATTCACTTTGCGACAAAACATACTGCTCGTGAGGTGGTAATCCCCAGCTGTTGTCCCCTCCCAATCCGCGCTGTGTTAAATCAACACAAACAACCACTTCATTTCTTGGTGTAATGTCGCTGGAGTGTGCATTTTTTTTAGAAATTCCCGCATCAAAATCACTCGGATAATTGTTCAAAGTACTTATTCCTAAAGGTTGCAGACCTTTTATTTCCAAGCCATTTCCTATATTGCTTGACAATTTAAACCAGCGTATATCAGTCTTGTATCCATTTTCTTGTGGGCGTGTATAAGGCACATATTGGTCTGCAACTTTACTATTATAAATTCCTTTAAACGAAGCTGTTTTTCTGTCTGAATAATTTTCTAGAGGTCCTCTTCCGTAATAATCCAGATTCTCCAACGTATTTTTTAAGGTGAAAATCATTCCGAAACGCGGTAATTCTGGAACCGGATTAGCGCCTTTTTTATAGGAAACTTGAATTTCTAAAGCACCATCATTTCCTAACGAATATTTGATCGTATAATCTGAAGCAACGTCATTTAGTTTTAATTTTGCAGCGATATATTTTTTTCCGTTTTCTTCAACTTGCTGTATCTTTTCCAGCGTTGTATTTTTTCCTGCAGTTCTCCAAACATTCGCTCTAATCTGCATTTTATTTCCGATATCATTATCTGTCGGAGCTCTCCAAAAATTGGGTTCAGGATATTGTTTAAAATATTCCTCACCTTTTAAACTGTAATATGAGATTAATCCTGTTGACTTGCTTATTTTAACTGTCACATTCTCTGAAGTCAATACAAACTGCTCTTTTTCATCTTCAATTTTAGCTGCATTTGATTTCTCTGATTTTTCAAAATAATTAGAGTCTTCAATTACAAACTGTTCTTTGGCGATTTCAAAGTTTTGAGGCAATACTTCTGAACCCGTTTTCGTGTAAGCAAAAACATTCAGCAAATATTCTGTTCCTTCTTTTGACTCTAATTTTGGTAAATTAAGTTTAAACTGTTTCTTGGTTTTTGGTTCTAAAGCAACATCAATTGTTCCTTCTTTTATTACTTTTCCGTTTTCTAAAACCTCATATTTAAAGTTGTATTTATTCAGGTTTGTAAATCCAAAATCGTTTATAATTTCAATTACTCCATTTTTAATATCAACTGCTTGAAATAAAATATCCTGATATACTTTTTTAACTTCAAATGCGCCGGGATGTGGCGTTCTGTCTGGAAAAACTAATCCGTTGTGGCAGAAATTTTCATCGTTTGTGTAGTTCTGACTTCCCAAATCACCTCCATAAGCCCAATATTTTCTGCCAGCTTCATCTTTCACTTCAAATCCTTGATCTACCCAATCCCAGATAAATCCGCCCTGCATATTTTTGCTTCCGCGAATGATATCCCAGTATTCTTGAAAATTTCCGCTGCTGTTTCCCATTGCATGCGAATACTCACACATGATATACGGACGCGTAACTTCTTTTCTTCCTGCGTATTCTTTCATGTATTCTATTGTAGGATACATTGGGCAGACGATATCTGTATTTTCGTTTTCTTTTGCCTGTTCAAACTGAACCAATCTTGTATTGTCTCTTTTTTTGATCCATTTGTAAGCTTCGTGAAAAACAGGTCCATTGGCACTTTCATTTCCTAATGACCAAAGAATTACCGATGGAGCATTTTTATCTCTTTCAACAAGACTATAAATTCTGTCAAGATGCGCTTCTCTCCATTCTGGAAGAAACCCTGGATTCGTTTTTGGATTCATCCAAATTAGAGGCTGGCCCTCTACACCCATTCCATGGCTTTCGATATTGGCTTCGTCTACCAAAAACAAACCGTATTTATTACACAATTTTACCCATAAAATATTGTTCGGATAATGACTGCAGCGTACCGAATTAATGTTCAGCTGTTTCATCATTTTAATATCCTTCATCATCGTCGCTTCATCCTGATAATGTCCTGTTACAGGATTATGTTCATGAATATTAACTCCATGAACCATTAACCGAACGCCGTTTACTAATAATTGTCCGCCTTTTAATTCTACTTTTCTAAATCCGATTTGAGAAGAAACACTTTCTACAATTTCTCCTTTTGTATTTTTTAAGGTTAAAAGTAAAGTGTATAAATTCGGTGTTTCACTGCTCCATAATTTCGGACTTGAAACATTTTGAGTAAAATTGATTGTCTGAATTTTAGACGCTTCAAAATTGACATTTAACTCTTTATTGAATACATTTTTTCCTGAAGCATCTAACAGTTTCGCAACTATTTTTTGATTATTTACAGTTGTTGAAGTCAAGTTTTTCAAACTTACTTCTACATTTAAACTTCCGTTTTTGTATTTCGCATCTAAATCTGGTTTGGCAAAAAAGTCTGAAATACGCACATTATCTGTACTGTACAAATACACATTTCTATCAATTCCAGAAAGTCTCCAGAAATCCTGATCTTCTAGATAAGAACCATCACTCCATCTGTAAACTTCTACTGCCAGATTATTTTTACCTGGTTTTAAATATTTAGAAATATCAAATTCTGCCGGACTTTTGGTGTTTTCTGTATAACCAACCTTTTCTCCATTTACCCAAATATACATGGCAGAAGTTCCTGCTTCAAAATGAAGAAATACGTGTCGGTTTTTCCAATTTTCTGGCAGTACAAAATCTTTTTTATAAGACCCAACCGGATTATCCCAATGATTAATAAAAGGCGGATTTCTTTCGAAAGGATACGTAATATTGGTGTAAATTGGCACACCATAACCGTTCAATTCCCAATTGGAAGGCACTTGAAGTTCGTTCCAATGTAAAGTACTGAAATCCGTTTTATAAAAATCCTTTGGGCGCTGGTCTGGCGTTGGCGACCAAGAAAATTTCCATTTACCGTTTAGCGAAAAATACCAAGGTGAATTTTCATATTGATCCCTTATTGCAGAAGTTTCATCTGCATAAGGAAGAAAAGCAGCGCGAGCCGGTTCTCTATTGATCTGAAATACATTTGGATTTTCCCAATCGTTACGATCTTTTTCCTGCGCCGAAACAGCAATACCGCAAAGCATCAGAAGGCTTAATAAAAGTATTTTGGTTTTGATATTCTGCATTTATTTTTGGTTTAGATAGCTGGCAATTATTTTTCTAACACATAGAAACATAGTTTGGCTTTTTCTCAAAAGGCGTTTCACTTATTACAAAAACACATAACTATGTGTGAGAAACTAGTTTCTTTAAATAATCTTTTTTATGCTCAAAAGAAAATCTATGTTTCTATGTGTTTATATAACTTTTTTAAAACTTCAATTTCTCTGGTAAATATTTAGCCACTAATTCTTTGTAATACGGAAGCAATGCTTTTACATCTGGTTTTACCGGCGCTTTGGTATACAAATCATATGGATTAAATTTTCTTACCCAGTCAAACATTTCGATATCTTTTTCATTCATTAAATGAGCATACGCATTTTCTTTATGCTGTGAATAAAAAGAATGATAACGAATCATGTATAAAGCTGGATCTGGAAGATAATCTTTCATAATCTGGTATAAATATTCGTCGTGACCCCAGCTCATTTTTACCTTATCAAGTCCGCAGTTTTCTGTATAAACACCCAATTTTGTATTGAATCTTTCGTCTGTGTAATCTGGATTTTCTTTAAAAAATTCTGAATACACAATTTTATCTGAATACGCACAGCCAACTGGAAATGTATCTCCTACAACTGCCCATTGCGGTTCTCCAAACAAACATAAAATTTTACCCAAGTCATGAATTAAACCTGTTAATACAAACCAATCTGGATGACCGTCTGCTCTAATGGCTTCTGAAGTTTGTAAAAGGTGCTGTGTTTGATCTAAGTCAATATCCGGGTCGCTGTCGTCTACAAGTGTGTTCAAAAAATCAACAGCTTCCCAGATTGACATTTCTTTTTTATTAAATTGCAAAAATTCCTGCTCTTTACTGGTTACAAAATCATAGGTTTGGTACGTATGATTTATTCTGTAAAACTCCTTAACGGTTTCTACTCTTTCTGAATCGACGTAATTTCTAAATTCTTCTTTTTGTTTTTCGGGTGTACTCTCTGAAGGATCAGGATATCGCATTAACAAATCATCTTCCCATTCATCTAAATTATTCAACGGATTGTCTGTATCTATATGCTTTTTCATAATGCTAAAAAGTTAAAAGTTATAAGACAAAAATAGAATTACCTATACGGTTCAAAATGGATTAATACATCAAAAACATGGATTCTTTTTATTATTGTAGGATTTTTACCTTGTTTATTATCAAAAAAAACTAGATGATTCACAATTTTTAAAACATAGCCCAAGGTTTCAACCTTGGGAAACAAAAGATTGAAAAAATAGATTGTGGGTATTCGTTGCGTCCCCAAGCGTTCCCAAGGTTGAAACCTTAGGAAACAAAAGATTGAAAAAAATAGATTATGAATCTACATTGCGTCCCAAGGTTGAAACCTTGGGCTATGTTTTAAAATGAAGCGTAACATCTTTGTCAAAGTTTTAAACTTTGACAAAGAGATTGTATCACATTAAAAATTAGTGGAAATTCGTGTAATTCGTGGCGAAGAAAAAAAATCTTAATTAATCAGCTTACTTGGCGGGAACCCAAACTGCTTTTTAAAACAACGGCTGAAATATAACGGATCATTAAAACCTACAAGATTAGTCACTTCTGAAACATTGTACTTTTTAGATTTTAGCAGTTCTGCCGATTTTTTTAAACGAATGGTTCTTATAAATTCATTTGGCGCCAAATCGGTCAATTCTTTTATTTTTCGATATAATTTTGAAGAACTCACTCCCAGTTTATCGCATAGAAAATCTGTAGAAAGATCTAATTCACCTAAATTATCATTGATTAAATTAGTTACTTTTAGCATAAATTCTTCATCGATTGGAGAATGCGTCAGCATACTGATTTTGCCTTCTACTTCTCCTGAGAATTTCTGTTTAAGTTCTAATCTAGATTTTGTAATATTTTCGATAACTGTTTTCAGTAATAAAGGTTCAAAAGGTTTTACGAGATAGCCATCTGCGCCAATATCATAACCTTTTACCTTATCGGTATTTTCGGCAAGTGCGGTCAACATTACGACCGGAATATGACTAATGAATTCATCATTTTTAAGTTCACGACAAAATTCTATTCCGTCCATAACCGGCATCATGACATCGGTAACACACAAAATAGGTTTAATTTGACGACAGATTTTTAAACCTTCTTCACCATTTTCGGCATCGTAAACTTTGTAATAATCAGATAAATAATCGACTAGATATTTTCTAAGTTCGCTATTATCTTCTATTACTAATATTTTCTCTTTCAGCTCAGTATTTTGAATGATTTTCTTTGCTGCTTTTTCTGGAATAAGCATGCTTAGATTGTCATTTTTTAGCGCATATTCAAACACTTCTTTATGTTCGTAAGAAGTTCTATCAATTGGAATTTCAACTTTAAATGTGCTTCCTTTTCCTTGTGTACTTTCTACAGAAATAATTCCTTTGTGAATTGCCACTAAAGATTTTACCAATGACAAACCAATACCAGAACCAGTATTATTGTCTTTACTATTTGTGGCTTGATAAAAACGTTTGAAAATTTTCTCCTGACTTTTTAATGGAATCCCAATTCCGTCATCTGTTACTTCGATTACCAAAATATCTTCAACGGTATCTTTCAGTCTGATATACAAATCGACATTTCCATTTTTATTGGTAAACTTTAAAGCATTCGACAAAAGGTTGTACAAAATTTTATCGTACTTATCATTGTCTACCCAGCCGTTTACTTCATCGTCTTCAGCAATAAAATTGAGCTTAATCTTTTTATTATAAGCCATTTCCTTAAAGGAATCAAAGATATTTTTAGAATAGGATAAAATATCGGTTTTGGTGACTTTTAACTTTAATTCGCCCGATTGTGCTTTTCTAAAATCCAATACCTGATTAACCAAATTGAGTAATCTGCTTGCGTTTTGATAAATTAGATTGTATCTGCTTTTTTCATAATCGGTTGCATTACTGTTTTCTTCTAACAATTGTTTTGCGGGCCCTAAAATGAGTGTCAGCGGTGTTCTTAATTCATGCGAAATATTCGTAAAAAAACGTAATTTTTCGTTGTTTAACTTAACGTCATGTTCTCTATTTACTTTCTCTGTAAGCAGTTCTTGTTTTAAACGAATTCGGTTTTTTATTTCTTTTCTAATAAAATAAAATACTCCAAATAAAAGCGCAAAAAACATTAAAAATGATGTTGGTGTCAGCCAGAAAGGCGGCAGAATTTTTATTTTATACGAAACCGTTTTACTCCAATATCCGTCGCTGTTGCTTGATCTGATTTTAAACACATAATTACCTGGGTAAAGATTCGTGTATTGCACTATTCTAGAAGTACTATTGGCCGTAATCCAATGTTTATCAAAACCTTCCAGCATATATTGAAACTTATTCAACTTTTCATTAGCAAAAGACGGGGCAGAAAACTGAATAGAAAAATTGCGGTTTTTATAGCTAAGCTCTATTTCATTTCCATAATTTAAATCTTTCAAAAGCGGAATTTCTCCATTGATTTCCATTTCTGGAAATACTTCTTCATTTTGAATTTTAAATTCGGAAATAACAGGCAATGGCGACCATTTATTTCTTTTCATTGCTGGCGGCGAAAAAGAAATAATGCCATTTTTTCCGCCCAGAAAAATATTAGAATTATTAAAATAAAAAAAGCCGCTTGCGCTAAAAACATCCAGTCTATTACCACTATTTACGTGATAAATACTAATCTCTTTCAAATTTGATTTAACAAAAGCAATATTATTGTTGTTGATATTAAGCCACAAATTTCCATTTGCATCAGATAAAATATCGGTTATCCATTTACCAGAAAGTTCTTTAAGATTTTTTACGGGTTCAAATTCATTCTTTTTTGGATTGTACAAACATAATCCCGAACGCGTTGATGCCCAGATTTTACCTTTTACATCTACTAAAACATCGCTGACATTTTCGTCATGAGGCACACCTTTTTCTTTAATAAAAAGCGAAGAAAAAGTTTCTATTTTTCCAGAAGTAATGTTGTATTTTACAACTCCAGTTTCTGTCGCAAACCAAATATTATTTTTAGCATCTTTATCAATAGCATTGATTTGAAAATCGGGTAAAAGTTTTCCTTTTGAAGTTTCTACTTGTAACGTTTTGGTATTCAAAATCACTGCTCCTTCTCCAAAAGAACCAACAATTACAGCATCATCATTGATCTTCATAAAAGCAAAAACGGGAGATTTTTCGAATCCTCCTTTTATTTCTCGAGATGAATTTGCTGCGTAATTATAGACTAAAATACCGCCATCCCAAAGACCGCAATAGAAAATCTTTCCATCATCAGAATAAATACTGGCAATATCTTTTCCTGTATTATGTAAAGGTGTTGAGCCTTTTGCAGTAGAAATAAAGAGTCCGTTATGGTAGGTTGCTACAATTACCTTTTCGTCATACGTTTTAGCAAAACCTCTAATGCGCGGCGCCTGATTACCAATAGAACGTGAAATATCTTTGTTTAAAGTAAACTGATTTTCATAAGGATCGTATTTATCCAATCCGTCTTCTGTTCCAATCCATAAAACTCCTGCAGCATCAAAATAAAGTGCCGAAATTAAATTATCTACAAGCGAAGTATCATCGGATAAAATAGAATAATACCATTTGTAATTTCCTTTTTGAATGTCTTCTAATTGATCACAAACCAATAATCCGCCCAAAGTTCCTACCCAATATTTACCATCTGGAGCGCGCGCAACAGATAAGAAATACGGACCTAAAGCACCTCTAATTTCTTTGTTTTCTATGTATAAATTGGCAAATTGATTGGTTGTTTTGTCTAATTTGTATAAACCTTCGCGGGTTCCAACAAAAATATCCGATTTGCCATCTTCATATATAAAATTGATGTATGGATTTTTTATATTTGAATTCGGAACAGAAAGTGTGTAATTATTAATTTGCACAATTGCTCCTTTTGCATCCATTGTAATTTTTGCTACACCAGATTTTTCATAACTTCCAACCCAGATATTGCCTTTTTTATCTTCAAAAATTTCCTTTACATAATCAAAACCTTTAAGCTTAATTCTTTCAAATCGTTTTTCATTCAAAGAAAACAAATACATTCCTTTTGTTTTGGTACCTACCCAGACTCTTTTAAACTTGTCTACATAAACCGATCTTACTTCATCATCAGGCAGATTGTTTGGATCTTCTTTTTTATGAAAAAAAGTGGTAAAAACATGCGTATCCATTTGAAAAAGCGTCAATCCTTTTCGCGTTCCAATCCATAAGTGATTGGATTTTTCGTCTAACTCTAATGCCGTTATGTCGTCATTGTACAATTTATTCTTTCCGGGAGTAGAACTCATGTAGTTTTTGAATTGATAACCGTCAAAACGATTTAATCCGGAGAATGTTCCAAACCACATGAAACCTTTTTTATCCTGCACAATATGGCGTACCGAATTATGAGACAATCCATTATTGTCATTATAATGCGCGAATTTTATATTCTGTGAATAAGAATGATAAAATACGGCAAAAAATAAAAACAGTAAATAGAATTTTTGTTTCATGAAAATAAATTATAAATGCAATTTAACCTTTTTGATTTAATAAATATCAAAATTATTTAACAGATAAATTATCAATTTTGTTATTTTTCAAATCAATTTCAAAATGATCTGAAGGCTCGCCATTCATGGTTTTCAAAAAGATTTGAGCCCATAAAATCAGTTTTTGGTTATTTGATTTTTTTAACTGCCTGCATATCAATTCATATTGTTTTAATCTTTGTTTTCCAATTTCTGGTTTTGCCAATTCGTCTGCACTTTTTAGGCGGTAAAAATCAAAAATCATATCAAAACCAGTCCAAGATTCAAAATCAGAAAGAGCTAAAGAATTTGATTTCAAATTTGCACTAATTTCTGACGTATTTTTATTCATTTCTAATAAATCTTTTCCTGTAAGATTTACGATGGATTGTAAAAATTCTGCCGGAAAATCTTCTGGTAAAAACCTTAAACGAACCAATTCTTTTAAATGCCAATTTGTAAATTCTTTGTAATCTTTTGCTTTTAGAATTTCTTTATTCCAGATATTATTACTTTTAATACTTTCTAAATGAGCATATTCTTCTTCATAAAGAGAAAATAAACTATTAAAATCTGCCACTTTATCAATTACAACAGTTTCAATTTCAAGTTTGGTATTAGAATGAATTGTCAATATTTTGTAGGCCGGCATATACGCTGCCAATGAAGGCGTTTGTATATTAAACAACGTATTTCCTTTTGCCGATGTTCTAATACCTGTATCATTGATGTGCATGTGTCCGCCAAAATGAATCTGAATTCCAGCGTCTGCAAATTGCTGCGCTACTTCTTCGTCTGGAACTCTTTGCAGCTGCATTTTATTGGCCCCAAAAAGCTGTTTTAATTCGGGCGATGCATTGTCATTAAATCCAACCATTGGATAATGGCTAAAAGCGATCAATATTTTTCCTTTTTTCTTTGCTTCTGCAGCAACTTTTTGAACCCATTTTAGTAAATGACTTTTATAAATAAGAACGTTATTGTAACCTGTATTGGCTCCCGAAAAATCATTTGGATTATTGGGCAGACCAGATAATTTTTCATTCGGAACATAAGCGTTGGCATCTATCGCCAAAAGCCAGATTCCTTTTATTGGTTCGACCAAATAACTGGCATCAGGCAGAAACAAATTGGTGTTTTTAATAACATACGTTCTTTTTTCTAAAACAGATTCTTTTTGAGCTTCTTCAAAATTATAATGTTCATAATTGTAGTCTGAAAAAGGCGTTTCCCAATACAAATCTGTCTTTTTGGGAAAAAAACCAAAATTCCGCATTTCTTGAATGGTTTCTTTGTAACCCCAGTTTTTTATATCGGTTGTGATAATGGGTTCTAGTTCGCTTTTCTTGAAGTTATTTTTACTGCTGCTAATAATCTGTTCTTTGCCATCTTTACCCAAAAAATCTGTTTTAAAAGCTTCTTGCGCAAACGGTTTTACAACATCATGATTTCCAGTGGTAACAAAAAATGAGATTCCGTATTTTTTAGAATAATTGTCTAATATTTTTCTTAAGCCGCGTACATGAACAGGCTGTCCGTCGTCGCTGAAATCACCCGGAAGTACGACTTGTTTGATGCCTCTTTTTACAATGTCATTTAAAGCTTCTAAAAAAGCAAAGTAGTTTTCGTTGAAAATTCTGGTCGAATGCAATTGCGCATTCATAGTTCTAATATTTACATATTCGCCCGTTTTCGGATTTTGGATTCCTTGATACGTATTGTCTTTATATTTCGCAAAAATATCTTGTAAATGAACATCGGCTATAAAAGCGATTTGCTGTTTTTTTTCATTGAAATGCTGTTCTGTTTTGCAGGAAACCAGAATGAAGAAAAATAGAATTACAGGAAGAATATTTTTTGATAACATGATTTTCTATTATATCGCTCCGATGGAGCTTTACTGAGATTGTATTTTCTTGGCTATATATATTTCGCTCCGATGGAGCTTTACTTATTGTAAATGTTATTGTTGTCAAAGACCTAACAGGTTTTAAAAACCTGTTAGGTCTAAATACTTAAAAGACTACAGATATTTCGCTCCGATGGAGCTTTACTTATTGTAAATGTTATTATTATCAAAGACCTAACAGGTTTTAAAAACCTGTTAGGTCTGCTTACTTAAAAGTACTTTTAAATTTTAATTGTCTATTACTTTCACTAAGGTAAAATTAATTCCTAACGGATTTTTAGTGATTTTACAGATTAAAGGAAATTCTGGATTTTTTACAATCCACATTTCTGTTTGGTCAATTTGTGCAATTACGTGGAATGCATCAATTAATTTTCCATCAATAGAAACACCATTTTTATCTTCGTTTTTGTCTACATCATACGTTGTATTATTGTACACAAATGAATTATTTTGTACTAAATTTTGATACGCTGACTGCGAAATCATAAAAAAAGTTTCATTGGATTTTAGGTTTAAAACTGGAGCATATTCTCCTTGATTAAAACTTAAAGCATTTCCGTTTTTTAATGCTTCTGCTAAAATCACAATACTGCTTTTTACGCCTCTGGTATCTAATTTTAAAATCAGATTCTCTTTTGATGTGTTAGCTACAAGCGATAAAGTTCGCGTTTGTCCGTGCAGTTTGCAGACATATTGCAGTTCTGTATTATTTTTTAGTGTGGAAATGTATTTCTGTGCTATTCCTGTTTGACAAAATGC
This sequence comes from Flavobacterium sp. MC2016-06, assembly GCF_009711165.2. Classification (GTDB taxonomy): domain Bacteria; phylum Bacteroidota; class Bacteroidia; order Flavobacteriales; family Flavobacteriaceae; genus Flavobacterium. The sequence continues at coordinate 40,407 of NZ_WMID02000031.1, read as the reverse complement.
TAAAAACAGAAATGCTAAAAGTATATTTTTCATCTGTTTGATATTTTTATTTTTTTGGAGGTAAAATTGTTGTTCCCCAAGCCGAAGGTTTAGAATCCATTTCAAAAATCAATTCACCGCCATTGTTAATATCTTCGTGTAAAATCCATGCTTTGTTGTACGGTTTTCCATTTAAAGAAGCTGTTTTGATATACTTGTTTTTTTCGCTCATTTTTTTTGCCGAAATGGTAAATGATTTTCCATTTTCTAATTTGATTGTCGTCTCTTTTACCAAAGGCGTATTTAATAAATAATAAGGCTGTCCCGCATTTGGATACAGTCCCATCATATGAAAAGCCAGCCATGAAGACATCGCTCCAGAATCATCATTTCCAGGTAAACCTTCTCTAGAAGTATTGAAATTATTTTTGATGATTTTTCGAATTCTGTCGCTGCTCAAATAGGGTTTCCCGATCCAGTGATACAAACAAGGCGTTAAAAATGAAGGTTCATTGGCAACATTATACAATTCTGAATTGAAGAATGTATTAAGCCTTTCTTCAAAAGCTTTTTCTCCACCCGATTTTTTTACCAATTCTGGAACGTCGTGCGGAATACTTAATGAATATTCCCAAGAATTTCCTTCGTAGAAAAACACACACCAATGGCAGACATACCAAGGCGATTCGATTATAACAGGCGTATATTTAAAAGTCGGTTTCTGTATTTTTGATTCTCCAAAAACAACATCGTCCAGCCATTTTCCGTCTTTGTCTTTGGGCATAATAAATCCTTTTGCGCCGTTATTTTCATAATCGGAACGCCAAAGATTCTGCCAGCTGTCGGCTTGTTTAATGTATTGATCGTATATTTCTGTTTTTCCTAGACCTTTGGCCACAATGGCAATATTATAATCGTTGTACGCATAATCAATTGTTCGGTTTCCTGCGCGGTCTGTGCCGTAGGGAACGTAGCCTAATTTTAGATAATCTATAAGGCCACCTCTTCCTTCTTTTTCTTCATTTCCTCCGGGCGGAACAGTTGCATCTTTTAGCATGGCCTGCAAAGCGAATTCGTAATCTATGCCTTTTAAGTTTTTTACAAAAGCGTCGGCAATTACAACCTCAGCGTTTGAACCGCCCTGAGTTCTTCCGTTGTCGTTCCCGCTTCTTCCTTCGGGCAGAAAACCTTCGCGTTTGTAAATATTCAACATCGCGTTGATGATTTCAACTTTACGTTTCGAATCTATAATTGTTATTAATGGACTTGAGGTTCTAAATGTGTCCCAAATCGTGTAAAAATCATCGTAATAAGGTGCATCGTCTGTCCATAACGGATTTTCTCCCGTGCGATCAACTGGCATAATCATCGTGTGATATAAACCGGTGTAGAACATTTTTTTATAATCTGCAGAAGTATCTTCCGATAATTTGATTCGGCTTAATAAATCTTCCCATTTATTTTCTAAAGAATTTAGAACGCTATTAAAATCCCAATGCGGAATTTCAACTTCAATATTATTTTTAGCTTTTAATTCACTTAAAAAAGAGATTCCGATTTTGACATTAACTTCCTGCTTTCCTTCTTTTCCAAATGAAACTAAAGCTGCTGTTTTTTTACCTGAATCAAATTGTGCCTTTTCGTTATTGTAAAATTTTCCGTCTTTAAAAGTTACATATTTGGTAATGGGCTGATCAAAAACGGCATAGAAATAAACGGTATAAGCGCGGCCGTTATTCCATCCGCCTCTTATTCTGCTGTAACCTCTAACTTCTGTGTCTGAAACAATTTCGATTTGTGAACCTACAAATTGCTGTGCTTCTCTTGCGTCTGGAACTTTATCTTCTCCTAAGAAAAATCCTGGATCAATTTTTAATTCTTTTGAAGCATTTTTTGGATATGTGATGCGGTAAAAAGAAACTTTTTCGCCCGTTGTTATTTCTGTTTTGATTTGATTTTCTTTGAAAACCGTTTCATAATAACCGAGTTTTACGTTTTCTTCGGTTCTAAAAGACGTTTGATCGAGCTTATCTAAAGCTCCCGAAAAAGGCATAATCTGAATATTCCCATATTTGGGTCCGCCGCCTGTTCCGCTTACATGAACTTGACTGAATCCTGTAACTTCTTTCGGCATTGGAAGCCAGCCGCTATTTGGACTTGATGTACAATCGGGACTTGGTTTTACCATTCCGTACGGACATGAAGGCCCGATAAAAACTCGGCCAACTCCTTCTGAACCGATCATTGGGTCGACATACGTGTGCGCTTTTTGTGCTTTAATTTTTATTGTAAAAAGAACGATTATCGCTAAGAAAATGACAGCCTTTGTGTTTTTCATTTCGTATTATTTCTTTACTATTTTGGTTTATCTGACATTTCTAAAAATAATTCCCCTCCGTTTGTAATCTCTTCATGCGAAAGACTAAAATTTGGTACGGCTTTATTGTTGTATTTTATGTCTTTTATATAAATATTTTCAAAGCTATTGTTTGCAGCTTTAATGACAAAGGTTTTTCCAGAGTAATACTTCGGATTTAACGCTATGGTAACCTTAGTAAACATTGGGCTTCCGATTTGATAAACTGCATCTTTGTCTGTTCCTCCGTTCATTTGAAATAAACCAAGTTTTAGCAATACATTTAAACTTCCCATTAAACCTTGATCTTCGTCGCCGTTATAACCAGTCGCTGGAGATAAGCCGCTGAAAGTTGCTTGGACTACATTTCTAGTCCAATATTGCGTCAAATCTGGTCTTCCTAAAAGGGTGAAAATATTAGAGGTTTGCATCGATGGCTGATTACCAAAATTCACAGGAATTCTGCTGAATTCTGGGTGTAATTCTGCGTCATGCGATGTACCAGAAGTATAGTTTTGCTTTTTAGCGCCTTCAAATTGTGCATTTAATTTTATTATGGCTTTTTCTTTTCCCCCCATTAAAGCTGCCAAACCTTCGATATCATGCGGTACAAACCATGTTGATTGTGCGCCATTTGATTCTATAAATCCATTTTCATATTGGTATGGATCGTAATTTTCACGCCATTTTCCGTCAACGTTTTTCGGACGCATCCAGCCTATTTTTGAATCAAAAACATTTTGATAATTTTTAGATCTTTTCATGAAGTAATTATAATCTTCTTCATGATTTAATTTTTTAGCCAATTGCGCCAAAGTCCAATCTTGATAAGCGTATTCTAAAGTCTGACTTGCTCCGTCTTCGTGGCTTCCGAAATTACCATCAGGAAGCGGATATGGTACATAGCCTTTTTCTAAATAATATTTTAAGCCGCCGCCAATGTTGGTGTTATGCTCATATCCGGCTTTTTCCATAATTCCGCCCGGCATATGATTTTTTTTGAGCGCTGTATAAATAGCTTCTAAATCGTCTTTTACAATTCCCTTTTGAATGGCGCTGACAATAAATGGTGTTGCTGAAGCTCCCGTCATTACGTAGGTGTCATTTCCGCCTGCAGGCCCACGCGGAATCATTCCTCCGTCTTTATAATACTGCATTAAGGAATACACAAATTCTTCCATAATTTCAGGATAAACCAATCCCCAAAGATTATTTATTGTCCATTGTGCGCCCCAAAAAGCATCTGAATTATAATGATTGAATTTTGGTTTTCCGTCTAGATTTAATGGCAATTGTCCCACTCTGAATTTGTCACCTGTATTATCAGGATAGGCTCCATTTGCATCACTGATCATTTTTCTCCCTTGCAGTGCATGCCATAAATCAGTGTAAAATCTTCTTTGATCCGTTTCTGTTCCGCCTTCAATTTTTATTCTTCCTAATAAATCGCTCCAAACTTTTCTAGAATCTGCAACGGTTTTATTAAAGTTCCAATATGGTAATTCTGTTTCTATATTGTTGTTGGCATTTTCTATTGAAGTATAAGAAATACCAACTTTCATCAATATTTTTTCTTTAGCTTGACTAAAATTAATTAAATAATTACCTGTCGCATTATCTTTTTCTATAGCAGAAATTGGCTCATTGGTTTTAATTTTAAAAAATACGGTTAATGGTTTTGGTCGTCTAAAATTGGTACTCAAAACTAATGATCCCGAAAGTTCATAATCATTGTTTTTTTCTAATTTTCCATTGGTATTTTCACATGGTCCTAAAATAGTATTCAGATTAAAAAGAACTGCTTTTTGTGAGTTTATAGGAAAAGTATATTGATGAAATCCAACCCTTGGTGTGCTGGTTAATTCTGTAATTATCTGATATCGATCTAATTTTAGTGAATGATATCCTGGTGTTATAATTTCGGTTTTATGGCTGAATTTGGAATAAAAATCTTTAAAAATAGTTGGTTTGTTTGCTGCTGTAATGGTTACGGGCATTACCGATACTCCAGACATCTGCCATTCGTGTACATGGCTAAAACCTTTAACTGTATCTGTAGTATATTTATATCCGCCTCCCCAATCGCCGTTAATTTCTGTATCGGGATTTAAGTTGACCATACCAAACGGACGGCTTGCGGATGAAAAGTAAAACCATCTTGAATTTTCTGTGTCCAGTAACGGGTAAACCATATCTGATAAGACTTTCTTTTTTAGAGAAACTTCTTTCTGGCTTTTACATGACACTAAAAAAATAAGTGCTATACTTACTCCAATGCGTCCTATTTTATAGATTTTATTTAATTCCATTTATTCTGTTTGTATTGGTAGGGCAATAGGATTTTTTATACTGATTTATTTTTAAATCAAAAATATAAGACCTAGTATTAAACGGAGAGTTATTATGTAATCTCAAAACATAATTTGATAGAATGTTACAAAGCTTAATCTTTCATTACTGGTGCAAAATACATTCGATTAAACTTTGTGTCATTCAAACAAAATCAAACTAAACTGATTTTTTCTTATGAGAAAAAAAAGCAGCTTTCTTTTAGTAAAAAAGGAGAAGATTTTTTACGCTCCTCTCCTTTCAAAATTAATATTAGATTATAATGCGTACTTAACTAAAATCTTATTTTTAATATCCTGGATTCTGAGTTAGAGCTGGATTTAAAACCATTGCATTGGTTGGTATTGGGAAAACACGACGATAGGTATCTGTATTGGTTTTGTATCCCCATTGTCCTTCATATTTTCCAAAACGTATCATATCGTTTCTATGCCATGCTTCTTGAGCAAACTCACGGCTTCTTTCTTTGTAAAGATCTTCTAGCGTTACACTGCTCCAAGCTGTAGATGTTGTACGGTTAGAACGAACCATATTTACTAATACTACAGGAGTTTGTGCTAAAGTTGCACTGCCGCCTCTTAGGATCGCTTCGGCTTTCATTAACAATACATCTGAATAACGCAAAAATGGTACATCATTATTTTGATTACGGCTTGTAGAACTAGCATCTGGATAAAATTTAATATTTCTGTATCCCATGTTCCAAGCAATTTCATCATTACCTAAATCAAACAGAGGAACACTTTGACGAAGGATAATATCTGGTGTTAAATTTACCTGATAGGTATAAGCTGCACTTCCGTCTGAGCCAGTGTAAAACTGATCATATCCTTTTTTGGTTGTTGTAACCATTACTGGTGTAACACCATCATTCATAAATTGCAAACCTGTTAACCATTGTTTGTTTCGAATATCGTTTGCATCATTAAACAAGGCATAAAATTCTGGTATTGTACTTCTAGGTGCACTAGGTGTAAAAGCCAGTCCAAATTTTGCTCTTTCAGAACGCGGTACATCATAACGTGAATGGTACATTTGCCCGTTGAAACCAACAGTTGTAGCGGTTGGATCGTAAGGAACTGCAAAGATAAATTCTTTCATCTGCGGCCCATTGGTTGGATAAAACATCTGCAGATAAGTTGCTCTTGGCTCAATATTGTATAAGTTTGAACTAATTACCTGATCGCAGGCTGCAATTGCTTCATCATAACGAGGCGCTCCTGTATACACTTCTGCATTCAAATACAATTTAGCAAGCATGGCATTGGCTGTCTGCTTGTTTGGTCTTCCGTAAGTAGAAACTCCCGTTGCTGGATTTAAGTTAGGAATTGCCTTTTTTAATTCTTTTTCAATAAAATTAAAAACCTCTTTTCTACTCGTTTTAGAATGTGCTGTAAAGTCTCCGTAAACCGTATCTAAGGGAACATCGCCATAGCTGTCCATCAACATAAAATAAGAGATAGCACGCATCGTTTTAAGTTCAGATATCAACGTTTTTTTCTCTGCACCTTCTGGCATTGCTGTATTTAAGATTGAAACGGCCTGATTACTGGTTCCAATTACTTTAGATGACCAGTCCCAAAGACTTCCTATAATACCATTGTCTGGTGTCCAGTCATGGTAATGCATTGAGATATAGTTTCTGTTATCAAACCAGTTACCTCCTCTTGCAGGCATAATTGCTTCGTCTGTAGATAGTGATTGTGACCACCACCAAGCAAATGAAAACTCACCGCGGAAAGCAGAATAAACGGGACCTGTTGTCTGAATATATTGTGTTGAGTTTTGAGGAAAAACGTCTGGTGTAAGCTGTGTCGTAATTGGCACATCTAGATCTTCGCAAGAGTACAATAAACCAACCATTAATACTGGAAGCCCTATATATTTTAATATCTTTTTCATAATGTTACAATTTAATTTTTAGAATATCACGTTTACACCAAACAGATACGTTCTGGTTTTTGGATAAAAATTATTAGAATCTACACCGGGAGCCGTTCCTCCTTGTTCTACTTCTGGATCAACTCCTGAATACTTAGTAATTACAAATACATTGTTTATGGTTTCGTAAATACGTACGTTTTGAATAAATCTGCCCATTTTACCAAAATTGTATCCTAAGGTCATATTGTCTAATCTCAGGTAACTTCCATCTTCTATAAAACGAGTTGAATATTTGTAAGCATTAAGATCATTTGGTGATTCATCTTGTGCATCAACTAAAATATTACTTGTCATTGCTGTGCTTGGTCTAAATAAATCGGCACGGGTTGCATTGAAGATTTTATTACCAAAAACTCCTCTAAAGAAAACACTTAAATCAAATTTCTTGTATTGAAAATTATTCCCCCATCCTAATAATAATTTTGGCTGCGCACTTCCTGCATAGTGGTAATCTGTTCCAATTAGTGGTGTTGTAGTCAGGTTGTTATTTTTATCATAATATTGAGAAACACCGTTTGCATTTTTTCCTGCGTATTTAAGTGTAAAGAATTCACCAAGAGGTTTTCCTTCTTTAAAGATTTGTAAAGTACTTCCTGTTTGTCCACCGCCATCTGGCTGTACACGACGTATAGAATCTCCTCCAATAAAGAAAGGATTAGTCAATTTTACAATTTTGTTTTTGTTGCTTGCTAAATTCAAATTTGTAGACCAGCTAAAATTTGCTGTTTTAACAGGAGTTGCACCTAAACTCACCTCTATACCTTTATTAGACATTGTTCCTCCATTTGCTACAATTGTTCCTACTGGTACAAGTACTGGATTTACAGCATAATTAAAAATCATGTCGGTTGTTTTTTTATCATACAAATCAACAGAACCTGTTACTTTTCCTTTTAAGATTGCAAAATCAACTCCAATGTTTGCAGTAGCCGTTTTTTCCCATTTCAAATCTGGGTTTGCAGCCTGATTTGGTCCGTAAGCTCCAATTTGTGCTCCGTTATAATAAAAAGTTCCTAAACTTCCAGAGATAAACTGCGCTGTATAAGCATTAAATCCTGATGAATTTCCTGTTACTCCATAACTTCCACGGAATTTTAAGTCGCTGAAAAATTTTTGATTTTTCATGAAGTTTTCTTTGTCTACTCTCCAAGCAGCTCCTACAGAAGGGAAATAACCCCATTGATTGTTCTTTCCAAATACAGAACCACCATCTCTTCTAATAGTTCCCTGCAAAAGGTATTTGTCTTCATAGTTGTAGTTTAAACGAGCAAACTCACCAATTAAACGTGTTTTTTGATATGCTTTACTGTCTCCAAAATTTACTACATAACCATTTACCGAAGTATAGTTACTTAAAGCAAGGTTGTTGTATCCTACATTGTCTGTTGGGAAATTAGTAGATGTTGCTTGAAATCCATCTCCCAATGTGTTTTCTTGCCAAGAGTAACCTAAAACCGCTTTTATTTTATGGCTTCCTAATGCTTTATCCCATGTTAAGAAACTCTCTACTATATTATTAGTGTTTTCGTAGTTGTTTCTTAATGCTGAACCATTTACACCAAAATTAATTAATGTTTTTGTTAAAGGTGGATCTGGATTGTTGTAAAAATTGGCACTATTGTATTTTGAATAATAGCTGTCATAGAATTCTCCATGAGAAGCAGTTAATTTTTGGTGTGCAATGTTTAAATTATAAGTAAATCCAAAAGGAAGTTTTACTTCTGCAGTAAGATTCCCTACAAGGTTGTTTGTTTTTGTTTCGTCTGTTCCGTGATCGATTAAAGCTACTGGATTAAAATATCCTGTGCTGATAAAATTTTCGAAATAACTTCCATCTGCATTTTTTACTGGAGAAATTGGAAGATAACTTACAGATTGTAATAAAACAGTATTACGCTGTGGTACATTTTGGTATTTACTGCTTGAATTGGTAACATTTAAACCAAATTTTACTTTGTCATCAAATGCAAACTGCTCAACAGATAAACGTGCAATTACACGAGAGAAATCACTTTTTTGAAGTACTCCTTCTTTTTCTAGAGAAGTTATACTTGCTGTATAATTTCCGTGATCACCGCCACCGCTCATCGATAAGTTATGACTGCTTGACTGTGCTCTTCCTGGTCTTAAAATTTCTTTCTGCCAGTTTGTGTTTGCGCCTTTGTCATTTTCTGGCGTAAAATTTAAATTGTTTTTTACTGTAAAAGCTCTCAGCTGATCAGCATTCATCATATCCAACTGATTTGATACTTCTTCTAAACCAAAATAACCGTTGTATGCGATTTGAGTTCTGTCTTTACCACCTCTTTTGGTTGTAACCATAATTACTCCATTTGCAGCACGGTTACCATAAATTGCTGTTGCAGCCGCATCTTTTAATACATCTATCGTAGCAATATCATCTGGAGCAATGATCGAAATATCAACTCCCGGTACACCATCTACCACATAAAACGGTCCTTGTGAACTGTTTAATGTAGATACACCACGTAAAACTACAGATGCTGTTTTTGTTGGGTCGCCACTTGATGAAATGTTAAGACCAGAGACTTTACCTTGCAGTAACTGTCCTACATCGCTGATGGCTCCTCTATTTAATTCTTCTGCTTTAATAGACGTTACAGATGTGGTCAAGTTTTTACGAGATCCTTTTCCATAACCTACTACCACGACCTGCTCTAGGTTTGTTGTGTTAGATTTTAACTTAATTGAAAAATTTGATTTTGTTCCGTCTAATTTTAAAGACTGATCTTCAAATCCAATGTAAGAGATTATTAATGTCGCATTTTTGTTTGAAGCCGAAAATTTAAATTTCCCATCAAAATCTGTTGTTACAGAATTAGTAGTACCTTTTTCAAGCACATTAGCTGCTGGCAGTGGAAGACCTTTGTCATCTAAAATAATACCGGACACTTCTGTTTTTTGTGCCCAAGTATTAAATGATAAAACAAAGAAAAAGGCTAATAATAAAAGTTTAAGTTTTTCCATTGTGATATTTGGTTAATTGGTTAAATAGATTGACGAAATTAATGGTAAAGAAATGTTAACAAATGGACAAGTTATTCATAAACATGGATAATTCTTTTAAAGTCAATGTTTGCAAGGCTTTGTAAAGTTGTTTTTCTAAAATTATATAGTTAAAAACTTATTAATTAATTAGCTTTATATTTTTTTGGTTCTCTTATTAATCACAGTTTAAAATATTAACTAAAATTTAAAGCTATATTTTATTTATATACGTAAAAATTGAGTCATCTGTATTTTAATTAATTCTTTTCTGTCCATTTGATTTCCCAATTTTTAATTGATTCTCTTTCTTTTGTTTCATCAAATGGAGTATTATTGACTGCTGCTTTTTTAAGAGCTTCTAAAAACATTTTCCATCTTGGCCAATAAAAACCTTTATACATGCCTTGCCAAGATCGAGAAGCATAATCATTCAAATGCCCTTCTCCGCCCCAAAGTGTAATTAATGTTTTTGCATTTTTTACATATAATTGAGATACTGCGCTTGAACTTCCATAATCAGAAGCCGATTTTACCCAATGATCAAGACTGTTTAAAGGTTGTCCAGACATCATATTATCTATATCTAAAACTTGTTTTTCTATCTTTTTAAATAATTGATCTCCTTTTGAAATGTCTTTCTGCTGATATGCTTTTACACATTCCATCAAATCTTCATCTATACAAAGTGAATAATATTGTCTTGAAGCATCGATTAAATCGTATTGAATAAAATTCTTTTTATCGTATTTTTTAGCTTCTTTATTTAAAATATCCAGCGCTTCTTTCAATTTTGTTTTATCTCCAGGATTTCCTTTAAATTCTGTAATTGCTGCTGTTGGACGTTTAAATAATAAATACGCTCCAGCCCTATCATTCCACCAGCGTGTTTCCCAATACTTAACATTGTAAACAGATTCTAATAATAATTCCCATGCTTGAAAAACAGATTTAGAAACTTTTTGTTCGTATCTCGCATTTAAATATTTAGTGAGCCAGTCATTTATAGGCTGCTCTCCTTGACTCCACGGAAGATCATAAATGTATTCATAAACAATTGAGTTGTTGTTTAAACCTTCTGGCATTGCTCCATACCCAACAACATTTCCTCTGTTTGGATTCTTAAGTAAACTTGTTAATTCATTTTTATAAAAATTCAAATCTCCATATACCGGATTTGATCCTCCATAATTATGTACATAACCATAAGTCCATTGTTTACCATAAAAAGCTTCCTGATTTTCCCAAACTTTATATCTGTCATTAGCATAATCCTGAACCATTAATCTGTCATTTGGCACTTTACTCAAAAATGCACTTGTAGCTTCTTTGGTCCAAAATTCTTTGTTGTCGCCAAAAAGCCATCCCTGCATAACCCAGACTGCGCCTGGAGCGGCTTCATTAATTGTTTCATAAATAGCGCTTCCGTAATTGGATAGTTCTTCATATTTATTATTCTCAGAAACCGGTGGTGTAATTTCATTAAAAGAATCGGCTAAATAGAAATTAGACTTCCCGTACATTTTGGTGTAAATTTCAATAAAACGTTTTCCTATTTCTTTAAATAAAGGATCTTTAGAATCTAATAGAAATGTACTTGCAAAACCTCCTCCAGACCAAGATTTTAATTCGGTTATTTTAGCTTCTGGATGTTTTTCGGCGAAAGCCTTTGGTACATAACCGCTAAAAGCCGGCACAACAGGATGCATATCTAATGCTCTCATCCTTTCTAAAATTTGCTTTTGAAGTACTTCTTTTTTACTAAACCATTCTTGTGGTAATGGACCTTCTAAACTGTTGATATTTCCCATACGCTGCCACGGTAAAAAAGCCGGCCCCGCAAAATGAGCTTCTAATTGATTGTTTGTTAATCCATAGTCTTTCCATAATTGCTGCCAAGCCGCTTCTTGACCTTCCATTGCAGTTGGAAGATTGATGCCGTGCATGGCCATCCAGTCAATTTCTTGTTCCCATCGTTTCCAGTCCCACCATGGCGTAGTATAACCAAAAGTACAGGCATTTAAATATTCTCTGTATTTAAAAGGTGTATTTCCTTTCTTTGAGTATTTTGGCCACGACTTTGGTAAATTAACTCTGATTCCTTCCCAGCTTACCAAAACAGCTCCAATTTCTTTAAGAAAATTATAAGCAGCGTAGCAGATTACAGTATTAGATGTTCCTTTTATTTTTACTTTAGAAGCTGTTGTTTCAATTTCAAACCAGTCAGCATTATTTTTATCTTTATTTTCAATAATACTGAGTTCAAAATCATTTGCTCTGTTACCAATAAGCCTTTCTAATACCGCAGTTGAACTGCTTATTTCTTGATCGTTTTTGGAATAGAGTTTTGGCACCAAAAAAAATGATAACATAAAAAATACTAAACCCTTTTTTAAGAAAGTAGTATTTTCTCCCTTGCTGTCTTCTTGTTTCATACAGTCTTCTTGTTAATTAAAATTAGTAATGTGTATTTAATTTTGTAATTAAAAAAGTAGGGAGATCATTTAAAAATATCTCCCTACAAGTACTAACCAACAAAAATTAAATTATAGATTTCTTAAGTTCTGAACTATTCTCTCTTAAAATTCATGTTTAATCTAAATCCGATCTAATGCCTTTACAGCGGACCATTATTCTGATAAAATAAATTCAATTAAACTGAAACGAAATAAACTAGCTAAGAATAGAAGATAAAATTAAAAGTATTGTATGAGTTGAAGATGGATTTATTAATCAAATCTATAGATATATTATGCAGATACTTAAAAGTACTGCATTGCATTTTAATTCATTTAATGACGTAAAGCATACATTTTAAAAAAGTAAAGATTTTTAAAATTTTGAAAAACTGAGATTTGTGACCTCTTTTGTTTTTTGCTATTTGTTGAATCTTCGTACACGTTGCGAGTCCTTTTTTTGCTAAAAGCAAAAAACTCCAGATTTCTCTGAAGTTTTTTTTGCTTTTATATTTTCGTTTCTATTGATTTACTTTCTGCTTTTCTATAAAAGAGACCGTTTTATATTGCCCGAATTAAATGGAGATTTTTAAAATTTTATCCTTGCATAATCTGTTTTATTTCTTCAGTTGAAATTTCTGGATTTGCTCCTGGAGATTGGGCTACCAAAGCTCCCATTGCACAAGCAAAATCAATCGATTCTTGCGGACTTTTACCTGTTTTTAAAAATGTAATTAGTGAGGCAAGAAAAGAATCACCAGCTCCAACGGTGTCAGCAACAGTTACTGGATATCCATTATTATGATACATTTCGCCATTTAAAAATAAAGCCGCGCCATGTTTTCCTTTGGTTACGCAGACAGCTCTAGTATTTGTGATTTCAGCAAAAAATTTCATATTATCTTCTAAACTTGTAAAAGGAGAATTTAAAGTTTTGGCTATTTCTAATAATTCTTCGTCATTAAATTTGATAAGATCTGCAGAATGCATTAATTTTTCAAGTAGATCGTAATTGTAATGGGGCTTTCTTAAGTTTACATCAAAAACTTTATAAACATTATATTGAAGTAACTCTTCCAGCGCTAGACGCGATACAGAATCTCTGCAGACTAAACTGCCGTAAATAAGAACATCAGCCTCTGAAACGATTTTTCTTGCTGCATCATTTAAAACAATTTTATCCCAAGCCGATGGATATTTAATTTCGTAGCTGGCAGATCCGTTATTGTCTAAAGTTACTTGAACCAAACCTGTAGCATATTCCTCAGATTTAATAATAGAATCTGTTTTCAACCCCAGATTTTCGATATTTTCTAGTATGGCTTTTCCATCTAAATCATTGCCTACGCAGCTTATCATTCCAGCTTGACAACCTAATGATTTCATTCGTAAGGCAACATTTAACGGCGCACCGCCTATTTTTTTTTCATTTTTAAAAACGTCCCATAACACTTCGCCATACGAAACTACTTTTAGTATATTTTGATCACTCATTGTAAATCTGATTTATATTTTTAATTCTTACTTTATAAATTTTTAAATCTAAAATCTGCTAAAGTATTTTAATATTTTCTTTTAAAGCTTTATCCGGATCAGAAGTTGCATATTCGTTTTCTGGTTCAGGAAGCGCGTGAATTTTTGAATTAGTTAAAGAAACAACTGCCGAACAGACATATATACCTATTTTTCCTGTATTATATTTAAAATCTAACAGTGTCAGCTTCACAATATCATTTACAGAAAACTCGTAGTAATTTCCGTAACGAATAATTTTAAAATAAATTTGTTTATCATCTTGTATTTCAAATAGATTGGTCTGAATATTTTCGAAGATAAAATTATTTTTCACGTCTTTTTCATTAAATCCCCAAGCTCTAAACTGTACAAATCCATTAACAAAATCTACCGAAATAAAATATCCTGTACCTTCTTTATCACACTCAATTACAAATCCTGTTTTTCCCATACCTTCAACGGCTAGATTTCCTTCCCAGACAAAATCCATAGCGGGTTTTTCAAAACAAAAAATTTCGTAACCGCTTCTACAGCCAAAAGTCCATTTTTTTTCTATAGTAGATTCAGCAGTAGGATTTCCTAAAATAGGAAGTGGCTGCGGGAGATCTTTCTGCATAATTGTTTTTTGATACAGTTTCTCCCAGTGATGATATGATTTTAACAAAAGTCTGCCGCTGCTATCAACATCAAGTTCCTTTGGGGGCGGAATTACACGATGTGAATTGACATTTCCACCTGCAAAATAAAAATTGTAAATTAAAAAATGATCCCCATCTTTTACAACTCTGGCGGCGTAATTACCTTGTGGCAAAAGTAAATTATTATGAAAGGCAAAATATTCTCCTTTAAAATCTGGTGAAGACCAATAGCGAACTTTAATATCTTCTCTAATGGAGCCAAACAAGTAATGTTTTCCCTTTATTTCAATTACACATGGACATTCTACATCATCAAATACATAAGGAATATGCAGCGGTTTTTGAAGTACGTAACCCTCTTTTTCTCTTTTGGCAATACCAATACAGCCTCTTCTATAGATTGGTCCAGAAGCGCTTCTAGCACAGATTAACAAATAATCTTCTCCCTTATATTGATACTTAAATGGATCTCTAAAACTAATCCATTCTCGTGGATTGTTTGAAGCACTTTCGTAATGCGGTGCTTCACTTTTAAACGGTAAGCCATACGAATTTTCTTTTGTCCAAGTAATCAAATCTGTTGAAACTGCTCTTCCTATCTTTTGTTCAATTCCTTGATCTTGGCGCTTAAGTCCGGTATAATATAATTCGTAACCTTTTCCCTCTGATCTTTTACTTACATGCATTGTCCATAACATATCATCATCCCACTCTCCGGGTTCACCAACCCAGAGTGCGTTTTTAACTCTTTTCCAAGAGAGACCATCTTTTGATACTGCGTGCGCAATGTAATCGTGATTAGGAATAATTAAATGGAACAAATGATGCATTCCTTTCTCATCTATAAACACATCTACATCTCCAATTTCCCAATTGCTAAATCCTGAACTTGAATACATATATCTTCTTATTTTATTAATTTATAATGTTTCAATCCTTCTAAAATACCAGATGCTGCGGCATTTTTTGCCACATAAATACCTTTCGAAGTTTTATAATCTGATAATTCTGAACTGCGATTTCCCACAATAATACCTTTTACAGCTCCTCTAAACATATCTATATCATTTCCCGAATCTCCTGCTGCAATAACACTTGACATAGGAATATCCCATTTACGGCATAAAAACTTTATTGCATTTCCTTTTGATGCTCTTTTTGGAATAAAATCTAAAAACTGGCCGTGGCTCGGAATGATATTAACTTTATACCATTCTGCGCCTAATACCTCGATCAATTCTTCATGATTATAATCTTCCTTTTTGTAATAATATGAGATTTTATAAGGATTTTGTGCTTCTTCCTCTTGAAGTGTTATCCATTTTATTGTATTGAGTTTCTTTACTATTTCATCTCTTTTCCAACGTCCCGACAAAAATTTTGCCCATCCTTTATCCAAAATATAATCTGTACCATTGGTATAATAAATTTCTGTTCCAACAGAGCAGATTATAAAATCTGGAAGCGGGAATTTTTTTTCGTCGATGATCTTCTTTATCAAAGTCAGATTCCTTCCTGAAGCCAGAGCAAATGCCATTTTATCATTTCGGGTTGTTAGGTATTTATTTAATTCTTCAATACCAGGATTATTTAAGCTTGGTTCAATAAGAGTTCCATCAATATCCGAAACAAATAAATTTTCGACTTTTCTTTTCAGGCGGTCAATATTGATATTAAGATAGTGCTGCTTTTTAATTCCTGCGCCCGACGAAAGTGATAAATTTTCTTTCACTACAGCAATATATTGATTGACATGGTTGAGCCAGCTATAATGTTTTTGAATATTAGTTGCACCATTATTCGAATAATATTTCCATTGATTTTCGTCTGTTAAGATTTTCAGCAGTGCTTTTTTAATCTGAATTTCATCTTCTGGATTTACCAATTCTCCATTCAAACAGGCAGGAATAATTTCTGAAGGTCCACCGTTTTTAGTAACCACCACAGGAAGACCAGAACTTGCCGATTCGATAACTGTTAACCCAAAATTTTCGTGAAGTGCCAGATTAACAAAAACACCTCTCTTTTCTGCGGCGTGACGATAAATTATCGAGACTTCATTTTCTACATCATGTTTTTTAGGAAGAGCCATTTTTCCATACAAATCATATTTATCCATTTTGAGTAATAAATCTGTAAGTACTTCTTTTTCAGATTCAGGCATTTTCAAAATATCTTTACGGATACCAGCAAAAATGACCAAATTGGCGATACTCTGCAGTTCTTTATCCTTACCATAAACATCTATTAAAGTATGAAGATTTTTGTGGCGGTCTGGTCTTGACAATGCCAAAATAATGGGTTTGTGTGGATTGATTAAGAATTTAGAAATACTTTCTGAAACCCAATATTTCCGCTGGCTTTCTTCCATTTGTTTATCATTGTCCGGCTCTTGAAAATAATAAGGAACAAATTTTCTAGTATCAATTCCGGGAGAAATTGCATGATACTTTCCAAATTCAAAATTTTTATAAACTTGATACGTTTCTATTTCCTGTTCTGTAGAAGTAACAATAAATTCTGAGAGTGCTAGTGTTTTTTCTTCCGCTGCTATTCTTGTTTTAAATTTAAATTTCTTTTCAAGTTCTTCTTCGCTAAATCCATTTTCAAGTAATTTTTTTCTTTTATAAAAGCCAAGCGAATGTCCTGTATGTGCAAAAGGAATATTTAGAATTGAGGATAATTCGGCTGCCGCATATCCGGCATCACCGTAGTGAGAGTGAATCCAGTCTGGAAATATATTATATTCTTTTATATGCTGTGTAATACCGCTTACAAAAGTATCAAGGCCTTCCCATAACTGCTCTTTTGATTTGTATTTTTTTCCTAGAAAAGGAATTCTTCTTATGTCTAATTTTTCATTAATTACCTCAATCGGCACTGCATATTCTGGAGAAACTGCAGGATCATCAATAAGTCTTGTAAATACGTCAACATGTTCTACATCTTCATGCTGAGATAAAAACTCTGCAAGTTCGTAAACGTATTTTGTCTGTCCTCCATTATCTGCATCTTTTCCAATTTCTAAGCTGGAACCTTTTAATAGTCCATGTACGTTAATTAGTGAAATTCGTAATTTTTTCATCATGCTTCAATATTGTTTGAAAAGATAAGTTACAAAGAATCCCTCGCTTTTGCAGGCCTTTTTTTTTCAAAACACCAATTTTAGGAAATACTTTAACGATTCCAAATCGCGTAATTACTGCTAATTACTATTCTTTTACTTCCAAATCCATGAACTGGCTTCTTTTAAAGATTGTTCTACTCTAATTAGTATAGAAATAAACAAAACATCATGTTAACATAAAAATAACAAGAATAAGTTTGTAAAAAAACCATACATTTAGGTATTATGCTAGTCTATATAATTTCTATAATTATAAAATATTTTAGCTTCTCCCAACCTTTTAAACTAAATTGACCTCTATAATTAAAAGAGAAATATTTAAATCTTCGGAAGAGAATATCTGGACATTTAATTTTAGACTTATGAGAACAAATTTTATTATCCTATTTTTTCTATTTTTCCTAGGAAATATCTACAGTCAAAATGAAACTGAGCAAAAAATAATAACTAAAATTGAAAAACAAATTTTAAATAAAAAGGTAAAAAAAATAGTTCACTATAGCTCGATGACATGAGACTGAAGTTTTATTTCAACCACTATTTACCTGGAAAATAAAAAACCACTTTTAATAATTATAGATAATAAAGAAATAACGCATGAGGATGCCGTAAATCCTTCCGAAAGCGATGATCCAGTTAAATTAACCTTTGTTAAATTATATGTTGTAGACTGGAAAGAAAATAAATACATCAGAAGAGGTCAAATAATCAACATTAGTAAAACATCAGGAGAATCTAAAACAAATATTACAAATGACTCTTTTTTTGAATTAGATAGAAAAGAAATTGAAACTATAATTAGAGAAAATAAATGAATTAAAAACGCACAATAATCTTAAAAAAAAGATATCGCAATCTCAAAATAAAATGATGTATTTTAACCATTTTGCAGAATGGCTATAACAACATAAAATAAAAAAATGCAATTTTATGAATTATAAATTATTCTTTATTATACTGTTACACTTTGTCGTAAATACTTATGCTCAAACGAAATATGAGAATAAATTTATTGATAAAATTGATATTCAAATTAAAAAAAATCAAATTAAAAAAGATTCTTTTTACAATGGAGATTCTGATAAAATTGTTCTTTATTTAAAAAGTAATATCCCAATTTTAATAAAAAAAGAAATTGTTAACGTTCGGCATACTTTCAGTTTTGTTGGAAACAAACGTATTGAAAAAGATACTCAATTTTTTTACAGTGCTGATTTTTACATCAAAAACTGGAGCAAAAAAGAATACATCAGAATTGGCAAAATTAAAACATTTTATACTGATTCCATTACATCCCAAATTATGCCTGCGAATTATAATTTTGATTTCGATAAAATCGAAATTGAAAATTTTATTACTAAAATAACTAAGAATCATAGTTGAGAATGCAGCGAAATGAGTTTTTTTTATCTCTCTTTTCAAAGAAGCAAAAAAAAAAAGCGCAATCCCGAAAGCTTTCGGAATTGCGCTTTTTTCTGGAACGCTTAAGAGCAAAAATGTATTACCAAATTGTTATTCTATCTTTCTTTGTTAAAAACATTTTATCTTTGGGTTGTACATTAAATGCATCGTAAAACGGTGTAGTATTCATTAAAGGACCATTAACACGCCAATTTGGTGGAGAATGTGGATTATTGTTAATCCACAAACGCAGAAACTCGTCTTTCATTTTTACCCTCCATATTTTGGCTATAGAAATAAAAAAACGCTGGTCTGGAGTAAAACCATTAATTTTTGTATTTCCTTGTCCTTGTTCAGTCATTTTAAAAGCATCATAAGCAACTGCTATTCCAGCAATATCTGCCGTATTTTGCCAACTGTCATTGCGCCATTAATGTGTAAATCGCCCAAAACGGTGTAGTTAGTATACAAATTGATAACCTGTTGTATTCTTGACTTAAACTGTGCATAATCCTCTTTTGTCCACCAGTTTTTTAAGTTACCATCCTTGTCATATTGCGCACCTTGATCATCAAAAGTATGAGTTATTTCGTGGCCTATAACCATTCCAATACCTCCATAATTAAGGGCATCATCCGCATTATTATCAAAATATGGAGCTTGGTAAAAACACATCAGAGAAATCTGAAGCTTTATTTTAAAATTTGAGTATCGTATACCTTAATACTAATAAAAAAGTGCTGCATTTAAAATATAGCACTTTTTTTAGGAAAAGATTATTTCTTACAATGGGATTTCAATTTTATTCTGCCATTTAAAGTTACCTATTCTTTTAGCAACCAACCATTTATTATTAACACAAATGTACTTATCTTCATAAGTAGCACCAATCGTCGTTTTTGTTTTTTTATTATTTTCGCTGCTTATTAAAGTGATTAAACAATAACTTGTTCCTGCAGCGTTATCACCATTGATTGTAATCACTTGCTGACCATTAAAATGATAAATGGTTTCAAAATCCTGAAGAAATTTTTCAAATGTTTCTGCCATTTCTTTTCTGCCTTCAAGCTTTAAAATTGTTTTTCCTTCTGCTATCGTTTCAGATATAGCATTCTCCGAAAATAATTGCACTTGGTTTTCAAAATCTTTTTTATCGCCAAGGATCGAAATAGTATCAATAAGTTCTTTTAGTGCAATTTTGTCTTCTAATTCATTTCTATTCATATCACAAATTATTAAACTGTAAGTGCTATTTTTCCCTGTATATGTCCTTTTGCAGCTCTTTCGTGCGCTTTTTGAGCATCGGCTAACGAAAAAACACTATCAACCACCACTTTAATTGTGCCATTATCAAGTAAATCGGCAAGTTCTAAAAGCTGTGAGCCGTTTGAACGCACTTGTGTTGCAGAAACGATGACGCCTAATTTTTCAGCTTCATCAGTATCAGAAAAGCCTAAAGGAAAAATTGGAAATAAGGCACCTCCTTTTTTAAGTGTTTTTAAGAAGCGCCCTGTGGTTGCACCTCCAACACAATCAACTACCAAATCAATATCAGATACTATATTTTCAGCAGTATCTTTGGTGTAGTCAATAAATTCATCTGCACCAAGCTCACGTAAAAGATTTTCATGTTTTCCTGATGCTACAGCAATAACATGAGCACCTTTCCATTTTGCCAATTGCAATACAAAATGTCCAACTCCTCCAGCTGCTCCATTTACAAGTACTTTTTTTCCAGAAAGCGAAACTGGTTCGTGTCTATTGGGTTGAAGTGGATTAGGCTCATCATGTCCAAGGTCAATCAAAAATTGCCAAGCAGTAAGCAAGGACATAGGTGCAGCAGCTGCCTGAACAAAATCAATATTTTTTGGTTTTAAAGCTATTTCTGCAACAGAAACACTAACATATTCAGCATACGCCTGGCTTGGTCCATAACTAGGAAATCGAACCATAGCATATACTTCATCGCCAATTGAAAATTCTTTTACATCTTCAGCCACTTCAACAATAACACCCGAAATATCTGTGCCAAGAATAATAGGAAATGGTACTTTGGGCTGCCATTCTGGAGGCAGCATTTTATACCCGTCACGTAAATACCAGTCGGGAGGATTTAAGCCAATTGCTTTCACTTTTATTAGTACTTCACCTTTTATTATTTCGGGAATTGGTGCATCTTCATATTGAAGAACTTCAGGACCTCCAAATTCATGTTGTCTGATTGCTTTCATAACAGTAGACCTGTTATTTTTATATTCTAAATTTAAACTCATTTTATTTGTTTTTAATGAGTTACAAAAGTAAATCATGTATATCTTTGTGGCAAGTATGTACTTTTTTGTACTCTACATACCAAAAACATTGTATTGTTGATTATCAATAATTTAAAAATGAAAAAAAAGGAAATAATTTGTCCAGAAATTGTAACTTGTTCTGTTGATTACGCTTTTAAACGTATTGGAGGCAAATACAAAGGCAGAATTTTATGGTATTTGCACGAACATACAATCTTACGTTATGGCGAGTTAAATAGAACTTTGCCTGATATTACTACTAAAATGCTGACACAAACTTTAAGGGAATTAGAAACTGATAATTTAATTGATCGAAAAGTATATCATGAAGTACCTCCAAAAGTGGAATATACGTTGACCGAAGTAGGACAGGAACTTATTCCATTTATTACCTATCTCAAAGATTGGGGAGAAAAACAAATAGAAAGAGAGCAGAAAAATGCAAAATGAGTTTATTTCTTAAAGAATATTTTTCTTAATATGTTCTTTAATATTTGCAAATATCAAATGGAGTTGCTGCTTTTTTTTACAAAAGTTAGTGGCGCAGCATAAATAGAATTGATATCTTTTCTGTCACAAAAGCTAAGGCTGTATTATCTTAAAATTCAAATCTTTTAAACTAAGTTTTAATTAGATTATGTTTATAGCTATTTCTTTATCAGCAAATTTTTTATGATTTATTTTATAATGTATTTACTCATAACGGAATTTTATATAAAAACTCAAAATATCTTTTAATAATACTATACTGGTCAATGATAATATTTTTTAGTCATTAATCATATCTAAATTTATTTCTTATTTTTATATTTGATTGAAAATGGGTTTATTTATAAAGTACTACAAATTATTTCAGAAATATAAGTTACTTTCCCGTACTTTTATATTGGATGGAAGAAAAGTCATTCAATAACTGTTATAATCGATACCGACTCAAATAAATTAATTAAAATGAATAAACGAATTTTTCTAATCTTAGTGATGACTACTTTGAACACTACTATATACTCACAAGAATTAAACAATTTATTTTCAACAATTTATAAAAAAAACATATTCAATGGAAGTGTTCTAATATATAATTCTGAAAAGACCCTTTTTTCTAATTCTTATGGATTTTCTAATATTGAAAAGCAAGAAAAATTTAATGATAAATCTCAATTTCCAATTGCTTCAGTTACAAAAACTTTTACATCAACAGCGATACTTCAGCTTAAAGAAAAAGGAAAACTTAAAATTGAGGATCCGGTTCAAAAATATCTTCCAGATTTTCCATATCCAAATATTAGTATCAAACATTTGATTAACAACACTTCGGGTTTGGCACAGTACTATAATTTATTTGATAGTTTGATGAAAGAGCAACCGGATAAAACTTTTTCTAATCAGGATCTTATACCGACTTTTATTCGTTTTAAAACACCACTTTCGTTTTTACCCGGAAGCAGATGGGAATACAACAACGTTAATTTTTGTCTTGCAGCATTAATTATCGAAAAAATATCCGGAATTACTTATGCTGAATACTTGCAAAAAAATATTTTCGGACCTGCAAAAATGGAAAATACCGTTGTTCCGCATGAAAGGAGAATAAAAGAAACAAATCAGGTTGAATTATACAGTTATCCAAATTTTTATTCGACCAATCTTGTTGATGTAACTAAACTAGAAGATCCTTTTTTGATTAATGAAAGAAGTAATTTTTACGGAAATGGTGGAATTGTAAGTACCGCTGTAGATTTACAAAAGTATCAAATAGCTTTGTTTACCAATAAAATTATAGGTAAGAAAGAATTAGAGGAAGCCTTAACCGCGACAATACTTAATGATGGAAAAAAGGTAACTTATATTCTAGAAGGACAAGAAATGAGTTATGGTTTAGGATGGGCAATGTTTACTGATGAAAGTAATGGAAAAATAGTTTTTCATGATGGCTCTCTCTCAGGACTTTCTTCTATTTTGATTTATAATTTATTAAAAAAACAAACCGTGATACTTATATCAAACACGGGAAATAGTCCCGTTATAAATATCTCAAATGCTTGTTTTCAAATACTGGACAACAAACCTTATACAGTACCTGAGCATGCTCTCTCAAGGATTTATGGCGGTTTACTTGAAAGCGGAAATAAAGAAAAAGCAAATCAATTGATTGAAGAATATTTAAAAAATCCAAGCTCATATGAAGTTACCGAAAGAGATTTTAATCGATTAGGATATCAATTCCTGAGAAGTCAAAAAAGTGCTAATTCTTTGGAAACATTTCATACAGCAAGTTTACTTTTCCCAAAGAGTGCGAATATTTATGATAGTTACGGTGAAGCTTTATTGCAATGTGGTCAAAAAGATGATGCTATTAAAATGTATAAAAAGTCTTTTGAATTAGATCCTGACAATGCAAATGCTAAAAATGTTTTAAACAATTTACTAAAGAAATAATATTAAGAAACAAATAGTGAATCTTTCTAAGCATAAAAAACTCCATTATTTCTAATGGAGTTTTTTGTGAACAATTAAGAATAAACACACTCGAAATGTTTACAATAAAAAGCCCCAATATTCAAAATAAACGCCTACTAAAACAAGTGAAAATAATACTGTTGCAACCACACTTGGATTTGAAATAGATCTAATTCTTAGAATAAAGTACAGTCCTGAAATTATTATAAATCCAATAAAAATCCATTGAAGAATAAACAGATAATTAAACTTATTAGCAACTCCAAAAGTCAGTATATAAAAATTTCTTTGTGCGGTATCAGATACTGCTGTGATTAATCCCGCAATTGTAAAAAGTCCTATTATAGCGGTTACTATAACCAATATCTTGATTTGTTTATTGGCATTATTATCGTCTTTCCTTTTTATCAAATAAAATAGAAAACTAATTATCGAAATAATAAGAATAACAACTGCAATGATCAATGGCGCAAAAAATAAAATTTTAAATTCATTCAGACTAGTAGCAAATTTAGAGATTCCGCCATTTATTTTTACATCAGTAATAAAATCTACTTTAGGGTTGGACTGAAAATCATGAACATCAGGGGTTTTATTCGGGTCACTTATAAATTCATTTGCAATTTTTGCTCCCAAACTAGAAAAACTAGAGCCGTGACCAGATACTGGAGCTTCAACTAAAAATCCTTTTTTAAATTTTTTGACCGTCACGTTACCGTTTTCTATTGGCGTTATTGGGTCAAATTTTCCTGAAAAAACCAAAACCGGAACTGATAATGCAGCTAAATTTGATAAATCATTAGCAACCTTATCTTTTTTAATAATCCCTGAGTTCCATTTATCACAAACAAGGAAATCAGATCTGTAAAAAGATAATCCTCCTTTTAATTTAGGATATTTACCGGCATTTTTATCAAATTCAGAAACTGAATTAAAAGGGATTGCTTCATTGCAGCTTACACAATAATAAGCTCCATAATCAAGACTTAAAGCTCCGGAAAATGAACTTACCAGTGTGCTTAAAGCGCTTTTATTTCCGGTATTAAATTGAGTAATTAATAAGGGTAATACTGGTATTAATTTTTTCTGATACAGAGATTGTTGAATAGCGACCTTAAAATCTTCGGCATTATAAGTGAAATTTCCTGAGGGAATTATTTTTTTATCGGCCTTAACGGTAATTGGATTCTTTTCTAATTTTTCTATTGTTGCATAATATGCAGCTTCTAAATTTGGATATTGTTTATTGCAATCTGGATCGTTTTCGCAATCTTTAAAAACTCTTTCAAGACTACTTATATAATTTTTAGCATTAAGATTGTAATACTGCGAAATATCTGAAATTGACGAGTCTAAAATTAATGATTTTATATCTTGAGGAAAATCATTTGCATATACCTGAGCGGTATAAGTTCCATAAGAAATAGCATAAACATTCCAGTTTTCATACTTTAAAAGGGTTTTTAAAGCATTTAAATCTTTGGCAATGGCTTTACTATTATAGGCGCTTATGTCAATATTTCTGCTTACTAAATCTTCTTTACAAACCATTGCAGCAACAGCTTTTTGTTGTTCATCTTGCTTTTTATCCTGATTTTTTGCTAATATTTCTAAGAAAGTTTTTCCTAAGTCCGGGCAAAATTTAGGAAATGAAAAACCAGTTCCTCTTACGTCTATAAAAACAATATCACTTTTTTTTCTTAACGGATGACTAAACCATCCTGAGATTCCTTTGATTCCTCCTGCTCCCGGGCCACCTTCTACAAATACAATTGGATTTGAATCTGCATTATTTTCGGTACTTTTTAATACTGCAACTGCAATTTTAATTGTTTTACCATTTGGTTTTTCCCAGTTTTCAGGAACTATTAAATAGTTCCATTCGATCTTTTCAATGTTGATTTTTTTATTATCCGGAAAAAAAGAAGTCGTTTTCTCGAGTTTTAAATTACTTGTTTGCGCAAACATAAAGCCTGGTAAGATGCATAGTAATAAAAAGAGTCTTTTTATATTTTTCATTTTAAATTTAATTATTGATTTACAGTATATTTTTTTACAATTACCTCATCCATATTTATTTTAGATGAGATATAGCATTTATAGTTTTTGTCGATATTGACTTCTTTTAAATAAAAAACCTGATCGTTAATTTGGGTTTCATTATCCCGAATTTCAAAGGATTTTAATGGTAATGATAATCCATGACCATGTGCTTTTATGACAGCTTCTTTTTGCGTCCAGTAATTAAAAAAAGTTTCTCTTTTATCACCGGAATCATTAACAGTGCTCCACTCCTTTTCTGTCATTTGAAATTTAAAATCCTGAAGTTCAATATTCGTTATCACTTCAATATCAATTCCCATTTGATGCTCGTCACTTAATGCACAAACCACTATTTCTCCTGAATGCGAAATATTAAACTGAACCAGGCTATCTTCAAAATAGGGTTTGTTATACATGGTGTATTTGATTTCGCTTGTATCACAATTTTGCTTTTTTACTTCTTCAATTCCTTTAAAAAGCATTACTCTTCCCAGAAGTGAAAATTGTGCATCTTGCCATCTTCGAAATTTTTTAATCCTGTCCTGAAAATCATTTGGAAATTTTGCTAAACTATTTTGCAATAGATTTTCATGATTTTCCTCAGACAGATATGTGTAATATAGATGTATCACGGCAGTTCTTTTTTAAAAATTAAATTCAAAATCAAAAGCAGTGTTTTTCTCCGTTTCAGATCTGGCATCAATTGAATCTATTTTTACAGTTGCATTTTCTATTATTCCTATTAGAATTTTAGAGTATTTTTCTACAATAAGTTCAATAGTTTCTTCTTCGAAAAAAGCAGGATTATACTCAATATTTCCTTTGAGTTTATTTTCACTTTCAAACAAATTAAAAACAATCGGCATTCGGCTAAACTTGCTTTCAACCGAATAAGATGTTAGCTTTAAATTATCTATCAGTGTAATTTCATCAAACGTAAATTCAGGATTTTGATATACAAATAAGACATCAAAAATAGCTTTAGGAATTTTATCAAATGGTATGTCCTGATACTCATTTATCTCTAACAGATTGTTTTGCGTTTGCTGCAATAAATCTGTAAATGCAATGTCTGACGAAATTTGTGTTCTTAAAATAAGTGTCTTAACAAACATTCCTATTTGATTATTCAATCCTGAAATATTTCTTCCTGAATTTACTGTTCCAATGCAAATATCTGTGTGATTAGATTCTTTGTATACCAAAACATTCAAAGCCGATATTAACACACCATAAAAAGTAATTTCTGCCTGAATCGCCAGATCTTTTAAAGCCAACGTAACTTCGGGTGTTATTTCAAATGAATATCCTGAAACTTTTTGATGGTTATGTTTTGGATTAAAATCTTTGTAAAATGTATCTTTAGGCAAATAGTTTTCAAGATATCCGTTCCAAAAAGATTCATTTTTAGCTTCATTCAGATGTATTGTTTTATTAAACCACTCTGAATAATCCTTGAATTGAAATGCCAATTGATCTTTATCCGGTAATGCTACCAGAAAACTGCTTTCATTATAATTTTTAATAAATTCATTTACAAAAATTTCCAGAGACAAACCATCCATTATAATATGATGTGTACAGAACAATAGTATGGTTTGATCTGTTTCCTGAAGCAAATACACTCTAATCAAAGAATCTTTCTGAAAATTAAATGCGGTATTATTTAATTGATAAATTATTTTATCAGTCTCTTCTTCTTGCACTTCTATCACAGGAATTGGAACTTGAATATCATTGTGCAAATTCGTTTTTTGATAAGGAACTCCGTTTATTTCTATAAAATTCGTTCTTAAGATTTCGTACTTGCTTACAATTTTACTTATCGTTTTCTCGAGTTTATCCACATCAATACTTCCTTCAATTTTATACGCCATAAACATGTTGTATGCAATCGAACTGTTTTCTTCCTGAGATGCCAGCCAAATATTATATTGTGTTGGTGTTAACTCATAAAATTCTTTGTGATCCTGCAACGGAATAACTACTGTTTGAGTTGGTGTTAGTCTTTCCAGATATTCTGCCAATAACTCAATTGTAGGATAATCAAAAATTGTTTTGAGTGTGATTTCAAATAAAAGATGTTTCGCTATTAATCCTGTTAATCTAACTGCATTTAAAGAATGACCGCCAAGAGCAAAAAAGTTATCGTTTACACTAATATCGTCTCTGTTTAAAACCTCTTTCCAATATTTTAAAAGGGATTTTTCAAACTTAGAATCCGCATTTTTAAAATCGACTTTAGTGTGTATGATATTTCTTTGGACCAAATTCTTTCTGTCAATTTTTTGATTTGGAGTTAATGGAAATTCGTCTAACGGAATAATTACATTTGGTATCATGTAATATGGCAGACTCATTTGCAAATGAATCATAATCTCTTCAAGATCAATTTCTTCCTCACTTTTTAAAACATACGCAACGAGAAAAGCTTCTTGATTGTCTTCTTTT
Organism: Flavobacterium sp. MC2016-06; assembly: GCF_009711165.2. Lineage (GTDB taxonomy): Bacteria > Bacteroidota > Bacteroidia > Flavobacteriales > Flavobacteriaceae > Flavobacterium. The sequence goes on along the minus strand of NZ_WMID02000031.1, from coordinate 12,388 downwards.
TTTGCAATAACAACGGCTGCTTTTATCCCTGAGATTTGATTTAACTGAGTTTCTATATCTCCTAATTCAATTCTATATCCTCTAATTTTAACTTGATTATCATTACGTCCTAAAAAGTCTATTTCGCCCTTTTCATTCCATTTTCCCAGATCTCCTGTTTCGTATAATAAGCTTCCCTTAGCAAAAGGATTATTGATAAACTTTTCCTTTGTCAGCACTTCATTTTTATAATACCCTTTTGCCAGACCATCGCCTGCGATATAAATTGCTCCAGCAGTTTTTAGTGGCATTGGATTTAAATATCGATCCAAAATATAAAATTGGGTATTGTGTATTGGTTTTCCAATGTTAGAAGCATCTTCGGGAGATTCTAGTTTTTTTATGCTCGACCATATTGTAGTTTCTGTTGGTCCGTACATATTCCAGACTTCTAAGCTTTTATTAATTAGATTATCTGCTAATGCTTCACTTAATAAATCACCTCCACATAATATTTTTAATCCTTTATCTCCTTGCCAATCTGCGTTAAAAAGCATTTGGTAAAAACTTGGTGTAGCCTGAATTATGGTTGGTTTTATTTCTTCTATTTTTTTAATAGTTAAACCTGGATCGGCTAGAATATTTTTATCGGCTACATATAAAACAGCGCCTGATATTAGTGGTACAAAAAACTCTAATATTGAAATATCAAATGAATATGTTGTTACCGAAAAAAACAAGTCATTTGCATCTACTCCCGGAGATTCCTGTATACTTGTCAGGAAATTAACCAGCGATTGATGTCCTATTTCTACACCTTTAGGATTTCCTGTAGAACCAGATGTATATATAATATAGGCTGTATCTTCGGGTGAAATGGTTTTAGCGATAACGCCTTTAAAATCATCTATTCCTTCCAAAATATTTTCTAATTCCAATACCGCTACTTCCTCCAGATTGTCCAGATCATAATCTTTTTGGGTAAAAAGTACTTTGCTTTGACTGTTCTCGATTATGTAACGTAATCTGTCTTTTGGAAATGCAGGATCCAACGGAATATAAGGTCTTCCGGCTTTTAATATTCCTAATAAAACAACTACCAAATTTGCAGATCTTTCTAACAGAACCGCTATTGGTGATTTGTCTTTTTTACCATAAATCGTAATAAGCTGTTCTGCGATCTGACTCGACAGTGTATCTAGCTCAGAATAGGAATAGGATCTGTTCTCATCTTTTAATGCTTCTTTACCGGGAGTTTTAAGTGCTTGATCCTGAAATAAATTAACTACTGTTTTTTCTTTTGGATAAATTACTTCTGTACTATTAAAATTTATAAGTATTTGATTTAATTCATCTTCGGATAAATAATTTAATTCTCTTAATTTTTTTTCAGGACTTTTTATAACATCATGAATCAAGGCATCAAAATGATTGACTATGTTGCTTATTCCGGAATTATCAAAATAATTCAAGTTATAATCAAAATCGATTTTCACATCTTTCGTTTCATCAAATTCTCTTATGTATAATGCCAGAGCCACTCGCTCTGACTGATGACTTAACGGAATTACCTCTGTAACTGTATTTTGAAAATCATTAGAATAATTCTGTTTTTCATAAGAAAGTGTGATATTAAATAATCTTTCTTTTTCCTGAAACAATTGAAGTTCCTGAATAAGTTTCCCTAAAGGAAATCTTTGATGGCGATAATCGTTTCGTAATTGGCTTTTTAGATCTTTTGTCAGCTGTTCTACTGTTGCATCAAAATCAAGTTCCATCCTTAAAGGAGAAATTCCCATAAAGAGTCCAACGGTTTTTTTGTATTTTGATTTACTTCTGTTTAAAACTGGTAAACCAATTGCAAAATCATTGTTTTCATGTTTTCTTCCAAAATAAGTGTACATCAAAGCGAGTATCAAATGAAAGGTAGTACAATTATAACTATCTGCTAATTGGCTTAATTGGTTGTAAGTTGCTCTTTTGATAATTAATTCTTTTCGACTGCTTTTATTGGCTCGTCCTGAGTCTTGTATTTTATCGAATAAATTTTCAGGCAGGACTTTATATCTATCTTTCCAATATGCTTTATCCTCCATAAAAGATTCTGATTCAGTATATATAGCATCATCTTCTATAAAATCTTTATAAGTAAAAGGATATTCTGTTTGTACGCTTCCAAATTCAAAAATCTCGTTATAGTTTTGAACTAGGCGTTGAAACATTAGCGATGTTCCCCAACCATCTGTAATGATATGGTGATAAACTGAAAACAAATAATAAAATCCGTCGTTTACTTTTACTAAAGTAAAAACGTGCAAAAGACTTTCTCCAAACAAATTAAAGGGTTTAGAGAATTCTTCCTGCATGTATGAATTAGCTGTTTCGCAAGCTGTTTGACTATCAGAAAAGTCTACAAAACCTAATTGGGAATCGTGGATATCAACTATTTTTAATCGGATGTTATCCTGATCTTTAACAAGTCTGGTTCTGTAAGCATCATGCTGGTTAATGAGCTCATGATATGCTTTTTGAAATGCATCAATATTGATATGTCCTTTAATTTCTATTTTTGCCCCAATATTATAAATGGGCTCGTTAGGATACAATAATTGTTCAAAATAGATATCTTGCTGTGGTAAGGTTAGTTTCATAATAATAGAGCTATTAGATTAGAAATTCTACTGAATTGAAACACTGGTTAATTACTAACTTCAGTGTACCATAAACTCTCGGTGTTTAGTACCTCTTCCTGTACTTTAAAATCTTTTACAATTTGTCCGTAATCGAATTTAATTATTCTGTCAGCATGCTTAAAATAAGCGTCATCATGTGTTACTGCTATAATTGTTTTTCCTTCATTTTTAAGTTTAGGCAGCAAATTTTCGTAGAAATACTTTCTAAAATGAGGATCCTGATCTGCAGCCCACTCATCGAGTACTAGAATTGGTTTGTTTTCAAGGAGAGCAAAAATCAAGGACATTCTTTTACTTTGTCCTTTAGAGAAGTTTCTTCGTGCTGAATCTTCTTTATCGTCCAGAATTATTTTATCCAGTTCCATTACTTCCAACAATTCCTGATATCTTTTATTATTTTCAAGGGAATAATTGTCGTAGTTATTAGAGTAAATATAATTATCTGTAAAAACTGCCGAAATTAGGTTTTGAACCGGATTGTCTTTGTCTACAATTTGATCATCTAAAATTATTTTTCCTACTGATGGTTTATACATACCAGTTAGAATATTGATGAATGTACTTTTTCCGCTTCCGTTTCCGCCAATAACAAATATGGTTTCTCCTTTTTGTATAGAAAGATTAACGGGACCTAAGCTAAATGAATTATCTAAAGATTTTTTTTGATAACTAAAGTGTATATCTTCAAATTCAAGTTTGTTAAAATCAGTTTTTTCCTCAATTTTATTGTCTACTTCTAGAAGATCTTCATTACTTATATCAAAATCATTCAGGAATTTTTTAATTCTGTTTTTTCCTACAAATAGTCTGGTGTACACTTTTTGCATATTGATTAGATTATTGATTGGTCCTGAAATAAACATTAGGATCATTACATAAGTAATAACGTCTTCTCTTTTTAAGAGATCAAATAAAGGCAGAAGAAAAAGAATCGTACCAATGATTAAATACAAACCATACTGACTAATGAGGTTTATGGATAAAAAGACAAAATTAACTTTGAAATCCAAGTCTTTAGCCAATCTTCTATTTGGCGCTAGAAATTTATCCATCAAATTTTCGCTTCTGTGTGAACTTAATTTCAAGCCTTTAAATCCTTTTATTACATCTTCGACATACTTAAAATATGATTCATTGTATTTTCGTAATATATCTACTAATGGAGCCATTTTATTAATTACTAAAAAGTAAATAAATGCTACTACAACTATCAATGCCACAACTATCAATGCCGAAGGAACAGATAATGTAAAGAGATAAACCAAACACAATATCAACATTAACAAAGAGTTAAACGTATGAGTTACAATTTCCGGAAAAGCCGAGAAAACTCTTAAATCTTCGATAGTAGTGTAGAATCTTTGTGAACCTAATCTTTCTAAGGTGATCAAAGGAGCTTTTAATATTTTATAAAAAATTAATTCTTCATTTTTATAAAGTATATCGTAGGTCAGTTTATTGAGCCATTTTTGAAAGTTTATATTTAACAGATAAGTATAAATGACAGTTGCAACAAAAACGATTCCCATATAATCATTTTGGAATTCAGCTTTGCCGGAAACCGTACTATTAATTATATATATAATTCCAAAACTTAAAATGGTGTTCGAAAGCGCGTAGAAAACTATAAATAGTAATTCTTTAAATTTTAATTTAATCATGATAAGTTATTTAACGATTAGATTGACAGAATAATTCTCAATTACCTTTACCAATTCCTGAGTGTGTTCATTAATAAAAAAATGGTTTCCTTTTAAAATCCTGAATTGAAAATCATTGTTGGTAAAGTTTTTCCAATTTTCAATTTTATCACTTGTTTCTTCGAGATCTCCCATCATTGCATATAGAGGTGTATTGATAACGATTCCTTCTTCAGAGAAATTATCATTTTCTAGCACTTCAAAATCAGCTCTGATTATTGGGCTAAAAAATTCATATAGTTCATCATTTTCGAGTACCTCATCCGGAATTCCGCCTAAGTCTTTTAATACAATTTTGAAATCATTATCTTCTAAAAGATATCGTTTTGTATTGTCTTCTTTTTCTATTCCCGGTCCCGGATTACCGGAAACTATTAAAGCTTCCGGGAGATCTCCATTTTTTTCCATTTTTTCTGCAACGGATAATCCTAACGTTGCGCCCATACTATGCCCAAATATTAAATAGGGTTTATCATTTCTCAATGTTTTAATTTGAGTGACATAATCTTCGATTACTTCTTTTTTATTTTTTAGCAACCTCTCGCTAAATCGTTTCCCTCTACCAGGTAATTCAAGGGGTATAAATTCAACATTTGATCTTAAATATTTCTTGAGAAAATCGAACGAATAGATACTCCCTCCTGCAAAATGGAGTAAGAATAATTGATATTTCATATTTTTTATATTATAATTAATATTCGAAACTTGGTGCTATTTTTCTAACCTGAGATATTAAATTCCTGAACGTCTTTGTTCTTCTTCATTACCAAATTTTTTATTGTCGGCTTTTACTTTCTTGCTTCCAAAACTGTAAAGAAGAGAAAGTCTGGCAAATCTGTTACTGTAATTAAAGTTTCCTACTTGTTCTACTCCATTTACAACTGATCTGTTGTTATTTAGATATGATTTATTGAATATATCAGTAAATAAAAGAACAATCTTCAGGTCATCTTTTAACACGTTTTGTCTAAATCCTATATCGAAACTAGACGACTGGCCGTTTTCATACAATCCTCTTTTGTATTTTGAGCTGTACCAGTAATTAACTTCTAGTTTTGTTGTTTTGGTTAGTGAAAAAGTATTGTTAGTAGAGAAATAGAATCTGGTTCCGTTTTGAACCTCTGCGTTTATATTATCAAGTAAAGTAGTTTTAGAACCCAAAACCGATACGCTGTTTTGGCTTGTCCACCAGGAATATTTATCAAATGTGTAGGTTTCGCTAATACCGTAATAATATTCCTTCGAGTAGTTTTTTCTCGTTATAACCTGTATATCATTTACTACATCTGTAGTAAAAAATATCCCGTAGTTATCATTAGTAATTCTAAAAAACACATTTGAACTTAGTTTTTTCTTAAAAGTGTGAGTAAAATCAAAATTATCGCTAAACGACGGCTGTAAAAAAGGATTCCCTACAGAATAACTGTTGTTGTTCAGGTAAAATCGATATGGATTTAAATCATTAAATCCAGGGCGGTTAATTCTTCTTCCGTAATTAACAACAAAATTATTATTGTCATTTGAGTTATACGAAAGATAAAATGTAGGAAACAATTTAAAATAGTCTCTCTTATTGGTTTGATTTATCGTCTTTGAAAAACCTGTTGTGGTTGTATTTTCTATTCTTAGTCCTAATTGTAAATTCAGCTTTGTATTTATTTTCTTTGAACCACTGAAATATAAGGCCTGAATATTCTCTTTATATTCAAACTCATTAGATTGAGATTCATCCAGAACCGGAGGATTCAATGTCGCATCATAAAATTTGACATCACTATTTGATTTATTAAAGCTTAATTTACCACCATAAGAGAAGTTGGCGAATTTTGTTGGATGCTCAATATCAATCTTTGTACTAAAATTTTCAATTGCCTGTCCTGAATTATTAAGAGATACTTGTTGCTTTACAGAAGTTGGATCATTAGGATCTGATGTATTTGTTACGAACCTGTTATTTTGTTCTACATTATAATCTAAATAGCTAAAATCTACAGTTAGTTTTCTACCCAAAGTATCTAATTTCGACATAATATTCATGTCATAGATATTACTATTATATGCCCTGTCATTAAATCCTTTACTTTGAATTATTTGCTCAAGATTATTATTAGTATCAAATATTTGTGTAACTGATTTATTATCCTGATCCGGTCTTCTTAGATTTCCTAAGTACATAAAACCTAAAACTGTACTTTTTGTAATATCGTAATCAATTGAAGCCCTGCCTGTAAAACTGTTCTTTTTTTGTTTCGTATCTGAATCCAGCTCTTGCAGCTTATTTGTAGATAAAGCATCAAAACTTTCAAGAGCTCTGTAAGCACCAATACTTCCATTTAAACCCAGAGAGAATCTAAGTTTGTTTTTATTGTACAGGAAATCATTACCTAATGTAATATAATTGTACTGGTTTTGATCATAGGCGAAAGAAGATGAATTCTTCCAGGAGTTTTTAATTCCTTCTTTATAAATTATATTGATTAGTCCGCCATTTCCTGCTGCATCATACTGAGCTGGTGGTGTCGTAATAATTTCGATTTTTTTTATGTTACCAGCAGGAATTGAATTCAAAAAGCTAACTAAATCTTCACCAGACATTTGCATCAATTTACCATTAATCATGACTTGTGATGATCCTTTGCCCAGAATACTAATCGAACCATTTTGAATCATAAGACCCGGCGCTACTTTTAATGCATCTAAGGCATTACCTGTACTCGCAGTAGGGCTATTCTCCACATTAAATACCAGACGATCCATTTGTTGTTCAAAAACTCTTTTTTTGCTTGTAACAACAACTTCATTTAAACTTTGTGCTTCCGAAATTAAAATGATATCGTCCAGAGTCGTATTATTTTCTAAGCTGATTTTTTTATCCCAGCTTTTATACCCTAACAAACTAACTTTAAGAGTATATACTCCTTTAACGGCTTTGATTGCAAATGCACCATCCATATCTGTAGTTACGCCAGATTTTAAAGTACCAAGCGAGTCAACAAGTACCACATTCACAAACGGTACAGGAGCTGCATTACTCTTTACTTTTCCTTTTAGTTCTATCTGAGAAATTGCCAAATAAGGAATTAAAAGCAATATTAGCATTAAGAGATTCTTGTTATTCTGTTTGTTTTTCATTCGGTTAATTTTTATAGAAGGCATATTCATTTTATTTTATTATTTAGACAGTAATCCTTTGATTTATATAGTTACAAGGGAACTGCATTTAATTAAAAAGTTTATTTTATGGTGCTTATCTTGTCAATGACGTTCTCTAAAAGAGAATCTAATCGAAAGGCAACTCCATCATTTTGTTGATAAACAAGACCAATTTCAATTCCGTTATCTCTCACTTTACAGATGATATCTAGGGGATGTTCACTTGATAAGATTTGGGTTCCCAGAATTAATTTATTTGTTTTGTTTTCTTCAAAAGTTCCTTGTATTTCGTGAAAATTCACCCCTGCCATTCTACATAAATCCATATCAATTTTTGTTTCGACAAAAAAGTCTTCTCTAATTGTTTCGTATGGTATTATCTGATGCATTCTTGCATTTAGGTAATTCAAATACACGTTTTGAAACAAATCATAAAACGAATCATTTGCATTAGAAATTAATCTCAATGGTATAACATTGTTGAAAGCACCTAGAACTTCTGAAGTATCAAATTCATCAACGATACTTTCTCGTCCGGAAACTGTGATTAATTGAAAATGAAATTGCTCTTTAAAACATTCTTGGATTAAATACTGGTGAAATCCCATAAATAATCCAGATAATGGAATATTTAAGTTTTGTGCCAATTGTTTAATTTGCTCAAATTTTTGTCCCGTAACTACTATTTTCTGTGTAGTATGCAGTACTTTTTTACTTTCACTTGTATAATCATGCTTTTTTAATTTATATGATTTTTGATTTGACAATAATTCAAGGTTTGATTTTTTTAAATCATTAATCCAGAAAAATCGATCTTTTAGTCCTGTTTCAGATATTAAATATTTTTGTTGCCATAAAGCAAAATCAAAACCAGAAGCTGGATATTGGTTCTTTAAAATTTTGTTTTTACCCATGAAATTCTTTAACTCCTGCTGCAAAACATTACACGTATACATATCTGCTATTATGTGACTAATTGCAATATGTATGTAAGATTCGTTGCTCTCATTTATATCATTAAAGACAAATAATCGGATAAGTTCTCCTTCGAAAAAATCGTATGGTTTTAATGGAATTTCATTTGCTATTGCTTGTGAAATATTAACGGTATTACTAAAATCTAAATCCTGTGAACTAACCGCGATTTTTAAATCCTGATAAGACACTCGTTTTTGATAAATAAAATCTCCCTCTTTTACAAATTCAATATTCAGATCCGGAAAATTATTCAAAAACTCACGCAATTGCGACTCGATGTATTCTGTACCAGATTTTTGTATCTTAAATGGACCTATAAAACCTTCAGAATTCTTAAGTTTCATCACATACTTTTGATTTTCAGATATCTGCACTTTATCACCTATCTTCCAATTTATCTTCTCATTTGCGATATCCAGTTCCGAATTAAAAATTGCATCTTCAGTCAGATCTAATTCAATACTGTTTTTTCTAAGTGTTATGACTTTAGCTAAAGCTTCAAAATCTGGTGTTTTAAAAACTTGTTCGACTTTTATCGCATATCCTTCACGATTCAATTGGTTCATTAATTGTATTATTTTTAATGAATCTCCGCCAATGTTGTAAAAATTTTCATTAATGCTGATATTTTCTTTTTTCAACAACTTCTCACAAATCGATATCACTATTTTCTCTTCTTTGGTACGAGGAGCAACATAGTTTTTTGAAGATGTTTCCATTTTATCAATCGCTAATAATGCTTTTTTATCTGTTTTTCCGCTTGAGTTCAAAGGCATTTTATCCAAAATCACAAAATAACTTGGTAACATATAGCTTGGTAAAAATTCGGCAAGTTTCATACGAATGGCTTCAATGTCCATATCGTGACCAACCAAGTAAGAAATAATAAATTTTTCTCCCTCTTTCTCTTTAACCAGAACTATAGCCTGTTCAATTTCTTTTTGCTGAAGTAATACATTTTCAATTTCTCCAAGTTCTATACGATGTCCTCTAATTTTTACCTGATCATCTTTTCTTTCTGCGTACTCAATATTTCCGTCGAGTCTCCATCTGGCTAAATCTCCGGTTCCGTATATCTTAGTTCCTTTGTTATAAGGGTTTTCGATAAATTTTTCGTTCGTTAGCTGTTCTTTATTAAGATATCCTCTTGCCAGACCATCGCCTGAAATGTATAATTCTCCCACTACTCCTATTGGCTGAATTTGTAGCTTATTAGATAAAATAAGTACGTTTTCGTTTGCCATTGGCTTACCTATACTTAAGTATTTACTTGAATTGATATCTAAACTTGTACTCCATATTGTAGTTTCTGTAGGTCCGTATACGTTTGTTATATTAAGATCAGAATACTTGTTTAGGTTATCGTAAACTGTTCTTGGAAACGGCTCTCCACCCATTAAAAGCTGTTTTAAATATGGAGAAGGATTTGATGCAAAAACTTCAGATATTTGACTAAATCTTGATGGTGTTACTTGTAATACTTCTATTTTATTATCGTGTAAAGTATCCATGAATAATTCTGGAGACATCAATTCTTCTGACGAAAAGAATATCAGTTTTCTACCGCTGCATAAGGTCCCGAATATTTCAAGAAATGATATATCAAAAACTACATTCGTTGTTCCTGCTACAATGTTATAACCTTTAAATCCTAGTTCGAAATCTAAATTGCTTAAGAATGAAACCGCATTTCTGTGCTCTATCATTACTCCTTTTGGCATTCCTGTAGAACCTGATGTATAAATAACGTACGCTAAATTTTCTGGCGTTAGAGCTATTTTAAAAGGTTCATTTTTTATGTCAGTTCTCTCAAAAGCCTCTAATAATTCCTGATCAATAACAATTTTACAATTGGCATCTTTTTCAATGTATTTCATCCTTTCTACAGGATATGCAGGATCAATAGGTACATAAGCTGCTCCCGTTTTTAATACCGAAAGAAGTGCAATAACTAACCATTCGTTTCTTTCTAGCTTTACACCAATAAAATCTTCGATTTGTATATTGTATGCTGATAATAAGTAGTAGGACAATTGGTCTGAAACCTCATCTAACTCTTTGTAGCTTAATTTTTTATTTTTAAATACAAGAGCTGTATTATCAGGATTTTCTTTTACTTGGTTAGCAAACAAATCTACTATGGTTAACGCTTTAGAAACCTCTCTTTTGTTGCTGTTAAAATCCTCTAAAACCTGTTTCTTTTCGATTGCTGACAAGTAATCGACTTTATATATTGGTTCGGCAGGTGATTGAAGCACAGCTTTAAGAATTTCTATGTAATGCTTCATAAATCCTATGATTATATCATTATCATAAACATCTGTATTATAATTAATCTGGAAGGAAATTAAATCTCCTACTTCTTCAAAATTAATTTCAATATCAAACTTAGAAACTGATTTTCCCAAAGAAGAAATTGTATTGGTGAATTCTTCCGACACGTTTGAGTTTGTCGTTTTTTCTCCAACATTTTGAAGCATTATAACTACATCGAAAATAGCACTTCTGCCCATGTCTCTTTGCAATTCTAAATCTTCTACCAAACGATCAAACGGATATTGTTTATGTTCGTAAGTATCTAATACGACTGACTTTACATCTTCGAATAATGCATCAAAATCATTTTCAGGATTAATTTTGTTTCTCAATGGAATCATATTCAAATAAAAACCAATTTGATTTTCAAGATCTATATGATCTCTTCCGGCAACTGGGCTTCCTATTATAAAATCTTCCTGAGAAGTATATCTGTAAAACAAAGCATTTAATGATGCCACAAGTCCCATAAATAAACTACCTCCTTTTTCCTGACAAAAAGTTTTTAAATCATGAGATATATTTTTTGACAGATAAGTTCCTAGACGTTCACCATTATTGGTTTTTACTACCGGACGTTTTTTTGTCGATGGTAAGTCAATTACCGGTAACTCTCCTGAAAGTTTATCTAACCAAAATAATTGATGTGCCTTATGAGAAGTTTCTTTTAATTGATTTAACTGCCATACAGAATAATCCTTGTATTGAATTCTTAATTCCGGTAAGTTTGGTGTAGTGCTGTTTGTATAGAATTTATAATACGCCAACACATCTTTGGTCAATATATCCATTGACCATCCATCGCTTATGATGTGATGCATATTGTAATAAAAAACAAAATTATTCTCAGATAACTGAAGTAAAGAAGCTCTTAATAATGGACCATTTTCTAAATCGAATGCTACTTTTGAATCTTTTTGAATATATTCTTTAATACTTAATTGTTTATTATCTGAAGTACTAAAGTCACAATAATCAATCTTAAAATTAATCGCTTCTCTATTTAAAATCCATTGTTGAATCTCTCCCGATTCATTTTCTCTAAATACAGTTCTTAAAATTTCATGTCTGTCTATTGTAGCATCAATGGCCTTTTTTAAGTTATCGATATCATATCCTCCTTCTAACACATGATACGAAGGCATGTTGTAAGCAATTGAATTTTGTTCAAATTGGCTCAAAACCCATAATCTGCGTTGCGCATCTGATAAAGGATAACTTTTAGAAATTGCAACTTTCTCTATTTCTTTATATTTTAATTTCCCTGATTTAGAAATTAAACCTGCATGAGAGATTAAAGACGTATTCTTGAACAATTGACTAAAGCTTAATTTTACATCAAACTTCTTTTGATAGGTATTAATTAGTTTTCCTAATTTTATACTATGTCCTCCCAGTTCAAAAAAATCATCGTGAATTCCAAGTTTTTCAACATTTAAAACTTCTTCCCAGATCTTAGCCAGTCCAATTTCTATTGCTGTTGTTGGTGCCACATATTCACGTCTGATCAAATCTTCGCCTGAGATACCCGGTAAGGCTTTACGATCTGTTTTTCCGTTTGGAGTCAAT